>CBDCEL010000001.1:0-47376 GCA_965215845.1 Aurantibacter sp.
TGCCCAGAACCAATGCCTCCAACGACCTTGGGTACGACCCTTCGAATCGATTGTTATCAAGTAAAGGCCTTAGGTTGTTAATAGAGGGTTATGAAAATGCTCGGGAAGCTTTAGGATGGGAGCATGATATTTTGATTGGCTGCCATTGGGAATTTGATTTGCGAACCTCGATCGATTTGGCGAGAGGATTGGAATCGATCAAACCCATTTGGTTGGAAGATCCGCTGCCAGTTCCGTACTCCGAAAGTTGGAAACGACTTGCGCACATGTCTCCAGTACCCATTTGTACTGGGGAGAATTGGATGCGACGATCCGATGCGCTGCCCTTTATCGAAAATTCGGCAACAGATATCATACATCCTGATTTACGCAACTCCGGGGGATTTTTAGAAAACAAACGTATGGCCGATTTGGCGGACCTTTATTATATACCGGTCGCCAACCATAATTCGGGCAGTATAGTTAATGGAATGGCTTCCGTGAATTGGGCCTCTTCCATTCGCGATTATCTGGCCTGTGAGACCATGTATTTTGACGGTAATTGGATGGATGATATCATTCTTCACGATGGGCCCTTGTGCAAGGACGGATTTGTCGAGGTACCCGATAAACCAGGGTTGGGCATTGAACTCAATCCTGATGTGGTAAAAGAGCACCTAGTTGAAGGAGAGGTTTGGTGGGGTTAATATTGTAGTTATAACCATTAGGAGTAAATCACAATTTAGAAAAAGGAATGAATAATTTTGAGACATTTTACGCCATAAACCCGGCGACCAATGAGCAATTGGACGGAGCGTTTGCAAATTCCACTATTGAACAAGTTGATGAAGCAGTTCAAAAAGCAACAGCGGCTTTCGATGTATATAGAAGAAAAGACAAGGATTCCATAGCCGATTTTTTGGATCAAATCGCGGCGGAGATATTAAACGTAGGTGATGCGCTTTTAGAACGATGTCATTTGGAAACCGGACTCCCTTTGGGAAGATTACAAGGAGAAAGGGGAAGAACCATGAACCAATTGAAACTATTTGCCACCGTAGTTCGGGAAGGTTCTTGGGTCGATGCCAGAATTGACACCGCAATTCCGGACAGAAGCCCGATTCCAAAACCCGATATTAGGCATATGCTATTGCCCTTGGGCCCGGTAGCGGTATTTGGTGCAAGTAATTTTCCATTGGCCTTTTCGGCGGCTGGAGGAGATACTGCTTCGGCCCTGGCAGCCGGCTGTCCCGTTGTGGTCAAGGGACATAAGGCACATCCGGGAACGGCCCAATTGGTGGCGGCAGCCATCAAAAAAGCCATAGAAATATGCGAAATGCCGGCAGGTACCTTTTCCTTGCTTCACGGAAACTCAAGAGAGGTCGGTGAGACCTTGGTAAAGCACCCCGGTATAAAAGCTGTTGGCTTTACAGGATCTTATGGAGGAGGTAAAGCATTGTTCGGATACGCCAACGCACGACCAGAACCTATCCCCGTATTTGCCGAAATGGGTAGTACCAACCCTGTATTTATTTTACCGGGAGCATTGGAAGATAAGGGCGAGGAAATTGCTTCGGGAATGGCCGGATCCATTACCCTGGGGGTTGGTCAATTTTGTACAAATCCAGGGCTTTCTTTTGTTCAAAAATCAGAGGGAGCAACTAAATTTTATCATCAGCTCAACCATAAAATAAGCGAGGCACCTTCAGGAGTTATGCTTACACCAGCTATGAAAAAGGCATATGATAAAGGAATTCAAAGAACTTTGGATATTGACAATATAGAACAATTTGCAGTTGGATTAAGGGAAGATTCTCCAAATGCGGCGTCCCCTAGAATATTTAAGACTTCAATAGAGAATTTTATGGAGCATGACGATTTATCCGAAGAAAACTTTGGACCGTCGAGCGTGTTGGTCGAGGCGCGAACCAAGGAACAACTGCTACGGGCCGCAAGAAATCTGGAAGGTCATCTTACCGCAACGGTACATGGCACGGAAGAGGATTTTTCAGAATACACGGAATTATTTGCGGTGCTGGAAAAGAGGGTAGGCCGTATTGTTGTCAACGGCTATCCAACCGGGGTAGAGGTATGCCATGCCATGGTACATGGTGGGCCTTATCCGGCAACGACCGCGCCACAATCAACCTCCGTGGGTACCAACGCCATCAAACGTTTTGTAAGGCCGGTCTGTTATCAGAATTATCCTGACAGTTTGTTGCCCAAAGCCCTTAAAGATGATAATAGTTGGGGAATTTGGCGATTAGTGGATGGGGAATCGACTAAATCCAAAATAGAAAAGGCCTGAATTGTTATTCAGCTTTCTCCCAGGCTTCCCTTAAGAAAGCTAAGTCCTTTTTCATTTGTGCAAAAACTTTCTTTTTATCGATTGCTATTTTGGTGTTGCCGTGTTCAGCGCCTCCTAAATCATATTCTAGGTGAAGTGAAATCGGCACATTGATTTTATATTTTTTAAGTAAAGAAAAGTATCGGTTGAAATCTACCATACCTTCTCCAAGTGGTGTGTTTATCGGTTTCCAAACTCCGTTTACCGTTCCCCATTTAAAATCCTTGATGACTATTGATTTAATGAAGGGTTTGATCAGTCGCAGGCCAAGCTCCCAACTGGCTCCACCCTCGACCACCGCATGTCTGATATCATATTGTGCGCCGATATATTCATTATTGGTGGCTTCCAAAATAGGAGGGAGGTCCCAAATGGGCGCACCAACATGCTTTCCGGCATGGTTTTGATAGCAACCGATTAAGCCTAAAGTTTTGTTGACTTCCTCTAATTCTTTTGCTTGTCGGCCATAGATTTCTTGGCTGTCGGATATGGTTCTACTATCAGGATATTTAAGCCATCCTGTTCGATAATGTGTAAAACCCAATGTACTTGCTGTTTCTAAAACCTTTTTTTGTCCTGACTCGTTGATGTCCCAAACGTTCGTAGTCATCATACCGGGTTTAAGCCCGTGTTTCTTCATAGCGACTACGGCCTTTGGTAAATCATCAGCCACCTTTTCGGGCAAAACATGTCCCTTAGGCCTTACGGTCAGGTCGAGTCCGTCAAAACGCATTTCAGCGGCAGCTTCTGACATATCGTCGTAATCCAAAAATTGCAGGTGTTTTGAGAATAGATGTACCTCGATGTTGGTGGCAGATGGTATAAAAGATCCTTTAACCGCACTTTCAAAACCCATTAAGGGCAAGGCTCCTAGTGCAGTTGCTGACAACTTGGTGAATTCCCTTCGTGAAAGATTTGATTTTTCTCTTTTCATTCTTTGATTATTTGGGAGTTTTTATGTTAAAAATTTGCAAGTCATACAAATATATGTATTTTTGGTAAACCAAACTGGTTAACCAATTTTAAACAATGAAATTACTGATACCCCTAGCACCTCCTAGGTACCAAATGATGGGCAAGGTTTCAACCATTTTGTATGTATCACAATCGTCATTAAAAATTGATAGGGTAAAAAATGGTTTCTTATTACTTGGTATTGCGCTCATACTATTTTCCTGTGGCAAAGCTTCTGACCAAAGTAGCATCTATGTAAAAGATAGCATTGAATTGAATGAAGCACTGAAGACCGTAGGGCCCGGGGACGAAATAGTTATGGCCAATGGGGATTGGAACGATGTTCAAATTCGATTCATGGGTTATGGAAAGGAAGAGCAACCCATTACGTTAAGAGCAGAAACGGCTGGCGAGGTTATTATAGGCGGGGAATCCGATTTAAAGCTTGGAGGTGAATACTTGGTCGTAAATGGGTTGTACTTCACAAATGGCGCATCTCCTTCACGATCGGTTATCGAGTTTGCAATCAACCAAGATACGGTGGCCAATCACTCAAAAGTCACCAACTGCGCAATTATTGATTTTAACAAGGCCCAAAGAAACAAGGCCGATCTCTGGGTGCTGTTTAAGGGGCGGCACAACGAGCTTGACCATTGCTACATTGCCGGAAAGTCAAATAGGGGCCCAACGATTAGGGTTGATTTGGCAGGAAATGAAAGCATCAGGAACTATCATAAAATCACCAATAACCATTTTGGCCCAAGACCCCCGAAGGGCGGGCCTAGTGCAGAGACCATACAAATTGGGAATAGTTTTACTTCCATGGCGCCTAGCTTTACGCTTGTGGCCAACAATTTTTTTGATCGCTGTAATGGAGAAGTAGAAGTGATTTCAAGTAAAACGAATTTCAATGAGTTCAGAAACAATGTTTTTTACAAGAGCGAGGGCTCATTAGTAACACGGCATGGAAACTACTGTATCATCGATGGCAATTATTTTATCGGAGATACCAACTCTGAACAAATTGGAGGTGTGAGATTGATAGGTACGGGCCATTGGGTAACCAACAACTATTTCTTTGACCTAAAAGGAGAAGTTTTTAGAAGTCCACTTGCCGTCATGAACGGCATTCCTAAATCGCCATTGAACAGGTACATACAGGTTACCGATGTTGTGGTGGCCCATAATTCCTGGATTAATTGCACGTCGCCATGGCAATTTGGTGTCGGATCGAATGTGGACCAAAGGGAAGTGCTTCCAGCCTCTGAAATCAGATCGGAAAGACCCATTAGAACGATCGTGGCCAATAATCTTATTTATAATGACAATGAAGATCAGCGGCCCATCGTTGCTCACGATTCATTGGATGGTATCCTTTTTAAAAGCAATGTGATGAACAATCAGGGAGTACCATTTGAACACGATTCATTATTTCAGCAAAAAGATTTTTCACTTACGATTTTGGAGGATAATGTTTTAGTGCCCGAAAACAAGCTGTCTGATGTTGAACTCTATCAGGGTTTTGAGTTTGACCAAATCAAAAACGATTTGTTCGGTAATTCCAGAGCAGACAATAATACGGTAGGGGCTATTGCCGGCACGTCCGTTAAGAAGCCGAATCTTTTAGACCTGTCTCAATACGGTCCTGATTGGTATTCCATAAAATCTCAGGAAGAAGCTAGCACCATGACTCACGCTGCAGAGTCCCTGGTTGAATTGGAAAATGCTTTGAAGAAGGCAAAAAGTGGCGACACCATACTCTTGACCGATGACCGTTATGAGCTGGGATCCCCGTTAAAAATTGATAAGATGCTAACCATAAAGTCGGCTGACGCCACTAGAAAGGCCGTTGTTCTTTACAACGGTCCGGCAAAAACGCCGGCTTTTGAAATGAACCCAAAAGGACAGCTGACTTTAGAGGGCATAAGGCTTAAAGGGACTCGGCAGAATTATGCCTTTGCGAGTTTACAGGCCAATATGTCAAGTCTATATAATTTATCGGTTGTAGATTCCGAGATCAGCGATTTTGACTATGTGCTAATAGGGTACAAATATTCTTTCTCAGAGTATCTTAAATTCAAGTCTACCACAATTTCAAACTGCGCAAATGGCTTGGATTTATCTGCGGAGAACGATGACCGAGGTGAATACAATGCAGAAAACATTTTCATTGAGAATTGCCATTTTGAAGATGTCACCAAAAATGTAATTGATTACTACAGGGGTGGATATGATGAGTCAACAGTAGGGGGTAATCTGATTGTGACCAATAGCACTTTCACCAGATGCGGTGCTAAGGAAGAAAATGGAATTTTGCTCAATACCTATGGTATCATCAATGTGAACCTTTCAGATAACCAATTCTTGAACAATGATGTAAAATGGATTGCCCGCTTATGGGGAGCAAAAAACAACACCCATTCCAACAATGAAATAACAAATTCGGGAGAATTGATCGTACAGGAAAACCTTCCGCTCAAACTGATGTATTGACCTCGTTTAAACGAAATCAACCCAAGGATGAAGAAAAGATTATTCACGGTGATGGCGGTTTTGGTAATATTTGCCTGTAAAGACAATTCTAAAACCACTTCGGTTACTATTTCGGCACCGGCAACCCAAAATGAAAGTGAAACAAAATATCCAAGTGATGTAATTCCTTTTATGGGAGAATGGAAAATCCTTTTGGGGGACGGTACGCGCTCTGAAGACTTGGTCGATTATGAAAAGAAAGACTTTTTTTATGTTGAAAATGATGGAGAAACCGATTGGGTGGTATACAAAACACCAAATTCAGGTATAACCTCCAGAACATCGAACAACACAAGAACTGAGTTAGGGCAAAAGGCACGTTGGATTCCCGAAACAGGTGGAAGGCTCACGGGAACCCTAAAAGTGATGCACGTATCGACAACGGGTGACGCTACCGTATCTTCCGCGTTTTCAACGGTCATTGGACAAATTCATAGTGATGAGGGGCATGAAAACGAACCCCTTAAAATATTTTATAAAAAATTCCCTGGCCACAACAAGGGTTCTGTCTTTTGGAATTATGAAATTAATACAGAAGGCGATAACGCGGGCAGATGGGATTATTCCGCAGCGGTCTGGGGACATGATTTTTCAATTGTTGGAACGAGTCCGGCGGTCTATCCTGAAGAACCCGAAGATGGCATTGAACTCGGAGAGGAATTCTCTTATGAAGTAAATGTCTTCGAAGGGATTATGCATCTCACCTTTACAAGTGATGGTCATAAGACCAAAACTTTTACAAAGAGCTTATTAAAATCCGATTTCTCCAAAAAAGCGGCTATTCCAGAACAAATAGTTTCAACCTACTTTTTAAGGGGGCGCGACGGAATGGAACGTGATACTGCCTATGCCGGTGAAATGCAGTATTTCAAACAAGGCTGTTACAATCAAGCCAATGGTAAATCAACAAAATCGGATACTTACGATGGCGATATAGCCGAACAGTATGCAAACGGTAGTTACGCTGAGGTTTGGTTCAAAGAAGCTACCGTAGGTGCGGGGACATTTCCGAACAAATAATTAGCCAAAAATGTAAGACCGAAAATGATATCAAATTATGATTATTTAGTAGTTGTCGCATATTTCATCTTAATGATTTCGGTAGGAATCGTGTTTAAACGAATGAACAAAAATACCAGCGATTATTTCCGAGGTGGTGGTAGTATGTTATGGTGGTTGGTCGGGGCGACGACTTTTATGTCTTTTATCAGTGCGGTTACCTATACGGGGGCAGCTGGCAAGGCCTATGAAACAGGTACTTTCGTTTTTATAGTCTACATGGCCAACGGACTGGGCTTCTTTATCAGCTTTTTGTATTTTTCCAAACGATTTCGTCAAACACGCGTAGTTACTGCCATTGAGGTAGTTCGCGAACGTTTTGGCAAGGCCAACGAGCAATTCTTCACCTGGATGGTAGTACCCTTCGGAGTAATCCATGGCGGGGTATGGCTTTATAGCTTAGGTATTATCATATCCACCGTTTTCGGGGTAAGTATGGAAATGACCGTGCTCTCCGTCGGAATCACGGTTTTGGTCATTTCCCTTTTGGGCGGTTCATGGGCCGTGGTTGCCAGTGATTTCATGCAATTGATGATTATGGTACCCGTGGCCATTGTCATGGCATTTTTGTCTTTACGCGAGCTAGGCGGTGTGGGCAGCTTTTTAGGGCAACTGCCGACCACGCACTACAATTGGTCTGAATTGGCCGATAGCAAAATCGTTTGGCTTTGGTTCATCGCCTCTTTTTGCAAGCAGTTTTTCTCGGTCAATAATACCAATGATGGATATCGCTTTCTGGCGGTCAAGGATTCTGAACAGGCTCGTAAAGCTTCCTTGATGGCGTCCATTCTGTTTTTTACTATAACGATTATTTGGTTTATTCCCCCGATGGCCGCTTCGATCATGTTTCCTGATATATCGAACGTTGAATCGCTCCAGGCCCTTGGCGAAAAAGCGGTGGACGGTATTTATCTGGCGATGGGCATCGAATTGCTTCCGGTCGGGATGGTCGGTGTAATGATTTGCGCCATATTCTCGGCAACAATGTCCTCGATGGATAGTACGCTGAACCGAAATGCCGGAATCTTTGTGCGTAACTTTTACAAGCCCATTCTTAGAAAATCGGCCAGCGATAGGGAACTTTTCCGTGTCTCTCTGATTACCACGGTGGTGCTGGGCTGTCTTGTCATTCTCTCCGCCATATTCTTTAGCGAGTTGGAGGGAATAAATCTGTTCGATATCAATATGAGGTTGGGGGCCATGATTTCGCTGCCCTTTATGATTCCATTGACCTGGGGCATCATTTTTCAAGACACGCCCCGCTGGGCCGGATGGTCAACGGTTCTGGTCGGCATGTTGATTTCCTACATCATACAGACCCAGGTAGGCCCGGAAGCCTTGTTGCAATTTTTAGGTGTTGATACCCCTTGGTCGAACAGGGAGTTAATAGACGTAATGTTCTTCTCCAATGTATTTGCGGTTATCGTATTGTGCAGTACGTGGTTTTGGGGAACCCGTTTGTTCAGAAACACTTCTCCCGAAATATACCATAAACAGGTCGAGAACTTTTTTGTAAAACTAAATACCCCGGTAGATTATGAAAAAGAACATGGGCATAAAGGTACCGACGCCGCACAATTTAAGATTTTGGGGAACATGTGTCTCGTTTATGGCACATTCCTGTCCTCGCTTATTTTGATACCGAACGACCTTACCGGCAGATTATGTTTTGCCTTTATTGGTGGAATCATGCTTACGGTCGGCTTTATTTTTAAAAGGAAATACAAAAAAAGTAAATTGATAGGATTAGAATGAAAATCAAGGATATAAAAGTTTTTGTGTGCAGCCCAGGTCGCAACTTCGTTACGGTTAAAATAATAACTGAGGATGGTACTTATGGCCTTGGCGACGCTACCCTAAACGGAAGGGAAATGGCCGTCGTTGCCTATTTGGAAGAGCATGTCATACCCTGTCTCATTGGAAAAGATGCCCATCAAATCGAGGATATTTGGCAATACCTCTATAAAGGTGCCTATTGGCAAAACGGATCGGTCAGCACATCGGCCATTGCTTCAATCGATATGGCGCTTTGGGATATCAAGGGTAAACTAGCCAACATGCCGGTCTATCAATTGCTCGGCGGAAAAAGCAGAAATGGGGTTACGGTCTACGGCCATGCCAACGGGGAAACCATCGATGAGGTTTTGAAAAATTTGGGTGCAGCCATAAATGAAGGTTACCGAGCGGTGCGTTTGCAGTGCAGTATACCGGGTATGAAAGGCACCTACGGCACGTTGAACGACAACAAGAACTATTACGAGTTGCAGAGCAATCGGCCCTTGCCTCCCGAACACGAATGGTCCACTAAAAGGTACATGAATTTCATTCCCGAATTGTTTAAGCGGGCACGGGATCAATTTGGGTATGATATTGAACTTTGCCATGATGTACATAGCAGGTTGACCCCAATAGAAGCATCTAAATTGGGGAAACTGCTCGAGCCCTACGGCCTGCTTTTTCTCGAAGATCCGGTCACCACGGCCAATGCCGAGGGATATAAAGTTATAAGGGAACATACGGATACACCGTTGGCCACGGGCGAAAAGTTCAATACGCTGTGGGATGCCAAAGAGTTGATTCAAAATCAATGGATTGATTATGTACGAACCGCGGTAACACATGGTGGCGGATTAACTCCGCTTAAGAAATTGGCCGATTTTGCGTCATTATATCATGTGCGCATGGCTCCACACGGGGCACCTGACCTTTCGCCGGTCTGCTTTATGGCCCACATGCAGTTCAACCTTTGGGCTCCAAATTTTGGAGTTCAAGAATTTATTGGTTTTGGCACTCCCGAATTGAATGAAGTTTTCAATTATGAGGTGGAATTAAAGAAAGGACTACTTTATTTGGAAGACAAACCAGGACTGGGAATCGAATTCGATGAAAAAGCGGCAAAGAAATATCCCTATAAGCGATCTTATCTTCCAGTAAACAGGCTGGAGGATGGCACTTTGTGGAATTGGTAAAAGTAGAACCAACATAAAACCAATGGTTAAATAGGTGGAGAGAAAGTTAAAAGTACTCATCGCGGGAACCGGATTTGCGGGACAAGGCCATGCAGATGCATTTCGGGCTTTTGGTGTCGAGGTAGTCGGGATAGTAGGAAGAACACCAAGTGTCGTCAAAGAAGTGGCCGAGAAAATGGAAATACCCTATTTCGGAACTGACTGGCAAGAGGCGTTGAAGAAATGCCGACCCGATATAGTTTCTATTGCTACACCCGGGGGTGCTCATTACATACCCATCAAACAAGCCATCGAGTTTGGCTGTCATGTATTTAGTGATAAACCCCTAACGGACAAAGGTGAATCCGCTGTGGAGTTATACGAGCTTTCAAAAGAAAAAAAAGTAAAGACCGCCTTTGCTTCCAGTTTTAGATATATGCCACATATTCAGCATGCGAAACAACTTGTTGCAAATGGCGTAATTGGCGAACCCGTCGAAGCCGAGTTTATTTCACATTTCAATTTGGAACGGGACATTCCCTTCGGTTGGTCTCATCGCAAGGAAGACGGGGGTGGTCGTCTGAACAACAATTTCACCCACATGATTTCGATTGCGACCGCGGTAATCGGAGAAAAAATTCTGGCCATAATAGGGGAGGTGCGCGACGATTTGGGAAAAGCGCCGATCGTTGATGGGGTGCATAATTTTAAAACAAGACGAGACCATATTCCCAAAGACATTAATGACCCTTCGCTTGAATGGGGAGAAAGTAATGTAGAGTGGTCCTATACGGTGTTGACACAATTGGAAAGTGCAATTGCCACCAAACCAGTTTCCGTACTCTTTAAACATGGTGGACTCAACCCTCGATTTAATGAAGACCATATCGTGTTTTATGGAACAAAAGGAGCGATTTACATAAAGGGTCATTACGGTATGGGCCCTTTATATGTATGGGATGAAAACAAAATTTGGCAAGAACTTCCGTTGCCCCAAGAGGTTACCGATGACCAACCAAAAATCGAGGGTGATACAGAGCGAAATTGGCATTACTTGGTTAGGGAATTCGTTAAGGATATTAAAGGAGGGGCTTTTGCCCCATACCAAACCTTTAAAGAAGGTAGTCTGTACCAGCAACTTATTGACATCATCAGAAAAAATGATAGCTGGACTGATGTTCGTCATCTCCAATAAAAAGACCAAACCATGTTCTACGAATATCTCGTAATCGGTCTGTATTTCATTTTGATTCTTACCATTGGTGTGCTATTCGCGCGAATGGCAAGCAAATCAACGAGCGATTATTTTCGTGGTGGAGGCAGAATGCTATGGTGGATGGTAGGGTCGACCGCTTTTATGGCGCAATTCTCTGCCGTCACCTTCACCGGAGCTGCGGGAAAAGCCTTTGCTGATGGTTTTGCCATTTGCGCTGTATATATTGGTAATACCTTCGCATTTTTTTGTGGGTGGGCCTACTTCGCCCATCGCTTCAGGCAAATGCGGGTAGATACACCTACCGAAGGTATCAGAAGACGATTTGGCCCTCAAAATGAGCTATTTTTTTCTTGGGCATTGATCGTATTTTCTTTTATAAATGCCGGCGTCTGGTTAAACGCCCTGGGCGTTTTTACCAGTGCCGTTTTTGAGGCTGATATCAACGTAACCATCATTGCCATAGGTTTGACGGTACTTTTTGTATCCGTACTATCAGGAGCTTGGGGGGTCGTTGCCTCCGATTTTGTTCAAACTTTGGTGGTGGCGGTTGTTTCGGTGGCTACGGCCATAGTGGCATTGGTCATGATTGACGGTCCGGTTAATTTGGTTAAAAATTTTCCGGGAGGATTTCTCATCGGCCCGAATATGAATTACCCCTTGATTTTGTTCGGAACCTTTATCTTCTTTTTGCCAAAACAAATCATCACGATGATGAACTTGCATGATTCGTTTCGATTTCTTGGCGCAAAGGACTCCATTAATGCCCGAAAAGCGGCCCTATTGGCCATGACCTTGATGGGTGTGGGTACGATTATTTGGTTTATCCCTCCTTGGGCCGCGGCTACCTTGTATCCGGATGCCCCTTTGGATTATGCACAATTGGGCAATAAGGCCGCAGACGCAGTTTACCTGGTGTTTGCCCGCAACGCCATGCCCATAGGAACGGTAGGGTTGCTAATGGCGGGACTGTTTGCGGCCTCCATGTCATCCATGGACTCGGCACTGAACAAAAATGCGGGAATCTTCATTCGAAGTATTTACGAACCTTTTCTCGCGAAACGGAATAGAAAGCAAACCGATGACAAGAAAATGCTGCGTATCAGCCAATTGGTCAGCTTTATAAGTGGTATTGGCGTTATTGCCGTTGCGCTGTATTTTGCCTCCCTTAAGGAACTCAGTTTGTATGAGTTGATGATGCGCGTTTCTACCATGGTACAAGTACCCATGATGGTGCCGTTATTACTGGGCATTATTATAAAAAGGACACCGAAATGGGCGCCTTGGGCTACCATTGCAGTCGGTTTGGTGGTATCTTCGTTGGTTGATAACGTAGTGACCGCGGAAGCTTTTGCATCATGGTTTGGGGTTGATTCACTCACCAGCCGAGAAATCGTTGATATGAACATAATCCTGACCATTGCGGGCCATGTGTTTATCACCGGGGGATTTTTTTGTGCGACCTCCCTAGTCTACAATGAAGCAAAAGACAAACACAAAACGAAAACGCAACGCTTTTTTGAGGATTTGAAAAGACCTGTGATTGCAGACGATCGGCAAGACGAGGTTGACCGCCAACAAAGAAATAAATTGGGCGGAATGGTACTGGTGATGGGTACCGGAATACTGCTAATGGCCTTGATTCCCAATCCGTTATGGGGCAGGTTGCTGTTTGTATGTTGTTCGTTGATTATTGCCATCATTGGGTTTTTGTTAAGAAGGAGTGCAAAAAACAAAGTTGCTTAGACCTAAGGTCGTTGGAAAGAGATTCATTTCAGCCGCACTGGTTTCCCCTGCCTAAACTACCAAAAGGATGATGCGAATCGATTTAGTGTTAAAAATTTGCAGGTCTTATAAAAATATGTATTTTTGGTAAACCAATCTGGTAAACCAATTTCAAACATGAACAAACTTTTCTTTCCATTATTCTGCTGCTCTTTTTTGCTCGTTACAGGGTGCAAAAATCGAAATGCCAATTCCGAAAAGGCCGAGATAGAAATTAAGGCAAACGATGTAATTCCTTTTTTTCAACATTGGAATTTGATTTTGGGGGATGGTTCCAATGTAGGCCAGGCAACAGACTTTGAGAATAAAGATTTCTTCTACACTTCTAAGGATGACAAAGGCGATTGGGTAGTTTTTAAAACCCCTAATGCAGGTAGTACTCATGGAACATCGAACAATACAAGAACCGAGCTGGCCCAGTTAAAAAAATGGTCACCGATGACCGAGGCCAAAATGAACGCTACCCTCAAGGTAATGAATGTTTCAAGCACGGGGGATGCTCGTGTTGCATCGACGCACTCCGTGGTAGTCGGTCAGATTCACAGTGCGGACGGGCATGAGAATGAACCTTTAAAAATATTCTATAAGAAATTCCCCGGTCATGAAAAGGGATCGGTCTTTTGGCATTATGAAATCAACACCGCAGGAGATGATAACTCAAAAAGATGGGATTATTCCTATCCTATTTGGGGTTATGACTTTTCTGTTGTTGGAACTGATAAAAATAGCTATCCGCCAGAACCGGAGGATGGTATTGCTTTGGGTGAAGAGTTCAGTTACGAAGTAGAAGTTAAGGATGGGATGATGTATCTAACCTTTACAAGCGATGGGCATGAGACCAAAACATTCACAAAAAATCTTATTTCCTCAGAATATGCAGAACGCTCAAGCATCCCAGAACAAGTCAAAAATTTATTTGTGCCAATAGGTCAAGATGGTATAGAGCGTAAAAATGCCTATACCGGCGAAGGTCTCTTTTTTAAATTGGGAACCTATAACCAAACGAATGGAAAAGACCCTAAAGTAAATAAGGTCTGGTGTTCGGGTGCCGAAACCCATGGTGGAGATATTCAAAAACAATATGCAGACGGCAATTATGCCGAAGTGTGGTTTAAATCGGCCAGCATCGAAATTAGTCCTGAAGCCTATTCAAATGCAGGATATTTTGAGGCGAATGACGGTTTGAGCAAGAAAACGGTCTATCCACATGAGGTGATTCCCTTTATGGATAAATTTAAAATATTGCTAGGGGACGGAACGAGAGCTGAAGATCTTACTGAATTCGAGCATCAAGACTTTTTTTATACCGTGATTGACGGAACAAGGCGTTGGGTAGTCTATAAAACACCAAATTCTGGTGTCACTTCAAGAAATTCCAACAATACAAGAACAGAGTTGCACGAAAAACGGGAATGGACGCCTGAAGAAGGGGGTAAACTAACGGGTACCTGCAAGGTCATGCAGGTCTCGGTTTCCGGGGATGCCAGGGTTGCGGCTTCGTACTCGACGGTAATTGGGCAAATCCATAGTGGTGAAGGTCATGAAAATGAACCGCTAAAAATATTCTATAAGAAATTTCCAGGTCATGAAAAAGGATCGGTTTTTTGGAATTATGAAATCAATACGGCCGGTGATGATAATTCCGGAAGGTGGGATTATTCAACCGCCATATGGGGAAATGATATGTCTGTAGTTGGGGAAAGCCCAAATGAGTATCCCGCTGAACCTAACGATGGTATCAAGTTGGGTGAAGAATTCAGTTATGAAATAAATGTATATAAAGGTATCATGTACCTCACTTTTAAAAGCGAAGGACATGAAACCAAAACGTTTACCAAAAACCTAATCGCATCTGAGTTCGTTGAAAAATCAGATTTGCCAGAACAGATCAGGAAATTATTTGTTCCGATAGGACGAGACGGAACGGAACGAGTCACAGCCTATAGCGGAGAGTTGAATTATTTCAAGCAAGGGGTTTATAACCAAACCAATGGTAAAGACCCTGAATCAAATATGGTTTGGTCTACAGGTGCGGAAACCTATGGTGGTGATATTGCCAAACAATATGAAAATGGGTGTTACACAGAAGTGTGGTTTAGGGAAGCCACAGTGGGCCCGGGGACACCACCAAAACAAATTGAATAGAGAAAATATTAAATGACAAAATAATGAATCGATCTAGCGAAAAATACATCATCACAAAGGAGCTGGAATGGGAAGAACTAGGTGGAGGGGTATCAAGAAAATTCTTGGGCTATGATAACCAGATTATGATGGTGAAAGTGAAATTTGAGAAAGGAGCATTAGGTGCCCCACACCAACATTTTCATACGCAAACTACCTACTGTGTATCGGGCAAGTTTGAATTTGAGATCGATGGGGAAAAGAAGATAGTAGAAGCAGGAGATGGTGTATATATCGAACCTAATTTATTGCATAGTGCAATTTGCCTGGAAGAGGGAATACTCATTGACACCTTCAGTCCCGTAAGAGAAGATTTCTTAAGTGGTGGTGGCGTTTCTTATTTTGGAAACGAATAGTGCCATTGAAAAAGCTATCCGAATTCGGAAAGATTTTATGTCATAATTGAGTTTGAACCAAAATCTCGGACGACATGGAGAGTTCTAGATCCACCTTTCAATTATTTGGATTCCTCCTTTGAAGAGGGTGTGTCTCCGTGAGGATGAATTCTTGAGAAAACGAACAAAAAATCAAAATAAAAAGCATGAACCTAAAAGAAAAAGTAGCCATTGTCACAGGCGGCACCAGGGATATTGGAAAGGCAATATCACTAAAACTGGCTAAAGAAGGGGCCAAGGTGGTTGTGAACTACAACAGTAATGAAGCCAACGCCCAACAAACACTTCAAGAAATTGTTTCCGCCGGAGGTGAAGCTATTATAGTGAAAGCCGATGTCACCAAAAAGAGGAGGTAGACAATTTGATAAAAAAGGCAATAGAAGTCTACGGAGACACTATAGATATATTGGTGAACAACGCAGGTGGCCTTGTGGCCCGAAAAACAATCGCAGAAATGGATGAAGCCTTTTTCAACAGGGTCATGTTTTTAAACCTCAACTCCACATTTTTGGTTTCACAAGCAGCTTTGCCGCACATATGGGCTCTGGTGGTTCCATTGTGAACATAGCCTCGCAGGCTGGGCAGAGATGGCGGTGGCGGCGGTTCTCTTGGCCTATGCAACTTCAAAAGGAGCAATAATGACCTTTCACAAGAGGTTTGGCCAAAGAAGCTAGGGCCAAAAGGAATTCGTGTCAAATGCACTCTGTCCAGGAATGATAGCGACCAAATTTCATGATGACGTTCACCAAAGATGAAGTCACGAAAGACAGGTTGCAGGCAATGAACACCATTGCGAAGGGAAGGTACCGCCGAGGAAATCGCCAATACCGTTGCATGTTTGGCCTCATCGGAAACCTCGTTTATGACCGGGGCCAATGTAGATGTCAATGGGGGACTGGCGTTTTCCTAGTAAAGCACTAATGACGGAATATTATCGACTTTGGGAAGTCAACTGATTCCAATTTGGAGCGACTAACACGCGAAAAGTGTTACCAAATTCCATATTTTTTGAAATTAATTTTTTTTTAACGGATTATTAATATATATTTGGTAAACCAAATTGGTTAACCAATATGGAAAACCAATTTAAGAATACTCGGCTCAATAAAAACCAACTAAAGAACACACTCTATGAAATCTTAAAAAAATGCATAAAAAAAGGACGGGTGCACGCCCATCCTTTTCATTCGGATTACTTCATTTTGAAGGGAAGTAATACTCAAAAACATGCCATATAGCTAATGAACACGCTTTCCACGAAAATACGAAAATTCATTGACTTCAAGGGGAATTGGCGTGATTTAGAAAACAGAAAGAACCAATGTGTAAATGTTGAACACATTAAGAAATTAATACCGCCTGAGCGGTATTTACCCATTGTTAATACTAACTTAATTTAAATCACAAATGAATTTAAAAACGAAACTAACATTAATGGCTGGTATTGCTGGTCAATATGGCGTTGATGGCACAAGACGGTTATACATTGACCGGTACGGTTGTGGATGAGGCCAATGTTCCTATTCCGGGAGTTAATGTAATTATCCAAAACACCACTAGGGGTACTTCTACCGATTTTGATGGAAATTATTCAATCGATGTAAGTAGTGGGGAAGTGCTGGAATTTTCCTCTTTAGGGTTCGCCAGTCAGGCAATTCCCATTGATGGTCAGCAAACTCTGAACATTACTTTGGCCGAGGACTCGGCGCAACTTGATGAAGTTGTCGTGGTAGGTTATGGTACAAGAAAAAAATCACATCTGACCGGAGCGGTTGCAAAAGTAGATGGTGGAGATGTTGCTGGCATACAGGCGGCGCGTGTCGATGATGCATTGGCGGGTAAAACTACCCGGTGTATTGATTCAAAATCAAAGCGGTGAACCTGGTGCAGATCCAAAAATCCAAGTGCGTGCGGCTTCATCTTTATCCGGCGATTCAAACCCGCTAGTCGTTGTAGACGGATATCCAATTTCAGGCAGTTTGGCAACGGTCAACCCGAATGATATTGAAAGTCTTGAGGTGCTTAAAGATGCAGCCTCGGCGGCCATTTACGGTTCTAGGGGGGCAAACGGTGTTATTCTTGTTACAACCAAAAAAGGTCGGTCGGGTAAAGCCAATTTTAGCTACAATGCATACACCAGTACGTCAAGCAAGTATGTCAAGGATATTGAGATGCTTAAGACAGCCCCGGAATGGGCCGCTGAATTGCAAACAAGCGCCTATGATCTTTCCGAAGTTGATCCCGGTTTATTGAATTACAGGTTAGATGCCTACGCGAACGCTCCCGATGTCGTGAGCGTCGAGGACTGGCTTTTCCAAAATGGTACCTCAATGAGCCATGATTTCAGTGCCAGCGGAGGCACGGATGATGTGAATTACTTTGCTTCGCTAGGTTATTTGAACACTGACGGTGTTGTAAGGGGGCAAGGTTTTGAAAGGCTGAACGCACGTTTGAATATCGATGCCAAGTTGGGGGAAAAGTTCAAGACAGGATTAAGTTTTAACGGATTCACCGGTCATCAAGAAATAGTACCACACGATATGCGAGATCTTTTGAGGGCATACAGTATTCACCCTATTTACCATACACAGGCGTCCATTGATTTCGTCCAACAATTGGATGCCAACAGGCAAGCATTATTCAATGCGACAGGAGGCGCGAACATACCCGGGGCATTTGCCGATCCATTTGATGTCGGTTATCGAGGGAACGGTGCAATTACTTCAAGTATTTATGATTTAAAGCCAGGTGATATTGCGCACGAATGGCATTATGGTAGAAGTCAAAATGGTATCGGGGGATCTGGAGATTCTGGTCCGGCTGCGAAGTTTGAGAATGCAAGAAGGTATCAAAGAACATATTTCGGCAACATAAGTTCTTATTTACAATATGAAATCTTAGAGGGGCTTAACCTAAAAACCATTCTGGGAGGTGATCTCAGGGATACACAGAACTACTATTATCAAGGAACTTTGGCCGATGCCCGTGAACGAAGCAATCAATCCGACTTGGATATAGCAGATCTAAAAGTATCCACCGTGTTGAGTGAAACCACCTTGAATTATACAAAAATATTGGGCAAGCACGATATAGCTGCGGTAGCCGGATTTGAATTTCAAAATACCTATCTCAGGGGTTTTTCTTCGGTTGGAACGAATGTGCCAATTGGTCTTCCCGTAAATTATAATCAATTAGACCCAGCGGATGTCGTCACTACCGAGAGGGATGAGACTCGAACGAGGAGAAGTGTCTTCGGCAGGGTTCAATATGCGTTCGACGATCGTTATTTGTTCTCGGCATCGTTGAGAAGAGACGGCGATTCCCGGTTCGGGGCCAATAATAGGTTCGAAACATTCCCCGCACTTTCTTTGGGATGGAATGTACATAACGAATCATTTTTCGGAGATGGTAGCGGCTGGAGCTTATTAAAACTGAGGTTCAGTACAGGCTCTTTAGGAACAACTTCCTTCTTAGGGTCTTATGACGCATTGAGCCTTTTGGGTACCTCACCGACCGCCTTTGGGAATGGATTTCTTATTCCGCAAAATGTGGCTAACCCTGATTTGACCTGGCAAACCAATACGGAGACGAACTATGGTATTGATTTAGGGTTTGCAAATAATCGTATTCGATTAAGTGCTGATTATTATACCTCCGATATCGAAGACATGTTGATCAATCAAAGCGTTTCCGAAGTTCTCGGTACACCTTCCATCGTTCTCAATCGCGGTGATGTAAAAAGTTCCGGTTTGGAGTTAACACTGGATGCAAGTGTGATACAAAAGGAAGATTTGCGATGGAGTTTGAGTGCCAATTTATCTACGGTAGATACTGAAATCACCAGTCTAGGTGCTTTGGATGAACTTCCACGGACAGTTTACGGTGGACCGAGTGGCAGAGGTCCTGAATTTAGAAACTACGTAGGTGGGGAAGTTGGCGAAATGTGGGGGTATGCAGTGCACGGAGAGGTTGAAACGATACATATTGCAGATCCAACCAGAAATATCGGTTTTGGTAGCTCAATGTGGTACGTTGTAGATCAAAACGGTGATGGCGCAATTGACTATGAAGGTGATTACGTCAAGTTGGGATCCGCTACACCTGATTTCTATTGGGGATTGTCAAGTAATTTGAATTACAAGGCTTTTGATTTGTCGTTCCAGTTTCAGGGATCCCAAGGAGCAGAAGTTTTCAATATCGACCCCATTTATTGGAAATCGCAATTTGGCGACAGAACTAGGGCAAGTTTTGATGCAAATGATGATGGTATTGCCGATGCTAATGGCCTACATTATGTACAGACCAGAAATGCTCATGGTTCAGGGATTCAGGATGCTTCTTATACGGCATTGAGAAACCTCACTTTGGGGTATACGCTTAATCCAGATTGGATTAGCTCAGTAGGTATGAGCTCTGTGCGGGTATATCTTGCAGGTACTAATTTGTTGTATTTAATGGGAGACAATTATACCTCATTTAATCCTGAGGGTGTAGAGATAACTAATACCGGTTATCTGGGCCCGACGACCTACGGGTACCAAGAAGGTGCGAGCCCGATCGTTAGAAGTTTTACACTTGGTTTAAATGTTAATTTCTAAATCAAAAAAAATGAAAAAAATATATTTAGTATTGGGATTGATGCTGGTGATAACAGCATGTAATAATGATTTGGACCAAATTCCGCCCAAGCAGCTTGAATCAAGTAGTTTGACCAATTATACCGGTGTTTTGAATGCAGCGTATCACTATCATACGGGCACCCCGACGCCATTGGCGATAATGAGCGACTTTAGGGCCGACAATATGTTGATGGATGAGGAGCCATATCCTGCATTTGACAGATTTAATGAAGATCTGGCGGGTGGTGATTTGGTGGAGCAATTTTTTCGCCCTTTCTATAGCAATTTATACAAGTCGATACTGAGTGCGAACAACGTAATTGACAACTCTGCGGATGCCACTGAGGTAGGGGAAGCTCTATTTTTAAGGGCCTTGTCCTATTTCAAGCTTGTGATGGTTTTTGGTGATGTGACAGTAAACTTATCCCCTTCACCAGATGTGGCAGATCAATCGATTTTGGCAAGGCAACCAGCTGCCGACGTGTATAATAATGTGATTATACCAGACTTGCAAGGTGCAATAGCGGCTTTGGATAATTCTGGATTATCGAGTGGGCGCGCGACTCAAATTGCTGCGCGTGGACTGCTCGGAAAGGTATATATGTATAGAGGTAATTTTGGTGCTGCCGCAACAGAACTTGCAGCTGTGATAAACGCCGCCGCAGGTGCAGGAATCAGTTTGGAACCCGACTTTGCCAACGTTGTGCTTGATGGGAATTCAGAAATTATTTTTGCGACCCAAGTATCAACTTCTGTTCCGAGTGTATATACCGCGGGTACCGAGTATCCGGGATGGTTCGCTGGAGGTGATACAAAGTCGCTTACGCCTCTAGATCCTGACTTGACCGCTGCTTTCGATGCGGTTGCCAATGATACGCTTCCCGGTGGGGACCTAAGAAGGGCGTTGACCATCGACGAGGGAGTGAGTGCCGGTGTGAAATTTAATACCCAAGGCCTTGAACAAGATTTTATAGAACTGAGATTATCCGATGTTATTCTGCTATATGCCGAAGCGTTGAACGAGAATGGTTCGTCAGCTGCCCAAGTACTTCCTTTGTTGGATGATATAAGAACAAGGGCGGGGTTGGCTGTTTTGGATCCAGCAACCATAAATACGCAAGCTTTGGTCAGACAGGCCATCGCCGACGAAAGAAGATTGGAGCTGGCCTTTGAAGGACATAGATGGTTTGATTTGGTGAGAACAGGTACAGTCGATGCCGAAATGGGAGAAACGATCAACAGCAATTATTATGTGTTTCCAATTCCGAACTCGGAAATTCTGGCGAGCGATGGAGTGATTACCCAAAATCCAGGGTACTAAATAATTAGTTTTTATTAGGTTGTTTGTGTTAGTTTTTTGATGAATCTGCCGGTCTTTACAAAAGGCCGGTAGATTTTCGAAATCCTTGAAATATAAGAGATAGATTGAGGTTTTTAAAGTTCGAAATCCTTTTTTTGCTTAGGTAATTTTCATAATTTTAACAAACCAATCTGGTTAACCAATTTTAGAAAATTTTAAATGCCTATGAAACTAGAAGTCCTCACAAAGTATGAAAATCAAAACGTCCAGAATGAAATAATATCGAAGATTCGGGACTTGATTAATTATAAGAATTTAGAGCCGGGCGACAAACTTCCTTCTGAAAGACAGCTATCAGAGAAATTTGGGGTCAGTAGAAGCAATGTTCGGGAGGCTATTCAAAAACTTGAATTTTATGGACTTCTAAAATCAAAACCCCAAAGCGGAACCTTTGTGGCCGACATTGGTCAAGTGGCCATGAACGGAATGATGGAGGATATTTTGGCACTTGGAGAACCTGATTTTAAGTCCTTGGTCGAAACTAGAATACTGTTGGAGCTAAAAACCGTCGAGCTCGCCGCCCTGCGAAGAACAAACGACGATTTGATAAAAATAAAAAAGGCCTTGAAAGCTTATGAGGTAAAGACCTTACTTGGGAATGACTATTTGCAGGAGGATTTGTTGTTTCATTTGGAAATTGCCAAGGCCAGTAAGAATAGTACAATGACCACCTTAATGCTTTTGATTACCCCTGAAATCATCGGGTCATACGATCAAGATCGAGTTTGTGAGGGCGACGAGGCTTTGTCAGAAATCAAAAAGCATGAAGATATTTACTTGGCCATAAAAGAAAAGAACCCAGAGTTGGCCAAGAATAAAATGGAAATTCATTTTGGCAGGCTCTATGAATATTTGAATAGGTTATAGTCTGTGAATCGGAAGATAAAATTGCACGCTTTTATCTTTCATCGAACATATTTGAAGGGAGGCAATACTTAAAGGTACTACTAAATTCATGGGTATTTAATGTTGATTTAAATACTTCCGAAAATTTTATTAGCTAGAACTTAAGTATGAATAGAAAACAGACAGCATAGTCTGGGGGGTCTCTTATTGTTCAACGGAGACAATTAAAACCAAGCCCAAAAAGAAAAAATCATGAAAGTCAAAGGATTAAGATGGTGGGTCATAGCGCTGATTGCACTTGCGACCGTCATCAATTATATAGATAGGCAAGCACTACCGGTTCTATGGCCAGACATGGCTGAAGAGCTGTATCCTGATAAGAACGCAGATGAGCGAAAGGGAATTTATGCGATTATCTCTACGATATTCATATTTTCCTATGCCTTCGGTCAAGCTATTTTCGGAAAGATTTTTGACAAGGTCGGAACGCGGTTGGGCTTTATACTATCCATTGGTTTTTGGTCGATTGCTACCGCATTACACGCGTTCGCCAAGGGAGTGGTGAGCCTTTCGATTTTCCGTTCTTTATTGGGTGTGGCGGAAGCCGGAAACTGGCCAGGGGCGGCAAAGGGAAATGCAGAATGGTTTCCGACCAAAGAACGCGCACTGGCACAGGGAATCTTCAATTCGGGCGCGGCCATTGGTGGTATTATTGCCTTTCCCACCATAGGCTTACTATCAGTGTATTTCAGCTGGCACTACATTTTTATTTTGGTCGGGCTAATCGGGTTGATATGGCTGGTGCCCTGGTGGATTTTAGTGAAATCTCCACCATCCAAGCATCCTTGGATAACCAATGAGGAGCGGGAATACATTTTAACCGGACAGAAAAACCAAGATATTGATGAAGATGGTGTTCGAGACGAAGGATACAATCCTGATACGGGTAAAATGCTAAAGCACAAGGAGAGTTGGGGTGTTATCATTGCATCTACCGCCATCGACCCAATTTGGTGGTTATTTATTTTTTGGATACCTATTTACCTCAATGAGGTATACGGTATGGACGTAAAAGCAATAGGTTTTTATGCCTGGGTACCCTATGTCGGGGCCATGATAGGGGCCTGGTTCGGAGGGCTTTTGGCCCAAAACCGTATTAAGGCAGGATGGTCGGTCAATAAAACGCGCAAGTTCGTAATCTCATTGGGTTGTATAATCATGTTGCCCACATTGTTGGCGATGAAAAATCCTGGCGGACCCGAAACGGCTGTTCTGCTAATGGCAGTTATCCTTTTTGGTTTTCAAATTGCCATTGGAAATGTACAAACCTTGCCGAGCGACCTATTTGGTGGAAAATCAGTGGGCACACTCTCGGGTTTTGCAGGTATGGGGGCCAAGTTAGGGGCCTTTGGTCTAACGGCATTGGTTCCTTGGCTGACGTCAGGTGGTAACTATACACCAGCGTTTGTGATTGGGGCGGCACTGGCCATAATTACTATGGCGAGTGTATGGATACTATGCCCGAAAATTGAACCATTAAAAGCTAATAAATAGATAAAAAAAATTTAAATCCAGTTGATAAAATGAGCAATCAAAAAGAAAAAATAGCGGTAATTACAGGGGCTACGGGTGGTATCGGATTTGCAGTAGCCAAAAGGTTGGGAGAAGACGGATACACCGTAGTCTTAAATGGTATTGAAGATGAAGCCGGGTCCAAGAGGGTAGAAGAACTATCAGCCGAAGGAATCACTGCCGAATACCGTGGTTTTGACGTGACCAAGGAAGAAGAAGTAACTTCGAACATCAAGGCCATAGGCGAAAAGTATGGAAAAATAGATGTTTTGGTGAACAATGCTGGAGGACTGGGTGGAAGATCGAGGTTTGAAGAAATGACAACCGAGTTTTACCGATTTGTAATGGCGTTGAACCTTGATTCCGTATTTTTCGCTTCAAGGGCTGCCATACCTTTTCTCAAAAAAGGGGAAAATGCATCTATAATAAACTATACCTCAATCGCTGGATGGAATGCCGGGGGGCCTGGTGCCGGAATATATGGGACTTCCAAGGCGGGAGTCCATGCATTGACCCGGGCAATGGCAAAAGATCTTGCCCAAGATGGCATAAGGGTAAACGCAGTGTCACCGGGTACGATCGACACCCCCTTCCACGCGCAAATCAAATCGACAAAGCCGGAAGTTTTCGCCTCTTGGAAAAACAACATTTTATTGGGCAGATTGGGGCAACCTGAAGACGTAGCTTCGGTAGTTTCTTTTCTTGCAGGCGATGATGCCTCTTTCCTGACAGCAGAGACCATTCAGATTACAGGAGGGCAAGGTTTGGGAATTTAAGGGCAAGAGCGAGATTTTGACTTAACAAAAGGTTACTTTTATTTAACCATAAGCTAAATAGGACATTTATAGATGAGGAAAGTAGTAACATTTGGGGAAATTATGCTGCGGTTGGCCCCTCCTGGATTTTTACGGTTTTCACAGACGACGAGTTTCGATGTTGTGTATGGCGGTGGTGAATCGAACGTTGCCGTTTCATTGGCGAATTATGGGGTGCCGGTCGATTTTGTGACCCGCTTGCCAAAAAATGACATCGGGCAGTGTGCGTTGATGGAAATGCGCAAAAGAGGTGTCGGTACCGACAAGATTATCTTTGGAGGTGATCGTTTGGGGATTTATTTTCTGGAAACCGGGGCAGTGAGCAGGGGAAGTAAGGTCGTATATGACAGGGCGCATTCGGCCATTGCGGAAATCGAAAAAGGAATGATCGATTGGGATGCGGTCTTTGAGGGAGTGGAATGGTTTCATTGGACAGGTATTACCCCGGCCATCTCCCAAGGTGCCGCCGATGTTTGTTTGGAAGCGCTAAAGGCGGCCGACAAAAAAGGAATAACGATCTCAACGGATTTGAATTACCGAGCCAAACTCTGGAAATATGGAGGCGACCGTGAAGCCATTATGACCGAGCTTACTTCTTACTGCGATATAATCTTAGGAAACGAGGAAGACGCAGAAAAACATTTCGGAATCCATCCCGAAGGTTTGGATGTCCATAAACACGGACATGAGGTAAAAGCCGAGGCCTTTCTATCTGTTTGTAAGCAGATGATGAAGAAGTTCCCCAAGGCCAAGAAGGTGATTACAACACTGAGAGGGTCTATTTCCGCTTCGCACAACACTTGGGCCGGAGTTTTGTACGATGGTCAAAAAATGTACGAGACCCGTCAGTATCAGATTACCGATATCGTAGATCGCGTAGGAGGCGGTGATTCCTTTATGGGCGGGTTGATTTACGGTTTACTGAAATATCCTGAGGACGATCAAAATGCGCTCGACTTTGCAGTTGCCGCATCTTGTTTAAAGCATACCATAAAAGGTGACGCGAATTTGGTAACCGTTGCGGAGGTGGAAAAACTGATGGGAGGCGATGCCTCGGGCAGGGTGGCAAGATAAAACAATACAAATGTCACAATATTCAAGATTGGAGGTTGCAATGGCCATGAAGGCTTCAGGAATGGTTCCATTGTTCTACCATCCTGATATCGAACTTGGAAAGAAGGTCTTAAAGGCCTGTTACGATGGCGGTGCAAGGTTGATGGAATTTACGGCCAGGGGCGATTTCGCCTTTGAAGTATTTTCCGAATTGAACAAATATGCGATTGCAAAGCTTCCCGGAATGATAATGGGGGTCGGCTCTATCACAGACTCAAGTGCCGCCTCGCTTTTTATGCAAATGGGGGCCAATTTTATCGTAACACCATCTTTGCGGGAAGATATCGCGATGGTCTGCAATCGGAGAAAGGTGCTTTGGTCACCAGGATGCGGTTCTTTGACCGAAATCAACAAAGCTGAGGAGATGGGCTGCGAAATCGTGAAACTGTTTCCCGGTTCTACTTACGGCCCATCTTTTGTGAAGGCAATAAAAGGCCCACAACCGTGGACCAGCATTATGCCTACGGGTGGGGTGAGCACTGAAGAATCAAACCTAAAAGCATGGTTTGATGCAGGCGTCACCTGCGTGGGAATGGGCTCCAAATTGATAAGCAAGGAAATCTTGGTCAATAAAGACTTTGATCGGCTTGAAAATTTGGTAAAGAACACACTGAACATCATCAATAATATTAGAAATTGATCCAGTGGAAAATCCGCAGTCCAAAAAGAAGTCCTTTCCAAAAAAACTGCTCGCACTTGTATTGGCATTCGGTCCAGGGATCTTTGCTATTGGCTATACGATCGGAACGGGCAGTGTGACGTCAATGATCGTGGCGGGAAGTACTTATGGCATGCAGTTGCTGTGGGTATTGCTTTTGAGCTGCTTCTTCTCCGGTATTCTCATTTATGTCTTTGGTAATTATGCGTTGATCTCGGGAGAAACAGCGCTTTTTGCATTTCGAAAGCACTTGAAATGGGGCAGGGCAATGGCCATTCTGATTATTATCGGGATTGCCTTTGGCCAATGGAATTCACTGATGGGAATCATGGGCATTTCCGCCAATATCATTTATGAGATATTCGCTATTTATTTTCCGCAGATCGCCGAATACAAATATGAGACCGTGATAGGTATTGCTGTAGCGGTAACCGCCATTTTTTATGCACTTCTATTGGTAGGCAAGTACACCTTTTTTGAAAAAATCCTTGTCATTTTCGTGACCATAATGGGACTTTCTTTCTTGATATCATTGTTCTTGGTATACCCTTTGCCCTCAGATGTCTTAAAAGGACTTGTTCCCAGCATTCCTCAGGTACAAGGGGGCAAGATGTTGGTAGCAGCTTTTGTCGGAACAACCATGGCGGCGGCGACTTTTTTATCACGGCCACTTTTTGTAAAGGGCAAGGGTTGGACTATAGAGAACCTAAAAGAGCAAAAAAAGGACGCCGTTGCAGCTGCAATTTTGGTCTTCGCCATAAGCGCGGCCGTTATGGCAGTAGCTACCGGAGCTCTCTACTATGATGGTAAGCCAGTGACCGAGGTTTTGGATATGGTCAATACGTTGGAACCTGTCGCAGGTAAGTTCGCCTTGACCCTTTTCTTTTTTGGAACTCTCAGTGCAGGGCTTTCTTCAATTTTCCCCATTTTACTGATAGTTCCCATTTTAATAGCGGATTATCAATCCGGGGAGTTGGATACAAGTTCCAGGCAATTTAAGAGAATTACGGCCTTCGCCTGTTTATTTGCCCTGATCGTTCCCATATTTGGATCGAACCCTGTTGAGATGCAGATTCTCTCACAGATTTTTAATGTCTTCGTATTGCCCTTGGTCATAATCGGAATACTGTTTTTAATCAATAACAAAAGACTGATGAAAGGCCATAAGACCAGTATTTGGATAAACGCCGGACTGTTCCTGGCCTTGATATTCTCTTGTGTGATTTCCTATAATGGGATTTCGGCCCTATGGGCCTATTTCTAAGGAAACTCCCATGGAATAAATAATCCCTGGACCACAATATTAAACTTAATATAGACCCATGAAAAGAAGGAAATTTATACAAACGACGGGAGTCACCTCACTCGCCTATACCATGGGCATGGGATGCTTGTTGGCCAATCCAATGGGATGCACCACCAAATCTGTTAACAAAAGGGAGGCTATGCTGAGTCTAATAAACGATAGTAAAGCGCAGAACTACTATCCGGGAGCCTTTTTTATGCATTTTGAGAAGGAGAATCTGTTCGGGGAAGGAGCTATTAATCGACATATGGACTATTTCCGTGCTGCGGACCTTGACATTATCAAGATTCAGTACGAGAAGAAATTCCCGCTTATTCCAGAACTCCAAAAACCTGCCGATTGGGCCAACGTTCCTTTGTTGAAAAAAGATTTCTATGAGGAGCAGTTAAAAGTTATCGAAGGAATTGTAAAAAGAGGGAAGAAGGAGGCCTTGATCATTGCCACCGTGTACTCGCCAGTTTCCTTTGCAGGACATTTTACGGCCTACAAACATCATATCAATCACCTTAACGAAGACCCGATCGCAGTGAAAAAGGGGTTGGAAATAATTACAGAAAGCACCTTGTTATTTGTTAAGGAGTGTGTCAAATTAGGTGTGGATGGTTTTTTTCAGGCGACACAGGGCGGTGAGGTCGACCGCTTTGAACATGACCATATTTTTACGGACTATATTAAACCTTTCGATATCGTCGTCGGTCAAGAAATCGCAAATTACGGTTCTTGCAACATTCTGCATATATGCGATGGAGCTGGTAATTATAATGATTATTCGGCCTATGTTGACTATCCGGCGCATATCATTAATTGCAGCTTCAAACTTGAGAACAAAATGACCACGGCCAAAGAATTGTACCGCGAATTTAACAAACCCATTATGGGCGGTCTAGACAAAAATGGAGTAATCGCAAATGGACCACTGCCGGAAATAGTCGATGAAGTCAAGCAGGTCATTTCAGAAGCACCTGAAAAATTTGTCCTGGGAGCCTCCTGCACTGTTCCAAGAGATACTCCTTGGAAAAATATAAGGACAGCTATGGATATCGCCCATACTTATTCATAGGCGACCCCTTTAATCGGGTGAATTTTCATTTTCAAGGTTGAGCATTGGTCGCTTGCTTAGAACCATTGTGGCATCCTATCACTTTATATATTTTTCCGTCACTTTTGGTAAAAATGTATAGATTTCCTGACCTATCCGCGCCAAAGCGCAATTCGACACGTTCATTTTGGGTAAGATCGACAAAGTTGGTTCCTTTGCCCTCTAACTCAATTCCAATTCGGTAGATAGGGGCTTGACTACCCTCGACGATTTCAGACGTTTCAGAAAAGAAGAGCGTACCGCGCGGAATATCCCCAAAAACATATTTGTTCCTAAGAAGAGGAATCTCGGCTCCGGTATAAACAAAACCTCCCGACACCGCATTACCCTCATCGTGATCGTACTGAATGACTGGATAGGAGTAACCAATATCGTTTTCCGGTAGGGGATAGACCAATTCCGTATTCGCATTCACGTCATAAAGAAAAGTACCTTCACGATTTGGCCAACCATAATTTGCCCCTTTTTTGACCCAGTCGATTTCTTCGACACTATGCTGCCCAATATTTGAAACGAGCATTTGGTCCGGCTTATTGGGATTCCAAGAAATACGGTGCGGATTTCGAAAACCACTGCTCCAAATTTCACCAAGCTTTTCCGTGCTCGAGGCGTACGGATTATCCTTCGGAATACCGTATTGCCCATTGTCGCTGTTCGCCCCTGCTGGATCGATTCGAATAATGCTGCCCCAAATATGCCCATCATTATCACATAATTCGGGATATCCGGCAAGTGCGGAAGCTCCGTCGCCAATACTCAAATACAAAAGACCATAATCCGGATGGTCCCTTTTTGCAAGCGGATTGAACGTGAGCTCTTGAAAGCCATGCGCGCCAGAGAGCATGTCAACACGTAAAAGTTCCCTTCTATTTCCCCTGAAAATATCAGTGGGGCCGTCAGATTTCCATTCCGATAAAACCCACTGCAATGCGACCTTTAGGCTATCGGGAATAGCAAAATCGGCGGTTGCCGTTTTGGCTTGCTCGGTATGTGTCGTATAAAAAAGCCCATTTTCCTCAAAAGCCGGATGAAAGGCGAAACTCCCCAACCCCGTTCCCCAACCAGGGCTGTCGATAAAATTTTCGAGTTCCCTGTTCAGGTCCAGATATACCTGAACGGTATCATTGATTATTTCATAAAGCTTTCCCCTTAGATCGGCAATGAATCTTCTTTCGCCATGCTTTGTTTGTACCGCATCAATTTTGTTGATCCGAGCCAAGGGACTTGTTTCGGAACTTGCAGGTACTGTTAACCATTCCTCAAGAACAAGGGTTAGTTCTGACCACGGAATTTTGTCGGGGATTGGATTCAATAACCCGCCTGGGCGTGAATTGCGATTTTTCTTTTCAGCCTCCGAAAACTTGTGTATAAAACCTAAAAGATCCTCGAGGTCATCATCTTCAAGTTCTGGGAAAGCGGGCATATAAAGTTTGTATTTTTCAAAAAGGCCCATGGCCCTTTTGTCGCCACCGCTTATGACAAGCTTCGGGTTTTTTATGAATTCTTTTAGCCAGTCCTTATTGACTTCAGAGGTAATACCACTAAGATTTGGGCCGATTTCATTTTCTATGAAATTATGACAATTGGCACATTTTTGATTAAAGATTTCCATGCCCCGTTGCGCCGGCAATTCCCCCTGTCTGTAATTGTCGTGTATTTTTAAGTCGCCGGTCTCCTCCTTCCCTTTATCCGATTTGCATCCGGTTAATAAACAAAATGAAAAGAGAATGAAAAGTCCGCCCCAGTTTATAGTCACTTTATTTCCTGATTGCTGTGTTTTCATAATGCCTCGAAAGCGTTGAACACTTGGAAGATAATATTTTGGCCAAGATCGATTTTAAATTGTATTTCATCGATCATTGCCGCAACTGGTGGGGATTAGTTGACAATTTGTCTATCTCCGAATACTTTGCGGGGTCCAACCAAGTGAATATTTTATGAAACAAAGTTACAAGAAGGGTGTTCTACTCTCAAGTTTAGCCGTTATCTTATTTCTAAGTTTTGCATTTATTCCCTATTTCTACGGCCCTGGCCTTGAAACGGCCAAACCCATTGGGGCCTATCTGAATGGGGTTTTTCCAAGCGCCACCCCTTCGGGGATTGCTCCCGAGGACGTGAGCTATGATGTTGTCAATGCGTTTCCGAACCTGACGTTTATCGATCCGGTCGATATGGTCGAATTGCCAGGCGGCAACGAATTTCTGGTACTGGGGCTACAAGGCCATATTTGGAAAATTGCCAATGACCAAAATGCAAGCTCAAAACAAGAATTACTCGACATTTCCGACAATGTTGTGCACTATGCCGACGGGGGCATGCTTGGCATTGTCTTGCACCCTGAATATGGGCAGCCCGGCTCGCCCAATTCGGAATACCTTTATGTTTTTTATCGGTATACGCCTGTTCAGGGCACAGATCGTATAAATCCGACCGTAAACGGATACATGCGCCTCTCACGGTTCAATCTTCCGGTAGGGGCAAATGCCATTAACCCAGCTTCAGAACAAGTCTTGATCAATGTATTCGATAGGCATGACTGGCACAATGGTGGTGATATGTTCTTTGACCCGAACGACGGATTTCTCTATTTGGTAGTAGGGGATGAGGGAGCCGCCAATGACAGCTATCAAGTCACCCAGCAGATTGACAAGTGGTTGTTCGGTGGAGTCTTACGGATCGATGTCGACCAAAGAGGCGGCGGCATTAGTCACCCGATAAGAAAGCAACCTTTGGATGCTGGTACGCCCCCCAGTGGTTGGCCCCATTCGTTCACACAGAATTATTACATTCCCAATGACAACCCGTGGCAAGACCCCAACGGAGGAATTCTTGAGGAATTTTATGCCATTGGTACCCGAAGCCCACACCGCATGACCTTGGATGCCCAAACCGGGGATATTTGGATCGGTGACATCGGGCAGGGAGCCAAAGAGGAAATCAGTATCGTAAGAAAGGGCGATAACTTGCAATGGCCCTATCGAGAAGGAGATCAAAACGGTCCGAGGGCAATGCCTAATCCACTTATCGGTAATGACAGAGATCCGATTTACGCCTACGGGCGAACCATAGGTAGGGCGGTAATTGGCGGATTCGTCTATCGCGGCAATCGTTATCCTGAGCTCAACGGAAAATATTTGTTCGGGGATCATGAAACCCAGAATGTCTGGACACTCGACAAGACCGGGGCAAATTCAGGCAATGTCAATTATTTATTGAGTGTTCCCTTCGATGGTGAAGGAAGTAAGGATGGCATCTCATCCTTCTTTATGGATTCAGGTGAAACAGTCTACATCTTGGATTTGTACGGGAGAGCCCTTGACGGTGGGGTCATTCGAAAAATTGTACGCTCTGGGGCGATCGTAGATCCCCCACAAAAATTAAGCGATCTGAATGTCTTCTCCGACCTTCAGACACTGGCGCCGGTAGATGGAATAATCCCCTATGATGTCAACACTCCACTTTGGTCGGATGGGGCCGCAAAGAAACGATGGATAGCGCTTCCCAATGACGGGGTTCATAACACCTCTTTGGAGCAAATAGGATTTGATGCTGAAGGTAACTGGGATTTTCCCGCAGGAACAGTGGCCATAAAGCACTTCGAATTACTTACGGATGAAAACAACCCGGCGGCGATTACAAAATTAGAAACGCGTTTCTTGGTCTTTACAGACAATGGCGATGCCTATGGCGTGACCTATAAATGGAATGATGAACAGACCGATGCCTTTCTTATCGGTATCGATGAAGAGGTCTCGCAAACCTATCAAGTGCTAAAAAGTGATGGTTCGACGGTAAATCAGACCTGGAACTTCCCTTCTCGGGCACAGTGTATGCAATGCCACACTAGTGTAGCGGGCTATTCCCTGGGTCTTAAGACCCGGCAGCTTAATGGAGATTTGACTTATCCGTCCACCGGAATAACCGGCAACCAGTTGGAGACATGGAACCACCTGAATATGTTCGATCAGCAGATTGGCGCGACGACCGAATTGCCGGCCTCTGCCAACCTGAGCGATCCCTTTGCGACAGATGAAATGAAAGTGAGGTCTTACATCGATGCCAATTGCGCCTTTTGTCATAGACCGAATGGGGTAGAGGGCGCTTTTGATGGGAGGGCCTTGACCGCACTTTACGATCAATCGATTATCAATGCAGATGTTGTCAGCCATGCCTCGTTGCCCGGTTACAAAATCGTGAATCCACAAGATGCCATCAATTCGATGCTCTATATTCGGGATGGCAGTACATCGAATGATAGAATGCCGCCAATAGGGCGAAATCTTGTCGATGAAGATTACATGCAGGTGTTGACCGGATGGATAGACGGCCTCGATATAAATGGCCCAGAGGCAGTTGTCGAAGGTTTGTATACGCTACAGGCCCGACATAGTGATAAATTTTTGGCCGTTGAGAATGCTTCCACCACCGATGATGCAAGAGCGGTGCAGATTACTTCTGGCCTGGAAGACCATGCCCAATGGAATGTTCAACATATGGGCAACAATAAGTATAGAATTAGCGCCAAGCATTCGAATTTGGCTTTGTCCTTAAGGGATTTAAGGACGGGCCAAGGAACAAATATAATCCAAGAACCTTGGACCGGGGCACAACACCAGTTATGGTATTTTGAGGATACCGATCAAGGATATTATCGGATCATCAATGCCTATAACAGTCTCGAGATGGACATTTTTGGAGGAACTACCGATGAAAACCAACATGCTATTCTGTGGCTTCCGCATGGTGGCGAAAACCAACAATGGAAACTGGCACCACCTGAAACAAGCAGCGAATTTTCGACCATAGGCGAAACCGGAAAAGCGAGGGCTGATCATAATTGGGTGACTGTTAATTTGAATAACACCTATACCAATCCCGTAGTGGTTGCAGGAGGCCCGAGCTATGCGGGGGGCAATCAAAGCACTGTACGTGTTCGAAACGTGACCAGCGGTAGTTTTGAGGTTAGAATCGATGAATGGGAATGTTTGGACGAGTGGCATTTGGTCGAGGATATTCCTTATATCGTAGTGGAAGCCGGCCGGCATGAATTGACCAATGGCAAGGTAATGCAAGCCGGAATCATCGACGGAATCACACAGAAATGGTACACACATCAATTTGATCAGGCATTTAATGTAGAACCGTTGGTTTTTGGTCAGTGCATGACCGAAAATGAAGCTGAGGCCGTTAATGTTAGATTCGATGAAAGAAATACCTCTGCTGTGCAAATGCGATTGAAACTGAAGGAGCAAGACAAGGCCGTTGGAGGACACTTGCCCGAAATGGTAGGTTGGATCGCAGTCGAACCAGGATCTTTTTCCGGCCCGGATGATAAATACGAATTTACCAATTCGGGTAGAACGGTCAAACATAAATGGTACACCCTAAACTTTGCCAATGGTTATGACGGCGGCCATGTCTTTATAGGGGAGCTAGGTTCTGAATACGGTGGAGATGCCTCGGCAATGCGGTATAGGGATTTAACAAATAATACCGTAAGGGTATTGGTGGAGGAGGAAAAATGTGGTGACACCGAACTGAACCATACAACGGAGGAGATACACTTTATGGTCTTCAAGGAAGCCGGCGATGTAATCGGAAAAACACTCGAAGAAAGTGTAACGGCAACTACATTGGTTACCCGAGCATCGGAGGAAGGGTTTTATTTTACCAATGTTTCGACGCTGAACGAATCGCACTTGGTCGATGTGGAGTGGACCACATCTAATGATAAGGAGGTTGTACGGTATGTGGTAGAACGATCCATCGATGGACATAGTTTTACGGTGATTACCGACCAACAGGGTATTCGCTCAGGTGATCGTGCGACATACAATGGCTATGATTCAAATCCGGTAATAGGCAAGTCTATCTATAGAATCGTGGCGATCAAGTCTGACGGGCAAATGGTATATTCACATGAAGTCGAGGTCAATTTTGACGTGTTCAGAACAAATGTGCTTATCTACCCCAATCCTGTGGACAGGTCACAGCATTTGACAGCTGATATTCAAGTTGCCGATGGCGATGTGGAAGATATGCTTTTGAATATTTATACCATTGAAGGAAGGTTGCTGCAATCGAAGACCAAGCGAATGGAAAGACCACAGGCTTTCGAGCAGTTCGATATGGGCAATTTAAAAAGTGGCATCTACATTTTAGAGGTCAAGGGGTCTGATTGGAACTATTCGCAGCGGTTTGTCGTGAAATAATGATAAAACCCTTGAAGAACGAAAAAGAAAAGCCTCGTGAAAACGAGGCTTTTTTTGTATTCAATTAGAGGAAAAATGGAATCCTTTATCGGGAGTATTTTCTGAATCATCCATTACGTTTTGTCAAATGATCAAGACGGAAAAATTTCCTTTTCATCCAGACCAAGGATTACGAACATTGTATTGGTATCGTATTGGCGGAAGTTCCCAAACCATTATTGTAAACGATATTTGGAAGTCAACCAATGCCTAAGAACGAAAACCTTTTATGAGATGCGCCAATCGTTCCTTGTTACGTGATGTAATCCTGATTTTTGTATGGTCACTTAATACGATGTTCTCTTTTTATAAATGGATTTAATATGGTTCATATTGATCAGATTGAACCTATTCATTCTATAAAATCCCTTATAGGATAAAATTTTCTCATAATGTTTTAGGGAGTTCGATGCCAAGAGTTTCTTTCCCGAAGTCAGATGAAATTGAGTGTAGTTTCCTTCAGATTTGCAATGAATGACCTCATTGATATCCACGACCAAATGCTCATTTCCGACATGCACCAAAAATTTCGTCCCATTTTCTTTGATAAAATCGCTTAAGATCTGAAGCTTTTGATGGTTAAAAAACTTTTCCTTCTTGTATGCATATTTTTGAACGGCCCTGACCAGTTCCAAATCTTCATAAGGTTTGCAGATATAGGCAAAGGCAAAATAGTCAAAGGCTTGTTTCATAAATCCGCTATGGGCGGTGATAAAAATAACTTCGAAGGTGCTATTCGGAAAAAAATCCAAAATCTCAAAGGCATTGCCGTCTTGCATGACAATATCCATCAAAATCAACTCAGGCCCCAAATTTTTTATCGCTTCCTTGGATTCACTGGTGGAGGTGCCAAGGCCGATGATTTCAATTTCAGGGAGGTATGCACCAATTAGTTCTTTTAGGCGCGCTATCGATTCGAAATCGTCTTCTACAATTAAGGTCTTTACCTTTCCACACATATTATTTTGCTTTAGATTTGATTATGTCCGAGTTAAATCGAAAATAATCCCTTTATGAAGAATATGCCAATTATCTGCATTTTGATATTGACCGGTGTTATGTATCCACAATCCAAGAAATACAATCAACAACAGGTCGACTCATTCGCAATAAAGCCGCTGAACGAGGAGAATTTACAAAAATTCAAAAACATCCTGGAGTCGGACGAACAGTTGTTAGGTTGGACCAAATACTATGCATATTTAGGATATTATCATATGGTAAAGGCAAGAAATGACTCTGCCAAAATTTTCGCAAAAAAGTCGGTAGGCTATTATGAAAACATGCGACAAAAGCACGCTAGCGAAGAAAAAAGTCTCATAAATGCTTTTTTTACGCTGGGTTATATTGAGCGGGCCGCCAATAACTATGAAGAATCCACCAAATATCTGTTAAAGGCCTTGACCATAACAAATAAATACGATACACCTTTAAAGTCTTATGTACTTGGTTATACAGCCAACAACTATTTGTCACTGGGCAACAATACAAAAGCTCTGGAATACCTGCACAAAAGCTTGAAGGATTCTCTTTTTCACGTCTTCCTCACAAGCCGAAATCACCACACTTACTAGAATCGGAGTACTATATACCGAAGCTTATCTCAATCAATTGGATTCGGCCATGTTTTATTTTAGAAAGGCCTTAACAAGAAGCCATTCATCAGAATATAAAAACAACCTACCTTTTATTTACGGAAATATCGCCGATATATTCAGGGGCAAAAACAATGACTCTGCCTTATTTTATTATGGCAATTCAAAGAAGGCCTTCGAAACATTTGTTCATGTAAAAAACGACTCTCCCGATAATACCGACTATTACCAAATGGTAAACAATAGTTATGTAGATATACATTCGAACAACATTGATAAGGCAATAACCGATCTGCAATTGGTGGTGGATAGTTTAAGATATAATGTCGCTGATAAAAATGATAGGGACATTTTGGTCACCGCATACGAAAACCTGGTTGTGGGCTACGAAAAAAGGAATGATTTAAATGGGGCCAACACCATCTTAAAAGAAAAAAGCATATTTGAAAATGAATTCAATGCCAAACTATTGGCACAAGAGCTTGAAAAACTTGAAATTGCCTTTGAGACCAAAAGCAAGGAACAAGAAATTGCGAAGTTAAGGGAGGAGGCCCAAAAAACCGACACAATACTTCGGCAGCAACGAATTATTATCTATAGTTCAATAGGTATCGGTCTACTTTTACTGGTAGTCGGAGGGCTTTTTTATAGACAAAAAAGTCTTGAAGAAAAGTTCCGTCAGGTGTCGTTGGAACAACGCCTATTGCGTTCACAGATGAACCCACATTTTTTGTTCAATGCTTTGAATATGGCTACCCAGTTGGTCGATAGTAAATCCAGCAGCGCCAAAAACTATATTCTCAAATTGGCCAAACTTTTGCGTTTGACCCTTGAAAATTCAAGGGAAGACCTTGTGTCTTTAGAAGATGAACTAGATGCACTTGAGAGCTATTTGGAGCTACAGTCAAACTTTTCGAAAAAGTTTGATTATGAGTTGACGTTGGCCAGTGATCTTGAGCCGCAGCATATTCAAATACCTCCAATGCTCATACAACCCTTTATAGAAAATGCCATTATTCACGGTATTGCCAAAAATCATGAAAAAGGTCACATAAAAGTAAAAATCACGAAGAAAGGAGACAAAATGTTGCTCTGCACGGTGGTGGACAATGGGGTTGGTTTACACTCAAAAAACCAAAAGGAGGCAGTCGGCCATAAATCGATATCGCTTTCCATCGTAAAGGAGCGCCTGGGCATCTACCATAAAAAAAACAATCACCCCCCCTTTTTCGAAATTACGGATGCCTATAAGGGTGAAAATCAATCTTCGGGCACAAGGGTCACTTTTTCCGTTCCCTGCCATACGATGTAAGAAACATTTCACTTTACATGTTGATTTGCAACGTTTATAGGGCGAACCATTTTGTTGGTAAATAAAATCTTACTTTTTTAAAGGTCAAAAACTATCTTGAAATGGTGTTATTCCTTATGTCATTTTTATTTATTAATTCTAAATCCTTTCAAGATGAAAACCAATATTCTGCTCTTATTACTATTATTGATCGTTAGCTCATGTTCAAAGGAAGCTTTGTTAACCAGCGAATCTGATGAAATTAAAAGTTATGAACTTAGTGCTAGCCCTCCGGACCCGGAGGATTGCTCAACAAAGTTTTTAACTGCGGGTTTGGTCGATGAGGGCGCGTGCGATGGCTCCCTTAGGCGATACTCAGTCTATGTGACTGCTGGGTATGGTGGGAAAAGACCCTATTTGAGGCAGGTGGAGGTTTATATTGCGAAAGAAATCAACAATTCCTTTTGGATATTGGATGCTGCCATCGTCAATATTCCGGCGAATGCCACGGTATCGAATAATAGTGATGTTTTTGATTTTGGTGTTGCAGACAGAACCTATGGAAAAGTTGACCTGATTATCGGAAGTGTCAGAAAGTCCAATGGCGAGGTCGATTCGTGTTATTTGCCTAGAAAAACAAGTCCGACCGCCAACAATTGCTATTATGACGAACCAAAGTTCCGACCAGAACTGGGCTATGTGCTGAATGATGATGACTTCGACAACGACGGGATACCAAATAAAGAAGATAATGATGATGATGGTGATGGCATTCCTGACTTTTACGATGGCGATGATGATAACGACGGCAAGAGTGATGATTTTGACACGGATGACGATAATGACGGTCTACCGGATGGAAAAGATCCCGACAAGAAATCGTAGTTTATAGGAACTTCAAAATGGTGTATTACGAAGAACAGATTTTCAGAAAACTTTGTGACACCTAAGAGATACTCTAAATAGATGATTAAGAATAGCGGGCATTTCAAGCGCGCTATTCTTTTTTTGACCAACGCCATGGCAAGGTCGAGGGTGGCCCTGGTTCATAGCTACAAGACAATGAGAATTTTAACTCACCAAAATCCCCACTGCCGCATAACAACAGTTCGCCCCTTTGAAAGTCGATTTCGGCCAAAGCGGGATTTACTTTTTGGGTTTTGTCCTTACAGGCAGACAAACACAACAAAAGGTATAAAAGAAGAGAAATACATTTCAAGGGTTTCATTTCATGATGTTAAAAACGTAGTAAGCTCATCTTATTTTCAGATTTTAGATAAGTTACATAAAAAGTCCATGCGCGTTTTAATGTTCCGTCAAAAACTGCATGGTCAAACAATCAAAACCCTAGGTTTATTGCTCATTTCCTGTTGGTTCACATTTCGATGAAGTCTTTCTTTATGGGTTGCTTTCGGCATCTTCTCTTCTGGATTTGGCAACACTCAAAATAAAACCTTTAATAGCACTGATGTCATCATCCGAAAGCCTGTCCCCAAAGTTGGGCATGCCAAGGCCCAATAATGAGCCCTCACCAACAATTTGCTGGAAAGAATCAAAAACTGTAGGCGTTGAGTACGTTAGATCAGGAATAGATCCGCCGCCGGGGAACAGAATCATCTGATGGCAATTGGCGCAATAGCGCTGAAACAATTGTCCGCCATTTTCCAATTGCTGCGAGGTGGCTTCAACCTCCAGGTCGACTAATCGCTTTTTGGGCTGCTCGAAGAATTCGGGCATTTTGGCATTACCTCCCAAGGCAAAGGTATAAAGGGTACCGGGGTTGATTTGGTCGGTGAACTTTGACCAAAGCCCCTTTACACCGCCCCATCCCACTAAAATAGACACATATTGCTTTCCATCGATATCGTAGGTAATGGGCGAGGCTATAATCCCTGAATTTAAAGGAAACGACCATACCTTTTTGCCGGCCGCTGCATCGAACGCAATAAACTCCCCTTCTGCGTTACCCTGAAAGACCAAATCGTTTGAAACCAGCACACCGGCGTTCCACGAAGACTTTTGCCAAAAGTTCCACTTCTCTTCTTGGGCGATGGGATCCCAAGCGATCAATTTTCCAAAACTTCTATTGGCCATCGAGTCCAAATGTGTTTTGCTTTTAGGATCAAAGCCGATTCCCATATTCCATGACCTTGGATCATCGAAATACTCCCAATCCGAAGGTTGTCCAAAGAACATACCCCCTTCACTTGCCGGAATATATACCAGTCCGGTTTTGGGACTATAGGCCATAGGCTGCCAATTATGCCCTCCGGAGGCAGGAGGGGAGATTTGGGAATTCATATCGGGGTATCTTGCAAATTCCGTTTCAATAGGGCGACCTGTGGTTGTATCAATTTCCTTGGCCCAATTGGTGTATACATAGGGTTTGGCCGATATCAATTCTCCATTAGTTCTATCCAGTACATAAAAAAAACCGTTTTTTGGGGCCTGCATGAGCACTTTTCTTTTCTTTCCATCAATAGCAAGATCGGCCAGAATAATATGTTGTGTGGCAGTATAGTCCCAAGAATCGCCCGGGGTCGTTTGATAATGCCAAATAAGCTTTCCATTATCCGGATCCAAAGCTAAAATTGAAGATAGGTGGAGGTTATCCCCGCCATCTGGGCTTCGAATATCGCGATTCCATGGGGAACCGTTTCCTGTACCCACATACAATAAGTCCAATTCCGGGTCAAAGGCCATGGCATCCCAGACCGTGCCACCACCTCCATACTCCCACCATTGGCCGGTCCAAGTCTTTGCTGCCGCTTCCATAGCTTCGTTTTCAAATCCATCTTCGGGGTTTCCCGGTACGGTATAAAACCGCCATTGCTGCGATCCCGTCTTTGCATCATAAGCGGTTACATATCCCCTGACGCCCAAGTCGGCGCCGCCATTACCAATAATAACATTGCCCTTGACAATTCTTGGAGCTCCTGTTATGGAATAGGGCCTGCTTTGGTCTATGGTTACAACTTCCCAAACCATTGTGCCATTTTGGGCATTTAACGCAATCAACCTGCCATCGAGCGTTCCAACATAGATATTGCCTTCGTATATGGCTACCCCTCTGTTGACCACATCACAGCAAACCTTTTCACCATATTCCTTGGGTACTTGCGGGTCATATTCCCAAAGGATCTCCCCTTTTCTGGCATCTACCGCGTACACCTTGCTCCAAGTCCCTGTAAAGTACATGACACCATCGGCCACTATTGGTGTTGCCTCTAAACCGCGTTTGGTGCCCAAGACGAGGCTCCATGCCAATCCGAGGCTATCGACATTCGAGGTATTGATTTGGTCCAATGGGCTAAAACGTGTCTCCTCATAGTTTCTACCATAAGAAAGCCATTCTTCTGGTGATGCGTCAGCGTTTATAAGTCTGGTACCATCGATTATCCCATGCTGTTCACCCCTTTGAGAACAGCCTAAAAATGTCAAAAAGATAAAAAAGCATATAGCGCGGCTTAAAGTTTGATCGGTTCTTGAGAAAAGCATATCTGGAGACTTTTTATTGGTTCAAGCTAGTTTCTTTCAAATTCTAGATGAGTGTCGAAAAAGGGCAGCATGTCATTTAACGCCCTGCCATCGTCAGACCAGAGCTTGTTGCCATGGGTTCCGATGTATTCTTCGGCATAATGGGCAACGCCCATATTTTCAAGCTTTTGACTTAGTTTTCTACAGCCCAATTTAACAAAATCGAAATCATCATTTCTTCCCCAGTCCAGCTTAATTGCTTTTAGCTGTTGAAGATTGTCAAAATACCTATCTGCCATGTTGTGAAGCATGTTCTCATTCCAAAGGGTTAGTGCTTCCTTATTGATAACAACAGTGTCGCCTTGATAATTATAGGGCAGATTTGCATAGAACGGAGGGTCGTTCTGATTCGGCGAAAAGGCTCTTCCAAGGGCGATCAACCAATTTGGTAAAAATTCGCTGTAACCTGTAACTAATTCCTTTCTCGTGTCTATTTCCTGAATGCGTTTGTATGATGCGCCATTTATACCCAATTCTTTTACCAAATCAAAAGCGCCGGACAGGGAATAAATCGAACTATATACTTCCGGGTTTTCCATTCCCATCTTAATGGCTCCATAACCCCCCATCGAATGTCCTGAAATTCCACGACTTTCCTTTTGTGCGAGTGTTCGGTATTTTTTATCCATATAGGCGACCAAGTCCTTACTCGTAAAATCTGCCCAATTTCCGGTCAAACTTGAATTGGTGTACAAGCTTCCCCGATACAAAGTATGTTGGTCGGGCATGGCTACAATGACCGGTTTGATTTTACCGGTAGCAATTGCTTGATCTAATAATTTATTAAACTTGGTTACCGCAATTTGCAGGCTATCACTCCATGTAAAACCATGTAAATAGTAAATGACGGGGTACCTTTTTTCACTTTCTTCGTAACCAGGTGGAAGGTATACGGTAATTCTTCGTGTAGGGTCTTCGCCACCGGGGTTTTCCAAAGCAGCGGAATATAATTGGTCAACGACGACCTTTCCTTCGGGATATTGGGCCGATAGTGAAGCACAGAACAGATAAACCGTAATTGATATTACTAATTTTTTCATTTCAGCGATGTCTTATTGGTTCATTAATTGAAAGGGTATCCAACTGATTTATAAGTTATTATTTTTTTGCAAAGCATACTTCTCGGTTATCAGAACAATTTAGAAATTATAGGTCAGCCCTAGGTTCCATTTAAAACTTGGATCAGGCGAAATGTTGGTCGACAACGATTGGGTCAATTGGGTAGATAGAAAAAAAGGCCATTTATTGTGCCCTATGCCATAGATTGCGGAGGCAAAAAGCCCTTGGGTATCTCCATCCAAATCGATATACACCAGTTGTGGAAACAAACTATGATAAAAATTGCCCATGATTTTTAGTTTGGTGATGTTTGCGCCCAGTACGAAAAAATTACCTCGCTTGATAGAGGCGTTTTTTAAACCGAATCCGTGAAAAGTGGTCAAACCAATTGAAGTCTTCTTCGATATTGTATAGTTAGATGTCGATTGCAACAGGGCGTAGTGTTCGACTTTGGTCGTTGCTTGTAACACACTGCCGACCAATTCCTCCGGATATGTGAAATTAAAACTGTACAGGGTAGCCAAGCTGAAACCAAACTTTTTGCCGTCAATGGCCTTGTAGGTAATACGCGGATTAATAAACCAGGGCTTCCCCTCGGTGGAAACGGCCATTTCAGGGTTGAAACCGATTCGTTTTCTGTTCAGTGAAAACGTTCCGATGACCGAAGGTTTGTCCAACGAAAAGGCGGGTACGGGTGAGATACCGTTGGTGTTCAGGTTGATGTAGCCTGAAAATTTTAAGCCTCTATCTTCATCATTTTCATTCTCTTGAGCTACCGAACGAAACAGTGTAAGTGCTAACCACAAGAAAATGCCAACTGAAATTGAGCGTGTATTTAAGAAGCTGATTTTCATATAACATGATCGTTTGTAACGGTTGAACAAATGGCTTCTTTAACATACTAGTTCAAAAACTGACGATAGGCCAAATCAATTCATAGCAAAAAATGCCCATGGCCATAATCAGCATAAACCATCCGAAACCTTTTTTGAGCCTTTCCCCTTGTATCTGTCTTGACAATTGTACTCCTAACAAGATACCCAATATTGAGATTAATGTAAAGAGCAGTAAAAAAGACCAATCAAAGGTGAAATGACCTATATCTCCTAAAAAGCCTCCCAATGATTTTAAAGCAATTATCAACAATGAGGTTGCAACAGCTTTTTTCATGGGCATTCCTATACATAGAACCAACAAGGGAACAATTAAAAAGCCGCCACCTATACCTACAATACCTGTGAGAATACCAATTATAGCTCCTTCTACCACGAGCACAAGATATTTCCATTCCAAAGTTCCTTCTTGCACAATTTGAGATTGTTTCTTTCTTATCATCGAAATTGCCGCGCCAAGAACCAACAAAGCAAAAAGCAGCATAATTGCCATGTTCTTGGTCAATACAAAGTTTCCTATAGACACTATTTTTTCAGGAAGCAATGGAATCAAGAACTTTCGGGTGGCAAAAACCCCTATGAGGCAGGGAATGGCAAAAACCAAAGCCGTTCTTAGGTCGATCATTCCTTTTTTCAGATAACGTGCCGTACCTACCGAGGCCGAAGCGCCAACAACAAATAACGAATAGGCAGTGGTGGTAATCGGATTGATATGGAACAGGTAGGTGAGGATGGGGACCGCCATTAAGGAGCCCCCACTCCCTGTGAGTCCAAGTATCAAACCTATACCCAACGCACCTACATATCCTAAAATTTCGAAAGCTTCCATTTTTATGGCCTAGTCCCCTTCTATTATTTTCCTTCCTTAATGTAGCCCCAACCATTTTTTTGGCGCATTACAATTTCAAAAATGCCATCTGGAACGGTGCCCACACCTGGTATAAGGTCGCTTTCATCCTTTTTGTTACGTTTCATCGTATTTTGACAAATAACGATGGACACATTGTCGCGTTTTACGACTTCTCGCAGGGTTTCACCCGCAACGGACGACTTGTTGTCGACCATGGAGTAGGCACTGCTGTAAATGACCATTTCAAATTCAGAATCAGGATACGATTCTGACATCAAGCGCAAGTGCCGTGCCGCTGAACGCTGAACACCGGGGTCACCGCTGGTTACATCAAAAACCACTTTGATATTTTCTTGTTGTGCAGAAAGCGTTGCCACCATGAGCAATGCGGTTGCAATGACTATGAAGTTTTTCATTTTGGTTACTTTTTTGATTAATCTATTCTCCCGCAAAAATGTAAGCGCATCCTTTTTGTTGGGCGCGGCCCAAAGCCCAGACCCCTGAGGGCACCACTTGAATTCCTGGCAAGACGGCCGACACCCATTCGTCATAGATTGCCTTGGGGTCTTGCCCAATTTGCTGTGCAACCGCCCCGCTATAGACCGATAAGGCCAAATTGCATACACAAAACATGGCTCCACGTGACTGCAAGTCTTTTATACCCTGTATGACAGGGAGTGGAAAATCACCTTCCTGTGGCTCGTAGTAAGGATTCCTTTCATACGGCGAACCATCAGTTTTGTTCACATGGAACATTTTCCCCAAAGGATATTTTTTCCAAAGATTTGATGGCAAGGCAAAGGGTATTGCATCATGTCGAAGTACGGTCATGGCGGTGATGTCCTCATCTTTGCTACCCGTCTCGTTATTGGTCAGGTAAAAGGCCCAGTTCCAGATAATTGGAAATCCCTTGTGGGGATATGAACCATCATAGACCACACGGTGTGTTCCTTTGATTTTGTCAAACCATTTTTCCGCTTCGCCCAATTCCTTCGAATCAAAATCGGCCATGCCGGCGTACATCGGATTGGTAAGTACCGATACCGTACTTGCAGTAGCGCCCATCAATAGGGCACCCATAAAACTTCTTCTCGACTTTTTAGCTGTAGTTTCCATAAGCGTTTATTTAGATTTATTGATGTTGAACTCTTTTTTATAGTATTCCATAATAGGTTGAAACGGTCCCAACTGATGTTGTTCGACAGAAAAATTATCTGCATAGGGTCCGTAAGGTGTTGATACTGGTTTTTTTTTCAGATCCGGAAAATCAACCGCGCGATTTGGTTTTTCAGGACGCTGTTGCTGATTGATATAGCCGGCGACATCATAGGCTTCCTCATCTGTTAATATTGGCCTGTCGTAAGTCGTGCCAAAAGGCATGTTGCCCTTAATGAATTGGGCCGCGGTGATGACCCTCGTCATTCCCGCACCATTGTTATAGGAGTCATTTCCCCATAATGGTGGGTATTCATAGGTGAACCCGTCAGCAGCACGTACGCCCTGCCCATCTTCTTGATGACAGCTGATGCAATGTTTTGTAAAGACAAGCTTTCCATGGTTCAAGATTTACAGGTCTTTTAGGAATTTCAAGTTTTGTAAAACCTTTGCCCTCAATTTTTCCATCATTGGGGGCATAACGCCCCAACCATTCCAGGTAGGCGACCAAGGCTTTGATTTCCCTGCTTGCAATGGGGATGAACTTTCCATTCATACTTCGTTCCATGCACCCATTGATCCGTTCTTCTATAGACCCTATTTTGTTTTCCCTGCCCCGGTACTGGGGAGAAACCGTTGTATTACCCCCGATCAATGGGGCGGCAAAGGGCTTTGTGCCGGCAGAAAGATGACAATTATTACACGCCAGACGGTTTTCCCAGCATAAGGCTTATTGCTGTCGGGCCCAAGATATTTGGGGGTGTTTACAAATAGCTCATATCCATATTGTACATTTCGATTTTCTAAGTCATCACCTATCGTTGAGACATCGTAGTTCATATAATAAATTCCATCAAGGATTTTGGCAGTATTTACCGCAAATAGTCTTGGATTGATGGTGAAGGTCAGCAGAAAAACAGTGAGACTTACCATGACAATAGCAGCAGCAAGCACAATTCTATAGAGCTTTTTAAGCCCTGCCAAAGCCGTTGGCGGTTTTATGATTTTTCTTATCAAGCCTGTTATTCATCAGTTGGTTTTATTATCGGACAATGGCGCTTACCAATGACCAACTTTGTACTTTAAATGAAAGGGGGTTGCATTGAATTATTCGAACAATGGCACCTAAAGACCCAATACTATATGGGCTTCGGATGTCCTTTGACTTCGTTGTCTAATTTTGCTGTATTAAAGATGAAAATTATGAGGAGGTGGTACGTAACACCTATGCTGCAAACTTGTTAAGCTATTGCCCAGGTCTTCAAATAATGGTGCATAGCCTTTAATCAATGTTGCATCCTATAGATGATATGCGCGAACAGGAAGCTTTTAAGCACATAAAGCGTAGGAAAAGGTGTATCACCTCTAATTTGGGTCAGTTTGCAAATTTACATTGCCCTGTTCAAAAGGGTTTTGGGTCGTGAAAAGTAAATCAATCAATTAAGTTCATTTTTTCCAAGATTGCCTTAAATCTTGCCTCTTCCTTTAGGTCTTCGGAAAATATGTAGTGATTTATCAAGGGAATTAAATTGTGAATTCTGGCTGTAACATTCTTCCAGGGCATCGAATGCTTTTTCCTTTTCTCCCAGAAACCAGTGCCATTCGGCAAGCGTAAAGGAATCAGCTTTCACCATTATTGATCCACCACCTAAAAATTTCCTTCAATACCGAATTGTGAATAGCTGGTTTTCAAACCTTCAGTCTCTACTGGTCGTCTTGGTTTTCATTATTTCGAGCATTTCTTGGTAGGCTTCATTGTTTTTGTTGAGGGAGACGTAGATATAGAAATTAAGCCAATTTACATCAGTATGTGGGTTCAACTCAAAGGCTTTTTCGGCTTCGATTAGAGCCTCTTTATAACGTCTTTCTATGAATAGGTGATAGGCACTTAGAAAGGTAGTCTCATATGACAGTGGATTAAGAAGTAATGGCCTCACTGGCATGGTTTCGAGAGGCTTGGT
>CBDCEL010000002.1:0-125870 GCA_965215845.1 Aurantibacter sp.
TGGTTTCTGTCCCTCGGGGTCGAATTTGACGGTCAGATGTTCTTTGTCGACCCTGACCAAAAAACGGGAATCGTTGATAAAGGATATCAGCATCAAATCCTGGATATAGCCTTCGATCTTCGAGGAACCCGTGAAGCTAAGTACCATCTTTTTGAGCTTTGTGCGCTTTAGGATACGCAGGAGTATTTTCGAACTACCATAGTTGATATCTGACAATGCCAGAAAAATCACATTTTCCAGCTCGAACCTGCGTTGAAAGGCCAAGGCCTCCATCGGGTTTCGTAACACGACCAGATTTTTGATGATTTTGGGTACCTGACTGAACCAAACGGATTCGGATATGGCACTTTCGGCGAGCAAGGATAGCTTGCCTTCCTTTTCCGTGGCATATCCCGTGAGGTTGTTGGCGAGATTTCGATACGGAAAATACAATTGGCCCTTGGCATTTTCGAATATCCTTTCCTCGAAAATCTGCAAGGATGCAGACGGGGCTGTTCGTACGGTCAATGAGAACTCCGAACCGAAATCGTCGAAATGATTGTAATCGAGTGCAACGATCTCCATTGCACTCTTGGAATCATCCTTCAGAAAAAAGTCCGGTTTCTTATCGATAGAAGCATAGAACTCATCGAGACGAGACCAAAGCCCCAATTTGGTATTTGTCCCGTTACGCGAAATACGCTCCAATATAAAATCAAAAGGAGTAAGCTTTTTTTCGGGAGCGTTCGGTCTGTAGTACCGATAGCCCAAATCCGTGCTAATGAGTATGTAAATGTTGTTATGGGCACCATAACATATGTACTTGCGCGTTTTCCGTTGTTCCTTCATTCCAAAATGTTCCATTAGGAAAACCAGATCAAGGGTTTCGTCAAATTTTCGCCACTTATTTTTCATGTGTGTAAAAATTACATATATTTGCAATTATTACAGCAAATATAATAAATTTGTTGATGTGTCAAAACTTTTGGCTGAAAATTTGGAAAAGAGAAACTATGGGCTGGTGGAAAAACATTAAGAAAACAAGTGTCGGATGGATAAAGGGATACGCCTCAAAAGTGGGCGATGTGACCAATTCGGATAATGTCGATCATTTCACACCCCAGAATACCGCCTACTGGATTTTCGTCGGATTGTTCTTTCTCTGTTTTGCGGTCAACCGCTTTATTTATAGTAATGTTGAAGAAAAGCAGGGGCCAATCGGCTACATACAACATCCCAAGATTTCTGAAAACGAGCTGCGAAAGGATGACATGGTATATCTAAAACTAAACGAACTGTTCGCCCAAATGGAGAATTTCGGGCAAATGGAACGAATAAAGCCGTTCCTTCCGTTGCTTCCGGAAATTTTGGATAGTGTTCCCTCGGCGGTTCCTTTGTTTCGAGAACATTACGTTCTCTCGAGTCCATATGGTAAACGCTACCATCCCGTTCACCGGGTTACCAAAAAGCATTTTGGTGTCGATTTGGCCGCGTCAAAGGACACCCCAATATACGCTACCGCTGCCGGAAGGGTCATACGTGTCGAAAACAGCCCAAAAGGTCATGGCCTCCATATCGTGATTTCCCATGCCCATGGTTTTCAAACGCTTTACGGCCATATGGAATCGGTCGCGGTTACGGAAGGAGAGGCCATCGGTGCCCACGATTTTATAGGAACGGTGGGCAGTACCGGAATATCGACCGGTCCACATCTGCATTACGAGGTCATTAAAAATGGCCGGGCGAATCGACCCCGGAGCATCTTTCAATCTGAAATATGAGGTGTATCTGAATCTGAAAAATTCAAATTAATCGAAAGCCATGAGAACGAAACTCGACGGACACAGTCCGATCAAACTTTTTTACAAAGTCAGGAACTTGGTGTCCCGTTTTCTCGACCCCAATTTCAATACGTTCCAGAAGTTTGAATATAAGGTCGGCCCTACCGATGAGTTGAACGACTTGAAAAAATTACGTTATGTCCGGAATTTGGAGTTGGCCGAGTCCGGTTTTATCAATACGGAGATAAAACAGCAGTTGAGGCGTTTAAAGAACAAAGACCTATTGTTTCAAAAAGATCGGACTATCGTTCCGATAGGACGTATTACCATTTTGGAAGGCGATACAGTTTTGAGGACTATTTTATTGGGATATTGCAAATCCGAGAATAAAAACTACCTGTCCTATAACAAAGTGCACAATTGTCCGGTCTGGCTCACCAACGACGGTTCAGAATACTTGAAACTCGTAGAACGTACATATCCTTCCCTTTCCGATAAATTGCTTATGAAGCACCGCTTTTTTCATAAAGACGTCGCGTATTTGGATACGCTTAGCCAAAAAAAAGCGCTCGAATTTTTTAATGCCGCTTTACAAACAATGTATGCGCGGAATAAGTTCATCCAACATGGGATTCAAAACATTGAACCGCCGTCCGATTTTACCGAGCAGTTATCCCATGGATTTCCCATTAGAATCAAGGATGGGCTGAACGGATTATTCGTGCCAACCACCATCCGAAAAGATTATGTGATTTTGGCACCCTATCTTGCCGTGAGCAATGACCGGAACCGGGTTTATTTTTCAGCGGAAGAATTCCGTTCCCTACTTAGGGAAAAATCTATCGCCCCTTTTGCCGAAACTAAAATGGGTCTTTCCCTGGGCACCTTCAATGACAAAATTTTCTTGAGAGCGACGGCTGTGGAAAGCTATGGGGGCTTCCTCAAACAATGGATTTCACTTGACGATTTTTTGGCATCCAAAAACGTTTCCAAACTTTTAAAATATAGGATTGTAAATGATATTATCAAGAAGAAAGACTTTTTCGTCAAGACGGATGACATTCCCGTTCACGGTACCAAAACAGCACTAGCGCTTATTGAACACTACGGCTCAGGCATGACATTTTACGCCTTGATGAAAAATGGGCACAGACCAAAGCTCGTAGCATACAGGCCGATCGCATCGCTAAAGGACAATCACCCTCATTATCATGCAATATATAGGGCATCCCGCGAACGTTCCACTGCATTGAAAACTGATAAGTCCCGCATACAAAAAACTTTTAAAATTCCGATTTGAACCTATGTTATTTGAAATCAAAATTACCGACCCGGTAGGGCATATTATGTTGAACGATATTTTCTACATGGATTGTATTACGGATTTAATGGACATATCTACCGATATGGTAATCCATGACCCCGAAGACACGGATGAAAAGACTTTTAGGCTCACCATCCTATCCGAAAAAGAGTGTCATATCGATTACCGTTTCGCTGAGTTGGGCACGGGAATGGTTTTCAAAAATATGCTGTACGACCGTCTGATCGAGCTTAACAGTCCTCTAGTAAGTCGAGAAACCGGTTTGGAATCAGCTTATAAATTAAAGGAATCATTATAAAATCAATACAATGACAAAAGAAGAACTTTTACTTACCGATAGCGTTATCGCTTTCAGAGCGGAACATTTTGAAACCATCAAGATTTGGGAACTTCAGCTCGCCAAGGACGAGTGTACCGCCGACCTTCATTTTTGCTATCACGCCTTGGAGGAATATCCGAATCTGACAGCGCATCTTGACGCTGCCGAATACCGATTGGATTTCGCCATCAACGCCCATATCCTTCATGCACGATTACAGGAACAGTTTCTCGACGATGGGCATACCGGGCCGATTCCCCTTGAATACGCCAACAACGAGCTGTTGAATATCTATGGCGCGCTCAATGAAAAGATGCCCGTAGGACGGGCGGCCATTTTAAAATCCCTTCAATAGTCCGCGATGAAAACCAATATGTTGATTCGCATTCTTGAGGCGATAAAAACGGCCAATCCCGGTAATTTTTATATCAATAATGGTGGCTTGGCAAAATTAGGGCAGCTGTTGTTCTATCCTCCAAAAGGAAAGGAGAAAGTAGGACATGATCTGTTGCAAACTATCGAAAGGGCATTTCCGGAAACCTCGAAAGAAATTCTCGATTCCCTGAAACGATACCATCTGACCAGCTACTATACGCCAAAAAAAATAATCGAGTATAAGATCGATCTGCTGAAAAAAAATGGTTTCGAGCCTAGTCATATTCTGGAGCCTTCGGCCGGAAACGGGGCCTACGTTCAACAGCTAAAAAAAGCCTTCCCCAAAGCTAAAATAACCGCTTTGGAACCGGACATCCTGTCCTTTGAAATTTTAAAGGCCAATAATATCAAAAGTCCGAACGTAACGATGCTCAACATCCCCTTCGAGGAATTCTATTTGAATCATGCAAAACATGGGAAATTTGATTTGGTCATGACCAATATTCCTTTTGGGGATATCCCGATTACCAAGGCCTACCGGCACGATTATCTTAACGAACCTACGCTTAAGAACGTTGGCAATTATTTCAATGTTTACGCACCAAAAATGGTCCGACAAGGCGGCATTACGGCCCTGATTACCTCTTCGGCCTTCGCCGAACGAAGTGCCTATACCGATTTTAGACAAAGAATCTTAATGGAAAACGATCTGCTCCTGGCCAATCGATTCAACACGGATCTGTTCTCCGAGGAAGGGACAAAGGTCGTATCGGATTTACTGATGTATCGACGGACAACGAACAAGAACGCTCTTTCCGAAAGTGAAATGCAATTTGCCGAAACCGATACCATTGAATTGGAAGGCCAAAGTTTTATGACCAATCAATTCTTTAAAGCGCATACCGAACAGGTCAACGGCAGTCCAAAACTTGGTTTTTTCCATAACCGACCTGGTATCGTCATTGAACCTGACGGTACGGCCCTGTCGCAGTTTTTGGAACGTCAGTCCAATAATTTTGAAGTTGTACAAATCGCTCCACCTCGAACAACCGAAATAGTCCAGGAAACCGTTACCCAAGCACCGGCACCAGAAAAAGAGGAACCTATGGCAGTCCCAGCCCCTGAATTGGAAGTTGGTTCCGTGCCGATAGAATTGCTGGACAACGATGTGAAACAATTTACCCGCTTGTTCTTTGGCAGTTACAATTTTGACAAAAAGGGAGCGGTCTTCTTTTACACGGACCCTCAGAGCGTTAGGAAGGTGCCGAATAAAATTACCGAGCTGGTACAGGATTACGCCCGAATGCGAAACGATCTGGTGCTTTTAAACCTGAACATAAATAAGGGCAGACTTTCGGAAAAGGATATTATCCAACGCTTTCAGGATATCGATTACCAGTTGGACACTTTCCATTTCAAATGGGGACCCCTGAAGGGGCATCTGATATTTCTAAAAGAAGACCATTACTTTGAGCAAGTTCGTCAACAGTTCGAGAAAAAATTGGAAGGCCAAGGCTATGGCAAGAACCCTGAGTTTACCCTACAACGATTTTTACGATTGCAATCCGTAGAACGGGTAGCGAAACAAATACCGGAAACCAGCGAGCAACTACATATAACGCCAGAAGAAAAGCGGTTTGAGAATCCTGAAGAAATTGCCCGCTACCAGTTCGACCAAAATGGGATAATCGATTTATCAAAAATAGGAGAAGCGTTCAAGACCAATGAAAAGGACCTGTTGTTGACCGGACTCGAAACCCGTTCCTTTTTTCTGGAACCCGATTCGCAATCCGAAACCGGATATAGCACTGTTCCCTATTTTCTCTTTTCCAGCGGCTACATCCGGGATAAGATCGATTACGTTAAAAACAATCCCCCGCCATACGAAATCGAATCGGAAAAAATGGAACGGGCCTTATCGGAACTGTTGCCAGTTAAACTGGACCTGAACGACATCGAGTTTAATTTTGAAAGCCATTTTATCCCGATCACCGCGAAAGAATCCTTTTTAGAGGAACTCATCAACGAAAAAGTGCGGATCAATGTAGGCCAGTTCAATTCAACTTTGACGCTCCTATTTCCAAGGGATTATAATCTGGAGGCCCATGAACGTTTTAGCGTAGTACTGCACCATGAGGTCAAGGCGGGCTACAAACGGATATTACAGCATTTCGCGGAAAACAGGTACCCCGTTATTTTCACTTCTTACAAGGACAGTTCCGGAAAGACGATTCGAAAGTTGGATAAGGACGCAACCTTGATGGCACAAAATCTGTACGAGGAACTACAGCTCCATTTCAAATCCTTTATCGAAGGGCATCAAGAACTTAAGGTTACCATTGAAGATAACTACTACCAAGCTTTTTTGGCCGACATCAATATTACCGTACCCAAAAATTGGCTCACCTTTCCGGAGACTTTGGTATACCCGCCCTATCAACATCAAATCGATTCCACCCTGTTCGGTCTCACAAAGGGAAGCGCCCTGAACGACCATCAGGTGGGCAAGGGCAAGACCCTTTCTATGGCCATGTTGGGCTATAAATTGAAACAACACGGGAAGAGTGAGCGTACTATGCTACTCACGCTAAAAAGTGTAGCTCCGCAAATCGAGGCGGAAATCAGGGCAAACTTCCCCGGATTGAACATCCTTCGATTGAGTTCCAAGAATATGGCCAAAAGCAAGCGGCCCAAAACCTTACGCACTATAAAAGATAATAAAACCATTGACCTGATCATCGCCGAACATGGACATTTAAAGCAAATACCGAAACAGCGAAATTTTGTACTGGAGACCTTTGAAGAAAAAATCGAGATGATAGAGCAGGATCTGGAAACTGCCAGGGAATACGGAAATATCAAGGAATCCAAAAAGCTGATAAAAGGGCTTGTCAAGAGAAAGGAACACTTGGAGGACAAGCTACAGGCCACCCTGAAAAAGTTGAAAGAGCGTTCGACCGAGACCGAGATTACTTTTGAGCGATTTGCGTATCGAAGCGCTGATGATCGACGAGGCCCATTACTTCAAGAATATCGGGTTTACGACACGACATCAGAACGTGTCGGGGTCTTAACAATCACTCCGACAGTCAAAGGAACCTCGACCTTGAGATCAGTATCAAATCCATTCATGCGCGGATGGGAATGGATAAGAACATCTTTTTTTACAGCGGTACGCCTTTGAAGAACTCGGTTACCGAACTATATGCCTATCAACGCTACTTGACACCCTCGGCATTGAAACGGAAGAACATCTTTAATTTCGATGCCTGGGCCTCCATATTTCTCAAGCAAAGTGTCAGTATTGAACCCAATATTTTTGGCGACCCACGAATGCACGCGCGGTTTCGGTACTATACCAACCTCCCCGAGTTGAGCAAGATGTACAACTCCTTTACGCACATCTGCCGGGACAAGCACTTCAAGACCCACGACCTAGAGGTCGACCGAGAATTTATCATTTTGGAGTCTACTTCGGCCTATGAAGAACTTAAAAAGGCTTCTCTCGATTTTACCAAAAACCGAAACCAAAAGGCACTTTTCAAGTTGCCCATTTATGATGACGAGCAAATGAAATCCGCACATATCACCGCTCTGAATATCAACTGATCTCTTCTGATCGATCCATTGTCCAAGGATAATTTGGTCGTAAAATTTACGGAACTCGACCAGTTCAAACTACAACGGCTTTGTTGTGATGTAGCGGAACTTTACAAAAGAACATCGCAGCATAAAGGGGTATGTTTGGTGTTCTCCGACCTGAACGTTTGGAAACCGGGCCAGTACAATTCCTATGATACGGTACGCGAAATTCTTCGTGAAGACCATGGCATCCCTGCAAGTGAAATTGCATTGGCCCAGGAGGAAAAAGCAAGGAACAGAACGGATCAAATGCAAGAAAAAATTCGCAGCGGTTTAATTCGTGTGGCATTGGGAAGCACCCAAGTATTAGGTACGGGCACCAACATTCAAAAAAGGGTTGTTGGCATCTTTCATATGGATATTCCCTATTCCCCCGATGCTTTTGACCAACGGGCCGGACGCGGTCTACGAAAGGGCAATGAAGTGGCACAGGTTTATGGCAATACGGTCGTAGAACGGTTCTACGGTATAAAAGATTCCACCGATATCTTTTCCTATTCGCTCAATACCCATAAGGAAAAGTTTCGGGAGCAGATTCGAGAAGCCGACCCAAACAAACGCGTTTATGATGATCTGGTGCCCGATGATAAAAGTCTCTCCTACGAACAGATGCAGGCGGCCCTCATAGGGGATATGGATCAGTTCCAATTGGTAAAGCTTTCCGACGATCTTAAGTTTTTACAGTCGCAGAAGCGATTGCATGAACTTAACAAGGCCAATTCCTTTAAGGCGGTTGAACGAATTGAAAAGGAGAACAAAAACATAGTTTCCCAATTGGTCGAACTGGAAAGCGCACAAAAGAAAATCAAAGGTTTCAATTTGCCGATAGATGAAAGTGCATTTGTGGATTTGTCGGAACTAAAAGAAGGATTGAACGATCTTATTTCGAATTCCGTTCTTGTATCCAAAGAACTTGAAACTATGCCGTCCAAGGAATTTGTCAGGCATTTGGGGCTTACAATTGTCGAACGGTCAAAGCTCAACCTGAACATTCAAAAACACAAGCGGGTCGCACATTTGCCCGCTATTAATGCGAACCTGGTCTTTCAAGCGCAATATGTGCCTTCGAACGAGCATTATCTCTACTCTTTTGGATTGGAATTTAAAAACATACACATTTCAGGAAGAAAACAGCAGCGTTTCGACCCTGAAAAAGTTGCCCTGCAACTTATCAAGTTATGTCAGAAGGTGGCGCGTGAAATCAAATCGAAAAAATTCGATTTGGACTACAACCTACGTTCGATGGAAACCCATCGAAAGAAAACGGCCATTGGCTTCCCGGATGAGAAGATAGCAAAGATGCAGGTTTTAAAACATGAAATCAAGACGCTCAAACGGAAGCGGGCGGTTTAAGAATAACCTTCATTTCTTCCTGAATGGTGCTTATGCTATAATCAACCTCAAAGACCTATATCATTTTTTTTGGTGGTGTTCGATAGATAGTGGGGCCACAATTTCATAAAAGCAAACAACAGCGTCTATTTTTGCAATTATAGTCAGTACCCCGTAGACCAATTATATATTGTTTATTCTCAAAGTAGTAAGATTTATCTATATTCGTACAATTCAATCTTGTAGGTAAAATTATATCTAAAATGTACGATAAAAGGTAAGATTTTATCGACGAAATGCAATTTTATCATGTTTTTATAGTTATGATAGGGCTTATTAACCCTTAAAATCATAATTATGAAAGTAAAAAGGTTGTTGGTGGCCATGGCCATCCTATTCGGTTTGGGTGTATTCACAAGTTGCGAAAAAACATCCACGGCTCAAGAGGACGAGCTTTATGAGTTGTCCTTGGAAAAAGATGAAATTACAGAAGAAGACACTTAAAGAGTTGGCGGGATTGGTTGTCATTATCATAGTGACAACCCTTCCCTTCTTCCATGATTTTATTACAGAAAGAGGAGTTGGACCGAGATCATGGGTGCCAATTGTAGGAGCCGAAGACTTTCTTACCGATAACAATGGAAAAGTTATGGGCTTTAGCTCTTATCGGGTATTTCTTTATACCGTCTTACTACATTTATTTGCGCACATCGGGTTTCTTGGTTGGATGATGGATGCCAAAGGTAAATCTTATCGTATCGCATTGCTAGCCCCTGTTATTCTCAGTGGGTACACCGTAATAATCTTTATTTTTAATGCAAAGGAGACTGTATTCAACGCAGTCAGTACTAAATTTTATATCACGATTATCACTACTCTTGTGGTGTTTGTTTTTTATTTCCTTGACAGGAGAAACAAGTTGAACCTTCAAAATTCCAAGAGCGAACATGCCAGTTCTTAAATGGGTTCTTAAAGTTTTGGTGCACGCCAAGGAAAAAGTATGGGATTTCTTCGATGCCTTTAACAACGACGAGCTTTACGCACTGGACAAATCTGATATTTTCAAGAAATTCATTGATTACAAAGTAGAAGACATTGAGGAATTTGCTGCCATCTATACCTTTGAGTACCATGATATAAGGGACAAACTGGACGATAGGCAAAGTAAGGAAGAAATGTTCAAAGAAGTGTACGAAACCTTACAGAACATGAAAAAACAAGGACTTTTAGACCGCTAAATCGTTTTCCAGATATTTTTCCATACGTACTCCCGAACTGAAAATATGCTTTCTCAGCAGCAGGGCTTCTTCTTTTGCCGATTTCAGTTCTCCATTATATTCCAATTCAAAATAGAAAGTGTTCAATGAATAAAGCACGAATAATCGTCTTTCTTTCCGCAGTTTGGTAACCAACGTGCCCTGAGCCATGATTTGTGCCATTTGTTCTTCGTTGGTCAACATCATAAAATCATATAGGCTCATAAGATTTGGTAAGTTTCGATTATTTGAACCAAAATTATAAGAAAATTCTTCACAATCAAAAATGATTTAGCCACCAATCCAAAATATCCCAAAATATCCTTTCTAAGTTTATTTTACCGACTGTATCCGACTTATCCTAGTTTAATCTTTACCATCGTCAAATCCCAACTCCGCCTCCGGAAAAGGCTAGATTCGATTTGATTAGAATAGGATATAGTCGAAAGACATAGCGCCCTAGCGGGCGCTTTTTTGTGGATAGGGAGAAAGAAGTCAAGGGTGGCATTTAGTCCGATTTTAGGGGTGTTCCCGAAGGTTTGGGCGTATCTTAAAGGTTGTTAAGTGATTGTATAACAAGCAAATACCTCTTCAAGATGAACAATTTTTTTTCGACCCTGAAACAGATGGGTGTCGAACAGTACGGCATCAGTATTCTGTTCGATGATGAGACGGTCAGCGTATCCGTACTTCCCAAATCGAACGCCAAAGACAAGGCACTCCAATCCCTCAAACCACTTACCCTACGGGGAAACGTTACGGAGGTGGACGAGAAATTCTTTCAAATACTCCAAAAACCTTTGGAACAGACCAAAGTCCTTTTTAGGAATACAGTGGCCTTTGAAAAATCCTTAAAGGATACCGAACAAAAGACCCAACGGGCGAAAAAGAAAAAGGAATCGACCGCCAAGAAAGCGACCGAGCTTAAGCAACTTTTAAAGGAGAAGGGCTTTAACCCGATGCAAGACCACAAAAAAGCTACAGACCTTGCCACCGCAATTTTGAAAATAGACCCTGAACACAAGGAAGCCAAAAAGGTCATTGACGATATGAAAGCATACGACAACCCTCAACTTTTCAACTAATGGAAGTAGCTACTATAACACGAAAGTACGTTTACCAAAATGGTAACAACAATTCGATAGAGTTGGACGACATTGACCATAACATGTCCCATGAACAAGTTATGGAACACTACGCACAACTGTATGCCGAACTGACCAATGCGAATATTATGGACAAGGGTATCGTAAACGGCTACCATGAAATCCACTTCAAGACCTTGGCGGGAACAAAGGGATAGACCAATGAACATAGACGATTTTTTAAGACAAGACCAATGCAAGCCGACATACAGATTGAACCCCCCAAGAGATTTAGCAACGTTACACGACCGATTGTTTCGGGCGGTACAGCAGAAACATTATCAACGGGGAACGCAAAGACCGAAGTTATTGCAACCGAAGGTTTTTCCATTTCTAACATAACGACCCTGCCCGTTCTTTCACAGCAGTTGATAAGCGAGGAATACGAAGTCGATATGGGTGAACTTGCCCGATTGATGGTAGCCGCTACCCGAAAGTTCACGGGCAGTATCGACCATTGGGAATTTATGCCATCCGATAGTTCGCACGATGTACTACTACGGTGTACCCATAGGTTGAGAACGAGGGGCAATATCGATCATATTGAAGTCCTAACAGACGATAAAAATTTAAGGTTGATATTGAAAAAGTTCATCGGCAACCGCAGCACGATGTACTTTGTTCCCATCCGTCCGATTATCGAACTTAGGCATCGAAACCGACCACTCTTCCACATTCTGCTGTCCTTCGTCAAAAGCCTGCCTTATGGCGGTCTGTTCCCAAGCTGGGAATCACGGATCGACTGGCTATGGGAATTTCTCTTCGAGGATATGGAGCACTATAAGGACAACAAGCAAATCGTCAAGAACCATTCGACCACATTCTACGCACGGAACAGGAACTTTTTGGAAGCCTATGAAATCAGGGATTGGAAAACCCTGTTGGACAAATACCGCCCAAAAAAACCGATTTACAGACAAATCAAGGAGTTGTTGCTAAAGGCGGAAACCATCGATTTTCAGGTGCCGTTCCTTTTAAGTTTAAAGGACGGGTATGACTGTATGTTCGAGCATTGGGAATCGTTTCTTGTGGTCGATAGTGAAGACAGCGCATTTGCCAATGGGTACATCCAAATGCTAAATGACTGCTCCAACGACTACGACATTATTTCCGCATATCAACATACCATTGCGGAAATAGGGAATATCGAAGCATTCGATGATGGCATTCCCCACCGATTGAACCAACTGGAAGAATTTATCAACGACCTGAGCGAACTCCTAAATAAACTCTAGCACATGGAACGAATAGCCGTATTGAACGCCAAAGACCACTTTTTGCCAAAATTCGCGATCATCGGATATGAACGGGAAGACGAGAACTATCGCAACGACTACTACTTTTCGTACCACGAGGTAGCAGGAACAAAATTGACCGCAGGAATGCCATTGACAAAGGACACCGCCCGAAACATCTTTACCTGCCTAGAGGGCGATTTGATAAAATTCCGATTTAAGGGAATGCTTCCAAAGAATCTGATACACTTCGATTTTAAGGGTACTTTCCAACTGATATGGTACGTATATCCCAAACAACGGATGCTTTACTTCGATATCAAAACGGGCATCCCATCGGGAAAATATCCGTTGCCCAAATTGATTTTCAAATTGAAGGGCAACGCTTTAAAGGTATTCGCCCTGAACCGAAAGGAATCCCTATCGGACGATACCCCCTTGTACCATGCCCCTCTGCTGAACATAGGTAGGCAGGGCAATGTGTGTATGGGCAATGCCTCAATGGATTATGATGGGTTTGAATACTACGAGGACGTTATGGGGTTTGTGGAGCAACAGTTTTTTCGCTCCGTTTTCACCGAAACTCACCATAACCAGTTGATAGATGGCAACATAGTGAACGTAATGAAGCAAAATTTTGAAAAAATGTCATTTGACGATGAAGTATTGATAGCCAACAAATTGACCTTAAACCAATTGTATGAAAACTAGGATACACTTTGCCCCGAATTACTTTTACAACCCGACACATCCCATAACGGTTGCGTTGATAGGGGTCGGTGGAACAGGCTCATTGATGCTCGCAAGATTGGCTCGGATAGATTATGCCTTACGGCAAGTAGGACACCCAGGGTTACATGTCATTGCCTATGATTCCGATAGGGTGGAGCCGAACAATGTAGGACGGCAACTTTATACCTTATCGGATATCGGTGAATACAAAGTGGTCAATGCCGTGTGTAAGGTCAATATGGCCTTTGGTCTACGATGGCAGGGTATTCCTATGGATGCCCTACCCGAAGGAGAGGATGTACGGGTGAATATCATCATCACCTGCGTTGACAATGCCCGTTTTCGGGTGCAATTGGCGCAATTGAATCGACACCACCACAAAGGTTCCGATTACACCAATAGGTACTACTGGTTGGATTTGGGCAACAGTAGGAATACAGGGCAATTTGTTTTGGGAACATTGTTCGATGAGGAGCGGAAAATGGAACGGGAAGATTTTGAAATGGTGGATAAACTAAAAAACATCATCGACTTTTTTCCCGATTTGGATGCGCACGATACCCCGAACTTACAGGGGGCGGGATGCGCCTATTCTGACAAATTGCAAGAACAGTCATTGTTTATCAACGATGTATTGGTGGCCCACGCTTCCGATTGCCTGTTTCGGCTGTTGTACCACAAACAGATACAGAAACATGGGGCGTTCGTGAATTTGGAGAGCGGCAAGGTAAACTCGATCAGTGTCTGAATTAAATTACCAAGCGAAAGTAAAACCAAACCTATATGCTATCTATTGAAATTCTCTATCAAAAATTGCCCTTTCTGGTTTTTATCATTTTCATGGCGATTATTATGAAAGGATTGCTTAGGTTTAAACGTTTTTTGAGAATGCCGTTTTTGCTCTTTCTTTTTATATTGGTCGGCATTCCGTTCATCAAGGATTTGGTATGGCTTTTCGGGGCATTGGAAATATCGGTATGGGGATTTCATATCGCCAAACAATGGCCGAGGTCGTATTCCTGACCATATGAACTTTTACTGTTATCGTCCTGTTTCTTTCTCTCCCTTCCCATGGTTTCTGCGGGAGTTGTGCAAAAGCCGCACTTATCGGCCTCCCGAAATCCCTACGGGATGTCGGGGCCGAACGGCTTGCTTTCGCACAACCCCCTCGAAACTCAAGGCAAACGAATGGAAGCCCGAAAAAGGCTTCCATACATTTGCAGGATGTGATTTGCTGTTCCATAATACAATCATAGAGCCATTTGGTTCAGTAAATCCATTTGGTCAATTTATTCAAATATTTCCGAAAATGAATATTGGACAAAGGATAAAAGGTTGTTCGTCATTGCTCGTATAGGTTCTATTCTCTTGACTGACATGAACAGCGCAGGGAATAGTTAAAGGCAGAAGGGGTACGCTCTATAAGCGTACATTTCATCAAAAGACCCGGCAGAAACTTGATGAATATACTGATCACCTTATGATATTTTGAGAGATATGGCATATCCAGATACTTTCGGTTCAATTTTTCGACAAAAACAATCAAAAGGAGAAGCTAAAATACAGGGCAGCTATACCTAGTACAAAAGGGAAAACAATATCTATCGTGAGCAATAGGGCTTTTCTAAATTCGTCCCAGCCCCGAACTTTCTTCTTGAAATCTCTTTAGTCAATGGAAGTCTGGGTGTCTCTTTCGTAAGTCATGTTGTTGTAGATTTCAATTGACCGCATTTCCCTTTTGTACCACTTTATAAATTCTTCATCATAATACCTGATTGCGAGGGCAATGATGAAATAGAGGACAATGCACCACATTAACTTGTTTAAAATGGGTTTATTATTTTCGGGAATCGTAAAGGCAAGAAACGATATAACACCTTCACTATACTTTACCAATTGACTTACCACTATTGCCGTAGCAGAAGAAATCATGAGATTCTTCCGTGGTTGCTTTACGTTGCCGAATTCAAGTTTGCCTAGTGGATTTTCCAATTGATGTTTTTAGATGGCAGGAAATTATAATTTTGAACGGTCGGTTTTATCAATTTCACAATCTACTAAATTTCCTACATTTGGGCAACATCAAATAATAAGCATGGAAGAACTAGAAAGGGCTAAATTAAGGGATGCTATATTGTCATATTTACTTGAAAATGGTAGTGTTAGACAGGAGGTAGTATTTGAAGCATTAGATAGACCATTGCGATCAATCGAGGCTTTTGATGATTTTACCTTGGATATGTTCAGGCACTATCACAAGTACTTTAAAATGAAATCCGTTCCTTCAAAAAATCCAAGTAAAAGAATAAGTTTTCTTGAAGCTACTAATAAAACAAGAGGTTTCTTGGGTAATGGAGGATTTGTAGGTATCGTAAGTGAACGCAAAAGAGAATTGTTGGAAATTAAGAAAGTTAAGAAAGCTACTGACAAAAAGACATTGATGGATGCTAGACTTTGGTGGCTGCCCTATATTATTTCAGGCTTAAGTTTTTGCGTTGCTGCATTGGCTTATTTCAGACCCCCTGACAACACCTTACAGGATGAGATCAACAAGAGGTTAGAACGGTTGGAATACAATCAAAAAAATCTTGAAAATAGCTTGCAAAAGGATATTAAGAGTTTAAGGGAGGAACTTTACGAAGCTGAAATGTTGATTAGCGTTTATGAAGAAAAATCCGAATAGAAACGCTAGGGGAACACGTCCCATTTTCATTTCACAGAGTGGGTACATTAAATAAAGTCGAAGACAAAGTGATCGAATTGTTTAATCTATCCCTATTATATTGATTAATTTTAAACCATGTCGGAAACCCTCTATAAAGTACTGGATTTCAGTCGACCTATCGGCCGACAGTCTTTCGGGGAGGTCATAGATGAACTGGACGGTCTTTCGCCTTCCCTCAATACTTCTATGCTTTCGGACGGTCAACTGAAAACCCTTGTCGCGGTCTTCTTTACGTATGCACTTCATTATGACGAGGTATCCGAAGAGCAAAGAGAACTACTTTTAAAGGCCATTCTGGAAGGTAAACAACCGCTGTTCGACCTATCCCAAACCTTTGCAAGACATCTGATAAATAATCTGGATAGTGGTGCGAAATCGCAGCTGAAAGTACTTCAAAATAGCGAATATGATTTGAAACGGCTTTTGACCAATGAAAGTCTAATGGATTTTGTGGAAATTGAACTTTTGGACCAGACAACCTCGTACCGAAAATGGGAATATGGCCGATTCTCCGTGGCTTATTTGGCCGCGCATTTATCAATACAGGTCGGATGGGAAAATGTGGAGAAAACCATGAAAGATAAGAAACCGCGTACCGAGATTTATCTCAAAAATTTTGGCAAGGAATTGGAAAATTCCCGCTATAATCTCGATGCGCATGAACGGCTATTGCTACATCTTATCGTCAAAGCCAAGCTGTGGCCTGATAAGACTACCATGACGGATTATCTGTTAGCGGGTTCGATAACACAACAACACCTATTGGGCCTCTCTATACGGGCTGAAAAACTTGCCTCGACCTTGAAAAATGCTTTGCAGAATGTTCCAACCATAAACAAACGCAGGGGCGGTCCAAAGTTATGATTCCATCCGAAAAGTTACTCAGGTATCTGGAAAATCTGGCCAAGGAGGAACATCCACAAATCAGGGGTAAAGAGTATTCCAAATCAGAAATCATCTTGGCCGAACGTTTGGTGAGGGATCTTCAAAAAGCAATCGGCATCGCATCACAAAAGCCGAAACTTTCCCGTAGAAGGGCTTTTATCGTAATCTTGGAAGAACTTTATTACGATGTTCCGAAATATCCCAATGACCTGACCCTTGACGGAATTCACAGAAAGGCTTCCCAACGGTTCGAGTACATGAACAGGGATGTGAAATCCTTTATCACGCCCACGGAGGTGCATCCCAAAGACCCGTGCACCTATTATGAGGACAATGCCCATGCCAAGGCACGCTACAGGTCAGCATTGCAACATCTTGTATTGGAATCCCACAGATACTTTCAAGTTCCTGAAGCCGAAACTTCCCTCGAAATCTTGTTCGAGGACGTAAAACTCTGCTGAACCCATTTACCGTACAATACTCCATGTACGGTAAAGCCCCTGTTGATTTGCGATATGTTTTAGGTTTGGCCTAAGTTACTCGGAGGTCACGTAGCAAGTTGTGTTTTTGTAAACAAAAACTGCGCACTTCGTTTGCAAGCGACCTTCTGACCAATACCAAATCCATAGAAAATGGCAAGACCTAAAAAGGACATATCAAAACGAAAAACGGTTGTTATCGCTTTTAGGGTTTCACAAAATGAATACTCGATAGTTGCCAATAACGCGGAAACCATAGGATTGTCCATAGCGGAATATATCCGGAGAAAAGTCACTGGAAAGTCTTTACCAAAAAAGCGGATCGGCCCATTGGATAGAAAACTTTTTGTCGAATTGAGCCGGGTTGGAAACAACCTAAACCAACTTACCAGGGTCGTAAACTCAGGTATTCGAGATCCATTTAGCATTACCAGGCAATTAGAGGAGGTAAAGATGCTATTGCAATATCTCAAATCGAATATTGCCAACAATGATCGGTAAGATAGTCATAGGAAAGGATTTTTACGGTGTGCTGGCCTACAATGAAAAAAAGGTGCGTGAAGGGGTCGGATATGTAATCGATTCCAATATCGAACATTCCACTTCGGTCAATATGACACAGGAATTCAATTTGATCAGGGAACTACGTCCGGGACTTGGGAAAGCGGTCTTTCATGTTTCCTTGAACTTACCGTACTCGGACCGATTGAACGATAAAGAGTTTACATCTTTCGGGTGTGATTATTTGATGAAGATGGGCTTTGACAACAACCAATTTATCATGTACCGCCATACCGATACCGAACATGAGCATATCCATATTATAGCCAATAGGGTCAGATATTCGGGCAGATTAACGAGTGACAGTAACATCAATAGAAGGAGCCGTAAAGTACTCGATGATCTGGAAAGGAAATACGGACTGACCCAAGTTTTGGGAAAGACCGCTGCCGACAAATCACTTAGTCAAAAAGAAATTGAAAAAGCCCTGAGAACGGGTAATGTGCCGATCAAACTTATACTTCAGGAGAAAATCGGTTCGGCGATTTCAAGGGCAACGAACACCACGGAATTTATCAGATTGCTTGAAGGGCAAAATATCACACCGAGATTCAATGTCAGCAAGACCACGGGAAGGGTCTCGGGGATATCGTTCAAGTATCAAGGTGTGGTATATAAAGGTAGTACACTGGGCAAAAGATTTTCATGGAACAGCATCGTAAAACATATCGATTATGAGCAAGGCAGAGACCGTCCGGTTATACTATCGGCTAATGGAAAAGAACGAGGAACTGATCAAGCTTGCGAAGGAAACCATGGAACGGCAATCAAACCTGAGCCAAGAAGTGAGGGAGCTGCAAAAGGCACTGAAGATCCTGCTCAACAATCAAAAGGTCATCTGGGAGAAATTAAGGAAAATGGAGTAGTCGGGCCTTTGGTGGAAGAATCGGAATGGAATCCCTTTAGGTTGGAACTTAAAGATGATGACGTTAGGAAAAAATCCAAAAGAAAGAAGAAAAGAAAGGGAATTAATAAATAAATCGAATCAGAGTGTCGTAAAATTCTATGGGCAACCAGGTAAACATACAACCTCTTAATCTGACGGGAAAGGCATTTTGTGAAAAGCTTGGTATATCCTACAATGGACAAATTATGCAGGCCTTAAGGGAATTGGGACTAGTCAATTTTTTCAAAGTTGGCAAGAAATACCTGTATGCTTATGAGGATATTTATTTGGTAAGTCAAAAACTCAGGAAGGGGGAGATATCGATAAGAGTTGACAATGGTTATTATATTACCTTAAATGAGTAATTAATCCTTCTATATTTTTGATGCATACTTTACTCAAAATCAGAATCAGGTTGCCTAATCCCTCCATTAAAGGGTTTTGTGCTTCGATGAATTTATCCATAAGGGTTTCAATAGCTTTGATATAAACCGACATGCTCATTCAAATTGTACATCCTCAGATTGGCAAAATTGGAAACAATTGCATAAATTCCTTTCGATGTTTTTTAGGTATATGTTCTATAACGTGGCCAAAGAAATGACGGCATGCTAAGACCAAGAATTTTGAATTTGTAAAAACTCTTCTTGTTGAATGGCCTCGACAGTATTTCCAAAACCAAGGCTTTTTTTTATATGCTTTGAATTGAAATATATAGATGTAACTCTGGATTTTTTCCTTTGCAGTTATTAGCGTGTTGGTACGCTGAAGATTACTGTTGAAAATGTCCAGGGCATTTGGTTCGTGTGCCATAATTAAAGAATTGGTTTGCTGTAAAGTCTTTTAAAGAGGCTTTGTTAAATTTCTTATCTTTATAAATTTTCGTTAATTTCCTTAAAAGTGGATATGGTCTTCTACTTGTAGAGGAATAATGTCATCCAGAATCTAAGTTAATGGCGCGATACACCAATGAAGATATCCATTTATAATTTTAAGTCCATAACGGCAGTCGTCAACTACGAACTGAAACCTCTCAATATTCTATCTGGGACCAATAGCTCGGGAAAATCATCCTTCATACAGCTATTGTTGCTTCTTAAGGAGACCATTGACCTGGACTCTTCAAAATATCCTTTGTACTTAAAAAACGAGTTGTTCAAAGTCAAAAATTTCAAGGACCTGGTACACAAAAAGGATTTTACTAAAGATTTGAGAATATCCTTTATGATGGATAAAAATGATTTTCAAAAATTTAGTAACTCCACAAAAGGCTCAGTTTATGATGGTTTGCCCGATTACACTTGTTTGGTGGAAATAGTGTTTGGACAGTATAAGAGTGAACCCTATGTAAAAGAGTTCCTTTTGAAATATATCCTAACCGATATTGACAAGAAAGAACAGTTTATAAGATTCCGCACAAAGAAAGATGATACGAGCACCTATGAAGTAGAATCCAATGTTACCGTTTTTGGAAAAAATGTTTGGAATCCAAAATTAGATATCCTCAATATTTCTTATTCCTCTATTTTTCCGTTATCCTATGAAACCTATGATAAGGAAACAAAACCCAGCCCTAAGTCAGGTCAGGATATTGAAGAGGAGATTCGTGACGTCGAGTATACCAACGTGGAATCAGTTAAATCATATTTGACAGCTTTTTTTAAGAATCTTCATTATTTAGGACCATTAAGGGAAGCTCCAAAAGACGATTATGTGAATAATGATTCTGCTGAAACAGTTGGTCCTAGGGGAGAATTTGTGGCTCAGGTAATGGAAACGTATAAAGATAACAAGGTCACTATCTATATCCCGAACTATCAAGATGGGGAAATGACTTTCGAGCCACACCAGAAGACTTTACTTGAAGGGGTACGATATTGGCTTTGTGATGTCTTTGAGGTGGCTACGGACTTGATTACCAAGAATAAAGGGGAGGTTCTTTCCATTATTTTGGTAACTGCTGGAGGTGTGGAGGTTAGTTTGCGGCATGTGGGCTTTGGAATCAGTCAGATCCTGCCTATACTGGTGGAAGGGTTATTGATGCCCAGGGAAGGAACTCTTGTCTTAGAACAACCTGAAATTCATCTTCATCCTAAGATTCAGAGCAAGCTATTTGATTTCCTTTATAGTCTCACATTGGCTGGTAAGTCGGTTATTGTTGAGACCCATAGCGATCATCTAATCAATAGGCTACGGCGCCGGGTGGCCGAAGATAGTGGAGATACTATAAAAGACATTGTTAATCTTACTTTCATAGAAACGGGGGGTGACAATCTCTTATTCCGAAATATTGCATTGGATGATTTTGGCACTCTTGATTACTTTCCGGAAGATTTTATTGAAAAAAGAGATAGGGAGTTAAAGGCGATGGTGCAGGCGCAAATGAGGAAAAAGATTAAAAAAGGAAGTCGTTGATGGATTATCTTTCTGTAATTGATTTCCCCACGTTTATTTGGGATAAAGACGCTTTTGAAAATGATCCGGCTGGATATTACGACATTGCAATGAAACTACCTAACCTGTTCGAGTTATTGGCAGATAATGAATCTGTGGTTCTTATGAGGGAGAACTTATTGGGGGAAATCTACCAACATTTTCCTTATGACGAACTGCCAAATTTTTTCTCGGACTTTGCAGAAATGACATTCAGTTTTTTGAGTAAGATTCAAGGAAGAATGGTATCGTATGAGGGCGTTGATAATGCTTCAATAGAATCCGTTCCAAATTTGGTTAGGGACTATTTTTTAGAGAGTACGGTATCAGAAATCCGATACTTGATTACAAGGATGCATTCGGACCAATCGATTAAAACGGTGCTGTTCACTTTTGGATATTTTTGGGACGACGATAAAGTGTTGAGTACAGTTACACCCAATGTTACATATGAGTATGAGACTGTTATAGCTGATGATATACAAACTACTATTGAGTACTTTACTAAATCGAAAAAAATATTTGAACACAATCCAAAGCACAATAAATATAAAGCGGGGGGTAGCCAATCAGCTTTACGTTGTTATAATGAAAGAGACGGGGATACTAAAGTGGCACAAGAATTACTTGATAATTCAATTTCTTCGGGAAATTCATTTTATAATTTTGATTTACAAAATAATGTCTGGGTGGTATTCAGAAATCATGAAGACAACAAATACCACGGATATGAAGAGGAAAACGTTGAGGTCATACCCAATGAAGTACGAATAAAATTTGCAAAATAAGGTGTCCATAGAGTATAAACCACATATTGGAAAGAATGTTATCGAAACCCTTACCCTTGGGATGTACGATGATTCTAGGTTTGTCTATAGGGAATACATACAAAATGCTGCCGATCAAATAGATATTGCTGTTGAGGAAGAAATATTGACCAATTCTTCAGAGGGAAAAATAGTAATCACAATTGATAAAATTGGAAGGAATATTGAAATTCTGGATAACGCTACGGGAATAAGGACCAAAGAAGTTCTGAGTTTTCTAGGAGATGTGGCCAACTCATCCAAAGACAAAAAACTGCGTAAGGGTTTTAGGGGTATTGGTCGATTGGGAGGACTTGGATATTGTGAGAAGCTTGAGTTTGAAACCAGTTATAAAGGAGAATCTGAAAAAAGCATTATCACCCTAGATGCCAACTTGCTCAAAAAGTTGATAGAAGACAAGTCTTATCTTGGGGATGCTTCAGCGGTGATAAGTATTATTACTTCCGTTGACTATGAAAAAGAGGAATCCGACAACCACTATTTTAAGGTTAAACTGAACAAGGTAACCAACAAAAACAGTGTTTTACTAGACGCAGAAAATGTCAAGGAGTATCTTTCTATGGTGGCCCCATTACCATTCGGCAATGACTTTTCGTTTAAGAAAGAAATTGAGGACCATTACAGCAAAATGGGAATCGATATAGACACTTACAACGTTGAGGTCAATGGATATCCAATATTCAAGGCCTACAAGAATTTTTTGATTGAAAAGGAGGAAAAGACTCCGTTGGTAGGAGTCGATTTTTTCGAGGTGCGTGACGGTGTGGAATTGTTGGCGCTTGGTTGGTACGGCTATAGGGGTAGGGTAAATGTAGTACTGGAACCCAAGAATATAGAACGCGGTATTAGAATACGAAAGGGCAACATCACCATTGGGGACGAGGATACTCTAAAACGTTTTTTTAAGGCTGAAAGAACAAACTTGAGGTTTATCGGTGAATTACATGTTGTTAGTTCTAAACTGGTTCCAAATGCGAGAAGGGACTATTTTAATGAAAGCAAGTCAACCGAGGTATTTGACCAACAGTTACGTCAGATTTTTAAAGAAGAGAATTGGGAAAATAGATTGGCACAAACGGCCTCTTATTTATACAATAGACTCGAGGATATCGAGGATTACAAAAAATCAAAAGATGACTTAGAAAATGAAAAGGTTAATTTCACAAGTGCTAAGCATAAAGAACAATATATTGAAAGTCTAAAGGAGAAGGAAATTAAAGCAAAGAAAGCTTCAAAAATAATCTCCAATATAAGTAAGAAAGCAAGGAGCGATGGAAATGTGCAAAAGCTATATCAGCATATTGTAGGGGACAAAGAACTGAGTGTTGATGAAGGAATTCAGATTCCAAAAATAGTCTTCGACCCACCTACATTTAATAAGCTGACGGATTCCCAAACCGAAGTGGTCAGGGAAATTTTTGGAATCATTGATGACGTGCTTTCCTCCAAGGATGCCGAAAAATTGAAAAAGAGAATTCTTGACCGATTTAACTAAATGAGAAAGATATTATTACTGGAACCTAACTATAATAACAAATACCCTCCGATAGGTTTGATGAAGTTGGCGACCTATCATCGGATGCTTGGAGATGAGGTTACATTTTACAAAGGTGAGATGAAACAATTTGTGGTGGACCAAATCTATCAGGATTGCTTAGAGAAGATTACTAAAATCCAACCCGATGTGGTATGGTACCACTATGAAAAGGAAATCAAATTTTACATAAAGACTAAAAGGAAAGCCATTCTTGCCCAATTGAGTGATTATTCAACCAAAGATGAACTGACCCAAGTCTTTAATTGGGCTTCACATTATTACAGGAAAAAAAAATATCAAGAGGAACCAAAATGGGATCGGGTTTTCGTCACGACTTTGTTTACGTTTTATTGGAAAAAAACGGTTGAAACTATTCATTTCGCTAAGGTTTTAGTCAAGGATACCAAGGACCTAATGGTTGGAGGTGTTATGGCTTCTTTGTTAACAGACGAAATCGAAGAGGAAACCGGGATTAAACCTTTCAAAGGTTTACTTGACAAACCGGGCATCTTGGATGATAACCATATTATTATTGATGATCTCCCCTTGGATTATTCCATTTTGGACGAAGTGGATTATAATTACCCTACTGGAAGTGCTTATTTCACCTTTATGACCAAGGGGTGCACCAGAAAATGTGCATTTTGTTCCGTTCCGATTTTGGAGCCTATTTATAAAGAAAAGGTGGAGACTATCGACAAGTTCGATGACATTCGTAATCGTTATGGGGAGCAGCAGCATTTGTTGCTGATGGACAACAACGTTCTTGCTTCGCCTAAATTTTCCGAAATAATAGATGAAATTAAGGAAATGGGATTTTATAATGGTGCCACATATGTTGAGCCTAACCAATATGAAATAGCCATCAAGAACTTAAAGGAAGGATATAATGATAAGGCATTTACAAATAGAATATATGGTCTTTTATGGGAGCTAAGGAGGAAGAGAGTGCGGCGATATTCAAAGGTAATTTCGGAATTGGATGCTATTTTTTCGGAATATCAACTACTGGATAAACGAGGGGTGACCAAAGCGAACCTTTTGAATTCTTATAATTCAATATCCCCGCTTTATGAAAAGTACAGGGACAAATCTCCTAAGCGAAGATACGTTGACTTTAATCAAGGTACAGATGCACGTTATGTGACAGAGGAATTGATGAAGAAAATGAGTGAAATTCCTATTCACCCATTAAGAATAGCCTTCGACTATATTGGAATGCGAAAGCAGTACACTTCCGCCGTACGTTTGGCCGCAAAATATGGTATAAAAAAACTATCCAATTATTTACTTTATAATTTTAAAGATAAGCCCGAAGATCTTTATAATCGTATGTTAATTAACATCGATTTGGCCGAGGAACTGAATCTGCACATATTCTCGTTTCCAATGAAGTACATTCCTCTTTTTGGTGAAGATGCCAAAAGTCGAGACTATCTGGGAAAACATTGGAACAAAAAGTTTATCCGTGCCATTCAGTCAGTATTGAATGTTTCAAAAGGAATCGTCGCTTCTGGACGCTCTTTTTTTGAAAGAGCTTTTGGAAAGGATTTGGATGAATTCCATGAACTCTTGTATATGCCGGAAACCTATATCGTCTATCGAAAGGTTTTCGATGAGACCAATCTTTCCGGGATATGGCGAAAAGAGTTTCGTGCGATTCGAAATTCAGGTCTATGGGATGAAACTAGGGAGATTTTGGAAAAGAGCGATTTCAGCGATATAGATAGCCTAACTTCGAATCGAGACATTAAGGCATTCTTAGGGCACTATATTATAAGCCGAAAGGATGTAAAGGAACAGGATGTTGAAATTAAACGGATAAGAAAAAGATTCAATAATCTGATAAGAAATGATAGGTTCGTGGAACTTACGCTGACCTATGATTTTGAATAGACCTGCTTATTTAAAGATGGCCGAATAATCGGTTCATTTCCGTTGCTTCTTCCTTATGATAAAAATCTTTTAAGTAATGTTGAGTGGTGGACAACTTTGTGTGGCCCAAGAGTTTGGATATCATCAAAATACCAGTTTCATTTTTAACCGCAAAATCAGCAAAGGAATGCTTGGCCATATGCATATTCACCCATTTTTTTATTCCAGCTTTTTCGCAAGCGTTCCGTAAAGCGCGATTTGTTGCATTGTTTGCAATATACAGTTTGTGTTCTATTTCAACGATGCTTTTACCCTCCATACCATATAAGGGTGGGAATACATAGGTGCTGTTTTTTCCTTTGTATCTATTGAGAATAACATGGGCCTTGGGAGTTAATGGAAGTATCCTTTTTGAACCCGCTCGGGCTCTCGACTTTTGCATAGTATAAACTATCTCGTCGCCAACTATGTTTTCCCATTTCAGTCTGCAAACGTCAGAGAACCTCATTCCTGCAGTATAAAACGAGAAAAGAAACATATCCCTGGCCTTGGACATTCCCTTGAACCTTGATGGGATTTCTAAATTGGAAAGTTTGTTGATTTCTTCATAAGTCAATGAATCTTTTTGTGTGTTTTCGGTCGTAATCTCATACCCCTTGATAGGGTTTTGTTTTAATATACCCATCTTAACCGCTTTGTTCAGGACAGAGTACATTGACTTAAAGTTCGAAGCTACAGTGTTCACCTTGTTACCTTTTTCAAGCATCCATTTTTCGTAGTCTTTTGCAAATTGCACCGACAAATCTGCGAAGGAAATGTGACTGGAAAACTTTTCTAATTTCTCTATATATTTCTGTTGGGTGTTGGCCGTCCGCACCTTTCCTTTTAATCTGGCCTCGTTGACAATCTGTTTGTAAAAATCCAAAAAGGAACTGGAATCATACTTTTTATTGTTTTTGTAAAGGAATAACAAACGTTTGGCCGAAATTCCTTTATTATCGTAGTACAATTTCTGAACGGAAACCAAAAGAGATTCCAAACTAGAGTTGAGTTTTTCCTCAAGAGGGTGTCTTTTGACCCGTTTTTTCCTGTCGTCCCATTGAATCTTTTTAACGGAAACATCAGAATCCAAATATTGGATGTCATTTTTTGAGGTCTCCATTTTCAACCTCACAGTCAAGGTGCCGTTTTTTTTGGTATAATGGGAGAGATAATAATTGAAATTCATTTGTTCGTTATTTGTTCGGAATATGAACAAATATAAACAAATATAAACGATTATAAAAAATTGATAACCTCAATAAAAATGGGGATATACGAATAAATACGGGGCATGGGGCAATTATTCCTTCATAGTATGATATACGTTCTGCACATCATCGTCCTCTTCGATTTTCTCCAATAGTTTTTCCACATCGGCCGTCTGTTCTTCGGTCAGTTGTTTCGTAACCTGTGGAATACGTTCAAATCCCGAGGACAGAATCTCAATGTTTCGATTTTCCAGCTCTTTTTGAATATCGCCAAAGCTACCGAAAGGGGCATAGATCAAAATCCCATCCTCATCTACAAAAACTTCCTCTGCCCCGAAATCGATCATGTCGAGTTCCAATTCCTCAGGGTCTATCCCCTCGGCGGGAATTCGAAAATTGCAGGTATGGTCGAACATAAATTCCACCGAGCCTGAAGTGCCTAAACTGCCATCACATTTGTTAAAATAGCTTCTGATATTCGCAACGGTGCGCGTATTGTTATCCGTAGCCGTTTCTATCAAAATGGCAATTCCATGCGGAGCGTAGCCCTCAAAAAGAACTTCTTTATAATCGCCTTGACTTTTATCGGTGGCCCGTTTAATGGCACGCTCGATGTTGTCTTTGGGCATATTGACCGACTTCGCATTTTGAATGACCGCTCGCAATCGCGAATTTGAGTCCGGGTCCGGACCACCTTCCTTGACCGCAATAACAATATCTTTGCCGATTCTGGTAAACGCCTTTGACATGGCCGCCCAGCGCTTCATTTTTCGTGCCTTTCGAAATTCAAAAGCTCTTCCCATCCCTAGTTTGTGAATTGAACAAAGACAAATTTAAAAAAAAGTTCAAGCGCAGTCTCCAGTTCAAAAGCAAATAGTTTTGATTATTTACAATTGCCGACTGTCACAATTCATTGCCTACCGACGATATTCTCTATGGCAAGTGCCAACCGAAAATCATTGTCGGTCACACCCCCGGCATCATGGGTATTCAAGCGAATGTTCAGGGAATTGTAGACATTGTTCCAATCCGGGTGGTGTTTTTGTATTTCGCATTCAAAGGCGATCAGGGTCATGATCGAGAAAGCTTCCCTAAAGTCTTTGAATTGAAATGAGGTCTCAATGGCCCCGTTGGTATATTCCCATCCTTCCAATTTATCAAGTCTTTCCTCTATGGCCCTTTCCGTTAACTTTTCCATTATTTTGAAGCTTTGGTTTCATTCCCGCAGGTGGGAATCCATTTTAATTCCTAAAGATAGGTAAGCTGAAGGAGTTCTTCAACCCATAATATGGTGCTCGATGATGTCTTGGCTCTTCACCCGTAAATTTTTAGGAAGCTTGTTGTCTCTGGGCAAGACGGCCAAATAACGTTCATCATTTGTAGTAAACACCCTTTTATAGATAGGGTTGAAGTTACCGATGCGGTCTACGATTTCCATGACAAAATCTTCATGATGTACTAAATCTTCACTGCCGAGATGAAATATTCCGCTTTTGTTTCGATTGATAAGGTAGTGTATCTGCTGGGTCAATTTATCGTCATTGGTCACGTTCATGATCAGGTTCGGAAATACCTCCACAGGTTCATTGTTCCAAATAAACTGTTTGATTTCCTTTATTCTTGGAGAGCCATTGCCAAAGACCATGGGCACCCTCAAAATGGCCGTTTTCTTCTTCGGGAGGCGCATCAACATATTTTCGATTTTTATTTTCAAACGCCCATAAACACTTTCAGACAAGGTCTTGTCATTTTCATAAGAGGGATATTTGCTATAAGCGTCGAAAACATTGGCCGAGGAAAGGAAAAACAGCCTACAATCGTTTTTTGAGACGTATTCCACCAAGTGTTGATGTGCCTGTACTTGCGCGGCGAAATTTCCTCTTAACGCAGAAATAATAATTTGCGGGCTAATTTTTTCCAACAACTGAAAAACGTCATCTTCTTGCATATCATACCGAGAGAATTGATGGTTTTCCTCGAAGGCCTTGCGGGCGGTGAAGTACGTGCCGTAAGTATCAAAGTAATTACAGAGTTCTTTGTAGATGGCATTGCCCAGAAAACCGCTTCCCCCTAAAATGAGAATCTTTTTGTTTTCCATATTAAAATATGGATAAACCCGATTGGGTCGTTAAACTTTCCAGGGCGGCCATGCCCAATTTTGAGTTGCCTTTTTCATTGAGGCCGGGTGACCAGGTGGCAACACAGAATTTTTCAGGTAACAGGGCCACAATTCCACCGCCGACCCCACTCTTTCCGGGCAGGCCTACTTCGAATGCAAATTCCCCGGCCTCATCATAAAACCCGCATGTAAGCATGAGGGCATTTATTCTTTTTATCTGGCCTAGGGTCAAATATTTTTTCCCCCTGCTGCACCTTCCCCGATTTATGAAGAGAAAGAAGGTCTTGCTCAATTGTGAACAACTCATACGCAGGGAGCATTGATGAAAGTAGAAATCTAAGACCTCTTCCACATCATTTTTCAAATTGCCATATGACTTGAGCAAATTGGCCGCTGCATAGTTCTTAAAACCGGTTGCCCTTTCAGATCGGGCCACCTGCACATCATAATCGATCGATTTGTCGCCTGCCAATTCTTGAACGTACGACAGAAATTGTTTTTTGCTATTTTTCAGTTCGGTCACCAGAACGTCGGCGACTACAATCGCCCCGGCATTGATCAGTGGATTCCTGGGGATACCGCTCTCTTGCTCCAACAGCGACAAATGATTGAAAGGGTCACCCGAGGGTTCGACATGCACCCGTTCCCATAGGGCCTCACCGACAAGGTCAAGTGCCATGGAAAGTGACAGCACCTTTGATATACTTTGTATGGAAAAAGGTTCTGCGAAGTCACCAACGGCGTATTCTTTTTGGTCGATATCAATAAGATGAATTCCGAACTTGTTACAGTCTACTTGTGCCAATTGAGGTATATACGACGCGACCTCACCTTTATTCGGTTCATTTTTGAGATACATGTAAACCGATTCGATAATGTGTTGAAAATCATACATCCCTATTTATAAAAAGGAAGTTTGACCACCGTTGCGGGTACCGCATTTTTGCGGATCTGTATATTGATTTTGCTGCCCACATCCGAAAAAATGGGAGGTACATAGCCCAATCCAATGCCTTTGCCCAGCGAAGGCGACATGGTTCCCGAGGTAACGACGCCGATTTTTTTGCCTTGGCCGTCTACGATGTCATAAGCTTGACGAGGAATGCCGCGGTCGTCCAATTCGAAGGCGATCAACTTTCTTTCAAGCCCCCTTGCCTTTTCTTTTTCTAGTTCCTCACGGTTTACAAAATCCTTTGAGAATTTGGTTATCCAGCCCAGGCCAGCCTCAAAAGGAGAGGTGGTATCATCGATATCGTTGCCATACAGGCAATACCCCATTTCAAGGCGTAACGTATCACGCGCCGCCAATCCGATAGGTTTTATTCCGTAGTTGGCACCCGCCTCCAGAACCTTGTCCCACACTTGTTTTACTTCCTCGTTCTTGCAGTAGATTTCGAATCCGCCCGATCCGGTATATCCGGTTGCGGAAATGATGACGTGCTCGATTCCGGCAAAATCGGCCACCACGAAATTGTAGAATTTTATTTCGGCCAAATCGACCGAGGAAAGTGATTGCATTGCCTCCACCGCTTTCGGGCCTTGAATGGCCAGTAACGAATAATTCTCCGAAAGGTCTCGCATTTCTGCCGCGAACTCATCATTGTATTTCGAAATATGCTCCCAATCTTTTTGAATGTTCGAGGCATTGACCACCAATAAGTATTGTTCTTCCTTAATGCGATAAACGATAAGGTCGTCCACGATTCCGCCAGTTTCGTTGGGCAGACAACTATACTGTGCCTTGCCGATCGTCAATTTTGAGGCATCGTTGGAGGTTACTTTTTGGATGAGATCCAAAGCAGTCGGACCGCTGATCAAAAACTCGCCCATGTGGGAGACATCGAAGACACCTACCGCGTTGCGAACGGTCTCATGTTCAACATTTACACCCTCATACGAAACGGGCATATTATATCCTGCAAAGGGAACCATTTTAGCGCCAAGAGCTTCATGGGTTTTTGACAGAGCGGTATCTTTCATGGTACTGAATTTAACTGCGCAAAGCTAGAGAATAAATGAAGGATGTGAAAATATGGCGACCTAATTCTATGTCAAATTTTAGATGGTGACCTAGTGAGTGCCATCCAGCAGATAACTCTTTAATCCCGCATATGATTTAATGTGGATCGACTCCTTTTTTTTGTCCATCACTTTTTGTATTTGGAGTGGAAGTTCTAATTTTTGGCCAATGGTTTCTTCGACGACATCCAAGAACTTTACCGGATGTGCAGTTTCCAAAAAGATGCCGTAGCGATCGGGATGGTTTTCGAGATATTCCTTTAGTCCCAAATAACCGACTGCCCCATGTGGATCACAGATATAGCCTGAATTTTTATGGATTTTGAGCATCGCATTTTTTGTTTCTTCATCCGTGTATGAATAGGAAGAAAGATGCTGTTTCAATAGTTCGAAATCATCTTGAAACAAATGTCGGATCCTGATAAAATTACTGGGGTCTCCGACATCCATGGCATTAGAGATTGTTGCTGTTGAAGGCTTTGGTATGTATTTCTTGGTACGCATGAATTCAGGAACGGTGGCATTGACATTGGTCGAAGCAATAAAATGCCCCGTGGGCATGCCCAAACGTTGTGCGACCATACCCGCACAGATATTTCCGAAGTTCCCGGAAGGCACAGAGAAGACAACTTCCTTTTCTTTTGATTTGACCTGTTTATAGGCAAAAAGAAAGTAGAACAACTGCGGCAACCAACGTGCGACGTTAATGGAGTTGGCCGATGTCAATTTCATTTTGGCCAAAAGTTCTTCATCCAAAAAAGCGGTCTTTACCATTTTTTGACAATCGTCAAAGGTGCCATCGACCTCAAGGGCGGTAATGTTTTCGCCCAAGGTGGTCAATTGCCGTTCTTGAATATCACTGACTTTTCCGCTGGGGTAAAGAATGACCACGTTGACCCCATCTACACCCAAAAACCCGTTTGCGACCGCCCCGCCGGTATCGCCCGAAGTCGCTACAAGAACGGTGACATTATCCTTTTTTCCTTTGGAAAAATAACCCAGACAATTGGCCATAAAACGGGCGCCCACATCTTTGAAGGCCATTGTAGGGCCATGAAAAAGTTCCAGGGTGCCAATATGTTCCTCTATTGCCACAACGGGAAATTCAAAATCCAGTGTTTTGACAAGAATCTCTCTTAATTTCTCATTCGGAATGTCGTCGGAAACAAATTGATGGATCGCATTGAACGCAATCTCATGATTTGAAAGATTTTCGATTCGTTCAAAGAAACTTTTTGGAAGCGGCTCGATATCTTCTGGGAAATACAATCCCCGGTCAGGGGCAATTCCTGCAATGACCGCATCTTTAAAAGGTACTTTTGGTGCTTGATTGTTAAGGCTGTAGAAGTTCATCCATTGTTAAATTTTAAGGCTTCCCCTCCTCAAATGATGAAGGGAATGAATCCCGACTTTTTTGTCGGGAGAAAGGGGTGGTTGATTTTTCAACCCCTCCGCCCTTGATTTAAGGGTCAAGGTCACCTTCGCTCAACCAAGGGGAGAAGCCCCCTTATTTTGAAATATTTCGAATACCGACGGTATTGATTCCCGAAACATGAACATCGTAACCTATACCAACGTTTTTATATACCTCTTTCATAGTCCGGGCAACTTTTTTCGCAGTATCAATCCCTCTGCTAAACGCGAAAATTGAAGGCCCAGAACCCGAAATACCGCATCCCAAGGCTCCGGCTTTCATGGCTTCGGATTTTACGGTACCGAAACCGGGAATCAGGATCGACCGAATGGGCTCAACGATATGATCTTCCAAAGACCTTCCGATCAAGTCATAGTCGTCGCTAAATAGTCCAGCTACCAGACCGCCGACATTGCCCCATTGCTTTATGCCTTGGGCCAAGGTAATCTTGGTGCGCAAAACACTTCTTGAATCCGAGGTCTTTACCTCGATTTGGGGATGGATCACCGTGGCATGCAATTCATCAGGACTTGGAATCGGGATTACGTCAAGGGGTTCATAGCTTCTTACCAGAGTAAAGCCGCCGAATAGGGCCGGGGCCACATTGTCGGCATGGGCCACACCACTTGCCAAACGTTCGCCTTGCATGGCAAATTTGACCAAATCCAATTTTGAGAATGGTCGCCCCAATAATTCATTTATTGCCCAGACGGCACCGGCTGAACTGGCCGCACTACTGCCAATACCGCTGCCGGCCTTGATTTTTTTATGGATTTCGATTTCAAAGCCCAGTGGTCTACCATCAAATTCTTCCATTAACGCCAAGGCAGCCACACCGGCTACATTTTTTTTGGTTTCAAAGGGAAGGTTTTGCCCTGTAATCTTGTTGATTCGAATTCCCTTCTCAGGAACTTTGCGAACAATCATTTCATCACCAACAGAATCTAGGGCCACACCCAACACATCAAATCCGCAAGAGATGTTGGCGATTGTCGCAGGGCAAAAAACTTTGATTTCATTCATGGCTTCAGGCTTAGGCAATTTCCAGTTTCCATTGTTTCAGGCCCAATTTGAAACCTGAAACTACAGCAACCAGAAATATTCAAAAGTTTCCTATTCTGATAATATCGGCAAAAATTCCGGATGCCGTTACATCGGCCCCGGCACCTGCACCTTTGATGATCATAGGCTGGTTCGGGTAACGTTCCGTGTAGAACAATACGATATTATCGCTTCCTTCCAGATTATAAAAATCATGTCCTTTAGGAATCTTCTGCAGCCCAACACTTGCCGTTCCATTTTCATATTGGGCCACGTATTTCAATTTGCTGTCGGCATCGATCGCATTCTTATAAAGTTCCTGAAAATTGGATTCGTACTTTTTCAATGACTCAAAAAAATCATCATTACTTGTAGTTTCCAAACTTTCCTTAGGCAAGAAAGACTTGTTCCTTATATCATCGATTTCAAGTTGATGGCCACTTTCCCGGGCCAAAATCAAAATCTTCCGCATGACATCGATGCCACTTAAATCGATTTTAGGGTCTGGTTCGGTATAGCCTTCCTCTTGTGCTTGCTTGACTACATCATGAAAAGTGGTCTGGTCATTAAAATTGTTGAAGATAAAATTGAGGCTACCGGAAAGTACAGCTTGAATCTTTAGGACGGTATCTCCTGAGGCCATCAAATGTTTCAGGGTATCGATGATGGGCAGACCGGCCCCGACGTTCGTTTCAAAAAGAAAAGGAGCGTTGTACAGCGTGGCCAAATTTTTCAAATTCCTGTAGTTCTGATATTCAGAGGAACAAGCAATTTTGTTACAAGTTACAACTGAAATGCTATTTTTTAGATAAGAATCATAAGTAGAAGCAACTTCTTCGCTTGCAGTATTGTCAATAAAAATACTATTGCGATAATTGAGCTTTTGTACGGTTTCGACGAATTTTGCCTTATCGGCCTTTTGTCCGTTGGCTAAAACCGATTCCCAGTTTTTTAAGGAAATGCCACCCTCGTCAAATACCATGGTACGTGAATTGGAGATTCCGATGACACGGATATTGAGCTTTAGGTTTTCTTTGAGGTATTTTCGCTGTTGTTCAACTTGGGCCAAAAACTTTCCGCCAACATTGCCGACGCCCATCACATATAGATTCAGTTGTTTGATGTTTTCTTCAAAAAATTCCTCATGCAGGGAATTCAAGGCTTTTTTTACATCGGTAGACTTGATTACGGCCGAAATATTGCGCTCGGATGCCCCTTGTGCGATCGCCCGAATATTTACATTATTTTTTCCGAGGGTGCTAAACATCTTTCCACTCAACCCTTGATGACTTTTCATATGGTCACCGATAAGGGCAATTATGGCCATTCCGGTTTCAGATATTACGGGGTTTATTTTCTTCCGTGCGATTTCAAAGGCGAAGGCCTCATTTATTTTTTGTACAGCTTTTTTTACATCTTTTTCATCGACCCCAACACATATGCTGTGCTCTGAAGAGGCCTGCGTAATCAAGATCACATTAATTTCGGCCCTTGAGAGCTCTTCGAAGAATCGTGCTGAAACCCCGGGTATACCTACCATGCCCGGACCTTCTAAAGATAACAGCCCGATACTTTCAACAGAACTAATACCAGTGACCACCCTCTTGTCCCCATTTTCGGATCTTGCTATCAAAGTACCCAAGGCCTTGGGATCAAACGTATTTTTGATATGGATTGGAATGTTCTTCGACAGTACGGGTTGAATGGTCGGGGGGTATAAGACGGAAGCCCCAAAATGTGAAAGTTCCATGGCCTCTTCATAAGAGAGTTTGGCAATGGGTTTGGCCTGTTTTACAATACTGGGGTTAGCGGTGTACATGCCGCTGACATCCGTCCAGATTTCCAAAACCTCCGCATTTGTTGCCGCCGCAATAATTGCGGCGGAATAATCGGATCCACCGCGTCCCAAGGTTGTAGTTTCCCGGTTTTCCGAAGAAGCTATAAATCCTCCCAAGACAGAAATCTTATGGTCGTGACTTTCAAAAAAATCAACGCATTTTTTATTGGTGTACTCAAAGTCGACAATGGCCTTTCCGAATTGTTCATCGCTTCGGATGAGTTCCCGACTATCCTTAAAGACGACATCCAACCCTTCCTGTAAAAAATATTCCGAAATAATGTAGGAGGACAATAATTCTCCGTAGCTAACGATTTTATCGGATAGTTTTGGCGTCAATTCGCCAATGGAATAAGCACCTTCAAGAAGACTTTCCAATGTATTGATATCTGATTTTGCCTTACTCAAAACCGAGCTTTGCGAGTTTAAGGGAAGTAATTCCTTGATGGCCTCCAAATGGCGCGACTCAATTTCATCCACGAACTTTGAATAGGAGTCGTCTTGCTGAGAAGCTTTTTCCGCGGCTTTAAGGAGCAAATCTGTGATTCCGCCAAATGCCGATACGACTATGGCCAATTTGGCGCCCTTTGTCTTGGCGATTATGTTTTTGACCTTCCTAATATTTTCTGCTTTGGCGACCGATGTGCCGCCAAACTTTAAAACCTTCATTTCAACAAATAAATTGGAAAACTAATTAATAGCGATGTGCGAACGAGTGAATATGAGAGACTACCCACCACAGTGGGTCGTAGTAGTTGTGCGAGTGCCACCATTTTTGGTTTTGGAAAAAAGGCTTCCGATGTTCGACATGTTGATTGGCATACTTCTAATAATGTGTCAAAAGTAGTACATTTAACAACTGAATCAAACGATGTCAAGGATTTTTACGGAATCCTCAAAAATTGCTAAACCGACTTGCAGCATGAGAATTTTCTCCGCCGATCAGATTTACCAAGCTGATAAATTCACAATAGAAAAACATGGCATAAAAAGCGATGACCTGATGGAAAGGGCTTCGTTGGAGATTTTCAATTGGTTCCATTTGCGTATGCAAGGGGCCCAAGTGAAGATTCATCTGTTTTGTGGCATCGGTAACAACGGGGGTGACGGAATCGCGCTGGCCCGTCATTTTTTTGAGCATGGTTACAACATTGAAGTGAACGTGGTCAACTATAGCGAAAAACGTTCGCCTGATTTCTTGGCCAACCTTAATCGGCTGAAAGAACGTAAGATTTGGCCAAATTTTATCGACAGCAATTCGCCTTTCCCAAAAATCGGGCCCGATGATATCATTGTCGATGCCATATTTGGTATCGGTCTCAACCGCGAACCCGACCGTTGGGTGAAGACACTTATCGAATATCTGAACCATACAGAAGCTTTCATCGTTTCAGTGGATGTGCCCTCAGGGCTTTTTATGGACCGCATTGCGAAAAGCGGCGAAGGTATTGTCAAGTCAAACTTTATCTTAAGTTTTCAGGCCCCAAAATTGATGTTTTTCCTTCCAGAAAATGGACCCTATATCGAAAATTGGCAGGTTTTGGATATTGGTCTTGATCCTGAGTTTCTTTTGGGTACCGAGACGGATTATGAACTGGTTACGAAACACGAACTATTGGCCTGGTATATTCCCAGAAAGAAATATTCACACAAAGGGTCCTATGGGCATTCCCTTTTAATCGGTGGCACCCATGGAAAGATAGGGGCGATTATCTTGGCGGCCAATGCCAGTTTGAGGGCCGGTACGGGCCTTTTGACGGCGATGGTTCCCAATTGTGGCTATCTACCGATGCAAAGCGCGGTGCCCGAGGCAATGGTACTGTCAGATCAAGATGAGCGGATCATCACTGAAATCAATTTTGACATCGCACCTACGGCTATCGGCATCGGTACCGGTATGGGCCAAGATGCGAAAACGAAAAAGGCCTTTGGCGATTTTTTGAAGAACAATAAGGTGCCCTTGGTCGTTGATGCCGATGCGTTGAACCTCTTATCCACGGGAAAGACTTTATTGAAGAAATTGCCACCGCAATCCATTTTGACCCCACATGACAAAGAGTTTGAGAGACTGGTGGGCGAATGGGAAGATGACTTTGACAAACTCAAGAAGGCGAAAGAATTCTCTAAAAAATATGACTGTATATTGGTGCTCAAAGGAGCCCATACGATTACGATATATAAGGATAAGGGATATATAAATACGACCGGTAACCCTGGTATGGCCACGGCCGGAAGCGGTGATGTGCTGACGGGTGTCATTACGGCCCTGGTCGCACAAGGATATGCCCCTTTACGGGCGGCGGTCTTTGGTGTCTATTTACATGGAAGGGCAGGGGACGTAGGAGCCGAAATTCGTGGGTACCTCGCCTTGACGGCGGGCGACCTTATCGAATACTTGGGAGATGCACTTCTAGACCTATTCAAACTGCCTGAAGAACCAGAAACGCAGGAAAAATCTGGGGATGGGGAAGATGATGCCTGACCTTATTTGGAAACTTTTTAGGTATCCTTTATCTTAAAGGTGTTCTAGTAAGCACCGACCATGTCTTCATTTTCGCTCAACGCCGATCTCGTTCCTCTTTTTCGTGGCTTGGTCACAGGGCTTCAGCCTTTTGCCGCTGCCCAGGAAGTTGACTTGGTTTTCGAATCTTCCGTAGAAAATCTATTTGCATCCTACAACCCTGAGGAGGCCTTGTCTGAAATCACGGTCCTGCTGAGTCGAATTGTGACCTTCACCCCACAATCGTATAGCGTCAAAGTTTCGGTAGGTGAATGCGACGAAAGTAATGACCGATGTATTCTGGCCATTGAAAATACGGGGGGTCGATCTTTCGAAATTGGGGGAGATCTTGGCATCGGTCAAAAACGGACTTGAAGTCGAACGAAAAAAACAGGGTACTCGATTCGTTGTATCCATTCCAACAAAACCGAATAGTGTCATTTCGCAGAAAACCGGCGGCAATGGTAATTTACTTCCGAAGAAATATCCGAATTACTATTCGGTCATCGCCAAAAGATTGACCACACACTTTTCGAATACCGAGAATATGGAAAAAGCGGCTGAGCTGAAAGGCAGCAGTGAGGGAGTATTTTTAAAGAAGACCAATGCCGTTATCAACTCCCATATTTCGGATCCGGATTTTAAGGTAGATACCTTGGCCGATGCCATGGCCTTGAGCCGCACACAGCTATTCCGTAAAATAAAGTCCTTGACCCAAATGTCTCCCCAGAAATACTTGCGATTTGTGCGCTTGGAAAAAGCGAAACGTTTGTTACAATCAAAAGATAAAGACTTGAATGTAAGTGAGGTATGCTATGAGGTGGGTTTTGCGAGTAAAAGCCATTTTACGCGATCTTTTCAAAAGGAGTTCGGTTTCAACCCTTCAGAATACACGAGGTCCAAAAATGCAACCTAAGCGCAATTTTTCGCAACCTGCGGTCAATTGTCGAAATGAAAGCCCCCTTAACTTTGGAGTGAAAAAACGGGAGAATCATAAAAAACAATCTTATGGATAATTTGAAGAAAAACAGGGAATTCATTATCAAGTATTTCAACGCCATGTCAGGTGCCGAAAAGACTCGAGAGCTCTGTGAGCAATACACGACCGACGAAGAATTGATCGGACACATCGAATTCTTCGAAACGGCATTTCCGAAATATGAATTGTTTATCGAAGAAATCATGACCGAGGGAAACAAAGTACTTATTCAGGCGAGAATGTCGGGAACACATGCCGGGGAGTTCAATGGCATTCCCCCAACGGAAAGACCGGTGGATCTTCCCTTCGCGATTCGCTATACCATTGAGAACGAAATGATCGTGGATCATTGGCTGATTGCCGATCAGATGCTTTTGATGGAGCAATTAGGTGTCATGGAACCCCATACAACCGAAATATAGATCTAGAGGTATGGACACCGTCAAAAAGAACAGAGAGTTCATCATCAATTACTACAATGCGATATCGGGTGTTGAAAAGACCCGTGAACTTTGTGAAAAGTTTATGAGTGACGAAAAATTGATCGATCATATTCATTTTTTTTGATACGGCCTTTCCGAAGTATGAGCTCTTTATCGAAGAAATTGTTGCCGAGGGCGATAAAGTCATCGTGCAGGGCAGGGCAACGGGAATCCATAGAGGAAAGTACAAAGGCATTCCCCCGACAGGTGGAAAAATGGATCTGCCCTTTGTGATCCGCTATATCGTCGAGAATGAAAAAATAATAGATATGTGGTTGATTGCCGATCAGATGATTTTAATGGAACAATTAGGCGTGATGCCTGAAGCAGCGCCCGTGAGTTAGTTACCGAGCGCATAATTTTCGCATTCCTGGGGGATGTCTTGCCACAAATTTAATCATGTTTGTTTGTCCCTTGTGAATTAGTGGGCCATACTGACCAATACCAAAACCTGAATAATAAAATCAACAAAAAGTAAAGCATGAAAAAAACAATATACCTCATGATTTTTTCCGTCGTTATTTCATGCACGGATGAAAATAACTCTGCGGCAGATCAAAAGACCATGGCTGAGCTCAAGAAGTATAAGTCAATGGATGCTAAGGAACAAGAAACAGAACAATTTATCAAAGACTATATACGGGCCGTAAATTCAGCGGACTGGAGATCGAAACTTCCCAAATACCTCGAGCCCAATCCAGAAGAATTCTTAAAAGAGCATTCCGTCTTTAGAACCTCTTTTCCAAATTATAAGGCAACGATCAAGCATTTGGCTGTCGATGGAAATGAAGGAGTAGTTTGGATCAACGTTACCGCCAATTTTGCCAAAGCGTTTGATCTGGAAGATGACAGCGACTATGGCGATAACATTTTGAAGGGTATAGCTGCCAAAGATCAACCCCTTTCTTGGGACGAAACCTGGTACTTCAATGTGGTCGACGGAAAGTTCGGCGATAAATTTGATTTTTTAAAGGACAACTACAAAGTGCTAAAAGACTTAAGGGCAATTGAATCAAAATAACGGGAATTTGTTTTTCACCGATTCATTGGCGCATTCTTACAATTAGTTGTAGGGTTTGGTCATTATCTTGACCGCAAGAATGTCATTCATAGTTAACCGTTAAAATGTAAATCATGAAAGCAGCATTAAAGATTTCCACCCTACTGCTTATAGCAGCGACAAACTTTTCTTTTGCCCAATCGACCGAACCTAACGGAAGAACCTATTCTGTTAGATTATTGACCTTGAAGCCAGGAGTTGATTCCCAAGAATTTGAGAAATATGCCAAAGAACAATTGGATTCGACCTTTCGCCAAGTTCCAGGTGGCGAGGCCCGCGTGGCCAAGGCGGATCGAGGAACTGATAAAGGTGTTTATGTGCTTATCTATTTCTTTGATAGCAAAACGACCCGTGACCACTATTACCCAATTGCCGGCGGTGAGCCCTCTCCGGCTGGTCTTGAAATGCATTCCAAGATAGAAAAGACAATTTTGGGCCTTTATGAGTTTGTGGATCAAGAAGCTACCGGAAAGGATTATACCGATTACGTTTTTATCGAATAGCATTGATATGGCAAGAATCTTAGTTGCCTGTGCCGCGGCCGATGGCCATGTAAACCCTTTTCTGCCCGTAGTTCAACATTTGATAAAACACGGCCATGAAATCGTTTGGCTATGTGGGCGGGCCTATCGTAATAAGATCGAGTCGACGGGTGCCCGTTTTGTACCAATGCCCAAGGATTTTGATCCCAATGGAATAGAAATCTATGATTTCAAGCCCGAGTTAAAAAAACTCAAGGGCATTGCCCAAATCAAGTTTTATATCAAGACCTGGTGTTACGATATGACCAAGCCTACCCTTAAGATCATAGATGAATTGAGGGAAGACTTTGAACCTGATATTTATATCAGTGATCCTATGGTGTATGGGCCTTACCTACAAGCAGAGCAAACTGGTAAGCCAAGCATAAATCTTCATGTATTGCCATTGCCCTTATCAAGCAAAGACCATGGTCCCTTTGGTACGGGCATTGGTCCTTCGAATTCGTTCTTTGGAAGACTGCGCATACGGGTATTGAATTTTTTGGTGGACAATATAATTTTTAGAGACTTGAGGAAGTATTGTAATCACCTAAGAAGCGAGGTAGGCCTAGAGCCTTTTGATCATATATTCAACGACTTTCTGAAAAGTGCCACAAAAGTCATGACGGTCACGATACCCGGGTTTGATTATCCGCGCAGTGATATGCCTAATAATGTTGAGTATATAGGTCCGATCATGCCAAGAAACTCCACTGATTTTGTAGAACCGGAATGGTGGCCGGAATTACGGGATAAACGTCCTGTGATTTTGGTCAATCAAGGTACAATTGCCAATGATATAACCGAACTTATCTTACCTACTATGAAAGCGCTAAGGAATGAAGATGTCTTACTCATTGCCGTTCCGGTAAAAGAGCAAATAAAAGATTTACCGAGCAATGTCAAAGTGGCCAAGTTCATTCCTTTTGCCCATCTCTTACCCCATGTAGATGTAATGGTGACTAACGGAGGCTATGGGGCAACCCATATGGCCTTGGCACACGGTATTCCCTTGGTTACTTCGGGAGGGAGTGAAGATAAAATGGAAGTATCAGCCAGAGTTGAATATTCGGGTTGTGGAATCAATCTCAAAAAATTAAAACCACGTCCGGAACAGATTAGGAGAGCGGTAGACCTGATTTTGGCCAAACCAGAATATAAGAGAAGGGCCGCTCAACTTCAGCAGGAAATTGCTTTTTACGGTCCTTTGGAGTTGATCGAAAGAGCGGTTGCCGACTTGACCTAAAAACCAAAACCCGAGATGCATCTCGGGCCTTATCATTGTTCGCCGTTCACAACTTGAATATCCTTAACTTTTCAGCCGCTGTTTGATCCACGCAAGGGCGTTGTCAAACTCGATAAAGAATTTCATGGATTTTTTATAAAACAACTTTTCGATCTTAAAGTTGTGCATATCGATTTCCTTTATCGATACAATGGCAAAGGCCTTAAGATTTTCCAATTGTCTGAGGTAGGTATATATCGTAGGGTCTATTGCGTAAGAATTTTTTCTTAAACTGATATATCCGAAGTCTTTATCACGAAAGTGTATTTCACTTATTCCGATGATCTGATAGGCCCTTTCAAGTGTTAGCGTAGAACCTTCATCGAATATAACCACCATATAATTCTTGAATACCTGTACCAATGCGGTCTCTAATCGGTACTCTTGAACGATTACCGTTTTTTTCGGTCGATCTATCTTCATTTTCTATAGTTTCCAGTGTCTTGAACGAAAGTAGACCTATGGTGAGGTATTTTGAAAAATTTTAGATAAAACGCCTAAATATCGTTTGTTCTGTATTTGATGGGGATACCCTGTCCGCCATTTCTTACTTCTTCACCTTTTTGCATCAAAAAAAGAGGGCCGTTTTACCGACCCTCTTATCAATGATTTCCTACTTGAACGAGAAAACCTATTTCTCGGTCTCTGAAGACTTTTGAGCCTTCTTTATCTTAATCGTAAGTTCCTCTTTTTTCTTGTCAAGATCCATAAAGATGCTATCGCCCTCTTCCAATTTTGAATTGACGATTTCTTCCGCCAGGGCGTCTTCGATATATTTCTGGATGGCCCTTTTCAATGGGCGGGCACCGTACTGCTTGTCAAAACCTTTGTCGGCGATATAATCTTTTGCCTTTTCGGTCAGATTGAGATTGTAGCCGATATCTTTTATTCTGGCAAACAACTTATCCAATTCGATATCGATAATTTTGTGTATATCCTCTCTTTCCAGTGGGTTGAATACGATCACATCGTCGATACGATTCAAGAATTCAGGTGCGAAGGCCTTTTTCAAAGCATTTTCGATGACACTTTTTTGATGTGCATCTTCTTGCGATTTTTTGGCCGCCGTGCCGAATCCGACTCCTTGTCCGAAGTCTTTCAATTGCCGTGCCCCGATATTCGAGGTCATGATGATAATCGTATTTCGGAAATCGATTTTTCTGCCCAAGCTATCCGTAAGGTAGCCGTCATCCAATACTTGCAATAACATATTGAACACATCGGGATGCGCCTTTTCGACTTCGTCCAACAAAATAACGGAATAGGGTTTGCGTCTTACCTTCTCGGTGAGTTGGCCACCTTCTTCATAACCTACGTATCCCGGAGGTGCCCCAACCAGTCGAGAAATGGCGAATTTCTCCATGTATTCGCTCATATCGATGCGAATGAGCGCATCTTCAGAATCGAACAATTCCTTTGCCAAAACTTTGGCCAATTGTGTTTTACCCACACCGGTCTGGCCCAAGAAAATAAACGAACCTATGGGCTTGTTTGGATCTTTCAGTCCGGCCCTATTTCTTTGTATTGCTTTGGCCACTTTGGCCACCGCCTCGTCTTGACCAATGACGTTGGCCTTGATCAATTCGGGAAGCTCTGCCAGTTTGTTGCTTTCGGTTTGGGCAATGCGATTCACGGGTATGCCGCTCATCATGGAAACAACATCTGCAACATTGTCTTCTGAAACTATTTCTTTGTGCTGTTTGCTGTCTTCTTCCCACTGGGCTTGTGCAGAAGCCAAATCTTTCTCGATTCGTTTTTCATCGTCTCGAAGTTTGGCGGCCTCTTCATATTTCTGCTTCTTGACTACACTGTTCTTCAGTTCCCTGACATCTTCCAACTGCTTTTCAAGCTCCAAGATTTGTTTGGGCACATCCATATTGACGATATGAACACGGGATCCCGCTTCGTCAAGGGCATCAATGGCCTTATCGGGTAAAAAGCGATCCGTCATATAGCGATTCGTCAATTTTACACAAGCGATGACGGCTTCATCTGTATATGATACATTGTGATGGTCTTCGTATTTGCCTTTAATATTTTGGAGAATTTCGATGGTCTCCTCAACCGTGGTCGGTTCTACGATTACCTTTTGAAAACGACGTTCCAATGCACCGTCTTTCTCAATGTATTGTCTGTACTCGTCGAGAGTCGTAGCACCAATACATTGAATTTCGCCCCTTGCCAAAGCCGGTTTGAACATATTTGAGGCATCTAGGCTTCCTGTTGCCCCTCCGGCACCGACGATGGTATGTATTTCGTCAATGAACAAAATAACGTCATCGTTCTTTTCCAATTCGTTCATGACCGCTTTCATGCGCTCTTCAAACTGTCCGCGATATTTAGTACCGGCCACCAGCGACGCCAAGTCCAAGGTGACAACCCTTTTATTGTAAAGGATTCTGGAAACCTTCTTGTTGATGATGCGAAGTGCCAAGCCTTCAGCAATAGCACTCTTGCCCACACCCGGCTCGCCGATCAATAGTGGATTGTTCTTTTTTCTTCGGCTTAGGATTTGCGAGACCCGTTCAATTTCCTTTTCCCTGCCCACAACGGGATCCAATCTATTTTCCTCGGCAAGACGTGTAAGGTCCCTTCCGAAATTGTCCAAGACCGGGGTCTTTGATTTTTTATTCCCTTTTTGCCCTGAGGTGGTTCCGAACGAACCTTCTTTGGCCTCGTTTGAATCATCATCACTTGGAAAGGATTCCGACGTAGGGGCGTCCACAATATCATCATCACTGGTGATCATGAACTTGAACTGTTCTTTCACACCATCGTAATCCACTTTTAACTTGTGCAGCAATTTGGTGGTCGGGTCGTTCTCGTTTCGAAGAATACACAATAGCAAATGTGCCGTATTTATTGAGGAACTTTGAAATAATTTAGCCTCAAGAAATGTAGTTTTCAGTGCTCTTTCGGCTTGTCTTGTAAGATGAAGGTTCTTCTTGTCTTTTTGCGTATTACCGGGGTTGGGGTTCGACGGACTCAATATCTCGACTTTTCTTCTCAAATGGTCAAGGTCTACCTCAAGGGCATCCAAAATGCTGATCGCCTTGCCATTGCCATCTCTAAGAAGTCCCAACATTAAATGCTCGGTGCCAATGAAATCATGACCGAGCCTCAAGGCCTCTTCCTTGCTATAAGCTATTACGTCCTTTACCCTTGGGGAGAAATTATCATCCATAAACCAACCTTAATTTCATTCATAAAATTAGTAAAACTATACATATCTAACGCAAATAGTGTTCCTATATTCGATTAAGTTGTATGAAATGACGAAAAAAACCAACAATTAGCAAATTGTGACGCCACAATTTGTCCACTAAAATCGGCCTTTTGAGTGTTGATAAATTGTTGAAGAAAGTGCGGTCAAAGTGCCGCAAAAGCGGTTATTTTACGTAAATTGGCATGCTTTTTTAACACTAACTAAAATATCGAATTTTATATATGGCGGAAGGCGAAAAATTGATTTCGATCAACATAGAAGATGAAATGAAATCGGCCTACATCGATTACTCGATGTCGGTCATTGTGTCACGTGCACTGCCAGATGTGCGTGATGGCCTTAAACCGGTCCATCGAAGAGTGCTTTATGGAATGTACGAACTTGGTGTCAGATCCAATAGTTCGCATAAGAAATCGGCACGTATCGTAGGGGAGGTTTTGGGTAAATACCATCCACATGGAGATACCTCGGTCTATGATTCGATGGTGCGAATGGCGCAGGAGTGGAGTTTGAGATATATGTTGGTCGACGGGCAAGGGAATTTTGGTTCTGTTGATGGTGATAGTCCGGCAGCCATGCGGTACACAGAGGCTAGAATGCGAAAGATTGCTGATGAAATGCTGGCCGATATCGACAAGGATACCGTCGACCATCAACTGAATTTCGATGATTCGTTGGAAGAACCCACCGTACTCCCGACAAGGGTGCCTAATCTTTTGGTTAACGGGGCATCTGGTATTGCCGTTGGTATGGCAACCAATATGCCGCCCCACAACTTATCTGAAGTAGTTGATGGAACTGTTGCCTATATCGATAACAACGATATTGAAATCGATGAGTTGATCCAACATATCAAGGCCCCTGACTTTCCGACAGGTGGAATTATCTATGGATATGATGGTGTAAAAGATGCCTTTCACACCGGTAGGGGGCGCGTAAAGGTCCGGGCCAAAGCAGAAATCGAGGAGGTACAGGGTCGAGAATGTATCGTTGTCACCGAAATACCCTATCAGGTCAATAAGGCCGACATGATCAAAAAGACGGCCGATTTGATCAACGAGAAAAAAATCGATGGTATCTCAAGTATTCGCGATGAATCGGATAGAAAGGGAATGCGCATCGTTTACGTACTGAAGAGAGATGCCATTCCGAATATCGTGCTGAACACACTTTATAAGTACACGGCACTTCAGTCCTCATTTAGTGTGAACAACATCGCATTGGTCAATGGCAGGCCCCAATTGTTGAATGTTAAGGAGATGATCCACTATTTCGTGGAACATAGACATGAGGTTGTGGTTCGCCGAACCACTTACGAACTTAAAAAAGCAGAGGATCGGGCGCATATTCTTGAGGGTCTGATCATTGCTTCTGACAATATCGATGAGGTCATCAAAATAATTCGTGCCTCCTCAAATGCCGATGAGGCCAGGGAGAATTTGATGGAGCGGTTCAAATTGACCGAAATCCAGGCCAAGGCCATAGTAGAGATGCGCTTGCGTCAATTGACGGGTCTTGAACAAGATAAATTGCGTTCCGAGTACGATGAGATCGTCAAAACGATCGCCGATTTGAAAGACATTTTGGCGAAGAAGGAGCGTAGAATGCAAATCATCAAGGACGAGCTCTTGGAGGTCAAGGAAAAGTATGGGGACGCTCGCCGATCGGAAATCAATTTCGCCGGGGGCGATTTGAGTATTGAGGATATGATTCCTGATGAGCAAGTGGTGATCACCATTTCACATTTGGGTTACATCAAGCGCACTCCACTATCGGAATACAAAACCCAAAATCGCGGAGGCGTCGGGCAGAAAGCCTCTTCTACTCGTAATGAGGATTTCTTAGAGCATCTCTTCGTTGGCACCAACCACCAGTACATGCTGTTCTTTACCCAAAAGGGAAAGTGTTTTTGGATGCGCGTATATGAAATTCCCGAAGGAAGTAGAACTTCCAAAGGAAGGGCCATTCAGAACCTGATCAACATCGAACAAGACGATATGGTCAAGGCATTTATCTGTACCCGCGACCTTAAGGATGAAGACTATGTCAATAGTCATTATGTGATCATGGCGACCAAACGGGGAACTGTTAAGAAAACTTCATTGGAACAATATTCCCGCCCACGTCAGAACGGGATCAACGCCATTGGCATACGTGAGGGCGACGAATTGTTGGAAGCCAAACTCACCACGGGGACCAGTCAGATTTTCTTGGATTGAAATCGGGAAAGGCCATCCGCTTTGAGGAAAGCAAGACCAGACCTATGGGAAGAAATGCCTCGGGTGTAAGAGGTATCAAATTGGCCAACGAAAATGATGAGGTCATCGGAATGGTTTCGGTACACAACTTCGAGGATGAGATTTTGGTTGTTTCCGAAAATGGCTATGGCAAGCGATCGAGCATAGAAGACTATAGGATCACCAATAGAGGGGGTAAAGGGGTTAAGACGATTTCGATTACCGAAAAAACAGGAGGACTGGTCGCTATCAAGAACGTATGCGACTCAGATGATTTGATGATCATCAACAAATCGGGCATCGCCATTCGTATGAGCGTAGAGGATTTACGTGTCATGGAAGGGCTACACAAGGGGTAAAATTGATTAACTTGAAAGACAACGATTCCATCGCCGCGGTGGCCAAGGTCATGAAAGATGAAGACAATCTTGACGAGGTCGATATTATGGATATCGAAGTCACCACAGAAGATGGCACGGCTCTTGATAATACAAGCTCGGACGAATCAGAAGAATAATTTATAACACACTAATATTTAATTTAAATGATGATGAAAACAAAACTATTAATACTTATGGTATCGCTTTTCAGTGCAATTGGTTTTGCACAAAAAAGCGAATTGAAAGCTGCTGAAAAAGCTCTCAAGGGAGGCGATTCGCAGGCAGCGAAAACGGCTTTGGAAGCCATCTCCGGCTCAATTGCCGGAGCGGACGAAAAGTACCAGGCCCAGTACCACTTCCTGACCGGTAAAGCTTATGCCGACCTTGCCAAAAAAGGGGACGCAAGTGCTTTTCAGAAGGCGGCCGATGCTTTCACCAAAGTGAAGGGCATGCCCGCCGGAAAAAAATACATGGGAGAGACCGATCAATACCTTCAGTCGATAACCGCCGATTTGGTCAACTCTGCCGTAGAGGACAATGGGAACAAGAAGTTCAAGGAGGCAGCCGAAAAGCTGTATATGGCTTATAAGTTGAGTCCGCAAGACACAACCTATCTCTATTATGCAGCGGGTAGTGCTGTAAATGGGCAGCATTTCGAAGATGCCCTAAAGTATTACCAAGAGTTGGAAGCAATCGGGTACGATGGTAGTGGCATGGTATACAAGGCCACGAATATAGAATCTGGCCAGGTTGAAGAAATGGACTTGGCGCAGCGTGACCTTATGGTCAAAGCAGGGACGCATAAAGATCCGGTAGATGAAAAATTGCCTTCAAAATCTGCAGAGATCGTTAAAAATACGGCATTGATCTATACCCAATTGGGCCAAGATGATAAAGCAATGGAGGCTTACAAAGCGGCGCGCGCGAATGATCCCAATGATGTGAATTTGATTCTTAACGAGGCCAATCTTCATTACAAGTTGGGCGATAAGGATAAGTTTAAGGAATTGATGTCAGAAGCTGCGTCCGTTGCTCCAGATAATCCAGACTTACATTACAATATTGGCGTAATCAATATGGAACAAGGAAATCTTGAAGAGGCTCGCGCCGCTTACAAGAAAGCTTTGGAAATCAATCCTGGATATACCAATGCACAGCTCAACCTTTCGACTACCTATGTGAACGAAGGGAATGGTCTGATCGACGAGATGAACAGTCTTGGCAGTTCAAAGGCCGATATTGCAAGATATGATGAATTAAAGGCGCAAAAGGATGAACTTTTCATGCAAGGTGCCCAAGTTTTGGAAGATGCCTTAAAGGCCAACCCTGAGAACCAAGGTCTGCTTGAACAACTCAAGAACATCTATGGTGCCATGGGAGACAATGAAAACTTCATGAGGGTAAAGAAGTTGATGGGCGAATAATCCAATATTTACCATTCAATTGAAAAACCTCCCATGCTCTGGGAGGTTTTTTATTTACCGTTCTTTGTACGCTAGTATTCAGGAAATTACATTGCAAAGAGCGCTAACCTCTTTCCAACACAAGGGCAGATGCGCCGCCCCCTCCATTGCATATGGCGGCGGCCCCGATACGGGCATTGTTCTGTTCCAATACATTTATCAGGGTAACGATGATTCGCGCCCCTGAACATCCAAGGGGATGGCCTAATGAAACGGCCCCGCCGTTGACGTTGACAGTGTCGTCACTTAAGTCCAATAGTTTCATGTTGGCAAGCCCAACGACCGAAAATGCTTCATTGAATTCAAAATAATCAACATCTTCCATTTTTACTCCTGCATTGGCAAGGGCCTTTGGTAAGGCCTTGGCGGGTGCGGTGGTGAACCACTTCGGTTCATGTGCCGCATCGGCATAGCCTTTGATCTTTGCCAAAGGCTTTAAGTTCAATTCTTGAGCCCTGTCGGCACTCATCAAAATCATGGCCGCGGCCCCGTCGTTAATCGTCGACGCATTGGCAGCGGTAACGGTACCATCCTTGGTGAAAGCAGGTCGAAGATTGGGTATTTTTTCCATTTTGACATTCTTGAACTCCTCATCCTCTGAAATTACGATGGGTTCCCCTCGTCGCTGGGGCACCTCGATCGGTACGACCTCATTTTCGAATTTTCCTGCGGACCAGGCTTCTGCCGATCTATTATATGATTGAATGGCAAAACCATCTTGGTCTTCCCTACTGAAATTATATTCCGTTGCGCAGGCATCTGCACAAACACCCATTGCGTTCTGATCATAGACGTCAACCAGGCCATCTTTTTGCATGCTATCTATCAGGCTGGCCGGACCAAACTTTTGCCCGGACCTCATATTGACCAAATGGGGTGCAAGGCTCATATTTTCCATTCCGCCCGCAACAATAATTTCGTTCTGGCCCAAAGCTATCGATTGGGCCGCCTGCATTACAGTTTTCATTCCCGAGGCGCAGACCTTGTTCACTGTGGTGCACGGTACCGTATCCGGTATTCCCGCGTAAATCGCAGCCTGGCGTGCAGGTGCCTGCCCGGTGCCGGCCTGTATCACATTTCCCATTAAAACTTCCTCCACTAAATCGGGTCTCAATTTTATTTGCGCCAAAGCGCCCTTTATGGCTTCGGCCCCCAACTTTGGAGCGGGAATGGAAGAAAGCCCACCCATAAAACTTCCGATTGGGGTTCTCACCGCCGATACTATGACCACCTCTTTCATAAAAATTCATTGTTTGATTACAGAATGCGAAATTAAGAAATATTCGTCCAAAAGATATTTGAGATAAGATGATGCGAGGTTAAAACATTCCACTTGCTAAATTCTTAAGTTTTTAATTTTCTATTTTTGATATAGATACCTTTCTTATGCGAAAATTTTTGGATAAGATTTTTAAGAACCAATCCGTTATATACAAAAGTCTGCTCTACGTTGCCTCGGCATGCCTTATTGTATTTTTCTTTCCGAAGGGTGGACAGTTCAAGTACGAATTCCAAAAAGGAAGGCCATGGCAGTATCAGAACTTATATGCCCCTTTCGATTTTTCCATCAACAAGGGTCAAGCTGAAGTTTTGATAGAACAACAGCGTATCCAAGACGAGAAACTTGACTATTATAGTTATGATAATGATGTTCCCATTGAGGTAAGGGCCAATTTTGAAGAAAGGTTTCCCGTTATTTTTTCAACAGATAATTATAATAGGGGCCAGCTTCATACTTTAAAACAAGCTGCCTTGGAAATTTTGGACGAGCTCTACGAATTCGGAGTTGTAAGAACCAAAGCACAAGGAAGCACTTTCAGGGATATCTATCTGGTCAGGAATCAAGAGGCCAACCGAATCGACTACACGAAACTCCGTAGTATCGACCTCCTCGAAAATTCGATCAATGCCTTTTTAAAAAGAAGAGGCCTAAGTGGGTATGCGAATGGTTTTCAGAGGTTGTTCTCCGGTCTTATCAAGCCCAATGTTTCATTTGACAAGGCGCTTACCGAAAAAGCCTTGGAGAGCGAACTTTCAAAGATTTCGCACACTAGGGGGACGATTTCAGAAGGGGAATTGGTAATCGCCAAAGGGGCTGTGGTCGAGGCTGAGGATCTCAATATTCTCAATTCCCTCAAGAAGGAGTATGAATCAGAACTCTGGGCCAACGACAACTTCTATTATATACTCAGCGGCTATACCGTGCTGGTTGCACTTGTTCTCATGATGCTATTGCTTTTTCTAAAAAAGTACAGAAGGGAAATCTATGAAGACAACACAAAAGTCACCTTCATTTTTTTCAATGTGGTGTTGATGGTTTTTATTACCACCTTGGTCGTGCAATACAATGAAGCCTACATTTTCGTGGTACCGCTTTGTATTTTACCCTTGATTATCAAGACCTTTTTTGATGCCCGTCTTGCCCTTTTCGTCCATGTGCTGGCCGTGCTGATATTGGGCTTCGTGGTACCGAACAGTTATGAGTATATTTTTTTACAGATTATTGCCGGTATTGTCACTATTTTGACCGTAGAACAGCTGTACAAAAGAGCCAATCTGTTTATCTCGGTCGGTCAGATTACCCTCATTTATATGGTGGGCTATCTGGCATTCCACACGATTCACGAGGGAAATCTCAACAATATCGAGTGGGTAACCCTAGGTCTTTTTCTGCTCAACGGTATGATCACCCTATTTGTTCAGCCCTTGATTTATATCTACGAAAGAATCTTTGGTCTTGTTTCCGACGTTTCGTTGTTGGAACTTTCAGACACCAATACAAAGCTTCTCAAGGAATTGTCGAATAAGGCCCCTGGGACCTTTCACCATTCCTTGCAGGTTTCAAATCTAGCCGAGGCGGCCGCAAATGAAATAGGCGCCAATGCCATGCTAGTAAGGGTAGGGGCACTATACCATGATATTGGTAAAATGGAGAACCCTACATTTTACACGGAGAACCAGATTACCAATGTAAATCCGCATGACGAGATCTCACCACGGGAAAGTGCAAAGATTATCATTGATCATGTTATCAAGGGTATTGAGCTGGCCAGAAAGAACAATCTGCCCGATCGGGTGATTGATTTTATTCGCTCACATCATGGTAATACAACCGTGTATTATTTTTTCAAAAAGGAGCAAGAATCAGGTCGGCCGGCAAACGAAGATGATTTCAAGTACCCGGGCCCCATACCTTTCTCGAAAGAGACGGCGATTTTGATGATGGCCGACTCTGTGGAGGCGGCCTCGAAAAGTCTTAAAAACCCGACTTTCACGATTATCGATGAATTCATTGATAAAATAATCGACGGACAAATGTCTGCCAACCAATTTTTGAACGCAAACATTACTTTTCGGGAAATTGAAACGGTAAAAAAAGTGTTGAAGCAGAAGCTTACGAACATTTACCATTTACGCGTAGAGTATCCCGAGTAATTGATTTTAAATGGGGCCAAGAGTTGCCCATTTTTATAATTTCCCCTAAAATGGCGTGCTAAAAATATTTCGAAAACGCCTGATTTTGGTATGGGCTTTGAGGCCCTATTGTTTAATTGCAAATATGTGACCATGAAGATTCTTTCCTTAAGTATGGTATTCGTTCTCTTACTAACAACAAAAACAGTCTATTCGCAGAATTTTGGTCCGAATCCACGTAATTTGAAACAGGAGTTAGGACTTGATCCTGGTACCCAGGGCCCTCAAAAGAATGGGTTGGATTCCTTGATAACCTGGCAAGAGCAGTTGGTGGTGCATCTTGATAAGCCGCAATTGATAAAGGACACACCTTCTTTTTTCAAGGCATATATGCTTACCGGACCCAACAAGGTAAGGGCCACCCAGAGTAGCGTGCTTAAGGTGGAATTGGTGAACCAAAACCAAGAAATCGCTTTCACCCAGTACCACAGGATTATTGAAGGTATGTCACATGGCACGTTGAATTTGCCCAAAAAACTAAAAGAAGGTTTTTATACGCTGCGAGCTTATACCCAGTGGATGCAGAATTATGGAGAACCGTATTATTTCACTAGGCAGGTGCAAGTGATCGGCTCCAAACTGAAATCGAATAAAAAAAATAAAATCGAGACTTTACAAATCAATTTCTATCCTGAAGGAGGTAGTTTGGTTTCTGGTTTGAACAATCATCTTTTAATCAAAATCGAGGACAATCATGGTCGTCCACTAAGAATCGATGGTAATATTGTTGATGAAAATGGGGTTGCTACGACCGAGGTTTCTTCTTTTGAAGCAGGAATATCCTCGGCCATCATCAAACCCTTATCGAACAAGAGGTATAAATTCGTTGGCCCCAATGGCATAGAACAGGCGATACCCAATGCTCAGGATGAAGGATATGTCGTCAGGGTCAATAATCTTGACGATTCCTTGGTGAAAGTAAATGTTCAAGCCTCCGATCAAAGAAAGGGTAAAAAGGTCTATTTAAAAGGAGAAATGGACGGGGTCGAATATTTTCGCCAAGAACTTGAACTTGTTGATGATGAATTGCAGCTAGACATACCCAAAGCAGCTATGCCAAGAGGTTTTTTGGCAATTTCATTATTTGACGAGTCTGAATTTGTATGGGCCAAAAGACAGATTTTTGTGAGCGGCAACAAAACCCTGAACATCGAAATAAACCCAATTGCAAATACGGCCGATTCCGGCAAAGCCACTTTTAAGGTAAAGGTCAGTGATTCAGAGGGCAATCCCATAGAAACCTCCCTATCGCTGGGGGCGACTGCAATTGGAAAGGAAGACTTTGCCAATTCATTTCAAATAGGCCAATTTGATAAGGGGGTCGACCCAAATCGGCGCAAGGAAAGATTCTTAAATGATCTGATGGTCTTGACCAAAGAGGATGGGAAGAACGGTTTATCAGATATTTCTTCGGACGGAATTAGATACCCTTTTCAAAAAGGGTTGGAACTTTACGGCCATGTTTATGATTTGAACAACAATTTGTTGCCAAATACAAAAATTCAAGTTATTGCAGGTTCTGAAGATGATTTCTTCGTGAAAGAGATTATTACGGATGCTCAAGGTCTGCTGCGTCTTAACGACTTACAGTTCGTAGGGGAAACCCAATTCATTTTTAGAACATCTGGCGATGACCCAAAGTCACGCCTGGTAAAATTCCAGCCAATGGACCAAACTCCTGGCAATGCCACGGACTCACTAAAAAAGGAACGGACAAAGCCCACCAAAAACCAAAGGGTAGAGCCCTCAACTTGGCGGCCCATTGATTCAACAAATTTGGTAGAACTTGAAGAGGTTAAAATCAGTAAAGAACGAGATCTGAAGAGTTCTTCAAATTCTGCCTACGGGGTAAAAGCAACCAGGGTTGTCCATCAAGATGTTGATAAGCCAAAGACGTTACCTCAATTGTTTTTGAATATTCCAGGGGTACAGGTACAAGATATTGGTGGCCTAAGGCCAAGATTATTTATACCGCGGGCAACCGGGAAAGGTCCGCTTATATGGGTCTTGGACGGTCAACCCTTGATTCAGCCAACTTCGCTGGTGGATATTATGAATACTGTCAGTTCCGCTGATATCGAACGGATCGAAATTCTTTTTGGCCCCCAAGCGGCCGTTTATGGCACAAGATCTTCGGGAGGCGCAATTCTTATTTACACGAGAACAGGTAATGTTGATTACATCAAAAGGAAAGAGGCCCAATTGATGTTTCAAGGGTTTCGTCGATCTGTCAGCTTTGAAAGCTATCAAGAATCGATTTCAAACAAAAAAAGAAACCAAAGCGGTCTGCCCATTACTTTGTATTGGAATCCAGATTTAAGAACCGATTCCAATGGCGAGGTGATTGTAAGCTTCGTTCCTCCTTCCAGAGGCCAGCGAATGGAGTTACGGGTAAGTGCGGTCACCGAAATAGGGCAGATAGGCCATTCCAAGGCAAGCTTTTAAATCCATTCTTTTTTAATAAAAAAACCACCTAGAAATGTTGTGTTCTAATATTGGAAGAAGTATTTTTGCGTCCGCTTTTTCTTGATAGGAGAAGACAGTCGTTCATTGAATATGACAATATTGGAGAGGTGCCGGAGTGGTAACGGAGCAGATTGCTAATCTGTCGACGCGTAAGTGTCGCCCGGGTTCGAGTCCCGGTCTCTCCGCAATTTCCTTTGAACTATCAATTTGCTTAGGTAGTATATCCAAATAATTTTGGAGTTTGGGATTTGAAAAATTAAAAAGCGATTAGGTGGGAGGCCGACGCACCGTCTGGCCCCTTGCTAAAAAAGGTCTACTAGACCTTTTTTGATCGCTCGGTCCGGTTCCCGGTCTACTTGATCAAAGTGACATTGGGGGTTTGGTACTTGAAATATTGACATTTACACCATTCGGGGTGTAGCGTAGCCCGGTTATCGCGCCTGCTTTGGGAGCAGGAGGTCGCAGGTTCGAATCCTGCCACCCCGACGAACCTAGTATTATTTAATACTAGTTGATTGCTAACTAAATGATTATCAGATATTTAATTTTTTTTGATATCATTTAGTTAGCTTTAAAATCAATGAAAAAGGGAACAATTCGGGAACAAATCGGGAACAGTTCCTTTACAATTTTTTACTTATCTTTTCCTGTGAAATAAGGCCTTTATAAGTGATTTGACTTTCGTGTTAGAATAATGTTTAACTCTAATTCGGGAACAAATGACAGCTTCAAAGACTTTTAAGATTCTATTTCGACAAATCAAAGCCAGGGGCAATGGCGAAGTAGCTCCTATCTATGTTCGAATTACCGTAAGGGGAAGGCGTGTTGAGATCAGCACCGACTTGTCCTATTCAATGGCGGAATGGGACACTAAACAAGGAAGAGCCAAAGGAAGGGTGGCTCAGGCAAGGGAATTGAATGACCAACTGGACAGCATCTATGTGGAAATCAAGGAGTGCTATAGGACGCTCAAAAGGGAAGGTAGATTCATAACTGCCCAAGCGATTAAAGCTCGATATCTTGGAACCGACCACAATGATGAAACATTGCTAGGACTATCAAGATATCATTTTGATAAGAACAGGGGTAAACTTGCTCCGGGAACTTTGAAAAATTACTTCACAACGGAAGCTTATTTGAAGGACTTTGTAATCAAGGAGTACAAAACAACTGACATTCCACTGGAATTTATTCAATATAGTTTTGTCGTCGATTTTGAACAATTTCTCCGCAACCCCAAAAACCACATGAGCAAGACTCGTCCGTTAAAGAACAATGGCATAATGAAACACATCGAACGGCTCAAAAAACTGGTTGGTTTTGCAGAAAAATTGGGTTGGATTTCAAAACATCCGTTCGAAAAGTATGAACTTTCATACGACAAATTCAGAAACGGGTTTTTGACAGAACATCAATTAAGGAATTTTGAGACCGTCGAACTGAATAGCCCTAAATTAATTCGTGTACGCGATGTTTTTATTTTTTTGCTGCTATACCGGATTGGCCTATATCGATGTCAAACAATTGAACCGACAAAATATTGTTATGGGAATCGATGGGCGTCAGTGGTTGTCCCTTTTCCGCGAAAAAAGCGATGTGCCAGTTAAGATTCCCCTTCTGGACAAAGCAAGGACCATTTTGAAAAAGTATAAAAATTTCGAAGATTCAGAAAGGTTATTCCCCGTTTGTTCAAACCAGAAAATGAACCAATACCTTAAGGAAATTGCCTCCTTGTGCAAAATTGACATTAAAGTAACTTGTCATATTGCCCGTCATACTTTTGCTACTACGGTAACCCTTTCCAATGGAGTGCCCATTGAAACGGTTTCGAAGCTCTTGGGGCATGCCAAGCTTTCCACCACCCAGATATACGCCAATGTTGTCGAAAGGAAAATAAAGGAGGACATGAGCAAGTTGCAGAAAAGGCTAAATAATACTGCGCAAAGTGCATAAATAATTAAGAATTTAAAGAAAAACCATAATTCAAACCGTTTAGTTCTGTTAAAAGGATTTCAAAGTATTCTTAATTTAGAACAAGGTCATAGATTAGAATCGAAAGTTAAATCATTTAAGGGCCATCACCGAAGGCTGGATAAATTGTGATGGCCTTTTTACAGTAATATACCAAGTTCTGTTACTTTTCGATGGATGCGTTCATAATTTTCCGGGAGCTCTTGATTTGAATTTCTATTTCCTGATGGAAGTTCTTAATTTTTGAGGTGCTCTAAATTGTATTTCCGTATCGTTTCCGTTGGCCAAAAACACAGATCAACGCTACCTCTATCCATAGAACACATTGGCTCATGTTTTTGCAGCTTCAAGCTTTCAAAGACTTTAAACCGAAGGTCTACTGTACCACAAAAGCCTTATATTTAAGTTCTTACTAGCTGACCAAAATGAAAAATTCTTCCAGAATGCGGTTTCCGTATGTCCAGTTTGACCGATTCTGTATCCGCACTCCATTATTTCCTGTCGAATTTTTCAAGAAGTTGACTTCCGACAAGGAAATTCACGATGAACAACTAATGGAAAAGATTAATAATCCAGTTATCCAAGAAGCACTTTTCTTGGCTTCACCGGATCTCTATTTCCAAATCGGTTAGATGGTGCAAAGGTGAAATCAAGAGTGTGGCAAAAAAAAATAGGATTAAACTCTCACTATTAAAATATTTGACCAGAATGGCCACTCGTTGCACACCCTTTGGGCTGTTCGCTGGTTGCTCAGCGGGAAATTTTGCATCCAGTAGCTCATTAGAAGTCCCCCCACCGGAATATTATAAAAGACAAACACGGTACGATATGCATTTTTTGGTATCGTTTTCAAGTTACCTGTCGAATAAAAAGAAGATTAAGGATCAAATCAAGTTTTATCCAAATTCGACTATTTATAAAATTGGTAAGAGGTATCGCTATGTTGAATACACCTACGTGGAAAAAAGAAGACAACACAGTTTGGAATCTGTTGTCCATTCTCCCTACTTGGAGAAAATTCTTAAAATATCCAATAAAGGAGCAACAGTAGAAACCCTTGTTAAAAAGATGACAGAGCTTGGAATTGATAAACCGGAGGCATTAAGATTCATAAGCGAACTAATCTCCAACCAAATATTGATTGGTGATCTTGAACCTTCTGTGACGGGCCAGGACTCCCTAGAAGAACTTCGATTGAAACTATCGGAGTTGGATAATACCGAGGAGCAGTTGGTACTTGTTAAGGGAATGCAATTGAGACTGGATGTAATCGATCAACAATTGGGCAATCGAATAAATAAATACCTATCAATTAAAGAATTGTTTTCGTCATTGGGAATACCCTACGAATTAAAATATTTATTCCAAACTGACCTTTATACTTCCTTAAGGGGAGAAAAATCTTGGGTATTCCATCTTAAAGAAAGTAAAACTGGGAATGGCCTTCCTGAACAAAATTTCGACTTTGACAAAAAATCAGAACCTCGAACGTTTCAAGGACTCATTCCATAGAAGATACGAAGGTCAAAAGATACCACTTTTACAAGTTTTGGATGTTGAAAGCGGAATTGGTTACGTTCAAAATCCCAACAATTTAGTGACCACCCCTTTTTTGGATGATATCGATTATGTAGGTGAAAATATGTCTAGAGATACCTTGGAAACGAGTTGGTCGTCTTTTCACAGGGTACTTCACAAAAAGTTGTATGAAACAATTTCAATCAATGCTGAAGAAATCAAATTGACTGACCGCGATTTTCCAAGTTTGGAATACGATTGGCTCGATGCCCCAGAGACGATTTCCGTGATGTTCGAGGCCATCATTGAGAAAGGTCAGGAAAAGATAGTTATGGATTATTGTGGACCTTGGGCAGCAAAATTACTGGGTAGGTTTTGTTATGGTGATGACGGAGTGAAGAAAATGGTAAATGAAATCGTCGCTACGGAAAAAGAATTATTGCCGGACAAAGTACTTGCTGAAATTGTGCATCTACCCGAATCCCGAACAGGTAATATATTACGCAGACCAAGCTTAAGAGCTTACGAAATACCATACTTGGGCAAATCGAATCTTGCCCGAGAAAATCAAATTTCTCTAACGGATATTTTAGTCGCTGTTGAACAGGGTAACGTAAAACTTTATTCAAAAAAAATTGAAAAAGAAATAATCCCATGTTTAACGAACGCCCACAACTACACCCACAATGCTCTCCCGATTTATCAGTTTTTATGTGACTTACAATATCAGAATAGAAGGAATTATTCTTTTAATTGGGGTAATCTTTCCTCACAATTTAGATATCTTCCTAGGGTGACCTACAAGGATGTCATTCTTTCAAAAGCAATATGGAACCTCGAAAAAAAGGATGTTGAAAATATTCTCAATTTTCATAAAAAGGGTACATTGACAATCCAAAAAATAAGTTCTTGGCGTATTAGTTTGAAACTTCCAAAACTCATGCAACTGGTAGAAAGAGACAATACCTTATTGATAAATTTTGAAAATTTGTCCTCTTCACAAATGCTTTTTGACCAGATTAAGAATGCTGACAATTTTCGACTGGAAGAATTTTTATTCAATAATGAGTGTTTGGTGAGGAGGGGCGAAAACGGTTATTGCAATCAATTTGTTGTTGCTTTTCATAAAGAGCAACCTGAACCAGACGGTAAGATATGAAGCGCAAATTCATTTTAGGAGATGAATGGTTATATTACAAGGTATATTGCGGACCCAGCTCGGCCGATTTAATTCTTCAAGATGTCATTTTACCATTAACCAGAAACCTCCAAAATGATAATCAAATCAAACTTTGGTTTTTTATACGCTACCAAGACCCAGAACCACATATACGACTAAGACTGAAGTTGACCAAGTTGGCCCATCTGGGAGATGCCGTAGCAATGTTCAAACATTATATTTCACCTTTTCTAATTAGCAATTTGGTATGGTCCGTTCAAATTGATACCTACGTTCGCGAACTTGAAAGGTATGGATCAAGCACAATAGAACCTGCAGAACAAATTTTTTTCTGCGACAGTGACTTAGTTGCCAATACTATCCCATTAATTGAGGATGAAGAATTCTATTTTCTATTTGTTTTGAAATGTATCGATTCGTTTCTGAATCAATTTCAACTAAAAGAAGATGAAAAATGGAAATTTTACGAACAAAACGCCCTCGCATTTAAACATGAATTCAATGTCGGCAAATTAACTTTAAAGAGCTTGTCCAAAAAGTACAACGTGCTCAAGGACAGGTTGGAAAGAATCCTATTTCATAATTTATTGAAAGATTATGGTCCATTGCAAGAATTATTGAATAAAAGAAACAAGGCTATTGACCATTCCGCCAAGAAGATAATATCTCTGAGGAACGAGAATAAGTTAGAAGTAAACTTCTCTGATCTCTTAGGAAGTTATGTCCACATGTTTTTTAATAGGGCATTTCGAGATAGACAACGATTTTACGAAATGGTGGGATATGACTCTCTTCAAATGTGTACCAGAAGAAATTATAAACAAAATTAAACAAGGGTGTTGCTAGGAAGCAACTATAATATGGACTGTAGGCTAAATCTAGATTTGCTAAATACATTGGATAGCTATAATTAACATCATGAAGAAAAACACCAACCTCATGAATTCCTTTTAGAAAAGGGTATTAAACTACTTTAGAAAATTTAATTACCGTCACAAAGTATTTAGTTCACGTTCCGAAGAATAGGAACTCCTCCATTTAATTTTAGATTATCTCCAGTACCGCCCCATTACTTTTTCCGATAGCAAAAAAACAACATCCGTTCTTGGAGACGGCATAAAGCCAGCCCTGCAATTTGCAGGGCTTTTTTATACGTCTTTCCCAAGCACGGATATTGTAGGAAGTACAGCATCAAAAAAAGGGTAACGGCATACGGCACTATGGGAAGTAAATCAAAAACAAACAAGATGAAATGGTACAAAATCCTCAAAAAGGAGGCGAGTCCAAAGTTAAAAAATCAAAAAAGGGAAAACGCACCGGATATAATAAGTAAATCGATTTTAAAGACCGTTCGAGGGTCGGGCGGTTCAATTCTAATTTTTTAAATATTTCAATTATGAGCAATCTTAGAAACAAAGTCCAATTGATTGGGAACGTGGGGAACAACCCCGAAATGACCGTTTTGGAAAGCGGCAAAAAACTGATCCGTTTTTCATTGGCTACCAATGAGAACTACAAAGATGCAGAAGGCCGAAAGGTACAATCCACCGACTGGCACAACATGGTCGCCTGGGGCAAGACCGCTGAGATCATCGAGAAATATGCAGTAAAGGGCAAGCAGATTGCCATCGAGGGCAAACTGACCTCTAGAAGCTATGAGACCAAAGACGGCGAAAAAAGATACGTTACGGAGGTTATCGTAAACGAGGTTCTGTTATTGGGTGCCAAGAAGGAAAACAAAGCGGCTTAATGTCTTGACCATTCAAAATTAAAGAGGGCATCTCTCGGAAAAGGTCTGCCCTCTTTTTTCATTACTACTAACGTTTAAATTAAAAGCAATGAAGGACAAAGTTAACGAAATAAAAGTGAGTTATAAAGAATGTGTTCCCGCCACCCTTTGGAGGAAGATCAATTCCTCGAGGGATGCCGCCGAAATGCTTTACGAACTATGGGATAGCGACACCATAGGTCTTCAGGAGTCTTTTAAAGTGGTGCTATTGAACAACAACAATAAGGTCAAAGGTATTTACCAGTTGTCAAGGGGAGGGATTACGGGAACGGTAATCGATATGAGGATTCTTTTTGCCGTGATTTTAAAAACCCTTTCAGTGGCCATCATCTTGACGCACAACCACCCCAGCGGAATGCTAAAAGCGAGCAGAACGGACAAAGAGCTGACCCTAAAAATCAAAAGGGCAGCCGAACTTTTCAACGTGAGGTTATTGGACCACCTGATCATCGTACCCGATGGGGACTATTACAGTTTTGCCGACAACGGAATTCTCTGATTAATATCGACGGTCATGGTAAAACTAAACTACAGCAATCTGGACGAAGAGACCCAAGAGCGGTTATTGATGAAATCCAAACGGGAAATCGAAGCACGGTATGGCGAGGATCTCAAAACCTATACCAAGGAAAACGGATTGGACTATCGCCAACTTTTGGAAGAGGAAGCCATCCGAAACCTGTACAACTATAAATACACGTTCACCATTTAAAGGAAAGGAGATTTTATTCGAACGGGGCGACTTGGAAAAGTTGCCCTTTTTCTTTTAAGGAAACGCAACAGTTTAAATCACTCTTTATGAAATCCATAATAATAGGGTTTAGACCCTCTTAAAATAGTTGCATTTATCCGTTTTGCGATAGCTGGCCTTTACCTTGAGGGAAAGGTCTTTTGAATTCGCCCTGCGGGGCGATTCGGAAGAGCGAGAGGATAACACGCAAAGCGGTGTTATGGTGTTCGGTTTCATTTTCAACCCGTTGAAAATAAGCGGTTTATGGCAGATTCGGGTTTGTTTTAAGGCTGAAAGGGATAAAAATTTTGGCGCAAAAAGTCCTGGAACCCCTATAAACATTGAAAAATTTTGGCGCAAAAAAATGAGTAAGAAGAGGTATACATACAATTATTCGAACATCAATGTGAGGGTAATAGTGGCCAAGAGATTTCGCAAATTCTCAAAAAAAATTGCCAAGTCCCATACGGAGGCACTAACTGCAATGTTGGACTTTTTCGAATGGCACAACTATTCCCCGAACCAAAGGTTCGCCAAGGACATCAATGCCGGGGTGGAACTCAACCGCAAACGTATCGAGGCCCATATCGCCATTTCCAAGTCCATCGAAAAAGCGCAGAACGTTCCCCTGACCGCAATGGAAACAATGCTCAGATCGCTGTTCGAGGAGGACAGCAAAAAAATCGACCTCAAGGCAATCGAGGCCGAAATCTCCAAGGAAAGAAAATCTAAAACCAAAGAAAAAAAGAGTTCTGTCCCACGAATAAAGCACGATAGGACCGTTCGAAAATTGGCAGCGATCAAGGAACGCCTGCAGTACGTTCTTGACCAGATCGAACCGGTAAGCAATCGCTTCGGAAAGGACTTTTTAAAGATTGGGATTACCCGTGAGGAACTGGCACGCTTCAAACAGGCCCTAAAAGAATCATAAGATGTACATCGCGATCACACCCCAGAAAATTGGACCGACCTATTCGAATAGCGTAGCGGATTATGTTGCCTATCTCGAAAAGGAAAACGAGGGACTTGAACCAGGTGACCAAGAGCATTTTTTTAACCAGACCGAGGATCGAATTGCTCCCGATACCGTCATTTCAGAAATCGATGCCAATACGGCAAAGCTCAAAAAAACCGAACCCAAATTCTATTCCATAATGGTCAGCCCCAGCCAACGGGAACTTAAAAAAATCGCCGATAATCCAGAGGCCTTAAGAGCATATACCCGTGAACTGATGAAGGAATATGCAAAGTCTTTTTATCGCGATAAGCCCGTGACGGTAGACCAGATAAAATACTTTGCCAAATTGGAACATGAACGCACCTATCGTGGATTTGAAAAAGAGGTTCTGGAAAATGCTCCCTACCGAAAACGAATTGCCAAACTGGAAAACGATATCCGCAAAGTCAGTCGTGGGGAACTGGAGGGGAGCATCGAAAAACTGCAACTGGAAATCAAAAAACTTAGGGAAAATGCCCCACACAAAATCAATGGACAAATAATCGTTGCGGGGATGAAAAAGGAGGGCGACCAATCCCATATCCATATCATCGTCAGCCGCAAGGACGTGACCAACACCTTTAGTCTTTCCCCCGGATCAAAGTACAGGGCCTCCGAAGTGGAGATGCGCGGCAAAAAGGTGCAACGCGGTTTTCATCGTGATCGGTTCTATGAAAAATCGGAACAGGTCTTTGACAAGCTCTTTGGCTACGACCGGAATTTTGCGGAAACCTACAAGGCCAAAAAGACCTTGGTCAAAGACCCCATCATGTTTCGGATGCTCTTGGGCAACCTACCATCTAGCGAGAAAGCCTTGGCATTAAAGCTGCTTTCAAAATCCGGCATGCGCATTCCCTCGATCCCGACCAATAAAGTACAGTTGGCCCTAAAGGTTTTCCATCGCTTGCGAAGGGGAATGAAAAAGGCCATGGAAGCAGGGTCGATAGGTATCTAAACAAGGATTATGGAGCAATTGAACTATATAGTCGTAATCTGGGTCTTGTTTTTGGGAAGCGGTTTTGAGCTTGGCCCTTGTCCGCTTGTTTAAAATCCGGTTTTTATATAAATATGTTCTGGATAGCCTTGGGTTTGGCCTGGGTAGGGTTTAAAACCGGAAATACCCAACAGTTTGTAATGATCTTATTGGTCGTTGGACTGCCATTGTTTTTTATAAACATCCTTTGGTTCGTCTACTTTCCAAAAGAAGGCGACAATGCGATTATAAAGCGTTACGCCGTTCACTTGAAAGTCTCCAAAGGCGAGGTGCTTCTGAAAAATATCCGTAGGGGCATTGCCGTTATCGGTGCTGCCGGAAGCGGTAAGACCGAAAGTGTCGTCCATCCATTGTTGAAGCATTTCAACCAATGGAACTTCAGCGGGGTCATTTATGATTACAAGGACTTTGAGATTACCGAAATGGCCTACCCGCTCTTTAGCAAGGGCGATATTCCCTTCCAGATCATTTCGTTCGATACGGTTCATGCCAAGGTCAACCCCATAGCCCCAAGATACCTGCCCGATGAGGAGAGTGTCAATGAAGTCTCCCGTGTTCTCGTGGAAAACCTTTTGGAACAAAGGGACAATCAAATGAATGCCACGACCCGGTTCTTTAATGATGTGGTCGAAGGATTGATCGGGGGGATGATATGGCGGTTGAAAACGGATTTCAAGGATGCCTGCACCTTGCCCCATTTGATAGCCCTGTATCAACAACTCGATACCAGGGGCTTGATCAAGTTTCTTTCCGCGAACACGACTTCTAAGGCCATGGCCGATGCCTTTATCAACGGGGTAGGATCGGAGCGACAGACCGCCGGGGTCAAAAGTACCTTGGCCAATGCCTTTAAAAAGATAAGCACACAGCGCATCTTTATGGTACTGTCCGAAGATGAGATCGACCTGAACATTAACCATCCCGATAGTTTAAAGGTAGTCTCCGTGGTCAACAATCCAAGAATCGAGACTTCCTTGTCCCCGATAATCGCAACGATCCTGCATACGATTACCAAACAGATGAGCGTGCGCCGCCGAAACCCTTCCTTTCTGTTGATGGAGGAGGCCGCGACTTTACGCTTGTTGAACATGCACCGTATTCCAGCTACATTGCGGAGTTATGACATTGCTACGGTCTATGTGCTACAAGATAAAATTCAAAACGATATGATGTACGGACCTATGGCGAGCAAGGCAATTCTGGGCAATCTCTCCTATCAGTTTTTTGGGAAGGCCAATGACCCCGATACGGCCAAATACTACGAACGTTTTTTCGAGATCGTGAAGAAGGAGACCAAAAGTGTGAACAAAGGGTATAATCTAAATTTCGACACGCGAGTGACGAAAGGGGAGCGGGAGGTGGCCAAGACCAGGGCCGATGTGTTTTATGGATTGCCACAAGGAAAATTTATGGTCTTGGCGGATGGAAGGGATAAGAAAGTACAGTTTAAAACTCCAAAAATCATTAGGCAATTGCCACCCTCGAAACGAAATTCAAAGAAAGAACTTCAGGAGAATTTTGAGCGGATCCATCGGGAGGTAAAAGGGTTGTTGAAAAGCCAAACCTGACCAGCGAGTTTATCCATAGTTACAAAATTCAAGGCCCACAATGCCTAATCGACATATTCAAATTCATTGAGTTTTTCGTTCCATTTCAAATCATAAATATCCCATTTTTGGCCGGGACTTCGCTCTTCTTCCAGTTTTTGGGCAATGATTACATGCTCACCATTTGTCCTGACCGTAATCATACCATATTTAGCGACGTTGCTGTCCCGTAATTTTTCCATTTCCTCGATCTTGGCCTCAATGTCCTTTTTGACTGTCAAGGCTTTCAGTTCCTCTTCCAGCTTTTTCAACCTCTCGTAAAACTTGATCGGGTATGAAAACTCAAAAGTGCTTCTCGCAAGCTCGGTACTAAAGATCAAAGGCCTGATCCCCCTTCCCGATTTGCCGTAGGCACCAAGGGCATCCGGCCTGGGATGGGCATGTGATTCCTTGTCCCCGCTGGAGATGATCGTGGCTATGGGATTAATGGCCCTTAGAAAGGAATCAAGGACATCGGCCGCGCCATGGTGACAGGCCTTGGCGATATCCGACTGAAACTTTCCCCGTGTTTTGGAAATAATGACGTCGAGCAGTTTTTCCGATTCCTCGAGAAGTTGTTCGAGTTCTTTTCTTTTGTTACTGCTCAACTGGCCCGAAAGCTTCACCTTGGTTTTACGAATGGTCTCTTCAAGAGAACTTAAAGTTGTCTCGATCTGGGAATAATGCTTTGCGAGGTAGTCCTGAGATTTGGTGTTGAGATCGCCCCCTAGGAGCATTTTCAAGTTTTTATACCTGAGCATGAAAACGATGGAATGACCATTTTTGGTTTCCCCTTCACTGCCAAGTTTAACAAGACAGTCCCTGGTTTTTCCCTGAAAAGTAACTTTCTCGGTAATGGGCCCCAGGATTTCCAAACTTAGTTCATTTGGCGCCTTGAAATGGTCCAAATTGGTTTTGGAGATATCAAGAAATTGGAATTTTACGCTTTTGTTATTGGTCCGGGCCGCTCGAAGTGTTTTAATGTATAATTTATCATGCCTCGGATTTTTTGGCGGAGGGTTACTTTTTATTAAATCGTGCATTTCCTTATTGGTGAGCACCGTATCCCATAAGTGAAAGTGTTTCTTGCTATCGGCAGGCACTTTTCTGCCCAGATCATTGAACCAGGTTTTTTTATCGGCATCTTTGAACGGCCTTTCCACAATTCCATTGTGGCAGATATTCTTTATGCTAAGTTTTTTGTTGGAAAATATATTGTGGAAGCCATAATAATGGTCCAGGTCCGGATGTGAAATTACCGCGTAGTCGATTTCAAAAGGTTTTTTTACGTTATTCGTAGAGCTGGTCGCCCCATCGACCCCGGCCACGATTCTATTTCGAAGGTTGTATCTCCAATTGATAAAACGGGCCATATTGTCCGCACCTTTGCCATCAAACCCCACGCCGGCACCGGCATCTATCAAGATCACCTCGTCATCAGGTGTCACGATATGGCACCCATCGCCCTGCCCGATGTCGACAAAATTGACCTCGAGTATTCTCTTGTTGCTGAGCCATTCCTTTTTTAACCACCCGTTGTCGTTTCGTGAACGCACCTCGACCCAATCGCCTTGCTTTTTCCCGGTGCATTTCGCATAATCCCCGAGAATCAAATGGTTGATGGCATTTTTTGATGTGGTCATTTTTGGTGCTATCCTCAAGACGACATCCCGTTGGGTCACAAAACAAGGTAACTTTAAATTCAAGGCCATTTTTGAAATTTTTACTGGATATTAATTAATCATGTTTACATGCCGATCCATAGCGGGGATAGATCCGGTTTTATTAAAGGGGATGGTGGTAATACTTGGAGTATTAAAAGATATACCTTTTTTAAAAACACACGTTACACGGAAACCTTAAAAAAACTAAGGTTTTCATATTGCCAACTACCGGATATGACAAAGAAGCTCCACAAACTTTTAACTGTGGTACTGAACATGTAACACACAAGAATAACAACGTGTAAGTACCCCTTAATTAGCTACAGTTTTTATTCTTCTAGTTCTAATATATTTTTTGATAAAATAGAAAATGCGTGAACGATTTTTGTCCTATGCGTAAATCTGGTGTACTTCTCTCCTTTCAGATATTCTAATATATCAGCAGACCATAATTCCAATTCTCCATTCTTAATATTAAAATGAAAATCGTGTGCAAGATTATTTCTTAGTTTATTTACTTTTTTGAGAGAGGAAACGATGAATTTTTGTTTTTCAATCTCCTTAAATCTTATACTCTCAAACGCTTTAATTTTTCTATAAAATGAATGATCTTCGGAATTCTTTACTTCGCATCTGTTTAACGATGTCTCTAAAACAGTTTCAAGTAACAAATGTCCTTTAAGTAATATTAGTTCTAGATCAGTTTTTGAATCTAAATGTCCCCATACTGCCCATTCAAATAAAAAATCAATTTTCTCTCCCAATTCTTTTACGGCAACTGTTTAATTACATTTTTTTATAAAATCGTGTCTAAATTTCATCCACTCAAAAGCCGCTTTTTTGAAAGTTCTTGAGTATAGCTCTTTGGAAATTACTTGTTCCAAATACAATTCAATTGTAGTTGTGAATTCGCGAACATATTTGGTCAAGTTAATATAATCAGCTTCCTCATTACTTCTTACAATTAGTATCCTATTTGCTTTTTTGTCTAATGATGATTGTGCAACTTTATAATAATGGAAATTATTGTTTTTATCAATGTAGCTTGTTGTATGCGAAGCTATTTTATTTCTCAATTCAATCGCATCCGTTTTTTTAAGTTGTTCCCGAATTCTCTTTTGATTTTGAAAGTTAAATAATCGGACTAAATCTGTGATTACGCCAACCTGCAAATAACAAGCATTTAAAACGCCATATAGTCTTAAATACATTTCTCCTTGTCTATTTTCACTAACATGCAAGCCGTTTTCCAAAAATTCATTAATAGCATATTGAGCATCTTCCATTTGGTCGATACAAGCTCGGAATAAATCATGATCATAAAGATTTTGAAATCTCAACTTTTTTGTCAATTGTTTTATTTGTTCCTCCTCTGTTGGATAGGTTTTGACGTTTGTATACCTTAAAATTCCGAGTAGGATTTCGCAGTAAATTTCAACTTTTGATATTTGGCTTAAATATTCCTCGTCTGTCATTGGTCGTTCGTCAAATTGTAACTGACTTGTTATTTTATAAATTTATTTACAGTCATTGGTAAAAAGATTTCTCTTTCATTTTCTTCTAACTTTTGGCCGATTTTACAGTCGATTGTTACAAAGAAGTTTCTGTCACCGAATCTTGCTACTAGTCTTTTGTCATTTCGCCTTAGACTTAACATCTCAAATGCGTTAGCAGGAATTATACCCTTAAGTTGTTTAAATACATTTTCATCAAAGTCAAAAGTCACTACATATGTTTCTTCATTCACAATCAAACCTCCTGAAATAGAAAACTGATCAGGATCTAATTGTGTTATTTCCGTTATTGGAATATCTGGAAATATTAAGTTTTTAAAGCTTTCAAAACCCAGCCTTTTAAGATGCAATCCTAAATCTTTTGCGAGCTTATTATAGTCTACCGTAAACACTTTATTAGGAGCTAGTAAGTCTTTAAGCGGGTCCCAAAATCTAGGGATACTAATTAATGGAAAATGAAGCAAAGGTTCGGGTTTTTGTATATCATATAGTACAAACTCTTTTCCGTTGCAAAGTGCAAAAAAATTCACTCTCACCTCACTATGAATTGCGTATGAGTATGCTTGCTCAACGTGTTTAGATTTAATAATTTCTTCATTTGGTGATTTTGCGTCAAGAATCCAGGCAGCTTTTCCATTCACTTCAAACAAATAGTCTGGTATTATATATATGCTTTTACGTTTCGAGCCTATCGAAACAAAAGGGTGAATTAACTTTCTACCCCTTATTATTTGATTAGGCTTGTCTGCCGAATATCCAAGTCCGCGTATTATTGGGATTATGATTTCCTCTCTGACAGAGTCTTCCTGAAATTCAGGATTTTCGAGATTATCAAAATTAAATCCTTCGAGGATATTGAATAGTTTTTCTGATGCCATGCAATTCCATTTGTCTTTTCAAGGTTAAGGCGAATGTAAGATTACATCTATAAGTATATTAAATATGCAGTCAATCATTTAATTGAGCTTTAGTTTGACTCTTTTTTTTGTTACCGCCATATATCTTCATATATCTGAGTGTATTCATCCAACTCAATTACTTCAAATCCTACTGAATTCAAAAAGAATTTTTGTCCATCTGAATTCCTTGGTGAACTTTTCTTAATAAACCAACCATTGTGTTTTCTATTTGGAAACCTTCTGAAATATTTCGCTCTTTCAATCAATAGCCATCTAAGAAAAACCTCTGTTTCGTTCAAACCTAAGCCCACTATTACAAGAGATTTATTGAATATAATATGTAACCAAGTTTTATATCCTGGCCAAGCTTCTTGGTTTTTCCCTTCAAAATTTATGTTCTCTGGCTTCTTGTGAATAAGTCTTCTTGCTCTTTCCACATTGCCCATATATTGTGAAAGACCAAGTTTAATACTTCTGTGATATCTTGCCATTCCATTTATATACCAAACTCCGAATCCTGCGGTAGGATAATTTAAAGTATAATTTGAATAATAATTTGACCATGGATAAAAATCGGTGAAATTTGTTCCCTCCATCCTATTGAACTCTAAATTCATTGATTTAGGAATCAATTTATCAAAATTTGTTGTTAGAATTTGCGAGTTCATTTCATGTATTCGTTCTAAAATCAGATTTTGCTTCAGGTTTGCCTCCCATTCTTTCATCCTTCGTTGCACATCCTTTTGCAGTAAAGAGCTAAATTTTTTATCTGATGCATTTTGTATTTCTAAAGCATCGTAAAACTCAGTAAAAGATATTCCATGCGGAATTGTACTTTGGGTATTAAATGAATGGGTCTGCCATAAATCCAATAATAAGTCATTCCATGATACTCCATCATTCTCGTAATATAGATTTATTCCATTTCCAAGAATGAACGCAAGATCGTGATGATTTCTATTAAATATTCTTATTACCTGTTCGACACTCATTTTTAATTTGTTCAGTCCTTTGTTTGAACTTTGCCAAAGGTGAAAGATGTACAGAGTAACGATGTAGGAGTGATTCAGTCATCATCTATTGTTACTTGTAGTATTTTATTTCTTGTTTTTTCAATATCCATTATAATTATTTCAGAAAGATTTAGCTGTTCAAAATTTGTTTCCAATATCCATTTTTTGCAATCGGCTTTTGACATTTTGGTTGAAGGGGTATACTCTGAAATGGTAATAACAGAATTTCTGCTCAATCCTAATGATAATAGAGAGAGTTGAGATTCTTGGGAAACCCCAAATTCTAACCATAGATTTAAATCTGGTATTCCATCTAACAAATCATTCCGGTTTATCTCTTTTAAATAAAATCTTAGTATATCAATATAGCAGCTCGATTCTTTGGCGAACCTGAATCTCGCAAAATTCTCTACCATTTCCATAATATTTCTGCATACACTATCTACTTTATAATATGCGCCTTTGGATTTATAATTGTTAATAGAACTAGTAATTATATAAGATAGTGGTTTACCTGACATCCAATGGATCAGCACTATCGCCCGTGTAGGATTCATTTGAGGGAAAAAAGATGCCAATGTTTTACCGATTCTACCTATAAATTTCACATATTCGTCATATGCATTTTCGTCTTCTGGATAGGCAGGAATTAAACTTTCAATCTCCGTTTTTTTCTCTTCAAAATAGTCTAGTAGTTCTTGCTGTGCAATTGGAGAAATTCCTGGGTTTTTTAATATGATTTCATCAGGAATTTTAATTATTGGTTTTAATTCCTTAAAAAGACTTTTAAGGCTTATATGAAATTGGGTTTGCCCCAACTTATTTTCTAAGAAACGAGAATAGTAATAACTAAATGCAAATTCATATTCTTGATTTCCTTCCGCTTCACTTCTTGGACTACCCTCTTGAATATATCTAATAAAGTCATCACTTTTGTTTTCTTCAAGTTCATTAAGTGCTTTAACAATTTTTTGTTTTTTCTTATCTGGACTTGGAGGAAAACCCCATTCTTTAGGTTGTATACAAACTATATTTCCACTAAACTCTTTTCCCCAACGCCCAGCTCTTCCTGCTAAGTTCCAAAAATCATTTTCATTTAATGGTTTATTCTTGCCGCGCGTTGGTTTTCTAATAAAAACTGCTGTGGCTGGAAGATTAACTCCTTCTAGAAGGGTCGATGTACATATTAGGTATTTTATTTTGTTTAACTTGAATAATCTTTCGATTTCTTGTCGTATTAGCAAGGGCATATTTCCATAGTGAAATGCTATTTTCCGATTTAAAACTTTACCAAGTATATAATCATTATGAATTGTGTTTTTAACAAGTTTAATCAGCTCCTTTAATTCTTTGCACGGATTATCATCTTCGGAAAGTTCATAAACTATGTTCGCATATTTTTCGGACTCAGCTGCACCATTGGCATAAATTAAGTTTCCAAATTTGTTTCTGGAGATGGCTTTTGATATAAGCGCTAACTTTCTAGATTCTGGTGTAGGTCTATCCGAAAGTTCAACTATTCCAACTTCAATTGGTTTTTGCTTTGTAATTAGATTGATATACCATTTTGTGGGCTTTCTTCTTACTTGAGTTACGTATAACAAATTTTGATTGACTGCTACAAATTCTGTATTAATAGCCTTGTTTTTTTTTCCAAGGGATAAATTTTCAAATAGCACCTCAGGGTTTGACGTAAAAGGACTTGAAAAGTATACTTTCACATCTGGATTTAAATCAATTACATCTTCGATTTTTCTTTGTAGAAGAATACCTCTATTATTATTGTCAATCTTATGTGCTTCATCTATAAGAAGGAAATCAATTCTCCTGTCCGTACTTTGCATTAAATACCAGTGCAATCTTTCTTGAGTAAATACAAAAAGGTTGGACTGATCTGAAATCTCATTTTGTAACGGAACTGTAGTCAGGTTAATATCTGAAATTTCGTTCTGTATCATTAATTCCGTCAAATCTTCTTCAACTTGACTTATGAGCGCCCTTGTAGGTACTATATATACGATGTTCTTATTTCGACTTTTTAGTTCTTCAATTAATAACTGATAAAGGATAAATGATTTACCTGCCGAAGTTGGAGCGGAAATACTAATTGCAGAATTGGCTCTTGACGCATCATATACCTCTTTTTGAAACCGATTTAATGAAACGATTGAATCATTTATGATAATAGAATTTCTTACCCTAGTTTGATTATTCATTAGTTTGAAAGGAAGAGGTAAATTTGAAGCATAGTCTTCACTAAGCAAATTCCTTTTAATGGCAAGTCTAATTGAAATTTGATTTGTCAAGGTTTCAAGAATTATTGCTGCTCCAGATTTTTGTGTGTCAGTAGTGTTGCAAATCAAACATGTTTGAGCAATCCTAAGAGAAGCATCAAGGTGTGTGCTATTAGATGATTGGCATAAAACACTTCCAATACTTAATACATTATTCCAATTTATTTCTTTTAATAAATCGTCTCTGTTGATATCCCAAATCAGATTTGGAATTGTATCACCAACTGAGATCTTGAGTATTGCTTCATATTGTTTTTGAAAGCTATTCAGATTATATAATTTGTCAAAAATCATTTCCCCAGCATCTTTAAGAAATGATCTCTAAATTCTTGCACAGATGGAAATGGAATAATGAATACGTGAATTTCGAATTTTTCCAAGCTAACATGTGATTTAATGTGCTTACCGGTGGTTTTTAACCAATTTGCAATTTTATCCCGAAATGATGTTGCTAGGTCTGATGTCACCTTTTCTAATGGTTGACTTGGATATTCGTCATCGTCAAACCCTACGAAACAAACACCTTTGTAATTTAGCTTGTTGGAAAGGTCATCATCTAGGTCGAAATATCTAACTAATATTTTTTCCAAATCCGGATTGTTCGTGTTGTCGAGTAGATTCGTTGAGATTAGATGTAGGTCTCTTGTTTGTGTACTGTCATGTCCTTTAGCATCTAAAAGGAATCCTTGAAGACTTTCGAAACAATGTTTTAATGCATTATTTGCAGTTTGCTCCATTTTAGATTCCCCCCAGTAAAGGGATAAGCTATCATCTTCCTCTTCATATTTTACATGAATTCCATCTGCACCTTGGTAATGTAGTTTTCCAGATGTTTTCAGAGTCATTTTGCTAATAAGCTGGGGCAACTTTAGTATTTCTTGTACCAGTATATAAAGTAGCATTTCTCCAAATTCACCTGTCTTCTCTAGGTCAACAAAAAGCTCCTTTGCTCTTCTTTCAAGTTCTAATATTTTACTTGACGAACCTGTTCTTTCCAAGAATCCTCTGGCTTCGTCTTGATGCTTTTTGGGTAATGAATAATCAACTATTTTTGTAAGAACAAATTCAATAAGGTCTTTTGTCCTGGGCTTTCCATCAGCATCTAATTTTAAACAATAACAATAGCCTTTTGCCTCAGTATCCTCAATTTCAAGTTCTACTTCTATTTTCTCAAGTCGGGAAAATATTTGACCTTCACCATCAACGAGAAGGAGCTTAATTGCGTCATGTATCCATTTACTTCTATCTTTCAATCTTTTTATTTTACAAATAGCTTTTATATAGATGAAAAATGCATTTATTTACTAAGATAAAAAGGATAAAATAGATGTGTCCGTTCATCTTTTATCGGGTCTCAACTTTCCTGAAAGCCCATTATACCTCAAATATTTGTAGTAGGTTGCTCTTGAAATATCCAACCGCCCACAAATCTCAGAAACCGGCAATTTACCCTCTTTAAAGTAATCCTTACAAGATACGGCTATCTGTTGATTTTTCTTACTAATACCTTTTAGAGCTCCTAAAACTTGTCCACGACGGCGTACAGATTCTAAGCCCGCCTTGGTCGGTTCAATAATGATGTCCCGTTCCAATTGGGCCAGAGCAGCGAAAATGTTGATGATAAACTCCGATTGAGAGGATTTTTTGGTGGTATCAATAAAAGACTCTATAATACTTCTAAATTTTACACCTTTTTCATCAAGTTCAGACATTAACTTGGTAAAATGAATTAGGCTTCTAACCAGCCTGTCCAATTTCCAAACTACTATGGTATCACCCTCCCAGAAATAATCTAAAAGTTTACTCAGATTTTTTCGCTCTTCTTTGGTGCTCGAAACCTTGTCCGTATAAATGTTGTTTTCTTTGATTCCTTCTTTTAGAAGGCATCAATTTGAAGATCTAAATTCTGTTCGTTGGTACTTACTCGCGCATATCCAAATATCATGACCTTAAAGTTTAATTAAAGGTCAAAATAGAAACGAATTAATTAGTACGGGAAAATGAACTTTGCGAAATTAGTGAACTCGAGAAATGTCAATAGTTCACAAAAACGGTAGATTTGGTAAACCCATTTAATTTTATAAAAGACGCCTTTAAGGGGTTATGAAAAACGACGGACAGAGGAACTGTGATTTAAAGAACCAAACTTCCATTAGATAGCATCGCAACCAGCAATGCTATCGGGGTTGAATATTGGTCAAGAATTGTTTTATGGCATCAATATAAAAGATATGTGACTATCGTTATTAAAAAGATTGGTTTTTGTTACTTTTAGTAAACTATATTTGTCTAAATGTAAAAAATATTTTACATTTGATTTATTCTAACTACTAACGTAAAGATTACGGTCATGCGCACAAATTATTTATTGCCCAATAAATACAAGATCATTGGATGGATAATGTTTATTTCCGGAATTGTTTCTGGAATTACGGTATATTTCATTCCATTCAAAACTGAACCTCTTAAAATGAAAGTTTTGTCAATTCTCAATGACTTCGCGGCAGGCCCAAATGAAATGGAGTACTTCAAAATTATTGAAAGTGGTATTGCCTTTGAATTAATCCTTCTTGCCATCATTTTTGGAGGATTGATTGTTTGTTTTTCTAAAGAAAAAGTAGAAGATGAGTTTATTTATAAACTCAGAAATGACTCTTTGGTCTGGGCAATAATTTTTAACTATAGCGTGCTGATCGTACTAATTCTATTTATCCACAATTTTACTTTTATGCATGTTTTGGTCCTCAATATCTTCACTCCATTGATATTCTTCATCGTCCGTTTTAATTTTTTGAAAATGAAATACGAAAGTCATGAAGAATAATATAAAAGTACAGCGGGCAATTCATGATATGACACAGGCGGATTTGGCGAAAAAAATTGGAGTTAGTAGGCAAACTATAAATGCCATGGAAAAAAATAAATATGTGCCATCTACAGTGTTGTCGCTAAAAATTGCAAGACTCTTTAAAAAGCCCGTTGAAGATATTTTCTTTTTGGATGATCAGGATTGATAAAAACTTGCTATCTATTGGAACATATATCAAAACTCCATCATATTCCAACACTTTCCATTTGTTTTGGATGCTTTAATTTGGATGACCTCGAGTGGTGATTTCTAGAGAAGCTCTTTTTACATAGATTGTACACGTGAATATGCGGCCAATACAAACAATAATATTTGAGCTTTAATTGTTTAATAGGTAGGATGCCTGTCAATTGATATATCCAATTTATAACCGTACACTATGTCAAAGATGAAAGCACGGAACATCTTAACGATATTAATATTGTTGGGGCTTACGGCTTGTTCCAAAAAGGAATATGGAATAATAATAAATGGTAAGATAGCCGGAAATAACCCTGAAAAAATAGAGTATACAACACCAATTAACGGAAACTGGTTTTATGGTCATAAAGAGTTTACATCGACGGACTCCCTAGGGATATTCCAAATTAAAATGAACATTGAAGAACCGTCGTTCGCAACCATTTATATTCCCGGAAAAGCCAGTTGTGTGCTGTTGCTGGAACCTGGCAAAACATATGACATCGACCTGGAAACCGACCAAAACAAGTTTGTTGTCCACTCCCCGGACAGTATTGCACAAAACTTCTATAATACTTTGCCCGCTCCCGATTTTAATCTTTTCGGTTTAATGGAGTTTAGCAACGATTCAATACCCTCGCTAATATCTTCCAAAATAGCCGAACTTAAAGAAAGGGAGGTTTCGATGTTCGACGAATTACTGCAAAAGAATGATATTTCAAAAGACTTTTATGAACTGGCAATCTTGGACAGAAAGGTTTACTATTCTGCTCTTGAGGCCGGTGCGGCAACACTGCTCTTAAATAGGTTTCTGGATAAAAAGCATATAGGAAAAGTTAAAGAATTAAGAACCTTTTGGGACGAAAACATTGGAATATCCAAAACGACCCAACAGGGTTACGATCGTTCTCCTTGGTTTTATGCTTTCGTAAATAATGCAATATGGTATCACCGTTACTCTTCAAGGAAACCTGATTCGGAAGATATGCCATTGATGGAAGATTTTGTTGAAAAGTTGCATTATAACATTGATGCGCCGAAAAAATATCTTGAGGGGAAGGAACTTGAATATTATTTGGCTTCCTATATTTTCTTCGAAATATGGTCATCCAAAGACAATTCAAAAGAATTGATCGAACTCTATGAAGATTTCAAAAGTGAATACCCAAATGGTCTTTACAATGGATATCTAACTTCTGCCATAAGACCGATTATCGATTATCACGAAAAACTGGAAACTGCCCCTACAAATGAAAAGGTACGACTGGTGAAAGGCCAAGAAAATATCGATACTTTCGATGAGCTGATAAAACTGTTTCATGGGAAGAAGGTTTTTATTGATATATGGGGAACGTGGTGCGCTCCATGCAAAAGAGAGTTCGAGCACAAAGATGCGTTGGACAAACTTTTAGAATCGAGGGATATTGCAAAACTCTATATTTGTGAAGGACGGAGCAGCAAGAAAAAGGCGTGGAAAGAAATGATAAGATTCTACGATTTAGAAGGTTATCATCTAATGACAAACGAAAAACTTAATAGAGATATAATTGACAGATTTGGCAATAACGGACGATTTGCCTACCCCAGATATCTTTTACTTGACGAAAATGGAAAAGTCGTTAATCCTGAAACAAGTTATCCATCAAATATCGCGCAACTAGAAAAGGAAATAAATGAAAGTTATCAATGGTAAAAGTCGTAATAATTGATAGCCCATTGACCATTGATGATTGTGATGTTGAAGGTTACAGAAACCCATTCTCTCACTTGATTTAATAGGCATAATTAACCCCACGTTAAATTATTCTTTTAGTAACAAATGGGAATTATGTTAGGTAATGCAGAATTAATTTATTGCGCAATGATTGGTCCTTTAAGAGTTGGATATTTTAATGTGGCCCTTAATAAATGGTAGCCTTCTTCTCCGGGTCCTTTGCCATATTTTGTGGTTATTTGCACGTATCCTATGATCGTACCGTCATCCTTTTTACAAATATCAACAAACTTGACGCCCAAATTTTCTCCTGAGGAAATGTTTTTGTTTACCGCAATTATTTTATTGTTCAGAACATAATCATTTGATTTATAAAGTAAAAGATGGTCATTATCTGAATCTGAATCTTCCGATGCATTCTTGTCTAATGCTGTTACGACATTTCTAATTTTCAATTCTTCAATATTTAATACAAGGTGATCTAAATAATTGTTGTTCGGATTATATTCAAATGCAATTTTGAATCGAGAGGTTAATGGCGGAGCTGCCCATGGTCTCCATTCAAGTGTTTGTGTCTCATCAAAAACGAAATCTTCAATTATATCAAACCTGTTTGAGTCATCTTGAATACCAAACAAATAAAAGGTGTCTTGATTTCGTTCTTTATCCCTCCACCAAATTAATTCACAGGGATGTATTTCAGGACGCCAATCATGTCCGCTATCCAAGACCCATGGACCATAGACACAAATATCTCGACCTTCTAAGGGTGAATCGGGAGTATGTTTTTCCATCATTCTTGTCCTGGGATTCCATCGATTCTCTTGTTTGGGAAACCAAAAGTTATTATATAGATGCTCGTCCGGTGTGATTTCTGCCTGGAAACAATCTTCATAAGTGCCACTGGTTTCGCATCTCTTCCATTCAGTGGTGTCAATAGCCCGACTTTTGGGATCTTCAATAATATATTTAAAATCTGTGTTTGGAACTATATTAAGGTTCCAATCATATTCATCTCCTATGGGATTATGAACAATATAATTATGAAGTTTCCCATTTACAGCCATTTTCAAACCATTTACTGGTGACCACTTGTCTGGCCAAGCAATGTCGTTATCTTTGGCAACAATATATTGAATTCCCTCATTTTCCGGATCATACCCATGTACCCCTTCTGTTTTCCTTTTCGTAAACTCAAAAAAAGCTATTTGTTCAGAAGTACAGGTTGGTATTTCAGAATCTTTAATTATTGTGTTTTTAGGCGTTGAGCATGATAAACATAAAATTATCAACCAAAAACCTATATTGCAGACACAGTTTTTCATAATTATTATTGATTAAAATGTATTTTTTATAGCGACTTCAAATATTCTCAGAACTTGATGATTTGTTGTTTTTAAGATAGTCAAATAATTTTTTGTAAACACCGTTTTGCTAAAAGGATTCCCAGGTTTTATTAAACTTTATTTGCCGACGGTTACTTAGTCAGATAGATCTAAAGATTATCCAGTTCCATGCTTAGAATAGTGGTCAATATGAAACTGCTTCAATGGAAAAGAAAATCGATAATCGTGTTCCGGTTCATCAGTAAATCCAAATAACATCAACCCTCTACAAAACTGGGCGTCGTATTTATACATGACCGTTCGATACCCGGCCGCGGAGATAACCATGGTACAGTTCTGGATTACGTCATCTGTCCATTGCATTTTTTGGTCGTCAAGAGCCATATGAATATACTTTGTAATACCATCGGGCAGGTATTCGTTCATAACAAGTCCCTCTATCAGATCCAGTTTCCGCATGCCAATATAAACAGTGCGAACGTCCCTGTTCTTCATTGGCGAAGTTTTACCCTTACCCACCCGGTCTCCGGCAGCTCATAGCGATCCAATTTCATTACCTTTTTTTCGCCATCATTATATCGGTACACTAAAAATGTGCAGTGATCGTTCGCCTCGATGTGAAAGTTGCCCAGACGTTTCGGAAAGGAATAGAATTTTAGTTCACATTCTTGACGTAAGGTATGTTCACCGATTTCCTTCAGTAGGTTCTTGATACCGTAACGGTCAAAATTTCTGAAAACAATGCTCCTCAAAACAATGGATTTTTTCCGAAAATATGGAAAAAATCCAAATACGATATATCGGAACCTGGATTTTTTGACTTTAACACTTTTAGTTGTATAACAGGTTTGGATTAATCCTGTTAAAATGGGTTTCTGTTGGAAATGATGGACTTTATCACAACCTCCTTCTAAATATCACTTCCCGATTCCCCTTCAATTCCTTTAGCCTCAATTCAAGCTTTTCATTATCCCCCAATGTAAACTTGGGCAGGACATAAACGAATCTCGAAGTTTCCCCATGTCTTGTTTTCCTGGGCATTTGATAAATGTATTGGGGCGTAAGTGGTACGGATTGATAAGAAGCTTTACGTTTGTCATTACCCATGACCATGGCAAGTTTTAGATAGTCGATATCAAAATCGATTCCCGACTCGTTTTTGATCTCCATCTGTACAAAGACCAAGTCCTCATAATAAACCATATTCTTAATGGCAAGTAACATGCCTTGTTTTCGCTTCATAATCTTTTTACGTTCAGGTTGTTCCAGAATAGCGGCACAAGATTTTTCCAAAAATGCTATTGGATACTGCTTTTTTACTACTTGATCGGAATCGGGTTTTATGGTGTCGGTAATGGCAATTGGTTCCCTGTTATGCTCATGTCCGATACTTTCCTCAACCGAAATAAAACGGTTTTTCTCTGGCAGCTCTTCGCCGTATTCGATTATGTAGGAATACACTTTTCCATCAGTGGTAATGACCAAAAGATTGCTTGGATTTCCTTTGGTCGCTTTCAATAATCCCAAAGGTTGTGCCCGTTCGCGGTTATAGCTGAACACAAAGTTGTCCGCGCCAACGATTCCTTGCCGTATGTTGGTCGGAAAGAACAAGGCCAAGTTCATTTTTTCATTTGCATAAATGGTGTCCAGTTTCCTTGTTTTCTGACCGAAATTTGGAAGAATTGTCGAAAGAAGTATAAATGTTATTATTCCTGTTTTCATGATCATCTTTTTAAATTAACGCCCACCCGCCTGCCGTCGGGCAGGTTTTGGGCTTTCATGACTTTGGTCTTAAAATGAGCTTATAGTTGTTGTTGACCGTAACCTTTACGTTCCGGTTATTCCGTTGGAATACTTTTTTCACCCCACTCACGCCGGTGTTGACGGCACCGGAAACATCGGGAACACCGGGAATATTGAAGTCTTGGATTACATCGCCCAATACCTCGTTGAAAACATCCCCCCGAAAACTGTTCCGGATGTAAATGCCCTCCAGTCCATCGGCATTGTCATAGGCCTTAAGCTTTAAGGGCGTACCCTCTATGTTTTCCACGTTCAATACGACCCTGTTAGGCCTGAACCTTACGATTCCGTAGAGCAAGGTATTTTTCTTGACCTCGATACCTTGAACCGTGGTGTTTTGGGTTGCCCGCATCTGCAAGCGGTCGTTGACCTTGACGGTCTGCTCCCCATCGATTTCCACTTCCAACGATTCACCCGTACCGTCCGCCAGGACTTGGGGGCTGACCGCAAAGAACATTTGATGTTCGAGACCCATGGCCTTCAGAGGGGAAACCGTATCCTTGGTATCGATGACCTCGCTTTTCTTTCTACGTTTTTTTCGTAACGGTTTCCTGGTTCCCGAATCCACGGAATCTTGCGAATAATCGATACGCCCCAAGCGATAGATGCTATCCACTATGCGCTGTTTCTTTTTGTCCAAAAGGTCTTCATCATACATTCCCGTTTCATCCAAAAACCGTTCGTCATAAATGCTGGGTGCGATCCGTTCCCTTTCCTCTTTGATGGCATCGACGGCCACTTTTTTTGAGGGGTACATATCCTCCCCTTCCTCCAATTCAGGCACCAAAGTGTGTTGCAGCTTGTTCGTGTCATCACCATTCTCGCCCAATACAAATACCGAATAACTTATGATGAAAAGAATGACGACCCCAATGACGGCCACAAACACTATTTTCTTTTTATCCATTTTCATAGTCCGATTTTTAAGTCCAATTCAGTCCTCTTCCTTTACCTTCTTCAAGGAACTCTCGAAATAATCCGTTATCAATAGCCCATGGGTGTTTTTCGGAAAGTTGCGGTCCACGGTTATGAGCCCGCCCGTAGAGACCAGCTCATAGCGATCTATCACCGATCCCCTGTTTATCTCGAATACGGTAACGGTCTTGAACCGATACGGTTCGGCGTTCAAATCAATTTTCGATTCCACGCTCAATACCTTTTGTACAAGGGAATATTGTAAGATGCGATTATAGACCCCGTCCGCCTTTTTTTGCCTGTATACATTATCGACCGTACCGTTGCCGAGCCAAAGGGCTTTCTCCAAATTGCTTTCGTAATTACTGTCATCGATGCCGTAGAAGTATTCATGGAACAACTTCAAATGGGACAGGGCCTCGACCTGAAGGTTTTCCTTTTGGGAGACCAATTTCAAGGGAATCACCGAACCGTCGGTATTGACCGCAAAGGCACTTTCCATCGCCTTATTGTACATATTGAAGACCATCACTCCTGAGAATACGCTTGAGAGCAAGGCCGTTACGGTAACGGTAATAGTAACGTAGCGGTTCAGCTTTAGCACATCATATATATTTTTATAGGGTAGTTTCATCTTTTTCTTTTTTAGTAAAAAGGGTCTATGACCCTTGCCCGCGGGTGCTACCCGCTAAAAAGTCTTAGGGTAAAGGTGGTCGCCCTTTTATAAAGTTTGAATTTTAAGAATACGATAAACCCGATCGTCGCCGCTTCGACCAAGATCTTGATGGTATTGTTGTCCGTTGGCCCGCCCCAAAGGTTCGTCCAGAAGTTGGCATTGATTTCCGAATAGAGTTGGTTTACGAAGATGTTGACCAGAAAGAAAGCGGGCACCAACATATATACGGCCGCATACAGCTTGAAAAAAGTATAGGCCATGTTTCGAAACTTTTCAAAAACGGCCAAACTGATGACCAAAGGGAAGAATGCCTGCATGATGCCCAAAAGAAAGTACCGCTCCGCCAGGAACAAGGGGTAGATGAAGAGGTCTATCATCCACAGGACCAATCCAATGAAAAAACTGAACATCTTTATCCCGAAGACCGGAGTGACCAAAGCTTCGTACAACAAGGCCCATGCTTTTTTGGCCGCATCGAAAGCCCCCACATCCTCTTCAATGGGAATATCCTGTAGTTGCAACGGGATCAGGGCCGGGGCCGTATCACGATACTGTCCTTCGATGGCCACCAAGATACCATCGAAAAACCCCAGGATCTGGGTCGAGAATATGACCAACAGGACGATAACGAAATTCTTGGCCAAATCCCTTGGGGAGAGTCCCCAAGAGTACCCCTCCTTATCTGCAAGACCCTCATTGTATTTTTTGAGGATGTTGACCAAAAAGAACAGCACGGCCAAGACCTTGATACCACGAATGGTATAGGTGGAGAAGTCGGTGCCCTTGATCGTCTCAAAGACAGCGTCCACATATTCAAGGCCGATGCCCAATGTTACCGCAATTTCCATGTTTCAATAATTTGGCTTCCTGCCGTTGATAACGGCCTGCATCTCCCTAAAGGCAATGATATCCCGATATCGTTGGGTCTTCCGTTCGATTTCCGATACCATCTCCTGGGATTCCCGTTGATGGGCACGAATAGCACGCATCCGTTCCCCGTCGGTCAGTTTCAGATGGTCGCTCGAAAGGATCTCGTTGATGAACTCTAGGTCTTCCGTAGCCTGGTCCAGAATGGCATTGAAGGAGGAAGAAATCCGTTCCACTTCATCCGCACGGATATGGGGCGAATTCAAAATATCCCTGAGATCGCCCTGGACAGTATCGTAAAGGCGTTTGTTGTTCCGGATGAGTTCTTGCACCGCTTTCAACTTCTCGATGGCAGCGCTTACCTTTTCGATATTCTCCTTTTGCTTTTTTAGGAATTTGACCGTCTTAATGATGTTGGCGGTCTGCTTGCCCGCCTCCACCAATTGCTTGACAAAAGAGAGGAAGTTCACATTGTCGTACACCGGAAATCCTTGGCAGGCAGCGCCTGCAGGCATAAATAGGGCAAAGGTCAACACTATAATTCCTGTTTTGATTTTCTTTTTCATGATTTCTAGATTTTGAGATGTCTTGTTCGAAATCTTGAACGAATGACATCGGGTTAAACATTTGAGCTAGGCAACTTTGAGTTTCAGAAACTCTTTAATCGCCAACTCCATATCATTATTATTTTTATAAATCCGCATTATGCGGTCGCTGTCGGGGCCGTCGGTCAGGTAAGCGGCGAATACCTCTGGCGGCACTTCCAATCGGAAGATGTTGCTCTCCTTGCCGATCTTGATGAACATCTCGGTGTACTTGCGTTCCCCGGTCAGGTCGTTCCTGATGGATTTCAGTTGGTTCAGGTCATGGCTAGAAAGGTTCAACCTCTTTACCAGTTCACCGTACCCCTTTTCGTTGTTGAGGCTATAAATGACCTGTGTGTTTTCAAGGATGCTGGCCGAAGTGGAGTTATCGGGCAGTTGGTTTATGGATTGTAAAACGATTCCGATGGCCCCTTCCTGTTTTCGGATTGCCTGATAGTAGAATTCCACGCTCTCCAATACATTGGGGAATTTCAATTGTTTTGCGAACTCGTCGAATAGGATGATCCCTTTTTCTTCCTTGTTTCGCCATATGGTCCGTTGGATGGCCGTTTTTATCAATTTCAACATGACGGAGAGGATTTCCTTGTTGTCCTTTACCTCGTCCAGTTCGAAGACGATCAATCGTTTGTCCTCGATCTTATAGGATTGGTCTTCGCTCATCTCGAAAAGGAAACTGTAAAGTCCTCCCTCCACATATTCCGAAAGGATATGAAGGAAATTCGTAATGTTGAAATAGGGGGCATCAATGCCCAATTTTTGTAAAAGGGTTTCCCTGTCCTTGCGGATGAATCGATAAAAGCTTTCCAAGGAATGTCCATCGGAAACCGTTTTGTAGTAATGCTGAAGGATTTTCTTCAACGATACCGATTGCGCCTTGGTCACCTTCATGTCGGAGGCCAATAGTTCGAACAAAAACACGGATAGGTCTTCCAATCGTTCGGGGGCGACATCGGTGCCACCGGTACCCGGATTTACAAAGAACGGATTGATTCCTAGGTTTTTTCCGCTCTCGTATCGTAATACGGTATACTGATCGGGGTACAACTGTGCGAACTTGGTATACGAACCCCCAAGATCGATGATGACCAAGCGGACGTCCTTTTCGAAATACTGGCGAAGGATGTTGTTCGCCAAGAAAGATTTGCCTTCTCCCGTTGGGGCGAGTATGACAAAGTTTCTGGCCTTGATCCGTTTTTTCCTTTCGTCCCAGACATCTTTCAATACAGGGATATTATGCTCCCGGTCATTGAAGACGATACCCGTCTTATCAGATCGGTAATTCGTATTGTTGATCAGCAAGCAAAGCGCATGCTTCAAATCGGTCACGTACAGATCCTCGTTCGAGAAGTTGGAGGAGAAACAGCAATAGCTGTTCAGAAAGAAGTTTTTACGCTCCTCGCTGCTTGGGTAATATGGAACGATGTCCAATTCCTTGAACTCGGTCTTGATTTTTGACGCGATACTTTCTAGCTGTCGGGCTTCCCGACTCCAATAGATGACATTCAAGTGACCTCGAACAATCCGGGAACTATCATCGTTGTTTATCTGGTCTAGGATGTATTGGATTTTCTTTAGGACAACTTTGTTCTGCGAACCGAAGTTGGAACTCTTGTTCAGCTCTTCGATTTTCTTGTCCAACAGCTTGCGCCATTTCTGTTTGTAGTCTAGATAGATGACCTGGTTGACAACATGGTTCTCGTTCAAGGAAAGTCCAAGGCCATCGATAAATCCCTGATGGAAGCTGAAGTCATCGGAGGTAAAGCGTTCGTTGATCTTGCTCGTCTGGACTTTTCCCCAAAACACCGCTCGCTGTTCACCGCAAGCACATCGAAATAGTGTTCCCCGATCTGGATGTTCTTTTTGTCAAGCTCAATGGCAGTATCGAAACCCTCATTGAAACCATTGAAATAGGCATTTCCCAAGTTCAATATCTCGGCCTCTGCAAGAGGTATCAAAGAAACCTTTCTACCATTATTGATAAAGGAAACCGAATCATTGACGGCAGCTCTGAAACGTTGGAGATTCTCCTGTAGCACTTCTGGAATCTTTACATCCACTTTGCGAAAAGGGTTGACATATTTCGGGTTGTTGAGCTGTTTGTTCTTGGTGAGGGTAAAGAAGAGATAGCCATGGTGTTCCATATGCTCCCTTCCCTTGAAATAATCATGGGTGGCTTTGGACAAAAAAGTATCGTTGGGTAGATTTTCCGAAGTGAACGACTTTTTGAAGTAGATGTCATGTTTATGCACGACCGTACCAACGGGCAACGATTTTATCGCCTGAAACCAATTGCTGTGCAGATCCTCGAAATCTTTTTCCGAAAGGGAATAGATTTCCGGTAACTGTACCCGATAGCAGGCCACAACGTTCCCGTTGTTAGAGAAGATCAAATGACCTTTGATGTCCTTTACGGGCCGATATTTAGCGATGTTGATCTTCGACATGGTTCAGAATATTGTCTTTTTTGTTGCTGATGCTTTTCGGGAATACCTTTCGGAGATTGAACGGTCGGGTGCTGCTTTGCATTCTGCTCAGGCCTATAAATAGACCCGTGTTCCAGATAAAAAGCGTTAGAACGATCATCGGACTGAACGAAAAAATGATGACCAGCAGACTGGCAACCACCGACACCATCAAAAGGGCAAAGAGCGATATGGGCAGGCCCCATATCAATGCCCCATTGCGGATGTTCCGGTAGACCTCGAACGTTTTCATGATTTTTTTGATAAAGGACCACAGCGGGCCGTTACACGACAATTGAAATGAGGTAGGTAAAGATGCCGACAACGGCACCGGCGATGAGCACGAAAACCAATACCCTTGTAATCCCTTTTTTGAGGTCGGCGTTCTCCCCAAAAAATGGCCTGCATTGAACAGGAAACCTATTAGAAAGATGACCCCTAGGATTATTGGAAAGATGGCACGGATGGTATCCGATACTTCGTTTACGGAATCCTCGATCCCACCGACCTGTGCGTAACTGGCAAGGGTCGTAAAGACCATTGCCAGAGTTAGACTTTTAGCTTTTCTCATGACTGTTCGTTTTTATGGCTGATGAGGCCGATTGATGAATAAACTTTTGAGAAAAGTAGAGGAGAACCCAAGTTTTCAAAGAAGGATTCCCAAAAATTAACTAGGAACAGCGTTAATTTTTAATGGAAATACATGGTTTCGAAAGATTCGTTGAATATTGCTCAAAGAAGTAATTGTGCGATGAAGATAATGATCATATTGATTTTGCCCCTGTCATTTATGCCCTTCCATAATATGTCCGGCCAAGGAAAACCATTCATAAAAAGAAAGTTTTGATTATCGATCCGGGGCACGGGGGGGAAGATTCCGGCGCGATTTCGGAAAGTGGGCTAAAAGAAAAGGATGTTGTTCTTGACATAGCACTGAGCATGGTCGCTTGGAACAAAGGGCTGCTGGAATCCGAATATGATATCTACTTGACCAGAAGCAAGGACACCTTGATTTCTTTGGAAGATAGAACCAAGCTTGCTAAGCATCTGAGACCTGATTTGTTGATTTCCTTGCACGTGAATCATTCACAATACGGAGGTGTACACGGGTCAGAGGCCTATGTCTATAGTAAAAGCAATTATAAGGCTCAATATTCTGAAGTAATTGCACAGGAAATCCTAAATCAGCTAAACCTAAATCTACACTTTGCAGTTAGGGGAATCAAAAAGGCAAACTTCAAATTGCTAAGGGAAACATATGGGATATGTTCTTCTGTATTACTGGAACTCGGGTTTCTTTCCAATGCAACGGAGACGGAGTTTTTAGGTTACAAGAGCAAAAGATACGTTTTGGGCTTGGCGATTTTGTCTAGTCTAAACTTACCTGACACTTAATTTCTCTATCTTGAAGAAAATGTTGAATTCAAAATCCAAACGATGATAAATAAAAAAATCGCCAAGTTGAGAAAATTAAAAAGGGTAAGGCACAATCCAAAACATTTACCTATTATGGAAAGACCGGAAACCTGGCTCTGGATTGGCTATCTTTATTTAGGGGTGGACTACTTCTACAAACTATTTCGTTATGGAGAATTGACCATGATGGACATTTTGGTTTTCTTCTTGGGGTTGATAATTGATACTTTCGCGGTACTAGTTTATGTTGAATACCTTAATTGTATTGTCAAGGGAAGACTTTTCGACTATACAAGACCTTTTCAATATAGGCAAGAGGATTTTCGATCAAGTACCAAAATTGCCATTTATAAAGGATGTTTCAAAAAGGAAAAAGAGCAGGTCAGGGAAGAATTGAAAAAAGGCTTTAAAAACCTCCCGAAAAGAGCTTCTTATTCAAAGTTTGAAAAAATCGGTGACAAAATAATCCCCATAGTGGTTTTAATTTTTATTTTCTCAGTAACCCCCTTAGATCATTCTCAAATTGCTATACCTTTCATGATAAATCTTCTAGTCATCTTATTCCAAGTTATTATCTGTATTTACCTTTCAATCGACTACGATTTTCGATTTGCCAATGAATTGGAATATAAGAGGGCGTATGAAGCATTGCGAGGAACAACGTTCACGAAGAAAAACGAACCACAAAACCTAATGTATCCGAAGTTGACTAGAACAGGTTTTTAAAGTTTTGCCGCTTTATTCTGTCAGGCGCTTCTTCGCAGATTTAACATCGATTCTTGAAAGTTGATTTCGGCCCAGATCAGCGGATGTTCGCTTGCCGCATCTTTTTCCCCCATTATTGTGCCGTAAAGTGGCCAACGAGGTTCTTTTAAGGGCCACATGGCCTTTCTGTTCAGGCCACTTTTAATGACCCTGTCAAATATGTCAGGGGAAAACATGAGGTAATCGTTTTGTATCACGTTGACCCCTTTTCCGTAGGCTCCCATCCTATAATATCCTGAATCTAAGCCTCGGTCCAACTCAACTGAGAACGAAGAATGGCTAACCGAATTCTTCAAGTCAGTTTTTTCCATGACAGGGGACATAACAGCAGAATAGGAAGGTACGTTTAAGGTGCCCGCCACCACGATGTTCTTATAGTCCTGTTGCCAAAGCCCTTGATAGATTTCGGATATCCTACGAAGTTGGCTTTTTCTTCTGGAGAATTGTAGTTCACTAAAAGGCTCGACCGAGCTGAAATGACAATTAAGGACGCAAATAACACTGCCGTCATGGACCTCGATCTTATACAACTGAAGGTCGTTTTCGAAAGTAAAATTGTCTTCCTTGTCAACTTCGTTCGCAAAGGTCTTGATGGATTTCAAATAGAGGCCCTTTTTAAGAAGGAGCCCCATCCCCATGTCCCTACAGTCGTTTCCAGCCATGTGGAATATACTTTTGTATGGCCTTGACATTTTTTCGACCAAATAAAGGTTGTTCAACTGCATTAAAGAATTTCGGCTCTCCACTTCCTGCAAAATGAGAATATCGGCGTCCGCCTCGAGAATGACCCTAGCCTTGTTTTCAAAAGACCTTTTTGTTACCGGTATGGAGCTCAGCTGAATATGGCCGTTCCAGTCGGTCAAGGGGGATGCACTTAATTTCTTAGGATTGGCCTCCGAGGTCGCGAAAAGATTTCCATCAATCTTTCTCAACGAGATCTTCGGTTCCGTATTACCAATGTCGAAATCGAGCAAAGCACTTAAATCCGTCAACCTCTTAATCTCGGATAGGCTCTTGTACGGTTTGACGAGAAGACGATCAAACTCTTCTTCCCATATTTCCATCTTGGAAACTTTCTTGTCCAAAACCAAATCAATATGTCTGTGGAACAGGCTCTGTATATTATAGGTCGCTATTTTCATGCCGCTCTTTTTTTTCGAATAACCTCGTTACTCTCCAAGATTTCATTGATCTTCTCCTCGTCGTAGTACAGGATTCCACCCAACCTGGTGTACGGAATTACATGATTGATCCTAAGATTCTGCAAAGTGCCAGGACTTATTTCCAATTTGTCCATGACCTTGTTGGATTTAATCCAATTATCGATAGTGATTTTTTCATTTCTAAGAAGCAACTCTTTGATTTCTAAAAGTAACTCCTCTTTGAATTGTGCTAAATCTTCATTTGTAATAATGTTCGCTGCCATAATCTTGAATTTTAAAATTGAATATCATAACGATAGCCAAATCTTATTGATTTAACTTTAGTCGAATCTTGAATTTAGCTTCTAAATAGCTAGGAAAGTTGTACCGGAATATTTCAAGCGTAAGGCAAAATAATCGGTTATGATAATCAATTGGAGATAGTCAAACATATACTTTGACAATCTTTCTTGCAAGGTTTTAAAGTGTAAATTCATGAATAATCCATCGGCAATTCATGAATTCTAAAGTACAAATGGAAGTTTTAATTATGATTGAATGTAGGAGGCCGTCAAGGATAAATTTGAACTATTGAGATACTTTCTTAGTGGACATTTTTTTAGCCAATACCATTGCATCGTAGGCATTAACAATAGCTCCCGTCTTGGATAATTCACTAAAATGTTTCATTCCTTCATTGGTTTCTACTTCGATATCATACTTGGTACCTGATTCAAGCAATGCTTGTTTGACCTCTGAAGCACTTAAGTTGGGGTAAGTGGACCAAACTAAAGCTGCTATGCCAGATACAACAGCTGCCGAAAGAGAAGTCCCTCCTAATGTGAAGTATTCGTTTTCATAAACATCGGTAGTTCTCATATTTACACCGGGAGCAAAAATGTCCACGCTATTTTTGCCATAATTTGACGACTTGGGGATTAAATCTTTTCCAATAAGTTGACTAGAGGCACCCACAGAAATATAATTTTCCATTCTTGACCCGTCAGAAGATATCCCGCTTGGATAAGAAACGTTTTCTGGTAAATCTGTGTTTAGTCCACCATTGCCAGCGGCTTTAACAAATAGTAAACCATTATTAGTTGCGTAATCGACGACATTGTTAAATTCGTCTTTGTGGTTCAGCATAAATTTTTCGCCGCTGTAGTTAATTATCTTAGCGCCATTGTCAACTGCGTATTTCACCGCGTTTATAAAATCTTTAGGTCTTTCATTGAAGGTTGGCGTTACCTCTAGAACCATTATCTTAATATTATTCGAAATGCCTTTTATGCCTAGATTGTTATCCCTTTTTGCTCCTAAAATTCCGGCAACTTGAGTCCCATGGGCATATCTTTCCGGGTGTTTGCCAATTTGAGAATTGCCATAATTTGTATAATTCAAGTTATTTGGAAAGGAATCGATTTCATTAAATGGCTCAAAGTCCAATTCGTGAACTAAATATTTTCTGGCATATCCATCCTCTATAATTTGATTAATTCTGCTGTAAGTGATATCATATGCTTTGAAGTATTTCAATGTTTCTAAAATACTCTTTTCCTCCTCATTCCTAGCGTCAATCGAATCCAAATTCTCTAAGGAAAGGTTTCCATCAACTAAAAGATGATTATATATTTCGTAAGCCTTAAAATAGTTACTTCTATGTTTTTCTCCCCAATCAATTAGAGTTTGACCATAGTTCGCACCTCCAATCTTGTGTGCCAGAACTTTCTGGAATAATTTTCTATCTTCATAATCAGTAATTTTTGTACTGTCAAGATCATGGGCATTATACTTTTTGATAAGCGCTTTTAGTACTCTTAGGTAGTCGAAGGGCGCATATTTAACGTAACCGCCATCTTCTTTTCCCAGAAAATTCCAGCCTGCTATATCGTCTAAATAGCCATTCGAATCATCATCTATTCCATTATTAGGAATTTCGTCCTTATTGGAATAAATTGAATATTTTAGGTCTTCATGTCCAATATCAACGACACCGTCAATTACGGCGACAATGATTTCGTTAGAAGAGTTTAAACTATCGGCAAGTTGATTGGCCATGTCTATATTCACGCCAGCCAAAGAATCTGACCTGGGCTTCATGTGCCAATCGACATACTCCATCGATTGGTTTTTAACGCTGGTATTTAGATTATGCACGGAAGGATTATCATAACAACCAACAAAGCCAACAGCAATTAATGTGAATAGTAGTCTTTTGAGATACATTTTCATAAAAAGGCCCTATTTAAACTATTAGGGCCTTTAAAAGTAAGAATTTTGTAAAGATTAATTCTTTGGCGTAGTTGGTACTTGTGTAGCACCCCCACCACAATAGATGGAAATTTCACTTCCACCAATAATCTTATGTGTCTGTTTCGCATTTAAAAGGTTCCCTGAGCCCAAGTTAGCAATGCTTTTCTTTTCAAGATTTAATTTTGTTGACTTTTTCATAATTCTCGTATTTAAGATTTACTTAAAGAAACAAAAAAACTTAGTTATCAAGTAATTAATCAGTTGAATTACCTAGAATTAGGTGTACAATTCATGAATTGAAAGCTTTTTTAATAAATTCCAAAGGAGTTAATCCAACTCTTTGTTTAAATGCTCTTTTAAAAGTCGCCGAATTATTATAACCCACATCTAATGCCATAGCCTGCATTGTGTATTTTGAGTACTGAGTATCCTCTAATATTTTTTTTATGGCTAATTCAGTTCGTTTATCATTTACATATTGGGAGAAACTTGAACCTATAAAATCACGCATATAATCAGCTATGTAGTGATCGTTGATACCGGTGTCTTTGCGAATAAACTCTTTGTTAAAGGTATTTTTGGTGAAGAGAACTTCATTCTCATATTTCAAGAAAGCTTCATTTAAAATCTGAATGTCTTTTTCTGGAATCTTACTTTGGGGATTTGAAACTTTTTTACTTATGCTATTGGTTTTATACTCTTCAATTATTTTTTTATAGAGCTTAATTTTCCTTTTATTATTTGCAACCAAAAAGAAGATTAAAATGGCTAAACACACCACCAAAAAAATACTGGATATTAGGTAAATGGATTTTTGTTGACTTTGCTCATTAATTCTATTGATAATTTCATTTTTTCTCTTGATATTATTTGGTAAATCGTAATTTTTATACAATTGGTCTTGCAATGTGTTCTTATCGGCAAAGTTTATACTATCCAAGGAAATGATGAGTTTTAGGTATTCCAATTCGGTTTTATCATCCCTTTGAATTCTATAATATTCGGCAAGTGTTTGCATCGCCGATCTTACTCCTGAATGCGTAAATCCATCCGATTTAAAATAACTAGCGGCTTTCTTAAGATGGGGTATACCTCTTAGGGTGTCATGATTTTGCAAGTAGGACTCTCCCAAATAACTTTCGCTAAATGCAAGATTTAAATAGTCACCAATACTATCAAGTTTAGACCTACTTCTTTCAAATGAGTTTATTGAATTATTAATATTTCCTCTTTTAAATTCAATAACTCCCTTCGCGTACTCAAGGTGGACTTGCTGTTTGATATTTTTTCCTTGAATTGATTTTAGGGCTTTGTCGACAAAATATTCGGCAGAATCCAATTGATTTTTTTCAACATATAAAATGTACAAGGAAAATGCATTTGTAGAATAACTGGACCAATCCTTTGTTTTTTGGTAGAATCTGAGACTTTTCAGATATTCTTTTAAAGCTCCATCGTAATCTTTACTGTTCAGTTTCAACATGCCAATGGCCTGTTTTACCCAGTATTTCTCTATAACCGTGTCAGTCTTCGATAAAATACTGTCAGCAATCATAAAACGATCCAAAGCTTGGACTTGTTTGTTTTCCAAGTAATTTTGTGTACCAATAAGATAATGAGCGATTCCAGTGTAATGAAGGCCAGGGTGTTTTTTGGCATGCTCTATTAAACTATCAGAGTAAACCAACATATCAGCCCTCTCGCTAGATTTTATTATAAAATAATATCCTTTGGAGATATTTAAGCTATTATCATCCTGTTTTACCCTTTTTAAATATTGAAGAGCATAAATTCGGGATTCCTCCTTATCCTTTACGAAGGACTTATAAAACTTTTTCTCTAACTGATTAAGGGTATAAGATGATAGAGAATCACTGGAATTATTTTGTGCAAAAACCACATTCCCTATTTGAAGAGTTATGGTTAAAATTAAGAAGACTAGCCTATACATCTAAATTGCCTGTATTTCTCGATTAGATAAACCATATTGGGTCTTGCTCAGTAAAATCCATCTCAAATCCAGGCCCAATAGCATGCAATATACTGAACTTTAAGATGAAAGAAGTTTTGAGCAATTCATGAATTGAGGTGTACGATTCATGAATTACAGGATTAACATGTTGTAATTACCACCAAATGGCATCAAATTTAATTCGTCATAATCGCGATAAATTGACGGGCGAAAACCGAAAAGCCTTACAATAGAGTAGGTGTAAACACAATTATTTAATCAAATGAAAAAACTTAAAGTGTTAAGTGATTTTAAAAATTCAAGTTTAGTGCATGGTTTGGGAGAATCATCCGGTCATTCCATAATGGGTGGTTACGGAGGAGGAACTCATACGGCAATTATAACTAATTGCAACAATAGTACTAATACTACCTCTAATGAAGATTACGAGGAGGATTCAGAGAATTGCCAACCGGCGTAGAACAATAATCTTTTAATAATTATTTAAATCGAAAAAATGAAATTACAAAAATTAACAATTGAGAATTTGGGAGATTTTAGGCTTGAAAGAAGTTCTTCCATTATGGGTGGATATGGTTCTACCTCCACTTGTTTGGGAACTTGTTGTCCTGATGATGGGAAAACAGGTTGCGAAGACTGGGAAGACGACACAGACTAATTAAGTATTCATGAATTTTTAATTTTTTGGAATCATAAAACCACGTTTTATAACGTGGTTTTCCTGAAATGGTATCGGTTCTCATAGTTGAACTGTTTATGTTTTTCAATTAACCCCTTATTTATGATTCTTATACTATCTAAAGAATTTGAAGTTTCAACAAATGGTGTCATCGATTGGTTAGAATATTATAATGCGAACTATTTCCGCATAAATGCTGATGACCCAGATTCAAGTTTTCATAATTTTGTATTTAACTTTTCCACCAAAAGGGAAAATTCAATTTCAAACTTTCCATATAGCCCAAAGGATTTCAAGGTTGTTTGGTATCGTCGGTGGGGTAATTTCAACGAGTCAATTCCATTGATCGAGAAAACCAGCGATGAAGACTTTAACCAAACAGCCAGGTATTATTTAAATGATGAGCGTAAAAATTTTTCGCTTTCATTTCTTTCGCTATTTGACCACGCCTATTGGTTATCTCGACCAAGAAGTCTCTCCTTTATTGATAAATCGGCTGTATTACAAAAGGCCAAAAAAGTAGGCTTAAATATTCCAGATACCTACGTATTAAGTAGCAAAAATGAACTGAAAAAAATATTAAGTTCAGGTAAGTCCTTAATTTCCAAAAGCCTGAGTGAGGCTCACATGATAAAACTCAAAGATAGAAGGTACATCCCGTATACAACTGAGGTAACCGCTGGAATTCTATCGTCATTGAACGACTTTTTTTTCCCCTCCTTATTTCAAGCCAAAATCGAAAAAAAATATGAAATCAGAACCTTTTATTTAGGGGGCAAATTTTATAGCATGGCAATTTTTTCTCAATTAGATAAGAAAACTAGTGTTGATTTCAGAAGGTACAACTTAAAAAAACCGAATCGAACCGTACCTTATAAGTTGCCGGTCAAAATAGAAGAAAAATTAAATGTTCTTATGAAGAAATGCAATTTGGAGACCGGTTCAATTGACCTAATACGATCAACAGATAACAAGTATTATTTTTTGGAGATTAACCCGGTAGGACAATTTGGAATGACATCCTTTCCCTGCAACTATCAACTTGAAAAGAAAGTAGCTGAATTTCTTATCTCAAAAAATCTAAACTAAAAATGAAAAACAAGACAATCATTGGCTTCTTAATCAGAGAAAAGATAAAGAAAAGAACACCAGTAATTCTGCACTATCTCAGGGAGGTAGATCGAGAAAGAGATCACATAAAAATTGGGTTATGTAAAAACCGACTTTATGGAACAAATAAAATGATGTGCATGACTCCACATAAAATGACTTTTTAATGAAAAAGAATCAGCTCTCAAATATGTACTTCAAATTATTTGCAAATTGTAAACTCGTAGCTGGAAGGAGGCGATCGGCCATATATGATTTGCAAAGAGAACTACTTTATCATATTCCAAATACCTTAGCCAATATCATCAAGACATTCGAAGGGAAAAAAATAGGGGAGGTATATAAAAAATTTGGGGATCAATCAACAGTAGTAAACGAATACTTTAATTTTTTGATAGAGAAAGATTTAATTGTCTTAATGCATAATATTGAAAATTTTGAAAATTTTATAGAAGTGGATTCAGGTTTTTACTATCCTAAATCTTTATCATGCGCTGTGATAGGAATAGCTAGTTCGACAGCAAACGGTAATTATTTAGAGTTACTTTGCAAGAACTTATATGAAACGAAATGTCCATATGTCCAGCTAAGGTTTCATCCTGAAATGATGGTGGACGAAATCGAAGCAGTCCTTAGTGTTTTTGTTGAAAAATCGATTTTCAGAGGGATTAGCATAGCCTTAAATATTGACATTTATGATAAAATCATTAAATCCAAAATTTTAAATCATCCAGTCGTCTATATGGTAATTTGGTACGGAGCCTCCGAAAAAAGGTTGGAACATATAGAGGAAAATCAAAAATCGGATAAAGCAGTTTTTTACTTAAATAATGATTTTCCTGAATTTAAGGAGTTCAACAAGTTACGTTTTAAATACTTTCAACCTAATCTGATGTCTTTTACAGAAGCTCTTAATTATAACCTTTACTACAACCAAAAAGCATATATTGATATAACGGGAAACATATTTCAATCTCCTTTTACGACCAACAAAGTTATGGGTAATATTCGTGTACACCGATTAAATGAGGTTGTGAAAAAAAAGGAATTTCAAGAGCTCTGGGAGATTGGGAAAGATAAAATTGCTATCTGCAGGGAATGTGAATTCAGATACGTGTGTTGCGATGGAAGAATCCCAATAAAAGTTGAAGGTAGCGACCACTACAAGTACGAAGATGATTGCAGTTACAGCCCATACCAGGCATAAAAAGTAGTCAAATGAAAATTACACGATTTAGGTTTATAAGTCTGACATCCAAAGCGATTTTGGCATTTGGAATTAATCCGGCCAACTTGGCGTCTATGAAATCTTTTAAAAATGACTTTACAATAAAAATCGAGTACATTCAGGAAATAAAAGAGTTCTTTGAAACAATTACGGATACTGAAATAATCGGTGAATTTTATTCCAAATGGGAAGCGAATAACAAACTTTACTTATATCTCTATGCTTCCAAACCAAATGCAATAGAGAATATCGACCATAATTCAAGTCGTATTTTTTCAGGAACTGACATGAACAAAGCTTTAAAAAAGAAAGTTCAGCTTGAAAAATTGGGTTACCACACCATGTTATACCGAACTCCGGCCAATGCTCAGACGCGTTTGACAGAACGATTGTTATCTTTTGATTTGGATATTCTTGCGTTCTACACTTTTCATGAGATTACACACAGGTATATTAGGCAAATGGGTTTTGTGCCTTATGCTTGGGAAGAGGCCACATGTGATCTAATTGGCAATTATGGAGCTTTGGAGTTTTGTAAACTTAGGCACCCCAAATTGGTAGATCGTATCGAAAATAATATCCTGATAATGGAACAAATTAAGACAACCATTAACAAATATTACAATAAGATAGAAAATAATTCTTCCGACAACTTGAAGCGGATATATTCAAAATGCGAATCAAGAATTGGTAGGCTAATTGATGACCAGAACCTCTTTTACAAAACCAGATATTCGTACAAGGTCAACAATGCTTTCTTTTTGAGGGAAAAAAATTATAGTGAGAACTATTTTAGGCTCAAGCAGCGCTATAATGAGGCGGACGAAATCAAATCCTTCCTTGCTGGCGTTTTACAAATAAAAAACATCGGACGAAACTAAAGAAAGTAACAGAGGCTTATGCCAAAAATCAAAGTATATCATAATCAAAATACCATATAAGACAGGAGAATGAGATTACTTTGCAATTGGTCAAGATTTTAAAAAAGAATATTACGTCATGAAAACCAGAGTGCTAGCAATGCTAATGTTCCCACTAGTGATACAATGTCAATCGATAGCGAAAAGTTCCTATCCAGCTTACTCTCTTGAAGAGAAGGGCGGGATATTTGTAGAGAAATTTGACTCTGAAATTAAAGACGAGAACCGATATACTGCAAACAATAGCGTTTATCGTGGTGGGAAACAGTTCGTCTTTGATTTCAAGCACATTTCAAATGAAAATGTTGTGTACTATTTTCAGGAAGACACACAAAATGAGGATTGGAGAACAAATTGGAAGTTTGTAAGATTTGACTCCATTTCAGAAAAAACAATAACCAAAGTAAAAGTTTCCGTCATTCCGGGATTAAAACCTTTAATAGATCAAATCCCTAATTATGACCAATCAATAGTCAAATTTCAGTACCAGGCCAATAATACAATATCTGATATAAACTCTATCTCTGGACTTATCGAAAACGAAAAAAATATTTGGCTTCATCCGCCACGAGATAAATACTTCAGGATTTTAGAGTTAAACCCATTTCCCTTCATAAAAAGTCCATTTGAAATTGGAAATAAATGGAAATGGCAACTTGAGATAGAAAGCACATGGGGTGACAAAAGATGGAAGACATGGGAAGGAAATATAGTTAATAGATGCGATTACGAAATAGTGGGAATCAAAACAATCAAAACACCATTTGGCGACCTTGAGTGTTTGGAAATTCGTTCAGTAGGGGTTAGTGAGCTTGGTAAGACGGAATTACTTGCCCTCTTCAATGCAGAATTTGGGTTTGTAGAGCTTCATTATAAAAATATTGATGGTAGCCAAACACAATTGTTACTTGAAAATATTCAATGATTTAAGAGGCTTTCTTCAATAAAAATTGACTGCTAGGTCTATTTGATTGGCACAAAACAATTCAAATATTAGATGGCCTTTAATATTTGAGATAGGAATGGATGAATTGATAAAGAATCATAAACATTTAATGTTAACATAAATGTCTTCAAATAAAATCGCCCTTCTTTATCTCTACTATGGGAGTTGGCCTTGGTATTTAAATTTTTTCCTAAAGTCTTGCGCTTTTAATCCTGACATTGATTTTATAATAATTAGTGATATAGGTCCTCCATCCGGGATTCCCAACAATGTAATTTATAAAGACTTAACAATTAAAGAGGTCGAACACCAAGTATATGAGAAACTAGGGTTCCATGTTAATCTCAAGAATACATATAAACTTTGTGACATAAAGCCTGCTTACGGCTTGATTTTTAACGATATACTTTTCCAATATGAATTTTGGGGGCATGGTGATATAGATTTAATCTTCGGGAAAATCACAAATTTTATCGAAGAAGACCTATTAATGAAATATGATCTCATTAGTGTTAGGCACGATTACCCATCAGGTTTTTTCATGCTTTATAGAAATACTCCAAAAGTAAATGAGCTTTTTATGAGGAGTAAGGATTTTAAGAAAGTGTTTAAGTCCGGTAGGCACTTTTGCTTTGATGAATGTAATTTTGAACATGAGGCGGTAAGCGGTGGCACTAATATTTTTCAAACCAATTCTGCAATTGAGAGCATGATGCATGTTATTAAAAAAGCGGAAATTCAAAAGTTAATTAAGCCCTATTTTTTCTTCTGCGTTTCTGAAGGAATTCCTGGCCAAATAAAGTGGAGTAAAGGTGTCCTTTCCTATCGTGATGAGTATGAAATACTCTTATATCATTTTATCCACTTAAAAAATAATTATTATTTCAAATGTCCAAATTGGAAGAAAATACCTAATACCTACTATATAGAAAAACATAGATTTTTTAGATATTCTGACAAATCTGTTTTCGGACTCTTAACCAGGTGCCTAAATTCATTCAAAGTCAGATTGCGTAAAATCCATATGTCAATATTGTTGAAAACCAATAATTGGTGGATGAAACGCTACTCTGTCTCTTCGAAAGAATATAGTGGAAATTACAGGAATAGGAATTTGACTTTTAAAATTACTGCAAGTAATGGAAAGTATTTCATTAATATAAATAGTGGCTCATTGGTAAAATTACCCTTATCACCATTTATCTATTTCAAAGATAGTTTTGTAATACCCAATACAGACTATTTGTTTAATATCGAAGCAAACAAACTAATACTGAGAAGAAAAAATGGACAAAAAGAGATTTATGATAAAATATTATAATGGGGAAACTTAAAATTGTTCAAAGCTTTTGGACCAAACCGCTATTGCAACAGTCTTTTTCCGAAAATGGAATTAATAGTTTTTCGGGTTGGCCAACTTTGGAGGCTCTTTTATTTAGTTGGGCACTGAGCTCTTTAACATTGAATAAAGTATTCTCGTCGGTAGCGCTTTGTACAGATGGTTTAGGTAAAAATATACTTGTTGATGTTTTGCAGTTGCCCTACACAACTTGTAAAACAGATTTAGATAAGCTTGATTCCTTTGATTCTAGTTTGTGGGCGATAGGAAAGTTGTATACGTATAGCATTCAAGAAGAACCTTTCCTGCACATTGATGGTGACATTTTTGTATGGGAACATTTTAAACAAGATTTTTTAGATTCTCAAGTTGTCGCCCAAAGTATGGAGAAAAACCCTGGACTTTATGATGAAGTTTTAAAAAAAGTAGTTGGGAATCTTAAGTACTTCCCAGTAGAGGCTCAAGAATTTTTGAAAAAGAAATCTGGGAACTTTGGTATAAATACCGGAGTTTTCGGAGGGAAGAACTTATCCCTAATTAAAAAATATTCGAATGACGTAATTTCTTTTATTGAAAAGAACCACAAAAAATTGGAGATAATCGAAATAAAGAATATCAATATGTTTTATGAACAATATCTTCTCTTGTGTTTTTTGGAATTTCATAACGAAGAAATTACATATCTCTTTGATGACCTATCAAATGATTTTAGGGAAGTTTTGAATTTTCATCTTACCCCATTTGAGTCAAAATATATTCATATGGTGGGCTCTGCTAAATCGAACCAACTTGCAAATGAACAAATTGCCATAAGATTAAGAATCGAGTATCCAGCTGTCTATGACAAAATTCGAAAGTCAGTACCTGAAATCAATAACATGTTACGTCAAGAGGTCTTACCATGATTATCAAAGAGCTTTTTTTTCAAAGGACGATTGGATTTCTTGCAAATTCAGAATTTGATGTTGAAAAAGTCATTAATATGGATTCCGACAATGCTCTTGTACAGGATGAAATGAAGAAATGTTTATCTCATAAAGACTTTTTGATTGCATTGGAAATCTATAATTATGAAAGTGTCGTTTACTCGTTTTTTTATCCGATGCTCAACAGAAAAAATGAAATCTTTGAACAAAGAAAAAGGAATATTTTGGCCGTTGAAAAAGTTGTCTCGTTCGGAAAGACCAAATTGTTGGAAAAGAATTTCAAATTCAACAAAAATAATTTAATAGTAACTACAAAAGTTGATATTAATACACAAAAAGATTTAGGGGCATCCAAGAATTTTTTAGATACCCAAAGTTATGTCTATTATGTAAAACCATCACTTTTAAGTGGGGAAACGGTCAATGAAATACGTCTAGATCAAAGAAAAATTGACTATCTATTGTTCGATTTATATAGGTATAATGGGAGTTTTTCGGGAACAGAGCTTTTACTTGCGTTACAGGAAAAATTTCATAATTCATCTAAAGATCAGGTGGTTGCTATTTTAGAGGACAAACTTCTACAATATTTAATAATTTTTGATGCCCTCAAATTTGAAGAAGTTTAATAAATCCTTGGTTTGAGATTAGACAACTACGATAATTGCGCATTTAAGATGATGGACCTACAAAAAATATAATTATTACCTTTTTCAGAAAGTGAATTGCATAGAACATATGATCAATATAACTAAAAGTTGATTTTTGAGAAAATTTCCGAATTATAGACAAATCGATAGTAAAGATTGCGGTCCAACATGTTTGAAAATTATTGGAAAACATTTTGGTAAGATACTTTCAATTGACAGGATTAGGACCTTATCGGAAACCACAAGACTGGGCAGCAGTCTTACCAACCTAAGTAATGCCGCAGAGAAAATTGGCTTGAGAACCTTGGGAGTAAAATTTTCCTTGAATGAGTTAAAAGAAGCACCATTGCCATGTATACTTCATTGGAATAATAATCACTACGTCGTTTTGTACAAAATTCGGAAGGACTTTTTTTTTATTTCAGATCCAGCCCATGGATTATTAAAATACACAAAGGATGAGTTTCTTAAGAGTTGGATTGGAAATAATGCTATAGAAGGGAGTAATGAGGGCATATCCTTGCTAGTCGAAGCAACACCTAAATTTTATGAGAATAATTTTGGGGACAGGGAAGAAAAGATAAATCTTTCATATTTATCAAAATATCTTCTTAAGTATAAAAGATTTTTATGGCAGCTTGTAATTGGACTTTTAGCCCGGAAGCTTGTTGCAGCTAATTTTTCCATTTCTTACCCAGAGCGTTGTAGATGTTGGCATAAAGAATCAGGATATAAACTTTGTTTATTTAATACTGTTCGCTCAGTTGGCTTTGTTCGTAGGGCCGCACATCAATTGAGGTAATACGAAGTTGGATTTTACTCCACTTGAGTACAAGAATCAATATCTCTTTGGTTTCAGATTTTTTTATCAAGTTGATGTCTTTGCCTATTTCTTTCTTCGATACTCGAATGACGGGAGATATCCTTCAAAGAATCAATGATCATAAACGGATAGAACGCATATTGACAACTTCCTCTCTAAACGTATTATTTTCTATGGTCAATTTGATAATTTTTGGTGTAGTTCTTGCCTATTATAACTTTTATATTTTTCTAATATTTCTTGTTGGAAGCTTCCTATATTTTGGTTGGATAGCCATTTTCTTAAAAAGAAGGGCTGATCTTGATTATAAAAGGTTCTCACAGGTAAGTCAAGAACAGAGCAAGGTAATTGAACTTATAAACGGGATGCAGACAATAAAACTTAATAATGCAGAGAAAAAAAAACGCTGGGGATGGGAGTTTTTACAAGCAAGGTTATTTAAACTGTCCATAGAAGGTCTTGCATTGGAGCAGTACCAAAATGTTGGATCTGGATTTATAAATGAACTTAAGAACATTCTAATCACGGTACTTTCCGCTAAACTGGTAATAGATGGGGAAATAACCTTAGGTATGATGTTGGCAATCTCCTACATTGTTGGGCAATTAAATTCTCCAGTATCTCAGCTAATAGTTTTCATTAGGGAATTTCAGGACGCCAGAATTTCCCTTGGTCGTTTGGCTGAAATACATGATAAAGATGATGAGGAATCCAACATAAATGGTGAGATAACAGAAATTCAGAGCAATCTTGATTTTGATATAAAAAATGTCTCTTTTCGATACCTTGGAACCGAGAAACCTGTATTTGAGGGGTTGAACCTTGGTATTCCGGCCAAGAAAGTAACTGCAATTGTTGGGGTAAGCGGTAGTGGTAAGACTACGTTGTTGAAAATATTGATGAAGTTCTATGACCCGGATGTCGGAGAAATAAAATTGGGGCCGTACAATTTAAAAAATGTATCCCAACAAGCATGGCGAGAAAAATGTGGGGTGGTCATGCAAGAGGACTATATCTTCAACGATACTATTGCCAACAACATCGCTGTCGGAGTAGATTATATAGAAAAAGAGCGTTTAGGCTATGCTGTTGACGTAGCTAACATAAAAGAGTTTATTGAAGAACTTCCACTCTCTTACAACACCAAGATTGGAATGGAAGGGGTAGGGCTAAGCACGGGCCAGAAGCAACGTTTATTGATCGCAAGAGCAGTATATAAAAACCCGGATTATCTCTTTTTTGATGAGGCTACTTCGGCATTGGATGCCAACAACGAAAAGGTCATTATGGAAAATTTGGTTCAATTCTTCAACAAGAAGACAGTGGTTGTAATTGCACATCGATTGAGCACGGTAAAGACCGCCCATCAAATTGTAGTGTTAAACAAAGGAAACATTACGGAAATTGGGAGCCATCAGGAATTAATACTGAAAAAAGGGGATTACTATAATTTGGTAAAAAACCAATTAGAACTAGGGAATTAAGATGTCAAAGGTATTGGACGATATTAAATTGCGAAGTGAGGATGTACAGGAGATTCTTACCCAAGTTCCAATGTGGATGATTAGATGGGGTAGTACTCTATTTCTCATTTTGATATTATTGGTACTATTACTAGGTTGGTTCATAAAATATCCTGATGTGATAGAAGGTGAAGCCTTAATCACAACCCAAATTCCTCCACAGAAGGAGTATGCCATGATTTCCGCTAAAATTGACACTATCTATGTAAAAGACTCACAAAGTGTGAGTGCTAACACCTATTTAGCGGTACTAGAAAATACAGCAAATCCAAGTGATGTATTCTATCTAAGTTCAATTTTGGACACAATTACCTTCACCAATCACTCAATCGATTTCCCTATGGAAAAACTGCCGATGTTGTTTTTGGGAGCCGTAGATCAAAGTTTCGCCCTATTTGAAAATAGCTATTTTCAATATAAGCTAAATCAACAACTGCAGCCATTTTCAAATGAAGCTATAGCTAATAAGATTTCACTTTCGGAACTTCAGGGTAGGCTTTCAAGTCTAACGGCCCAGCACGCCCTTTTTGAGTCTGAATATAGTTTTAAGAAAAACGAAGTTGACCGTAATAAAATACTTTTTGACAAAGGAGTAATTTCCCAGCAAGAATTTGAAAACAAACAACTTGAATTGTTAACTGCCGAACGCAACTTCAAAAATTCTGGAGTCTCAATCTCCCAGATTAGGGAGGCTATCGGGGGCGCTAGAAAAGCTTCGAAAGGGACGGAAATATCGAGAACTAGAGCTGAAACCCAATTACTAAAGTCAACTATCCAATCTTTTAATCAGTTAAAGAAGGCCATAAAAGATTGGGAGAATACCTATGTATTAAAGTCTGAGATAGATGGAGAGGTTTCTTTCCACAATTATTGGGATGAAAATCAAACAGTAACGCAAGGCGACCTTGTCTTTACCATAATACCTTCAAACAATTCAAACTATATCGCCAAGGTCAAGGCTCCAACAAGGAACTCGGGAAAAATTGAAGTAGGCCAGGCGGTAAACGTTAAATTGCAAAACTACCCAGAAACGGAATTTGGCATGTTGAGGGGTACTGTTGAAAACATTTCGCTTACTCCCGATGAGCAAGGACTTTATTTAGTAGATGTCTCGTTGCCAGAGAAACTTTTTACTAGTTATAAAAAGGAAATAGATTTTAAGCAGGAAATGAGTGGGAAAGCAGAAATAATTACAGAGGATTTGCGATTGTTGGAACGATTTTTTTACCAATTCAGAGATCTGTTTGACCGGTGATTGAACGAGCGATTTTTTCAAAATGTTACTTAAATTTTAAATGGTATTTTGAAACTGTCAAAAAGTTTTGCTAAGTGGTGATTTTCGCCAATGGGAAAATTTGATTGTTTCTTAGGAGGAGATTGGAATTGATAGTTTTTGGTAAATATGAAATTTGCCTATTATTACTATCTTTAAACTAAACAAACACAAGTTGAATCAAATAAAAAGGAAACAAATCGGGAACAGGATTTTTAATAATTTGATAAAGTATTGATATGAAACGGGTTGTGGCAAGGGGTTTCGTTCCTGCCACCCCGACTTAACTAATTTCATTTAGTTGCATGACGTTGCAAATCACCTGATTTGCAACGTTTTATGTTTTTAGGGGGTTCAAATGAAAGCTCATGGAACCATCTGAACCACTCCGTTATTTACAAAGGCTTTCAGAAGTGGGCCAAAAAACGGGATAGTCTTCCAAATCAAAAGTAGGGCTGCGCCCTATTTCAATTTCAGTGTTAGGGTAATTTCCTGTACTTGGTTAAAATTAAACAATACCCTAGAGGTTATGAATGTTTATAAGTCTTATTTTTCGATTCGTGCAAACGGATCCTGCAACAACGGATTCTGGCGATAGGAGGTATCCGTTAACATCCTTAAAAAGGAAATAAGATGCTCTTTTTGAGTTTCCGTTAATCCAAGAGGTTTTATGTTCACGTCGGTGGTCATCGTTTGTACGCCGCCAGAATTGTAATGTTCAATTACCTCCATTAAGGTTGCAAACCTTCCATCGTGCATGTAAGGTGCACTTAGTTCAATGTCCCTTAAGGAAGTGGTCTTGAACCTTCCAACGTCGGTATCTTGCCTGGTAACTAAACTCCTTCCCGGATCAGTAAGAAGATGCAAGGAATCTAGCCCGTTGTTCAGGTATTGTAACGACGTAAACAACGGGGGGGTGTGACAATTGGAGCAATTGGTTATCGGGATATTAGGATTGTTTACATCGGGACTGTTTGCATGATCCGATTTATTAAAAAATAATTCAAAACCTCTAGACTCTTCCTCTGTTAATTCATATTGCCCTTTTAAGTAACGATCGTACTTTGAGTTGCCCCCGCTGATCATTATGGTTTCGAATTGGGCAATTGCTTTTGTAACCAGCAGAAAACTGATCTCATCCTTTGATTTGATACCAAAAGCTTTTCTGAACAACTCTGGATAAAATATGTGCTCACGAAGCTTTTCTTCTACATTCTGAACCGTATTGTTCATCTCTAACTCGTTCTGTATGGGCATCTCAGCCTGCTCGGAAAGTGAGTTAACTCTTCCATCCCAAAAAAGACCCGTATTGGAAAAATGAAGATTTAAAAGGCTCATGGAACTCCGGTTCCCTTTAGCTCCTCCGACTCCTTCAGGTACCACTGTCTTGTCAGAAAAAGCGCGCTCTATTTTATGACAAGAAGCACAGCTCACCGAACCGTCTATGGATAAAATAGGGTCGTAAAATAAATGCTGCCCCAAGGTTATACCTTCCAGGGTGAGCTCTTTATCGTCGAGTTCATTAATAGGTAGATTCAGGTATTCCTGAGGAATGTCTAAACTATATTCGGATGGATTATATGGGAGATGATCCAAACCATCTCCCATAATTTCCAGATGATCACGAGCGCATGATACTACAAACAAGCTCAAACAAATAATTAACGTTAAGTGACCCGTCTTCATCTATAAAATTCTTAATTGAGATTCTTTATGGCATATCCTGTTATTGGTGGCGTTTCGGGACATCCAAAACCAGAATACCATAGTTTTAGTTGATTTCCATCTAAAATAACCCTTGGGATGGCGGTTTCTCTTCCCCATGATCGCGGTCCCCTAAAGACTATGCCTTGCTTATCCCAGTTAATTCCATCCTCAGAGGTTGCGAGAGCTATATGTTGATCAGGACAATTATTGATGGCAGCATTGGCTCCGTAATACATGTGATACTCATTATTGGATATCCTTATAACTGAAGGATACCAGGCCCATTGATTGTCGTAGATCCCGGCTTCGCTTCTCAATACCGGATCAATTGCGGCTCCGGTACTGGGATCGTCATAAAAATCAAGTGTATACCCATCCGTTGATTCAGCATAACCAATATCGCCATTAATACCGGGGTCGAATATACTTCTGTTATTGTTCATCCAAAACCACATTCGAAATACATTTCCTTCCTTAATCACGGACCATACCTGCCCGAACTTAAAAGAACCTGATGGTGGCGGTATGTTCAAGCTACCGATTGTGGTCCAACTGATTCCATCAACGGATGTAGCATAGCTTCCCCCGTAGGTTTCACTTAACATATCACCTTCAAAATACCACATGTGATATTGCTGCCCATCGTAGATTACACAAGGGGCACCGATATGGGGCTCGCTTGATTGGGAAATAACAGGTTCTGGGTGTTTTACCCAACTATTCCCACCATCTAAAGAATAGGCATATCCTATCTTGGAGTCCTGAAACGGGAATCCCCATTTCCCACCCATATACCACATCTTAAGCGTATCTGTAACTTTTATAACCGATACCCCAAAATTGTGGCCACTATCCCAATCGCTCCCTAAAGGCAAATTGGGTTGGGTGCCAACTTGTTCGAACTGATCCGGGTGTACAATTCTGTCTACACAGACGCCATTCTGACAAATTTGATCTTCCGTACAACTTCCGCAAACTCCGGAATCTGGATCCAGGTCATCACCGGAAGAACACCCAACCAGAATCATTACTACTAAAGTCGATAAAAGCGTTACAGCTTTCTTTTTAATATTATATGGCATGACAAAAAAATTGGTTAACAATAGTTGGCAAGGTATAACCCAAGTAAAATCATGGTTTGTCGTTATGTTACCAAGTTTTGATCTTATGTTACCTAAGTGCCTTTCAAGAGGTTATTAGTGAAGATTAAAAGGAATTTTTAGGTATATGGGTCTATCAGGAACGGGCTATAGCGGTGTTTTGTCAGAACCAATTTTGGAAGGGGTAACGCCATATATTTCTTTAAAACTCCTGCTAAAATGCGACAAGCTGGAAAATCCGGTTTCTATGGCAATTTGGGAGGTGTTGAGTTCAGTGGTCATCAAAAGATCATACGCTTTTCTTAATTTGTATCGCTTTATATAAAGGGAAGAGGATAATCCGGTAAGCGCTTTTACCTTTCTATGGAGCTGTACACGACTCATCGCTAACGCCCTTGCGTATTCATCAATTCTCACGGAGTCATCAGAGAGATGTTTATCAATAACTTCATTCAATTTAAACACGAAGGCCGGAAAATTTTTGGTATCCGAAACATTGAAGGCCTGATTAAATTTTGCCTGAAGTCTTTTTTTCTTTTCAATAAGCTTATCCACCCGAATGAGTAACTCTTCTTTTTTAAAGGGTTTGATCAAATAGGCATCCGCACCTTTGAAAAGGCCTTCAAACCGTGAGGGATCATCTGCCTTGGCAGTAAGCAAAATTATAGGAATATGGTCTGTCCTATAGTCCGAGGTCAGGGATGAGGTTAACTCAAAACCGTCCATTTCAGGCATCATTACATCGCTAACAATGATGTCGGGAACCAGCTTTATAGCTTTCTCCAGGCCTATTTTACCATTTTTGGCATGCTCCGTCCTATACCTTTCCCCAAGAATAGAACCAATATAATAGGCAACGTCTTTGTTGTCTTCAACAATAAGTACCAAGGGTGCCTGGCCTTTGATTATTCTATTGATGATCGGGTCAGGCTGAACCTCCAGGAAAGTATCCTGATTCTTTGTAACGGCTTGCCGAGCAATTGCGGGCGCAGGTTCAGGGGTATCATTTTTTATTGGGAGGTTCACCGTAAATATGGAGCCAACATTTAGTTTACTTGAAACTTCTATCGTACCTCCCAAAAGCAATACCAACTCCTTGGTCAGGGTAAGTCCTATACCAGTTCCTTCCGCTTTGCGGGTGCTTTCATCATCTACCTGATAAAACCTCTCAAAAATCAAATCTAACTTACCTGGAGGAATGCCCATGCCGGAATCCCTTACCGAAATGGTTGCCATTTTATTCTTGGTTTTCAATCTAACTTTAATCGTTGTGTCAGGATTGGCAAATTTTATGGCGTTGGAAATAAGATTGGAGATGATATGCTGTATTTTTTTTTCGTCAATGTCCATCATCAAAGTGGATTCCTCGGATTTGAAATTAATGAGAACATTTTTCTCCCTGGCCAAAGAATGAAAGGATTCGCAAAGGTACTTTAGAAATCCAACGATATCTTTATTCGTGTAGGAAACAGTCAGTTTCTCAGCTTCTAATTTTTGTAGCTCAAGGAGTTGATTCACAAGGGTAAGCAGCTGATTAGAATTTTTAACGATAATATCAACACCTTTTTTCCCCAAACCCTTTGGCGTCGTTAACAGGCTTTCTGCCATTCCCTTAATGGCGGTCAGTGGGGTACGGAATTCATGGGTTATATTGGTGTAGAGTTTGGTACGTGCTACATTTAACTCTTGCAGTTGCTTGTTTTCTTCTTCACGGATTTTTTTACCCAGTTGAAATCTATAGAGGAAATAAACAAGCGAGGCAAATATAAGTACATATGCGAACCAGGCCAGGTTGGTTTCCCACCAGGCAGGTAAAACAGTTAATGACAAATTCCGTGTTTCGCTCCAGACCCCATCAGAATTCTGAGCTTTCAGTTGGAAGGTATAATCCCCCGGAGCAAGATTCGGAAAGCGGGCAGAATTGACATCCCCTACATAAGCCCAATTATCATTCCAGCCTTCTAACCTATGCGTGTAGCTAACGCCCTCGCTATTGTCAAAATGAAGTCCGTTGTATGTTATTACCAGATCGTTTTGGAAATGCTTCAATACAATCTTTTCGGTGAAATTAATATGCTGGTCAAGAGGACCGGTATCGTTCGGTCTTATCTCTTCATTAGAAATTTCCAAACCCGAAAAATTCACCTTAGGTTTTACCGTATTGTTTAAATCAACATCTTTTAGGTTGAGCAGATAAATTCCTTCGGCCCCTCCCATAATTAACTCGTCACTAGAGGTGATAATGGTGGGATTAAGCAACCGGCTGTTGTTTTTTAAACCATTAGCATTATCAAAGTTTAGGATTTCTCCAGTATCCGGATTAAATCTGATAAGTCCCTTTGGGCAGGCCATCCAAAGGATGCCCTCAGCATCCTCAGCAACCTTGGTAATTGAGGAATGCAAAAAACCAGAATCTTCATCATACGTTTCTATGATTTTGTTGTTGATCGGATCAAGCAACGACAATCCGGTGTTAAAGGACGCAGCCCAAAATCTGCCAGCACTGTCTTCAAACAATTCGCTCACCAAATTGATCTCAGAGATGGCATGTTCAAATCGAATATTTCCCGATTCCAAATCTCCTACAGCCCTATAGAGTCCTCTCCATGGGTGGCTCACCCAAAGCTGTTCCTTGCTGTCTACGTAAGCCGTTATGAACGAGGCCTCATTGGTAACCTGATCGTTCAGAATGTCCTCATTTGGTATCTTTTCCGAAATCGTGTATCTATTGATTAACTCTTTGGTGCTGGCATCAAATTTAATTAACCCGACCCCATCGGAGGCTATCCAAAGATTCCCATTGGAATCATCATCGGCCAATCCTACTATGATGCCTTCCCATTGCGATTTGTTGTTCCTGTCATAACTGGTCGGGCACAGCCAAAACGTACTGAATTTATCGGTCTGGTAGTCATACCTGCTCATGGCACAATTTTCACCAAAAAACCAGTATTGATCAAATTCATCTTTAAGAATCCCATGAATATTGTTGGAAGCAATAGATCCAGTGTCACCAGGTATGTGCCCAAAATGTCTAAAGGTCCTAGTATCTTTATTAAAATAATACACTCCGTTGATCCAGGTAGCAATCCAAATGTTCCCCAAGTGATCCTCTAACAAATTCGCTACCCCATTATTGGCGTATTTTTGGTAATCGGGCAGGTCATAATAGGTAAAATGATTGATCTTTTCAGGGATTTTAAACAAACCATGAAATCTCGTCCCACCCCACAAGACACCGGACCGATCCTTGAGTAAACATTCAAAATTAGGTGTCCCGATATTTACATCCTTCCCATCTACATAATCATAGACAGTAGCCATGGAAATATCAGTAGTATTTTTGTCCGAGAAAATTAAATCCCCGTAGTTAATTTTAAGTAGCCCTTGTTCCTTTGTGGCAATCCATAGGGTACCATCATCTTCTTCGAGCAGGTCATTAAATCGTGTATATTTTTCGAAATTGTGATTGTACTGGACAACCTCGTTAGTTGTTTGATTCACTGATAATAGGGAGTGGTTTTTCCACTCATACATGTTCCCCAGTTCAAGCCCCATAACCCAGATTCTTCCTTGCTGGCCTTGTCTTAATCGCACAACTTCAAGCTGACTATTACTGATTTGCGGCAATTGTATTCTATTAACATGATGTTTTCCATCCTGGGTAATTTTGGCTTTGAATAGTCCTCGGCCCGTACCTATCCATAGCTTATTTTTGTCTTCATGGAGTAAAGATGTTATCTGGTCTTTGTCCATGAGACTCCCATGGTAACTCAACTTCATTTCTGAATCATCAGAGGTTATGCGCAACTGAATTATTCCGGTATTTGTTCCCAAATAAAGAGAAGAGGGACTCCCTATACTTAAGGCATTTATTCTAACTGTGGAGAATTTAGCCGGGAGAAGCTTTTCTAAATCAACCCTGATAACAGAATCCTTTCGCATGTCATAGTAGGCCAGATTTCCGCCATTTTCGGTAAACCAAAGATGGTCATGGGTGCCTTCTGTAATGGTTTCAACAGGATTTTTGGTAAGTCTTTGGAATTCTTGCCCGTTGTACTTCAACAAGCCTTTGAGACTACCGATCCATAGATACCCGTTTCGGTCTTCAAAAAGATCAAAAATGAAGTTGGAGCCAAGTTCAGAATCCATTTCATACTGGTACATACGCATACCGTTAATGGTAATCAGCTCTTGGCACAGCATTGAACCCACTTGGCATAATGAAATCAAAAACAAGATCCACTTTTTCATACCCAGAAAATTCGCTAGAGGAATTTTGATTTTGCCGAATGTTGACGCCTCCTGTTTCTACTAAAATAATGATTTTTAGGGTAAAATGGGCATGGACTCTGGTAGAGCTAGAAGCTTATGAATAAGTGCCTTAGACCGATGTTAGCCCCTAGGTTAAACAAGAAAATATAGCTAGTGTTCAAACAAGAAATTTGAATGCCTGTTGTAACCAAACAGCAGGTCCTCTGGAATTTCTTTTTACCCGTCTTTGATGGGCTACCACTTATCTTCCTGAACGCGGAAGAAATTCCACAGGATCCACGCGCAAGTTTTGAGGTAAATATTCTAGGGACTTTCCAAATAAATTTGGATTTTTTTCAGCTATTATTTTCCCTATCAATACGCCCCGTCTTTTTGCGGTGGGCGTGAAGGAAAAATAATGTTTAGGAGGCATGTCTGTATACATTAACATATGGTGTACTACGATTTTGGGTTTTAACAGCGGTCACTTATATTTCTTGGTTTGCGGAAGAGTCAATCGAAACTTCTAAAATGTCTGTTTTGTGAAATTTGTATCTTTAAAGAAGATCAAGTCGGTAAGCTAAGTGCTTCTCCTAGGGTTTCTTCAAGATGTGAATACCTGCAAAAGACATTCGAACAGAATCAGCAAGTTGGAATACCTCGTCAACAAAATATATTTATGCCTGCTGCTGCTGATATGGTATACTTCCCAGGCCCAAGAAATCGTTTCGATAAACGACCTCCGATTTAAACACTATTCCGCTAGTACCCATCTTTCATCCAATTTTGTCAATTGTCTTAAGGAGGATGGTCTGGGATACCTATGGATTGGAACCAGGGCAGGATTAATGCGGTATGACGGATATGATTTTCAACACGTCGGTGGAGGAAATATCCAGTCTGTTTTCGAAGGAAAAGGACAAAAGCTATGGATTGGGACCGATAAAGGGCTGGGTTATGTCGAGTTTTTTAAAGATTCGCTGCCCTATAGAAAATTACCGTTGCCAGAGGCTCAGAAAGGGATTACCGCTATTGGAGGTGGTAATTATGGAACGATATTCTTTGGAACGAACGAGGGCCTATACGGTATCCCCGAGGGAAGAAATGCTTGTGAAGCATATCCGGTTAACAAAGAGTTGCATGTTTATTCGATTTCTGCGGATTCAAGAGGGAACTGTTGGATAGGAACTGACCAAGGTCTCTTTCGTACGGAGTTTGATGAGGACGGAACTGCCGGGCTTAAACCGGTTTCAATTCTTCATAAAAGCTCGGAAAAGCTGGAAGTGCTAGGGATTCATCCCGGTCAAAATTCAAGGCTGTGGTTGGTACTGAGACCTCCTATCAAATCCCAGAATCATACCAAACAATATTTGGTTGCACTTAACCCGGTTTCCCTCGAATATCAGTTTATCGCAACACCTCTTCCAATGAATGTAGCTTTTGATGCTATTTTGGAAGAAACCGATAATCGGCCTGCTTTGGATCGGAACCGACCAGCATGGATTATATCAGGTTCGCTTCACTGATCGGTCCCGGTAAAATTGAGATCGATAATTCGAGCCTTGAACATTATTCGGGCGCTACTGCATCAGAAAAAAGTACGGGCCCCTCCAATTTTCGTTGTTTGTTGAAAGATCGGTCGGGATCCATCTGGGGCGGATCGGATTGGAGCGGGCTTATTTCAAATTTCCAAAAAACTGAATGAATTTAAATTCAAAAGACTCCTGTTGGCCAACCTCCCCGAATACAGTGCGATTTCCGAACTTGTTGAGGATAAAAGCGGGTAATATCTGGATCGGCACGTATGACTCGGGCGTATTACTTTGGGATCGGGCCACCGATGATTTCCAACATTTTGCTGCACGATCCGAATGAAGAATCGCATCGTTGGGAGGGAACAAGATTTTCTTTCATGCACAAAGATCGGTAATGAAAATATATGGGCACTTGGGCGATAACCAAAGTTTGAATAAGTACGACCGGGAAATTAGGATGACTTTGTAGCACGTATGAAGATAAAACATTCGGTCGCATTCGATTCCGTTTATCTGTCGTTTCATGCAAACAGAAATCTTCAAGGGCGTTACCGAAGACCTTGATGGCAACCTCTGGTTGGGGTCTAGCGGGTTTGGCATTCTTCAGTTTGATCCGCGAACCAATACCTGGTTACGGCAATTTGCAAATCGGTCGTTGAAGCCGATTCCCGGCCAGCCCGAACTCAGTCATGGACAATTATTTTATCGGATTCGCTGACCGACCAAGAAGGTACGCTATCTGGGCGAGTAGCTTTTGGTCAGGATTGTACAAGCTCGAAAGGGACCAATCAAAAGACGGGTATAAGATAACCCATGAGAATAGTATCGGTTTTGTGGTTGAAATTCATGAAGATCAAAGAAGGTCGAATGTGGCTGGGGACCATGGAACAAGGGCTATTGCTTTACGATAGGAATAAAAAGAGCGTGATACAAGACGTTCGGGCCGGAGCCAAGGTATTCCGAACTACATCGTTTGGGACATTATCGAAGATACAAAAGGAATGTTGTGGATAATTACCCCTAATGCCCTTACGCACGTTTTGATCCCGGTACTTTTGAAACCCAAACGTACTGAATAGGTCGTATGATCTCCATTTTTACCATCGTTTAAGGTCGACGGGAATCATTACTAGCAAAAATGAGCTGATGATAGGCGGAGTTGAGGGGAGTTTATTATGTCTGACCTCGACGATCTTAGGCAATCGGAAAGAGACTGCCTCCGTCTGGTTCACCTTAACGGAATATGGGTCGATGAAACGAACAAGGTCGATTCTGTCCGATGAATCCTTAAATGAGTTCGACCTATTGTACTTGGGGCAAATACGCTGAAAACAATATTAATTTTTCATTTACCGGGATTCATTTAGATGATCCGGCCAACCTAACCTATGATTATATCTTGGAGGGTGCGGATAAAAAATGGATCAGAGGGGCCAAAGAACGCATAGCACGCTACAGCGACCTGCAACCAGGAGACTATACTTTTAAAGTAAAAGCGGGAATAGGCAATGCCTTTACCAGCGAAGAAACCGGTTTCAAAATAAAAATCAAACCTGCCTGGTGGCAAAGCAAGGTAGCAAAGATTGTTTATCTGCTTTTCGTATTATCCGCTGCGTATTGGTTTAATCGCTTTATAATCCGTCAAAAGACCGATAATTTAGAAAAGAAGCAACTTTTGGAAATGAACAGATTTAAGTCGAATCTATATACCAATATCACCCATGAATTTCGCACACCTCTGACGGTTATCGGTGGTCTGAGCAAAAGCCTAAGGGAAAAGTCGGATACGGGGATGGCAAAAGAACTTTATAGGATCGAACGCAACACGGATAATCTCTTGTTTTTGGTAAATGAAATGTTGGAACTTCAAATGTTGGAGTCCGACGCAAGCAAATTTCATTTTAAACAAGGTAATATAGTCGAATACCTAAAATACCTGATCGATGCTTTTCATTCCATCGCCGAGGAGAAGAAAATAGTACTGGAATTTGATTCCGATCCCGAAGCTATCCTAATGGACTTTGATGAACAGAAGATTCGATTTATCGTATACAACCTAGTTCATAATGCGATAAAATTTACCCCCTCCAATGGCCGGGTCAAAGTAAGCTCGAAACTGCTTAAGGATGCTACCGAAACATTGGAATTGCAGGTGCATGATACGGGTGTTGGAATACCTGAATCAGAGCAAGACCGGATTTTTGACCGATTTTACCAAGTAGATAAAACCTCGGGTAAAAACAAGGGGGGAAGCGGTATCGGTTTGGCTGTTACCAAAGAAATGGTAGAACTCCTAAAAGGAGGCATTCATCTTGAAAGTGAGTTGAGCAAAGGGTCAAAATTTACCGTGCGCTTACCGGTGCAAAGAATTATGAAGCAAACCCATCGGGCATGGAAAGCGCCAAGGAAACCTTTTGTAGATGCGCTTATAGAAAATGAAAAGCCGGAAGAGATCCAAGAATCATTAGTTCTAATTGTTGAAGATCACGATGATGTTGCCTATTATATAGCGGATTGTCTTAGGCAGGATTACCGCATACTGAGGGCTTCCAATGGAGAGGAAGGAATTAAAATGGCGCTCGCCCAAATACCGGATATTGTAATAAGTGACATCATGATGCCAATGAAAGATGGCTACCAACTTACCCAAACTTTGAAATCGGAGTTTCTAACCGATCATATTCCGATAATTCTGCTATCCGCCAAAACCGATCTTGATTCAAGGTTAAAGGGATATAAACAGCGTGCCGATGGATATCTGATAAAGCCGTTTGAGAAAAATGAATTGCTGGCTATGATGAAAAGTGTTTTGGGAACCAGAAGAAAATTGCAGGACAAGTATCGAAATTTGAATTTGACCCCCACCATCGTACAAAATCATTCGGATCGCTTTCTCGAACAATTGAACGCCATTTTGGGGAAGCATTTGGACAATGAAGCATTTGGAATTTCAGACCTTGCAGAAATTCTTGGCGTGAGCAGGGTTCAATTGTACCGTAAATTAAGGGCACTTACCGATTCGTCCCCTGCCGAGTACATACGAGATTTCAAATTGGAAAAAGCTCTCATATTACTTCGCGAATCGGAATTAAACGTCTCCCAAACCGCTTTTGCAGTCGGTTATAAAAATAGAAGTCTTTTCTCCCGTCACTTCTCCAATAAATTTGGATATGCTCCGAGTTTGGTAAAAAAAAATAGTCGTTGAAATCGCTCCGGTTTTTATAAAGACGATACAAATAGACACTTATTGGATATCTACAGACACCTGTGTTTTGCCGAAACGGGCAAACTTTGTGCACGGTATTGGTAAATTACTTTTTACACCAATACTGTACATCATATAGACCACCTTAAATTCTCAAACGATGAACACAAAGCACATTTATTATATTTGGGTATTCAGTTTTATCTTTTTTTCGTGCGCATCGGATGACGAAGGGAATGTTTCGACCGATAACTTGGATCCCTGCAAAAATGTAGTTTGTGAAGCTAATCAAATATGTAGGGAAGGGACTTGCATCGATGATCCCAATATCTCAAAAATTCCGACCTTTGAACCGGTAACCGACAATTTGCTGTTTGATTTTCGAAGTGGAAAATGGGACGGAAAAGCAACTTGGACACCGAGCGTTGTAATGTACAAAGACACCTTGAGAATGTGGTACATGGGCGCCTCTTCGTATCCTTCGCCCAACACTCGAATTGGTTATGCCTGGTCGATCGATGGCAAAAGTTGGCAACGGCTTGATGAACCTGTTATCGAGCCCCTCCCGGATCTGGGGCCTGGTGTAGGGGGCCCCTCGGTGATGGTTGAAAATGATACGCTAAAAATGTGGTATGTCGCCAACTTTCCGAATTTTAACAGCCTCAAGTATCGATTTGCGACCTCCACCGATGGAATTCGCTGGGAACTTTCCACAAGAACGGTTGCTATTCCCCACCATCAATGGTCTCAACCGGTCATAGTCCCGGGGAGCGTCATTCGTGAAGATGGAAAATATAAAATGTGGTATTCAGGGGCTGTAGATTCAGGACATGGGGAAATAGGCTATGCAGAATCTACAGATGGTTTTAGTTGGGTCACCAGGTCCAGCCCGGTAGTCAATCATGGTAGCTTTGGAGCATATGATCACGAATTTGCCAATTGGCCAACAGTATATAAACATGAGGGAAAATATCATATGCATTATTGGGCAGAACAAGTTCAGGGGGCCTCTCCCCAAGACCAAACGGTGGCCTATGCCACATCGGATGACGGAATTGTCTGGGATAAGTACGCCTTCAACCCTGTTTTGGAGCCTGAAGGGTGGGCCCGTGAAGATTTGCATACCGGATCGGCCTTAATATTTGATAACAGGATATATATCTGGTACGGGGCCTATGCCGGGGGAGGGCTAAAAATGGGGTATACCTCTAGAAGTTTAGAATAGACGACGCTTATGGATAAATCGTCTTTCTTCGAATAATGGACAGTAGGAAGTACTGACGTAATTGGTTGTTCCCTAATTTTTGCATGTAAATAATACAGAAAAACTACGTTCTGAAACTACTTATCTAAATCTGGTGTCCATAATGGGAGCTATGTTTGGATAGTAACATTTAAAATATTGAAAATAAGGTATTTGCGATATGTGGGGGCATGCTACTACCCCGACCATTAGAGCCGAACAAATTTTGTTCGGCTTTCTTTATGGAAAGAGGTAAAGCGGTTTCGGTATTATCGAAAGTACACCTTAATAAACGGCTTATCATTTGACCTGCTGCACAAAAACCGTTGCCCCCAAGCTGTATTTGTTGGTTCGATAGTTTTTCTTTTTTTCAAAATTGACATGGACGATTTCCCCGAAATTCCCTTTTTGTTCGATGGTATGGATGACTTTGAGCATATCGGTATAATTGCCGTTTAACTTAAAACTGAAGGTATGCAGCTTGTTCTCGCCCATTTTGTAGATATGGGGTTGGTCGAAATCCATGACCCTGATATTGTGCTTGTTTGCTTCTTGGTTGATGGTTCTCAATAAATTGTTTTGAACCGAGGTGTCTACCAGATCCATTTTCCCCAAAATTGAATCGTAGTGTTTTTCCTTTTGGGAAAGTATCGATAGTTTTTTTGGAATGTTCTTGAATTGCATCACTTGTTCTTCCAATCGAGCGGATTCATGTTTCATCAACAACGTCTTATCAATAGCCAATTTGTAACTGGCAATCAATAGTAGGGCGATACCCAAAAAGAGTATTTTATTTTTATTGTCAATCCTCATAAAATCCTATTTCGAGCAAAAAGCTTGAAGTGTCCTTTGATACATAATCATATTCCAATGTTTCTACCGTATGTACCCAATTATATCGTTCGAGTTCCTCGATCCAAAAGGAAAAATCGTTCACGTTTCTTGAAATTCCCGATACCGACAAGGTCTGTTCCTCCAAGATGATCGGTTTGGATTCGCGAACCGGTTTGGCCAGGGGTTGATATTTGATGTCGGTCAATAGAATCGAGTTCGGAATCTGTTGGGCGAACAGGTCCAAATAGTAGGTGGCCCGCGAATTGGAGGAATTGCTTAAAGTTTCCACCCGTTCCTGTTTTTTCTGCACAGACTCCCCCAAGAGCGTCAACACCTCTTTTTGCGAACTTGTAGACGCCATCGCGGCGTTGAGTTCACTTACCTTGCTGTGGTAGAAATCATAAACAAAAAAATTCGAAAGCAACAATAGAAGAAAGAATGCCAACGCATATTTCAGCACTTGGCCAAAGATGCGTTGGTTCTTTGCACCCCATTTTAGGGCGGCGCATACCTCTTCAAAGTTGGTCGAATGTTCCTTTCCCCCCAAATGCCCCAATATCTGCCCGAACGACAGCACATGACTGTTCGAAAGTTCTAGCCCGTTTATATTGATCGCATTTTCCTCCTGCGGTGAAATCGGTTCCAATTCGGTAATCCGGTGATTTTCCAGGATTAGTTTTCTGTTCGAAAGGGCAATGGTTGGGCTATCTAAATATGGCAGTAGGTTGCCAAGTGCAGAAACGCCCAAAGAGAAACGCGATACCTGCACCTTGAGATCTTTCAATTTCGAAAGCAACGAATCGACATTTTCCTTTTTTGAAATCGTGATGACCGATTCATTGTCTTGGGAAAAGACCTCATAGTAAAAATTGCTCTGGTCCAAATTGGGAAAAGCCTGGTTCACCAGGGCCTCGGGATTTTTGATATTGGCCCCTTCCACCTTTTTGGTCAACATTGATGAGGTGTTGATGCACAAAAAAATGGAGCTGTTCTTTTTTATCAGTTTGGGCAATCCGTCCAATCGATCCAGTACGATTTTATCCGTCAAGACCAATTCGTTCTTGCTCTTCTTCAGTTTCAATAAAAAGTAGGATTCTTTACCCTCGATTTCCGAGACCTCCAGCCCCGAATAGGTGAACCCTTCCCTAAGATATGTACGTAGCTTGTTGATCATCAATAAATAACGGTAGGTTTGATCAAGATGGTCAGTTTCTGTTTGGTATCCTCACGCTTACGTTTACTAAAAAGCCATTTAATGACCGGCACTCGGGCCAATAGGGGCACCCCATTACCTGAATCATTCTTGACCTTTTCTTCCAATCCCCCCAAAATGGCCAGGTCTTGGTTCTGCATTCGAATGATGGAGCTGAATTCACGCGAGGTCAGACCCGGGGGCGCATCTTCCTCAATGCGATCGCCACTAAAATCGGATTGGATTACATTGATGTCCAAGGTAACCTGCCCGTCCCCGGAAACCAAGGGTTTGATGCTAACGGCCAGTTCCGCATCAATGGGTTCATAATTGCGTACTTCGGAGGTCGTCGGGATCTGTGACCCGAAGAAGTTTTGATTGGTCACCACATAATAGGTGGTCTCCCCGATGGAAAGGTTGGCACGGTGCCCGTTCAAGGTCGACAATTTCGGGGTAGACCTGATCTTGATGTTTCCATTGGCTTCCATGGCCTTGATGTTGGCAAAGAACTCGGGAATGACCCTTCCGATATTGAACGAACCGAAACCGTCGAATCCCCCTATAATCTTGTTTACGGTCTGGGCACCCAAGGTCACCTCCGTATCCGGGAACAAGCGCCCCTGTGTATTTACAGGATTTTCGCCAATGCCCCAACTGATTCCCGTTTCTACCGTGGCCGACTTTTTGACCTCCAGGATCATGACCTCGATCAATACCACGGGTACGGGTTTGTCGATTTCCTTGACAAACTTTTTAAATCGATTGATATTTGCCGAAGGCCCGCTGACCAAAAAACTGTTCAGTTCATAGTCTACCCTGATATCCAGTTCTGCCTTGATTTCATCGGGAATGATATTGACGATGGCCTCGGCGCCATCTTGGTAATCCCCGAAGCCACTTGATTGGGTGTTAAGGGTCCTTCGATTGCTGCCTTGGTTTTGTTGGCCTTGCACGCCGTTACCGAAATAGTTGACCCCGCCGCTCGAGGTTCGGCCAGAGGTACGAAACCCTTGCGATTGTGAAGGGTCGCCCAGCAGCTCCACAGATCGATGCATCATTTGCACCACCTCGACCTTGCGTAGGCTCAGTTGGTCTGCGGTTCCAAAGAAATAAATGTTGTTCTCCTTTTTAAAGGTAAAGTTGGTCGGCAAACTTTGAACAGGCACGGCATTGTTTTGCCTGACATTCTGGTTTCTACCTTGGGGCTGGTTTTGAATCGGGGGCGGACTGCTTTCCTGACTTGCAAAAATATGCTCCAATAGCTCGTCAAAATAAATACCTTTTGCGTTAAACGTAACGCTGCCTGCTTCCTCCAAGGGGGTAGCGGTATATATATCCAAATCGAGATCGTAGCTCATCTCATTGATGATCGAGGCTATGGGTGTATTCTTAAAATCGACGTTCAGCAGTCTATTGATCGTATCCAATACCTCATAGTTCAAATTGTTGCCGAACCTTTGATTATTTCTTCGGGTACTACCGGTGTTGCCGGCCATTTCATCGCCCAGGGCGTCGAACAGGTGAAAACCATCCCTTGATTTTGAATAGGAAAGCCGATTCATGGCCGCCAATTTTTCCAAGGCCTGATCAAGGGGAACATTATTGACATAAAGGTTGAGCGGAGTGTTTCCCATGCTGTTGTCGAACAACAGATTCTGGCCTGTGGCATCCATGACCTTTCGAAAGGCCTTGTTCAATGGGTCGTTCTTCAGGTCCATGCTGATGGTGCCTGTTGCCGGGTCAAAGCTTACGGGAATCTCACGCTCTTTGACTTCGGGAATGGGCGGATTGTATTTTTTTATGGAAAGGATATTTCCGGTAAACTCGATATCGAGTGCGTATTCCTTACAGAGATAAACCAAGAGATCGGCCACGGTCACGTTCGAGAAATTGTTGACGATATTGATGTTCGAAACATCAGGGGAAATCGAAAGGTTCAGTTTATGCACCCTTGATACGGCCAGCAAAAAATTCGGAAGCGTTACATTGCTCACATTGATCTCCAATTTTAGATTTTCCTTTAGCTCGGTATTCTCGATGGACAACAGTTCAAGATTGTTCTGAATTTGTTGTATACGTTGAGACTCTTGGCCATAGTTCACGACGATCGTAAGTAACAGTAGTAGCAGAAAAAGAACTTTCCTATTTAGGCGTCGTCTTATAGTAAGGGGGGTCGGTAGGTTCATGGTTATTTGGCTATTGCCCTTTGGGGCTATTATCGCTGGTGGGGCGTCATGGGTCAATGGGTCAATAGGGAATAGACTTCCTCAATGGAGGTCGTTCCCTCTTGCACCAATTGAATCGCATTTTGTTTTAAGGTGTCGATTTTGTTTTCGTTGAGATAGGTGTCGATCTCCAAATGGTTTTCCTTTATGGGCAACATCAAATCCTGGGTTATCGGCAAGATTTCATAAATGGCCTTTCGGCCCTCGTAGCCCGTATGGTGGCATTGATTACAGCCAACCGCCACATAATGTGACTTCATATTTTTGGGAACCACAAAATTTTCTGGAAACAACGAACCGTCGATTTCGGCCTCCTGCTTGCAATCGCATAGTTTTCTGACCAGGCGCTGTGCTACGCTGATATTCAAGGTGCTTGCAATCAAGAACGAAGGCACGCCCATATCGATCAGACGTGAGATGGTGGCCCAGGCCGAATTCGTGTGAATGGTCGATAGCACCAAATGTCCGGTCAAAGCGGCACGAATGGCCATGTTCGCCGTTTTTACATCCCGTATTTCTCCGACCATTACGATGTCGGGATCCTGACGTAAAAAAGTTCGTAAGGTGCTTGAGAAATCGAGCCCGATACTTTCTTTGAGCTGTACCTGATTGATGCCCTCCAAGGTATATTCGATGGGATCTTCGACCGTCAATATATTCGATTCTTCGTTGTTCAAATGCTTTAGGGTGGCGTACAGGGTCGTTGTCTTACCCGATCCCGTGGGGCCGGAAATCAAGATGATACCGTTCGGGTTTCGAATGCCCTCCTTATAGCGTTTCAGTTCTTTTTCGGTAAAACCGAGGGCCTCCAGATCAAGCGCTCCTGTATCTTTGCTCAAGATTCTTAGCACCAATTTCTCGCCATGAAGGGTCGGTAGCGAAGAGACCCCGTATATCGAATTCGGTGCCCTCTGTATTGACCGAAATACGGCCATCTTGCGGCAACCGTTTTTCGGCAATATCGAGGTCGGCCTTGATCTTTATCTTGTTGATAATAGTGGGATAGTCGTCCAACGGAATATTGAACTGCTCGATCAATTTCCCATCCAAACGAAAGCGTACCCGGCACCTCTTTTCATAGGGTTCGAAATGGATATCACTGCTGCCGATATGTTTGGCGTCCAATAGGATTTTTTCCAAAAAATCGGCCGTATAGCTTAATTGACCGGTCTCTTTTTTTTGCGACTGTCTATAGTTGGTCGAAAGGTATTTTTGCAATTCTTCTTTTTGGCAGGGGTTGTAACACCACCGGGGCGTCCAATACGATCTGAAGTTCTGCCAAGAGGTTTTCCAATGATTCGGTATCCGTTTTTAAGACCATGCCCTGTCCTGAATCCGCTATGGGAACGATGCGGTAGTGAAAAGCCTGATCGGCGGTGATGCGCTGGGCAAGGTTGTTCGGTATTTTATAGTCTTCAGAGATCATTTTAGAATCGATATAGCAGAGGGTAGGTTTGGAACAAAGCTGGCCAGATGGATACCGATCAAAAAGAGACCCATCAAACCCGCCAAAGGAATGGTATCGTTTTTTTGCCTTCGAAGGGAGAACCAAAAGACCATCAACGAAAAAAGTATGGACCCTACGAATAGAATGATAAATGTCAGGGTCGGAAAGCCCAATGCGAAGGCATAAAAGAACAAGAGGTCGCCCAGACCGAAACTAACATTGAGAAATTTCATTCTGGCAATGTGTTTGGTATATAGATAAAGAATAAGCAATATGACCGTTACGACAAGTACATTGACAAAAACAAACATCAGATATTGATCGTAAGGAGCATTTTCTAAATACAACCAGTTCATGGTCAAGGCCAGTGCCGGAAATAGCATCCATTGCACGGCCCGTTCCTTAAAGTCTTGCAGGGCGATTACCGCACAACAGATAATGGTCGCTATTTTTAAAAGAAGAATCAATCTTTGATGATTTGTTTCGGGTTGCCGTTCTCGTCGATTTCCCAAACATTGAGTACCCCGTCACCATCAAAATCGGTTATCGCCTCGGCCCTTGCCTTGAAAGAACCAGCTTCGGCACTTATAATCTCATACTGATAGTTAGCCGTGCCATTTTCTTTCACAGTCCTTTGGGGCTATAAAATCGAGCTCGTTAAAGTCAGGACTGTATTTGCTATACATATAGTTGTAAGTGGTCTGTGCATTGTAGATGGCCTTGAGTTGGGTCTGTGCCTCCATGCTCTTTGCTTTTGATATCAAGGGCATAAGATTAGGTAATGCCAATAAAAGTAAAATACCAATTATGGCAAGTACGATAAGGGTTTCCTGAAGATTCAAAGCCGAAATTCGACGTGTAAAAAACTGCATAAATAGGTTTTATTTTAGTTCAAATCTTGATTATTATAACTAATTATTTCATCGAATATTATGTGTTATATATCGAAATTTTCTTAACCACAAAAAAGCTATGATTCACAACAATTCAGATAAGTTGTACAACAATTAGCAAGAGAAAACATCTTAATAAATACTATTCATAAAATATTTGCGATATAAATACTACAATCTATTTGTGAGAATATATTTTAACAACCAACCAAAAACCCCACAGGGATGCATCTTATCCATACCCATGTGCCCAACCTCTTGGGCGCTAATTCGAACTTCTTTTTCAACCTTAAAACAAAAAACATGAAAAAACGAAACGGCCTTTTGGCTGTATTGGGCCTGTTCCTATTGCCAGCAATCACTTTCGCGCAACAATCACCCATTTATATCAATTGCGGAAACTCGGGAAGTGTCACTTATAACAGCATCACCTATGCGGCAGATCAATACTACAGCAGGTGAGCTGACCTACTCCAGTTCCCACGTGACCAATCCCCAACCTTTTAAGAGCATTCGATATACCAAGACCCCCACCACGGGCCCGCATAGTCATGGACTATAAGATCCCCGTTGCCAATGGGGACTACGATGTCACCCTGCGCT
>CBDCEL010000003.1:0-1259612 GCA_965215845.1 Aurantibacter sp.
TGAACCTCGGCCACGAAAATTCCGCAGCCTTTTATGTAAATCTCAGGTGTATGCAGAAAGTAGTGGATAAAATGAAAATCTATGTTGGGGGAGGAGTTACGAAAGATTCGGATCCCACAAAAGAATGGCTAGAAACCGTTTATAAAAGTGAAACCATGTTACGTGTTTTGTCCATCGAAAATTAATTGGGCCAACTAAACTTCGGTTGTATTTTTGTGCCCAATATGCAGCAGTCAAGTATACCTACGGCCCAGATTCTTGTACAATACTGCAAATCATATGACCTATCGAATGTAGTGATATCCCCTGGGTCGCGCAACGCCCCGCTTACCTTGAGTTTTACCGAAGATCCCTTTTTTAGATGCTATAGCATTGTTGATGAACGTTCCGCCGCCTTTTTTGCCTTGGGCCTTGCGCAGCAATCTGATGTTCCCGTAGTGGCGGTCTGTACTTCAGGAAGTGCGTTACTCAATTATTACCCTGCGGTTGCGGAGGCTTTTTACAGTTGTATTCCCCTTGTATTGATTTCTGCCGATAGGCCGAATTATAAGATCGATATCGGCGATGGGCAGACCATTAGGCAAGATAATGTCTTTGAAAGGCATATCGGGTATTCTGCCAATCTATTACAGGATGTTGTCCACGCTACTGACAGAATCGAAAAATATGTTCCTCAATGGATTGGTGAAGATGATTTGATAGAGGTGCAGAAAAAAGTGACGGCCACAAATCGCGCTGAATTGACCGCGGCCTTGAACATAGCCGTAAAGGAAAAGCAACCCGTTCATATCAACGTGCCCTTTGAGGAACCCCTATACGATTTGGTGGAAGTCGAACAGGAAAAGCAAAACATTGCCAGCGAAAAGGTTGAAAGCAAGGGCGCATTTGACTTTACGTCTTTTACACCTATTTGGAACCAGGCGAGACGAAAGTTGGTTTTGGTAGGGACAAATCCACCTAACGCCGTTGATCAAAGGTTTCTTGATACATTGGCCCAGGATCCTTCCGTTATTGTGATGACCGAGACAACATCAAACCTTCATCATTCCAATTTTTTCCCTAGCATTGACAGCATTGTAGCCCCTATTGAGGTGTCTGCTGATAAAGACGAATTGTTTAAGGCCCTTCAACCGGATTTGTTGCTGACCTTTGGAGGCCTGATCGTATCAAAAAAAATAAAGGCGTTTCTACGGACCTATCGACCAAAACATCATTGGCATATCGGCCTCGGCAAGGCAAACAATACTTTTTTCGTACTCAGTGAACATCTTAAGATGGATCCGTGTACTTTTTTCGAATCGTTTTTGCCAGGTGTTCAGCGTACAGCGAGTGACTACTTTGAATTCTGGGCATCCCGAAAAAAATACTATGAATCGAAACGGACGCGCTATTTGCGGCAGATTCCTTTCTCCGACATGTTGGCTTTCGATACCATTATAAAGTCGATTCCCGAGAATTACCAATTGCAGTTGGCCAACAGTTCAACGGTGCGTTACGCCCAGTTGTTCGACTTGGACCCTTCATTGAAGGTTTTTTGCAATCGTGGAACAAGTGGAATAGACGGAAGTGTCTCTACGGCTGTGGGCGCATCGATCAATGATAGTTCACCAACTTTATTGATTACCGGCGACCTTAGTTTTTTATATGATTCCAATGGTCTTTGGAACAACTACCTAAGATCTGATTTCAAAGTGATTGTTATCAACAATAATGGCGGCGGGATTTTTAGAATTCTTCCAGGGTATAGGGAAACGGAAAATTTCAAATCTTTTTTTGAAACCCCACACTCGTTGAATCTTGCCCACTTGAGTGATTTTTATGGAATGGAATATTCTAAGGCTAGCGACAAGGAAGAGCTTAAGGAGAGACTGCGTGATTTTTACGAACCTTCCGAAGGGCCAAAGTTACTTGAGGTAATCACCCCGTCAGAGGTCAATGACCGAATTTTGCTTCGATATTTCGATTTCATATCTTAGCGCACGTCAACTATAAACCTAAAAAAACACTAGCATTATGAGCAGTAGAAGAGACGAATTGATTGAAAAGTACGCTTCCGATATCAAGAACAAGTTTGGTCAGACGCCTGACATGGATTTATTACATAAGGTGACCATGGGTCTTGGCCCGGCCATATACAATTTGGATGCGTCAAAAGTGTCTGGAAGCGCCGAATCTGAATTGGAAACGGTAAAGAACAACTTTCTTATTAAAAAACTGGGGCTTTCCGATAGCCCGGCCTTAATGGATGCGATCAACTCCGTTATGGAGACTTACGGGGCTCAGGAAAGAAGCAAACATCGCGCGGTGGTCTACTATATGTTGGCCAAACATTTTAAGAAGGAGGCGATATATGATTAAACCGTATCTTGACAATTGATGAAAGGCTGTTCGTCTGAGGCGGACGGCTTTTTTTGTAGTTTATCAATTTGATAGAATTATTTTTGCGACATGATCGAATTGGGTAATTACAATGAACTGGAGATTTTACGTGACACAAGTGTTGGCTTGTTTCTTGGAAGTGATAGCGGTACAGAGATACTATTGCCCAACAAATATGTACCCAGAAGCTATGAAATTGGAGACAGGCTCAATGTATTCTGCTACCTCGACCACGAAGAAAGACCTGTCTCGACAACCTTGAGACCATATATAAAACGGAATTCATTTGGGTTCCTTCAGGTGGCCGAGGTAAACAATTATGGCGCATTTTTAGACTGGGGGCTTGAGAAGCATTTGTTGGTGCCTTTTCGTGAACAGCGTGAAAAAATGAAAGAGGGTCAATGGTATATCGTACGCTGCTACCTTGACGACAAGTCTTTCAGGTTGGTCGCCTCGAACAAGTTGAACAAATTTCTCAGCAACGAAAATCTAACGATCAAAAAAGATGATGAGGTAGATTTGATGATTACAAGATTGACAGATTTGGGATGGGAGGCCATAATAAATGATGCGCATAAAGGCCTTATCTTCAAAAATGAAATATTCAGGCGCATCGCGGTCGGCGACAAAATGAAGGGATACATAAAGAATGTTCGGCCAGATAACAAGGTCGATCTTTCTTTACAGCCTCAAGGCCTTAAAGCACTTGAGCCAAATGTTGAACTCGTACTGGCCCGTTTGAATGAAGGGAACGGCTTTTTGCCTTTACATGATAAGTCTGATCCATCTGAAATAAAGGGTAACTTACAGATGAGCAAGAAATCTTTCAAGAAAGCCATTGGCGTTTTGTACAAGCTCCGCAAAATCGAGATCAAGGAAAACGGAATCTATCGGGTTTGATTTTCGAATCTATCGAGACCATAATCGAATGTGTATCAAGGCGATAATGTAAATTGACAACGATTTTGGTAGGTTTTACCACTAAAATTTTTACTTTTACAACATTCAGGTGACCATTGTGAAAAACATTTGTGTTATTTGGCTAACTTTATCGCGAAACCCCGTAAAACCTAATAATTCATGCCCTTTATAGAAGAAAGCGATTTATTGGAATTGCATAAGGATATTGACAAGGCCCAAATTATAAACGAGCGGCTTTTAGATCAAATCAAGATTAAGAACAAAGAGCTAAAGACAAGTAAAATTCAGCGGAATGTACTTGGCGGTATTACGGCTCTTTTTTTGGTAGGAACTTTGGCATTTACTTCTTTCACGGCAGGGTATAGTAGCAACCCAGGTTCGATAGAAAAGCAGAACAACCTATTGGTGTCAATAGATAGTTTGGATGCGATCAAATCAAGAATCGATAATCTCAAGCAACAAAATGAACAATTGAGCCTAGTGAACGATTTCTATTTGGCCAAAAAATTTCTTGAAAAAGAGACCATATATTCGGTTCAGGTCAAATCATTTGTCGATAACAATGTGGCTTTGGCCTCTGAAGCCCTGACCAATACATTATTTGTAAAGACCAATCCGTTTTACTCATATTCGGTGGGTAATTTCGGTACCTTGGAAGAGGCACAGAAGTTCCGGACCGAGCTTGTAAATATTGGTTTTGAAGATGCCTTTGTGGCTTCATATAAAGATGGTAAACGAATTCAAATCGAAGATCCCAACTAAGTTTTGACAAAAATCAGTGCTTGGTTTTATGCTGCCAGGCTGCGTACCCTCCCTCTGTCGGTTTCTGGAGTTATAGTAGGAACGGCAATTGCAAATTATCATGGAAAAAGCAACACCTTAATCTTTATTCTGGCCCTCTTGACAACAATCTCATTTCAAATAACCTCGAATTTCGCCAATGATTATGGCGATGGTGTCAAAGGCACCGATAATTCCGGGCGTATTGGGCCGAAAAGGGCGTTGCAGAGCGGACTGTTATCAAGAAGCGAATTGAAGCTTGGGATAATCGTGGCCATTGGCATCTGTTTGGTGTTGATTTCGGCAATTGTTTATTATGCTTTCGGAGCCCAGAATATTGGGTACTTGTCGTTGTTTGCAGTTCTTGGCCTGTTCAGTATCTGGGCATCAATTAGGTATACCGTAGGAAAGTCTGCCTACGGATATCGAGGCATGGGCGATATTTTTGTTTTCCTCTTTTTCGGATTGCTCGCCGTAATGGGAACCATGTTTCTTTACACGAAATTTGTGACCGCCCAGGCAATCCTACTGGCTATATCGGTAGGGCTGCTATGTACAGCTGTCTTGAATTTGAACAATCTTAGGGATTTTAAGTCAGACAAAGCAGCGGGGAAAAAGACTTTTGTGGTGATGATCGGTTTTGAAAATGGCAAAAAATATCATTACCTACTTTTAATGATTTCGTTTTTATGTGCAATAATTTTTTTGATACAGAGTTTCAACAAGGTGTACGCTTGGTTACCATTGATGGCATTTGTCCCCATTTTCGTACATTTGCATAAGGTGTACAAGACCGAGCAACCTGTTTTATTTGATCCCGAGTTAAAGAAATTGGCGTTAAGTACCTTTTTCTTTTCCATACTGATTTTTATCAGTTGTAATTATTTAATCTAAAACACAAATGCTAACCACCTAAAACTACCCTTATCTTGGAACAACCAATCAGAATTCTCATCGTTGAAGACAACGTTATCATTGCCGATGATATGCAATCAATGCTCGAAGAAATTGGCTATGAAATTGTTGACAACGTAATAGTCTACGAACAGGCAGAAGAAGTATTGAAAACACAAGAAGTCGATTTGGTGCTGATCGACATTATTCTTGCTTCTGACAAGACCGGCATAGACCTGGGCAAGCATATTCGTGCAAACTACGACATACCCTTCATATTTGTGACCTCCAACTCAGATCGGGCCACGGTAGAAAATGCCAAGACCGTTAAGCCAAATGGTTACTTGGTCAAGCCTTTCGAACAGCAAGACTTGTATACATCCATCGAAATAGCGCTTTCTAATTTTATTCATTCCGCGAAGGGGGAGAAAGGCGAAGTTTCCCAATCATCTTCCGACTCGCCTATGTCGAATGCAGTTTTGAAAGACTCCATATTCGTAAAAAAACAACATCTTTATTACAGAATACAATTTGGGGATATTCAATTTATCAAGGCCGACAATGTCTATTTAGAGGTCAATACGGTCGATAAAAAGTTCTTGGTTCGGTCGCCACTGAAAGACTATTTGGAAAAACTGCCAAAGAACAAATTTTATCGGGCGCATAAATCGTATATCGTAAATGTAGATCATATCGATGCCATAAACTCAAAGGATATTATGATCAATGATACCTTGATACCGATTTCAAAGGATTTTAAGGAATTCATCATTTCTGCGATGAACTCATAACGACAAATTTATTTTATGGAAAAGGTGTTTTCGAACACCTTTTTTTATTTTTTGAAAGAAATTCCGACTGCAGCCCGCTGACCTTTTATTCTTACTTTTTGCGTCTTAATTGTAGGATGACCCCACCAAGGCCCATTCCATGAAATACACGTTTGATCGATTAACTACACTTTTTTTTAAGAAGACTCGATTTCACAACAATATTTGCACGTTACACAACAATATGAGGCTGAAGTTTTGGCTAAGCATTATTTTTGGTCGAGTTGAGCGAAGCCCTGAATTGACCTTTACAAATCAATCAATGCCGTACTGAAGTCGTAATGGTTGTTTTTCAATTTTTTATTGATACCCGGTCGTTCCATTTGTTTATTGAGCACTCTAAGTTGAAATTCTTTCAAATTGACAAAATATTTTGATTCAATAACCATATTCTAGGCAAAACAACGTTTATTATTGAATAATAGGCTACAAATGAGTTAATTGGCCAAAAAAAGTTATATAGACCAACAGCAATTGTTAAGTTTGGTCGCGTCCCTTTAGTCTGATATGAAAGAGTTGCTTGCCAAAATTATTAAAGGTTTCTTACTTTGCTGCCTCATCAGTGTAACGGCTCAGGCGCAAGAAATCGAGTCGACCGATTTAGATTCGTTCATCAGATTTAGAAACCTTGAGAGTTCTACGGAACGATTCACTTTTTTCTTCAATTCAGCCAATCGGTATAGTCAGACTTCACCTTATGACTGGGTCGACGTGGTCAACGATTATGTTGTAGACGCCCAAAGCCTCAGGGATTCCACAGCCACCCGCAATTATCAGTTGATCCAATCCCAAATATATCATGACATAGGCGATTTTGACAAGGGCTTGGCGATTACCCGAGAGGTATATCTCACCAAAGACAATCTCGAATCCGATCAGAAGACCATTTTGTTGGACATTATGGACCGAACGTTCGGACAGCTTGAGATGTTCGATGACCAGATGGCGATCCGCGAGGAAAAGAAACAATCTGGAATAATTGATAATATCTACTTCTACGACATCTATTCCAATTTGGGCATGTACAATAAGGCCATGCAAGACTACTATGACAAAGTAAAGCCCAACATTGACGAAAAAGATGCTTATGCCCAGGCGGAATTTTATAATAACGTGGGCAATTTTCTAAGATTGGATGAATCTATCCCCACAGCACTTACAAATTATAAAAAGGCCTTCGGATATATCGAGGTCTTTATCAATGATATCATGTTGTCAAAGACCGAGAAAGTCGAGGAGCGGGGACAACTGTTGAAAGGGATCATTGAAGGAAATATCGGAAAGTGCCACTCGCAGATGAAAAATTATGAAATGGCCATCCCTAAGTTGGAGAGTAGCCTTTCAATGATCAAGGAACACAATGCGGGCAAATTTTCACAAGAACTGATCGAGAATACATTGGCTCTTGCCGAATGCCATATTCAGTTGAACCAATTTGACAAGGCGACCGATTACCTGACCGATAACCTGAACATCAAAAAGACCAAGGATGTACTGAAGAAGAATAGGCTTTTTGCCGCATTTTATGATAAGACCGGTGATTATAAAAGTTCTGCCGACTACCTGAAACGCAATATTAGAATACGCGATTCGCTTGCAACAAACGAGTCTGAACTAAGGAGTCAACAGCTGGCAACCGTTGTGGCAAAAGATATGGACAACAACCGCACAATGATATCAAATCAACGTGAGGAATTGGAACAAAGACGGGCCGAACTTGTCGCCAAGGATCAAAGAAACGACCTGGTTTTCATTTCATTGGTATTTGCCCTGTTGTTTTTGGCAGGATTGGTCTATGCCTATTTGAGGAGCATTAAGAACCAAAGGGTTATTGCGAATCAAAAAAGCATTATTGAAAGTGCCCTGGTCGAAAAGGATTCACTTTTAAAGGAAATTCACCATAGGGTCAAGAACAACCTGCAAATGGTTTCTAGCCTATTGAGCTTACAGACAAAGAATACCAGAAGTAAGGCGGCCATTGAGGCACTTGAAGAAGGTAAGAGTAGGGTAAAGGCAATGGCCTTGATCCACCAAAAATTATATCAGCACGATGACCTGTCGGTGATTGAAATGCAAGGCTATATCGAGAGTTTGATAAATAGCGTGCAATCAGTTTACAAGAAGGGCGGCCATAATATCAATATCACTATTGATGCCGAAGGTGTTGAACTTGATATCGATCGCGCTATTCCCTTCGGTTTAATGTTGAATGAATTGGTATCGAATTCATTCAAATATGCCTTTCCGAATGATGATGAGAACGGTAAAATCTACATTCATTTAAGAAGGACCAAGGGTCAGGAAGGTTTCTTCGAATACACCGATAATGGAGTGGGATTGCCCGATGATACCGATCAGCGTGCAAATGCTTCCATGGGGCTTCGCCTTATGAATCGTTTGGCCAATCAGTTACAGACCGTACTTAACATTGACAAAAGTGGTGAGGGTGTTCGTTTCTGGTTCAATTTTAAATAACTTTGGGAATATCTCAATTCCCAAGTTATGAACATCACTTTTTTAGGCCATGCCTGTTTACTAATGGAATGGCAAGGTTTCGAAATTCTAGTAGACCCCTTTATTTCAGGTAATGAAAAGGCCAAGGGGAAGGTCGAACTAGCGAAGCTGAATCCAGATTTTATCTTGGTGACACATGCGCATCAAGACCATATTTTAGATGTCGAGGCTATTGCCGAGAAATCCGGTGCCGTCATAGTTAGCAATTATGAAATTGCGATGTACTATGAGAAAAAGGGACTCAAGGCACACCCCATGAATCATGGAGGTCAGTGGAAATTCAATTTCGGTATGGTTAAATATGTAAATGCCATACATACTTCAAGTTTTCCCGACGGAAGTTATGGTGGGCAACCGGGCGGCTTTATAATCTCGACGGAAGGCAAGACGATATATATAGCAGGTGATACAGCCTTGACCAAGGATATGGAGCTGATACCGATGCAATCTACGCTCGATTTGGCAATTTTACCTATAGGCGATAATTTCACGATGGGGATTGACGACGCGGTGATTGCATCCGACTTTTTGCAATGCGACAAAGTTCTGGGCTACCATTTTGACACTTTTGGTTTTATTGAAATAGACCACCAAGAGGCCATCAAAAAGTTCAAGGATGCCAACAAGACTTTGCACCTACTCGAAATTGGGGAATCTCTTACTATTTGACCTTACTTCTGAGCACTAGCTTGTGAAGCAGCCTATTGGACAACCGCTTTACATATACGCCCATAATTTCCTTTCGGCCTATATAGACTTCAAATTTCTTTCGTTCGATGGCTTGAGTCATCTTTTTGGCAAATGCTTCGACCGAAAGACCGTTTTGGGTTCCTGAATCATTTCTTTCTTGGGCACTCCCGTCCCCTGTCAATGCATTTTTGGCGATGTTCGTGTTGACAAAACCTGGGCAGACCATGGTAACGGCAATACCATCTTTCTCATGCTCCATCCGTAGTACATCAAAAAATCCGTGTAGGGCATGTTTAGCCCCTGAGTATCCCGAGCGATAGGGCGATCCAAATTTTCCCATAAGGCTTGTCACAGTAACAAAATGCCCTTTTCCTTGGTGAATGAAATAGGGCAACAATGCTTTTGTTAAGGCTACGGTTCCCAAATAGTTGATGTCCATCAGTTTTTTATCGACTGCAATTTCCGTTTCGATTATAAGGGCCCTTTGGCTCAGTCCCGCATTATTGATAAGAATGTCAACACCTCCGAAGATTGCCAGGGCCTCATCGACTTTGTGCTTCATAATCTCAATGGCTGCCAAATCTAGCGGTAGTATTGCGATATTTTCTTGATTAGCGCAATTGGCCTTGACACGCTCAAGTTCATTTACCCTTCTTGAAGAAATGATAAGCTGGCAGCCTTTTCGCGCCAATGCGTATGTGAGTCCCTCACCGATACCTGAAGAAGCTCCCGTTATCCATATGGTCTTTCCGTCGATTCTTGCCATCATCAATTAAGTGACTCAAAATATAGCTAAATTTGATGTCTTCTGATGAAAGCCTCCTACAAAAAATACACACTCGATTTCAAACGGCCCGGTGGCACTTCACGCGGGGTTTTGACCACAAAGGAAACCTGGTTTTTGATTTTGAGGTCTTCCGATAAAACCGGCATTGGCGAGTGTGGACTCTTTCGAGGATTGAGCGCCGATGATCTTCCCGAATACGAGGAAAGACTGCAATGGGTGTGTGATAATATCGAATTGGGAAAAGACGATTTGCTAAAGGCACTGATAAAATTCCCGAGCATTCAATTTGGAATCGAACAGGCTTTTAAATCATTTGAGTCTGGGACTCAATTTGAGTTGTTTCCTTCTGATTTCACGAAAAAAGGAAGCCAAATTCCCATCAATGGTTTGATCTGGATGGGTAGTGAATCATTTATGATCGAACAAATTGAGCAAAGACTTTCAGAGGGGTTTAAATGTATTAAGTTAAAGATAGGGGCCATCGATTTCGAAAAAGAACTATCGTTGATTTCCACCCTGAGAAAGAAATATTCAAGCGAGGAAATCGAGATTAGGGTCGATGCCAATGGTGCTTTTTCCTCGAGTGGGGCATTGGCCAAGTTGGCCGAGTTGGCCCGTTACGATTTACATTCCATAGAGCAGCCCATCAAACCTGGCAACCTTGGGGCAATGAAGCAGTTATGTGAGAAAACAGTATTGCCTATTGCATTGGATGAAGAATTGATAGGTGTTTTTGATGTTTCAAAAAAAGAAGAATTGATACGCACTATTCTTCCCCAATACATTATCTTGAAACCCAGTTTGGTCGGCGGATTTCAAGGAAGTCATGAATGGATTTCCATTGCCGAAAAATATAAGGTGGGCTGGTGGATAACCAGTGCGCTCGAAAGCAATATAGGGTTAAACGCCATAGCGCAATGGACTTATACATTGTATAACAAAATGCCACAAGGCCTTGGTACAGGAAGCTTGTTCACCAATAATATTGAAAGTCCTTTGAAGGTTGAAAACGGCAACCTATTTTATGACCGGACCAAAAAATGGAACACTAACCAAATTCAAGAATTATGTACATAGAGCAGGGGTATAAAGGTAATATCGGCCTTTGGAAATATCTTTTTCTTCCACTCGGTTTTATCGGTCTAATGGTGCTGAATTATATAACGGTGATCAATTCACCTGTTGATATGGATGTAATGATGCAAGAAATGATAGACAAAGTGGGCAGCAATATTTTCTTTGCCATCAATGTCGGTTTTTTGGCCGTAGGTCTTTTGGTCGTTTTGGGCTGGACCATATTGGTACACCAGCAATCGGTCACCTCGTTGACAACAAGCCGTAAAAAAATCGATTGGAAGCGTATTTTCTTTGCCTTTGGTCTTTGGGGCGCCATTACGGCAGCCATGGTTCTATTGGATGTCTATCTTTCCCCGGAGGATTATGAATTCAATTTTAAACCCGTTCCCTTTTTGATTTTGGCCGTACTCGCCGTCATTTTGATACCGATGCAGACCAGTTTTGAAGAGTACCTGTTTAGGGGCCATATGATGCAAGGCCTCGGTATTTGGACCAAAAATAGGTGGGTACCCTTGCTACTGACTTCTTTTTTGTTTGGCATTATGCATTTGGCCAATCCAGAAGTGGCGACACTTGGCTACGGTATCATGGTGTTTTATATCGGTACGGGCCTCTTTTTGGGAGTACTTACCTTGATGGATGAGGGTCTCGAATTGGCCTTAGGTTTTCATGCTGCCAATAATTTGGTGGGCGCACTTTTGGTCACCTCTGATTGGACGGCCTTTCAAACACATTCCATCTATAAGGATATTTCGGAACCCGGATTGGGATGGGACGTTCTTGTCCCTGTTTTTGTTATCTACCCGATTCTTTTATTTGTTTTCGCCAGAAAGTATAAGTGGAGCGATTGGAAAGAAAGATTAACAGGCAAAGTACTTTCGCGCGAGGATTTTTTAGCCATACAGTCCAATGACACCGAATTACAAGAGCATTCATGAAGAATTCAGACTCAACGGCCATTCTTTTTCCAGGCAAAAGCTAAAAGACTTTGCCTATAGTTTCACCAAGGAGGGCGAAGAATTTGAACAGGTGATTGGTCATTTTTTGGCCGATTGGTTGGATGAAAATGATACCATAAAAGTTGCCACATCCGGTTCGACAGGTGCTCCCAAGGAGATTTCTGTCAAAAAAGGGTATATGGTCAATTCGGCCTTGGCTACCGGTGATTTCTTTAACCTTGACCCCGGTAATAATGCACTGTTATGCCTATCTGGCAATTATATTGCGGGAAAGATGATGTTGGTTCGCGCCATGGTTCTCGGTTTACATTTAGATTATATCGAACCGACGGCAAACCCCTTAGACCGTAATTCAAAACACTATGATTTTTGTGCCATGGTCCCCCTTCAGTTAGAGAATTCAACTGACCATCTCGACCAAATAAAAACTTTGATTGTCGGTGGTGCCCCTATTTCCCCATTGCTCAGGGATAAAGTGCAAAACACTTCTTGTACGATTTTTGAGACCTATGGCATGACCGAAACCATTACACATATCGCCGTAAAGCAATTGAATCGATTAACAGTAGATGTCACATCGAGCCCTTCGGCTAAGCTCAGGGCAGGCTCTTTAGAGATGCCGTTTAAAGCCCTTCCTAACGTTGACTTTTCAATGGACAATAGGGCCTGCCTGATTATTCATGCACCGAAAGTCTCTAATGAACCTGTGATTACAAATGATATGGTCAAACTAATTTCCAACAATGAATTCGAGTGGCTGGGCAGATATGACAATGTCATTAATTCAGGGGGGGTCAAATTGTTTCCGGAGCAAATCGAAAAAAAATTGACGGACTTGGTTCCGAACCGATTTTTTGTGGCCGGACTCCCCGATGAAGCCTTGGGGCAAAAATTGGTTTTGATCGTCGAGGGCGAAATCGATAGCGAAGACTTGCTAAGAAGAATCGGCAAATCGTCCTCCTTGGAAAAATACGAAGTACCGAAGGAAATCCACTTACTTTCCAGCTTTTTGGAAACGAAAACGGGCAAAATTCGAAGGAAGGAGACTTTACATTTACAGCGAGGTTAGCTTCCCTCACCCGGAGGTAGCATTAACTCATTTCCCATTTTATTTCAAATAGGTGGAGTGTAGGTTTATACCAAATTTAAACCGTCTTCCAATGAGAACCTTCCTAATTTTCTTGTCTTGTTTCGTTTTTTTCTTTCCAGCACGGGCTCAGACCGCGAAGGTTCTGGACTCCGTAGCTGCTGTGCGCCTTTCAAATGAGCGGCTAAAACCTTTTACCATAAGTTGTCAAGGTTCACTTAAAGAATCAGAGGAACCACTTTATATAGTAGATGGTATTCCATTGGAAAAGATTGATGCTTGGTTTGCCAACATAGCTACTGAAGATATTGCCTCGATAAGTGTTTTAAAAACCCCTCCGGCTATATGGTGCTATGGTACGGCTGCGAAGAATGGGGTTGTGCTGATTACCACAAACTCGGCCAGGTCTAAGAAGGAGGTCAGTCATGAATATCCCTTCAAGACGTATTGCATACCAAATGGCAACTGGATTATAAAGCAAGATATCTTCAATGCCATTCAGGCTAAAGTGCCCGGCATACAAATACAAAATTTTGAATCAAATAGTACTCCAGTCATCAGCATTAGGGGTGATGATAATACCATAGTCATTGTCGACGGGGTACGTTATGATGCTTCAATTTTGAACACCTTGAATCCTACCGATATTGAAAAAATAACTGTTGCCAACAGCATTGCAGCCGGCAATTATTTAATAAACCACCAAAATCCCATAAGATGAAAAATCTAATTGTAGTATTTGTATGTATTGTGTTTGCCGCAACCGGCCCTGCCCAACAGATAAAAATAACCGGAGTTGTTTCCGATTCGAGCGGACCCTTGCCTGGGGCCAACATAGTGATTAAGGGCACCACCACCGGTACCCAGACCGATTTTGACGGGCAGTATGAAATAATGGCGGAAAAGGGTAATGTTTTGGTTTTCAATTTCATAGGTTACAAAATCAAAGAGCTTAAAGTTGGGCATTCGGCGATTATCAACGTTGAGCTTGAAGAAGATGTTCAAATGCTTGAAGAGGTTGTTGTAGCCGCTTATGGCATCAAAAGGGAAATTCGAAGTTTAGGCTATGCGGTTACTTCAGTTTCCACAGCATCCCGGGAAAGCAGATCAAGGGATAAGATTGCACGCCAATTACAGGGAAAGGTGGCGGGTGTCAGCATTGCGAATGCTTCTGGGCTAGCCAAGAAGCAACGATTGGCATTGAAGGCGACCACTGATAAAAAAGAAAGTTCCGAGCTTATTTACATCGTTGATGGCAAACCTATAGCTCAGGCGAATAATCCCATAATCGAGAAAATGAATCCGCGTGAAATTCAAACGAAACATATCTATAAACCGGCCAGAGCAGAACGAAACTTTGGTATTTCAGGAAAAAAAGGTTGTATCGTTATCACCACACAAAGCGGCAATTATCAAGTCGAGAATGACGAAAGCTACGCCAAGATCAATGAAAACAAATTCGAACAAGTTCTTTTAAGCCCGTTATCTACCTTTTCCATCGATGTAGATAAGGCATCGTATAGCAATGTTCGTCGTATGATCAATAACGGGCAGCGTGTAATACCTGGTGCGGTGAAAGTTGAAGAAATGATCAATTATTTCGACTACCAATATGAACAACCCAAGAAGTATCATCCCTTTGCCATACACGCCGAAGTTGCCCAGACTCCATGGAACAATACGACAAAATTGGTTCGCATCGGTTTGCAGGGTAAAGCGTATTCCCAAATGGCATTACCCGCTTCAAACCTGACCTTTTTAATTGATGTATCGGGTTCAATGAGTGATGAAAACAAGCTGCCCCTATTGAAGAAGGCCTTCAAATTATTGGTAAAACAACTACGTGAGAAAGATAAGGTCTCGATCGTTGTCTATGCGGGTGCGGCGGGTGTTGTTCTGAAACCTACCTCCGGGGGAAATAAGACCATTATTTTGGATGCTTTGGACAATTTGAAGGCGGGCGGTTCTACAGCGGGCGGTGAAGGTATTCATCTTGCCTATAAAATGGCGCAAAAGAATTTTGTGCGTAATGGAAACAATCGGGTGATCTTGGCAACAGATGGCGATTTCAACGTAGGGGCCTCAAGTGATAGCGCCATGGAAGAATTGATAGAACAGAAGCGTAAATCCGGTATTTTTCTTTCCGCGTTGGGTTTCGGAATGGGTAATTATAAAGATTCTAAACTCGAAATATTGGCTGACAAAGGAAACGGCAATCACTCTTATATCGATACCATGCAAGAGGCACAAAAGATATTTGTAAAAGAATTTGGGGGAACACTTCATACCATTGCCAAAGATGTCAAGATTCAGGTAGAATTCAACCCGGCGCAAGTGCAATCATATCGGTTGATTGGTTATGAAAATAGAATGCTCGAGGCGGAAGATTTTGTCGATGATAACAAAGATGCTGGCGAACTCGGCAGTGGTCATCAAGTAACCGCCTTGTATGAAGTTATTCCGGTGGGCGTTAAAAATAAGTATAGTACTGATTACATTCCGTTGAAATATAGCAAGTTGAAGGGCAAAGGGGAATTTTCGAATGAACTGTTGACCGTCAAATTCAGATATAAAAAGCCAAATGGGAACAAGAGCACCGAAATTATTCATGAAGTGGTCAACAAAAATATTGAGCATTCTGAAGACTTTGACTTTACGGCGGCGGTTGCACTTTTCGGTATGCAGTTACGGCAATCAAGCTTTATAAACGGTGCTGATATGGATAAGGTACTTCAGCTGGCAGAAAGTGGGAGAGGGGTTGATAAAAACGGTTATCGAGCTGAATTCACTCGTTTGGTCGAGGCATATGCCAATGGCCTATAAAAAGAGTGCCGTATGGCACTTTTTCTTGTTTGTTATTTTGTATTTTCAGGGGCTAAATCACATATATGAGAAAGTTAGCGTTCCTGGTATTTTTATTGGCTTGGCAGGTTTTCAACGCCCAACAGGTACTTCCTGAAAATGAAAGGGCCAGGGTCATCGACGAAATCCTTTACGATAAATTCAACAATCTGCTACCTGAATTGATGGACAAGGCCGATATCGATATGTGGGTGCTCATCTCAAGGGAATACAATGAAGATCCCGTTTTGAGAACTATGTTGCCGGCCACATGGCTCAATGCACGTCGTCGAACAATTCTTCTTTTTTATAGGGATAAGGCGAAGAACTCCATTGAAAAATTGGCCGTTGCACGTTACAATGTAGGCGAGAACATCGAAAGCGCTTGGGACAAGGATAAGGAACCGAATCAATGGAAAAGATTGATGCAGCTTATTGAAGAACGTAATCCAGCTAAAATTGGATTGAACTTTTCCAAAGACCACAATATTGCCGATGGACTGGATAAGACAGACCATGAGGAGTTCATGCAAAACCTTCCAAAAAAATATCATGAGAGGGTGGTCTCGGCCGAACAGTTGGCCGTTCGTTGGATCGAAACACGCACCGAACGGGAAATGGTCATTTATGATCAATTGGTCGATATTACCCATGATATTATTGCCGAGGCTTTTTCGGAAAAGGTGATAACGCCCGGAATTACCACTACCACTGAAGTTGAATGGTGGATGCGACAACGAGTAACGGATCTGGGATTGGAAACCTGGTTTCACCCAACAGTCGATGTGCAACGCACCAGTGAAGAATTGGTGGGCCATCTATATTCCTTTTCAGGCCGCCCCGATGATATGGTCATTTTGCCCGGAGACCTACTGCACTGCGATTTCGGAATTACTTATTTGCGGTTGAACACCGATTGCCAAGAATTGGCCTATGTCTTAAAGCCCGAGGAAATTCAGCCTCCCAAGTTTTTGGTCGATGCTCTAAAGGATGGAAACAGGGTACAGGATTTTCTCACCAAAAATATGGTCAAAGGCCGCACGGGAAATGAAATTTTGGCCAAGTCGCTACAAGAGGCTAAAGCGGTTGGATTGCGACCATCCATTTATACACACCCCCTGGGATTGTATGGGCATTCCGCCGGTACCACCATTGGCATGTGGGATGCACAAGATGGGGTAATGAAAGACGATGGCGCTAAATATCCGTTAAACCCGAACACGGTCTATGCCATTGAGTTGAACACTACAGTGACCATTCCCGAATGGAAAAGAGACATCCGAATCATGCTCGAAGAGGCCGGTTTTTATGGTGAAAATGGCTTTCGTTATGTCAACGGTCGACAGACAGACTTACTTTTGATTCCTAGGCCAAAAGGACATCAGGGCAATTAAAATTTATATTTTTTTTAAGTGTAGTTGCATTTGTTACAAGTAATTTTTTAGGTATATTTTTGGTGTCAACTGATTGACCGATAATAAGATATGCTATGAAATTACACCTTAAACAACTTTTTTTTATTATAATTTTCTCCACATTGCTCTGCACTGCCTATGGGCAGAACTCACTTAGAACAATTTCTGGTAGGATTACGGATGGAAAGATTCCCTTGAATGGAGTTTCAATACTGAATGAGCAACAATCAACTTTGACACAGACCAATGACAAAGGTAGGTACGAGGTCGTTGCAGATGAGGGCGATGTTCTCGTATTCGGTTATTTGGGGCGAGATACGGTTCGGATAAAAACGGAAGACGTAACCCGGTTCTTGAACATTGAAATGAGACCCAAGGCTTATGAGTTAAGTGGAGTGACCGTTTCCGATTTGAGGGACCAAAAAGCGCGTGAAGCCCCTGTCAAGTATGTGAAAAACAAGGGCATCGTCAGAACGGCCTATGGGGTATTGGAGCAAGCGTCTATCAATTTCGCAAGTACCGTAATCGATGGGGATGTATTGGATATCGGTGCCGTGAATTTCGGTCAGGCTCTTCGAGGTAGGCTTCATGGCGTTATTAGGGGAGGGGTTTTTGGTTCGAATATCGGGGAGATATACCTCAGGGGCGGTAATGGCATGCACTCGCGTCATCCGGCGGGCTACGATGTTGATGGTATGGTTATGAGAGACATGCCCAATTTTCTTGATATCCAGAATATTGATAGAATAATGGTTTTGCCCAGTTTGGGTGCGGTGACCAAATATGGGGAAATTGGAAAAGGCGGAATGATAATCATAAATACCAAACGTCAAAAGTACGCCTCCTTAGGAGAGGAATCCGGAGAGATCTATGATTATGCCAAAAGAAGAGACAATATTTATTCTAATGATGCCTTATCTCCTGAGGAAATAGAGGAGAATCAGGCATTTTATCTTAGGGAGCTTTTAAGTGCGGAAAGTACCGAACATGCAAAAACGATTTATCGAAAGCATGAGTCGATTTACAAAAGTTCTTATTCTTTCGTGCTGGATTCCTATGCGCATTTTTTTGTTGATTTGAACGATCAATCGTTTGCGGAAATGATTTTGAATGACAATTGGGGCGTTTTTGAGTCTAACCCCGTTGCACTTAAGGCCTTGGCATATCTGTATCAGGCAAATAAAAAATACAAAAAAGCGAACGATGTCTATAAGAAAATATTTTTGCTGAGGCCGAATTACACCCAATCGTATTTTGATTTGGCCAAGAGCTATGAAGATTTGGGCAATTTTTCAAAGTCCGCCCTTTTGTTGCTTAGATACGATTATCTAACGAAAGAAGGGTTTTTTCCAAAATCGACAGGGAAGCTGAATCTGACACTTGCAAGGGAATTGAACAATCTGGTCACTCTCCATGGCAAGAGGGTTTTGCCGTCGAAGAGTGATAAGAAATTGACGTTTAAAGAAAATATTAGGGGCAAAAGACTGGTATTTGAATGGAACGACAGCGAAGCCGAGTTTGAACTACAATTTGTAAGTCCGCCGAGTAACTTTCACAAATGGAGCCATACCATTAATGAAAATGCCGCAGTTATTGCCGATGAAAAAAATCTTGGGTACTCCATGTCGGAATACTTTATCGACCATTCGTTGGGAGGGGATTGGAAGGTCAACATCAAATATTTGGGAAACAAACAGCTCACCCCATCCTATTTGAAGGTGACCATCTATCATGATTATGGACTTGCCACCCAAAGGAAGGAAGTCAAAACTTTTCGCCTAGGGGTTAAAAATGTAAACCAGAAGCTTTTTGCCCTGAATACACCCAAAGAAGTCTTATTTTAATTGCTGGATGGAAAGGGTATATTCGAATTATAAGCGATGGCAACCATGTCTATATGCGTGTTACTATGTATCAAGATAGTGGTAGGCGTGCTGTATTGTCTTTGGGAAATTTAGGATTCACGGGATGAAGAACTATTTACTGTTACTATTTATTATTATGACTTTGAGCCCTTTGGAGGCCCAAGAGGTGATACGTCAAATACGGGGTAAAGTTACGGCGGATGGTAAGCCCCTTAAAAATGTAAACATCAGGGTCAAGAACATAGCAAAAGGGGTATTGACCGATGCCAAGGGAACTTATGAAATCGAAGCTTCGGTAGGCAGTATTTTGGTTTTCAGTTATGTCGGGTTACAAGCGGTAGAGGTGACCATTGATGAGGAAAACAATATTTACAATATAAAAATGTCTCCCGATGTACAAGAGCTTGATGAAGTTGTAGTCAAAAGAAAGAGACCCTTTACCCAAAAAGAGCTGTTGGCCGAATACCCCTTTAATAAAAGCCTGATCAAAACCTCTTGGGGAATTATGGACAAGGATCGCTCCTCATCTTCCATGCGTATCGTCGACGGTAGCGAAATACTCCCAACGGGTTATGATTTTTTGACCTCTTTACGGGCACATTTTCCGAATATGATCATCCATAGGGATACCACTCCACCACAGGTTTACCTACAACAGTGGGGTAGGAGTGATAACAATAACCCACCATCTCCAGCTATTTTCGATGTCGATGGCTTTGTTTTTGAGCAGGCCCCGACTTGGATTGTTCCCGCGGAAATAGATAGAATAGCGGTCATGAAAAGAAATGGCGCCTTTATAAGATATGGACCTGCCGGTGCTGGAGGGGTAATCATCATCAATACCAAAGAAAAAACCCGCGTTGACGAATTGGGTGTCGAACGCGTTTATGATAATGCCGATTTGATGGATAGCCTGGTCGGCCAAGTCATCGAAAAGAGGAGGTTTAAATCGATAACACCAACCTATATTGGCGAGTACAAGGCCCTGAAATCAGAAAGAAAGGCCCTTGACCTTTTTGCGGAACAGCAAAAACGGTTTGAAGGCAAATATTACTATTTGCTTGACATGTCGAATTACTTTAAAAACAAATGGGGCAATGAAGGGAAGGCACAGGAGATACTTGAAGATGTAAAAACAAGATTTTCTGATGATGCCGTAGCCTTACGGGCTCTGGCCTATCGCTATGAAGAAATAGGGCAGAACGAAAAGGCCCTGGAAGTATATCTACAAATCTTGAAGACAAAATCAAGGGAAGCCCAGTCATATCGTGATGTTGCCAATGCATATAACGAGGTGAATCGTTTTCAAAAGGCATTGAGTTATTATGCCCGTTTCGAGACGGCGGTCAAAACCTTGGACACCTTGGCCTATGACAAATTTGGGGTCGACTTTTTGATGACCATCGAATCCGATAATATTCTTCGGCTGCAAGAAAATGAGCTCGCCGTAGAGTCCAATTTGCGGAATAATGAAACCCTTGTCGACCAAAATGTGAGATTGCTTTTCGAATGGAACCGGCCCAACGCTGACCTAACGCTTCGAGTTGTGAGCCCCGATGATTATTACGATGAATGGGAAGCGCCCTCGGCCGATAGTATCGAAAGGACAAAAGGCTACCTTAGCAAACAGTTCTTTTTAGATCAAGACTTCAAAGGGGAGTGGCAAATCCATTGTGAATACTTTGGCGATCAATCGGAAGCTCCTACCTATTTGAAAGTGACCGCTTTCTTCGATTACGGCTTACCTACCCAATCAAAGCAATCGAAGGTTTTTAAGCTTTACGAGGAAGATGTACGCCTGAAATTACTTTCTGTTTTCACCCAGGAAAAATTTATTGCGCCCTAGAGCAGTAAAACGCCCAAATTGAATTGTTTTTCGATTGGGGCATGCTTTGCCGCCTTGATTCCATTTCAAATTCCCTACGCGTATTATTAAGACGAACTATGGTGACTCTAAGCTGTAGTTTCAATATTTGGAATTGGTATGTTTATTGTGGCTTTTTTAATTACAAGTTAAAGGAGCATTGATGGTAATTATATTGAAGTCAATATTATATAATCTCGTTTTTTCTTGTCCCATTTTTGGTTGAACATTCAGGTGATTCAAAAAATTTCGAGAATAGTTTCATATGTTTCTTTGCTCATAAAAAATGTCTTGGTAATTAGTCAGTTACAGCCCGAATATGCCTGAACTTCATATTACGGATAGTATTCTATAAATACTGAAATACGAAATGAGTGTATATTTACAATACAATCAGAATTCGAATTGAAGACGTTATGCGCGTCTAAAATAGTACGATGCAGCCTAAGACTTATGAATTAGAAGGAGTGACGGTTGCTAAAATTAAATAGAAGATATGAATCAAGTAAATTAAGGATTAGTCCGATGAAGAGTTCTTTGTTTTTGATATTTCTTATGGCCTCCATCATTTCTTTGGATGCCCAGGAAGCCATACGACGAATCAGAGGCAAAGTTACTACTGAAGGTAAGCCCCTTAAAAATGTAAACATCCGGGTCAAGAATATTTCAAAAGGGGTATTGACCAATGCCAAGGGAACTTATGAAATCGAAGCTTCAGTAGGCAGCGTATTGGTTTTCAGTTATGTGGGGTTACAAGCGGTGGAGGTAACCATTGACGCAGAAAACAATGTTTACAATTTAAAAATGTCCCCCGAGGTGCAAGAGCTTGATGAAGTTGTGGTCAAAAGAAAAAGACCCTTCACCCAAAAAGAGCTATTGGCCGAATATCCCACGAATAAAAACTTGATAAAGACGTCTTGGGGTATTCTCGATAAGGACAGGGCTTCGCATTCCATGCGAATCATTGATGGGAGCGAAATACTCCCTACGGGCCATGATTTTTTGACGTCCTTACGCTCGCATTTTCCTAATATGAGAGTCTTTAGGGATACTTTTCCCATCTCTGTATATTTCCCAAATGCGGGTATTCTTAATCCTCCCCCGGCAATTTTCGATGTCGACGGCTTTATTTATGAACAGGCCCCGACATGGATTGTACCCGCGGAAATAGATAGAATAGCGGTCATGAAAAGAAATGGCGCTATTATAAGGTATGGTAATGCGGGGGTTGGAGGTGTAATCATTATCAATACCAAAGAAAAAACACGCGTTGACGAATTGGGCGTCGAACGTGTTTACGACAATGCCGATTTGATGGATAGCCTGGTCGGCCAAGTCATCGAAAAGAGGAGATTCAAGGTCATTACACCAAATTATATTGATGAGTACAAGGCCTTGCAGTCCGAAAAAAAGGCCCTTGATCTTTTTTCGGAACAGCAAAAACGGTTTGAAGGCAAATATTACTATTTCCTCGACATGTCCGAGTACTTTAGAAACAAATGGGGCAATGAAAGGAAGGCACAGGAGGTTCTGGAGGATTTAAAAACTAGATTTTCTGATGATGCCGTAGCCTTACGGGCTCTGGCCTATCGCTATGAAGAAATAGGGCAGAACGAAAAGGCCCTGGAGATCTATTTGAAAATCTTAAGAATTAAATCAAGGGAGGCACAGTCATATCGCAATGTGGCCAATGCCTATAACGAGGTAAATCGTTTTCAAAGAGCTTTGAGTTATTATGCCCGTTTCGAGACTGCGGTCAAAACTTTGGATACTTTGGCATACGATAAATATGGTGCGGACTTTTTGATGACCACAGAATCAGACAATATTCTTCGACTTCATGAGAGCCAGTTTGAGATTGACACTGTCTTACGGCCTGAGGATAATCTTGTCGATCAAAATGTGAGATTGCTTTTCGAATGGAACCGGCCCAACGCTGACCTAAAGCTTCGAGTTGTGAGCCCCGATGATTATTACGATGAATGGGAAGCGCCCTCGGCCGATAGTATCGAAAGGACAAAAGGCTACCTTAGCAAACAGTTCTTTTTGGATCAAGACTTCAAAGGGGAGTGGCAAATCCACTGCGAATACTTTGGCGATCAATCCGAAGCTCCTACCTATTTAAAAGTGACCGCTTTCTTCGATTATGGCTTACCTACGCAATCAAAGCAATCGAAGGTTTTTAAGCTTTACGAGGAAGATGTACGCCTGAAATTACTTTCTGTTTTCACCCAGGAAAAATTTATTGCGCCCTAGACCTGCAAAACGCCCAAATTGAATTGTTTTTCGATTGGGGCATGGTTCGCGGCCTCAATACCCATTGAAATCCATGTGCGGGTGTCCAATGGATCGATAATGGCATCCGTCCAAATTCGGGCCGCGGCGTAATAGGGAGAAATTTGATTATCGTATCGCGATTTGATTTTTTCAAAAAGTTCCTTTTCTTTCTCGGGAGTTATTTTTTCGCCTTTCTTTTTTAACGAAGCTGTTTCAATTTGCAGCAATACCTTGGCCGCTGAATTTCCGCTCATTACCGCTAGTTCGGCACTAGGCCATGCGACGATCAATCGGGGGTCGTAGGCCTTACCGCACATGGCATAATTTCCGGCGCCATAGCTGTTTCCGATAACAATGGTAAACTTTGGCACCACCGAATTGCTTACCGCATTGACCATTTTCGCTCCATCCTTGATAATGCCCCCGTGCTCACTTTTGCTGCCTACCATAAATCCGGTGACATCCTGTAGAAAAACAAGCGGGATTTTCTTTTGATTGCAATTCGCAATGAAGCGTGTGGCCTTATCGGCCGAATCTGAATAGATGACCCCGCCAAATTGCATTTCACCCTTCTTTGTCTTAACGACTTTTCGCTGGTTGGCCACAATACCGACAGCCCAGCCATCAATGCGGGCATATCCCGTAAGAATGGTTTTACCATACCCCTCTTTGTATTGTTTGAAATCGGAATCATCGACCAGTCTTTTTATAATTTCCAACATGTCGTACTGTTCACTCCGCGAGCTCGGTAGTAACCCGAATAAGTCCTCAGGATTATCCGCCGGTTTTTTTGGCTTTGAACGGTCGAATCCGGCCTTTTCAAATTCACCGATTTTATCGACAATAGATTTTATGGTATCCAATGCATCTTGGTCATCTTTGGCCTTGTAATCCGTTACCCCGCTAATCTCGCAATGAGTGGTCGCGCCACCGAGGGTTTCGTTATCGATATTTTCTCCTATGGCGGCCTTGACCAAATAGCTTCCTGCAAGGAAGATACTTCCGGTTTTGTCAACGATCAAGGCTTCGTCGCTCATAATGGGCAAATAGGCCCCGCCAGCAACACAGCTGCCCATCACGGCGGCAATTTGGGTGATACCCATACTGCTCATGATTGCGTTGTTTCTAAATATGCGGCCGAAATGTTCCTTGTCGGGAAAAATTTCGTCCTGCATAGGCAGATACACTCCCGCACTATCGACCAAATAGATAATGGGTAAACGGTTTTCTATGGCAATTTCTTGGGCCCTTAGGTTTTTTTTGGCCGTTATGGGGAACCAGGCCCCTGCTTTTACGGTTGCGTCGTTGGCGACCACCACACATTGTTTGCCCTGTATATGGCCAATTTTGACAACGACCCCTCCTGAAGGACAACCACCATGTTCTTCATACATGCCTTCACCGGCAAATGCCCCAATTTCAATACCCTTATTAGCGCCCAATAGATAATCAATTCGCTCCCGCGCCGTCATTTTGCCTTTGGCCCGGTGCTTTTCCAAGCGAGATTTGCCTCCACCGAGCTTGACTTCGGCCAGGCGTTTTTTGAGGGTCGACAGTAAGAGTTTGTTATGGTCTTCGTTTTTATTGAAGTCGATATCCATGTGTTGTGAATTAAATCGACGATAAAGATAAGGAGTTAAAATGATTACTTTTAGCGTCAAAGACCATGGTATATGAAAGACAAAATTCGATGGGGAGTGGCCGGCCCGGGAAAGATAGCCCATAAATTCGCCCAAGACTTACAACTGGTCGATGATGGCAGTCTCACGGCGGTAGGCTCTAGAAGTATACAAAGGGCGGATGCATTCGCGGAACAATACAACGCTGCCCACGTTTATGGCAGTTATAAAGAACTTTTTGAAAGTGACCAAATTGACGTGGTCTATATTGCGACCCCGCATACGCATCACACCGAGCTGGCCATGTCGGCAATTGAAAACGGAATACATGTACTTTGCGAGAAGCCCGCGGGGGTAAATACTTCAGAAGTCAAAAAAGTGGTCAACGCTGCCAAAGTCAAAGGGGTATTCTTTATGGAAGCGCTGTGGAGTAGGTTCATCCCATCGATTAGAAGGGTTAAGGAGCTTGTGGAACGAAACGAAATCGGTAAACTGAGCTATATCAATGCGGATTTTGCCTTTTACGCTTTGGATAGACCGGAAAGAGGTAGGATATTGAACCCGAATTTGGCCGGAGGTTCCCTGCTCGATATTGGTATATACCCTGTTTTTTTGGCCTATTTGTTTCTAGGTGTCCCCCAGGAAATATTTGCAGTTTCCAAATTCCATAAGACCGGGGTAGAAATACAGACCTCCATGATTTTCGATTATCCGGATGCGCAAGCCGTTCTTTATAGTGGCAACACCTCAAATTCGGAAATGAAGGCCGAGATATCCGGAAGCAAGGGTTCACTATATTTAGACCCGCGATGGCACGAGGCGCAAGGCTATTCCTTGGTAAAAGACGGTGAGGCACATCATTATGAACTTCCATCTACAGGGTTCGGTTATGCCCATGAGATTATGGAGGTAAATCGATGCGTGAAGGCCGGTAAAATCGAAAGCGACCTATGGTCGCACCAAAACAGTTTGGACCTTATCGGATTATTGGATGCCGTTCGTAAAAAGGCGGGAATAACATTTCCTTTTGAAGACTGATATTTGATAGGATGGGTTAAAGAATGTCCCCAATTTTTGCGATATTTGAAATTCACGCTAAACTGAACCATACTATGGGAATGAACAAGAATACCGTACTGGCCTGGGCTACCTTTATAATGATCATAGTAGGCCTGGCATTGATTGCCCTGGGCGCATTTCGATATGACGAGGTTGCCGGTTGGGGCTTCGCATCTGTTGGTATCGGTTTCTTTGCCATTGCTTGGGTGTTCAATGCCCTAAAGGGACGGGTTTAGTTGTTTGTAGTTTCATGTTTTCGGTTTCAAGCCTACTAATGGAATCACCTGAAACAATAGAAACCTGGAACCCAAAGCTTGATTGATCTGCATGCGGACATTAACCTCGAATAACCATTCAATAACCCAATAATTTAGAAAATGTCAGACGATAAGAAAGTCATCTTTTCCATGTCGGGGGTCACCAAGACCTTTAAAAATGCAAATACACCGGTACTTAAAAATATCTATTTGAGCTTTTTTTACGGGGCTAAAATCGGAATACTGGGTCTGAACGGCTCCGGTAAATCGACCCTGTTGAAAATAATTGCCGGTGTTGATAAAAATTACCAGGGCGATGTCGTTTTTTCTCCCGGATACAAAGTGGGTTATCTTGAGCAAGAACCCCAGCTGGACGATGATAAGACGGTTTTGGAAATTGTTAAGGAAGGCGTTGGTGAAACAGTCGCAATTTTGGATGAGTACAACAAGATAAACGATATGTTCGCCCTGCCCGAGGTATATGAGGACGCCGACAAGATGCAAAAGTTGATGGACAAGCAGGCAGTGCTCCAAGATAAAATAGACGCATCGAACGCATGGGAATTGGATACCAAATTGGAAATTGCCATGGACGCTTTGCGTACGCCTGAAGGAGATAAAAAAATAAGTGTGCTCTCCGGTGGTGAAAGAAGGCGCGTTGCACTTTGCAGATTGCTTTTGCAAGAACCCGAAATTTTGTTGCTCGATGAGCCCACGAACCACTTGGATGCCGAATCGGTGCATTGGTTGGAACATCATTTGGCAAGTTACAAGGGCACCGTCATAGCGGTAACCCACGACCGATATTTCTTGGATAATGTCGCCGGATGGATTCTCGAGTTGGACAGGGGTGAAGGCATTCCGTGGAAAGGAAATTATTCGAGTTGGCTCGATCAAAAATCAAAGCGGCTTGCCCAGGAAAGTAAAACGGCATCAAAAAGGCAAAAAACCTTGGAACGTGAATTGGAATGGGTACGCCAGGGCGCCAAAGGCAGGCAGACGAAACAAAAGGCCCGTTTGAAGAATTACGATAAATTATTGAGCCAAGACCAAAAGCAACTGGATGCAAAGCTGGAGATTTACATACCGAATGGTCCCCGATTGGGAACCAATGTTATCGAAGCAAAAGGAGTGAGTAAAGCCTATGGCGATAAATTGTTGTACGAAGACCTAAACTTTAAATTGCCACAAGCAGGAATAGTTGGTATCATAGGGCCAAATGGAGCCGGTAAGACAACGATTTTTAGAATGATTATGGGCGAGGAGACTCCCGATTCAGGCAGTTTCGAAGTGGGTAATACTGCCAAGATCGCCTATGTGGATCAGAGTCATTCAAATATAGACTCCGACAAAACGATCTGGCAAAATTTTAGCGATGAACAAGAATTGGTCATGATGGGCGGGCGCGAGGTGAATTCGCGGGCGTACTTAAGTCGTTTCAATTTTTCGGGAAGTGAACAAAATAAGAAGGTCAACATGCTTTCCGGGGGTGAACGCAACCGGCTTCATTTGGCCATGACCCTCAAGGAAGAAGGAAATGTTCTTTTACTGGATGAGCCGACCAATGATTTGGACGTCAATACTTTACGTGCATTGGAAGAAGGGCTTGAAAATTTTGCGGGTTGCGCCGTGGTCATCTCGCACGACCGTTGGTTCCTCGATCGAATCTGTACCCATATTTTGGCCTTTGAGGGCGATTCCCAAGTTTATTTCTTTGAAGGCTCATTCTCAGACTACGAAGAGAATCGTAAAAAGCGCTTGGGGGCGGATATCATGCCGAAACGAATCAAGTATAAGAAGTTGATCAGATAGATACACCTAAATCCGGGAGGTTTTAAAACCTTACAAATACTTTATTCCTTAAAAATCATCTTTGGGGTACCAATCCAATTGGATTACCTCAATATCAGGATTCCCAGAATTCACCAGTTCCTTGAATTTTGTTACATCGCCGATATCAGGTCTGCCCCTGTAGTGATAGGGATAGACTCGCTTCGGCTTGAACTCCAATACGGCATCCGCCGCACTTTCCACGGTCATCGTGTAAGGCAGATTCATACAAATAAAGGCCATGTCGATATTTTTTAGAGCCCTCATTTCAAGAATATCTTCTGTGTCGCCCGAAAAATAGAGCCTTTGATCGCCCATCGTCAATACATAACCGTTACCTCGACCTTTTTCGTGGAATTTTAGGGCTTCTTTCCTCAAATTGTACATGGGCACGGCCTCGATGTTAATTCCATAACGCTCTTTTGACTCGCCATTGTTCAAAATATCAAGCTGGGGTGTGAATTCTTCGGGTATTTTATAGGCCACGGCTTTCGGAACCACGATTTTGGCCTTGGACGTATTCAAGGCCTGTAAGGTTTCAACGCTTAGGTGGTCACCGTGAATATCGGTTATCAATATTAAATCGGGCTGTTTATGGTCAGCAAATGCCTCTGAACCGCCTACCGGATCTACATACACGGTGATTACACCCCATTCCAAGACCGCTGTGGCGTGTTCGACGGGCATAATTTTTATCGAATCATCATCTCTTGGGGCAAATACTTTTTTTGGAGTTGCTTTTTCTTGCCCGTATTTAGGCGCTGAATCCAAAATGGGAGATGTTTTGGTTTTTTCCTTACATCCATACAAAATGATTCCGATAAATAGTATTGAAATATAACGTTTCATGGCCTAAAGGTTTAATTCCATTTTAATATCGCTTCTTGTATAAGGGGAGTCGGGCTCCAGCTCGACTTCCTGAAATCCAAACTTTCGATAAACATGCAGGGCAGCGTCCAATTTTGTGCTCGAATAGAGCGTAATTTTGTCCCAACCGTGCTTTTTGGCGTAATCTATGGCGAATGTCATCATTTGCTGTCCAATGCTGAGTCCTTGATATCTGGGGTCTACCGCCATTTTGCCCAGTTCATAGCTTTTTTTCGCCAGTTTGATGAAAGAGAAGCATCCGACTATTTCCGCATTGTATTCCGCGAAAAAAATATATCCTCCTTCCTGAATAATATTTTTTTCGCTTTCTTCGAGCAGTTCGGCGTCCTTCTTTTCAACGTGAAAATATTTTTCGAGCCATGCCAGGTTCAAATCGCGAAAATGCCTTGAATACTGGGGTTTGAAGGGTATAATATGGAGATTATTGGGCATAGACGAGAGTAACCTTTAAAGGTAAAACATCCTTTTCTTTATTCAAAACAACTGTAAAAATAATTTACCATCCAAAAAATCCAATATGAACATTGAACCGTATATAGACTGATACAAACAAAATATATTAATTGTAAAAAACTAATTTTTACGTTATGACTGAAACAAAGAATAATAATGGATTGAAAGTTTTGGCAGGTTTGCTGGGCGTAGTTCTTTTGGGGACTATCATCTATACCGTAAGCCTCTACCAAGACAAGAAGAAGACTACCGCCGCTTTGACGCAGGAAAAGCAATTGGTGGTCGAAGATTTGAATAGTCTTAAATCGGAATATGACAAGGCAATTTTGGAGAGCAATGCCACTAATGAGGAGTTGGTAACTGCACGCGACAACATTGCAAAGTATATTGACTCTGTAAAAACAATGAAGGCCGATATTTCGACCTTATCGAGATACAGAAGGCAAGTAAGTGTTTTGAAAGCTGAGCGCGAGCAACTTTTGAAGCAAGTAGATTCGCTTCAAAAATCGAATACGTTGATTGCTATGCAGCGTGACAGTACTTATGTAGAGTTGGAAAAACAAACTGTTTTCAATGATTCATTGGTAGTTCAAAATACGCAATTGGCCGATGTTGTTGAAAGAGGTTCTGCCTTGAATCTATCTAAAATCAACGTGGATGCGGTCAAAGAAAGAAGCAGTGGTAAATTGGTCTCCACTTCAAGGGCCAAAAGAACCGATAAGTTCAAAATCTGTTTTACCGTTGCCGATAACGTAATCGCGCAAGCCGGGGACAGAGAGTTCTTTATCGAGGTGTTGGATCCACAAGGAAACGTGATGGGGGAGAGCTACTCGAAGACAAATGATAATGGTGGCTCGATTACGTACAGCAAAGGTACAAGCTTCTATTATGAAAATAATTCATTGGATGTTTGTGATTATATCAATAAGCCTGCTGGAGATTTCCAGAAAGGAAATTATATGGTCAATCTATACGACGATGGGTTGAAATTATTGGGAACTTCAAAGTTCACCTTGAAGTAAGGAAACACTATCCATTATTTACTATATAAAAAGGGACAATCTCGAGGGATTGTCCCTTTTTTCGTATCTCTCCTTTTTTCGTTTACTTTAGCCCGCCGACCATATCCTCGGGCTTGACCCACTGATCATATTCCTCGGCTGTTACGTGACCAAGGTTGATTGCCTCTTCCCTAAGCGTAGTACCATTTTTATGGGCGGTATTAGCAATTTCCGCCGCCTTGTAGTAACCTATTTTGGTATTTAATGCCGTGACCAACATCAACGAATTGTTCAACAGCTCTTTGATGACTTCGTGATTGGGTTCGATTCCTACCGCACAATTGACATCGAAACTCACACAGGCATCGCCAATTAGCTGAGCCGACTGTAAAATATTCGCTGCCATCATCGGCTTAAAGACGTTCAATTCATAGTGACCCTGGGTTCCCCCAATGGAAACGGCAACATCATTGCCCATAACTTGGGCGCAGACCATGGTCAGGGCCTCGCATTGGGTCGGATTTACCTTCCCTGGCATAATCGAACTACCAGGCTCGTTGGCCGGAATGATGATTTCCCCGATACCCGACCGCGGTCCCGAGGCCATCATTCGAATATCGTTTGCAATTTTGTTCAAAGACACTGCCAGCTGTTTTAGGGCTCCATGGCTTTCCACAATGGCGTCGTGCGAGGCCAAGGCCTCGAATTTGTTTTCGGCGGTCTTAAAGGGCAGTCCCGTGAAATTGGCAATATACTTTGCGACCAGTACATCGTAACCTTTTGGCGTATTGAGGCCAGTACCTACTGCGGTTCCCCCCAAGGCGAGTTCGCTCAAGTGCTCTAGCGTGTTTTCCAAAGCCTTGATCCCATGTTCCAATTGCGAAGCATAGCCCGAGAATTCTTGCCCTAGGGTTAGGGGAGTGGCGTCCATCAGATGGGTACGACCAATTTTGACTACGTCTTTGAAGGCTTGGGACTTTTTGGACAAAGTATCCCGCAATTGTTTCACGCCGGGTAGCGTGACCTCTACGATTTTTTTATAGGCCGCAATGTGCATTCCGGTCGGAAAAGTATCGTTCGAAGACTGTGATTTATTTACGTCGTCGTTCGGCTGGATGGTCTTTTCACCTTCCCCAATTTTCTTTCCGGCAATTTCATGGGCACGATTGGCAATGACTTCATTCAAATTCATATTGCTCTGTGTGCCAGAACCCGTTTGCCAAATGACCAAGGGAAACTGATCATCGTGTTTTCCCTCAAGAATTTCATCACAAACTTGGGATATCAAATCTCTTTTTTCTGTGGACAACACCCCCAATTCACAGTTCGTATGGGCGGCCGCCTTCTTGAGATAGGCAAATCCGTATACCACATCAATGGGCATGGATGCCGCCGGGCCTATTTTGAAATTATTTCTGGAGCGCTCGGTTTGTGCTCCCCAGTATTTATCCGAGGGCACTTTTACTTCGCCCATTGTATCTTTTTCTATACGATATTCCATAGGGACTGTCTTTGATATTACAAATTTACGTCACGGTCGCTTAGTTACGAAACAGGTTCAAACAAAAATCTTTTTTTATCATGGGCAATTGACCAAAGGCAAGGAAATGGAATTTTTCTATTTTTAGAATGAATTTAAAATCAGGCAAATGCGGCATTTGGGTGATATCGGGCTTTTTCATGGGCGCATTACGAAATCGGTGCTTTTTTCAACGGTCATCCTTCTATGCGTTTTGCTCCTTTCATGCAGGGAAGGTGGTTCAAAAAATAACGGGGAAGTATCTAAATCTGAACAGGAAAAGCCAAACGTACTCTTTATTGCGATCGATGATTTAAACGATTGGATCACTCCACTTGGGGGTCATCCACAGGCCAAAACCCCAAATATTGATGCATTTGCGGCCACAGCCGTGAATTTCAGAAAGAATTATTGTACGAGTCCGGGTTGCGCCCCTTCGCGGGCGTCTGTCATGACTGGAATACATACCTACAATTCTGGCATGTATTCGAATTATCAAGATTGGCGGAAAGTGCCAAAGTTGGAAAATGCAATTACCCTCGGAGAGTATTTTAAAGAACATGGGTACTATTCCGCTGGAGCTGGAAAAATTTATCATTATGGGCATATTGCGCCTCGAACCTGGCACGACTATTATCCATCGCAAGAACAGAACATGCCCAAAGAATATATACCCGAGGGGGCACCAATGAATATGCCCGAATTCAAATATATGTACAAAATGTTCGATTGGTACGAGCTGCCTTTTGAAGATGAACAGACCGCTGATTTTCAAAGTGTGGATTACATCTCAAGGCAATTGAACAAAGAACACGACAAGCCTTTTTTTCTTGCCTGCGGTATTTATCGGCCCCATGTGCCATGGTATGTGCCAAAGAAGTATTTCGATATGTTTCCCTTGAAGGATGTCAAATTACCCGAAATAATGCAACATGATGTAGACGACTTGGGCACTCGGGCTAAGGAACTGATGGCCCGCGGAGGAAATTACCATAGACATGTGGTCGAAGCGAACAAATGGAAAGAAGCGGTTCAAGGATATTTGGCATCCATGGCCTTTGCCGATGCCATGTTGGGCAGATTACTGGAACAATTGAAGAAAAGTCCGCATGCCGAAAATACCATTGTGGTGCTTTGGTCCGACCATGGTTGGCAATTGGGCGAGAAAATGCATTGGCGCAAGTTTGCCCTTTGGGAAAATGTAATTCGAACGGTTATGATGATCAGGGCACCGAAAGGTTTAGGGTCTTTACCAAACGGTTTCCAATCTGGAAAGAATATTGATGAGCCGACATCTTTGCTCGATATTTATCCGACCTTACTGGATTTGGCCGGACTACCGGAAAATCAGGATTTGGATGGAAAGAGCCTTGTGCCTTATTTGGGAAGTGAAAAAATGTCGATGGAAAGGCCGATCGTAACAACTTATGACCAGGCCGATTATTCGGTACGTTATAAGAACTGGCATTACATCAAGTATGTTGACGATACGGAAGAGCTATATGATTTATCGGAAGACCCGAACGAATGGCGCAATTTGGCCAGCCGCGAAGCTTTCTTTAAAATCAAGGACCAGTTGGGCGCCTATCTGCCCAAAGACCCCGAAGCGTTGCCTGAAGTATCATTGCTGCCTCTACAGGAACACCATGTACCGCCCGTGCGCTCAAAGGAATACTACGAAAGTGAAGAGCGCAGAAATTGGATGAAGCGTTTTGAAAATTTATAGATGGTAATGCTTGCAAAAAATAATGAGTTTATGGTATCTTTGTACAACAAATGACAGACATATGTTCGAATTCGATCAATATTTAGGTTTTTTATTGTTTTTGACCATCTTGACCATTGGCTTTTGGCTGATGATTTTTTTGTTGTTGTTTGTGGTGCCCTATTGGTTGGGGGGCAATCTAATGGAAATGTGGAAAGAAAAACGCGAGGCCAGAAGGGCCCAACGCTTGGAAGAATAAATAATGGAGCCGACAGGCTCCTTTTTTCTTTGGTGGCAAGGGTTCTTTTTACTCTTCAAATTCTCCGTCATCGTCATCCCTACTCCTTTCACCACCACGTTTTTTCTTTTGGTTGAAGCGATACGTAAACGATAGGTTGATCGATCTGACCCTGAATTGGAATTCACTGTCACTTTCAAAAAATGGTGTTGAGGTCTCCGTTATGCGTTTGCTGCTGTTGAAGACATCTCGAACACTAAGCGCCAGGGAGGCTTTCTCTTCGAAAAAATCTTTGCTGAATGCCAGGCTAAGGGAAGCTATGCCTTTACTTCTTGATTGTGCATTTTCCCTGGGGCCTCGATAGAAAAGACGGGTCTGCCAATCAATGGCATCGAAGAGCGTGATCTTATTGTTGAGCCGAGCAAACCAGCTCAGATTTTCGGCATCGAAGTTTTGGCCGTTAAAATCCCCTCTTGTGATAAGATTGAACAGATTGAAATTACCATTAAGGTTCCATTTTTTTGAGGGCCGATAACTTGTGGTAAATTCAAATCCATAACGATCGTTCCTGGCCAAGTTGACCGGTGTTCTACGTAAAATACTTACTTGTTGCCCATCGAAGAAAGTATCTTCCCCGGTATCTTCGGTAATGAAGGTAATGACATCGGTCGCTCTTTGAAAATATATCGAAGTGTTCAAGGTCAGTTTGTCGAATCGATTGAGATAACCCAAATCGACTTGATTGCTAAACGAGGGGGTCAAGCTAGGATTCCCTTGAAATAAATTGGTCGGACTCGATCTTGAGGGAAAGGGATTCAAGAAAAAAGACCTTGGCCTGCGCAATCTTCGATTATATCCAAACGAAAGACTTTGCTTTTCTGAAAACTCGTAATTGAGATTAAATGTCGGAAAAAAACCATCAAAATTGTTTCTATTGAAATCATTGCTTTCTGCCTGGTCAATGATCAATCGGGTGGCTTCGTAGCGCAGCCCCGCCAGGTAGGAGAATTTTTTGATTTTGCTTCCGAATTGTGTATAAAATGCGTTGATCGTTTCTTTGAAATCGAGAACATTGCTTGGGTTTGTAATGCCCAGCTCGTCTATTGTGGGCTGTATAAAAACAACATCGTAATCCGTTTCGAGCCTATTGAAATCGCCTCTATAGCCTAATTCAAACTGATTGTTCTCGCCGATTGGAAGCACGTAATCGGCCTGAAGAAAAACCCGTCTCTGGTCTTCAGCGGTGCGTACCCTTTCACTGTCAAAACCATTTTGTTGAATTAGGGACGCTTCGATTTCCTCACTTGTCTCATATTGAAACGCAGAGGTCAATTTATGACCTGACCCGTCAAATTTCTTGTCAAAGTTGAAGGAATATTGAAAGGTTTTGTCGTCTTCCGTTTCGGCATCGAATCGAAAGCCACTTCTACGATTGAGGGCAGCATTCTGTTGTGAAAAATTATTGATGGTTTCACTTGAATTATCCGAATTTCTTATAAATATGCTCTGTGTAATGGACGACGTCTCGTTTACATACCATTCAATCCCGAGGTTGGTGTTAATCCCTTTTCTTATCCGCTCACGTTCGCCTATCTCTGTAATGCTGTTGGTAAAATCTCCATTTTGATTAAAAAAGTTGGTGCTGTTGAACATATTTCCTGGCGAGTTACGGTAATTATAACCGGTATTGGTAAAGATGTTCACGTCGCCGGTACGGTAGTTTAGATTGCCGTTTAGCCCATAACGTGTTGGGTGTCCCACATTGGCGGTCAGGGCCCCGTTCATGCCTTTGAGTTTGCTTCGACGCAAAATAATGTTGATAATGCCCCCCGACCCTTCTGCATCGTATCGTGCGGATGGGGAGGTAATTACCTCCACTTTTTCTATCGATTCGGCTGGCAGTTGTTGTAAGGCCTCGGTAGAATTCAGGCCGGTAATGGCCGATGGCTTTCCATCGATTAGAATACGTACATCATCGTTTCCCCGAAGCTGCACGTTTCCCTCAACATCAACAGAGACCGAAGGAACGTTGTCAAGAACATCACTTACCGTTCCACCGCTTACCGTCAGGTCTTTACCCACGTTATAGATTTTTTTATCCAGCCGTATTTCGACCGTAGTTTTGTCGGCAATGACCTCTACGCCCTCCAATTGCGCTACATCTACGGTAAGACCTATCGTGCCAAGGTCAGTGGAGCTTCTAAAGGCCTGCTCGGGAAGTTCATAGGTCTGATACGAGATATATTCGACCCGAACATTGTATCTCCCCGGAAAAGTCTCTACGCTAAACTTACCGTCAGCATTGGTGATTCCCCCGGTAACCTTATCGGGATTCCGAATGCTTTGAAGTACCAAGGTTGCATATTCAAGAGGCTCACCGTTTTCCTTGTCCACAACGGTACCCGAAATAATTATGGGATCTGGTCGCCCACCCTGACGTCTTTGGGAATAGATTATCGAACAAAATAGAACAAGTGACAGGGTAAGGGTTTTTCTCATTCAGTATGGTTTCTATTGCTCCTTGTTTTTCTTTTTCTTGGCTTTTTTCTTTTTATCCCTTTTCTTTTTCTTTTGGGTCTTTTGTACACCGTTCTTTTGGAGGTCGACAAAGGCAAGATACTTTTCTTCGGAAAGCCCTTCCTTAAGCTCTTCTGTCTGGGCTTCCGTTATTTTTTCGAGTGCCTCGCGCATCTTATCCTGTGGAAGCTCCAAAATCTGCAATTCGATTCGCTTTTGAATGTATTTTTTTAAGATTGAACTCATCACGGCGGTCTCAAACTCGTTCAAATCGATGGCCTCGGCAATCGCGGGCATTTCATCATCGACTATCTGTCCGGCTGTTTTGGGTTCAGGTTCTTTTGGTGTTTCTTGGGCCTGGGGTATAGCACTGCGCTGTCTTCCATATCCGTAGCCATATCCACTGCCGTATCCGTAACCCCGTCCATAACCGTACTGTGCTTGGAGCTCGGCCCCGACGAGCATAAAAATGAAGGAAATGATTAGAAATTTTGTGTTGGTTTTCATGAGATCGACTTTAGTATGATTATAAAATTAGCCTTTGGTTTAAGGGCTAGTCGTTAAATGTATGTTAAATGAAATCACGAATTAAAGTACAACTAATGTGCCAATTGGACCTGTTACACTATATGATTTCCAGAATTTTATTTGGAGGTCTTCCTATAACGGCCTTCTTTCCACTAATAACAACGGGTCGTTCCAATAATTTCGGGTACTTGACCATGGCGGCAATTACTTGATCGTCTGAAAGGGTCTTGCCCTTGAATTTCTCCTTCCAGATGGGTTCCCCTTTACGCAGTAATTGTTTAGGCTCAATACCCAACAATTGAATCATCTCCTTTAGCTCGTTTTCAGTTGGAATTTCTTCAAGATATTTGATGACCTGAAATTCTTTTCCTGAATTTTCCAAAATTTTCAGGCCCTCACGGGATTTACTACATCTCGGATTGTGGTATATTTTTATCATAGGACTGCTCTTGATTATCACTGCCTTTTTAGGAAAATACAATCGATATTGGACTAGTCTAAAGTTTCAATTCCGTACCGTCTTAATTCTGATTGCAATTGTTCGGTATTTTCAAATCGAATGCCATTGATTCCAGCATCGATGGCGCCTTTTACATTGTCGGAATTATCATCTATGAAAATGGCTCTCCCAGGCGTAATTTTATAACGTTCTAGCAGAATGTCGTAAATCTTTGCAAATGGTTTTCTGGTGTTTTCCTCGCCCGAAACAACGATACCTTCGAAATGCTGCAAAAAACCATAGCGCTCCAAGGCCACCGGAAATGTCTCTGCACTCCAATTGGTCAAGGCGTACAGCCGATGTTCATTTTTACCCTTCAATTGATTTAGAAGTGCAACGGTTTCTTCGATTGGTCCGCCCAACATGTCAGACCACCGGTCATAATAGATTCTTATCCAAGCCTCATATTCTGGATGTTGCTTGACCAAAAGCTCTGTTCCAACGCTCAAAGGCCGACCCGCATCATGTTCCACGTTCCATTCAGAGGTGCAGATATTATTTAGGAACCACTCGACTTTTTCCTCATCCCCATCGAAAACCTCTCGATAGACATATTTAGGGTTCCAATCGATAAGGACCCCTCCAAGGTCGAAAATGATGGTCTCAATAGTATTCATTTATCTAATTTGATTGTGATTATTGTTCCTCGGCTTCCTTTTGCCCCATCATCATCAAAAAGGCTTTGAGAAAACGATCTAGGTCGCCATCCATGACCGCATCCACATTTCCAGTTTCCTCATTGGTCCGAACATCTTTGACCAATTTGTAAGGATGCATCACATAATTGCGTATTTGAGATCCCCACTCGATTTTCATTTTTGAGGATTCTATCTCATTGCGGGCCTCCATTTTTTTACGTAGCTCGATTTCGTACAACTGTGATTTCAACATTTTAAGCGCGGTCGCACGATTGTCGTGTTGACTCCGCGAATCGGAGCATGAAATTTGAATTCCGGTGGGCTTATGCACCAGTTGCACTTTGGTCTCTACTTTATTGACGTTCTGCCCTCCCGCACCACTAGAGCGCGCCGTGGTGATTTCAATATCGGCGGGATTCACCTCAATTTCAATACTGTCGTCGACCAAAGGATATACATAAACCGAGGCAAAACTCGTATGTCTTTTGGCATTACTGTCGAATGGGGAGATGCGTACCAAACGGTGGACCCCGTTTTCACCTTTCAGCCAGCCAAAAGCAAAATCGCCGTCGATTTGTAGGGTAACCGTTTTTATGCCGGCCACATCGCCCTCTTGATAATTGAGTTCCTTGACCTTAAAACCGCTCTTTTCGGCCCACATCATGTACATGCGCATAAGCATCGAGGCCCAATCACAGCTTTCCGTACCTCCCGCACCTGCGGTAATCTGAAGAACGGCCGGTAATTCGTCACCCTCTTCAGAAAGCATATTCTTGAATTCCAGTTTCTCCAATTGGCCCAACGCCTTTTCATATTGGGTTTCAACCTCGGCCTCGGTCACTTCACCTTCTTGGTGAAATTCCAAGAGCACTTCGAGGTCTCCTACCAGTGTTTTGGCATTGTTGTAGTCATCGACCCATTGTTTTTTTGATTGAATGAACTTCATTTGTGCCTGGGCGTCCTGCGGATTGTCCCAAAAATCGGGTGCCAGGGTCTTCTCTTGTTCATTTTCTATTTCGATAAGCTTGGCATCTATGTCAAAGATACCTCCTTAACGCACCAAGGCGATCCTGAAGACTTTTGAAGTGGTCTGTGGTAATACTCATTTAAAATTTATTATGAGCGCAAAAATAACACATAAGTATGGTTGTACAATCTATTTTACATAAATTTAGCGACCACCGATTCGGTGTAAATCCCAATTTATGAGACACTTGATTTTGAGCGCCCTGACCCTGATTTCCCCCATTTTTTTGGTCAATGCCCAACTTCCTGAAGGAAGTGCGGATTTTCAGAGGTTTGATGGATTTTTCAACTTTCAATACGATGATGAAAACGACAAGGTCTATCTAGAGGTAGATGAATTGGAAAAGGAATTTCTATACGTTTACTCGCTTAGTAGTGGCATTGGAAGTAATGATATAGGATTGGATAGGGGACAACTTGGAAATGAGCAAGTTGTATTTTTTAAAAAGGTAGGCGGAAAACTGTTTTTGGTGCAGCCCAATCTAAGGTTTAGAGCCCTTACCAACAACGAACTCGAAAAGAAATCGGTGGAACAGGCATTCGCAAAATCGGTGATTGGCGGCTTCAAAATTCTTGAGGACAAGGGCGGAAAATACATCATTGACATCACTGAATTTTTAATGCGGGATGCCCATGGCGTTTCCAATCGGCTGAAAAGATCGGAACAGGGTACCTATTCAATTGACAAAGATAAAAGCGCAATGAACTTGGAAAGGACGAAAGCCTTCCCGAAAAATGTTGAATTTGACGCAATTTTGACGTTCAAAGGCGATGCCAAGGGAGCTTGGATAAGGTCGGTAACCCCAAACCCTGAATTGGTCACCGTAGCAGAGCACCATTCTTTCATCGAATTGCCTGACTCTGGTTTTGAAATGCGGGAATTCGACCCTAGAAGTGGATCCTATCCTTTTTCGTATTACGACTATTCCACTCCTGTACAAGAACCGATCTTAAAGCGTTACATTACACGACATCGCCTTAAAAAGAAAGATCCGACTGCCGCTAAAAGTGAAGCGGTGGAGCCCATCGTTTATTTCCTGGATAATGGAACCCCAGAACCTGTCAGGTCGGCCTTGCTCGATGGAGGTCGCTGGTGGAACGAGGCCTTTGAGGCCGCCGGATATTCGAACGCCTTTCAGTTGAAAATGCTTCCTGATGAAGCGGATCCCTTGGATGTACGCTACAATGTCATTCAATGGGTGCATCGTTCGACTAGGGGATGGAGCTATGGCAGCAGTATTACCGATCCAAGAACGGGCGAAATAATCAAGGGCCATGTAAGTTTGGGCAGTCTTCGCATTCGCCAAGATTTTATGATTGCACAAGCCTTGATGAACAAACCTTTTGCCGAACGCGATGATAACTATCAGGCAATGTTGAATATGGCCTTGGCGAGAATCCGGCAACTGTCGGCCCATGAAATAGGGCATACCCTCGGTTTTGCACATAGCTACGCCTCAAGCACCAACGACAAGGCTTCGGTGATGGATTATCCGCATCCGCAGTTTTCGATTAAAAGCGACGAAGTTGATTTTTCGAATGCCTACGCCACGGGAATAGGGGATTGGGACAAGGTAAGTGTGGCCTATTCCTATACGGAATTCCCTGAGGGAAGCTCTGAAAAAGAAGGTCTGAACGCTATTCTGAAAGCTGCCCAAGACAAGGGCTTGCGCTACATCACGGATCAAGATGCACGTCCCCAAGGTGGGGCGCATGCCTTGGCACATCTCTGGGACAATGGTGAAAACGTCAGTGAGGAATTGGAGAATATGCTTAAACTCCGCAAGATGGCCATTGCCAATTTTTCGGTCGATAACATTAGGAAGGGTGAACCAAATACCGTTTTGGAGGATGTTTTTGTTCCGCTTTACTTTTTCCACAGATACCAAACGGAGGCGGTCACGAAATTGGTTGGCGGAATGGACTACAATTATTCGGTCAAAGGGGATGGCCAGACGACTTTCGAGCTAGTGGATAAGAACCAACAGTTGCAGGCATTGAACAGTACGCTTAAAACTTTGGACGCTTCCGTCATCGCCATCCCAAAAGAGAAACTGAAGTTGTTTCCACCTCGAGCCTTTGGTTATCCAAAAACCAGGGAATCCATTAAAGGAAAGACTGGGGTTGCCTTTGATGCGCTATCCGCCGCGGAGACCGCTGCCGATATGACTTTAGGGTTATTGCTACATCCCGAGAGGGCATCCCGATTAATTCATCAAAAGGCTTTGGCCGCTCAGAATATAGGACTGGATGAAGTTTTGAACAACCTGATATCGGGTACCTTCGATCAGAATTTTGACGATCCGTACTTGAATGAGGTCCAAAATAACATAAACTTCAGGGTGCTCTTTCATCTAATGGGCTTGGCAACCGAAAAGAGTGTCCATCCACAGGTGAACGCCATTGCCAATTCGAAACTTAAAGCTTTAAAATCTGCGGTCTTAAAGAAAGGTAAAGACGACATATCTGAAGAAATTGTCAGAAGAATAGATAGATTTTTGAAAGCGCCTGAAAAGTTTGAGGTTCTGCCAGCTCCAAATATTCCTGATGGTTCGCCAATAGGAATGGACTGTTTTCATTGAGAAAATACAAGTTTGGGTTCGATTTAATGGCAAAAGTGGTCATTAAGGAGAATCAAAGACAAAACAACTAACGACCAAACAACTTTCATTGGAAATAAACCTTATAAGTGATACCGTAACGAAGCCGACTACCGGCATGTTGGAGGCAATGATGGATGCCAAAGTCGGTGATGATGTTTTCAAGGCGGACCCCACGGTCAACGCCCTCGAGCAAAAAGTGGCCGAAATGTTCGGCAGGGAGGCTGCCCTGTTTTTTCCTTCCGGTAGCATGACCAATCAGACGGCCATCAAGTTACATACAAATCCGGGAGATCAAATAATTTGTGATAAATATGCCCATGTCTATAATTATGAAGGCGGAGGCGCAAGTTTCAACAGTGGGGTCTCCTGTAAATTGGTCGATGGGCAGCGGGGAATGATGACGGCCGAACAGGTCGAGGCAGCAATCAATCCGCCTGATTTTTACCACAGTCCATTGACTTCATTGGTCTGCATCGAAAATACGACCAACAAGGGTGGTGGCGCATGTTGGGATTTTGAGGAATTGAATAGAATCAAAGCAGTTTGTAGAAAGCACAAATTGAAATACCATCTTGACGGGGCCCGCCTTTGGAACGCCCTGGTGGCCAAAAAGGAGACACCGAAGCAATATGGTGAATTGTTCGATACCATCAGTATTTGCTTGAGCAAGGGCCTTGGGTGCCCCGTTGGTTCACTTTTGGTGGGCAGTGCCGATGCTATTGAGAAAGCCTTGAGAATCAGAAAAATTTTGGGCGGGGGAATGCGACAGGCCGGATATCTTGCCGCTGCCGGCATCTACGCCCTGAACAACCACGTTGAGCGTCTTGCAGAAGATCATAATAAGGCGAGAGAAATAGGTGAAGTGCTTCAAAAGTCGCCTTTGATCAGAAAAGTAGAGCCGCTGGAGACGAACATTTTGATTTTCGAGCTTGACAATACCCAAATTTCCGATGAGGACTTTTTGATGAGGTTGAAAGATAAAGGTGTACACCTAATCGGTATGGGCCAAGGCAAACTCCGTATCGTTACCCATTTAGACTATTCAGATGAGATGCACGATCGATTTTTAGCTATCCTTCACAACTTATTATAGCTCGTCGTAGTTTAGGACAGCCAATCGAATTTTGAGATTCTTGATACCGTTTTCCATTCCGGCTTCGGAATTATAGGGTTGACTTGTACCCAACAGTTTTCCGTTGGTGTTTTTGACCTTGAACAAGAACTCACCGCCATGATTCGTATTTCTTTCGAATTTCAGGCCACTTTGTAAAGACAGACTTATATTGTCGATTACTTCCTTTACCTCTTCTATCGAGTTGTAGGGCAGACTTGTCAACAAGACTGTGTCATCCTCGGTCTTGACATGGAATTTGAATGAGTTGTTATCTGTCTTGGTAATCTCTATCATCCTTCTTGGCCTAATGGCTTAAATGTATTCATTTTTTCAATTGTGTCCCAACCTAAAAGCTTTAAGATAATTTTGGCAAAAAGGCCATCTTATATGTATTTAATCGACATTTAGCGTATTTCATCGATTATTGGGACGATTTAGGTCAACAATGAACCATAATTTTTTCTTAAAACTTAAATTAGCCGTCATCATTAGCTATAAACTTTATTAAACACTGACAAAATCATGAAAAAATTTCTATTTCTATTTGCGACCATGGTCGCAACGATTACCTATGCCCAAGATTTACCAGCAAACCCTGAACCCGGCAAATGTTATGTACGTTGTACGACTCCCGATGTCTATGTGAACGAGACTGTTACCGTTACAATCAAACCGGCCTATAAAGTGCTAAAGACCGTTCCGGCCACATTCAAAACAGTGACCGAAAGGGTTTTGGTCAAAGAGGAAGGCAAAAAATTGACAATTGTGCCGGCCAAATGGGGTACGGAGACTGTTACCTATGTCTCAAAAGAAGGCGGAAATACGCTGGACATTATTCCGGCGTCGTTCAATCCGAATTCAGAGACCATTGAGATCAAGCCGGCCTATGCACAATGGGAATTGGGTGCACCGGCGCCCGATTGCGAGTCTGGTAACCCAGATGATTGCAGATATTGGTGTTACAAAGGCTATCCTGCAGAATTCACCACGGTAGATACCGAGGTTCTGGCGAACGATGCTTCGACAAGGGCAACCCCTATTGGGTCTAAAAACGCCTCTTATACCAAGACCGTGCTTCTAGAACCTGCCAAAGTGGTCGAGGAGATAATACCTGCGGTGTACGATGAAATCACCAAGACCGTATTGGATCAAGATGCCAAAACAGTCGAGGAAACTATTCCGGCAGTAACCAAAACGGTCACAAAAGAAGTGTTGAAAGAAAAAGGCGGCTTGACCTCATGGAAAGAAGTTGAGTGTTCGTTGGTCGAGTATCAGGCGCTCCCAATCAATTGGAACTTGGGCAGCGCAACTTTGACCTCTCAGGCAAAAAGTATCATTGATACCAGGTTGATGCCCGTTTTGGCCCAAAACCCGGGAGTCAAACTGGAAATCGCCTCACATACCGATTCCAGGGGTACATCTTCTTCAAACCAGGATTTATCTGACCGAAGAGCCAAGGCCGTTGCTGATTATTTGGTTACCAAAGGCGTAAATTCGAGTCTTTTGGTCGCCAATGGATATGGTGAGAACAGATTGAAAAATCGATGTAAGGATGGAGTCTCATGTACCGAGCGGGAACATGCCGCGAACCGAAGAACAGAGTTCAGGTTGATCAACAACTAAATTGAAGAATAATAACTGACCCAAAAGAGGTCCTTCGAAACGAAGGGCCTTTTTTATTCACCGGTTTTTTCTAAGAAATTCGAGGTGGTAGGCAACTTCGCCATTCATGCTGTATCCCGAATACTCGTCTAACTCTTTTTCTTTGGGATTGACCACTTTGAACAAGGGAAAAACACCCTTTTTGTTGAGTTTTGCCAGAACTTCCCTGTTGTGGGTCATTTGTTCGGCCGTAAGAAGATCTTTGTTTCGGGGGATATCGATATATAATAACGAATAAGACTTTGATATGTCTTTGAACTCTTCTTTAGAGAAAAGATCCTTTTTGAGCATTTTGCAAGGCGCGCACCAGTCACTACCCGTAAAATAGACCAAAAGATTCTTTTTGTTTTCCTTTGAATCTGCAATCGCCTTGTTGTAATCGGTGTGCCAATCTGCGAAATGGTCAAGCGGGGTTTCCGATTGCCCGGCCAAGACCAAGGGCACAAAAAACAAAAGGAAGAGATATTTCATCTATTTAGAACTTTTTATTAGCTTGAAAATGAGTATAATAACTTTTTTATGCTCATTTCATAGTGTTGTTTTCCGATGCGAATGCAAAGAACTTGCCAAGTTTTATTTAAATAACGAATCCATGCCCGGAATATTAGGCATTCCTTCCTTGGCTACTGCAGAAAGTTCGGTTTCGTTTACCTGGGTGGCACGTTCGATCGCCTTGTTCAAGGTAAGGACCAAATAGTCTTCAAGCTGCTCTTTATCGCCTAGCAACGCATCGTCGATTTCGATGCTCTTGATGGTTCTATTGGCGGTAATACTAACACGCAACAATCCGTCTGATGACTTTTCATCCAATAATACGTTATTTAGCCTTTCTTTTGTGGCCTTTACTTTTTCTTGGGTTTCCTTGAGTTTCCCCATCATTCCCATTAAATCTCCGAACATCCTATTATTTTTTGGTCCAACAGAAACCAAAATTAGTAAATTGGCCCGATAGGAGTACTTTAAACTACTTCACAAAGAAGATTTTTATGATACGTTTAAGAAAAAGGGAATGGGTTTACCTGTTTAGCCTTACTTTTGCGGTTTCTTGCCAGAACCAAAAGAACGAAATGACCAATATTCCGGCACCTGTAGCAAAAAAGGAGGCAAAAAAATTGGAAAAGCACGGTGATGTGCGTGTCGATGACTATTATTGGATGAACGACCGAGAAGACCCTGAGGTCATTGCCCATTTGGAGGCCGAAAACAACTACTACAATAGTTTGACCGCCCATACGAAGGACTTTCAAGATAGCCTGTTCCATGAAATGAAATCGCGTATCAAAGAAGACGATGCATCGGTACCTTATAAACAAAATGGATATTGGTATATCAGACGGTTCGAGACGGGCAAGGAATATCCGATTTATTCGCGGAAGAAGGAATCGGAGGCTGCAGAGGAGGAAATCATGTTCGATGGAAATGAAATGGCCGAAGGCCATGAATATTTCCATATGGGCGGCATTAGCGTAAGCACCAATAACAAAATGGCGACCTTTGCGGTCGATACGGTATCTAGAAGGCAATACCACATTCAGGTAAAGAATCTTGTCACTGGTGAAGTTTTTCCGGATAAAATGGAAAATACCACGGGCGGGTCTGTTTGGGCCGCTGATAACAAAACGATATTCTACACCAAAAAAGACCCTGTTACCTTGCGGTCGGACAAGATCTACAAACACGTCTTGGGTACACCTGCCAGTGAAGACGAATTGATTTATCATGAAAAAGACGAAACCTTTTATACATTTGTGTATAAGTCTAAATCAGAAGAATTTATAATTATTGGCTCAACAAGTACTTTAACATCAGAATATCAAATTTTAAAGGCAGATGACCCGAATGGCAAGTTTGAGGTTTTCAGTCCAAGGGAAAGAGGGGTCGAATATTCGATTTATCATTACGGCGATAAATTCTATGTGCATACGAACATGGATGAAGCGACCAATTTTAAGATGATGGTCACCGATGAAAGCAAAACAACATCGGAAAACTGGCAAGAATTTATTCCACACCGGGAAAATGTGCTTTTGGAGGATATGGACATCTTTAAGGACTATTACGTGCTCTCAGAGCGCGAAAATGGCCTTAATAGACTTAAAATCACGCGATGGGATGGTAAGGACACCTATTATCTGCCATTTGACACAGAAACGTACACGGCTTATACGACCTCAAATGTAGATTTTGACACCAAGATGTTGAGATATGCCTATAACTCAATGACGACACCGAGTTCGATCATCGATTTCAATATGGAGACCAAGGAAAAGACCGTAAAGAAAGAGCAAGAGGTCTTAGGCGGCAAATTCGATAAAAAAAACTATAGGTCTGAACGGGTTTGGGCGAATGCCCGAGACGGGGTAAAAGTGCCAATTTCACTTGTGTATCACAAAAACACAAAGCTTGATGGTACCAATCCAATGCTACAATATGCCTATGGTTCTTATGGCAGCACGATCGACCCCTATTTCTCGACGGCCCGATTGAGCCTTTTGGATCGCGGCTTTATATATGCCATTGCACATATACGAGGTGGGCAGTATCTCGGTCGGCAATGGTATGAGAACGGAAAAATGTTTCACAAGAAGAATACTTTTACCGATTTTATCGATTGTTCGAAATTTTTGATAGAAAACCAGTATACAAGTGCTGATCATTTGTACGCCTCGGGCGGCTCTGCAGGAGGGCTATTGATGGGGGTCGTGGTCAATATGGCTCCAGAGCTTTACAAGGGCGTAATCGCCTCGGTACCCTTTGTTGACGTTATTACGACAATGTTGGATGACTCGATTCCGTTGACCACCGGCGAGTATGACGAATGGGGCAATCCGAACGAAAAAGAGTCTTATGACTACATGAAATCTTATTCGCCCTATGACCAGGTGAAGGCCCAAAACTATCCGAATATGTACGTAAGTACAGGACTTCACGACTCTCAGGTGCAGTATTGGGAGCCTGCAAAATGGGTGGCAAAACTAAGGGAGTATAAAACCGACGACAATTTGTTGTTTTTAGATACGAACATGGATGCCGGGCATGGTGGGGCCTCAGGCCGTTTCGAAGCGTTGAGGGAAGTTGCCAAGGAATATGCCTTTGTACTCGATTTGGAAGGTAAAATCGATCAGATCGGAAAAAAGTAGTAATTTTGCCCCTGGAACTTCACAATATGAACAACTGTATTGCGTTCCCCTAATCAAGATTAACCTTTTATGGAGAATCAAATAACCGCGCACGGCAGTATCCTAGAGCTTGTAGGAAACACCCCCCTGATCAGATTGAATAAAATTACCGAGGGTTTAACGGGTAATTTTTATGCCAAAGTGGAGGCGTTCAATCCTGGACATTCCTCAAAAGATAGAGTAGCTACTTATATCATCGAGGAAGCCGAAAGAAGGGGCATACTGACCGAAGGAAGTACCATAATAGAGACTACTTCCGGTAACACGGGCTTCAGTATCGCAATGGTAAGCATTGTCAAGGGGTATGATTGTGTGTTGGCCGTGAGCTCAAAGTCCTCGCAAGATAAGATCGATATGCTAAAGAGCATGGGGGCCAAAGTATACGTGTGTCCTGCACATGTTAGCGCCGATGATCCTCGTTCGTATTATCAGGTCGCAAAAAGATTGCACGAAGAGACCGAGGGCAGTATCTATATCAATCAGTATTTCAACGAGCTCAATATCGAGGCGCATTATCGAACTACCGGACCTGAAATTTGGAAACAGACCAATGGCAAGCTAACACACTTGGTAGCTTGCAGCGGTACAGGGGGTACGATTTCGGGAATCGCCAGATACCTAAAAGAAAAAAATCCTGAAATTCGAGTACTTGGGGTTGATGCCTTTGGCTCGGTTCTCAAAAAGTACCATGAAACGGGTAATTTTGATCAAAACGAAATTTACCCCTATCGAATAGAAGGACTCGGCAAGAACTTGATTCCAGCAGCTACGGATTTTGAGGCCATTGACGAATTTATTAAAGTAAGTGATGAAAGCAGTGCCCATACGGCGCGTGAGATCGCCAAGACAGAAGGTATGTTCGTTGGTTATACAAGTGGAGCGGCAATGCAGGCATTGAGGCAATATGATGCGCAAGGCGAGTTTGATAAGGACAGTAATGTAGTTGTTATTTTTCCCGATCATGGTTCTAGGTACATGAGCAAGATTTACAGCGATGACTGGATGCAGAACCAAGGATTTTTTGACAGTAAGCATGTTGTCAAGGAGGAAAAGGTAGAGTTGATAAAATAACCGAAAGGAACAAAAGATACATAGGGGCAGCGGTATTTTCCGTTGCTTTTTTGTTGGATATAAATTCAGACATCCAATTAAAAAATATATATTTTTGTAGTGCAACCAAACGTAGAAGGCTAGATGAAAGACCTATTTGACAGAATAATCGAGAATAAGGGCCATATCGGAAGATGGGCCTCACAGGCAGAAGGGTATTTTGTTTTTCCGAAGTTGGAAGGCCCAATTTCCAACCGTATGAAGTTTCAGGGGAAAGAAGTTATCACTTGGAGCATCAATGATTACTTAGGCCTTGCCAACCTTCCCGAAATCAAAAAAATAGATGGTGAAGCGGCCTTAGAGCACGGCGCTGCCTACCCCATGGGCGCACGAATGATGAGTGGTCATACCGATTATCATGAGCAATTGGAAAAGGAACTGGCCGCTTTTTCACAAAAAGAGGCGTCTTATCTACTCAATTTTGGCTACCAAGGTTTTATGTCGGTTATCGATGCATTGGTGACCAAAGATGATATCATTGTCTACGATGTTGACTGCCATGCCTGTATCATCGACGGTGTACGTCTTCATATGGGCAAGCGCTTTACGTTCATACACAATAATCCCGAAAGTCTAGAGAAGAATTTGGAGCGCGCCACCAAATTGGCCGAGCAGACCGGCGGTGGTATTTTGGTCATTTCGGAAGGGGTTTTCGGAATGCGAGGAGAACAGGGCATCTTGAAGGAAATTGTAGCATTAAAGAAAAAATTCAAATTCAGGTTGCTCGTCGATGACGCCCATGGATTTGGAACGCTAGGTAAAACCGGTGCCGGGGCCGGGGAGGAGCAAGGCGTACAAGATGACATTGATGTCTACTTGGCGACTTTTGCGAAATCTATGGCCGGTATCGGGGCATTTGTAGCGGCCGATAAGGAAATAATCGACTATCTGAAATATAATTTGCGTTCGCAGATGTTTGCAAAGTCACTGCCTATGATATATGTCAAAGGGGCTTTGAAACGACTTGAGATGCTGCGTACAATGCCCGAATTAAAAGCCAAACTTTGGGAAAATGTCAATGCGTTGCAAAATGGATTGAAAGAACGCGGTTTTGATATAGGCACGACCTCCAGCTGTGTTACCCCGGTCTATTTGAATGGTAGTATTCCTGAAGCGATGGCCTTGGTCAAAGACCTTCGGGAAAATTATGGAATATTCTGTTCCATAGTTGTTTATCCAGTGATACCTAAAGGGTTGATTCTACTTCGAATGATACCGACCGCCACCCACACCATGGAAGATATCAGCGAGACCTTGGATGCTTTTTCGGCCATTCGAGATCGTTTGGAGAATGGTACCTATAAAAGACTTTCCGCGGCCGTTGCCGCTGCAATGGGAGAGTAGACAAAATCGGGGATTTTGTAAATCTTGAAAATCAAATTCTAAACTCCCGGGGGTACTGTGTGACTCGAGGGTTTTTTTGGTACTTATCGCAGGTTCCGGCGATATGTGCACCTTCGTTTATAAATCACGGGATCAAAATGTTTCCACATTTGCCGAATAGCAATATTGTCCTCCAATTCTGGAGTACGGTAGCACATTTCTATTCCTTTCTCCTTGAAGGTTTTGTAGTATTCATTAAAGACGATTGCCGTGACCCCCTTGTTCTGATAATCGGGATGGATTCCGATAAGATAGAACAGTACGTCCTTACTGTTCCTTTTCGCTGACAGAAGATGGAATATCCCAAACGGAAAAAGTCTGCCCTTAGCTCTCTGCAAGGCTTTTGAGAAGGAAGGCATTACGATTGAAAATGCCACAAGCTTATCTTCTTTGTCAACTATGAACTTAATGTATTCAGGATTGATAAAACTGATGTATTTCTTCTTGAAATAGGCCTTTTGCACATCTGTAATGGGTACGAACGACGAGAGTTTTGAATAGGTCTTATTGAAGAGGTCGAACATTTTGTCGGCCAATGGCAAAACCTCTTTGGTCTTTGTAAAGTTGACTTCTCGAAGTCCGTAGCGCCGTTTGATGAGGTCGTTCATCTTAGTGAAAAGCGCTGGATCGGCATTGCTCACGGGGAATTTATTCTCAACATACTTTTTTTCGACGGCCAAACCGAATTTTTCATAATGCGAAGCATAGTACGGGTGGTTATACCAGGTAATCATGCTGCCCAGTGCGTCGAACCCTTCTGTAAGTACGCCGACCTTATCCAAATTGGAGAAACCTACAGGACCTTCGATAAAATCAAGATCGTTTTCCTTTCCTATTTCCACCACTTTGTTCAAAAGTGCTTCGGAAACTTCAAAATCATCGATGAAGTCGAACCATCCAAAACGCATTTTTCTGACTTTTTGGTCATTGACTTCTAACCAATTGACAATTGCGACGACCCTTCCCGCAACTTTGTTGTCCTTTATGGCCAAGAAGAACCGGGCCTCGGCAGTTTTGAAAGCGGGATTCTTGCTTTTGTCAAATGTTTCCAATTCATCGGCAATAATGGGCGGAACCCAATATTGTGAATCCTTGTAAAGGGAAAATGGAAATTTTACAAACCTCTTGAGATCCGATTTCGCAATGGCTTCGATCAGGGTAACCATAGATGTTCTTTCTATGGTCAATATTAGGGATAATTAAGCGGGCAGTAAAATAAGGTAACGGCAAAATGCCTTAGAAGTCTATGGCTCCGCTATCTTGCTTCTTTTTCTTTTTCTTGTCGGCCTTTCTTTTTTGCCGGAGTTGTTTCTTGGTGGGGCCGAGATCCACATCTTCGGCACCAGACCCACTTCTGGCCCTCTTGGCCTTTCTACGCTCTTCGCGTTCTTTCTTTTTCATGGCGTTCTTCTTGATTGGGCCTCCACCGTTTTCACCGGCCTCTTGATCTTCGATCGCCTTTATTTCATCTTTGTGGAAGTCAAAGCGATATGATGCGCCGGTGCTTATGAATATTCGCGAAGGTGTATTTTTGAAACTAGCTCCAAGATTGACATCCATTTGAAATCGCTCATTTAAAAGGTGGGCGACGCCTCCCCGAACTAGGGCATCGGCATAGCGATCGCTTTTGATGCCTTGATGCTCTACGAAGGTGCTCCATTTAGGATTCCGAAAGGCATATGATATGGAAACTGCATAATTCCATTCTGGAAAGTCGGTACCGATACGATCATAGGCCACGTTTGAAATAAGAACGAATCTAGGGGTCAATCTGCTTTGTGTGGCTACCATGACACGTGGCGAAATCGTCGGATCGCCGACGTAAAAAGGATTGTCACCAAATAGGATATTTGCCCCGGCGTATAGGGATACCGAGGGTATCAAGTTTTTCAACTGAAATAGGTTGTTCTTCCGCCAGCTATACAGATTGGGTTTGTTTCTTAATGGTGATTTATAGTGATCGTACAGCAAGTATTTCAGTCCGATCCTGTTCCGATAAAAATCGGTTCTATTCTCGGTATTACCGAAATTCGCAAAGGTAATTTTTTGGTTTTGAAAGGTACCTTCCCAATTGATTTCCAACTGCTCGAACAACAATCCGTACCTTAAGGAATAATCCAATCCCCATATGCCAGACTGGGTATTTAGTAGGGTGTGGTCTTGCTGTTCGAAAACAAGCCCGCCTTCCAATTGGATGACGTTTTTGCCTACGGCATAAGCACTTACTGCCCGGCCCGGTCGATTCGAATTAATGACATCGGTATATTGTGACAGACCAAAAAATGGAATCGATAATGCCAATAGCAATAGTGCCCTGTTCGTTTTTGCGACCGCAAAACTATACCCCATAAATAATTACTTTATTAAACTTTTAAGACATTTGCACATAGTATACAACGTGAGAATCGTATTTTTGATATATTCCAATTGAAATAAAATGGTACTGCTTAAAACGATTTTAATAATTCTCCTGATTTACTACGGGCTGAAAATTTTGGCCAAGTGGTATGGGCCGAAGTTGTTCAATTATGCGGCTCGGAAGACGGAGGAAAGATTTAAGGAAAAATTTGGCGAATTTGCTCGACCACAGGTTGATGACGAACAACAGGTCGGTGATGTTACGATAAAGAAAAAAAGCAACCCTAAAAAAACTTCAAAGGAACCTGTAGGGGAATATATAGAATTTGAGGAACTGGACTAAAAACCATACCAACCATAACTAGCCCATGCGACTTACCCTGAAGGCTTTTTTAATCCATTTTTTTGCACTAGTTCTTTTTGTCATAGCCGCTCTGGCATACTTTAGCCCCGTATTGCAGGGCAAGGTGATCGAACAATCAGATATCGTTCAATACACTGGAATGGCCAAAGAGCAAAATGACTTTAGAAGGCTCAAAGGTGAAGAACCATATTGGACGAACAGCGCCTTTGGCGGAATGCCCACCTATCAGTTGGGCGCCAATTATCCGCACAATTATGTAAAAGAACTCGATAGGCTCATTCGCTTTTTACCGAGACCCGCAGATTATCTTTTTCTTTATTTTTTGGGGTTTTACATTTTGCTCTGCTGTCTTAAGGTCGATTTCCGGTTGGCCGCCCTAGGAGCGCTGGCCTTCGGATTCTCTACTTACTTGATCATAATCTTGGGTGTGGGCCATAATGCAAAGGCCCATGCCATTGGCTATCTGCCGATGCTGCTTGGAGGGATTATTTTGGTCTTCCGAAAAAAATACCTCTGGGGGTTTGTGCTGTCGGCTATTGCCATGGCATTGGAAGTAGGAGCGAACCACTATCAAATGACCTATTATTTCATGCTGTTGGTCTTGATTTTGGGGGTTGCCTATTTGGTGGATGCCATCCGAAAGAAAAAACTAAAACACTTTTTTACCTCTGTGGGAATACTACTGGTAGCGGTCATTCTTGGTATTGCGGCCAACGCAACGGGGCTGATGGCGACCAAGGAATATGCGGATTGGAGTACAAGGGGCAAATCTGAAATAACGATAAACCCTGACGGGTCGCCCAAAAAGAACACCGGAGGGCTCGACAAAGAATATATCACGCAATGGAGCTATGGCATTACCGAATCTTTGAATTTGTTCGTGCCCAGACTTTTTGGGGGCGGCAGCCAGGAAGAATTGGGTGAAGACTCGAAAACCTTTTCATATGTGATCGGAAAAGAAATTCCGAGAAGTACGGCCCTGGAGTATTTTGGCACACTCCCATTATATTGGGGCGATCAACCTGGTACGTCAGGACCGGCGTATATCGGGGCGATTATTTTCTTTCTTTTTCTTATGGGTTTAATTCTGGTCAAAGGAAGGGCGAAATGGTGGCTTTTGGGGGGGACGGTCATGTCATTGATGTTGTCATGGGGTAAGAACTTTAGCCTGTTGACCGATTTCATGATCGATTACTTTCCTTTATACGATAAATTTCGTGCGGTATCTTCGATTCAGGTGATTCTGGAGTTGTGTGCTCCTATTTTGGCCATTTTGGCGCTAAGCGTCCTGTTCAATGATTTTGTGTCAAGAGAGAAAAAAATCAAGGCGCTCAAGATTTCCTTTTTTATCGCCGCAGGCTTGTGCGTTGCCCTCTTTTTGGCCAAAGGAATGTTCGATTTTAGTGCGCCTAGCGATGAGCGAATGCGCATGACCGGTCTCGAAGGGCTTCCCGATGTTCTTAAAGAGGACCGTAAGGCCGTTTACAATAGTGATTTGCTACGTTCGCTGATTTATGTTTTCTTGGCCGCCATGGCCATTTGGTTCTTCCTGAAAGAGAAAATAAAGGAGAATGTTTTCATTATTGCATTGGCCGCCTTGATCCTGTTTGATTTGGTCGGTGTCGGAAAACGGTATGTCGATAATAATGATTTTGTGGCCAAGAGAAGAATGGCCCAACCTTTTCAAGAAACCCCTGTCCATCAGCAGATTTTGAAGGATGAAGGAATTTTTCGGGTTTACAATCCGCGCGAAGGTTGGGACTCCGCGAGCACCTCATATTTTCACCAGTCTATCACGGGGTATCATGCCGCAAAGCCGGCCGGGATGCAAGATCTTTTCTACTTCTACATATTTCAGGGCAAAGTGGGAATTTTAAATATGTTGAACGTAAAATATGTGATTCAACAGACCGAAACAGGGGAGAGTTATCCGGCCGTGAATCCCGAAGCAAACGGTAACGCTTGGTTTGTAAAGAAACTAAAGGAGGTCGGTAGTGCCGATGAAGAGTTGTTGGCATTGAAAGAATTCGACGAAAAGAACACAGCGATCGTAAACACTTCGAAATTCAGGAATATCAATCGTACAACCTTTCAGACCGACTCCACCACTATCGTAGCTTTGACCGACTACGAACCTAACCATTTGACATACGAATCGAACAACCCGAATGCCGGGGTAGCGGTTTTTTCCGAAATGTACTATCCCAATGGATGGAATGCCTACATTGACGGCGAATTAAAAGACCATTTCAGGGCGAACTATGTTCTGCGTGCAATGAAAGTGCCGGCTGGCAAACACACCATAGAGTTCAAGTTTGAGCCGACGGTCGTTGAAACGGGAAGCAAGATCGCCTTGGCAAGTTCGATTTTGTTGGGCCTTGTGGTCATCGGGGGAATTGGCTTTTCTTTCTTTAAATCAAAAAAGAAAGAGGAAGAACCAGAACCGTCATAGAGACAGGATGCATTCCATGAAAAAAGTCCTCATCATAACCTACTATTGGCCGCCTGCCGGTGGGCCAGGGGTACAGCGTTGGTTGAAATTCGTAAAATACCTTCGTGATTTTGATGTGGAGCCTGTAGTTTACGCTCCTGAGAATCCAGACTATCCCATTCTTGACCCTTCGTTGGAAAAGGAGGTTCCTGATGGAATAAAAATCCTAACCCATAAAATTTCCGAACCATACAAACTGGCACGGTTGCTCTCTCCCAAAAAAACGAAACGCATCAGTTCGGGCGTTATCGAAACAAAGAACCAAACCCTATTGGAGAAATTGATGCTTTGGGTACGTGGCAATTTATATATTCCGGATGCCCGAAAAAATTGGGTGGTACCTTCCATAACGTTCTTGGCCGATGTCATCGAGGCCGAAAATATTGAGGCTATCGTAACAACAGGCCCCCCACACAGTGTGCATCTAATAGGCGAGGGACTAAAAATGAAGTTCAATGTACGGTGGTTGGCTGATTTCAGGGACCCTTGGACGTCAATCGGGTATCATAAGAAGTTGAGATTGACAAAAGCATCCCAACGAAAGCACAAAACTCTGGAAAGTCAGGTTTTGAATAATGCCGACCAAATCGTAACCACTAGCCATACAACGAACACCGAATTTGCGGCGATCACAAAAAAACCGATTTCGGTGATTACCAATGGTCACGACTCAAGTTATAAAGGGGGCTCTAATTTAGATGATAGTTTCACCATTACCCATATTGGGTCATTGCTCACAGGAAGGAATCCACAAAACCTTTGGAAAGTCCTTTCGGAAATCGCCCGAGAAAATGCAGTATTTAGGGCAGACCTACAACTGGAGTTCTTAGGTGTGGTGAGTCAGGATATCATGGACAGTCTACACCGTTTTGAGCTCGAACCCTACGTCAGGTTGAAGGGCTATGTATCCCATGCGGCCGCTGTTCGAAAACAGCGCAGTTCACAGGTATTGCTTCTGATTGAAATCGATTCGGAAGAGACCAAGGGTATCATTCCCGGAAAGCTATTTGAATACATGACCGCATATCGCCCTATTCTTGGGGTTGGGCCAAGACAATGGGAGGCCGGGAAATTGGTACAAAAGACGCAAACCGGCCAAGTTTTTGACTATTCGGCGCATTCCGAACTAAAAAAGGTAATTTTGGAATGGTTTCGGGCGTTTAAAAAAGGGAGCTTGTCAATTTCCCCAAAAAACACAGCGGCGTATAGCCGTAAAGCGCTAACGGAACAACTGGCCAAATTGCTGTAATGGGCATTGTACTCAAACAAACTTTCAAGAATACCCTGATTACCTATTTGGGCTTCGCGCTCGGGGCCATCAATGCGCTTTTTCTCTACACCAATTTCTTGACGGATGAATACTATGGGTTGGTCGGGGTGATTCTATCTACCTCGGCCATTCTCATGCCCCTGATGGCCTTTGGTGCGCACAACACGCTTATCAAATACTACAGTAGCTATGAAAATGCCAATGGCTTTCTGACTTTAATGGTATTGTTGCCCTTGGCGGTAATAATTCCCTTGGCTGCTTTCACGTATTTCGCCAATGCTATTATCGGGGAGTTTTTGGCCCAAAAGAATGCCATAGTCAAAGATTATGTATGGTATATCTTTTTAATCGGTCTGTCTTTGGCCTATTTTGAAATTTTTTACGCATGGGCAAGGGTCCAATTGAAATCGGTCTTCGGAAATTTCATGAAGGAAATCTTTGTACGACTGGGAATTACCGTTTTGCTGTTGTTGATTTATTTTAAAGTCATCACGGTAGAATTTTTCCTTATGGCAATGGTTGCCCTTTATCTTTTGAGAGCGCTGATCATGAAGCTTTATGCCTACAGTCTCAAGCGACTAAAATTGGACTTCAAATTCCCCGCGAACATTAAAGATATTCTTATTTACAGCAGCCTAATTATTCTGGGAGGTTCTGCGGCGGTGGTTCTGCTCGAAGTGGATAAATTCATGATCAATCAATATATCGAGATCGAGAATGTTGCCTATTATTCGGTTGCCGTATTCATTGCTACGGTAATCATTGCACCATCTAGGGCGATGCACCAGATTACCTACCCGATGACGGCCGAACTCTTGAACAAAAAAGATGGGGCCGGACTAAGGGAACTGTACCAGAAGACTTCTTTGACCCTTTTTATTGTGGCCGGCCTGGTTTTTCTCTTAGTGATCTTGAACTTGGAAGATCTTTATCTACTGGTTCCCGAGGAATACCGTGGCGGGTTTTTGGTCGTATTGCTCATCGGATTGGCAAAATTGTTCGATTCCCTTTTGGGATGTAACAATGCGATACTCTACAATTCGGAATATTACCGAACTGTTTTGGTATTCGGGGTCATATTGGCGATTTTAACGATTTTGTTCAATATGTGGTTTATTCCGCTGTATGGCATCGAAGGGGCGGCAATAGCAACCTTTTTGGCAGTTTTCATCTACAATGGCTGTAAATTGGTCTATGTTAAATCGAAGTTCGGCATGTGGCCTTTCACCAAGGAAACCTTTAAAGTATTCTGCCTGATTTTGTTGGTCGGCGCCTTGTTTTTTGCCCTACAATTTCCTTTTCATCCGTTGATCAATATTCTCTTAAAGGTCACTTTGATGACGGCCATGTATATCGGCGTTTTGTATCGCTTTAAGATTTCAGAGGATGTGTTTGGGGCCCTGAAAAATTTCCTTGGAGGGAAAAAGTAACTTTGAACTAATCATTGGGCTCTCTTTTGACGAAGTAAAAGTCCCCTTCCTTTTGGGGCAGGGCCAAAAAAACCCCCGGTAGCGGACGGATCCACTACCGGGGGTAAACAACTAACCAACCTAAAAACTATTTTTATTTCTTATTGTCTTCTTCCACTTCTAGTTCGAACAGAGCTAGATCGCGAACTGTTTCTTGAAGGGGCCTTGCTTACCCTACCTCTAGAGCTTGAGCTTCTACTGTAAGTCTTGCTGCTTCTAGAAGGCGCTTTGGCCACCATTCTTCTCGATGAAGAAGAACTTCTTGTCGAGACCGAGCTTCTGCTTCTTGAAGGTGATTTGCTCACCGCCCTAGTCGCCCGGCTTTGAGGTCTTTTGACCGTCGTGCTGCGCGAGACCGTTTTTCTTTGAGGCGTACGTGTCACCGTTCTCTTGGTAACGGCTCCATTTCTGGGTGACCTTACCGTAGTAGACCTTTTTGTTACGGTCCGGTTGCCTCTATCGCTCCTTTTGACAGTTCGGCTTTCAACTCGCTTAGAGCGATCAACGGACGTTCTGCCGATACTTTTTCGCGAATTGTTTGAACGAACACCGCTATTTCTACGAACGGTCCTGTTATTCGTGGCCACACCCGAATTGCGATTTGATAGGGCCCTGTTCTTTCGAACGGTATTGTTATCTCTTCGAGCGACTGTATTTCTGTTCGAACGGGCACTTCTTCGATTTTCCCGTACGGTAACCCGCTTATCGTTTCGATAAACCGTAGCCCTTTCACGTCTCACCTTGTTGTGGCGATATTCCTTGCCAATTGTGGCATAAGACCATCTTCGGTTATAACGATATGGATTGTAATATGTATATCGAATAGGGTTATACCATCTTCTGTACGGATTCACGTTCACCAAACAGAATCCGATAGCCGGTCTGGCAAAGAAAGCGTGCCATGGACTCCAGGTATAAAACCTGTTGTACACATTGATATAACCGGTATGATAGTCATAGAAGCCTCTATTGTTATAGAAGACAACCATACCACCAACTCTGCGCACCCTTTCATTTCTATAATTAATGTTTACGTCGCCTATCTGTGAAACACGACCATAATAATCATAATAAATCGGGATATTCTCGACTTGGATTACGGCACCATAGTCGTCATATTGTGCATAGGGGCTATAATCGAAACCAGAGTTAAAAGTCACGTTACGTCTGTGTCTTCCGATTCTGTTGTCAATGTAAAAATCAAACTCGCCATCAGGATACACCGCGAACGTGATGCCTTCCTCGACGAAAATAAAAGAGTCGTTGTATCTATAAGCATTGCGTTCTGCAACCTTATCTTCTGTCGTTACAGCAGCCATGGTACTTGTAGTACCTAGGATCAAAGCTGTAAATAGGAGTACTAAATTTCTCATGATATAAGGTTTTTAATTCCTGAATGCAATTATTTACATTCGGTATGTATATACCAAACAGCGTGCCAAGATTTTTTATTGAGTTTAAATAATTGAAAATCAATTATTTAAAAAAATTAACGAAGTTTCAACCCTGAAAAGTCCCAGGGTCAAGCCCTATTACGTTATTGTAGTCGGGAGATTTGAAAATCGATTATCTGGGACCGCTAATCAACGAATAACTTTTCCCTTAAATAGCGTGCTGTATGCGAAGTTTTGTTCTTGGAGACTTCTTCGGGAGTACCCTGTGCAATCAGTTGTCCTCCCTTATTTCCCCCTTCAAGTCCCAAATCGATAATATGATCTGCACATTTGATAAGTTCGATGTTGTGTTCGATGACGATTACCGAATGTCCTCTTGAAATAAGTGCGTCAAATGACTTCAAAAGTTTATTGATATCGTGAAAGTGAAGTCCGGTGGTTGGCTCATCGAATATAAAAAGCGCCTTGTCTTTTGTATTTCCTTTGACTAAAAACGAAGCCAACTTAATTCGCTGGGCTTCACCGCCAGATAGGGTAGAAGACGACTGGCCCAAGGTAACATAACCCAAACCGACCTCCTGAAGCGGTTTCAACTTGTTGGTTATCTTGTTTTGGCCATTCTTTTCGAAGAAGGCAATGGCATCGTCAATGGTCATATTGAGCACGTCGTCAATAGACGCATTGTCGAATAGCACTTCCAGAACTTCCTTTTTGAAACGCTTGCCTTTGCAGGTGTCGCATTCTAAGTGAACATCGGCCATAAACTGCATTTCGACGGTAATTTCACCCTCGCCCTTGCATTTTTCACAGCGGCCACCATCCACGTTAAAAGAAAAGTGCTTTGCCTGGTAGGCACGTATTTTGCTGAGTTTTTGGGAAGCATATAGTGCTCTAATATCATCATAGGCCTTAATGTATGTAACCGGATTCGACCTTGATGACCTTCCTATCGGATTCTGATCGACAAATTCAACGGTTTTCAAGAATTTGAAATTGCCCTCCACCTTTGTGAATTCTCCCGCCTTTTCACCATATCCGCCGATCTCCTTTAAAACGATGGGGTAAAGCAACTTTTTGACCAAAGTGCTTTTGCCACTACCTGAAACCCCTGTGACCACGGTCAACATATTCAAGGGAAAGGACACATCGAAATTTCTCAAATTGTTTTCCCTGGCCCCAAACAGATCAATGGAGGCTTTAGACTTCCTTCTGGTTACAGGGATAGGTATTTCCTTTGAACCGTTCAAATAGCTTGCAGTCAATGAATTAGACTTCAATACTTCACTTAAAGGTCCATAAGCAACAACTTCCCCTCCATGGGTGCCGGCTTCCGGACCAATATCGATGACCTCATCGGCCGCCTTCATGATATCTTCATCATGTTCGACCACAATGACCGTATTTCCTAGATTCCGTAACGAAATGAGCACCTCTATGAGGTTTTCCGTATCTTTTGGATGCAAACCGATACTGGGTTCGTCTAAAATATACATGCTTCCGACAAGGCTACTGCCCAGCGAAGTTGCCAAATTGATACGTTGGCTTTCGCCACCTGAGAGTGTATTTGACTTTCTGTTAAGGGTAAGGTAATTCAATCCGACCTTCATCAAGAACCCCAGCCGGGTATTTATTTCCTTTAAAAGCCGCTGCGCTATTTTTGTGTCATGGTCACTTAGCGATAGTGTTGCGAAAAATTCGGCCAATTCGTCAATGGGGAGTTCCACCAAGTCTGAAATGGACTTTTTACCGACTTTTACATAATCGGTTTCCAACCTTAGTCTTTTTCCCTTGCATACGTTGCATCGCGTTTTGCCGCGATAACGGGATAGCATGACCCTATTCTGTATTTTATAGCTCTTTTCCTCGAGCATTCCGAAGAAACTATGAAGTCCGGTAAAATATTCATTCCCTTCCCAGACCAGGTTTTTCTGTTCCTCGGAAAGTTCAAACCAAGGTTTGTGTATCGGAAAATCGAATTTATACGCCGAATTCACCAACTTATCGCGATATTTCCCCATGCTTTCGCCCCTCCATGGAAAAAGGGCATTTTCATAAACGGAAAGCGCTGTATTCGGAATTACCAAATCTTCATCGATACCGATAACATCGCCATATCCCTCACATTTTGGGCATGCACCATAAGGATTGTTGAAACTGAACAGATGTACATTGGGTTCAAGAAAGGACATTCCGTCCAACTCAAAATTATTGCTGAACGTGCTTTGCCTACCCGAAGACAGTTCTTCGATGATACATACTCCTTTGCCTTCAAAAAAGGCCGTATCGATGGCATTTGCCAGCCGATTGAAGAAATCTTCGTCCTCTTTTAAAACGATACGGTCTACAACCAAATGGAATTCGCGACCGACATTTTCCGGGGCCTTTTCGATCCGAATGACCTCGCCGTCATGTTTGATACGGGCGTAGCCCTGTTTGGCAAAAAGCTGTAACGATTTTGCGACCTCTCTTTTTTCATCGATTTTAATAGGAGCCAGCAGCAGTAGTTTGGCCCCTTCATCATAGCTCTTGATATGGTCTATTACGTCGCTGACCCTATGTTTTTTGACTTCTTTTCCTGAAATTGGGGATATGGTCTTCCCAATTCGTGCGTACAATAGCTTTAGATAATCGTAGATTTCGGTGGTCGTGCCGACCGTCGAACGCGGGTTTGTCGAATTCACTTTTTGTTCGATGGCTATGGCAGGAGCAATGCCTTTGATGTAATCGACCTTGGGTTTGTCCAATTTGCCCAAAAACTGTCTGGCATAAGATGATAGGCTTTCTACATAGCGCCTTTGGCCTTCTGCATACAGGGTGTCGAAGGCCAAACTTGATTTTCCCGATCCCGAGAGACCAGTAATGACCACCAATTTATTTCTTGGGATGACAACATCAATATTCTTTAAATTGTGCAATTTGGCACCTTTGATTATGATATTTTTTTTGGCGTCGATGTCAGTGATAGCAGTCATTTTCGTGAATGAGGCTGCAAAGATACGACAAGTGCTCTTCAATTGCGAACAAACCTAAATTTGAATTTTAGGTGAAAGTTCTTCAAGATTATATTTGTTCGTACCGTTTAATTTTTTCTATATTTGAACTTCACTTAATGTCAATTGCCCATAGCGAACAATTACTTTTTTTAAAATTAGTGATCAACCTAAACGCCCATTGAACCATTCAATGGTAACTGATTGTACTAGTTTTAACCAATAAAAGTAATTGTTATGGAATCACATTCAATTGACGACCCACAACTTATCAAGCGATATACCAATGGAGATGAGCGAGCGCTCAACACGCTTATTCATAGGCATAACCAGCGACTTAGTAGTTTCATCTATTCAAAAGTAGGCGACCGTGAGGTCACTGAAGACATCTTTCAAGATACCTTTATCAAGGTAATACGAACCCTTAAGAGAGGAAGTTATAATGAGGAAGGCAAGTTTCTACCTTGGGTAATGCGTATTGCCCATAACTTGATCATTGATTACTTCAGAAAGAGCAATCGCATGCCGTATTTCGAAGGAACGAACAATTTTGACGTCTTTTCAATCATAAGCGATGAGCGTCTTAATATTGAAGGACAACTCATAAAAGAACAGATTGACGTTGACCTGGGCATTTTGATCGAGGAACTGCCAAACGACCAAAAAGAGGTATTGACAATGCGTATTTATAGAGACATGAGTTTTAAGGAAATATCCGAAAACACTGGGGTTAGCATCAATACCGCCTTAGGCAGAATGCGCTACGCACTTATCAATCTGAGAAAGATAATCGAGGAGAATAATATAGCTTTGACGAATTATTAGGGCGCAGGTCGAATAGAATTATTATATTGGCTTTTGCTGCGTTATCCTTATATAACAAAACAAAAGCGATATGAAGGAAATTTACTCTGAGGATAAGAAAAAGTGTAAACTGGTCAAGGCCAAGCCCGAAACAATTCAATTTCTATTGAATTACTCGAAATCTTTGAAATACACTGAAGCTGATGGCATGAAGTTCGAGAGTAATTTGAACTAGACCATACACATAATTTATAAACCCGAACCTGGAACCAGGTTCGGGTTTTTTTGTTTCTAAAAACCCCAAGGGCTTCCATATTTTAATGAAAAGACTTCTACAGGGTATCTCAGGCAGGGCCATAAAACGCCACCAAATAATTATCTTGAAGTGTTTTCCTACAAAGCAAAACACCCTTTTCTACGACTGAAAGCTGCCTGAAAATTGGAAAAATGCCGTTTCACATCAAAAAGTGGTCGTTTTACAACAATGTTTTTTCACCACCCCGCCTTTTATCTAGTTTTAGGTCATAATTAAAAAAGGGAAACGATTTATATCAATAAAAATTGTTTCAAAAATTAAACTAATTACTCTAAAAATGCTTTCCAACCAGAAAGCCCTAATCTTAACCAAAAAATACAATCTGTATGAACCTGCAAGTTGAAGATTCAGTACTAGTAAGAGATTACATTTCAGGAGACGAAAAATCACTTGAAATACTCATCAACCGACACAACCAACGCATTTCAAGTTTCATTTATTCAAAAGTTCTAGATCGAGACATTACCGAAGATATCTTTCAAGATACCTTTATCAAGGTAATTAAGACCTTAAAAAAGGGTTCTTATAGTGAAGAGGGTAAATTTCTGCCCTGGGTCATGCGAATCGCCCACAACCTGATTATCGATCATTTCAGAAAGAACAAAAGAATGCCGATGTTCGAAGGTAGCGATGACTTCAATATTTTTTCGGTACTCGGTGATGATAAATTAAATGCCGAAAAACAAATTATCAAAGACCAGATCAATACCGACCTAAGATATTTGATCGATGAATTGCCCGATGATCAAAGAGAAGTTCTTTTGATGCGTATCTATAAGGATATGAGCTTCAAGGAAATATCGGAGAACACCGGGGTTAGTATCAACACAGCTCTGGGAAGAATGCGCTACGCCTTGATCAACCTTAGAAAGATCATCGACAAGAACAATATCGTTCTTACCAACTAGCAGTCTCAAAATTACATATCGAGCAATATTTCCATATCGGTTGCGTTATTATAGCATAACTAGACAAAATCGATATGGAAAAAATCTACTCTGATTACCCTAAAAAGTACGGACTTTCAAAGGCTTCGCCCGAAACGATCAAGTTTCTGCTGAATTTTTCAAAGTCGTTACATGTTGTTAAATATGCCGAATTCACTTTTGAAGGAAGCCTGAACTAAGAAGCTGTTCGAAAATTAGACTTTCGAACAATTTCTTGCAAAAAGACCCCTAACGGGTCTTTTTTGTTTTATGATATTCGGCAAGAACACTTTTCCTTCCAATGGTTCTTGTGATGACATCTTTTTCCAGATTCCAACCTCGGGCGGGAGAATATTCACGACCATACCATATGATCTGAAGATGCAGGTCGTTCCATAATGCCTTGGGAAACAATCGTTTGGCGTCTCTTTCGGTTTGCACGACATTTTTACCGTTTGAGAGGCCCCATCGGTACATTAATCTATGAATATGGGTGTCGACGGGAAAAGCCGGGATGCCAAAGGCTTGCGAAACAACGACACTTGCCGTTTTATGGCCAACGGCCGGCAATTCTTCCAAAAGTTCAATTTTATCGGGAACCTCTCCTTCATATTTTTCGATCAAAATCTTCGATAGCCCATAAATTCCCTTTGATTTCATCGGTGATAATCCCACAGGTTTAATGATTTCGCGGATTTCGTCGACCGACAATTTGACCATGTCATATGGATTATCGGCCTTGTCAAACAGCAAGGGCGTAATCTGGTTCACGCGAACGTCCGTGCTTTGGGCGGATAGCAATACGGCGATCAATAAGGTATATGGGTCCTTATGTTCCAAGGGGACCGGGATTACGGGATATAACCCCTGCAAGGTTCTTATCGTAAAATCTACCTTTTCGGCTTTGGTCATTTTTGATTAGTTTCGCCTCGATTTCAAAAAGCGAATATAATGAACACTTTGAAGGTAGGGGATAAGGTAGAAGAATTTATAAGTCATGATCAAGACGGAAATGAAGTAAAATTATCAGATTACAATGGAAAAAAACTTGTTGTCTTTTTCTACCCGAGGGCCAATACACCTACTTGCACCGTCGAAGCCTGTAACCTGAGGGATAACTATAAAGAGTTGAAGAATGCGGGCTATGAAATTCTTGGCGTGAGTGCCGATACCCAACGCAAACAAGGCAATTTCAGAAAGAAATACAGTTTTCCGTATCCACTATTGGCCGATGTTGACCACACTTTGCTCAATATTTTCGGGGTCTGGGGAGAAAAGAAATTTATGGGCCGTACTTTTGACGGCATTCATAGAATAACTTTCGTAATCGACGAAAAAGGGGTAGTCGAAAAAGTAATCGATAAGGTGAAGGCAAAGAATCACGCCGCCCAGATTTTAGGGAATTCGTAAATCAACAGGAAAACAACGGCTAGACTAAACCTTCTGCTCTTTTTCTTTTTTTACTTTCTTCTCCTTTTTGGTGAACAAGTTTTTCTCTTTGATGATTTCGGCGATGCCTTCCGGGAGCATCTCTTCCCAACCTTCCTCGCCGCTGGTCAATTTTTTGAGAACATCACGGGAGTAAATGTGCATGATTTCGGGATCGTAGTCGATAATGTCCATCACCTTGCCATTGTATTTGAAGAACTTATATAGTTCTTTCATACGTGGATGTACCTTAACGTTGTTACTGGTCATTATCTGGCCCGTTTCTGGGTTTTTCATCGGGTAGAGATAAACCTGTAGGTCTTTAAAGAAAAGTTTACCAAAAGCTTCCAAAATACCACCACTCAGGTGTCTATAGTATTTCTCGTCGAAGACATCGACAAGATTGTTGACCCCCATGGTCAGGCCGATGCGGTTCTTGGTATAGTTGTTAAAGTACTCTACCAATTTGTAGTATTCCTGAAATTTGGAAATCATCACCGTATGGCCCAGTGAACAGAGCAGCTCGGCCCTGTCCATAAAGTCACGTTCATCAATTTCTCCAGATGCCTTTAGGTTTGACAGTGTAATTTCAAAGATCACGATCGTTTTGTCGACATCGACCTGCGGATCTCTGATAAAAATATCATACGATTTCTCGTACATGTCCATATTTACCTTTGTGGCCGGTCTAAAGCTCCCCCTTAACGCCAGAATATTCTTTTTGTAAAGAATGGCCGCCGGTAACAGGTTGTTTCCATCCGGGCCGAACATCACCGCATCGGTCATATCGTTTCGAATCAATTGCAAGCTGATCAGACGATTGTCGACATTCTTAAAATTGGGCCCCATAAAATTGACCATGTCGATTTCCACCGTATCCCTATCGATATGATCGTATAGATACTTGAGCAGTTTGACCGGTTTGTGGTATTTATAAAAGGCCCCGTAGATGAGGTTTACACCAATAATGCCCAATGTTTCTTGCTGTAGGCGTGCCTCGTTTTGCTTGAAGCGGATGTGCATTACGATTTCATCGAACTCTTTCTGATCTGGATCGAGTTGAAAACGTATGCCTACCCATCCATGGCCCTTATAGCGTTTTGAGAAGTCGATGGTGGCCACGGTATTTGCATAGGAAAAGAACAGACGTTCAGGATGCTTTTCGCGACTGATCCGCTCCTCCATAAGGTTCATTTCATGTACCAGCATTCGTCTTAGACGGGCCTGGGTCACATATCGGCCATCTGCTTCGACCCCGTATATGGCATCACTAAAATCTTTGTCATAGGCACTCATCGCTTTTGCAATGGTACCTGAAGCGCCACCTGATCTAAAAAAATGTCGGGCCGTTTCTTGACCGGCGCCTATTTCTGCAAATGTTCCGTAAATATCAGGATTGAGATTTATTCGAAGTGTTTTCGCTTTGATCGAGGGAATGTTCTCAAATGCGGTATCTCTCTTAAGGACTGAAGCCATTATGTATCTATTGTGCTTTGGACAAAGTTAATAAGTTCGCGAAATCTTTTAGATAAATAAGTTATAAATTTGAATTTAATGGATGACGGGCTGCAAATCACTTTTTTGGGTACGGGCACCTCACAAGGAATTCCCGTAATCGGCAGCGATCATCCCGTTTGCCGAAGCCGAGATTCCAGGGACAAAAGGCTACGTTCATCAGTTCTTTTGTCTTGGAAAGACTACAATTATGTAATCGACTGTGGGCCCGATTTCAGGCAACAGATGCTTGCCAACCCCATTCAAAAACTTGACGGAATATTATTCACCCACGAGCATTCGGATCATACCGCGGGCTTGGATGATATTCGGCCCTATTTTTTCAGGCAGGGAGATATACCCATTTTTGCGAACAAGCGCACGTTGGAATCGCTAAAACAGCGTTTTGATTATATTTTTGCGGATGACGACAGATACCCTGGGGCGCCCGCCATCCAAGCACATGAAATCGATGCTGTACAACCCTTACGGTTAGGGGGTAAGAGCATCACTGTAGTCGAGGCCTGGCACAACCGGATAAATGTACTTGGTTTTCGTATTGACGGTTTCACCTACCTCACCGATGTAAAGAAAATTGAATCTAAAGAACTGGAAAAAATAACGAACTCTAAAATTTTAGTTATCAACGCTTTGCGAACAGAACCACATCATTCGCATTTAAATCTTGAAGAAGCACTGTTGTTGGTTGAAAAAATAGGGGCCGAGAAGACCTATTTTACCCATATCAGTCATCTTTTGGGATTTCATGCGGAAGTTGAAAAAGATTTGCCGGGTGGTGTACATTTGGCCTATGACAATCTAAAATTAAAACTATAAATCACCATTATGCAAAAGAATATTTTTCTATACCTCTTCGTCTTTGCGGCATTGATTGGCCTTTATCTGTTTGTCAGCAACAACAACATGCAGAAGGTAAGAGATGCCAAAATCGAGAAATTGGAGACTGAGGCCGTTCAATGGCAAGATTCAATACAATCGTTGCACCTCAAGGTCTTGGACATGCAGTATTTCTCTTTGGAAAACAACGATGACGCCTTGGCCTATTACGATCATCTCGATATTTCAGACCCCTCTCGATACATTGCCGATAAATTGTTGGAAACCAACGAGCGCAAGGGCGATAACCCCTTGATCCCCTACGAGGGCATGGAGAGTGATTTTAAGATCAACAAAATCAAGATCCTGAACCATAAATGGATTGTCTGTGACTTCTCCGATGGCAAGTTCTGGGGCGAACTGTTTATAAAATACGAGCTCAAAGATGATATGGGGGTCGATTTCACGCTTTTGGATCATTTGTTATATACGCGGAGTAATTAATCACAATGGGCCATATTGAACTTTGGGCGATACATCGATTATAGTTCCATCTAGCACTATAAAGATGTATTCTATTTGTAGGTAAACAAATTGGCCGTCATGTAAACAATCTGGAATGGAAATAACAAAAGAAAAACTTCAAAAAGATCTCGACATTGAAGGTTCCTATAAAATAAGCGTAGAATTGAATAATAAGATTATAGATATAAGATTAGACCCCGACGATGTCACAATTGAAGAAACCATAATGTTGGCAAACAAAATCTTGAAAAATTTTCAATTCTATGAAAAGAAAGCTACCAGTGTTATTGTCAGAGATTTTTTAGATAACTATAATGAGAATTGGGCAGATGACGAAGACGGATTTCCCCGGCTTAATGAAAAAGCATTTAGGAATAATCTGGAATTAAACGGAATCAATTTCTTGTCAAAAGATTCTATTGACATATTCTACACTGAAAATGGAATGTTTGGAAACCATTCTTTGATTGCACAATCATTCGATGGAGAGAATTTTGATCATTCGACAATGTATGGTTAGAATATAGAGATCACAACGTATTAGAAAACACAAGGTTTTGCCCTAAGACATGGAGGTCAGATATTAAATAAACCAGTTTTGACCACCAGGCACGAACACTACACCCTTTCCTCCAACCATTTTCGAAAGGAATAAAAATTCTGTGGGGCAACACCATGGCCAACGGGGAATTCCTCATACACATGTGCAATTTCAAGATTCTTTAGAAAATCGGGAATACGCTGTGCCCAGGCCGGTGGAATAACCTGATCGACCTGCCCATGCGAAGCATAGACATTGAGCTTCGAATGGTCTTTTTCGGCATAGCCATCTATCAAGATATCCGGATTGATATAGCCACTGAGTCCGACTACGTTTTTGATTTTTTCAGGATACGACAAAGCAACGGCATAACTGAGAATGGTACCTTGGCTAAAGCCCAATAGCGTAATGTTATTGGCATCCAGTCCATAGGCATCGCAAGCCTCATCGATAAAGGCCAGAATTTTTTCCCTGGACGCAATGGCCTGCTCGTCGTCGCTCCATTTGCCACTTGTGTTATCAAAATGAATGGCGTACCATGCATGCCCAAAGGGTTCAAGAGGGTAGGGGGCGCGGGCCGAAATGATGAATAGGTGTGGCGGTAGTTCCCCGGCAAATGAAAAAAGGTCCTCTTCATTGCTTCCATAACCATGTAACATAAAGACGACCGGTGGTTTTTCAACGGAACCTTTAGAGGGCCGAACAAGATGAACAAGTGATAAGTCTTTGGGTTGCATTTGAGTTTTGTAGTCTATGGGTTTTTCTTAAGTGCCAAGGGTTAATTGCCGGTTCATTTACCAACAGCGATTATGAAATGGCTGTCTTCCTGTATTGGACATCCATTATCCAATAAAAGTAAACCATTTTTGAAAATAAGGTCCAAGAACGGGCACCGATTGCTTTTTGCCGTTAAGCGCCCCCAAAAAGCCATAAATCCATAGAACAAAATAGAAAAGGTAGAGTCCGTACAGGCCATATTGGTTGAACCAGACACTCAAAAAGAGGGCAAAGCCATGAAAGACGAGATGTATACCGAAAGCTTGTCGTGTATGAAATCGCGCAAAGTCATGTTTGGGTTCGATATTCATAAATAGAGCTATGACAGCCCCTAACATGGTCAAATAGGCAATCACGGCCGTCGTTTTTCCTTCCGGTTCGGCTTCGGTCATTTGGAAACTATTTAGGTTGTGATCTATCCTCCGATATCCCCGACGAGCGGAATTTTTTTGACCTCACCGTTCATGGCATTGACCAGCCCTATAACGGCCAAAACGACCCCAACATATTGTAAATAGCTCAATGCCCCGATATTGGTGATCGCGGCAAGAATTCCCGCGGCAATAGTAATTACGATTCCGGCCAACCACGCCCGCAGGGCTTGTCCGATATGGAATTTGGCGAACTCGTTCTTTTTGTCGTTGTTCATAAGGTACGCTATCAGTGTGCCGATCAGGGTAACATAACTGATAATTGCAATTGTTTTTCCTTCGTCAATTGTGCTTTGGTCCATAAATTTGGTCTTAGTTGTTGATTACTTCCTTAAATATTTCGAGCTTAGTTCAAAAGTGTTTTAGCTCCGGCGATAATACCGATGACATTACCTTTTAGGTTCTCCCCAATGAAAATACTATTTTTTGAGGAGGATACAATGTCTTCCTTCTCGAAAGTACCGGAAGTTGTCGGGTCAAAAAGTGTCATTCTAGCTTCTTCCCCTTCTTTAATGGTGGCTTCCGGGAGACCGAAACGATCTCGTCCTTTGGTCAAAAGGCGTATCGCCGTCTCGGTATCGAACAGCTGGTTCAGCGTTCCGAAAGCGTTCTCAAGTCCAATTGTGCCAGAGGCCGCATTTTCGAATTCCAACGCCTTTTGCTCTATGTTCATGGGGGTATGATCTGAGGTAACATAATCGATGATGCCTGATTTCAATCCATTTTGAAGCGCTTTGACATCCTCTTTTTCACGCAAGGGAGGAGCTACCTTGTACATACTGTCAAATGACTCGAGCACCTCGTCGGTGAAACACAGATTATGGATTGCAACGCTACAGCTGACATCCAGCTTTTTCTTTTTTGCCGCAGCGATCAATTTGACCGAACCTGCGGTGGAAATAGTGGGAATGTGCAGTTTTCCTCCCGTATATTCGAGGAGATGAAGATCGCGTGCGATTTGCAATTCTTCGGCCAAGGCGGGAATACCCTTTAAGCCCAATTTGGTGGAGACGGGCCCTTCATTGACCTGTCCCTTGCCTGCGATGCTATTATCCAAAGGAAATGAAAAGACCAGTCCTCCAAAATTCTGGGCGTATTGCAGCGCAATTTTCAATAAATTCGGATTGGTCACGGAATGTTTGTAGTCATAGAATCCGATTGCACCGGCATTTGACATATCATAAAGCTCAGCCAGGTCTTCGCTTTGCGATTTTACTGTTAGGGCCCCGAGTGGATGTAGGGTTGTAACACTGTTTCTGGCCGAATTCTTGAGAAAGATGATATCGGAACTGGAATCGGGCACGGGTTGCGTATCAGGATTCAAAACCACATCGGTAAAACCACTTTTAGCGGCTACCAGAAGTCCGTTTCCGATGGTTTCCCGTTCTTCGTACCCAGGTTCACCAAAACTGACCCCGCTATCGAACCAGCCAACCGAAACATGTAGATTTTTAACATCGATGACCTTGGTCTTGCCTTTCGGTGAAATGGTATTGGCGATCTTTTCTATTTTGCCATTTTTGATCCAAATATCCTTTTTCTTGAGATGAAGACTTTTTTGGCTTGCATCAACAATCTTGGCGGATTTTAGGAGTATGTTCATCATAGAAATTTTTGGATCAAGATTTCGACCAGCAAAAATACCAGCGCTAAAATAACAAACCATTTCCAAAGCTCTGTAATGGCCCTAGCTTTTTGAAGCCCGTCAAATAAGTTACCGATCGTGGCAGGTCTATGTTCCGAATCTATAGCTTCAAGGTCCAGATACGAAAGATCGCTTTCCGTTCGTGGAAAGTTGAAACTGACATTGCGATAAACCCTTTGCCTGTCTGAAATAGCAAAGATTCCCGCTTCGGATGGGTTCTCGACGAAGTTCAAACTTACCTTGTTCGAAAACGATTGTTGCCGCGGAATGAATTCAAAGTCAACTCCTGTGAGTTTTAAAATATCATCTTTTGCCAACTCTACGGGCACATCGATTGTCTTCGAAGTGCCTATCAATGCATAAGGTTCGGGTAGTTGAAGGCTTTTTATCCCCATTACATAAAAAGTGGGTACGATCAAAGGAGAACTTTTGAAATTCGAATTGCCATTCGTGATGGAAGCAGTGAAAATATAGACTCCGTTCGACCCAATAAGAAACGGTTCTTGATCTTGATATGATAAAATAGAGGGGGCGGTGGTCTTTACCCTATTGAAGTTTTTGACCATGGGGTACTGAAAATTATCCACCGCCTTTTCGAAAACCCCCTGGTAAAGACCGCTTGAAAAATCGATGCCCGTAATGCTTCGTTCGTAGTTGACTTGTTGTGTAAAAGTAGTATTCGATACCCCAGTCAGCAATTGGTTGTAAGAACCAAAATCGGCTTCGTTGGATGGGATGATGACCAGACTTCCCCCATTGGACCGAAATGATTTCAAACTGGTCTGTAACGAGACCGGAATATTTTTGAGTTCGTTTAACACAAGTAGGTTTTGTGATTCGATATCGCTGTAATTCAATGTGTTTATCGAAGTCGACCTGAAGTTGAATTCTTCCTGGGTAAAGATTTTTTGCAAAAATTTGACATCTTCACTGCCTATGGCCAGCACATTGATTTTTTCCTTTTTATTGAGGTTGAAAAAGAGTGTGTTGTCGTAGCCAAGACCAGCATCTGATATCTCGACCCTACCATCGATGACCTCGTTGTCAGGCAAGGTAAAGCTCAAGGTGCCCTTGTTGTTTTCGCCAAGTTCTACTGCAGTTTTGGCGATGAGCCGGTCACCATTGAATAGGGAAACCGGAATGTTCTTGTTTTCAGAATTACCTGAAATCATTACCGTGAGTTCCATTTTTTCAGGCCCTTCGTTATCGATGTACACCGAATCGAGAGCAATATTCCCCAAAGTTTCGGGCATCATTTTTACAAAGTACCTTTCTGCCCTTGACAGCGAATCATTTTTAATCGCGCCCAAGCTTCTCTGAAAATCGGAAATCAATATCAATTCCTTATCCATATCATTGGAATCTTCAAAGAGGGTTTCAGCCTTAAGCTCGATTTCATCCATTGACAACTGTTTTGATGAATGCGGCAAGGCCAAGAGTTCGTTTCGAATGTCGCCCATGGTGACGTTTTCGAACACCTGACCATTCGTAAGCAAATCAAAGGTGCGATCTTCTGGCATTGACAGGATCAGTTCTTGAATTGCTTGCTGCAACAGTGTGGAATTTTCAGACTTGGCCTGCATGCTGAAAGAATCGTCGAGGTAGATGACGGTCTCCTTTTTTTTGAGTGCCTTTTTTTCCGCAAAGAAGGGTTGGGCAAACGCAAGTACCAAAGCTACCAATAGCAAAAGCCGTGTAAGCAACAACAACCATTTTTTCAGGGTACTGCTGCGTCTGGAGTTCGAAACGACCTTTTGAAGCAGGGCTACATTGGTAAAAGGCGTTTTTTTGAATCGTCGGAGTTGAAAAAGGTGTATGAAAATCGGAATCAGCAGAAGGAATAGTGCCCAAAGTAGTTCTGGATATTTAAACTGCATTTCCTGAATTGATTGCCCAAAGGTAATTAATTCAAAGTTCAAAGCTCAAGGTAAAAGGACAAAAGTTCCTTAAATTAAAGGCATATTTGTAGCTGTTTGGTCTTCGATTTGCCTAGCAAAAAAAGAAATAATCCCGCATAGGTTTTTGGCCAAGATTCGTGAAATACTCCCGAATCGATTTTTGGGCCTCTTCATTGGCAACGGTAATGATGCTTTGCGGATTTTCCAATTCGGTAAGATGCGAGAAGTGCAGCATTTCCATTCCATATATCTTTTTGCCTATTTTTTTCGGATTGTCACAGAGCCAATAATAGGCAATACCTTGTTCCTGAAGTTTTTTCGCAATGGTTTTGCCTTTGTTGCCTGCGCCCCAAACTGTTAGGGGGCGGGATGGCTCGAAATCCAATTTCAGAAAATAATGCAATTTGATGTCCAAAAAATAGTTTTGCGCATAATGCTCACTAGTGCGCGAAGTTCTTGAATCGTAATCACGCCAGCTGTGTAAAATTTCATTGCAGGGAATGCACTTCAATCCGTTTTTGTAAAAACGAAAAGTAAGGTCATAATCTTCGGGATAGCGATTGGGTCCGAAGGCGCCGCAGGCATCAAAATCTTCTCGATAGGCCATCCAACAAGGGGAGGGTATAACACATTCTTTGTAGACTTCGAAAAAATTTTCACCCTTCTCCGTTAATTGGTTCAACCATTTTTCATATCGGTCGTAACCATCACTAATGCCGCGATCTGAAAAATATTTCACTTGGCCAACGGCAAGATGGCCCTTTCCCTTTCTTTTAAGGGAATCGACCATGACCTGCAATTTATCCGAGGTCATTATATCGTCTGAATCCATCCGGGTTATCAATTCGCCCTGACTTTCCGAATAGGCCATTCTAAGTGCGGGAATGATTCCATTCCCCGGGTTTTCAAAGACCTTGATTCGTGAATCTTTCCGTGAAAATTGCTGCAACAGGGCAAAGCTGGAATCCGTGGAATGGTCGTTTACGGCAAGTACTTCCCAATTTTTATAGGTTTGGTCCAAAATGGATTCCAGGCATTCCGGAAGAAAACCCTCGGTATCCTTAAAAGGGATCAAAATACTGACCAAGGGATCGTGCATACCTTTTTAGGATAGGTTCAATGCCTGTTTTAAAATTTAATGGGTATCGATACTTCCTCCTTTGCATTCAATTGATATGCCTTCCCCAACACGGATATTGGTAATTTTTCCTTGGTATCGGCAATCCACTCAAAGTTCATCTTGTCGTGGAAAACGGAAACCTTCAAGTCTGTTCCCTGCCATTTGATCTTAAAATGAAGACCCTCCCACTTTTCGGGAAGCCAAGGTTTAAAGGTCAAGCGTCCGTTCTTGACGCGCATACCACCAAAACCGTTGATTGCCGCTTGCCAGGTACCACCGGCCGACGCTATGTGGATTCCATCTTCCGTATTACCTTGGTTATCGATCAAATCGACAAAGGCGGCACGCTCAAAATATTGCAATGCCTTTTTATAGTAATTGGTCTCAATGCCCATGATGGTGTGCACACTAGGACTCAAAGATGACTTGTGCATGGTACGGGCCTCGTAGAAATCGTAATTGACCCTTTTCGTCTCTTCATCAAATTCATCGGGAAGTATATACATCAACATCACTACATCGGGCTGCTTTATCAGGGTAGTCGTATCACAATTATCATGATCGTAACCAGGCGGATATATGGGCATATTATTTTCGTCCCATTCCGTAATAGGTATTTCATCCAAGTCAAAATATCCCTCGAATTCCTCTACCAGTTTCTTTTCAGGCTCATAGGGTATGTATATTTTGTCGGCGACCGTTTCCCATTCTTCGACTTCGTTTTCTGTCAGGGCAAGCTTTTTTATCAAAGGCTTTATTCTTTCGGGATGCTCCTTCATCAATTCATGATAATATTTCGCCGCCTTTTGCATGCTCCATTTGGTCGTCCAATTGGTGTACACACTATTGTCGACCAAATGGTGGAATTCGTCCGGCCCCTCGACATTGGTCAATTCATACCTGTCTTTTGTCTTGTTATATTCCAATCTACTTTTCCAAAATCGTGTCGTTTCAAAAAGGATCTCCGCTCCATAATCCAAAATGAAATCAATATTTCTGGTGGCTTCATGGTAGGTCAGCATGGCATATACGACCATGGCGGTAATATGTAGTTCCCGCTCTCCCGTCCAGATTCGAACGGTGCCATCGGCAGTCCATTCCGGGGTGACTTCGTGACCTGTGTCCGCCGATTCCCAGGGATAGCGTATGCCCTCATGGTTTCCTTCCTTGGCATAGTCGCGGGCACCCTCTTTGGTATGATATCGGTATAACAACAGTGCCTCGGCCGTATGGGGTTGGGTAAACGTATAGAAGGGGAGAAGGAATATCTCAGTATCCCAGAAGATATGCCCGCGATAACCTTCACCGGACAGACTTTTTGCACCCACATTGGCCTTTGGGTCAAATTCGTTGGCCGTTATCAGCAAATGATAAATATTGAAACGAACAGCATTGTTGATCGCCTCATCACCATCGATAACGATATCGCAGTCGGCCCATTTTTCTTCCCACGCCTTAAAATGCGAAGTAGAACGTTCGACAAAGCTCTTCGCTAAATTTGATTTCAGTGTTTTTAGACAAGAGGACTTCAGCGCTGCTTGCTCGACATCCCGGCTTGTATAAATGGAGGTCAGTTTTTGAAAGTTGATCGTTTCCCCCATTTTGGCTTTGAAAATGGCCTGTTGACTGGTCTTATTATAATCTGCGCTGGAGTTCAATTCATGGGCCGCAGCTACCTTCAATGCGGATGCATACCCAATATGGTAAGGTCTTTCCAAGGTGGCCAGCTGAAGATATGTGGTCGTTTCGGTATGATCTGATGCTGTTGCCTTAAGGTGTCTACTTTTCGACCACTTGTGCCATTTCATTTCCGGGGCGAAAGTTGGCTTTTCTTTATAGGCAGGAGTCAGGTCTAAATTGAGCACATCGCCATCGATTTCACTATGCACCTCAATGGTTCCATCATAATTCTCCGGTGTTATGGTAGCACTGACCTCAAAAAAATGACGGTCAGAAAGACTTGCGTAGCGCAGACTTTCGTAACGGGTGATCCTACCCTCTGAATCTTTGAATCTTGTAAGGCGGTATAAAACACCTTTCTTGAGATCGAGGGTTCTTTTATATTCGAGTAGTTCACAATTGTGGATGCTAAGTTTTTTTCCCTCTACCCAAATCGACAGTGCGGGCCAAGAGGGAGAATTGACCATATCGACTACAAAAGAATCGTAGTGGTCGAATATTTGATTGATATAGGTGCCGGGCCAAGCTGCTTCATGCCCTTCTTCCAAGAATCCACGAGTGCCCAAATAGCCATTTCCCACAGTGAATATTGTTTCGTAGAAATTGACTTTGGCCTTATCGAATTCGTTCTCTTCAACCAACCATTCGGGTCCACTTAGAAGGGATTGGTAGTCATGGTCATTTGGTTGGTCAGATACTTCCATAGTTCTCGATTATTATTTTATCGGTTTCTTCCTTGTTCTTGAAAACGTCGAAGGTACGCCCCTGTGTACGCAAGGCACCCAAGGCATTGGCATATTTGGCGGCTTTGATGTAGTCGGTCTTATCTTCAAGTAGGCCAAAACCCAAACCGCCTGCAAAAGAATCTCCACAACCGGTCGTATCGATCACGTGATCTACCTTGACGGATTTAACCATTTCTTGGTGCACTTTTCCATCCTTCATAAAGAAGACCACCCCACCTTCGGAGTCAAGGGTCACGATAAGTGATTTAATGCCGTGTTTAAGTGAATGCTTGGCCAATGCAGGTAAATGATCTGTACTCAGGTCCTCAAAATCCCCGAGGTCTTGCGATTGGTATTCTTTTTCAAACCAACAACACTTAGATTCTTCGAGGTTCATTTTCAGAATGTCGATATAGGGCAACCACTGGTCACGTGAAATCCAGAATTTAATGAGACGGTCTCCTTGAATCGTGGCTGTATTGGTCGGCCCATGGGCATCAAAAATTACGATACCGTCACTTTTCCTTTTTAGATACCTTAAGGTATGCCGTGGTACCTCGTAATCCGTTATCGGTACACAGACAAAGACGTCGCAGTGTACAAGTTCTTTTACATCTTTGGGAATTATTGGATTCATAAAGCCTGTTTGCTTCTCCAACCTATTGTTTTGATCGACAAACTTTAAGCTTATCACATCACCCTGATCCTCATCTGATGTAATATAGGTCGTGTCGATGTTCTTGTATTCGTTCAATAAGTCTTTGATGGCCGCCTCATCTTTTTTCCTGACATGTGATACGGGGTACACTATTCCATTGTCCCCCAATAATTTGGCCATGCCAATTGCCGTATGGGTAGCGCAACCATATTTTTCGATGACCTCGCCATGATGGGTTGTGATATGATCTCTTGGAATAGGGCCGAGAACGGCAACATTGTATTTAGGCATGATATCTTAATTAGGTTGACATTGATCTATATGGTGTTCGGCGCCAATAAGGCTAAGATTCACAAGTGAAATTGAAAGATAAGTAAAATTGTAGAGACCCAAATATCAATAGCCCCACTTCATTTGCAATTGTATCTCGGCCGCAAAGAGCCTGTAAGAACCAAACTTAATTGGGAAGTACCAGCAGGGGAATCTTACAATGGTAGGCCATATTGGTCACCACGGGTTCTCTCATCAACTGCTCGAGATAACTATGCTCATTATGGACCAGGGCCAGCATATCAATTTGAAGTTCTTCAAGAAATTTGGCGATAACATTTGACTTGCTCGAAAAGTCGGGCATGAAATGAACATTGTGTGATACAGGAGCCATGTATTCCATCAAGGTATAACGGTTCGACTCTTGAAACTTGTCCATTCTGCTTTCTTCGTTGATATGCATGATATGTATTTCGGAACCGAACTGGTAAGCTATTTTTAGCAAGGGGTCTAAAATGTCGGCGCTGAAGTTTTGTTTAAAATCGGTTGGGAAGGCAATGTGCCCGGGAGCCGAGAAAGTATAATTTTCAGGTACGGTAATTATCGGGCAATCCCTTACGGTTTTTATCATTCGCACCGTATTGGTACCCATGAAGACCTGTTGTAAGCCCGTTGCGCCCTTAGTGCCGGAAACTATGAGGTCGATGTTTTTCGTAGCTACGGTTTCGCCCACCTTGTGCGCCAAAAGATCAAAAGAAGAAATCGCCTCAAAGTTGTGATTGGGATTGTTATTAATTGCACGGATTTTTTCAATCGTTTCTTGTAAGCCGATTTCCGAAACCCGGCTTTCGTTTTCTGTCACTTGTGAACCTCGCATTGTTTCGGCCATGAACCGACTGTGGACAATGGCCGGGGTATAGGTATTCAAAAAATAAAAGGTGCACTTCTGGTCCTTGAACATTTCAATAGCATAAAGGGCCGCTTTGTTCGCATTTTCTGAAAAATCAGTAGGGAGAAGTACATTTTTCATGTGGAATAATTAAAATTTGGGAATAAAAGTAGTGCCTTGTCGAACGTCAAAAAATGACATTTATCAGGTTTGTACTGTCGATTAATCGCTAACGGCTATTTGGTGTTAGGTCAATACCTATCGGTTTATGGCACCGTTTTGAAGTTGGGAAACGAGTCGATGGGTCTCCTGTTATTGATAGGTTTTCGGCTTATAAAACATGACGGATAGGGGTATGGCAAGTTTCGTTTCAAAATTTAGGAATGGCCCAATGCCGAATAAAGAATAACTTGCCAATCAAAACCCATCAACCAGGTCTTGTAGCTTTCTTAGATTTTTGATTTTGGTCTTTTTTCCAGAAGTCTCGATCCATCCTTTTTTCTTGAACTCGGAAATGATCCTGATCGTTGATTCGGTAGCGGTTCCCACCACATTGCCCATGTCTTCTCTTGATAGATTGAGCCTAAGATAACCATCCTTGTCTTCCCCAAAGTTGTCCTTTAGGTAAATGAAGGCTTCGGCGATACGTTGCTTCACTGTTTTTTGCGACATGTTCACGATGACATCATCGGCTTCCTTCAGGTCATGGGCCATATGCCGTAGTACCTCGACCGCAAAATTCGGATTTGTATTCAGTGCCTTGACGATACTATCCTTTGGAACAAAGCAGACCTGCATATCGCTGACAGCTACTGCACTAAGGTTGGTCGATTCTTCGGCAATGACCGAACGTTGCCCCATGACTTCACCTTTACTGGCCAATTTCACGATCTGATCTTTGCCATTGGCACTTAATTTTGACAATTTCGAAATGCCCTCGCGAACACAGAATACGCCGGCGAGTTTTTCGCCCTCTTCAAAAAGGGCTTCGCCTTTTTTGATCTGTTTCGTGATTTTGGTATCGGAGACTTTTTTTAACTCCTCTTTGCTCATTGCCCTCAAGGAATTAAACTGTCGTACGATACAATTTTCACACCTTCCCATGACCTCTATAATTAGCTATTACGAAAGTACAAGGTAGCAAATTCACCAAACATGACATTGGTCATATTTTAATATCTTTCGGGGGCTCATTTTTGTAATTGGCTATAGCAAATATTTCAGTTTCATGAATACATGTTTTCACTGTGGAGACGAATGTGGTTCGGGTACGATCCTATTCGATTCCAAAGATTTCTGCTGTAACGGTTGTAAGACCGTTTATGAAATATTCAATGCCAATGATCTGGGCTATTACTACGAGCTGGAACAGGGCGCAGGTAGCATTCCTGACCACCATTCCCACAAATACGATTTTCTCAAAGATGAAAAACTTGTTGCCGAATTGCTTGAGTTCAATGATCAGGGGCGGCAAGTGGTAAATCTTCATATCCCGAAAATACATTGTAGTTCATGTATCTGGGTATTGGAAAATTTAAACAAGCTAAACGCTTCCATTTATGCCGCCCAAGTCGATTTTCCGAAAAAAACCGTTCGGATCACCTATGCCAGCGACAAGGTGACCTTACTGGAATTGGTGCTGCTTTTAGCCAAGATTGGCTACGAGCCCAATATTACGTTGGACGATTACCAAAAGCGAAAAAGTTCCATTGATCGCAGTCTCATTTACAAGTTGGGCATTGCCGGTTTCGCCTTTGGCAATGTAATGTTCCTCTCATTCCCGGAATATTTTCAGGAGCAGGAATTCTGGCTGGACAAATATAAAAACCTTTTTCGATGGCTGATGTTCGCCTTTTCCCTGCCCGTGGTACTTTATTCTGCGAGTGACTATTTCATCTCGGCCTATAAGGGACTCCGATCAAGAATGCTCAACATCGATGTGCCCATTGCGCTGGGCATTGCCGTTCTCTTCATCAGAAGCACCTTGGAAATCATTTTTGATTGGGGTACGGGATTTTTTGACTCATTGACGGGTTTGGTCTTCTTCCTGCTATTGGGCAAGTTTTTTCAACTGAAAACCTATTCCTTTCTTTCGTTCGAACGCGATTACAAGTCCTATTTTCCAATTGCGGTGACCCGTATAACATCCAAGGGAAAAGAAGTTAGTACGCAGGTTTATGATATTGACAAGGGTGATCGGCTGCTGATTCGAAATTTAGAGATCATTCCCGTGGATGGGATATTGATAAATGGAAAGGCCCAGATCGACTACAGTTTTGTAACGGGCGAATCTGCCCCTGTGAGTCGAAGGTCTGGAGATAAGGTGTTCGCCGGTGGGAAGCAGTTGAAAGATGCCATTGAGGTCGAGGTCCTTAAGCCGGTTTCCCAGAGTTATTTGACACAATTGTGGAGCAATTCGGTTTTCGAGACTGACAAATCGAGTAAATTTCGCACGCTTACCGATAGTCTTGGCAAGCGATTTACGTTGGCTGTATTGTTTATCGCGTTTTCGTCGGCCATGTTTTGGTTGTACTACGACCCGGGCAAAGCCATGAATGTTTTTACGGCCGTTCTCATAATAGCCTGCCCATGCGCCATTGCGCTATCTGCACCCTTTACCTTGGGCAATATGTTGCGCATATTCGGCAGAAGGAAATTTTACCTCAAGAATACTTCCACAATCGAGCGACTGGCACAGATCGACACCGCTATTTTCGATAAAACAGGAACGATTACCACTTCGAGAAAGAAGACGGCTATCTACGAGGGAAGGCCACTCACAAAGGGCGAGGAGTCCTTATTGAAAAATACCTTAAGGTCATCGAACCATCCATTAAGCCGTTCGCTTTACGCTATGTTGGCCGAACATGATATCGTTACCCTTGATGATTATCAGGAACATCTTGGAAAAGGCGTGCAAGGCTCAAAGGATGAAAATCAGATCAAAATTGGTTCTGCTGATTTCGTCGATGTCCAAAACTCATCTGACGCCCAAAACACCTCGGTACATATCAGCTCCAATGACAACTACAAAGGCAAATATGTCTTCCACAATGAATATCGCGCCGGTGTGCAAAAATTGTTCGGAAGCATGTCGAAAACGATGGATTTGGCCATTTTGTCCGGTGACAACGAAGGCGAAAAGTCACGGCTCGAAAAACTGTTGCCTAAAATGACCCCACTTTTCTTCAACCAAAAACCTGGGAACAAGCTCGAATTTATCAAATCGCTGCAAGATCATGGAAAAAAAGTGATGATGGTGGGCGATGGTTTAAACGATGCGGGGGCTTTGGCGCAAAGTGAAGTTGGCATTGCCATTTCAGAAAATATAAATATCTTTTCGCCGGCATGTGACGGAATTTTGGACGCTTCGAAATTCGGACAATTGAATGAATATATTTCAGCTTCGAAAAAGGCAATGAAAATCATCAAGCTGAGTTTTGTGCTATCGCTTTTATATAATGTAGTCGGATTGTATTTTGCGATCACCGGCCAGTTACAGCCGGTCATCGCAGCAGTTTTAATGCCGTTGAGCTCGATTAGTATAGTTGCCTTTACGACGTTTATGACAAATTTATTGGGCCGCGGGTTGAAATAAACCCAAAGCGTAAAAAAAATATTTAAAGCTGACAAATGTCATGTTTAATGGATTATCTCGAATGTAGTTTTACCGCGAAATTCAGGCAGATATGAGCGTGATTTATATTCTATTGGCCATAAGCATTGTGGTCGCCTTGATTTTCTTTGCCGCATTTATCCTTGCGGTGAGAAGAGGACAATATGATGATGCCTATACGCCCTCGGTTCGTATGCTTTTTGAAGATGAACTCGTGAAGGAACCCTCCGAAGAAAAAAATCCACCAAGAAAAAAATCCAACTAAACAATTAGAACGATTATGGAAGTACAGCAGTTTTATTATGATAACAAAATCGTAAGAAATTTTATTTACGCGACCATTTTGTGGGGTATTGTTGGTATGATCGTTGGTCTTTTGCTTGCATTTATGTTTCTTTTTCCAAACCTTACCGACGATATTTCGTGGCTAAGTTTTGGACGGTTGCGACCCTTGCACACCAATGCCGTTATTTTCGCCTTTGTCGGAAACGCCATGTTTGCCGGGGTGTATTATTCCACGCAACGGTTGCTCAAGGCCAGAATGTTTAGTGATCTGCTGAGCAAAATCAACTTCTGGGGCTGGCAGGTGATTATCGTCTCTGCGGCCGTTACCCTGCCTTTGGGCTATACGACTTCAAAAGAATATGCCGAACTCGAATGGCCTATCGATATTGCCATTACGTTGATCTGGGTCGTATTTGCCTGGAATTTCATTGGAACCTTGTTCAAAAGAAGGCAGCGCCATTTATATGTAGCAATTTGGTTTTACTTGGCCACGATTGTCACCGTTGCCGTATTGCATATCTTCAACAGCCTAGAGCTTCCGGTCAGCGCCCTAAAAAGTTATTCGGTCTATGCCGGTGTGCAAGATGCCTTGGTTCAGTGGTGGTATGGTCACAATGCGGTGGCCTTTTTCTTGACCACGCCATTTTTGGGGCTGATGTACTACTTTGTACCCAAGGCCGCCAACAGGCCGATTTATTCCTATCGCCTGTCAATAGTACATTTTTGGTCACTGATTTTTATCTATATCTGGGCCGGTCCACACCACTTGCTGTATACCTCGCTTCCCGATTGGGCCCAAAATCTGGGTGTTGCCTTTTCGGTTATGTTGATAGCACCTTCCTGGGGAGGTATGATAAACGGACTGTTGACCCTACGCGGTGCTTGGGACAAGGTTCGAACAGACCCGACCTTAAAATTCATGGTGGTGGCCATTACCGGCTATGGTATGGCAACCTTTGAAGGTCCGATGCTTTCCCTGAAGAACTTCAATGCCATTGCGCATTTTAGCGATTGGATCATCGCCCACGTACACGTTGGTGCCCTGGCATGGAACGGCTTCTTGGCTTTTGGAATGATCTATTGGCTGGTACCCAAAATGGGCAAGACAAAATTGTATTCGATCGGTTTGGCGAACGCTCATTTTTGGATTGCCACTTTAGGAATCATCTTGTATGCCCTACCGATGTACGTCGCCGGTTTTACGCAGGCCTTGATGTGGGAGGAATTTAATCCTGATGGCACATTGGCCTATGGTAATTTTGTCGAGACCTTGGAACGGATTATTCCGATGTATTGGATGCGTGCCATTGGTGGAAGCATGTATGTGCTCGGAACCTTCGTATTACTTTACAATATTGTCATGACGATTCGCTCAGGGCAGGCCGTCGAAGACGAGTTGGCCGAGGCTCCCGCATTGACCCGTGTGTCAAAGCGCAGAACCGCTGGCGAAACTTTTCACACCTGGTTGGAGCGTAAGCCCGTACAAATGACTATTTGGGCTACGGTGGCCATATTGATAGGCGGTATCGTCCAAATTGTTCCGACACTTCTGGTGGAATCCAATATTCCGACCATATCGAGTGTAAAACCTTATACCCCTTTGGAATTGGAGGGACGGGACTTGTACATCAGAGAGGGTTGTGTGGGTTGTCACTCGCAAATGGTACGGCCATTTAGGGGAGAGGTAGAACGTTATGGAGAATATTCAAAAGCCGGTGAATTCGTTTATGACCATCCTTTTTTATGGGGCAGCAAGCGAACCGGACCCGATTTAGCCAGGGAGGGTGTATCCGGAAGATTGCATGGCGGCAAATCTGACAGCTGGCATTTTAAACATATGTTCGATCCCAGATATTTTGAGGAAGAATCGATAATGCCCGCCTATCAATGGTTGATCCGTAATGAACATGATCGTAGTGGTACACAGGATAAAATGAGGGCCATGGTTACCTTGGGCGTTCCGTACACCGACGAAGAAATTGCCAATGCCCATGAGTCGATGGAAAACCAGGCGATGGGGATCGTTAAGAATATTTTGGAAGATCCCGATTTGGCAAAATCAATAGAAGACGACAAGGCCTCGGCCGCTTCCAATTCCGAAGCCTATGTAGAAATCAAAGACCGTGAGATAATTGCCATGATCGCTTATCTACAGCGTCTTGGAACGGATATCACGGTTGATGAAGTAGAAGGGGTGGCAGCTGAGGATTAAAGGGAAAATAACAATCAATAATGATTACAAGGAAAGAGATAAGACTAAAATAGGACGGCTATAATAAGGCTTTACGCTTTATTTTGACTCCAATATTTAAAAGCATATGTTGAGATATATAAAAGGACATTTGGAAAACATAGATGGGGTGGCCATATACCCGATGATATCGTTAGTGATATTCTTCGTTTTTTTCACCATTTTATTTTGGTGGGTTTTTACGGCCTCAAAGGCCCATATCAAAGAAGTCAGTGAATTGCCCTTGGAAGAAGATTAATAAAATGACCAACAAAAAATAAAAACAAACCCATGAAAAATAGTTCTGCTTGGTGGATTCGTGTTCCCGTAATTTTCTTCATCATCCTTATGTTGGTGGAATATTTTGTCGATTCGGGCGACAAGCCCGCATTTATAGAATACCCTATCATTTTGTGGTTCATGATTTTGGTCTTGGTTATTTTGGTGGCCACCGAAATTATTCTCAAGGCCATCGAAACAGTGATGTTCAAAACAATGGACAAGGAAGCCCAATTGAGATACCTTGATCAAAAATCAAAGGGATGGGAGTGGTCCTGGGGTAAAAAAATGTACCAAAAGTTGTTGGGCTCCAAACCAATCGAAGAGGAGGGAGAAATCATACTCGATCACAATTACGATGGTATTCGCGAGCTTGACAACAAATTACCGCCTTGGTGGGTCTATATGTTTTATGCAACGATTTTATTTGGGGTCATCTACCTCGTTCGCTTTCATATTTTCAATGATTACACACAAGCTGAGGAATTTGAACGGAATATGGCGGAAGCTAGGGCAGAGGTCGAAGCCTATAAGCGAACGGCCAAAGATTTGGTCGATGCCAATACGGTCGAGTTGTTGACCGATGCAGGCGATTTGTCCGCTGGGAAAGCAATTTTCGAGGCGAACTGTGTGGCCTGCCATATGGCTGATGGTGGTGGGGGAATAGGCCCTAACCTGACCGACCAATACTGGATCTTGGGAGGCGGTATCAAAAATGTCTTTAATACCGTTGCCGAAGGTGGTCGTGATGGAAAGGGTATGGTCGCATGGAAACAGATTTTGAAACCAGCTGAAATGGCGCAGGTATCGAGTTATATACTTGTCGATATCTATGGAAAAACCCCTGCAAACCCCAAGGAGGCGGAAGGGGATATTTGGGTCGATGAAAACGCACCTAAGGTCGAGACACCCGAAGCGGTCAACGATTCGACTTCGACAGGGGTCGATGCGGTTACGCCAACCGACGATTGATTAAATGGGTCTATGATTTAGTTCTTAAAGTGAAAAGGATCCCAAAGGACCGGGGCATCCATTAGATTTTAGAATGGCACAAGATCAAGAAAACTTTAGGGATTCAATCGGCACCATCGATGAAGAGGGTAAACGGGCGTGGGTCTTTCCCAAAAAACCAAGTGGAAAATTCTATAAATACCGCAAGTACGTAAGCTACTTTTTATTGGCGTTCTTGATTTTGTCTCCCTTTATCAAGGTCAATGGCAATCAATTCTTGATGTTCAATGTAGTCGAGCGGCGTTTCAATATTTTCGGTTTTCCGTTCTGGCCACAAGACTTCTATTTGTTTGTTATCTCCATGATTATAGGAGTAGTTTTCGTGGCATTGTTTACCGTTGCCTATGGAAGGATCTTTTGTGGTTGGATGTGTCCGCAGACCATCTTTTTGGAGATGGTGTTTCGCCGTATAGAATTTTGGATAGATGGCGACAGGGGTGCCCAGATCAAACTGGACCGCCAGCCTTGGAATGCTGAAAAAATTCGGAAACGGGTCACCAAATGGATTATCTTTTTTATTATCTCTTTTATAATAGCGAACGTCTTTTTGGCCTATTTGATCGGCAGCGATAAATTGATCGGTTACATTACCGATGGGCCACTGCAGCATTTGAGTACCTTGATTTCCCTTTTGATTTTTACGTTGGTGTTCTATTTTGTTTTCGCATGGTTTCGTGAACAGGTTTGTATCATCGCCTGCCCCTACGGCCGTATGCAAGGTGTGCTGCTCGATAACAAATCGATTGTTGTGGCTTATGACCATAAGCGGGGAGAAGGTACGAACGGGAGGAAAAAATTTCGAAAGAACGAGGACCGGACAGCTTTAGGCCATGGTGATTGTATCGATTGTTTTCAGTGTGTCAATGTATGTCCGACCGGGATAGACATCAGAAACGGCACCCAACTGGAGTGTGTGAATTGTACCGCCTGCATCGATGAGTGCGATACTATTATGGAGAAGGTCAACCTTCCGACTGGATTGATCCGATATGCAAGCGAGGATGAAATAGTCAAAAAGGAAAAATTCAAATTCACACCTCGGCTAAAAGGATACAGTGCGGTATTGTTTATATTGATAAGTGTTTTGGTCGGAATGCTTTTTTTGAGAAACGACCTTGAAGCAAATATTTTAAGGCTTCCAGGGCAGCTTTATGAGCAGAAGGAAAACAATATGATAAGCAACGTATATACCTATAAATTGACCAATAAGACGACAAGGGATATCCCAGATGTGAATTTTAAGTTGCTTTCGCATAAAGGAAACATTAAATTGGTAAGACATGGCAATTTTATGGTTCCCGCTGAGGAACAGGCAGAGGGTACCCTGTTCATCGAAATAAGCAATGCAGCTTTGGATGGTGATAAAGCCAATTTAAAGATTGGTGTTTATAGTGGCGACGAAAAAATTGAAACGACGACGGCCCGATTTTTAGGACCTAGGAGTTATAATTGAGGACGTCTGCATGAGTTAGGATGCGATCTGTTGAATAAGTGCTCAATTTGAGCAAATTGCTTCGCCTGATTTTCGTCGGGTTCGAAATAAAAAAGTGAGGAAGATTCCCTCCTTTGGTGAAATGACATAAAAGTAATAGGAGATGAAAATAAATTGGGGTACCGGAATTGTACTGGCCTTTGTGGCCTTTATCGCCTTCATACTTTATTTTGTTGTCTTTGCTGGCACCCAAGACCGCGCAGAGCACAATTTGGTCACCAAAGACTATTATGAAGCAGAGCTCGGCTATCAAGACGAAATCGATGCCGAAAAGAACGCCAAAAACCTGACTGACCGCTTGACCCTTGAGAAATCAGATGACGGATTGAAAATTGAATTCCCGCCAAATCAAAAAAATAAAAAGATCAATGGAACGGTGTTCCTTTACCGACCGTCAAATAAAAAGCTTGATTTTGAATTGCCCATAAGCTCGTCGGAGACGAGTTTACTGATACCGGACGAACGTTTATTGGAGGGCCGTTGGAACATCAAGGTTTTTTGGGAGTGCGAGGGAGTAAATTATTTGCATAAGGAAAATATCACGTATTAGATATACGAGCCAAGATTCGAGAATCTAGAGACAGCACCAAAAAGTCGGAGGTGGGAAATATCGGGTTCGAGGTTCAAAAAAGGTGGGAGGCTCCTCCCCTCAGATGAGGGGAGGTGTCCGACGAAGGAGGACGGAGGGGTTGAAGCCACCTAATGTTAGAACTCATCAAATAGAACCCTGCCTAGCTGGCGGGCTTGCAGCAACGAATTAAAAGAAAAATGTTACTATCAGCTGTCATATTGGGATTAATGGGAAGTCTGCATTGCATAGGAATGTGTGGCCCCATTGCCTTTATGCTTCCCGTTGACCGAGAAAACAAAATCAAAAAGTTCGTTCAGATTTTCCTATATCACTTCGGTCGACTACTGGCGTATGGAATCATCGGATTACTTTTCGGATTGCTTGGAAAAGGACTCTTCGCCTTTGGGATGCAACAAAAACTTTCCATAGCAATTGGGGTTTTAATGATTATGATCGTGCTTGTTCCAACCCGCGTTTTAAACCACTATAATTTTTCAAGGCCTTTTTACGGATTGATTGCCAACCTTAAAAACAAATTGGGAAAAGAACTGAAAAAGAAAACATCTGATACTTTTCTGACCATAGGGTTTTTAAATGGCTTTCTTCCTTGTGGGCTGGTCTATATGGCATTGTTCGGTGCCATCGCGATGGGAACCGCTACCGAGGGCAGCTTATATATGGTTCTGTTCGGATTGGGTACCGTTCCCATGATGACCGCCACGGTTTATTTTGGTAGTTTCTTAAAAGGTGTTGCCAGGCGGAAAATCGTGAAATTGATTCCTGTTTTTGTCATTTTGGTAGGCACACTTTTTATTCTGCGCGGCCTGGGTCTGGGAATTCCGTATGTATCACCGAAACCTATGGTTGAGCTTGCTTCCGACAATATGGAATGTCAACCCGATGTCACACTGTCTAAAGAATGAAGCCGCTACCCAATGATATTGTCCTTAGGCCAAGGTTTCAACTGGAGATACCGGAAACCAAGGAAAAAGTTTTGGATTCCTTTGAAAATTTAAAACGAAAACCCTTTATCATCAAACGGTTGGACGAGCATGTTTTTATCAAGTTCGAGCGTGATAAAAATAGTTTTTGGTCTCCACAGTTACATCTTGAAATCGATGAGCTCGATGAAAAGAATTGCAAACTTTTTGGTGTCTTTGGTCCGAACCCAGTCTTATGGACGTTCTTCATGTTCCTTCATTTTGGCGTTGCCACGATATTCATCGTTTTAGGTATCTGGGCCTATTCAAGTGCTTCATTGGACAAACCATACGGATTGCAATTGGGCCTAATGGGGTTCATGGTTGTTCTATGGTTTGTGCTATATTTTTTCGGAAGGATCGGTAAGCGGCAAGGCAAGCCGCAAATGCGTGAATTATATCAGCTGATGATGGATGTGCTTACATGATTTTCCGTTACGGGTTAAGTTTTAAATACCTTTTGACCTTAATGCCGGTGTTTTTGATGTTGACCTAAAACGGACCATAGGAAATACGATAAATGAACCTGTTACTTTGGCCATGAAAAATGAATATTATCATGTTTTGAAATGACAATAGAGGTAATCTTTGCATTCCAAAGTTTAAACCCAAAATATGAAAATAGTATCTGCTGCCGAGGCGGTTTCCATTGTTGCATCAGGAGACCGTGTTTTTCTTCAAGGTGCCGCAATGACGCCGAATGAACTGATCGATGCCCTTTGTGAGAGACATGCCGAACTTGAGAATGTCGAACTGATTTCAATTCACACCGAAGGTGAGGCAAAGTATGTCGAAGAGCCCTACAGTAACGCTTTTCAATTGAACTCTTGCTTTGTCGGGGGCAATGTAAGAAAGGGTGTCAATACGGTAAAGGCCAGCTATGTGCCCATATTTCTGAGTGAAATTCCACTACTTTTCAAAAACGAGGTACTGCCACTCGATGTTGCCATGGTGCAGGTCTCACCGCCCGACAAGCACGGTTACTGCTCTTTGGGGGTTTCAGTCGATGTTACCCTGCCGGCAGTAAGAACGGCCAAAAAAATAATAGCTCAAATAAATCCTTCGGTACCTAGAACCCACGGTACCGGCATAGTTCATGTTGATCAATTGGAATTTGCAATTGAGGTCGACCGGCCTATCCATGAACACGAACCGGCCGAGCTATCAGAATTGGACCATCAAATAGGCGCCAATGTGGCCTCCTTGATCGAAGATGGCGCCACCTTGCAAATGGGCATTGGTAGCATACCGAATGCGGCTTTGTCGAATCTGAAGAATCATAAACACCTGGGCATCCATACAGAAATGTTCTCAGATGGGGTTTTGCCCCTATTGAAAAGCGGGGTAATTACCGGTGAACAAAAAACGATCAAAAAAGGAAAGATCGTCAGTTGTTTTGCAGCTGGGTCGAGAAAGTTGTACGATTTCATCGATGACAATCCCATTTGTGATTTCAGGGATTCGGGCTATACCAATGACACGGGCCGTATTATGAGAAACCCAAAAGTGACCGCGATCAACAGTGCTATTGAGATAGATTTGACGGGTCAAGTATGTGCAGATACCATAGGTAGCTATCAGTTTTCAGGGGTAGGGGGGCAAATGGATTTCATACGTGGCGCCTCGCTGTCCAAAGGAGGGAAACCCATTATTGCGATTTCATCGGCAACAAAAAAAGGGGTGTCGAAAATTGTGCCCTATTTGAAGCAAGGGGCAGGGGTCACCACTACCCGGGCCCACGTTCACTATGTTGTGACTGAATACGGGGTCGTGAATCTTTACGGAAAGAATCTCAAGCAAAGGGCAAATGCCTTGGTTTCGATCGCGCATCCCGACCATCGGGAGGAATTGGAAAGAGAGGCTTTTAAACGCTTTAATGGAAATTGAAACCCCTTTAAAATGGCAAGACCCAAAAATAAGACCGACCTAATAACGCAAAGTCAAAGTAATTTTGATAAGTTGTTCGATTTTGTAGACGGCTTTTCAGAAGCGGAACAGGAAAAAGACTTTCCGGAAGGAACGTTGAACAGAAATATCAGGGATGTCTTGGCGCACCTACATCATTGGAACTTAATGTTCTTGGATTGGTACAGCGTAGGCATGGCCGGGCAGCAACCCAAAATGCCAGCCGAAAACCATACCTGGAAAACGTTGCCCGATTTGAACAGGGAGATACAGGTGAAGTATTCCAAAACAGATTTGGGCGAGGCCAAAAAATTGCTCAGGGCCTCGTTCAGAAAAGTGTTTGCCATCATAAAGAAACATGCTGACGAAGAATTGTTTACCAAGAAAAAATATCATTGGACAGGCAGTACTTCATTAGGGGCCTATTTGGTTTCGGCTTCTTCAAGCCATTACGATTGGGCATATAAATTGATTAAAAGAGTAAAAAAGTAGGGCCGGCCGGTCGATTATGGAAACGGATGCGAAAGAAATAAAGAGCAGGGAAGACGTTCAAATTTTGGTATCGACTTTTTATGCTAAAATTCGAAAAGATGAGGTACTCGGGCCCATCTTTAATGGAATAATAACCGACTGGGACGAGCACCTTGAACTATTGACCGATTTTTGGGAGACCCAACTTTTTTTAAAGCGGAAATATTATGGTAATCCCGTAACTGCCCATCAGGAAGTAGATGACAAAATGGGCCACGGTATCACGCCTGAACATTTTGGCTTGTGGATCAATCTGTGGTTTGAAACCATCGACGAACTATTTATCGGAGAGACCTCATGGATTGCCAAAAACAGGGCCCAAAAGATGTCGACCATGTTGTATATGCAGATTTATCAAAATAGAAATCAAAAAAAGTAATAATATTTTGGACATCACAAAGAAAATAGCTGAGAAGTATGGGCAATTGGGAGAGAATCCCGAAACCTATTTGAAAGGTCTGTTGCATGCAAAACCCATTTCATATTGGGATTATATTGAAGTAGACACTTTACTTTCCTTGCAAAAACCAAGGACGCATTTTAAAGATGAGACCATTTTCATCATGTATCATCAATTGACCGAGCTTCTGCTGAAAATGATGCGACATGAGATCGAGCAAATTGTTGAGGAGAATGAGATTACCGAAGCCTTTTTGTTGGTGAAGATCAATCGGCTAAATCGATATACCTCCATGCTTATTACCTCGTTCGATATTATGAAGGACGGGATGGACTATGATGATTACAATACTTTTAGAACCACTTTAACCCCGGCCAGCGGATTTCAAAGTGCCCAATTTCGTTATATTGAACTGTCTTGCACCCGTTTGAAAAATTTGGTGAACGATGAAGGCAAAAAACGGATTTCTTCCGATCCAACCGTGGAAGAGTATTTTGACCATCTCTACTGGAAGGATGCAGGGCTAGATCGAAAAACGGGAAAAAAGACATTGACACTTACCGAATTTGAAGAAAGGTATTTGGAAAGTTTTATCGCCCATGCCAAAAAGTCACAAGGAAAGACGGTAGAGGATAAATTTATTCAATTGGCGAATCCTTCCAAGTTATTAAAAGAAAAATTAAGGGAGTTTGACCATTTGTACAATGTTGAGTGGCCCATGGTCCATTTAAAAACGGCAGAACATTATTTGAACAGTAAAGGCGAGAACAAAGCGGCCACCGGAGGTTCTGAATGGAAGAAGTACTTGCATCCGAAATACCAACAACGAAAATTCTTCCCTACCTTATGGAGTGAAAACGAAAAGGAAAATTGGGGAATGTAAGCTTGTTCACCTAGTCTAAATAGCTATTGTATGCGTTTGGAAAAATATATAGATCACACCTTGCTCAAACCGACGGCCACCACGGCCGATATCAAACAATTATGCGATACGGCCAAGAATTATGGTTTTTTCGCGGTTTGCGTCAACGGATGCCACGTAGCTTTGGCCAAAAACGAAGTAGTGGACTCTGATGTAAAGCTCGCGGCAGTAGTGGGCTTTCCGTTGGGAGCTAATTCCACTAAAAGCAAAGTTGCTGAAGCAAATGACTGTATTGAAAACGGAGCCGATGAAATCGATATGGTCATTAATATCGGATGGTTGAAATCAAAGAAATATGATCTTGTCAAGAATGAGATTTCCGATATCAAGGAAGCGATGGGTGAAAAAACACTTAAGGTCATCATAGAAACGTGTTACTTGACCGATGAAGAAAAAAAGGAGGCCTGCAGATTGGCAATGGAAGCCAAGGCCGATTTTGTAAAGACCTCTACCGGTTTTGGTACAGGCAATGCCACTTTTGAAGACGTCAAACTAATGAAACAGGTTGTAGGCCATAATGTGAAGATCAAGGCCTCAGGAGGAATCAAAGACCGTGAGACTGCCTTGCGTTACATCGATTTGGGTGTTTCGAGAATAGGTACTTCCTCTGGGGTAAAATTGTTGGATTCCAATTCTTGATCGAAACATCCATAAACCATAACCCTATGAGCATACATATTTCGGCAAAGGATGGGGATATCGCGGAAACCGTGTTAATGCCTGGTGATCCCCTGCGGGCGAAATGGATTTCCGATACATTTCTTAAAGACTCGTTTTGCTACAATGAAGTCAGGGGCATGTTGGGTTACACAGGATTCCATAAAGGCAAGCGTATATCGGTTCAAGGAAGCGGTATGGGTATTCCTTCTTCTATGATTTATTTTCATGAGCTCATAAACGACTATGGCGTCAAAAGCATTATTCGGGTAGGTACGGCCGGCTCGTATCAGAGAGAAGTAAAGATCAAAGATATTGTGCTCGCAATGGCGGCCTCAACAACATCGAACATCAATGGATTAAGATTTGCCAATGCCGATTACGCCCCGACGGCCGATTTTGAGCTGTTCATGGCCGCCATGGAATATGCCAAGGAGAACAATATTTCTGTCAAGGCCGGCAACGTGCTTTCGTTGGACGAGTTTTACGAAGACAATCCCAATTCGTATAAAAAGTGGGCAGAATATGGCGTGCTCTGCGCAGAAATGGAAACCGCAGGATTGTACACTATAGCCGCCAAAAGCAAAGTAAAGGCGCTTACGATCCTGACAATTTCTGATTCTTTGGTGACGGGTGAACACTTGTCAACCGAAGAAAGGGAGACCGCCTTGGAAGAAATGGTCGAAATGGCATTGCACATTTCATAAAAATTACGGGCAACCTGAAAAAACATAGATTTTTTGATCGATTGTTTGAGTTATCGGTTTGACAAATAGCCACCGAATATCCATATCAAGCTTAAGGGAATCGATAAACTAACCATAGCCAGTACCTCAAAGTAGTGCGGAAAAAGTTCGAAACCTTGCCACGCTACAATTCCCTTATAGAAAATAAGAGCCTCCATCGCCAGGAATCCGACAAAATAGAGTAAATAGGCACGCCTTGTAATTCTTAACAATTTAGAATAGTCAAGAAAAAAGAAGAGGCCAATGGTAATGACGCCCAAAAACGTCCAGTGCAAATAACCAATGGTAAAATCCAGTATCGTTGCCGCCAAATCTGCAAAATAGGGAATAGCCGTCAATAGTTGCAATATCATTTTGACCACCAATAAAATTGTAGCAGTGATTAACAATCCCCTCGGAAAAGAGGGGACTAGGCTATCCAATTTCCCCCAAATGTCGGTAACCGCCTTTATCAAAATACCGAAAGCCAGTATTTGCGATAAAGCCCCGACTCCTCCCAGAACATTTAAGAATAAAGACGGTTGCGCAAACAAAGTGGAAAGAAAAAAGGATAAGACTATCCCTAGATTTAAACTCCAAAAGAACCGTTTGAACAATTTATCGGATACGGTTACCCGCTCTAATTCCATCACGTAAAAAAACGACCCTACAAGAACCAATAACATCCATCCATTATATTGAAAATGTAAATAGAAATAAATGGCCAATCGATACCACACAGATTCGGCACCTAATGTATTCATAATCACACCCAAGAACCAGGGTCCCAGACTTGATACCACCAAATACCAAAGCGCGGCCCGCATGCATTTATAGGAGTTGGTTTTTTTAAAGGTTATCGGGATGTTTTTTAAAAAGAACCATGCAAACCAATAGGAAGCGAAGAGAAACAAAGTAGAAAAAATGATAGAAAACAAAGCATACCCCTGAAAAGGAAATGTCACTAGCATGCCCATCAAAGTCAATTGGGTAAACCAAAAAAGGTTGCGATATTTTTTGTCAAGTCCAGAATCACCCAAATACAATTGGTACAACAAGCTTGTCAATGCTAGATATACCCATCCCAAAAGGGCAATATGCGAATGTGTATGTACGATGAATTTGTAGTCGGCCTGAATTTCGATCAAGGTGAAAGACCGTAATGCCACACCTAAAATTGCCGCTATTAAAAAGTAGGCCAGGGCAATTTTGGTATGGAGCTTAAGATTTACCAAACTAAGGGTTCAATGCTGTAGACTGCAAGATAATTCTTATTGGGCCATTTATCGGCAGATGGCAGACATATTCAATTTTGTGCAAAACATGACCAAAATCATATTCTGCGGCATGGAAAACCCAAAAATTTGTGGCTTATGAATCCGCTTCAAACAGAGGCGCATACAAGACCGATAAAATTTTCCTTAAAAATAACCTGGCCGAAGAGAAGGTTAAAACTTACCTTATGACAAATGCACACTCTTTTCATATTCCCGTTATGGGAATAGGATTTACCATAGATACCCCCTTAAAGGTTTCGCAATTCGGAATGGACTCCGTGATTTCGTTGGTCGATGACATTCTTCTGGAAAAGTTACGAAAGATGTACTGCGAGAAGTTTGAGATCAAGTACACCGAAATCACCGAAAAAATAGACGACTTCAGGGCAAAGCGGATTACATCGTACCTAGACCTGATGCATGAACTTGCCCAACGAAGATTCGATGAGTTTAAGAACGCGACCGTCGAGACGGCAGATGCCATCAAAGCATATTTTCAGATGCTGCCAGAAACTTCAGGTCTAAAGCAAGAGTTCAAAAACCTGACCACTGATTATTTCAATCTCGATGAAATAGGAAAGTGGGTCAAGGAGCATATGATCATGGGCAGTATCGATGTAAACATTATGACCAAGGTCGACAAAGACAATTATGTCAAGAAAGAAAAGCTCCCGACCGAGTACAATGATGCGCATGCAGCGCTAAGGGGCTTTGCCAATAGTGGTCTGAGTTCTTCCGTCATACTTTCTGCGGGAATGAATCCAAGATTATATAGTTACCTAGAGCAGTTTGAAGATTTCTATCCCGATGCAAACGGCAATATCAAAAAGAAAATAGTGCTCAAGGTGAGCGACTACCGATCGGCTCTCATACAGGGTAAGTTTTTGGCCAAAAAGGGATTGTGGGTGTCAGAGTATAGAATCGAATCGGGGCTTAACTGTGGCGGTCATGCTTTTGCGACAGATGGTTATTTAATGGGGCCCATCTTGCATCAATTCAAAGAAAACAAAGGCGATTTGATCCAATCCGTCCATGGGATTCTAATATCGGCCTTGGTTCAGAAAGGCCGCCAAGCTCCGAAGACTACCTTGCCACTTAAAATAACCGCACAGGGCGGTGTGGGTACTGCAGAGGAACATCAATTCATACTGGATCAATACGATGTCGATTCCGTTGGATGGGGCACTCCTTTTCTGTTGGTTCCCGAAGTGACGACCGTTGATGAAGGCACCCGTGCCCAATTGGTCGCCGCCAAAGAAGACGACCTGTACTTAAGCGATATTTCCCCACTTGGTATTCCCTTTCATAGTTTAAAGGGGAATACGAAAGACCTTGAAAAGCAAACTTTGATCAATAAAGGGAGACCCGGCAGCTCGTGCCCCAAGAAGTTCGTTGCATTGAACAAAGATTTTACGGATACCGGAATTTGCATGGCGTCGAGGCAATACCAACACCTTAAAATAAAAGAGTTGGACGAACAAGAGCTATCAAGGGAGGAATACCGGGCTAAATACGAAAAAATTGTGGAAAAGTCCTGTACATGCGTGGGATTGGGAACGTCTGCGCTTTTGGCGTATGGATTGGATACAAAAACCGAAGGTAAGGGTGTTTCCATTTGCCCTGGGCCGAACATGGCCTACTTCTCAAAGATCGCCACCCTAAGGGAAATGACCGATCATATATATGGAAGATCCAACGTTATGAGCAGAACGGATCGCCCAAACATGTTCATTAAAGAGCTATACATCTATATCGATTACCTTAGGGATAAAATCGAGGAAACCAGGAAGGCAGTGACCGACCGACAAAAAAAGTACCTCGTGACATTCACAAAAAATCTCAAAGAAGGTATCGCCTATTACCATTCCCTTTTCGATGGCCTGAAAGAAGGTTTTGAGGGAAGTAAGGCGCAAATACTATTCGAACTGGACCAAAGTCTAAAAACTTTACAACTATTCGACAAGGAGATAGAGGCGATACAAACCGCCGGTTTCAACTAGCTTTGATGCTTGATTTTCTCGTATAGTTTGACCAAGGATTGTAACAATTCCACGGGTGTGGTCAAAATCTGATAATGGTTCTGCCCAAACATTTGCGGTAAATAGTACTTGGCTTGGGCCTCTATAGCCAGGGCATATGAGTTAATGTTCCGTTGATTGAGTTCCCGTAATGCCTGTTTTACGTCGTTGATTCCATATTTACCCTCATATTTATCATAATCATTGGGTTTACCATCTGAGATAAGAATTACCCATTTGTTTTTGGTGTCCCTTTTGTCCAGTAAAGCTCCCGAATGCCTTAAGGCGACACCTATTCTGGTATAACCACTAGGTTCAACGGCCCCTATCTTATGCCTGGCCTTGTTCCAATCTTCATCAAAACCTTTCAAGGTTAAATAGGTCGCATAATTTCTCGTCTTGGAATAAAAGCAATCGATGGAAAAGTCAACATTGAACTCGTTCAATATTTCCCCAAAGATAATGGAGACCTGCTTTTCGACATCGATTACTCGATTTCCGGCTGCATAGCCGTCGCTTGAAAGGCTTACATCCAACAACATTAAAATAGAGAGGTCTTTTTCCTTTTTCCGCTTGCTCAAATATATCTTTTCAGAAGGGGTGTGCCCAGAACGTATGTCGACATATAGATCGGTAAGTGCATCTAGATCGAACTCCTCACCCTGGGTCTGTCTACGCTGTTGTTGGTACTTGTTGTTGACGGAAGTGAGCATTTTTCGAAGACCCATCAAAGTCGAGGCGTTTTGCCGTATCGTCTTTTTGTAGTATTCGGTATCGGTGTTTGCTTGATCTTTCGGGTAGACCTTGCAGTAATCAGGCTTATAGCTTCTCTTTCTAAAGTCCCATTCATCATAAGTAAGATGATATTCATGCGTATTTAGTTCCGCACTTTCGGCAATGGTGGTATTCTCTATAAAATCAGCTTGATATACCGAATGCACAGGGTCGTCTACCCGAACCGTATGCTTCATGTTCAGTTCTTCCAAGGCATTGGCGTGGTCATCAAGGTCGTCGCTACCATCAAAGTCGCGCCAGCCACCTTCCCATTCCTCCGCTGTTTCGGCCTTTTCAAAATTATGGGTCAAAACATAATCTTCCTGTGCTTTTTTGTCGATTTGCAAGGAGTTCAATTCTTCAACGGCGTTTGCCTTCAAAATGGTATTTATTTCATTTTGAATGGCCTTTTTCGCCAGTTCGGAAATGTTTTTCAACACTGGTTTTTGTGATGCCTCGGGGTCGTTGCACATCCACTTTCCGTAAATAAATGAGTAATCGGCAGGCCTTTTTTTGGTCGCCTTACCCGAAAAATGCGAAACAAGTTGTTCATGAATAATTTTGGTAACAGGGAATTGACGGAATACTTCCTTTAGTACCTCGGCCGAGTTTGATAAAGCCCTCTCCCGGGCCTCCTGCAGTGAACGTTCATCACCTGCCGTATAATTTAGCCCAATATTTTTTTGAATGGATAGGTAGAGCACCCTGAACAGATAGAAAGAGAGGTTTTGTTCAGGACTGGTAAACTCGGAAAATCGGGTGGGGAGGAAGAAATTATCGTTTTTATAGCCCCCTTCCCGTTCCGCTTCAAAGATTTCAATGGACTTGCCGGTTACGGCTCGGGCAAAAATTGTAAGGCGCGGTTTTATGTCGACTAGCTTTACGCTATGTTCAATGGCCTCCAGCGCATTTTTTCTTCGCCTTTTGATGAGCTTTGCGAATTTGCCGAAGATGTATTCATCCGGTTCGAACATGGCCCGATTATATCATTAAATCACAAAGATCTGACAGGGCCTCAATGATTTCAGGGTCGTCGGTCAAAGGTTCGACTACCGCTACTCTTGCAGATAATCGCTTTGGCAAACCGGAATGAATCAATTTTGCGGCATCTACCAACAGGCGGGTCGAAACCGTTTCTGTCAATCCGAGTTCGGTGAGGTTTCTGATTTTATTGGCAATGTTTACCAATTTCTTCCCAGTGTTTTGATCAATTCCGGTTTCGGTACACAAAATAAAGGTTTCGTCCTTTGGTTTCGGATAGTTGAACGACAATGCGATAAATCGCTGTCGTGTTGAGGGCTTTAATTCTTTAAACCCTCTTTGATAACCTGGATTAAAAGAGGCGACCAACATAAAATCTGGATGGGCCTTAATTGTTTCCCCCAATTTATCGATATAGAGTTCCTTTCGATGGTCGGTCAGGGAATGAATGGCAACGATCACATCGGGCCGCGCCTCTGCAATTTCATCCAAATAGACAATGGCGCCCTGTCTTACCGCTTGGGTCAACGGACCATCGATCCAAACCGTCTCTGCTCCCTTGATGATAAAACGGCCTATTAAATCAGTCGAGGAAGTTTCTTCATGACAGGCAATTGTAATCAATTGTTGGTTCAATTGATGGGCCATGTAATCTACAAACCTTGTTTTTCCCGTACCTGTAGGACCTTTCAAAAGTGTGGGTATTTTATTCTTGTAGGCATGCTTAAAAACCGCTACCTCTTTCGAAATGGGCTTATAAAAAGGAATATTGCCTTTTTTCGAAGTCTCATTTAACTTTTTGGTCGATGTATTTTCTAGTACACTCATTTTCCAGTTTTTAATTCAAAAAGGGTCCGAAAAAGCTTGAGTTAGTTTTTAAAGTGTTTATCAACTTTTCGAACCCTATGTTATTTTACGATGAAACTTCCGGTATTTCCTTTATCTCCAAAGCCTCGTCATTGGGTTGACCGTGCTTAATGAAATCGACAATGTAAAGAACGATTCCTGCGGTGAACAAGGCTGCACAAATGATCAATACCACAAAATGAATACTGATTTCATTTTGCACGACCATAAAATCCATCTTTAGTTTACGCTCTAAATAGACCTGGGCGACACCAGCCACGCCGAAGGCTATTGTCATGCCGATCATGCCGATATTCGCGGTCCAAAAGGCGGCACGGCCCCTAGCACCGTCATATAGTTTTCTACCTGTCATATTGGGAAGGGAATAACTGATTATCGCAAAGACGATCATGGCATAGGCTCCCCAGAAAGCCAGATGCCCGTGCATTGCAGTAACCAATGTACCATGGGTGTAAAGGTTTGTTTGTGGCAAGGTATGGGCAAAACCCAAAAGACCGGCACCCACGAATGAAACGATTGCCGAACCGAGGGTCCAGAACAACGCCATTTTGTTAGGATGCTTTTTCTCACCCTTACGATACATGTTAACGGCGAAAAGGGCCATGGCCATGAAAGCCAATGGCTCCATTGCTGAAAATATACCACCAACGATCAACCATATTTTATTGACCCCGATATAATAGTAATGGTGACCTGTACCCAATACCCCCGAGAGGAAAGTCAGACCGACAATGACGTACAACCACTTCTCGATGACCTCGCGGTCGACACCTGTAAGTTTGATCAATAGAAAGGAAAGAATACCGCCCATGATCAATTCCCAAACGCCTTCGACCCATAAATGCACGACCCACCAGCGGAAGAAAGAATCCATTACCTGACTATCAAAGGGAAGCATACCCGGAAGGTAGAGTAGGGCCGCAAACAACAAGCCCATTGACAGCACCAGGGCAGTCGTCGTTTTGCGTTTTCCCTTGAAAAGGGTAACTAGAATCAGTCCGAGGAACAACAATACATTGGCCACGACCAAAAAATCAAGCTGTCTCGGGATTTCCAAAAACTTTCGGCCTTCCCACCAATTGAAATGGTACCCCACTATGGCGGCAACGCCCACCAAAGCCAAGGAAATCAATTGTACATAGGCCAATTTTACATTGACCAATTCACGTTGTGCTTCTTCTGGAATAATGTAATAGGCCGCCCCCATAAAACCGGATAGTAGCCAGACCACAAGCAGATTCGTGTGTACGGCCCGGGCCGTGTTGAAAGGTATAAATTCGTGAAGACCGTCCCATCCTATACGGGCGAAACCCATTATAAACCCATAGGTAAGTTGCAGAACCAATAGCAACATCGACAAGGCAAAAAACCAATAAGCTACTTTTTGTGATTTGTATTTCATGATTGTATATTTAAATTGGTTAGTTATTCTCCTTCGGGCGCCAATGGATCTTCTCCTTTTGCCAGGGGCGATACCACACGGTCAAACCCGTTTAGGTCTATGTCATCGATCCAGTCGAAAAAGGCAATTACATCATTGGCTTCTTCTTCGGTGAAGCCATAGGCCACCATTTTTCTTCCATTGGGTTCCCACGGAATAGGGCTCATGAGAACCGCTTTTACATAACCTGGGCCCCTGCGGTCCAAAACTTTTGTAAGCTCCGGGGCATAGTAGGCACCTTCACCCAAGATCGTATGGCAACCCATGCAGTTGTTGGATTCCCAGATTTCCTTTCCCCGAACCACCTGTTCGGTAATATTTTCATGATTCGTCTGATCTTGTGGCTTGCTAAAGGAATAAATGGTCAATCCTATGAACACTAGAAATGTGACCAATGTACCTCCAAGAAAGAAAGCCCTTGCTTGCTTTTTTGATAACATGTTGGTTGTAATTTAGATTAATTAATATATTAAGACCCTTTTATCTTTTATTAAAAATAAACTTACTATGCTCCCTACATTATGACTTTTGTCAGCATTGGTAAAAAAAGGAAATCCAATACCTCAGAAGTCCTTCTTCCTTGATTTGAATGAAAGCCACCAAACGGGTATCAACGTCCATAAGACCAGAACGGCCAACGAGATGGAGAACCCTAAACCGGTGCCAAAAAATTTCTTGAAAACCGCCCCGGTATAACCGAGTAGGGCAGAGATATCAAGCTTTAACAGTATCAATGTGCGCGACAGATCTATCGGATTGAACATTGTGGCCACCAGTGAAAAATTATCCAATGGATACTCCTCAAAAACAATCAGTGACAGTAAAAACAATCCGTCGTAAATGACCGCCAAAAAAAGCCAAAGCAATACGGCATAACCGAATCCTTTTATTTTATTTTCATTTGATAGGGCAATGTTGAATGCCAAGGCCGTAAATATGAGTGTCAAAAACGCCCCGCTTATCAACAGTAGCGAAAAATCCCAGATAACATCGCTCTTAAAAAGACCGTACAGTACGAAGGGTATGCCAAGGCCCAAAACCAAGCTCATTGTCAAGGATCCCGCCACCCCAAAATACTGTCCTAAAAAAATTGAAGACCGTTTTAGGGGCTGTGCCAAAAGTAGTTCGGTAAACTCCTTTGAGTTGTAGAAATACATTACCCCGAATATGGTACCTATCAGCGGCACCAAAACGATTATGACGTTCATTAGGGTTATGACAGCCTTAGACAGATCATTGTTCAAGAATAACAGCACAAAGCCCAGGGCCAAATAGAACAAAAAATACACATAGCTCCATCGACTGCGCATTAGATCGTAAAAGCTATATTTTAATATTTTAAGCATTTGCCGTTTTATTCGATATGGCCGCAATGGCGTGTTCAAAGTTGGTCTGTTCGGTCTTTTTTTTCAGTTCTTCGATATTTCCCCTGAAGTAAATTTTTCCCTCTAGGAGATAGACGATTTCATCGGCCATTTCCTCAACGAACTGCATAATATGTGAAGTGATCAAAATGGTCTTGCCCTTTTCTTTCTCTTCGATGATTAATTTTTTGAGACAAATAAGTGCAGAGGGGTCCAAGCCTGTTGTTGGCTCATCCAAAATCAATAACGGACTATCGAACATAAGGGTCAAGACAATATTCACCTTCTGCTTGGTACCACCTGAAAGTGTTGCGAGCTTCTTATCGAGGAATGGTTCAAGTTCGAAAAGGCCGACCAGTTTGACCATATCACTGGGCTTTTGACGAAGATCCTGTATCATTCGAATTAATTCGCGAACACGCAGATTAGTGGGAAAGTTTGCTATTTGGGGAAGGTAGCTGATGTTTTGACGATATTTCCAATTGTTCTTTACGGGTTCTTCAAGTACTTGAATGTTTCCTTTATTCGGAATGACCATGCCCAGGATGCTTTTTATCAGGGTGGTCTTGCCCGATCCATTGGGCCCGAGAATCGCAAAAATACCGCCGCCCTCAATCTTGAGGTCAACACCTTTCAACACCTGGTTCTTTGCGAATTTTTTATGAAGGTTTTCAACGGAGATCATTGTACTTCTTGCATTAGGGGATTTGCATCCAACAAATTATCAGGTGTGAAGACCGGCGAGACCTTTTCGGAAAAATCGATAATATCCATAAATAGACTCCGTAGCAATACGATGGTTTCGGGAGTGCGATTGACAATATACGAGAACAATTTTACCGGCCGGTAGGGTACGTCGCCTATTCCATTTTTGTCTAGGTCATAACCTGTATAACTGCTCCAATAGTTTTGGTCGAAAAGGTTGTCGTTGAGTTTGCTGTTGTATGAGATATCAAAGGAGTTGTACTTGAAGTTGTTGCCTGTAAACGCATTTGTATAGCAGGCCCCACGAACCTTTAGCGCCCATCCGTTGTTTATAAAGTCATTGTTTTTATAATCGATGCGATTTGAACCTTCAATGGAGATACCGGTAGTGTTTTCCTCGAATACATTTCCGTATATTTCCGCATCGTTGATTTCCTTGAGAAGCAGTCCATAGGATGCGGTTCCCCAATTTTTTCGAAATGTATTGTTGTACATTTTTATGTTTTTGGAAAACATGACGGCTACCCCCGCACCATTGTTTTCAAAGATATTGCCCTCATAGGTGTCGTCATTCGAAAACATAAAATGTAGTCCGTAGCGCACGTTGTCAGCGCTGAGATTGTCCTTTATGACAATATCGTCAGAGAACTCCAAATAGATGCCGTCGCGTACATGTTGCACGATATTCCCCTTGACTTCTATGTTCTTGCAATACCAAAGTTGTATGCCGTTACCTGAATTGAATTCCTCGACTGCATCCCCAACGATCTTGTTATTGATGACTTTTCCATTTTGCGCTTTTTCCAAGTAAATTCCGAAAAACAGTTTTTCCATTACAACATTTTGAATGATGAAATCTTTGCGCTTCACCACCCTGATAGCCGCAAAATCAGTGGTGTAACTTGTTCCCACGTTGATAATAAACAATCCATCAATGGTGACATTGTCGGAAACGATCGTAAAGATTTCGCCTTTGTCCTCACCATCAATGACCGGATGGTCCTCGCCCAAAAGTGTCAAGGGCTTGTCAATGACGATATTGAATTCTTTATAGGTTCCTTTTTTTATGAAAAGCGTATCAAAATCTTTGGCCAATGCAACAGCATCTTTGATCGATTTTTGAGGGCAGGTGTGGCACACTTCAATGTTACCTGCCATCATCTGGCCGGTCACTATAAGAAGGAAAATGAAAGTGGCTCTGAACCTCATAACGAATTCTTATCGTATGATTAGAAACTTTGAGTTTTCATTGGCCGTTACCCAATGCGTTGTCTCTTTCGGAAAACTAAAATGCTCATAATCGGTCAAATGATAACTTTCACCATTGATGTGAAAGACAAGGTCTCCGACGAGCACAATCAGCTGGGCATCGGTAGGGGAGGTGTGCTCAGGAAATATTGCCCCTTTTTCCAGACTTATACTCAAAATTTCAAAAGCATCGGTTTTAACGGGTTTCGTTACCTTAAGCCCGTCGAAACCCTGGTCCTTTATACTATTGTTGACTTCGCACATAAAACTTTAAAGGTTGTTTTCAGTTTCAATCTCCCCTGAATTTTCCTTGTATATCCTCTACGGAAATTTTGTACACAATGGGCATGCTGTTTTTTTGCAATCTACTCGAAAAATCGCGGATGAACTGAGGCGCCTTACCCTTCTTTTGTTTTATAGTTTGCTGTACGCCATCGGCAAACTTTCGCAAATAGTTTTTAGCCGTACTACCCTCCAATTCCTGAAATTTGCCATGTACCAAGACCGATTTCCATTCTTGGATCGATTTGATTTCGTCCACCTGAAAGGCAACTGAACCATAATTGCGCATCGCCTGTATTTTATGGCCTTTTGCGGCATAGCTTAAGATGCATTTTTCGTTGGCGTCATGAAAATAGGTAATGGGTATGATATAGGGATCGCCCTGAAAAATAAAGGCCACGCGACCTAGGTAGTTTCTCCCCAAAAGGTTCAGACATTCAGAAAGTTCCAGATTTTTGATCATATCATTTGTTGATTTTGACTATCGTTTTTCAAACTTTGCCCGTAGCTCTTTCCAGGTATATAAATCACCTTTGTGTTGATTTTGGGCCTCCTGGGCATTTTCCTTGTTTCCGAATGCGGTCAAAAATTCCCCCATTGGGCTCGGAATACCCTTGCTTATAAGATAAGTCGCTTTTGTCGCATCGATCAACTTTTCAGGGGAATTGTAATCGTTCACAAGAAACAGACCTACTTCGTCGATCTCGACTTCCTTCAGATGGTTCATCATACATTCGGTCGCATCGAACTTGAAGGCCTTGCCTTTTTTGGTTACGAATTCCGCGGCATGTTGTCGATCCACGATGGTCATGGAACAAAAATGACAGGCATCGGCGCCGTACTCAATAGGATTCGGATCGACCTTGCATCCTACTGAAATCAAAATAATTAGAAGAAAGGGAATCCTTTTCATGATTGTTCTTCAATTCTATTTTCGCGCTTGCCCAACAAATAGGCGACCAAGCCCAAGACAATACCCAGACCAAGACAGTAGGCACCCAATTGCGGGTACGAATGGGCCCTAAAATTCAAAATATCCTTGGTGCCAAAAAGAGGTGGCTGAAAACCCATGGGAGTTCCGTCGGGGTTCGTGAATTTCATAATGGCCTTTGGATCGAGATTGTGGCCATAGTCATGTTCCCATAGGTAAAAATCGTAAAGCCCAGCCGCACTGATCAACACCATCATTATGAACCAGTAAAGATACCATTTGTGGTTGGCCTTAAAAGCTATGATCAGTCCGATTACCGTTGTTGTTATAATACCTATGGGAAATATTTTGAACTCTGGGATCGCATCGGGAATGTATTTCATGCCCACGTAATGATTCATCAGATTGATGTTCTTGATGTCATGCGGATTAGCATCGGCAAAGTCGTTGATATAGATATCCATTCCCAAGGGTATTGGATACTGTGGAGCCTCTAAAGTGATGTTCCACAGGGGAAACACGAACAATAGTAAGGGTAACAACGCTCCCACAAACATAAGGATTTTGGACTTCTTCATTTTTTGAACCAATTAAGAATTATTGTAAAAAGCGGGAAGGTTCAAGAACACGACCCGCTTTTTTTGAAAAAAGTAATCTCTATTAGGGTTATTTTACTCGCCCAAAGACCATGAAAGGTCAATATTGGAGTTTGCAGGAGACACCCTAACATATCCCTGCATTTCTTGGTGCAAGGCCGAACAGAAATCGGTGCAATAGAATGGCCATACGCCCACCTGTTTTGGCTCCCAAACAAAAGTCTCCGTCTGCCCGGGCATGATCAAAAGCTCTGAAGTGTTGGCCCCGATTATACTTACCCCGTGCGGAACATCATAGTCTTGCTCCATATTCGTTACATGAAAATAGACCTTATCGCCAACTTTGATACCCTCGATATTGTCAGGATTGAAGTGACTACGGATCATCGACATGTAGACATGAACCTCTTTACCATTTCGCTCAATCCGTACATCGGCATCAGTAGTTATACCATATTTATGCTTGTTCTCTGAAAGGTTGAATATTTTCTTTGACCGTTCTTTAACGATGTCGGCAGCTATACCGGCGGCATAATGGGGTTCTCCCACTGTTGGGAAGTCTAGGAGCAATTCCATTTTCTCTCCCGTAATATCGTAGAGTTGTGCCGATTGGGTGACTTCCGGTCCTGTTGGAAGGTAACGATCCTTGGTAATTTTGTTCATGGCCACTACATATTTTCCGAAGGGCTTTCTCGAATTTCCTCCGGGGATCATCAGGTGACCAACGGAATAGTAACAAGGTTGTCTATCGATGACCTCCCAGTTACCGATATTCCATTTTACCACTTCAGAAGAAATAAAGAAGGTAGTATAGGCATTTCCTTTGCCGTCGAATTCAGTATGCAAGGGCCCTAAACCACCTGTTTTGACCGTTCCGGCCAAGACATCCTCAAATTTTAGGATAGGAATGCCATAAGCCTCACCATCGAAATTTTCACCCTCGATGGCCGCCAACATTTTGGTAAAGGAGTGTACCGTCAAGTCGGCAGATAGCTTACCGGCGCCAACAATATACTCACCAGATGGATCAACGTCACAACCATGTGGGGATTTTGGTATCGGCATGAAATAAACCGCTCCTGGCACCTCGGTCGGATCGACGACCAATACCTCTTTCTTCATGGTCGACGTAGCTGTATGCGTCTCTTCGCTATAAACATTATGGGCATAGTTGGCAGGCATTTTCTTTCCTCCGCCACCATTCACGTATTCTTCGATCTTCTTCCAATTGACCGCAGCGATAAAGTCCTTGTCGTTTTGCGAGGCATTGACCTCAAGCAAGGTATTCGCTTCTTCGGTATTATAAGTAGTAAAGAAGAACCATCCGTGCGATGCCCCTCTTCCCGGGTGTGAGAGATCATAGTCGAAACCGGGCATCAAGAGTTGAAATTTGATGTCCATTCCCGCATCTTCGGGATCTACGCTTATAAAGGTCAAAGCGCCTTTAAAGTTGCCCTTGTACTCATTGATGGGCATATCCCTTTGGGGAACTGGAACCGAAAAGCGTGTACCTGCTACAACGTACTCGGTATTTTCGGTCACAAAGGCCGAACTATGGTTACCTGCACTATTGGGAATTTCAATGATTTCGGTTGTTTCAAAAACACTCAAATCGACTTTCGCGATTCTTGGTGTATTGTTCCCGTTGATGAAAACGTAACGCCCATCCAGTTCTCCGTTGGTCTGGGAAATATCAGGGTGGTGGGCATCATCCCAAGGAACAAAACCATGTGATGTATTCAGCATAGGCTTGGTTTCCTCGTTGTATCCCCAGGCTTTCTCTGCATCCTGCGAAAAAACGGGAATCACTTTAAAAAGTCTTCCCGAAGGAAGTCCATATACGGAAAGCTGCCCGCTGAATCCGCCAGAGATAAAGGCATAAAATTCATCGTGCTCCCCAGGGGCGACGTAAACTTTTTCGGCCGCGTTGGAGGTCAGTGCACCGCCGGTAGTCTTGCTTTTTGGTTGACAACTGCTCAGAATTGTCGCCAGTGCTACAAATGCGAGAAGGAATATGGAATTGTATTTTTTCATCTGTTCTAGTTTTAGTTGTTTGTTCAATTATTCTTCCGGTGGAAGTATTACTTTGTCGACGACATGAACGATGCCGTTCCCGGCTTTTACACTTCCCAAGATTTTTGCCCCACCGACATAGACGTCATCTCCTTTTACCTCAACAGTAGTATTTTGGTCGTTCGCCTGCCCCAGCTTTTTGAATTTTTTCAAAAAATCTTTGCTATAGTTTCCAGGCGTGACATGATGCTTCAATATATTGGCAAGGGCATCTTTGTTTTCGGGCTTGAGCAGATTTTCAACAGTGCCTTCAGGCAAGGCGTCGAAGGCTGCATTTGTCGGTGCAAAGACCATTAACGGTCCCGCATTTACAAGTGCGTTTTCCAATTCGGCCGCTTGTACCGCGGCAACTAGGGTAGTATGGTCTTCAGAGCCGATGGCGATACTTAAAACCGTAGGCCTTGATTCGTCATCCTTAATAAAGGCTTGGCCTGTTTTTTCCGTTTCCGAATTTTCGGATGCGGTCTGGGAAGGGGTCGACGCATCTGATTTTACCTCATTTTTGCAGCCGATAAATACCAACATACAAAAAGAGCCCATCAGCAATGCGAGATTGGTCTTTGTTTTCATATTGTTATTATTTTAGGGTTCTGAAATATTCTAAAACGGCACGTGCCTGATCTTCGGTCAAACCTTGGTTTGCCATTGGGGCTCCGTTGAATTCGGTCAATAGATCTTTCGCCAACGGGTCTTCTTTTACCATGTTCTCGGGATCGAGAATCATGTTCATCACCCATTCTGGACTTCTTCTCTCAAGAATGCCATTTGGCGCCGGGCCAATGAATTTTTTACCTACCCGATGACAGGCCAGGCACAATTGGTTATAGACTTCTTCGCCATTTTTTACCAGCGCTTCGTCTATCTCTGCATCTAGGGTCAATGATTTGATAGGGCCGACACCTTTATTCTCCAAATCGATACGCTGGGAGGCCGGTGTCGCGTCAGCGACAGGAGTGGTTTCGGCCGGTTTTTCCGCGGTGGATTTAGTGCGTTCAACACTAAAACCTTCTTTCTTTTCTTTGTCTTTTCCCCCGCAACCGACGACGAGAAGTCCCATGGTGAACAGGAGGCAATAATGGCTTAATTTTTTCATGTTTAAAATTTGCTGATTTTCAGTGCAAATATAGAAATAAAACACAATAAAAGATAAAAAGGTCTTAAATTATTATAACTGATATTTTTGTATCTTGTGAACATAAAAATTCGCTAATATTTTCTAATCCCCTACCTTCGCATGGAAATGTTGTCAAGTTCCAGCAAATATGCCATAAATGCCGTTTTGTTCTTGGCCTTGGATTCGCACAAGGACAAGAAAGTGGGGGTGAAGGACATTGCTGGCGCGATCAATGTTCCGGTACCTTTTTTGGCCAAATTGCTTCAAGATCTAGCCAGAAAAAAGGTCATTTCCTCTTCAAAGGGCCCCACGGGCGGATTTTACCTGACCGAGGAGAACAAGGCCCAAAAACTTTTGGTCGTCGTGGAACAAATCGAAGGCTTGGCCAAGTTCGAGGAATGCGTACTCGGACTTAAGGACTGCAGCAGCGAAAAACCCTGCCCGGTCCACTTTTCGATTCAACCACTTCGGAAGGCCTTGCTCAACGAATTGGGCGGCAATTCGATAACCGACTTCGCAGAAAAAGTCAAAAAGGGCGAAACTTTTCTGAATCTTTGAAGTCGGCTTTCTTTGGCTACTGTGTATTCAAATGAGACCCATAGATTGTTTTCCTTGAATCAGAACAAGAAATTTATTGAGGCAAAAGCGTTTCTCCCCGGCGCATATATAGGTTGGTTGTTTCCCCTGACCGATCTTACCAAATGTTCGTAATAGTTTTCATCGAGAATATTGTTCATGCCAACCATCAACCTCGCCGATTTATTGAATTGATAGGCCAGCTTCACATCTAATATAGTAAACGATGGAGTAGTGGTTTCTCCATATTCAGTTGAAGTACGAGATTGCTCCAGCGAATGCCTGAATGAGATTTCGGGCCGTAATTTATCGTCAATATAATTGCCGGTCAAAGTATACCTGAAATCCAAGGGAGCGATTTCGGGCAGAGGTTCATCGCGCTGTAAATCTTGTGCATGGGTATAGGCAATACCCAATTGATGTTGTACGCCCAAATAGAGCTGCTGTGTCCAATTGAGCTCAAAGCCGGTCTTAAAGGCATTGTCGATATTCACAAATCGCCTGACGCCCGGACTCATTGGCAAACGGGTGGATAAATCGGAATCGATGTACGAAGAGATAAAATCTTGGAGATAGCCCGCAAAAACATCCACGCCCCACCGAGAGGTCTTCCGATTCCATCGAAAGGAAAGGTCCAATTGATTGTTTACTTCAGGTCTTAGCTGCGGATTACCGACCAACTCAAAAGGGTCTTGGCCGACCGGAAAGTAGTTGATAAAACGTTCGGTCAGACTGGCACTGCGTTGAGCGCGCCCTAGCCACACCCCCAAGGACAAATCATCATTGAGTTTTTGACTGGCCCCAAAACTGACACTGGGATTGAACTGGCTGGCCTTACTTTCCGCATTTACTTCCAAAAATTCTGATGAAGGCTCGTCAATATCTGAAGTATTGACTTCTAAGCGGGTCGATACCACGAATTGGGTAGAACCTGCCCTAAATTGATACTCCCCGAAAAGGCTTCCCTTCGCAATATGGCCATTTTGCCACGCATTATCGAAAAACGAATTGTTTGCATTAGGCCCCATTAGGAATTCACGTGTGCGGATGCCCTCGGCCCCCTCTCTTCTAAAATCGGCCCCGGCGAAGAGATTGGCATTTTCGAAATTCCAAATACCTTCGGTTCGGCCTCCATAATTAGAGGTAGTGGCCTCAGTTTTTGCATTCAACATCCTCGGATTCAGGGGCTTTAGCAGGTTATCCATCAAGTGATCTACGAAGGAACCGAAAACCGTTGTGTTCCATGAGGTCAAATGATTTTTGTCGAAGGTGATATCGTGTCTGGCGTTAAAGAGCCAGGTATCATCTTTCCTGAGATCCATTGCCAGGGCGGCAAAATCGGCATCCCTGGCTAGGTTGTAGGTTGCCGAAACGCGTAGCTGGTTTTTTTGTGAAAGCTTAAAGCCAATGTTGGCCCCGAAACTACCACGATTGAAATCACTTGGGATGATTTGGCCGTTACCGGCAGAGTAATCATTACCTTGTGACCATGAGCCAAACAATGCTATATCATGCTTTTTGCCACTGAACCCGAGTTGGCCTTCATTTCTTACCACTGAACCATTGCCCTCATAACCGCTGGAAACCCTTCCGTAAATATCGTTCTCCTCAGTGTATTTGGGCCGTATCGGCACGAAATTAATCGTGGCACCAAAACCAGTGCCATAGCGCAATGCATGTGGCCCTTTGAGAATTTCTATTCTATCGACCATATTGGGCGCCATTTGACTTGTCGGCGGATCCATTCTGTTGGGACAGGCCGCCGTGGCACTTTGGGCGCCGTTCAGAACAATATTCAACTGATCATACTTGAAACCTCGAAAAACCGGGTCAAATCCATAATTGCCCCCTTTTCGAATACTGCTGAGTGCCGGGTTTTGGTTCAAAATAGAAGCCCCGTCATGTGCCAAACGATCTTGATACTCCAGTTTGACGGTCTCCATGTGTTTTTTGTTGACCCGCAGCGCGATGACGGTCACGGGATACAGGTTGACTATGGTACTTTGTCTGTAAAGAACTTGGTTAACAACCATGGTGCTAACCTCTCGATGATCCAATTCCCATTTTCCATAGGTAATGTGTGAAAAGGTCATGGGCAGGCCATCCTTGTGTTCAAAAGAGATGTCTCCATTGATATCGGAAATGCCATTCTGGCTACCATGTTGATAAGTTGCTCCGACAATAGCACTGGCGTTTTCCTTATCCAATAATCTGACCGTTATATTCTGTGCCATTGACCAACAAATAGTAATGGCATAAGAAAGGGCGAATACAAACCCTCTTTGCATTTTTTTCTTGAAATTCATGATGTTTTAAAAAAATAATTCAACAATTAAAGTGATGCGATGACCAAAACTTGGTATCGTCTCGCACAAATGGATTCTCCTCACTATTGGGGTGGATGAATTATTTTGAAGATTAAATGAAGTGTTTTCAGCGTAGAAAGATATTCAGTAATATTGTTTGTTTTGCAATACAGGTCGGCACCAAAATGAAAGTCCTTAATATCTGAAAAATATAAGGTCTGGGATCCTTGCGTTTTTGTTTGCTGGTTTTCGAAAGGATTTTTTTCTTTTTGACCCGATTCTTCAGCCATCAATTTCATCAAATAACATTTGCCATCACAATTTACCCGAGGTTTGTCTTTGTTTTCACAGAGTACGTTGACTATATAGTCATAGTTCATAATGTATTCCCCTACCGGCCATAAAGGTTTGATCAACATCAACAGCGCCACAAAAAGAATTGTAAACTGTTTCATGGCAGCAAATGTAGAGGCGACCATTGGTTTTAAGAATGACAAATATCATAGAAAGGATATATATTTTACCCATATCAATTTTCTTGAGGGGCGCGTGAGCAAAATATGGACCGAAAGAAACTAAAATAATGGAGGGAACGATATTCACGTTCCCTCCATTCAACATATAACAATGCCTCTATATGGTCAGATCTTAAAGGTAACCACAGGTATCTGCGAATGGTTGGCGACATCTTCACCAATGCTTCCCATAAAGAAATGCGAGAGTCCTTTTCTTCCATGGGTGGGTATGGCGATGATATCCGCACCAATGTTTTCGCTATAGTTCAAAATACCTTTTTCGACACTGTAATCATTGTAAATCTTCACTTCTTGTGAAGAATTGGCCGTGGCCAAAAAGGTATTTATTTTTGAATAGGCGTCGTTCGTGCTAAGAAAATCGTCGCCCGGCGTATTGATAAATACAAGCTTCATTTCGGCACTTAACATTTTAGAAAACTTCTCGGCCTTTTTATATGCCGACACATTGTCTACGCTAAAATCACTGGCAAAGACAAAACGATCCACCTTGAAATTTTCGAAGGCTTCTTTTATTACCAACACCGGGATGTCCGCATTTCTCACGACCCGCTCCGTATTCGACCCCACAAAAATTTCCTTAAGGCCATCGGTTCCGTGGGAACCCATAACTATCAAGTCGGCCTCATGTTCTTTCGCCACTTCGTTGACCTCGCTGAAAACCTTGTAATGCTTAATTATAGGAGTGACCTTAATACCTTCTAGATATGGCTTTTTCAAAAACTCACCGAAACGCTTTTCGGCCAATTTGATGAGAAAGACGGTTTGTTCTGGATGAAACCCTTCTGACGAGGATATCATATTGTAGTTCAGTTCGAGCATATGCAGGGCCAAAATCTCGGAATCGTGTTTTTGGGCCAAGTCGGCAGCCACTTTTAGGGCATTTTCCGACTGCTCTGAAAAGTCAAGAGGTACAATTATTTTTTCCATAATGACGGGTTAAGAATTTCGATAAAGTTAGTTCAAAGCGCAGCGATGGGGTATGACATTTGTCATATACGACATCCCGCAAACCGTTTTTATTGTTCTATATTTGAGAATCAAAACCCAATTTCAAATTCTATACATATGATTATGAACAAGTTGTGGTGTACATTGCTTCGAATTTCGACTTTACTCCTAACATTTTCTTTTCTGTTCTTGGGCTCCTGTAAAGAGGAAAACAAGGAAGAAGCGAAACCTGAGCTGAATTTAAGTGAAGACGATGCCGGTCTGACGCTTCCCGAAGGATTTGGGGTGGTAAAGGTGGCCGATTCATTGGGCAAACCGAGGCATTTGGTGGTGAATTCCAAGGGTGGTATCTATGTTAAGCTAAGGCAGGCAATTGATGGTGAGGGAATCATTTATCTTAAGGATGCTGATGGGGATGGCGTCGCAGAAATAAAGGAAGGCTTTGGCAATTATGGGGGGACTGGAATAAATCTTGACGAAAATTTTTTGTACACCTCCTCCGACGAGGAAATTTTTAGATATCCGTTGGACGCAAATGGGAAGGTAACCAACACCAGTGCCCCAGATACCGTGGTAACCGGTTTGTTGGCGCGTGGATCTCATGCAGTAAAGCCGTTTGTGTTCGACGGAAAAGGAAATTTGTATGTCAATATCGGCGCCTATTCGAATGCTTGTCAAGAGGAAGATCGCAAACTGGGTTCCCCAGCCATGGACCCTTGCCCAATTTTAGACTCCGCGGGGGGTATATGGCAATTCAAGATTGACAAGATGAGACAGTCATATGGCAATGGGAAAAGATATGCGACCGGGTTAAGGAACGTGGTCGGACTCGATTGGAATAAAAAATCAAACAAGCTGTTCGTTACCCAACACGGGCGGGATATGCTTCACACGCTGTATCCCGACCTTTATGACGAAAAGGCCTCGGCGGATCTTCCGGCCGAGACCCTCTACGAGATTGAAGAAGGTGATGATGCAGGTTGGCCTTATATCTATTATGACCAAAATCTAAAGAAGAAAATTTTGGCTCCTGAATACGGTGGCGATGGCAAGAAGGAAGGAGGCGAAAATGCCATTGATCCCGTTGTGGCATTTCCAGCGCATATCGCCCCCAACGCCTTATTGTTTTATACAGGTGATATGTTCCCGGAAAAGTATAAAAATGGTGCCTTCATAGCATTTCACGGTTCTTGGAACCGCGCCCCTGAACCCCAAATGGGTTATTTTGTTGCCTTTGTTCCGTTCAAAAATGGAAGGCCCAACGGAGAATGGGAAATTTTCGCCGATGGTTTTGCAGGCTTGAAAGAAGTGGCAGCTCCAGCAGATGCCAAACACCGGCCCACTGGATTGGCTCAAGGCCCTGACGGATCTTTGTACGTTTCAGATGATGCAAATGGTGCAATCTTCAGAATTATCTATACCGGACCTAAAGGAAACCAGTGACCCTTTAATCGGGTGAAATTTCATTTTTAAGGTTGGGCATTATTCGTTTGCTTAGAGCTATCGTGGCACCCTATCACTTTATATATTTTCCCGTCACTTTTGGTGAAAATGTATAGATTTCCCGACCTATCGGCGCCAAAGCGCAATTCGACTCGTTCATTTTGAGTGAGATCGACAAAGTTGGTTCCCTTGCCCTCTAACTCAATTCCAATTCGATATATTGGGGCTTGATTACCTACGGTTATTTCAGACGTTTCAGAAAAGAAGAGCGTACCGCGCGGAATATCCCCAAAAACATATTTGTCCCTAAGAAGAGGAATCTCAGCTCCGGTATAAACAAAACCTCCCGACACCGCATTACCCTCATCATGATCGTACTGAATGACTGGATAGGAGTAACCAGTATCGTTTTCCGGTATGGGATAGACCAATTCCGTATTCGCATTCACGTCATAAAGAAAAGCACCTTCACGATTTGGCCAACCATAATTCGCCCCTTTTTTGACCCAGTCGATTTCTTCGACACTATGCTGCCCAATATTTGAAACGAGCATTTGGTCCGGCTTATTGGGATTCCATGAAATACGATGCGGATTTCGAAAACCACTGCTCCAAATTTCACCGAGCTTTTTCGTGCTCGAGGCGTACGGATTATCCTTTGGAATACCGTATTGCCCATTGTCGCTGTTCGTCCCTACTGGATCGATTCGAATAATGCTTCCCCAAATATGTTCATTGTTATCGCATAATTCGGGATATCCGGCAAGTGCGGAAGCTCCGTCGCCAATACCCAAATACAAAAGGCCATAATCCGGATGGTCCCTTTTTGCCAGTGGATTGAACGTGAGTTCTTGGAAGCCATGCGCACCAGAAAGCATATCAACACGCAAAAGTTCCCTTCGATTACCTTTGAAAATATCAGTGGGGCCGTCAGATTTCCATTCCGATAAAACCCACTGCAAGGCGACTTTTAGGCTATCGGGAATGGCGAAATCAGCGGTGGCCGTTTTGGCTGGCTCGGTATGTGTTGTATAGAAAAGCCCATTTTTTTCAAAGGCCGGATGAAAGGTGAAACTCCCCAACCCCGTTCCCCAACCTGGGCTGTCGATAAAATTTTCGAGTTCCCTGTTAAGATCTAGATATACCTGAACGGTATCATTGATTATTTCATAAAGTTTTCCTCTTAGGTCGGCAATGAATCTTTTTTCGCCATGCTTTGTTTGTACCGCCTCCATTTTGTTGATCCGTGCCAAGGGGCTTGTTTCGGAACTTGCGGGTACAGTTAGCCATTCCTCAAGAACAAGGGTTAGCTTTGACCATGGAATTTTATCGGGTATTGGATTCAACAATCCGCCTGGGCGTGAATTGCGATTTTTCTTTTCGGCCTCAGAAAACTTGTGTATAAAACCTAAAAGATTCTCAAGGTCATCATCTTCAAGTTCTGGGAAAGCGGGCATATAAAGTTTGTATTTTTCAAAAAGGGCCATGGCCCTTTCATCGCCACTATTTATGACCAGTTTCGGGTTTTTTATAAACTCTTTTAGCCAGTCTTTATTGACCTCCGAGGTAATACCACTAAGATTTGGGCCGATTTCATTTTCTATGAAATTATGACAATTGGCACATTTTTGATTAAAGATTTCCATGCCCCGTTGCGCCGGCAATTCCCCCTGTCTATAATTGTCGTGTATTGCCAAGTTGCCGGTTTCCCCCATTGCTTTATCCGATTTGCATCCTGTTAATAAACAAAATGAAAAGAGAATGAAAAGTCCGCCCCAGTTTGTGGTCACCTTATTGTCTGTTTGTTGTGTTTTCATAATGCCTCGGAAGTGTTGAACACTTCGAAGATAATATTTTGCCCAAGATCCATTTTAAATTGCATTTCATCGATCATTGCCGCAACTGGTGGGGATTAGTTGACTATTTGTCTATCTCAGAATACTTTGCGGGGTCCAACCAAATGAACATTTTATGAAACAAAGTTACAAGAAGGGTGTTCTACTCTCAAGTTTAGCCGTTATCTTATTTCTAAGTTTTGCATTTATTCCTTATTTCTATGGCCCTGGTCTTGAAACCGCCAAACCCATGGGGGCCTATCTGAATGGGGTTTTTCCAAGCGCTACCCCTTCGGGGATTGCACCCGAAGACGTGAGCTATGATGTGATAAATGCGTTTCCGAACCTGACGTTTATCGATCCGGTCGATATGGTTGAATTGCCGGGCGGCAACGAATTTCTGGTAATGGGGCTACAAGGCCATATTTGGAAAATTGCCAATGACCAAAATGCAAGCTCAAAACAAGAATTACTCGACATTTCCGATAATGTTGTGCACTATGCCGACGGGGGCATGCTAGGCATTGTCTTGCACCCTGAATATGGGCAGCCCGGCTCGCCCAATTCCGAATACATTTATGTTTTTTATCGGTATACGCCTGTTCAGGGCACAGATCGCATAAATCCGACTGTAAACGGATATATGCGTCTCTCGAGGTTTAATCTTCCGGTAGGGGCGAACGCCATTAATCCAGCTTCAGAGCAAGTCTTGATCAACGTATTTGACAGGCATGACTGGCACAATGGCGGTGATATGTTCTTTGGTCCGAACGACGGATTTCTCTATTTGGTAGTAGGGGATGAGGGAGCCGCCAACGACAGCTACCAGGTCACCCAGCAAATTGACAAATGGTTGTTCGGTGGAGTCTTAAGGATCGATGTCGATCAAAGAGGCGGCGGCATTAGTCACCCAATAAGAAAGCAACCTTTAGACGCCGGTACGCCCCCCAGTGGTTGGCCCCATTCATTCACACAGAATTATTACATTCCCAATGACAATCCTTGGCAAGACCCCAATGGGGGAATTCTTGAGGAATTTTATGCCATCGGTACCCGAAGCCCACACCGCATGACCTTGGATGCCCAGACAGGGGATATTTGGATCGGTGATATAGGGCAGGGTGCCAAAGAGGAAATCAGTATCGTAAGAAAGGGCGATAACTTGCAATGGCCCTATCGAGAAGGAGATCAAAATGGCCCAAGGGCAATGCCTAATCCACTTATCGGTAATGACAGAGATCCGATTTACGCCTACGGGCGAACCATAGGTAGAGCGGTAATTGGCGGGTTTGTATATCGCGGTAATCGTTACCCGGAGCTCAACGGAAAATATTTGTTCGGGGATCATGAAACCCAGAATGTTTGGACACTCGACAAGACCGGGGCAAATTCAGGGGATGTCAATTATTTATTGAGTGTTCCCTTCGATGGTGAAGGAAGTAAGGATGGCATCTCATCTTTCTTTGCCGATTCAAATGAAAATGTCTACATCTTGGATTTGTATGGTCGAGCCCTAGACGGTGGGGTCATTCGAAAAATTGTGCGCTCTGGGGCGATTGTAGATCCCCCACAAAAATTAAGCGATTTGAATGTCTTCTCCGACCTTCAGACGCTCGCCACGGTAGATGGCATCGTCCCCTATAATGTAAACACTCCACTTTGGTCAGATGGGGCCGCGAAGAAACGATGGATAGCACTTCCCAATGACGGAATTCACAACACCTCTTTGGAGCAAATCGGATTTGACGCTGAGGGTAATTGGGATTTTCCCGCGGGAACGGTTGCCATAAAGCACTTCGAATTACCGACGGATGAAAACAACCCGGCAGCGATTACAAAATTAGAGACACGTTTCTTGGTCTTTACCGATAATGGCGATGCCTATGGTGTGACCTATAAATGGAACGACGAGCAGACCGATGCCTTCCTTATAGGTATCGATGAGGAGGTATCGCAAACCTATCAAGTGCGAAAAAGTGATGGTTCGACGGTAGATCAGACTTGGAACTTCCCTTCTCGAGCGCAATGTATGCAATGCCATACTAGTGTAGCGGGCTATTCTTTGGGTCTAAAGACCCGGCAGCTTAATGGAGATTTGACTTATCCGTCCACAGGAATAACCGGCAACCAGTTGGAGACATGGAATCATCTGAATATGTTCGATCAGCAGATTGGTGCCACGACCGAATTGCCGGCCTCTGCCAACCTGAACGATCCCTATGCGACAGATGAAATGAAAGTGAGGTCTTATATCGATGCCAATTGCGCCTTTTGTCATAGACCGAATGGGGTAGAGGGCGCTTTTGACGGGAGGGCCTTGACCGCACTTTACGATCAATCGATTATCAACGCGGATGTTGTTAGCCATGCCTCGTTGCCTGGCTACAAAATCGTGAAACCACAAGATGCCATCAATTCGATGCTCTATATTCGGGATGGCAGTACCTCAAATGATAGAATGCCGCCAATCGGGCGAAATCTTGTCGATGAAGACTATATGCAGGTGTTGACCGGATGGATAGACGGCCTCGATATAAATGGCCCAGAGACGGTTGCCGAAGGTTTGTATACACTGCAGGCCCGGCATAGCGATAAATTTTTGGCCGTTGAAAATGCGTCCACCGCGGATGATGCAAGAGCGGTGCAGATTACATCGGGCCTGGAAGACCATGCCCAATGGAATGTTCAACATATGGGTAACAATAAGTATAGAATTAGTGCCAAGCATTCGAATTTGGCTTTGTCTCTAAGGGATTTAAGGACGGGCCAAGGAACAAATGTGATCCAAGAGCCATGGACCGGGGCGCAACACCAGCTCTGGTATTTTGAGGACACCGACCAAGGATATTATCGGGTCATCAATGCCTATAACAGTCTCGAAATGGATATTTTTGGAGGAACTACCGATGAAAACCAACATGCAATTCTTTGGCTTCCGCACGGTGGCGAGAACCAACAATGGAAACTGGCACCACCCGAGACTAGTAGCGAATTTTCAGCTATAGGCGAAACCGGAAAAGCGAGGGCTGACCATAATTGGGTGACTGTTAATTTGAACAACACCTATACCAATCCGGTAGTGGTTGCAGGAGGCCCAAGCTATGCGGGGGGCAATCAAAGCACCGTGCGCGTTCGAAACGTGACCAACGGCAGTTTTGAGGTTAGAATCGATGAATGGGAATGTTTGGACGAGTGGCATTTGGTCGAGGATATTCCTTATATCGTGGTGGAAGCCGGCCGACATGAATTGACCAACGGCAAGGTAATGCAGGCCGGAATCATCGACGGAATCACACAAAAATGGTATACGCATCAATTTGATCAGGCGTTCGATGCAGAACCTTTGGTTTTTGGTCAGTGCATGACCGAAAATGAAGCTGAAGCCGTAAATGTTAGATTCGATGAAAGAAATACCTCTGCTACGCAAATGCGATTGAAACTGAAGGAGCAAGACAAGGCCGTGGGAGGACACTTGCCCGAAATGGTAGGTTGGATCGCAGTCGAACCCGGATCTTTCTCCGGCCCGGATGATAAATACGAATTTACCAATACGGGCAGAACGGTCAAACATAAATGGTACACCCTAAACTTTGCCAATGGTTATGACGGCAACCATGTCTTTATAGGGGAGATCGGTTCTGAATATGGCGGAGATGCCTCGGCAATGCGGTACAGGGATTTAACAAATAATACGGTAAGGGTATTGGTAGAAGAGGAAAAATGCGGTGATACCGAACTGAACCATACGACGGAGGAGATACATTTTATGGTCTTCAATGAAGCCGGCGATGTAATCGGAAAAACGCTCGAAGAAAGTGCAACCACAACTGCTTTGGTTGCCCGAGTATCGGAGGAAGGGTTTTATTTTACCAATGTTTCGACACTGAACGAATCGCATCTGGTCGATGTGAAGTGGACCATATCAAATGATAAGGAGGTTGTACGGTATGTGGTAGAGCGATCCGTCGATGGACATAGTTTTACGGTGATTACCGACCAACAGGGTATTCGCTCAAGTGATCGTGCGACATACAGTGGCTATGATTCGAATCCGGTAATAGGCAAGTCTATCTACAGAATCGCGGCGATTAAATCTGACGGGCAAAAGGTATATTCGCATGAAGTCGAGGTCAATTTTGACGTTTTCAGAACAAATGTGCTTATCTACCCCAATCCTGTGGACAGGTCACAGCATTTGACAGCCGATATTCAGGTTTCCGATGGCGATGTGGAAGATATGCTTTTGAATATTTATACGATTGACGGTAGGTTGCTACAATCGAAGACCAAGCGAGTGGAAAGACCACAGGCCTTTGAACAATTCGATATGGGCAATCTAAAAAGTGGTATCTATATTTTAGAGGTCAAAGGATCTGATTGGAATTATTCGCAACGATTTGTGGTGAAATAGCGATAAAGCCTTTGAAGAACGAAAAGAAAAGCCTCGTGAAAACGAGGCTTTTTTTGTATTCGATTAGAGGGGAAACACGATTCTTTATCCGCAATATTTTCTGAATCACCCATTACGTTTTGTCAAATGATCCGGCCGGAAAAATTTCCTTTTCATCCAGACCATGAAGTGCAAACACTGAATTGATATCGGGGGAAGTTCCCAAACTATTGTTGTAAACGGAATTTGGAAGTCAACCAAGGACTAAGAACGAAAACTTTTTATGAGATGTGCCAATCGTTCCTTGTTACGTGATGTAATCCTGATTTTTGTATGGTCACTTAATACGATGCTCTCTTTTTTATAAATGGATTTGATATGGTTCATATTGATCAGATTGAACCTATTCATTCTATAAAATCCCTTATATGATAAAATTTTCTCATAATGTTTTAGGGGGTTCGATGCCAAGAGCTTCTTTCCCGAAGTCAGATGAAATTGAGTGTAGTTACCTTCAGATTTACAATGAATGACTTCATTGATATCCACGACCAAATGTTCATTCCCGACATGCACTAGAAATTTTGTCCCATTTTCTTTGATAAAATCACTTAAGATTTGAAGCTTTTGATGGTTGAAAAGCTTTTCCCTTTTGTATACATATTTTTGAACGGCCCTGACTAGTTCCAAATCTTCATATGGTTTGCAGATATAGGCAAAGGCAAAATAGTCAAAGGCTTGTTTCATAAATCCGCTATGGGCGGTGATAAAAATAACTTCGAAGGTGTTATTCGGAAAAAAATCCAAAATCTCAAAAGCATTGCCATCTTGCAAGACAATATCCATTAAAATCAACTCAGGCCCCAAATTTTTTATTGCTTCCTTTGATTCCTTGGTAGTTGCGCCAAGGCCGATGATTTCAATTTCCGGGAGGTACGCACCAATTAGTTCTTTTAAATGCGCTATTGCCTCGGAATCGTCCTCTATAATTAAGGTCTTTACCTTTCCACCCATATTATTTTGCTTTAGATTTGATCATGTCCGAGTTAAATCGAAAATAATCCCTTTATGAAGAATATGCCAATTATCTGCCTTTTGATATTGACCGGTTTGATGTATCCACAATCCAAGAAATACAATCAACAACAGGTCGACTCATTTGCAATAAAGCCTCTGAACAAGGAAAATTTACAAAAATTCAAAAACATCCTGGAATCGGACGAACAGTTATTGGGTTGGACCAAATACTATGCCTATTTAGGATATTATCACATGGTAAAGGCAAAAAATGACTCCGCCAAAATTTTCGCAAAAAAGTCGATAAGCTATTATGAAAACATGCGACAAGAGCATGTTAGCGAAGAAAAAAGCCTCATAAATGCCTTTTTTACGCTGGGTTATATTGAACGGGCCGCCAATAACTATGAAGAATCCACCGAATACCTGTTAAAGGCCTTGACCATAACAAATAAATACGATACACCTTTAAAGTCTTATGTACTTGGTTATACGGCCAACAACTATTTGTCACTGGGCAACAATACAAAAGCTTTGGAATACCTGCACAAAAGCTTAAAGGATTCTCTTTTCACGTCTTCATCACAAGCCGAAATCACCACGCTTACCCGAATCGGGGTTCTGTATACCGAAGCTTATCTCAATCAATTGGATTCGGCCATGTATTATTTTAAAAAGGCCTTGACAAGAAGCCATTCATCCGAATATAAAAATAACCTACCTTTTATTTACGGAAATATCGCCGATATGTTCAGGGGCAAAAACAATGACTCTGCCTTATTTTATTATGGCAATTCAAAGAAGGCCTTCGAAACATTTGTTCATGTAAAAAATGACTCTCCTGATAATACCAACTATTACCAAATGGTAAACAATAGTTATGTAGATATCCATTCGCACAACATTGATAAGGCAATAACCAATCTGCAATTGGTGGTAGACAGTTTAAGATACAATGTGGCTGATAAAAATGATAGGGACATTTTGGTTACCGCATACGAAAACCTGGTTTTGGGCTACGAAAAAAAGAATGATTTGAATGGGGCCAACACCATCTTAAAAGAAAAAAACATATTTGAAAATGAATTCCATGCCAAACTATTGGCACAAGAGCTTGAAAAACTTGAAATTGCCTTTGAGACCAAAAGCAAGGAACAAGAAATTGAGAAATTAAGGGAGGAGGCCCAAAAAACCGACACAATACTTCGGCAGCAACGAATTATTATCTATAGTTCAATAGGTATTGGTCTACTTTTAGTGGTAGTCGGAGGGCTCTTTTATAGACAAAAAAGTCTTAAAGAAAAGTTCCGTCAAGTGTCCCTGGAACAGCGCCTATTGCGTTCGCAGATGAATCCTCATTTTTTGTTCAATGCTTTGAATACGGCTACCCAGTTGGTCGACAATAAATCCAACAGCGCCAAAAACTATATTCTCAAATTGGCCAAGCTTTTACGTTTGACCCTTGAAAATTCAAGGGAAGACCTTGTTTCGTTCGAAGATGAACTGGATGCACTTGAGAGCTATTTGGAGCTACAGTCAAACTTTTCGAAAAAGTTTGATTATGAGTTGACGTTGGCCAGTGATCTGGAGCCGCAGCATATTCAAATACCTCCGATGCTCATACAGCCCTTTATAGAAAATGCCATCATTCACGGTATTGTCAAAAATCATGAAAAAGGTCGCATAGAAGTAAAAATCAAGAAAAACGGAGACAAAAGGCTACTCTGCACAGTGATGGACAACGGGGTTGGCATACATTCAAAAAACAAAAAGGAGGTTGTCGGCCATAAATCAATATCGCTTTCCATTGTAAAGGAGCGCCTGGGCACCTACCATAAAAAAAACAATCAAAACCCCTTTTTCGAAATTACGGATGCCCATAAGGATGAAAATCAATCTTCAGGCACAAAGGTCACTTTTTCCGTTCCTTGCCATATGATGTAAGAAACGCTTCATTTTACATGGTGATTTGCAACGTTCACAAGACGAACCATTTTGTTGGTAAATAAAATCTTACTTTTTCAAAGGTCAAAAACTATCTTGAAATGGTATTATTCCTAATGTCATTTTTATTTATTAATTCTAAATCCTTTCAAGATGAAAACCAATATTTCGCTCTTATTACTTTTATTGATTCTTAGCTCATGTTCAAAGGAAGCTTTGTTAACCGGGGAATCTGATGAAATCAAAAGTTATGAACTTAGTGCGAGCCCCCCGGAACCGGAGGATTGCTCGACAAAGTTTTTAACGGCCGGTTTGATCGATGAGGGCGCGTGCGAAGGCTCCCTTAGGCGATACTCAGTCTATGTAACTGCCGGATATGGTGGTAAAAGACCATATATGAGGCAGGTCGAGGTTTATATTGCGAAAGAAATCAATAATTCCTTTTGGATATTGGATGCGGCCATCGTCAATATTCCGTCGAATGCCACGGTATCGAATAATAGTGATGTTTTTGATTTTGGTGTTGCAGACAGAACCTATGGAAAAGTTGACCTGATTATTGGAAGCGTCAGAAAGTCCAATGGTGCAATAGATTCATGTTATTTGCCTAGAAAAACGAGTCCGACCGCCAACAACTGCTATTACAAGGAACCAAAATTCAGACCAGAACTGGGTTATGTGTTGAACGATGATGATTTCGACAATGACGGGATACCGAATAAAGAGGATAATGATGATGATGGTGATGGCATCCCTGACTTTTACGATGGCGATGATGACAATGACGGCAGGAGTGATGATTTTGACACGGATGACGACAATGACGGTCTACCGGATGGAAAAGATCCCGATAAGAAATCGTAGTTTATAGGAACTTTAAAATGGTCTATTACCAAAAACAGATTTTCAGAAAACTTTGTGACACCTTAGAGATAATAATTTAAGTAGATGAGCGAGAATAGCGGGCATTTCCAGCGCGCTATTCTTTTCTTGACCAACGCCATGGCAAAGGTCGAGGGTGGCCCTGGTTTCATAGCTGCAAGACAATGAGAATTTCAATTCTCCGAACTGACCGTCACCGCACCATAACAATTCGCCCCTTTGAAAGTCTATAGAAGCCAAAGTGGAATCTAACTTTGGGGTTTTGTCCTTACAGGCCAACAAACACAACAAAAAGCATAAAAGAAGGGAAATACATTTCAAGGGTTTCATTTCATGACCTTAAAAATGTAGTAACCCCATCCTATTTTCAGGATTTTAGATAAGTTGCATAAAAAGTCCATGCGCGTTTTAATGTTCCGCCAAAAACTGCAGGGTCAAACAATCAAAACCCTAGGTTTATAGCTCATTTCCTGTCAGTTCACATTTCGATAAAGTCTTTCTTTATGGGTTACCTTCGGCATCTTCTCTTCTGGATTTGGCAACACTCAAAATAAAACCTTTAATAGCACTGATGTCATCATCCGAAAGCCTGTCCCCAAAGTTGGGCATGCCAAGGCCCAATAATGAGCCCTCACCAACAATTTGCTGGAAAGAATCGAAAACTGTGGGCGTTGAGTACGTTAGGTCAGGAATAGATCCCCCGCCGGGGAACAGGATCATCTGATGGCAATTGGCGCAATAGCGTTGAAACAATTGTCCGCCATTTTCCAATTGCTGCGAGGTGGCTTCAACCTCCAGGTCGACTAATCGCTTTTTGGGCTGCTCGAAGAATTCGGGCATTTTGGCATTACCTCCCAAGGCAAAGGTATAAAGGGTACCGGGGTTGATCTGGTCGGTGAACTTTGACCAAAGCCCCTTTACACCACCCCATCCCACTAAAATAGACACATATTGCTTTCCATCGATATCGTAGGTAATGGGCGCGGCTATAATCCCTGAATTTAAAGGAAACGACCATACCTTTTTGCCTGCCGCTGCATCGAACGCAATAAACTCCCCTTCTGCGTTACCCTGAAAGACCAAATCGTTTGAAACCAGCACACCGGCGTTCCACGAAGACTTTTGCCAAAAGTTCCACTTCTCTTTTTGGGCGATGGGATCCCAAGCAATCAATTTTCCAAAACTTCTATTGGCCATCGAGTCCAAATGTGTTTTGCTTTTAGGATCAAATCCGATTCCCATATTCCATGACCTTGGATCATCGAAATACTCCCAACCCGAGGGTTGTCCAAAGAACATACCCCCTTCACTCGCCGGAATATAGACCAGTCCGGTTTTGGGGCTATAGGCCATAGGCTGCCAATTATGCCCTCCGGAGGCAGGAGGGGAGATTTGGGAATTCATATCGGGATATCTTGCAAATTCCGTTTCAATAGGGCGACCTGTGGTCGTATCAATTTCCTTGGCCCAATTGGTATAGACATAGGGTTTGGCCGATATCAATTCTCCATTAGTCCTATCCAGTACATAGAAAAAACCGTTTTTTGGGGCCTGCATCAGCACTTTCCTTTTCTTACCATCAATAGCAAGATCGGCCAGAATAATATGTTGTGTGGCAGTATAGTCCCAAGAATCGCCCGGGGTCGTTTGATAATGCCAAATAAGCTTTCCATTATCCGGATCCAAAGCTAAAATTGAAGATAGGTGGAGGTTATCCCCGCCATCTGGGCTTCGAATATCGCGATTCCATGGGGAACCATTTCCGGTACCCACATACAATAAGTCCAATTCTGGGTCAAAAGCCATGGCATCCCAGACCGTGCCACCACCGCCATACTCCCACCATTGGCCGGTCCAAGTCTTTGCTGCCACTTCCATAGCTTCGTTTTCAAATCCATCTTCGGGGTTTCCCGGTACGGTATAAAACCGCCATTGCTGCGATCCCGTCTTTGCATCATAAGCGGTTACATATCCCCTGACGCCCAAGTCGGCGCCGCCATTACCAATAATAACATTGCCCTTGACAATTCTTGGAGCTCCTGTTATGGAATAGGGCCTGCTTTGGTCTATGGTTACAACTTCCCAAACCATTGTGCCATTTTGGGCATTTAACGCAATCAACCTGCCATCGAGCGTTCCAACATAGATATTGCCTTCGTATATGGCTACCCCTCTGTTGACCACATCACAGCAAACCTTTTCACCATATTCCTTGGGTACTTGCGGGTCATATTCCCAAAGGATCTCCCCTTTTCTGGCATCTACCGCGTACACCTTGCTCCAAGTCCCCGTAAAGTACATGACACCATCGGCCACTATTGGTGTTGCCTCTAAACCGCGTTTGGTGCCCAAGACGAGGCTCCATGCCAATCCGAGGCTATCAACATTCGAGGTATTGATTTGGTCCAATGGGCTAAAACGTGTCTCCGCATAGTTTCTACCATAAGAAAGCCATTCTTCTGGTGATGCGTCAGCGTTTATAAGTCTGGTACCATCGATTATCCCATGCTGTTCACCCCTTTGAGAGCAGCCTAAAAATGTCAAAAAGATAAAAAAGCATATAGCGCGGCTTAAAGTTTGATCGGTTCTTGAAAAAAGCATATCTGGAGACTTTTTATTGGTTCAAGCTAGTTTCTTTCAAATTCTAGATGAGTGTCGAAAAAGGGCAGCATATCATTTAACGCCCTGCCATCGTCAGACCAGAGCTTGTTGCCATGGGTTCCGATGTATTCTTCGGCATAATGGGCAACGCCCATATTTTCAAGCTTTTGACTTAGTTTTCTACAGCCCAATTTAACAAAATCGAAATCATCATTTCTTCCCCAGTCCAGCTTAATTGCCTTTAGCTGTTGAAGATTGTCAAAATACCTATCTGCCATGTTGTGAAGCATGTTCTCATTCCAAAGGGTTAGTGCTTCCTTATTGATAACAACAGTGTCGCCTTGATAATTATAGGGCAGATTTGCATAGAACGGAGGGTCGTTCTGATTCGGCGAAAAGGCTCTTCCAAGGGCGATCAACCAATTTGGTAAAAATTCGCTGTAACCTGTTACTAATTCCTTTCTCGTGTCTATTTCCTGAATGCGTTTGTATGATGCGCCATTTATACCCAATTCTTTTACCAAATCAAAAGCGCCGGACAGGGAATAAATCGAACTAAATACTTCCGGGTTTTCCATTCCCATCTTAATGGCTCCATAACCCCCCATCGAATGTCCTGAAATTCCACGACTTTCCTTTTGTGCGAGTGTTCGGTATTTTTTATCCATATAGGCGACCAAGTCCTTACTCGTAAAATCTGCCCAATTGCCGGTCAAGGTTGAATTGGTGTACAAGCTTCCCCGATACAAAGTATGTTGGTCGGGCATGGCTACAATGACCGGTTTGATTTTACCGGTAGCAATTGCTTGATCTAATAATTTATTAAACTTGGTTACGGCAATTTGCAGGCTATCACTCCATGTAAAACCATGTAAATAGTAAATGACGGGGTACCTTTTTTCACTTTCTTCGTAACCAGGTGGAAGGTATACGGTAATTCTTCGTGTAGGGTCTTCGCCACCGGGGTTTTCCAAAGCAGCGGAATATAATTGGTCAACTACGACCTTTCCTTCGGGATATTGGGCCGATTGTGAAGCACAGAACAGATAAACCGTAATTGTTATTACTAATTTTTTCATTTCAGCGATGTCTTATTGGTTCATTAATTGAAAGGGTATCCAACTGATTTATAAGTTATTATTTTTTTGCAAAGCATACTTCTCTGTTATCTGAACAATTTAGAAATTATGGGTCAGCCCAAGATTCCATTTAAAATCTGGATTAGGCGAAATGTTGGTCGACAACGATTGGGTCAATTGGGTAGATAGAAAAAAAGGCCATTTACTATGCCCTATGCCATAGATTGCGGAGGTAAAAAGCCCTTGGGTATCTCCATCCAAATCGATATACACCAGTTGTGGAAACAAACTATGATAAAAATTGCCCATGATTTTTAGTTTGGTGATGTTTGCGCCCAGTACGAAAAAATTACCTCGCTTGATAGAGGCGTTTTTTAAACCGAATCCGTGAAAAGTGGTCAGACCAATTGAAGTCTTCTTCGATATTGTATAGGTAGATATCGATTGCAACAGGGCGTAATGTTCGACTTTGGTCGTTGCTTGTAACACACTGCCGACCAATTCCTCAGGATACGTGAAATTAAAACTATACAGGGTAGCCAAGCTGAAACCAAACTTTTTGTGGTCAATGGCCTTGTATGTAATACGCGGATTAATAAACCAAGGCTTCCCTTCAGTAGAAATTGCCATTTCAGGGTTGAAACTGATTCGTTTTCTGTTCAATGAAAAAGTTCCGATGAGAGAGGGCTTGTCCAGCGAAAAAGCTGGGACAGGTGAAATGCCGTTGGTATTGACGTTGATGTTGCCGGAAAACTCGATGTCTCTACCTTGGTCACTTACATTCTCTTGGGCTACCGAACGAAACAGTGTAAGTGCAAACCACAGGAAAATGCCAACTGAAATTGAGCGTGTATTTAAGAAGCTGATTTTCATATAACATGATCGTTTGTAACGGTTGAACAAATACCTTCTTTAACATACCAGTTCAAAAACTGACGATAGGCCAAATCAATTCATAGCAAAAAATGCCTATGGCCATAATCAGCATAAACCATCCGAAACCTTTTTTGAGCCTTTCCCCTTGTATCTGTCTTGACAATTGTACTCCCAACAAGATACCCAATATTGAGATTAATGTAAAGAGCAGTAAAAAAGACCAATCAAAGGTGAAATGACCTATATCTCCTAAAAAGCCTCCCAATGATTTTAAAGCAATTATCAACAATGAGGTTGCAACAGCTTTTTTCATGGGCATTCCTATACATAGAACCAACAAGGGAACAATTAAAAAGCCGCCACCTATGCCTACAATACCTGTGAGAATACCAATTATAGCGCCTTCTAGCACGAGCACAAGATATTTCCATTCCAAAGTTCCTTCTTGCACAATTCGAGATTGTTTCTTTCTTATCATCGAAATTGCTGCGCCAAGAACCAACAAAGCAAAAAGCAGCATAATTGCCACGTTCTTGGTCAACACAAAGTTTCCTATAGACACTATTTTTTCAGGAAGCAATGGAATCAAGAACTTTCGAGAGGCAAAAACCCCTATGAGGCAGGGAATGGCAAAAACCAAAGCCGTTCTTAGGTCGATCATTCCTTTTTTCAGATAACGTGCCGTACCTACCGAGGCCGAAGCGCCAACAACAAATAACGAATAGGCAGTGGTGGTAATCGGGTTGATATGGAACAGGTAGGTGAGGATGGGGACCGCCATTAAGGAGCCCCCACTCCCTGTGAGTCCAAGTATCAAACCTATACCCAACGCACCTACATATCCTAAAATTTCGAAAGCTTCCATTTTTATGGCCTAGTCCCTTTCTATTATTTTCCTTCCTTAATGTAGCCCCAACCATTTTTTTGGCGCATTACAATTTCAAAAATGCCATCTGGAACGGTGCCCACACCGGGTATAAGGTCGCTTTCATCCTTTTTGTTACGTTTCATCGTATTTTGACAAATAACGATGGACACATTGTCGCGTTTTACGACTTCTCGCAGGGTTTCACCCGCTACGGACGACTTGTTGTCGACCATGGAGTAGGCACTACTGTAAACGACCATTTCAAATTCAGAATCAGGATACGATTCTGATATCAAGCGCAAGTGCCGTGCCGCTGAACGCTGAACACCGGGGTCACCGCTGGTTACGTCAAAAACCACTTTGATATTTTCTTGTTGTGCAGAAAGCGTTGCCACCATGAGCAATGCGGTTGCAATGACTATGAAGTTTTTCATTTTGGTTACTTTTTTGATTAATCTATTCTCCTGCAAAAATGTAAGCGCATCCTTTTTGTTGGGCGCGGCCCAAAGCCCAGACCCCTGAGGGCACCACTTGAATTCCTGGCAAGACGGCCGACACCCATTCGTCATAGATTGCCTTGGGGTCTTGCCCAATTTGCTGTGCAACCGCCCCGCTATAGACCGATAAGGCCAAATTGCATACACAAAATAGGGCTCCACGTGACTGCAAGTCTTTTATACCCTGTATGACAGGGAGTGGAAAATCACCTTCCTGTGGCTCGTAGTAAGGATTCCTTTCATACGGCGAACCATCAGTTTTGTTCACATGGAACATTTTCCCCAAAGGATATTTTTTCCAAAGATTTGAGGGCAAGGCAAAGGGTATTGCATCATGTCGAAGTACGGTCATGGCGGTGATGTCCTCATCTTTGCTACCCGTCTCGTTATTGGTCAGGTAAAAAGCCCAGTTCCAGATAATTGGAAATCCCTTGTGGGGATATGAACCATCATAGACCACACGGTGTGTTCCTTTGATTTTGTCAAACCATTTTTCCGCTTCGCCCAATTCCTTCGAATCAAAATCGGCCATGCCGGCGTACATCGGATTGGTGAGTACCGATACCGTACTTGCGGTAGCGCCCATCAATAGGGCACCCATAAAACTTCTTCTCGACTTTTTAGCTGTAGTTTCCATAAGCGTTTATTTAGATTTATTGATGTTGAACTCTTTTTTATAGTATTCCATAATAGGTTGAAACGGTCCCAACTGATGTTGTTCGACAGAAAAATTATCTGCATAGGGTCCGTAAGGTGTTGATACTGGTTTTTTTTTCAGATCTGGAAAATCAACCGCGCGATTTGGTTTTTCAGGACGCTGTTGCTGATTGATATAGCCGGCGACATCATAGGCTTCCTCATCTGTTAATATTGGCCTGTCGTAAGTCGTGCCAAAAGGCATGTTGCCCTTAATGAATTGGGCCGCGGTGATGACCCTTGTCATTCCCGCACCATTGTTATAGGAGTCATTTCCCCATAATGGTGGGTATTCATAGGTGAACCCGTCAGCAGCCTGTACGCCCTGCCCATCTTCTTGATGACAGCTGATGCAATGTTTTGTAAAGACCAGCTTTCCATGTTCAAGATTTACCGGTCTTTTGGGAATTTCAAGTTTTGTAAAACCTTTGCCCTCAATTTTTCCATCATTGGGGGCATAACGCCCCAACCATTCTAGGTAGGCGACCAAGGCTTTGATTTCCCTGCTTGCAATGGGGATGAATTTTCCATTCATACTTCGTTCCATGCACCCATTGATCCGTTCTTCTATAGTTCCTATTTTGTTTTCCCTGCCTCGGTACTGGGGAAACCGTTGTATTACCCCGATTAGTGGGGCGGCAAAGGGCTTTGTACCGGCGGAAAGATGACAATTATTACACGCCAGACGGTTTCCCGCATAAGGTTTATTGCTGTCGGGCCCAAGATATTTGGGGGTGTTTACAAATAGCTCATATCCATATTTTACATTTCGATTTTCTAAGTCATCACCTATCGTTGAGACATCGTAGTTCATATGATAAATTCCATCTAGGATTTTGGTAGTATTTACCGCAAATAGTCCTGGATTGATGGTGCAGGTCAGCAGAAAAACAGTGAGACTTACCATGACAATGGCAGCAGCAAGCACAATTCTATAGAGCTTTTTAAGCCCTGCCAAAGCCGTTGGCGGTTTATGATTTTTCTTATTAAGCCTGTTATTCATCATTTGGTTTTATTATCGGACAATGGCGCTAACCAATGACCAACTTTTAACTTTAAATGAAAGGGGGTTGCATTGAACTATTCGAGCAATGACACCTAAGGACCCACTGCTATATCGGCTTCGGATGTCCTTTGACTTCGTTGTCTAATTTTGCTGTATTAAAGATGAAAATTATGAGGAGGTGGTACGTAACACCTATGCTGCAAACTTGTTAAGCTATTGCCCAGGTCTTCAAATAATGGTGCATAGCCTTTAATCAATGTTGCATCCCATAAATGATATGCGCGAACAGGAAGCTTTTAAGCACATAAAGTGTAGGAAAGGAGTATCATCTCTAATTTGGGTCAGTTTGCAAATTTACATTGCCCTGTTCAAAAAGGTTTTGGGTCGTGAAAAGCAAATCAATCAATTAAGTTCATTTTTTCCAAGATTGCCTTAAATCTTGCCTCTTCCTTTAGGTCTTCGGAAAATATGTAGTGATTTATCAAGGGAATAAATTGTGAATTCTGGCTATAACATTCTTCTAAGGCATCGAGTGCTTTTTCCTTTTTCTCCCAGAAACCAGTGCCATTCGGCAAGTGTAAAGGAATCAGCTTCACCATTATCGATCCACCACCTAAAAACTCCTTCAATACCGAATTGTGAATAGCTGGTTTCAGACCTTCAGCCTCTAGGGTTGTCTTGGTTTTCATTATTTCGAGCATTTCTTGGTAGGCTTCATTGTTTTTGTTGAGGGAGACATAGATATAGAAATTAAGCCAATTTACATCAGTATGTGGGTTCAACTCAAAGGCTTTTTCGGCTTCGATTAGAGCTTCTTTATAACGGCTTTCTATGAATAGGTGATAGGCACTTAGAAAGGTAGTCTCATATGACAGTGGATTAAGAAGTAATGCCTCGCTGGCATGGTTTCGAGAGGCTTCGTAATCACCTCGTATGTGCAATAGAAAATCAGAGTAGTAATGGTGGCCAACAGCATAGTTCGGATTAAGCTCGATGGATCGCTTGAACGATTTTTCAGCGGCGTCCCAGTCCCAATCACTCCAGCACTCGACCATTCCCAGAGTGGCATGTGCCTGGGCTATATCGTTATCCAGCGCTATTGACTTTAAAAGCAGTCCCTTTGTTTTTGAAGTGCCAAAACTATCTGGGATAAAAGCCTGCCTGGTGAGGCCGTAATAGGCATCAGCCAAGCCGGCATAGGCCAAGGCATAATTGGAATCTTTTTCTATGGACTGCTCAAAGTACTTGATGCTGGTTTCCAAGTCTTCTTTTGTTCTTCTATTCCAGAAATACCTTCCCTTTAAATAGAGGTTATAGGCAGCGATATTGTTCGTATATCTCTTTTCGATCTGCTCTTGTTCGGCAGAAGAAAGGGTCGTTTTCAATTCTGAAGCGATGCTTTTTGCGATATCACTTTGCAGGTTGAAAATGTCTTTGTACTCTCTTTTGAAATCTTTCACCCATACGTGTCGGTCTGAGGTGGCCTCAATGAGTTGCGCAATTATCCGAATCGTATCGCCGTACTGTTGTATACTTGCTTCCAAAGTGTGTGACACGTCCAATTCTTTGGCAATTTCTGGAGTGGTCTTTGAGACATTTCGATATTTTTCTGAAGTTGTTCTTGAAATAACCCTAAGCCCGTTTATACCTGAAAGACGATTTAAGGTCTCGTCCATGATTCCATCGGCGAAATATTGGTTTTCCTCGTTCGTACTGAGGTTTTTGAATGGCAGAATTACAACTGATTTCGCGTAAAGGCCTGCAGGGTTTTTATTGTTTTTCTCAAAGGTTTTGCTATAGAAAAAGATGGCAATGCATACCAAGAATATCGCAGCTGCAAACCAAAGGGTGACTTTTTTTGCATTTTGTTTTTTCGCTCTGGAATTTTTTCCATCTGATACATTTACTTCTTCAATTCCACCCAAAGTGTTTGTGCAGTGTAAGTCGTTTTCCTCCTTTAACCTTGTTTTGGCCTCTCCAGGGGTGAATCCATAAAATCTGTGAAAACTGGTATTGAAATAAGTAGCACTGCTAAAACCAACCCGATATGCCACTTCTGAGGCGGTAACATCTTCATTTCTGAGAATTTCCAAGGCTTTTTTTAGTCGATACTCTCGAATGAATTGGCTGGTGGAAACACCAAGTAGTTTATGCAGTTTTCGATGCAGGTTAGATCTACTCATCCCCATAGCTTGGGCCAGACTATCTACCCCGAATTGATCATTGCCGAGATTTGACTCGATTTTCGCTGCCAATTTTTGCACAAAAGCGTCCTTTAACGAAAGTCTAGCAGAATCTTCCGGAAAGTTCATAAAAGAGCTCATCTGAAAGCCAAAGATTAATTGTTGTAGTTAAAAGATAAGAAAATTATGGCACTACCAATTTTATGTCTTGACCAATGAATCTTTATGCTAGGGGGTACTAAAATTATTTCAAAAACCTGGTTTCTTTTCTAAGGGTTTCCCATTTCACGTTCTTAGGTGGTTTCGATAGTTATCATTTGGGATATTTAGATGCTTATTCTCATTTAATAGATACAATGTTGTTTGTCAAATGTCTGTAAATATTCTCTTTGGGTAGCGCCTATTCAACAGGGATAAGGCCTACAAAGAAAGGAATACCCAATGGGCTACTGGTTTTTGTTCCTTTAGCAAACATGAATAAGTCTGCGTTTATTTTGTGGAATAAAAAAACTTCATTTTCATGAAGCTTTTCTTTGTCGAGGAAGAGAGATTCACCTTGTGCGTCCCGAAATGGGGAATTCAGGGCAAGCATGAAATCTTCAACAAGCTTCTCTTGCCCCGTTATGTGGTTTGTCCCACTTTTCTAAGCCGATTCGGCGCAAAGTTTTGACACAAGGATTTGGGGCGAGTTAAGCGCTATTGAGTTCCAAAAACCTTCATTTTAAGTGACACCTGAACCTTGCCAAAATCTATTGGAGGCACGAACCCATTTTGTGCAATTGAGGTAAATATTCACACTCTTTGCTTTTCGCAAAATTTTGAGGCCTTCACAGTCATATTTTTTATTATGGAAACCTGAAAACGGTTGTCCTGTTCAATAACATTTATTTTAGATAATTAAAACCTTTGTTTCGAAAAGGTTAAATTTGGTAAACTCTTGCCTTATCTAAGATGTGTTGAATGCTGCAGGAAAATACATGGTCAAAATTTAAACAGGGAGATAAAACTGCCTTCGAATCGCTTTACAAGTTTTGTATTGATGATATGTATGCCTATGGCCTAAAATTAAATTCGGATCAAGAAATGGTCAAAGATTGCATACAAGAGGTTTTTATAGAAATTTTTGAGCGTAGAAATAAAATTTTGGAACCCGATAACGTCAAGTTTTATATTCTAAAAGCACTAAAAAACTCGATTTTCAGAAAACTCAGAAAGGAACGGAGAAGTATCCGGGTTACGGAGTGGACCAATATGCAGTTTAATGCCGATTACAATATTGAGGATAAAAAGATTCTGGCGGAAATCACAGATGGCAAAAGAAAATTAATACAGGATGCCCTAGATTCCTTGTCCACAAAACAAAGGGAAATACTATATCTTAGGTTTACCATGGGGCTTGACTATCGCGAGATTTCCGAAATGGTCAAAATCGATCATAATTCGGTAAGGAAACAAGTCTATAGGGCCATTAAAAAACTGCGCAATAGCAAGGCTTTTGACGATTACCAAAGCATAATTCTATTCTATACTTCCTTGGTTTTTTAAAATTCCAACAAATAATTTCCATCGCCTTTATTCCTTAATAACTTTCATTACTTTCTTGGGTTTTAAAACAAATTCATAAAAAAATCCATAAAAAGTGTCCACAGGTCGTTACTTTTTACACCTTTAGGAAAACGAGCCTGACTATTGGATACTTTCTCCAAATACCTTGATGACGAAAAATTCGTCGATTGGATCGCTGATCCAACACCTGAAAAAGATGCTTTTTGGGAAGCATATATGTTGAATAGCCCCGATGAAAGAAGAACCATATTGGTACTCAAGGAATACTTGACCGCATTAAGTACCAAAAATGAAAGGCTATCCCCAGAAGAAAAGCAGAACATACTTGAAGGTATTTATAGTGAAATCGACGTTCCGAACAGCACGGGCAAACCTTTTCTTCCCCGCTTTTTGAAATATGCCGCCATTTTGGTAATACTTATTTCTTCGGCGCTCTATCTCAAGACACTTTCTGAACCAAAGACTATAAAGAGCATTGACGTTTTTGAGCAGGTATCCATCGACTCGGTCAAGGAAACAAGATTGATTCTTGGCGAGGAAGACCAAATTAAAATTACGAGCAGAAAATCGGAAATAGATTATAAAGATTCCAAGGGACCTGTCATTAACGGCAAAGATACGTTGGAAGTTGCCCAAAAGACCGGTTCGGAAAAATTGGTCTTGAACCAACTTGTAGTGCCCTATGGCAAACGCAGCAAGCTGAGGCTGGAAGACGGTTCCATAGTACATTTGAATTCAGGCTCAAGATTTGTTTTTCCGAGGCGCTTTATCGGAACCCAAAGAGAGGTGTATTTGGATGGGGAGGCTTTTTTTGAAGTCGAATCGGATAAGGAAAGGCCGTTCAAGGTAAAAGTGCTCAAAGATGAGAATTTGTCCATTGAGGCTGTCGGCACCAGTTTCAATGTGAATTCCTACGGCTTCCATGATGAGGTTTTCACTGTTTTGACCGAGGGCGAAGTCCATTTAAGGGATGAATCACAAAATTCTTTCTTTGGCAAGGAAGATAAAACGGTTATGGAGCCCGGCGAGCTTGCCGAATGGAGCGTCAAAAACAAAATTGTGAGCAGTAAAAAAAAGGTGGATACCGAACTTTACACGTCTTGGGTAAAAGGTGTTTATAGTTTTAAAGGTGAACCCTTGAAGAGCATAGTCGAAAAACTTGAGGTATACTATAACGTCGCAATAATTTTCGATGGTGCCATTGACCAACAATTCAAGATAACCGGAAAACTGGACCTCAACGATGATATTGAAAAGACCATGGACAATCTTGTATTGACCAACGCGATGAAATACGAAAAAAATAAGGATGGAAAATTTTTGATCTCGAAATAAAAAACCAAGGTATGCTTGCAACATACCTTGGCAAATAAGCCTGTACTCGACACAGGTATTGTATAACTACAACTAACTAAATTATGGAAAAAAACCTATTTCCATATAATCCCGTTGCGGGTTTTATGGACAAAAGTATTCAAGTGATGAAGTACTTGACACTGTTTTTACTACTCTTCACACTCTATTCATTCAATAGCTCTTATTCGCAGAACACCAAGCTAAAGTTAAATCTCAAAGACGCCACTTTGCTTGATATGATCAAGAGCATTGAAAAGCAAAGTGAGTTTGTCTTTATGTACGGCGATGAAATATCGACTGTCCTTAACGGGTATAAGAACGATTTTCTGGTCCGGAAAAAGAACATCAATGTGACTTTGGATAAATGCCTAAGCGGTACGGAACTGACCTATGTTGTAAATGACCGTCAGGTTGTTTTAAGGAAAAAGGCCGTTGCTCCTCTTATAAAGAAGGGAGTAGAAGATGTGCAATTGTCGATAAGTGGAAATGTTAGCGATGCCTTGGGGCCATTGCCGGGAGCGAGTATTGTCGTAAAAGGCACTGCTACGGGAACCACGACCGACTTTGACGGAAATTATTCACTCGAAGTATCGGATGAAGATGCCATCTTGGTATTCAGTTACGTTGGTTTTACAACGGTCGAAATCCCTGTGAACGGACAATCGACCATTAATGTAGTACTCAAGGAAGATGCACAGGCTTTGGAGGAGGTTGTGGTAACGGCACTGGGTTTTGAGGTGAGAACCGATAAATTGGGTAGCGCGGTATCAAGTGTGAAGCCTGCCGCTTTGGTAAGATCTGGGGAAACCTCGGTTTCCAATGCGATTCAGGGCAAGATGGCCGGGGTGAACATTACAAGAAGTACCGGTGATCCGGGATCTGGTTCCAACATTAGGATCAGGGGTGCCAATACTATTTTTGGAAGTACCCAACCCTTGATTATAGTAGACGGAATACCCATTAATAACAATAACACCAGTGGGGGCGGTAGTAGCGCTACCGGTAACGGAACTTCACAGCAATCGCGTTTAAACGACATTAACCCAAATGACATTGAGACCCTGCAAGTATTGAAAGGGGCCTCGGCAGCCGCTCTTTGGGGCTCAAGGGCTTCTAACGGGGTGGTTATCATAACCACGAAATCCGGTAAAAAAGGGTTTAGGGTTTCGTTTAAAAATACGGTCGCGATCGATAAGGTGAACGCTGCACAAAAATTGCAGTCCACTTATGGCCAAGGGCGAAATGGATTGTACAGAGGAGGCACTGAAATACGATCTTGGGGAGACGAAATTGCCGCGAGATCGGGGGGTCAGGATAGTTTTGATACCAGTGGCGAATTTTTTATTGGCGATCAGACAGGCGGAATATATTATCCCGTGGCCAATGGAACCGATGACAATCCAAGCGGTGGAAAAAACTCCAGGGAAACATTCAACGAAAGGAATTTTGACCATGTGTTCGGAGAAGGTCTACTCCTCGAACAGTCACTCAGCTTAAGTGCAGGAGATGACAAGAGTAGCCTATTCTTCAGTTTGGGCAATACAGATCATGAGGGTGTGATCAAGAACAATGACTATAAACGCCATACGGTAAACATAAGCGCAACACGAAATTTCAATGACTATGTACGTTTGAAATTAAAGGGAAAATACTCTAGGGTCAGTGCGAATCGGATACAACAGAATTCCAATGTGGCCGGGGTCCTTTTAGGACTTTACAGAACACCGGCCGATTTTGACATTTCCGATTACACGGGAACCTATGTCAGTGATTCCGGTGCGGAAACCACAGGAAGACACAGGTCTTATAGAAATGCCATCGGGTCGAGCAATAGGCCGCGATACAACAATCCTTTATGGACCACGAATCGGCAAAAGGCCCCGAATGTCGTAAATCGACATATCTACTCGGCCGACCTTGATATCTTTCCTGCCGAGGGGTTCAATATCAAGCTAAGAGGGGGTGTTGATACCTATAATGACAAAAGATCCTATTTATATCCTATTGGATCGGCACGTACTACGACTCCACCGGTCAGCCGAATCGATGGTAGCCTACTCTTTGACGATATATCGGAAACCGAACTGAATTTTGATGCAATACTCAAATACGATACTGACTTATCTGAAGATATCACATCGTCATATGTTATAGGTTGGAATATCAACGATAGAAAATTTAGCAGGCAGACCGCCTACGGCAATGAATTTATAGCAAGCAGCGAAATATTCAATTTGGCCAACTCAAGGGTCATTGGTTCTGAAAATTTCATACGCCATATTCGGTCGAACCGAGGATATTCGACGCTCAATTTTGGACTGTTCGATCAACTTTATCTCGACTTTTCAGGAACTATAGAGGCCGCATCGACCATTTCGGAAGCTTTCTTTTACCCTTCTGCAAGTGCAGCCTGGCAATTTTCGAACTCTGGTCTTATTTCTGAAGACAGCTTTCTAAGTTTCGGAAAAGCTCGGTTGAGCTGGGGTAAAGTAGGTATACAACCAAGGGCATACGGAAATTCAACAAATTATGAGGGCGATTTTACCTATGGTTCGGGAATCGCCGCCAATCTGAATTCCGTGTCAAACGGTGGCGGGTTAAGATTGGACAATCTGTTGGGAAATCCCGAATTAAGACCAGAGATCAAGACAGAGATCGAAGCCGGTCTTGAACTTCGTTTTTTCAACGATTTGTTGTCTACGAGCTTTACTTATTACACCAATGAAGTCAAGGATATTCTGTTGGAAATCGATACGGCGCCCAGTTTCGGGTTTGAGCGATTCTATACGAATGGTGCGACCATGAAAAACCGCGGTCTCGAATTTGAGTTCAGTGCCAACTGGTTAAGAGGCAGTGAAAATTGGACGTTTTCGACCTTTGGAAATTTTGCAACGAACAAGAATGAGGTAACCAGCCTTTTAGGAGCCGATATTCAAAGATTGACGGGTTTCGGCACCGGTGATTCGGTCGCTGCTGAAGGCGAACAGATGGGTGCCCTCTTTGGGGGCAAACTCCCTAGGGATGAAAGCGGAAACGTCATACTCGATGAAAATGGGTTTCCTGAGGGAGAACCGGAATATGATATCATAGGAGATCCGAATCCTGAGTGGACCGGTGGTCTTGGTTTTAATCTCGGGTATAAGAATCTTTCGATGAACGTCTTGTTCGAGCATTCGCACGGAGGTGATTTCTATGATATCACGAGACAGATCAACGCCAGGTATGGTAGGGCCGAAATTACCGGTAATAAAGTGACCATCCCCACCGCCGGCATTGTTGATTACGATGGAAACGTTTATAGCCAGGGCCAAGTGGTTCGTGGCAATCTCCATGACTTCGGTGGCGGCCAGGTACTCTTGAACGAAGCTTGGTACGACGGAAACGGGGCCGACAACAGGGGCTTTAGTGAGCTTTGGTTGCAAGATGCCACTTGGACGCGCTTGAGGGAATTGTCATTGAGCTATTCCTTTAGTCCTGAAATTTTGGACCAGTTGAAAATATCGGCAATGAGTATAGGCGTAACGGGAAGGAACCTCTTCCTCTGGACGGATGTCATCGGTAACGATCCGGATAAGAACTTTGCCGGTGTCGGCAATTCAAGAGGATTGGATTATTATACCAACCCCTCGACAAAATCCTATCTCTTCAATTTCAGTATAACCTTCTAAGAATTTTGCAATTATGAAAATATTCAAGATCAGTTTGTTAACAATGTTGCTCCTTTGCTCTTGTGAGAGCGTGGTCGACGACATAAACGTAGATCCCAATAAAGTCAACACGGTCGATGGAAGTGCCATTTTTACGGGAATCCAACTCGCGGATGCCGCTGCGCAGATGGGTTTTTTGAACTGGGCCGGAGGGGTGAGCGCGGGATATTTTGTCGGTGACGGACGACTGGGTACCATACAAGATTATGGCTATAATAATACGGATTCAGATACCCCTTGGGAAAATTTATATGTGGGGGTCGTGAAGCAGGCCCGTGAACTCAGAAGTGGAATCGAGGTCACCAACCGTGATTTTTTCTATGGCGCCTCAAAAGTGTTGGAGGCACATGCCATAGGTACGGCCGCCAATATATTTGGTGATGTGCCATATACCGAAGCCGGGAACGAAGATTTTCCAACGCCGCGATATGACCCTCAAACGGATGTCTATAGCGGGCTTCAAAACCTATTGGACGATGCGATCGCCGATTTTCGGGCTTCCGGTATTTCGGGCGGTGTGCAAGAGGATTTGTTTTTTGGAGGCGATGCGGCGAGCTGGATCAAGGCCGCTTATACCTTAAAAGCTAGGCTATACCTCGACATAGGGAATTATCAAGGAGCCTTGAGCGCCGTGCAACAAGGTATTTCCGGAGTTTCGGAAACCATGCAGTATGATCCGGTTACTCCGGGTGTCGGTGGGGGTAACAACTTTTTGAACGAGTTGCTCAACAGTTCCACATTCGGTGGAGATGTGAGTGCCGAAGGTTCTTTCTTGATCGAACTGGTGGGTAACGGTGCTTCTAGCAGAAATAATTCCAAAACTGATGAGACCGACAGATATGCATATTACTATGATGGTACGGATATCAATATTGCAGGCTTTGCCGCACCTGACGCACCGATGAAGTTGTTATCCTATGAGGAAAATACATTGATATGGGCCGAAGCGTTGCTACGTACCGGTGATTTTGAGACGGCCCTGGCCAAGTTAAACGAGTTTAGGGCAAGTTTAAGAAACGGGGAAGTTTTCCCAATTTCGACCGGAGTTTACGATGATTTCACGGAAGCCGATTTTCTTAACGGTGGGATAGAAAACAGTGATGGGGCGATTTCAAGGGATGAAGCTTTGTTGCGAGAAATCATCGAGGAAAGATACGTGACCTTTTTTAACCAAATACTCGGTTTTAACGATTTGCGTAGGACAAAGAAGGATCCCGTGGCAGTGCAGGTTCCGGTACCTTTCAACGTAGGTTCCCAACACCCTGAACGATTTTTATATCCCTTTTCCGAAGAAAACACCAATGGGGCAAATGTGCCGGAAGTGGCTGACATCTTTGTGAAAACAACCATAAATCAATAGTTATTTGAGTTAGTTTGTTGAAAAGGGCTGTCCTTTGTTCTCTTTGACAGCCCTTTTAATTAAGACGGTAATCCAACCTATCCAGTTTTAGTTATCCAACGTATGGGTTAGAGTGCCTTCCCTTTGATTATCTCATATCCAGGTGAAATAATAACCCCTTAAACCATTACTCTTCAGTTTATGTCCTTAAAGTGCCTTGCAATACCAGTATTCATTTTTCTTCTAGTTTGCACATTTTCCTGCAAACGGGAAACAAACGTATCCAAGGCCAATAGGGTATACGAGGTTTCTTTCGACACGCTTTTTTCTGGGGCTCGATTGAGTAACATCAAAAAACTGGCCGACAATAAATTTACGGGTCAGGTGATTCCTTCCTTTGAACCTGTAAATCCAAGTCCGTGGTTCGCTTTTGGGGTAAGTTCCGATAAAAAAAGGCAAATTGAATTGGTGTTGGACTATGGTAAATACCGCCACAGATATATCCCCAAACTTAGTACGGACCGAATCCATTGGAAATCCATAGCTACTTCAAAAGTTCGAATTGATTCGCTTCAAGGCACGGCGACACTGGTACTTGATGTTTCTCCACGCAGACTATATGTCGCTGCTCAAGAAATTGTGTCTTCGCAAGATACTTATAGATGGATGGATAGTCTACTGGCCAAGCCATTGGGCATTAAAAAACAAGTGGCCGGAAAAACGGTGCTGGGCAACAACAATTATCTGCTATCTTTTGAAAATGAGGCAATTCAAGATGCCATAGTATTCGTTGCAAGGCAACATCCACCTGAAATTCCCGGGGGTACGATTGGTTTTAAGAAATTCTATGAAACCATTTTTTCAGATTTGCCGCTGGCACAAAAGTTTAGGAAGAATTTTAACATCTATGCTTTTCCCTTGCTCAATCCTGACGGCGTAGATATGGGCAATTGGAGGCACAACGCCCGGGGAACGGACTTGAACAGAGATTGGATAGACTTCACGCAACCAGAAACTCAAGCCGTAAGAACCTTTCTTGATGCCTCAGTTACCGAAGATAAAAGAATCAGGTTCGCCATTGATTTCCATACATCGCACTCTGGTCCATATATGTTGCTGTTGGATTCCATCAATGAGGGCAAGACAAGCGGAATTACCCCGCAATGGATCCAAAATATCGAGGCGACTTCCGATCTGAAGGTCAACCCAAGAAGAAAAAGTCAAGAGTTGCCCTATTGTTATAATTACTTTTTCAACGAATGGGGGTCTGAAGCGGTGACCTATGAAGATGGTGATGAAGTCGATCGTCAATCAATCAAACGAAAGGCGCAAGTATATGCAATTGCCCTAATGAAAACACTTTTAGATAAAAAAGAGGATGGTTCGTTTAAAAACTGAGTTGATACTTACTATTGCACTGTTGTTTTCGACAACTTCTTGTTTTCAAGAAAATATCGAGGCCGATATATTGATTTCGAACGCAACGATTTATGATGGAAATGAAAGGGTGCCAGACGGCTCTAGCTTGGCCATAAGAGGAGATAAGATTGTCTTTGTTGGAAATGCAAAGGATGCTCGCATCAGCGCAAAAAAAGTGATCGATGCAAAAGGTTTATTGGTTGCCCCAGGTTTCATCGACCCACATACGCACGCCGACCGCGAATTAAAAGACCCTGAAAACTCGCATAATAAACCGTTCTTGTTTCAAGGAGTAACAACTGTAGTCGTCGGCAACGATGGCGAAAGCTTTTTCCCGATATCAAAATACAAAAGCTTATACGAAAAGCAGGGAATCGGTACCAATGCCGTGCTTTTGACCGGTCATGGGACTGTACGTACACAGGTTATGGGTAAAAGTGACAAGAAGGCCACCGAAGAAGATATTCTACAAATGCAACGGTTGATTCAAGAAGAGATGGATGCAGGAGCATTTGGCATGTCAACAGGGTTGTTCTATGCCCCAGGGAGCTATTCAAATACCGAAGAAATAATTGCATTGGCCAAAACCGTAGCCCGGAACAATGGTATTTATGACACACATCTGCGTGATGAAAGCTCGTATACCGTGGGCTTACTCCCTGCCATTCAAGAGGCCATAGAAATAGGTCGGAAAGCCCAATTGCCCATACATATTTCGCATATCAAATGTTTAGGCGTAGATGTGTGGGGTCAAAGTGCGGCGATTATCGAATTGATTGAACGTGCACAAAAAGAAGGTATACAGATTACTGCAAATCAATATCCCTATGATGCTTCGGCCACCGGACTAAAATCTGCAGTAGTACCCCGTTGGGCAGAAAGTGGTGGAAAAGATTCACTGTTCGTTCGGTATGAAGATCCGGGTTTAAAATCCCGAGTTTTGGAAGAGACCGAAAAAAATATAGCCCGAAGAGGCGGGGCCGACAAATTGTTGATCGTAAAATGTGATGATGCCTCTTACTTGGGAAAAACGCTTTTGGAAATTTCCGAAATGTTGTCCTTAAAGCCTGAAGTGGCAGTATATGAAGTTCTGAAAACAGGCTATGTGAGGGTGGCCTCATTTAACATGAGCCCCAATGACATTAACAATTTCATGAAACAATCTTGGGTAGTTACCGGTTCTGACGGCAATACCGGACATCCAAGAAAATATGGGTCCTTCCCAAGGAAGTACCATAAGTATGTCAAACAGGACAAGATAATCGACCTGAAGACTTTCATCAATAACAGCAGCTCAAAAACTGCCGAGATATTTGGTATCCCGAAAAGGGGGAAACTTCAGAAAGGCTATTATGCCGATGTTATTGTTTTCGATCCACTGACTTTTAATGACAAGGCGGATTATACAGATGCCTTTCAACTTGCAGAGGGTCTCGAGTACAGTATTATAAATGGGCAAATTATAGTTGAAAAAGGAAAGTTTACCGAAAAACTGAACGGTAGGGTTTTAAGAAATAGTGCAGTACCATGAAAAAAAAGAAATTCGTAATCACAGTTTTTACGGCCTCCCTGATTATTGGATGCAAACAAACTCCCAAACAGGTAGAAGTTGAAAACAGCGAAACCCAAAATGGAGACATTGTAAATATGATCATTAATGATAAGAAGAGTTTTTATCATATTGATTTTAGTGCGTATCCGAATCGCGATAAAAGTCTCCCGATCGGCGTGTTCGATTCTGGCACAGGTGGTTTGACCGTTCTAAAGGCCATTGTCAACTATGATCAAAATGAAAACCAAACACATCAAAGGGGTAGCGATGGTGTGTGGGATTTTGATAAAGAATCCTTTATCTATTTAGGAGATCAGGCCAATATGCCCTATGGAAATTATTCCAATGAAAATAAGGTCGACCTTTTAAACGAACATATCATCAAAGACGCTCAATTTTTAATGGGCAATAAATACTATTCAGACGCCAATGACGCCACCGTCAACGACGATAAAAAACCGGTAAAGGCTCTAGTCATTGCATGTAACACGGCAACGGCATATGGAAAAGAACATATTGAGGCCTTTTTGAAGAAGGCAAATATGAACTTAAAGGTTATTGGCGTCATAGACGCGGGGGTCAGGGGAGCGCTTGAAAGTATCGGCAAAGATGAAGATGCCATTATAGGGGTATTGGCGACCGCGGGTACGGTGGCCTCTAAAGGATATCACAATACCATCATGGAATTTAAAGACCGGATGGGCTATGCCGGAAACATCCAAGTCTTTTCCCAGGGAGGTGTTGGCATTGCCGAAGCGGTCGACGAAGACCCTGACTATTTTGACCGGAGCTTGAAAGCCCCCCGTAAAGATTATAAAGGCCCTAGTCTAATAGGCGATGCACATATCGATAAAACCCTTTTCGATATCTACAACTTCGATTTTGAAGACGGTAAAATGTTATGCGATTCCCAAAACACCGATGACTGTTCCATATTGCAGATTAACGACGCCGAAAACTATGTCCGCTACCATTTGGTAACCCTTATGGAAAAAATTCGTATATCGAATACCTCGAACAAGTTAAAATCACTCATTTTAGGTTGTACCCATTACCCATACATGACCGATGAAATCGATAAGGTCCTAAAAGAGTTATACAACTACAAGAGTGCTTCGGGCAAATATCCCTATCGTGCATTTATGGCCAAGAATATACAATTGATCGACCCTGCGGTCGACACGGCCAAAGAGTTGTACGCACACCTAAAAGAAGCAGCCTTGTTCAATCAAAGTGGGGACATTAATGATAGCGAATTCTATATAAGTGTTGTGAACAAAGACAACCCAAATGTTGCGATAGATGAAAATGGCCGGTTTCCCTACAGTTATAAATATGGCCGAAATGCAGGGGAAATTCAAGAATATGTAAAGGTTGTTCCCTTTAGCAGGAACAATATCTCAGGCGATATTCTAAACCGGTTTCAAAACCAGATTCCCTTTGTATATGAACTTATGCAACAATTTAACAGGCAAAATAAAAAAACCGAAAACTTGCTATTGAACACTAAAATCTAAACCCCATAAACGAAGGGTATGAAAAAATTGGCGCTACATTGGAGAATACTATTGGGAATGCTTTTAGGCGTGGTAATCGGATTATTGATGACCGGTCTGGATGGCGGGAAAGAAATCATCCAAAATTGGATAAAGCCCTTCGGAAAGATATTTATCAATTCCCTGAAATTGATCGCCATTCCACTAATTCTAGCCGCGTTGATCAAAGGGGTATCCGATTTAAAAGACATCTCCAAGCTATCGAAAATGGGAGGTAGAACCATAGGTATTTACATTTCGACCACGATAATAGCGGTCACTATAGGCTTGTTTTTGGTCAACATAGTAAAGCCCGGAAATTCAATTACGGAGGCGACTAGAACCGAAATGGTCGGAAATTACACCGATAGTACGACCCAGTATAAAGAAACGGCCAAGACCCAAAAAGAGGTTGGTCCTTTAAAACCCTTGGAAGACTTGGTGCCCGAAAATATTTTCAATTCGGCGACCAGTAACCGTAATATGTTGCAGGTAATCTTCTTTGCCGTTTTTTTCGGAATAGGATTGATTTTGATTCCCGAGGAGAAAGGAAAAACCGTAAAACACTTTTTTGATGGATTTAATGAAGTAATCTTGAAAATGGTCGATTTGATCATGCTTGCGGCACCATACGGTGTATTTGCCCTGCTGGCCGCGTTGGTCGTTGAGTCCCCCAGTCTTGATTTGTTCAAGGCTCTCGGATGGTACGCGATTACCGTTCTTATCGGTCTAATTTTAATGATTGTGGTCTATACCATGTTGGTCTTCATTTTTACAAAGAAGAGGCCTTCCTTTTTTATCAATGGTATTTCCCCGGCACAGCTATTGGGATTTTCAACAAGTTCGAGTGCCGCTACTTTGCCTGTTACCATGGAACGTGTAACAGAGCATCTGGGCGTTGAGGAAGAGGCGGCAAGTTTTGTACTGCCCATAGGGGCCACCATAAACATGGACGGCACAAGTCTTTACCAAGCCGTTGCCGCCGTTTTTATAGCCCAGGCCTTTGGAATTGGCTTGGATTTCGAAACACAACTGGGCATCATCGCCACGGCCACCTTGGCATCAATCGGAAGTGCGGCCGTACCGGGGGCAGGTATGGTCATGTTGGTTGGTGTGCTGGGCTACGCCGGGATACCTGAGGCAGGACTTGCATTGATCTTTGCTGTGGATAGGCCTTTGGATATGTGTAGAACCGCGGTCAATGTCACGGGAGACGCAGCGGTTTCAATGTTGGTCGCCAAATCGATTGGAAAACTGGGCGAACCACATGTCAAGAACTGGGACGATGAATACAAAAGGAAGAATTAGATAACCCATAATTTTGAGTACCATGAAAATATTGATCAAGGCTTCGAAAAAATTACAATTTTACCTGTTGAGCACCCTTGCCATAATAGGGATTTATGCTTGTAGCGGGCCTAAAAAGGTTGTCTTTGAAGAGCCAATCGATACGAATAACAAGAAAATAGCCTATCAAACAAAACGAAACTATCAATTCGAAGAATTGGGGATTTCGGTGAGCAATGAATTTGATGGCGCACGTCTAAATAATGCCGTTCAGACCAATGACTCGACCATAATCCTGTATTTTGACCCAGAGAATACACCAATTAACAAGAGTCCGTACTATGCCTTTAAAACCTGGTCAAAAGAACCCGAACAAGTCTTTTTCGGATTCAATTACCCAGAGGGTTTCGAACATAGATATATGCCAAAACTGAAAAAGAATGGGATATGGAGCGTGGTCGATTCTACGAATTTGGTCCAAGTCGACGATCAATTGCTCCTCAGGCTCGATATTTATCCCGAACCCCAAATCGTTGCGGCCCAGGAAATCAATACCTCTAAGAATGTTGAAACGTGGTACCTGAATAATATCGTTAAAGACAACGATTATGTTCGATTGGGAATTGCGGGTAGATCGGAATTGGGAAGAGAAATTCCTGTTTTGGACATTTATCGAGGAGTTTCCGAAGGCAAGCCGATTATTGTTTTGTTGACCAGGCAGCACCCGCCGGAGGTTACAGGGTATTTTGCGTTTCAAAGCTTCCTGAATACCATAGTTGCGGAAACTGACCTTTCCAAGGAGTTTCTGAACGAGTATAGGGTCTTGGCCTTTCCCATTGTAAATCCAGATGGGGTCGATTTAGGACATTGGAGGCACAATTCGAATGGGGTCGATTTGAATAGGGATTGGTCTAGATATCGTCAGCCCGAAATCAGAAATGTGGTCTCCACCATTGATAGCATTTCCAAAAAAGATGATGGAAAACTGATTTTGGGCCTCGATTTTCATTCGACCTACGAAGATGTCTTTTACACCAACGACAAAAGGGAAGGCACCAGCCTGCCCAATTTTATCAAGGATTGGTTTACCCAGTTGGAAATGAACATTGTGGACTATTCGGTCAACGAGGCATCATCGAACAGTACCAAACCAGTTTCAAAAGGCTGGTTTCTCTACGGACATGGCGCGACGGGGATAACCTATGAAATTGGCGACCATACTCCCAAGGAAAGAATCAAGGAAATTGGTATTGCTTCGGCCAATGCGATGATGGAGATTCTCGTGAAGAATTAGTAAAAGCCAATCGGGATTCATGAGTGTTCTAAAGATTAATATTCAGCAATTAAAACCCCCTTTATGAAAGGACTGTGTTAATCCGGTTTACCCCATCAATTCTTTTGTCGATATCATCTCTACACAACCTTTTTGCTACCCCTTAGGCCGATCTAGTAAAACATGAGAATATAAAAAAATCGCACATGTGCTCTAATCGTGGTTTTCTACATTCCTAAACCGGGTTTTTACATTTCACAAATACAGAACCCCGACTATTTGTCGGGGTTTCTTTTGCGGAGGAAGAGGGATTACCTTCGGTTTTCCCAAACCTCACGCTCTTTACAATAAAGCTCAAAACTACTGTCGTAGTTTTCGGCCTTTTCCTTTTTACTCCCTTTCAAAAAGTAGTTTTTGACGTTCGCAAAAAGAAAAAGCCCGATTTCTTTTTAGAAATCGAGCTTTGCTCTAAGCGGAGGAAGAGGGATTCGAACCCCCGGAGGTGTGACCCTCAACAGTTTTCAAGACTGCCGCATTCGACCACTCTGCCATTCCTCCAAAATCGACTTGAGCTTTTTTCTACCCCAACCCGATTTATAATATTTTTCTTTTTTTCGTGCCTCGGAAGAAGATTTTGCCTCTTCCAAATAGAACCTTAACCAAGGTCGATAATTTTTTGTATAACCGCTTTTTCCATCATTGTGTTCCTTCAACCGCCGGTCAGGATTCTTCGAAAATCCAATATAGATTTTATCAAACTTTTCGCTCCACAATGCATATACAAAGAACATGTTTCAGTTTGTGTCACCACATTCGAGAACGTAAAACGTCCTAAACCACTTTATCACGTTCTACGTGATCTGCCATTCATCCCGTTTTACGGGATTCCTCCAAAATATTTCAGCGGGCCTGCCCGCCGAAGCAGCCAAAGGCTGAGTAGGCGGGTGCAAATATAGAAAGCTTTTGTTGTACGTTAAAAACTTTTGAGTTTTATTTTAAGGCCATGATCATAAGCCCATATTAAGAAGTTATTTTTACAATATGGAAGAATGGTACCATTATGCACTTCTTGTAGTGGTCGGTTTTGCCGTGGGCTTCATCAATACGGTGGCAGGCGGAGGGTCGCTGATCTCATTACCGGTTCTTATTTTTTTGGGGTTACCGCCGAGTGTTGCCAACGGAACCAATCGAGTGGCCGTGGCCATTCAAAATATAATGGCGACGGCGGGCTTCAAGAGCAAAGGGGTCTCAACATATCCTTTTAATATCTATTTGGGCATTTCGGCTTTGTTCGGGGCTATTCTTGGCGCCTATATTGCCGTCGACATCAAAGGAGAGACTTTCAATCGCATCCTTGCCATAATCATGGTAGTAGTTGTGTTGATCATCATTTTTAAACCGAAGATGAAGATTGAAGACCTTCATGAGAAAACAACCGGCAAGCATTTGTGGATCGGTATTATCGCTTTTTTCTTTTTTGGCATTTATGGCGGATTTATCAATGCGGGACTCGGCTTTATAATTATCCTATTTTTGCATTATGTCAATCAAATGACTTTGGTCAGGGCCAATGCCACTAAAGTGGTCGTGGTGCTCACCTATACCTTGGCCGCTTTGGTCGTCTTTGTTTTGAACGACAAAGTGATTTGGTTGGTAGGACTGGTTTTGGCCATTGGAAACGGTACAGGGGCATGGGTCGCCAGCCGCGTGTCGGTGGACAAGGGCGACGGATTTATCAAAACCTTTTTGGTTATTATGGTAATAGTAATGGCCGTCAAATTGTGGTTTTTCCCTGGAACTGGAGTTGAAGCAAAGGAGATTCATCAAGACGGCGATAAAATTGAGATAAGTGAATGATATTCTAGACCATATGAAATGGCGCTATGCCGTCAAAAAATTCGATTCGAGTCGAATTTTGTCCGAGAGTCAAATTGAAAGGTTAAAGGAAGCGTTCAACCTCACAGCTACTTCATATGGGCTACAACCCATAACCTTGGTCGTTGTCAAGAACAAAGAGCTTCAGAATCGACTGGTGCAGAGTTCCTATGACCAGTTACAAATAACCCAGGCCTCGCATGTATTGGTAATCTGTATTAGGACCAATGTAGATAGTGATTATATCGGTCGGTATTTCGAGCAGGTCAAGAAAGTTCGAAATGTGAGCGATGAAATATTGGAGCCCTTTAAAAACGATTTGGTAGACAATTTTTCCAAAAAGGATGTTGATGAAATCAAAAGATGGAGTACAAACCAAGCCTATTTGGCCATGGGAAATTTGCTAACGGTATGCGCTGTGGAAAAAATAGATTCATGCCCGATGGAAGGCTTTGAACCTGAGGCATACGATGAAATATTGGGCCTAAAGGAAAAAGACCTCACTTCGGTGTTGGTCATGCCCATTGGTTATCGAGCAGAGGACGATATGTTCTCGGGCTTCAAAAAAGTCCGTAAAGATATGGATGAAAGTGTTATTGATATATTTTAACCCGAAACCTTACGAATGCCCGGATTTGAACTTTTTAGTGATGCAGAACGTCAACAGGTCAATGATGTACTTGAGACTGGTGTCTTGATGCGGTATGGTTTTGATGGAATGCGAAAAGGCCGCTTCAAGGCAAAACAGCTCGAAAAGGAACTGGCAACAAGAATGCAAACCGACCATGCCCAACTGGTCAGTAGTGGTACGGCCGCCCTTACCATTGCTTTGGCCAGCGCAGGAGTGGGGGCAGGTGACGAGGTCATTTTACCGACCTTTACCTTCGTGGCCAGTTTTGAGGCCGTACTGGCCTTGGGGGCAGTACCTATTTTGGTAGATGTTGATGACACCCTGACCCTGGATCCGGTTTCGGTCAAAAAGGCAATTTCATCAAGTACCAAGGCCATCATGCCTGTACATATGTGTGGGTCTATGGCCGATTTGCGGGCTTTAAGATCTATTTGCGATAGCCATGATTTGATTCTTTTAGAGGATGCCTGTCAGGCGATAGGGGGAAGTTATAAAGGCAAACCGCTCGGAAGTTATGGCGATATGGGTGTTTTTTCATTTGATTACGTAAAGACGATTACATGCGGCGAAGGTGGTGCCATAATTTCCAGCAATAAGGATTTCATTGTAAATGCCGATCATTATTCGGACCATGGGCACGACCATGTCGGCGACAATAGGGGGGCAGAGGGGCATCCTTTTTTGGGGTACAATTATCGCATTTCAGAGCTCAATGCCGCAGTCGGACTGGCCCAACTGGCTCGATTGGATGGGTTTCTTGAAATCCAGAAAAAGAATTATTCCATCATAAGGGAAGCTTTGGCCGAAGTTCCAGAGGTCGCATTTCGGAAAGTGCCGGAAGGCGGAGTCGAGAATTATTCCTTTTTGAGCTTCTTTTTGCCAACGGGGGAATCTGCAAAAAAAGCCCACTTCGCTTTGGCGGATGCAGGTGTAGACGGCTGTTTTTACTGGTACGATAACAATTGGCACTATTATCGAAAATGGGAGCATCTTGCTGAACGGAAATCCTTGGGCAAATTACCACAGGAAGTACTCAATGGACTGCAAGACCTTTCAAAAGTCGATTTTTCGCAATCGGATCATTGGGTGGGTCGAAACATTTCATGCCTCATAAAATTGTCTTGGACGGAAGAGGAAGTTAGGGAACGGGCACAGACGGTGGTCGAAACCATCCGTAAGGTCGTTTAATATTTTACGTATTCGACAATTTCCAATCCATAACCGACCATACCGACCCGTTTGACCTGCGTAGAATTGCTCAGCAAACGAATTTTCGAAATGTCAAGGTCATGCAGAATCTGGGCACCGACACCAAAATCCTTTGCGTCCATATCTATTTTTGGGGCCTTGAAGATTCCCTTTGATTGCAATTCCTTCAGCTCGGCAAGCCTACTCAGAAGATTCAACGATTGGGAATCTTGGTTGATAAAAATGAAGGCGCCTTTACCCGCTTTGTTGATTGCCTTGAACATATTTTCCAGTTTCTTATCCGGATTGTTGGTCAATGTTCCTAAAATATCATTGTTGACCAGGGTAGAATTGATTCGTGTCAGTACCTCCTCATTTTTGTTCCAACTTCCCTTTGTCAATGCGATATGCACTTGATCGTTGGTCGTCTGCTTGTAAGCGCGCAACCGAAAATCACCGAATCGGGTGCTTATCTCGAAATCTTCCTTTTTTTCGATAAGACTGTCATGTTCCATTCGGTAGGCAATCAAATCTTCGATGGAGACGATTTTCAAGTCGTGTTTTTTCGCAACTTCCATAAGTTCGGGCAGTCTCGCCATACTACCATCCTCGTTCATGATCTCGACAATGATACCAGCAGGCTTTAGTCCGGCCAATCGGGCAAAATCGATGGCCGCCTCGGTATGCCCCGTACGTCTCAATACGCCACCTTCTTTTGCCACCAATGGAAAAATATGGCCGGGGCGTGCCAAATCATGCGGTTTCGTTGCGGATTTGGTCAAGGCCAAAACAGTTTTGGCCCGGTCAGAGGCCGAGATTCCCGTACTTACCCCTTCGCCCCGTAAATCCACCGATACGGTAAAGGCAGTTTCCAAGGGATCCGAATTGTGCGTTACCATAGGAGGCAGACCAAGTTCTTTGCAACGACCTTCGGTCAGGGGGGCACATATGAGCCCTTTGCCACTGGTGGCCATAAAATTGATCATTTGCGGAGTGACCATTTCAGCTGCAGCAATAAAATCACCCTCGTTTTCCCGGTTCTCATCATCTACCACGATGATGACCTGGCCCGAGCGTATCGAGTCAATGGCCTCTTCAATAGTGTTGAGTTTTATCTTGTTTTCGGTGTCCGTTTTCATGTAATTTCAGTTTTTACCTTCCTAGTAAAAAGTTTTTTAAAGAAGTCGACAGCATTTCCGATATTGACCATCCCCTTATCCGCAGTAGCCCGCTTGGTAAGATAAATACCCAAGGGCAGCATAATGATGGTCGATAACCAGGCGCCTAAGATAGGGTGAATATTGCCCTTTTTAGCATAATTCTCGGCAAAAACACCTAAAAAGTAGTAGGCAAGAAACAATAAGACAGCAATCACCAAGGGTAGGCCGATGCCTCCTTTGCGAATAATTGCCCCGAGGGGAGCTCCCACGAAGAACAAAATGATGCATGAAAGCGCCAGGGCAAATTTCTTATGTAGGGAAAGGATATGGCGATGATAGATTTCATATCTTTTTTCAAGTTCCTCCTTTTTGCCCCGAATCGATGATAAGACATTGGAAACCGATGTTTTGGCGGAATTCAACATTTGTGTTTTCTGCCAGTCGTCAAAAAGGGCAATAACATCATCGATATGTTCCACGGAATCCTTTTTGGCATCGACAACTACCTTTTCGGGTCGGCGCAGCAAATTGGTCGAATCTTTGGCTATGAGCTTCTTTCTTTTGTTGGTAAGGGCGGTGTCCCTGGCGGATGCTGGAAAGGCACCTGTACGCGTACTGATGTTCTTCGAAAAAGCCCTTACTATCCTTAGATTGTCTTCTCGCAGCGAATCAATATCCTTTGTCAGGCGCCCGACACTTTTCATTTTGTCGGTACTGACATTACCCTCGGCCTCTAGATCTTCATTGCCCAGTTCAGGGGCCTCAATGTTCATTCGGTAAATCTCGAACTCTGATTTCAGAAAAGGGTATTTCAACTTTTCCTTGGAATTTTTACTGGTAAGGTCTTCATAATGATGACCATCCTTCAAGACCAATTGAATTACATCTGACTCCTCACTACTGATCAATTCGCCCTGGGGAGCCTTTATTACCGTACTATTTACCTGGATATTCGTTTTTTGGTGGATAATGACATTCCGAAGAAAACGATCTTTTTCCCCGTATTTGTCGTCTACCTTGATGCTCATTCCCTCAAAATCACTAAAAACACCTTCCTCTATCGCTGCTGCCGGTTTCACCTTGGCTATGTTTCGGCGCATGTTATATATTTTTTGCTCCGAAGCGGGAATGACACTATTGGCGAAGTAAAAAGTGACTCCCCCCAAAAAAATTACAAAAATGATAAGACTGAGCATAGAGCGTTGAAGGGAAATACCGGAGGCCTTCATTGCGGCAAATTCATAGTTTTCGGCAAAATTTCCAAAGGTGAGAATCGAAGAAAGCAAAACCGTCAGGGGCAGCACTTTTTCGGTCAAGCTGGGCATCATGTAAACGAAGAACTTGCCGATAATCATCAGGTCAAGACCTTTTCCGGCAAAATCGTCAATGAACAGCCAAATCGCCTGAAAGATGAAGATAAACATCAGAATGACGAACGAGCTGAAGAAATTATAAAGGAACCTCGATAGAATATATCGGTCTAGAATCCGCAATTCACCTGTATTAGTTTAACACTAATTTCTAATGATATAGTACCCTTCGTTTTCGTACTTGTCCTTATCAAAGGTAAATAAGGTTTCCGACAAAGGTTGATCCGTTTTAAAAGAATTAACAGTAATGGTGGTCTTCGTGCCATTCTTGCCCGTTTCGATCAACTTGTAGATATGCTTTGTTTCGGCATCGACGCCCAAAAGCCTTGACTTGATTTCTGAATTGGTATCGATAGGTGTAAGCTTTACAAACTGAATTTTTCTTCCCTGAACGTTTTGTTCGATATCCCAGGCATAGGTATGGCCTTGCTTGTAGAAGGTCAGTAATTTAGATGGGGAAAAGGCATCGGGATCCTCCGATTTGTCCTCTATGGTCACTTCCTCGTTTTCGGGTACAATGGTATATACTTTTGTGCCATCGAACATTTGTTTCGCCCCAAAAAAGTCTGCGACATACTTGTCACCCTTCAAGGTCACTTCGCCGCGGGTCTCGTTATTGATTCCGGCTTCTTCATTATTGAGAACGAATTTGAAATCGACAAAAATATTGTCATAGCTTTTCACCTTGTTGTACACATCATCCAATAAGGCTTTGGCCTTGTCGGCATCTTGGGCCGAAGCCAAGGTCGTCGTTAGAATTGCCATTAAAAATAGAAACTTCTTCATCTTTACTATTTTATTCGTTGTTTAATAGTTGGTCTAGGGCCACTAAATCGGGAACCAAGACCTGTCGCGCCTTACTGCCCTCAAATGGACCTACGATTCCGGCCGCTTCGAGCTGATCGATGATACGACCTGCGCGATTGTAGCCCAACTTCAATTTGCGTTGTATCAATGAAGCCGATCCCTGTTGTGCCGTTACGATCACTACGGCGGCATCTTTGAACATACTATCGCGATCTGCTATGTCATAATCAATACCCGTGCCAGAGTCTTCGCCGACATATTCAGGTAGCTCGTGTGCATTCGGATAGGCCCTTTGAGACCCTATATATTCAGTAATCTTGGCCACTTCTGGTGTATCTACAAAAGCGCACTGTAATCGGGTTACATCATTGCCCTGCGTAAATAGCATGTCTCCGCGTCCGATCAGCTGATCTGCACCCTGTGCGTCTAAAATGGTTCTTGAATCTATTTTCGAAGTAACCCTGAAAGCGATGCGTGCCGGGAAATTCGCCTTTATGATACCTGTTATAACATTTACCGAAGGTCTCTGTGTCGCAATGATCAAGTGGATGCCAATGGCCCTTGCCAATTGGGCCAAACGGGCAATTGGTGTCTCAACTTCTTTACCTGCCGTCATGATTAGATCGGCAAATTCATCGATGACCAGAACGATGTACGGAAGAAATTTGTGCCCATCGTTAGGATTCAATTTTCGCGTTTTGAATTTGGTGTTGTACTCTTTGATATTTCGTACCATGGCCAATTTCAAAAGCTCATAGCGGTTGTCCATTTCGATACATAGGGAATTCAAAGTGTGGATTACCTTGGTGTTGTCGGTAATGATGGCCTCCTCCGAATCTGGTAGTTTGGCCAAGAAATGTCGCTCAATTTTGTTGTAAAGTGTCAATTCGACCTTTTTGGGGTCCACCAAGATGAACTTTACCTCCGCCGGATGCTTTTTATAAAGGAGGGATGTCAACACCGCGTTCAGTCCTACCGACTTACCTTGGCCTGTGGCACCTGCCATCAGCAAGTGCGGCATTTTAGCCAAATCGACAACGAAGGTCTCGTTGCTGATCGTCTTTCCGAAGGCTATGGGCAATTGCATTTCTGCCTTTTGAAATTTACTGGAAGCAATTACCGAACGCATTGAGACGATGGTGGCGTTCTTATTGGGCACTTCGATGCCAATAGTTCCCTTGCCCGGGATCGGGGCGATGATACGAATACCCAAAGCGGCCAATGACAGGGCGATATCATCTTCCAAGTTTTTAATTTTTGAGATGCGTACACCGGCTTCAGGCACTATTTCGTAGAGGGTAACGGTAGGACCAATGGTCGCCTTTATCTGGGCAATACCGATTTTATAGTTGCGGAGGGTCTCAACTATTTTGGTTTTGTTCTCTTCGAGTTCCTCTTGATTGATCGTGATGCCACCTGAAACCCCATGCTGATCCAAAAGTTCGATGGTCGGGAATTTGTAGCTTCCGAGTTCAAGGGTAGGGTCGAATTCCCCAAAGTCATCTACCAATTTATCCGCAATATTGTCTTTCTCCTCTTTTTCGATGGTGATTTTTTCCACCTCCATGTCGATATTCTCCTCGACCACGGGCTCAACAATGGGCATTTCCAATTCTTCCTCTTTTTCAAGCTTCGGAATATCCTTTTTATGGGTGTAAGTATCCACAACAATGGGTTCTTCCTTTTCTGGCGAAAGAATGATTTCCTCCGGAGATTCGTCAACCGTCTCCTTGGGATTTCTTTTGAATTCCGAAGCTATCGACTTGCTTTTGGTGTTCAAATAACTGCCTATTCCTTCCGGAGAGAATTTGAATAGCCTTACCATAATGAATATCAATCCAAAGAGCAGGAGCAGAACTACCCCAATTTTTCCCGTGTAGTCTTGCAGAAAATCATTCATTTCATAACCTACCAAACCACCTAACAACGGCTTTTCATAGGCGAAAAAGCCAAGGCCTATAGAAATCCATATCATAAAAATCAATCCCCATATCCATTTCTTCAACAGCCCTTTTCCGTCAAGACCGAGGAACATATGAAGACCGGTTAGGCAAAGCAATACGGTCAAAATAAAAGAGGCGATACCGAAGCCCTTGTACATGGCAAAATGGCTGACACTTGCGCCAAATTTGCGTAACAAATTTGCGGCCTCCGCATTGCGGTCTTTGAACTGGTCCAATAGACTTTGGTCGTCTTGCCAAGTAAAATAGAAGGACGCGAAACTGAAGAAAAGGGCAATACTGAGCAAAATCAGCAGACTGCCCAGAATGATTTTATTTTGCTTCGATAAGTTAAAGGAAAAGGCTTTTTTCTTTGGGGCCGCCTTTGATTTTCTTCTCTTTTTTGCCATTAAATCAACGGTTCTATGGGCAAAAGTACAAATTTAGGATGCAAACCTTCCACGAAAAACGCTTCAAAATATTTTGGGTAGGTAGATGATCAAACCGATAATCACTGCTGCAATAGAGACCAACATGACGGCACCGGCGGAGACATCCTTTATAAAGCCAATTTTGGCATCGAATTCGGGCCGAACGAAATCACAGAGCTTTTCAATGGCCGTATTTACCCCTTCGACCCCCATGACCAGGGCAATGGCGAAAATTTGTAGGATCCACTCGGTATTCGATATTTCAAAATAGAATCCTAGACCGGTCATTACAATTGCAATAAAGACCTGGATTTTTATACTGGCCTCCGTTCTGATCAAGAGCAAAGCTCCGCGAAGTGCAAAACCTACACTTTTAAGCCGATTCTTGGCGAAAGATTCCTTAGGCATTTTTTAGGGCATTCAATGCTGCGGCATAATCGGGTTCATCAACCGTTTCAGGCACTTGATGTGAGTGCACCACAGTTCCGTTTTCCGAAACGACCACAATTGCACGGGATAGTAGTGATTGCAATGGTCCGTCGATGAATTCTACGTTATAGGCCTTTCCGAAATTGCCGTCCCTAAAGTCAGACAGTAGCTCCACTTTATCGATTCCCTCCGCTCCGCAAAACCGGGTCTGCGCAAAAGGCAGGTCTTTTGAAATGCACAGTACGACGGTATTGTCAAGGCCTGCAGCCTCTTGGTTGAACTTGCGCACCGAAGTTGCACAGGTACCGGTATCGATACTGGGGAAAATATTCAAGACCACTTTTTTTCCTAGATAATCGGAGAGTGAAGTGGGTGATAAATCGTTTTTCGTCAATGAAAAGTCGGGTGCCTTGCTTCCCGAAGAAGGCAATTCGCCAATTGTATTAATGGGGTTTCCTTTTAACGTTACCGTAGCCATTGTATGGGATTTTGATTCGAATTCAAAAGTATGAAATTGTAAAGAGAATGCATAGTCCGATCAAACGATGAAAGCACCGAGTATCGTTTGGCCTTTAGGAGGTCGTCGAAGCCGCCAGCTGTTTGATCTTGATCTGGAATGCCGCAAAAAGCAAGGTCATGAAAGGACTCAACCAATTGAATATCGCATAGAAAAAATAGTCGGCTACACTAACTCCGAGTACCCCGCTGTGATAGGCGCCACAAGTATTCCAAGGCACCAATACCGAGGTGACCGTTCCAGAATCCTCCAAAGTCCTACTTAAATTCACGGGGGCCAACCCCCTGTCTTGGTATGCTTTGGAAAACATTTTTCCGGGTACCACAATAGCCAAGTATTGGTCTGAGGCGGTTACATTCAAGGCCAAACAACTGCCTACCGTACTGGCAAAGAGCCCGAATGTAGTCTTGGCCATGGCCAACAACGATTTGGTGATTCTATCCAAAGCCCCTATGCCATCCATGATTCCCCCGAAGACCATGGCACATACGATCAACCATATGGTGCCCAGCATACCGGCCATTCCTTTGGCTGTAAATAAATCACTTAATGAAGGATTGTCACTTGCTATGGACGTTTTTACCGTAATAGCGTTGAAAATTGTGAAATACGCAGATTGTAAAAAAGATGTTGGCCTAGCTTCAACAGAAAGACTTCCGATTATGTTTCCATTGCTCAAAATATCGGTTTTACCCGTATATGTCTTTTTTACCTCGGAAGTTGAATTGGGTAGTTCCAACGATATATTTTCACTAAAGCTGATTGCTGGATCCTTGGCGATTAAAGAATAGGTGCCCGGGTGCTGATAATTGTTTTTGGAGGCGTCCCACTCTATTACTTCCTTGTATTCCGATGGTATGTCGGTTAGGCTATACCTTAATCCTTGACCCCAAATTATCGATGTCTGAAAAATTAAAGCAAAGATGCCACCTAACAAAGTGCCTATAAGCAGGGCAGCCAAGGGCGGGGTTTTTTTTACGATCAAGAAAATAACGACCATAGGTACGATAAACAACCAGCCATTGATGTTAAAACTCTTGTCTATTGAAGCCAATATAGAGTCAATATCCGCCGTTCCACTGGTTTCGATGTTCAAGCCAATTATGATAAAAACGAGCAAGGTGACCGAAATGGTGGGTATGGTGGTAAACAACATATATCTTATATGGTCAAAAAGCTCGCCGCCGGCCATGGCCGGGGCCAAGTTGGTCGTATCGCTCATGGGCGACAGTTTATCACCAAAATAAGCACCTGAAAGTACAGCTCCGGCGGTCATTCCCATTGAAATACCCAATGCGTCCCCGATTCCGATCAAGGCAATGCCAACGGTCGCGGCTGTTGTCCAACTACTTCCCGTGGCAATGGATATAATTGCACAGATGATGACACATGCAGCCAAAAATATGGTCGGATTCAAAATCTGAAGCCCATAATAGATCATGGCCGGAATTATGCCGCTGATAAGCCATGTTCCCGCCAAGGCACCGACCATCAAAAGAATCAAGATGGCTCCGGTGGTCGACTTCACATTTTCGGCGACCTCGGCCAGCATTTGCTTGTAAGATGCGTTGTTTCTAAAACCGACAATTGCCGCGACCGCACCTCCCAACAAAAGAATAAACTGGTTGGAACCGCTTAGGGCGTCATCGCCAAAAACATATACATTGTAGGCGAGCATGGCGACAAGGGCGAAAACAGGTATTAAGGCTTCCCAGATATTGAGTTCCCTATTTTCAACGATTCGTTCATCCTGCCTATAAGGATTTTTCTTTTGCTTGCCCATGGTCGCTTGTTTGGATTAGGGTAATATTACGATTTTGAAGTCTGTTGTGCAACCCTAATGTTTTTCAGACTCCTGCCCTGGTGAAGGGCCAGTTGATTTCTTGTCGATTTGGGTTATTTATAAGACTCACAGAAGTGATTTTTGTGACCAACGCCAAGAGCAAGGGTCTTCGAACCTTATTTGGTCAGTGTGTCTTAATGGCACAAATTTTCGAGACCATGCCAAAAAGAACGTTTTCGATTTTGATTCGTTATTCGTTGATTTTGAGCTAATAACATCCACAATTTGGCGATCAATATATAGACATTGCGATATAAGTGATATATTAGCACGATGCATAAGTGCAATTCAAGATGCATTGAAACGTGTGTCACCTAAAAAGACCGATAATTATGTCTAAAACAGAACAGCCGATATTCACATTGAACAAAATAGAGGATGATGGCACCTCAAAAATCGAAATCATCAAAAACCTGATTTTTGGTGAACAGATCAAGGAATACGATTCTGAATTCGAAAAGCTGAGAAAGGAAATCCTCGATAAAAAAAAGGCCTTGAAAATTTTGATCGAAGAAGTAAGAACCGAACTCGATGGTGCCTTAAATGATGTTTCGACCGATGTAAATATTAGAATTACCGAGTTGGAACAAAAAATCGAAAATAAGATAGAAGATCTGCAGGGAGATATTGTAGATAAAGAAACATTGGGTAAAATGTTCACCGATCTGGGTAAAAAACTCAGCAAGTAAAATCATTTCCTCATTCCATGAAGTTGAAGGAAACCGACAAACTGGCTATCCTTAAAGATATCCTCTTTACCGATGATAAGGAGTATATCACCGCTATTACCAAAAGAATCCAACTTTTGGAAGAGGTCATCAATGAGCAAGAAAAGCTCTCTTCGAAGGTCGATCCAATCATATTGGATCAATTGGACAAATTTACCAAAAGTATACCCGAAAAACTTGGACCTACCATTACTGCAACCCTTAAAAGGGAAATAAAAAACAGTAGGGATGACGTTGTAGAGGCACTTTACCCCATCTTAGGTAAAATGGTAAAAAAGTATGTCGCCCAGGAGATCAAGATGCTTTCCGAAAAAATGGACGACCAGTTCTCTTTTCTCAAAGGAATGGGTCGCAGGTTCAGCTATGTTTTTAAGGGTGAGGAAGAAAAAAAGCGTCTTTTAAATGATTTGTCAGGCACAAAAATTGAGCAGGTATTGCTCATACAAAAGGATTCCGGCATTTTGGAAGGGAGCTACTCTGTTTCAAACACCATCGATGAGGAGATGATATCAGGTATGCTGACCGCTATAAAATCATTTGTCGAAGATGCTTTTCACCAAAAGAACCAAGACCTCGAATTGATAGAGTATGAACTTTATCATATTCACATTCAGAGCTTTATTTCGTATTATGTTGTGGTGGTCGTTTCGGGCAACTATACCACTAGGGCAAAAAACAAGATTCAAGACTTGATCTTTGACTTTTACGAAAAATTCCTTGAGATGAACCTCGATTTGGTCTATACCAGCAAACATCTTGAAAAAGAAGTAAGCAAACTCACCCCGGAAACGATAGATTTAAATATGGAGCGTCACTTCGGCAATGCAAAAATCTAAGAAAATAGTGGTTCTTGGCCATTTCGGGGTCGGCAAGACTTCGTTGATTAGACGATTTGTTAGCAATAGTTTTTCCGATCATTACAAGGTAACCATAGGAGTACATATCACAAAGAAGGTCGTCGAAATAAATGCCGAGGACAGCATTTCTTTTATTATTTGGGATTTGGAGGGAACTGATGACCCCCATACCATTCGAGAAGCATACCTTTTGGGAACGGACGGCTTCATTTTCGTCTTTGACGTTACGCGGGCACCTACTTTTCAAAACATTCACGCTGACCTTGGGTTTGTCAGGGAAAAAACAGGCGAAGTACCGATGCTGGTGGTCGGTAACAAAATGGATCTGGTAGATACCGACCAGGTGACACTAATGCTTACTGAAAATGGAGTGCCGCACGATTTTCTCACAAGTGCCAAAACCGGGTTGACGGTAGATAAACTGTTCATTTCCATGGCAGAACATTTGAACCAAAATGCTTGAGCATTTTAAAAAGAAATATATTGACAAGGAGTTTCAATTTGTCTCGGTCGATACGGATGGGAAGATAACCGACTGCAACGAGTCGTTTTTATCACTACGCCAAGGTGGGTCCATTTTTGACCTACATCCTTTCTTTGAGATTTTACGCACGCTCAATTGGCAAGAAAACCGCGAAACCAATTTTAATTGTATCCATCTCGACTCAAATGGTGCGGAATTCATTGTCGACATTAGCGTCATTGGTCAAAAAGAAGGTTGGCAAATCGTTATTAAAGATCTGACCCAACACTACAATGATTATCAATCGGCCGCCCAGACTAGAAACGAATCAATAATCAACTCAGAGCTTATCGCCCTGAAGAATGTTGAATTGCTTGAAAGGGAACGTTTCAAAAACCAATTTATCCAGAACTTCAGCCATGAACTCCGCAACCCGCTAACGAGCAGTATCTCGATAGCGCATCTACTTGAAGGGACGTCATTGAACCACGAGCAAAGAGAAATGCTCGATTTTTTGAAGGGGTCGCATATGCATTTGAAAACAATGCTGGAAGATACGCTCAATATTGGAATGATAGCTTCTGGAAAATTGGCATTGCGAGAAAAGGATTTTGACTTTTTTCGGTTGTTTGAGTTACTGGAGTTCACTTATCGGGCCAAGGCCAAACAGAAAGAACTCGAATTTGATTGCTCCATTGACGAAAAGATACCTGAACTTGTACGTGGAGACCGACTGCGTATTTATCAAGTACTTGCCAACCTATTGGAAAATGCAATTAAATACACCGAAGAGGGAACGGTATCTTTCCACATCAAGCTTAATCAAAGATGGGCCAATACGGTAAATGTACGGTTCAAAGTATCGGACACTGGCTATGGAATAGCCGAGAAAGACCTTCCCAAAATTTTCGATAGTTTTTCGCAATTGCAAAATAATGCAAAACAGACCGGGGTCGGTTTGGGATTGGCCGTCGTCAAGGGCCTGCTAGAGATTTTGGGTAGTGAGATCAAGGTAAGCTCGATTGTCGGTAAGGGCACAAATTTTTATTTCGACCTGAACCTTAAGTTTTCTTTGAATTTGACCAGTTCACAGGGTCGGGGAAAAAGCTCAAAGAACACTGGGCGTATTTCTGAAGCGAATACAGGAAAAAAATTCAACATGTTGATTGTTGAAGATGATGGAGAGGTTCAAACCGTCCTGTTCAAAACGCTTGTCGATAGCGGACATTTTTATATCGATCTTGTAAGTGATGGTGCAAAGGTGATGGAGCGCCTTATCGACCACCGGTACGACATCATTCTTATGGATGTCAATTTGCCCAATACAAACGGCGATCAGATAACCAAACTTATTCGGGACTTTCCATTCAAGAACATCAAGAATATTCCAATTGTTGGCATTACCGCCAACGCCTATCAGGAAGATGTCGATGGGTACTTAAAAAAAGGGATGAATGCCGTACTTATCAAACCTTTCGAGACAGAGGTACTTAAGGAGACCATTTTTAAGTTGCTGAAGTAAATACATGATGTACTCCAATAAAAGTAAGTGCTTAGCAGGTAATTTCTTTTGAGAACGGCACTAGTTCCTAAAACCATGCGGATACACTTTTCAGGTATCCGGTGCGAAAATTTAAACTATAGGAATTTTCTTCAAAATATGCATTTCATCGATGATTTTATGCATTTCATCGATTCAAGAAGATTTGAAAGGACCGCCTTAATGACCATGTTATGTTCGGTATTAGTTTTAAAAAAGTTTTGAATTCCCGATTGATTTTATAAAGAAAAAGGAGTTCTACGTACTGAATAACTGAACACTAATATGTACGATACTGTCCTATTGTCCAAAATTTTGCTTGTGATAAGCTTATTGGTTTTTTTCTTGGCGCTGTTTCTTATTCTCCCAACTTTTTTCAACAAAAAAAAAAGGATATGGATATCGGAAGGGGCCCAAACCCAGCCAGGGAAAAATGGCGGATCTCATTAATAGGCAGATAAGTCCTAAAAGAATGAAAAATGGCCGTAAGAAATGAATTCGGCCCAACCGGTAAAAGCCAAAAGAATAGACAGAAAATGAAAAGGAGCTATGCTAACACTAACCATAGTTTCGATAATTGATCGTATTTCTTAGACAGGTTCCCCATGGCAGGATGGACGTCCGGAATTGGTCAAGCTCTGGATGTCAATTGAACTGTTTTGAGATAGTTGGTTGATTTGAAAAGGGGTCCTTGTTTACAAGGGCCTTTTTTTATTTAAGGCTTTATTGACCAACTGGTTTTTTGAACACTAGCTCCTCATGCTTATCACCCAGATTGTTTTAAACAAGAGCGACCCTCCCGGGAATATCCCAAACAAAAAGACCATTTCACCTAATGTTTTAAGCACATTGCCCAACCATAAAACATTCGTACTTTTGTTTCCCTAATATTGGTCTATATTTATTAATCCTTCACTTTAAAGATGTCTATATGAGTCAGTACGATGTGGCCGTTATCGGTTCTGGTCCGGGGAGGTTATGTAGCAGCGATTCGTTGCGCACAATTGGGAATGAAAACAGCGATAATCGAAAAGTATCCCACCCTTGGGGGTACTTGCCTGAATGTGGGCTGTATTCCCTCAAAGGCAATGTTGGATTCTTCACATCATTACGAAGATGCAGTTAAGCACTTTGAGGAACACGGTATCGAGTTACCTGGTGAGGTGAAGGTCAATCTGGCAAAGATGATTGCCCGCAAACAAGCGGTGGTCGATCAAACATGTGCTGGTGTCAAGTTCTTGATGGACAAGAATAAAATCGATGTCTATGAAGGTATCGGTAGTTTTAAGGATGCGACCCATATCAACATAAAGAAGGGAAAGGCCAAAGCTCAGACCATCGAGGCCAAAAGCACCATTATTGCAACAGGAAGCAAGCCTTCGACACTTCCGTTCATAGAAATCGACAAAGATCGTATCATAACATCTACCGAAGCTCTTGAGTTAAAGGAAATTCCAAAGCACATGATCGTGATCGGGGGCGGTGTTATCGGATTGGAACTTGGACAGGTCTACAAGAGATTGGGCGCTCAAGTTACGGTGGTGGAATATATGGACCGGATTATCCCCGGAATGGACGCTGCACTTTCCAAGGAATTGATGAAGGTGCTGAAAAAGCAAAAAGTAAAATTCAATTTGTCCCATAAGGTGAAATCTGTTGAGCGTAAAGGGAAGGAAGTAATTGTCAAAGCAGACGATAAAAAGGGGCAGGAAGTTGAACTCAAAGGAGATTATTGTTTGGTTTCGGTCGGTAGGAGACCTTATACCGATGGCCTCAATGCTGAAGCCGCTGGAGTTAAAATCGATGACCGGGGCAGGGTAGAGGTTAATGATCATCTTGAGACCAGTGCTTCGAACATCTATGCCATTGGTGATGTTGTTCGGGGTGCTATGTTGGCACACAAGGCTGAGGAAGAAGGTGTTTTGGTAGCAGAGCGATTGGCAGGCCAAAAACCCCATATCGATTACAATCTGATTCCCGGTGTGGTATATACTTGGCCAGAGGTCGCTGCCGTTGGTAAGACCGAGAAGAGTTGAAAGTGGCCGGTATTGAATATAAATCCGGTCAGTTTCCAATGCGCGCTTTGGGACGCTCCCGTGCCAGTATGGACCTTGATGGTTTTGTTAAGATACTGGCCGATGCGAAGACAGATGAAATTCTTGGTGTACATATGATAGGGGCCAGGGCGGCCGATATGATCGCGGAAGGTGTTGTCGCAATGGAATATCGTGCCAGCGCTGAAGATGTTTCAAGAATGTCACATGCACATCCGACCTTTACTGAAGCCATAAAGGAGGCCGCTTTGGCCGCTACGGCAAATAGGGCCCTTCACGTTTAAATTAACAAGGCCATTTTTAACTTTGAAGCAACCTTTTTGCTTTTTACCATCTTTTAGTACAAACAGCTTAAGGATGAGGTCGTATATTTTTCCGGTTCTTCTTTCAATGCTTTTTTCTTGTTCAAAGAACGAACACGTCGAGGGGCAAATCCAAGGTAAATGGCAGCTTGTCAAAATAAGAAGTGTTTGGACGAATACCACAACCGAAGGGTCGGATCTTGATCGCCAAGAATTCTACGTGTTCAGAAACGATTTCACCTTTTTAAAATCAAGACAACTTAACGGGGAGATTATTGAAATGAGTGGCGTCTATTCATGGAAAACCTATTCTGACGGGCAAAAATATTTGAGCTTAACTTTTGAGGAAGACAGCGATATTATATATAGTTGTCAAGGAGATACGGAAGCGTTACAACTCGCTGGATCGACACTTAGCAATAATTCCTGGGCGCCTTGTGATGGTCCGATTCTTGAATATAGAAAGGTTGATTGATTTTTTAGCTTTTGGCCATACCCAATAGGCGAAGTACCATTGTGAACATGGTTTTGAAACTTCGTTGAATAAAAAGCAAGGCATTTTCTGCCACGTTCCACAAAAAGCCTTGAGCTGTTTTAATCCCTTCCTTCACCAAAACTTCATGTTTGTCGTATAACAGGGCCAAATAAGAGCAAATTACCATAAAAGCAATTGCTCCGCCAATTGCCACCCACGGGCTCAATGAATGCGCAAAGAACCGATAAAGCCCAAAGCCGGTAAAACTTCCGTAAAGAATGATAAAATGGATAACATAAATCGACAAGGTGTTCTGACCTATACGTAACAAGGTACCGTTTGTCAAAAACTTTCGCACCAACATAAAAAGAGCGAAGACAACCAGAACATCACCTAAACGTATAAACAAATAATTGTTCGAGTAGATATCGGCAAATAATTGAACATCCGTGGCAACATGCAACCAATGAAATAGCCGTGAAGATGTGAAAATCAATAATAATCCAGCTGCCGCAGATAGGGTTATTGCCACTGGATAGATTTTTCGATAATCTTTATATCTGAAGAAAATAGCTGAAAGGAACCCACCAAAAGCCGCATATCCAAACCACGGTATAATGGTGAAAACCGATCCATTCGCCTTACTGAAATAATTGGCCAAAGTGTCTGGAAGCATTGCAAACCCAAACTGTTTATACATCGGTTCGAAAGCGAAAAGTAAGCAACTCGCTACCAGCAAAGTGAGTGGCAGTATGAATTTTTTACCATTAACGGTTAAAAGGTAAATACCGATAATTCCCAATATTGAAAGTCCGATACAATGCAGCACATCCACCAAAAAGAAGGAATCGTATAATCTTCCCTGAAGCAGTCCAAATAAATTTAGGCGTAGTAAATAACCGATGATAATCAGTTGTAGCCCCCGTCGAACCCCTTTCTTTATCCTTGGGTTCTCAAGGCCCTTTTGTGGAACACGGATCAATAGATAGGTGAATATAAAGCCTGATACGGTAAAGAACACCGGTGCGGTAATACCCCGAAAATACTTCCATAGGCCATATGCCGCATCGGCATTGTCACGAAAAGCATCGGCAAGAAGCCCATCGATGAAGTGCCCCTGCAACATCATCAGAATGGCCCATGCGCGCATGGCATCGATGAAATACAATCTGTTACTTTTCTTTTCCATTTCGGTTATTGAATGCCGGCGAACAAATTGGCTTAGTCCGATTGCGAGGCAAAATTATACAAAATTCATCCAATTTATCTTGTAATGGGCTATTTTTGCACAATTCTATAAAACGCGAATATGGCAACAATATTGGCCTTTGCAGGCAGTAATTCCAGTACGTCGATCAATTATAAGCTCATAAAATATACAGCTTCGCTCATAGATGCCCACGAGGTACAATTATTGAACATGGCGAATTATCCATTCCCTATGTACAGCGAAGACCATGAAAAGGAAAAGGGCTATTTGAACTCTTTGATAGAGTTGAGAAACGATATACAAAAGGCCGATGGACTTATCATTTCGGTCAATGAACATAATAGCAATCCATCTGCCTACTTCAAGAATTTAATTGATTGGTTGTCAAGGTTGGAGCGCAATTTTTTAGATGGCACAAAGGTATTTTTGATGAGCACTTCACCAGGAAAACGAGGAGGTTTAGGGGCACTTGAAGTAGTTGAGAAAGCCTTTCCCCGTTTTGGTGCCGAAATCGTAGCCACTTTTTCGTTGCCATCCTTTCATCAGAACTTGGGCAATGAAAGCAATATTGCAGATGCTGAATTGGCCGAGGACCATAAAACCGCGTTGGGGCAGTTTTTAGACCGTATTTAGATTTCGCGAAGTTAGTCCGTACTTTGAGTAACTTTGGCGTGTGCTAGAAGAGTTCCATAAACATATTCAAGAGAATTTTGCTTCGCTGGTAAAAAACAGATTTCTACTGGCGGTCAGTGGTGGGGTCGATAGTGTGGTCTTAGCGCATCTTTGTCCATCGACTGAAATTGAGTTTTGCCTTGGCCCATTGTAATTTTCAATTGCGTGGGGAAGAAAGTGACAATGATGAAAACTTTGTCAAGGACCTTGCAAACAAATGGGATGTTCAATTTCATGTAAGTCGTTTTGATACAATTGGTTACATAAATCTAGAAAAAGTTTCACTTCAGGTGGCGGCCCGTGACTTGCGTTACGGTTGGTTTGAACGGCTCATGCAGAAATTTAGCTATGATAGGCTTGTTACCGCACATCATTTAGATGACAATCTAGAGACTTTTTTAATCAATCTGTCAAGAGGAACCGGACTGGGAGGCCTGACCGGAATTCCTGAAAACACCGATTCCATAGCTAGGCCTCTTTTGGTCTTTTCACGCCAACGAATTGTGGAATACGCGAAGTCTGAAAATCTTCAATGGCGTGAGGATAAAAGCAACGAGGACACCAAATATCTGCGTAACAAGATTCGCCATGAACTGGTGCCAAAGCTAAAGGAACTACATCCTACTTTCTTGGAGAACTTTGAAATGACCATTGATCAGCTGAAAGGCAGCGAACTATTGATACAGAATTACATTCAACGGTTAAAAAAGGAAATTTTTGTCCAAGAAGGAGGGGTGATTCACATACCTATTAAGAAATTGCGGCAATTGAAGCCCGTACAACCCCACCTTTATGAGTTTTTTAGAGGGTATGGCTTTACCGCATGGAATGATATCTATGGCCTGTTATCGGCCGCGAGCGGAAAAGAGGTGCGCTCGAAGACGCATCGGCTTTTAAAAGATCGTACCGAATTATTGCTAACGAAACGGGAAGACCCGAAAAAGGAGGTTTTTTATATTTCAGAAACTACCAAATTGCTGGAGTTCCCTGTGCAACTGTCTATCGATGAGGTAGATAATTATGAAAAGGCTAACACTCAAGACATACTTTATATTGACAAAAAAGCGTTAAAATATCCCCTAATGTTAAGAAAGTGGCAAGAAGGCGACTATTTTTATCCCATGGGGATGGATGGCAGGAAAAAGGTATCCAAATTTTTCAGGGATGAGAAAATGGACAAATTCTCAAAAGAAAGGCAATGGCTGCTCTTTTCAAATAATCAATTGGTATGGATTCTCGGAAAAAGGGGGGATGAACGATTTAAAGTGTCCGATACCACAGAATCCATATTGAAACTTACATTGAATTAATGCGAGACTTGGTATTCATACTAGTATTTTTTCTTGGCTTTGCGGCATTTGCCCAAGATGATGAAAATCCCGTTATCTGGTCAAAAGAACTTATAAAGCTATCGGAGACCGAATACGAATTGGTCATGAAGGGTGATATTCATGAAGGTTGGCATGTCTATTCACAGCATACGGTCGAAGGTGGATCCATGCCCTCGGAATTTACATATTCGAAGGCCGGTGAAGATTTTGAACTCATAGGTCCGACAAGGGAAAGCGAGACGATCACAGAATACAGCGAGGTTTTTGAGATTGATGAGACCTTTTTTAAGAAAGAGGCCATTTTCATCCAGAAGATTCGGCTTTTGAATCCAAAAGTGCGTCAGATCGATGTGAATCTATGGTACCAGGTATGTAAAGAAGTATGTATACCCGCTGAAATGGATTTCAGCTTTGTATTGGATGGTGGAGTGGTGGCAACGGCCGAAAAGACGGTTGACGAACGCAGCTTGGCTATGAGTGCCAGTTTACGCCTCGATCTGAAGAATAAGGAATTGCTTAGTGAATCGGAAGATATGCTGGGGAGCAATTCTAGCCTATGGGTCGTTTTTGGGCTGGGCTTTCTTGGCGGCTTGATCGCTTTGTTGACACCCTGTGTTTTTCCTATGATTCCATTGACGGTTTCCTTTTTTACAAAGCACAGCGGATATAGGTCAAAAGGGGTGGGCAGTGCCTTGTTGTATGGCTTTTTCATTGCCCTGATCTACTTTTTGTTGAGCATTCCGTTTCACCTATTTGACTCGATTGACTCACAGATTTTGAATACGATTGCGACCAATATTTGGTTGAACATCGCTTTTTTTCTAATATTCCTATTTTTCGCTTTTTCGTTCTTCGGGTATTATGAATTGACTTTGCCAAGTTCTTGGGCGAACAAAATGGATTCCGCCTCGAATAAGGTTGGTGGGGTGCTGGGTATTTTTTTTATGGCCGTGACCTTGGCAATTGTTTCCTTTTCGTGTACTGGACCCATTTTAGGAGTGCTTTTGGGCGGCACGACGATGGCCGAAGGTGATATGGCTACAAATCTCTCCGCCGGAATGACCGGTTTTGGCATTGCCTTGGCTTTACCGTTCGCATTATTTGCATTATTCCCGGCATGGTTGAATTCGTTGCCGAAATCTGGTGGGTGGATGACCACGGTAAAAGTGGTGTTGGGTTTTTTGGAATTGGCATTGGCACTCAAATTCCTTTCAAATGCCGACCTTGTGGGCAATTGGGGTATATTGAAAAGAGAGATTTTTCTTGTAATCTGGATTTTGCTTTTTGTGCTGCTGGCACTCTATCTTTTCGGAACCTTTCGGTTTCCACATGATGGCCCAAAGCAGAAGTTGTCTAGAGGTAGAAAGCTGACAGGTATCGTAAGTCTGGCATTTTCGGCCTATTTGGCGCTGGGCCTTTTCGGTATTTCCAACCTTAAGTTATTGAGCGGTTTTCCACCGCCTACCTTTTATAGCGTTTTCGAAACAGAGAACGATTGTCCATTGGGTATTGATTGTTTCAAGGATTTTGATGAAGGGCTGGCCTTTGCAAAGAAAGAGAATAAACCCATCTTATTGGATTTTACCGGTTGGGCCTGTGTCAATTGCAGGAAGATGGAAGAAAATGTTTGGAGCGAACCTGGAGTCTTCAAGATTATTGATGAGGATTATGTGTTAATATCCTTGTATGTCGATGATCGAAAAGAACTTCCCGAAACCCAAAAGTTCAATTTTCGATTTGATTCGGGGCGCATCAAGTCAATTGAGACCATGGCCCACAAATGGGGTACCTTTCAGACCATCAATTTCAACGCGGCTTCGCAGCCCTACTATGTTCTGTTATCCCCAGATCTTGAAGTGCTGAATTATGCGGTTGCCTCTGCCGATGCCGATGAATATAAACGTTGGTTGCAAAAGGGTTTGGAACGTTACCAGAAACTTTCGATGAAATAAGCGGTAGGCCGTCGAAAACTTTGGCGGTTGCAATTAATAGCAAATCCCTTCCCTTTTTTTATCCTTCAATTTGGACTATCTTTCCTGAAAACTCCCCTGGATGAAAATCTTAAAAAAAATAGGCTGGGGCCTTTTGGTTTTAGTTGGTATTCTAGCATTGACAAGCGGAATTTTCGCGTATCAAATTTCCCCCGACTACGAGGGATCGATAGACGCGGTAGGCCTTTCAGATGAGGTAAAGGTTCATTATGATGCCTACGGCATTCCGCATATTTATGCCAATAACGAGAAAGATGCCATGCGTGCCTTAGGCTATGTGCACGCGCAAGATCGCCTTTGGCAAATGGATTTGTTGCGTCGCATTGCCAGTGGTAGACTCTCAGAGGTTTTTGGTGAAAAGACTATCAATACGGATAAGTTCTTTCTTGCCCTGGGTATTCAAGAAGCTTCAAAAAAAACGATTTCAGAGTTGGATATGGATGCGAAATCGGTCGAATTGTCCATCGCATATTTAGACGGGATCAATCAATTCGTAAATGAGGGTCCCACACCCATTGAATTCTATTTGACTGGACTTGAAAAATCAAGTTTCACTTTGCTCGACGTTCAAAATGTCTTGGGTTATATGGCTTTCAGTTTTGCCCAAGCCCATAAAACAGATCCATTGCTTACAAGGATAAGGGATAGCTTGGGGGGCGAATATTTAAAAGATTTGCCCATAGATATCGACACGGCCTCCACCCTGATCAAAAATCATAACATACAAGTTCTCGATACGACCCAAACGGCCTTGTTCAAAAATGTGAACAAGACCCTACAATCACTTCACATACCTTTATTCGAAGGAAGCAACAGTTGGGTCATCGGCCCGGAAAAAACAAAGAACGGCAAGGTCATTTTTGCCAATGACCCCCATATTGGCTTCGCACAGCCCTCGGTATGGTATGAGGCCCATGTGGTGACCCCAACCTATGAAAAATATGGGTATCACTTGGCCGGGGTTCCATTTCCGGTTTTGGCACATGACCGTAAAATGGCTTACGGCATGACCATGTTTGAAAATGACGATGTCGATTTTTATTATGAAGAAGAGCATCCGACAGACAGTACAAAATATAAAAATGGAGATACTTGGGAGTCTTATCAAACTGCTCAGCACCTCATCAAGGTAAAAGATGGGGAAGAAGTGAACTTTATTTCGAAAAGCACGGAACGGGGACCCGTTCTTACGGGAATTATGAACCAAATCAAGGGCAATCGGCCCATTTCAATGTGGTGGACCTTTACGCAGAACAAGAATGAGGTAATTACTGCTTTGTTCGGTATGGCCAACGCAAAGTCCATTAAGGATATAAAAGCGACTTTACCAAAAATACATGCACCGGGACTGAATATTATGTATGGCGATGCCGAAGGAAACATTGCCTGGTGGGCCACGGCCAAATTACATAAGATTCCTGACAGTATTCATACCAAATTTGTGCAAGAGAGTTTTGAGGCTTTTCCTGCCGACCGTGAGTATTTGGATTTTACCGAGAACCCTCAAGCGATAAATCCGCCATGGCACTATGTATACTCGGCAAATAATCAACCCGATTCGATTGCGGGTATGCTATACCCGGGATACTACCTACCTGAAAATAGGGCGAAACGGATTGTTCAACTACTTGAACCCAAAAGCGATTGGGACAAAGAAGCTGTACTCGAGATGATGACCGATGTCACTTCATCGGTAAATCCCAGTATAGCAAAAAACCTGGTGAAGCAGTTAGACGTGGAATTGCTCAACGAAAAGCAATTGGCGGTCTTGGACAAGTTGAATGCTTGGCAAGGTAACTATACATTGGATGATACCGAAGGTACCTTTTACCATCGGTGGATCTATCGTTTTCTCAAGAACACTTTCGAGGACGAATTGGGGGTTGAGCAATTCAATGAACTTCTGTCGGCCCATTTGAGCAAAAGGTTGATAGCACCGATAGCAAGGAATACAAATTCCGTTTGGTGGGACGATGTCAATACTGAAAGGATGGAAACCTCATCCGAAATAATTCAAAAATCATTTATGGAGGCCTATGAATCGCTGGTCAATGAATTTGGCGAAGATAGTGAAACATGGACCTGGGAGAAAGTACACACCTTGGAACATGGCCATCCTATTGGAGATGCCGTGGCTTCATTGAGAAGTTATTTTAATGTGGGACCTTTTCCTGTAACTGGCACCAAAGAGGTCATCAACAATTTGGGCTTCAGCTATTCCGAGGATGGTTTTTACAAGGTGGGTTCAGGCCCTTCGACACGTCGGGTAATCGACTTCTCCGACCTTGAAAACAGCATGAGCATCTTGCCCACCGGGCAATCGGGCAATCCACTAAGCCCCCATTATAAGGATCAGGCCGAAATGTATGTCAATGGAGAGTACCGCAAAATGATGATGAACAAAGAGGAGATAGAAAATACCTCCAAATCCCTTTTGACATTTAGACCCATCAATTGATGAAAAAGAGGAAGAGATTTATGGGCTTAAGGTGTGGCCAAAATTTGACAGTCCCCAGAAAATTGCTATTTTAACTTTTGATAGCTACTTCGATTTAGAATAATCCCTTTCAACGGTACCTCTATTGATTTGGCTAAAATAAGATTGCTTTGATTAAGAAAACGGTACCCCTATTTCTATTTTTTCTATGTGGTTACATACTTTTTGCACAGGAGGAAACTAAAATTTCTGTTTCCTTCGAGGATTCTCCGACGGAGGAAGTCCTGCTCGCGCTTGAAGAAGTCACACCTTATCGTTTTTATTTTGTAGATGATTGGTTGGATGGCAAGTCGTTCAGAGGAACTTTTCAGGACGAATCAATAGAAGTAGTTCTCAATACCATATTTAAGGCAACCCAGCTCAACTATTTCATTCTTGATCAGGAAAAAATAATACTTACCCAGAACAATATTATCTATGATGAATTGCCCAAAGGATTTTTTGGCAAAAAGGTAAAAGAAGATGCCGTAGCTACGGTGGTACAAGAAAACAATCAGGCTCCCGTATTTTTTCCCGAGGAAAAGGAACCCGAAAAACTGGCAATTGAAACCGTTCGTATAGGTAAGGCCAGTATTGAAGGACAACAATCTTCGTATCGACTTTCCGGTTACGTTCTGAGCGAGAAGTCGGGTAGGCCAATTCCCAATCTATCACTGATCGTGAAAAACCGAAAGATCGGAGCGGTTACCGACTCATTGGGATATTACGAAATCGATCTTCCCCCTGGATTGAATGTATTGGAGACCAGGGCCTTGGGGATAGAGGGAAAGCAAAAAAAAGTCATTATCTATAACAATGGCCAATTGGATTTCAACCTCAGGGAACGGATCATGCAACTTGAAGAAGTTGTTGTCCAGGCCGACCAAAAAGAGAATGTTGAGGATGAAATGACCGGTACGGAGACGATCGATGCCGAAGAAAGTAAGGATATCCCCTTGGTATTGGGCGAACGCAACATTTTGGCGGTTGCAGAAAAACTTCCAGGAATCACGAATGCTGGCGAAGGTGCCACGGGATTGAATGTAAGGGGCGGTAAAACGGACCAAAACCTTATTTTAATGGATGATGCCGTAATCTACAACCCGACCCATTTCTTTGGTATTTTTCAAGCGTTGAATCCATATGTGACGAAAGAGGTTGATATTTATAAGGGAAATATTCCTGTGGAGTTTGGTGGGCGCCTTTCCTCCGTATTTGATATATCCACAGTTGATGGAAATACTGAAGAATTGGCAGGTGAAGCTTCAATCGGACCGGTAACCAGTAATATCGCCTTGCAGATTCCGATAAAAAAGGAGGTCTCATCATTGACCTTAGGTGGTCGCGGCGCTTATTCGGATTGGATATTGCGTTCGCTTGAGGATGAAAACCTCAAGAATAGCGAGGCTTCGTTTTATGACGGCATTGCCACCTATACACACAAAATCAATGAAAAAAATGATCTAAAGGCGACGGCCTATTATAGTAAGGACGTCTTCAGCATAACTTCCGACTCCCTACACCGGTATAGCAATCGAGCCTTTTCGATGGATTGGAGACACCAGTTTAACGAGAAACATAACGGACATCTCATTTTGGCCAATAGCAGGTATGGCTTTGGGGTAGATTATGATGGACCCTCGAATACCGACTTTGATTTGAAATATAGCATCAATGAATCTGAGTTGAAATTAAGGTTCAATTATCGGCCAGATTCATTGCATAGTATCGATTATGGGGTTTCAGGCAAGCTCTATAGCGTTAAACCCGGTTCAATTGAACCGACCGGAACCGAATCCATTATCAATCCACTTGATATTCCGAAGGAGAAGGGCCTTGAGGCAGCGGTTTTTCTGGGGGATAATTTTAGAATCTCAGAAAAGCTTAGTGTGAACGCCGGCCTCAGATATTCGATCTTTGCAGCCCTTGGCGAATCTGAACAACGCAATTATGCGGAAGGGGAGCCCCGCAACCAAAATACGTTTACGGGTACGACCGGTTATGGGAAAAATGAGATTATCGAAACTTACGGAGGTCCTGAGGTCAGGGTATCGGCCCGATATCTCTTGACTCCCAGCTTTTCCTTCAAGGCCAGTTATAATAATATGTACCAGTACATTCATACGTTGAGCAACACAACCACGGTTTCACCGATCGATACCTGGAAACTTAGTGATTCGAACATCAAACCCCAACGCGGCCATCAATATGCGGCCGGTTTGTACAAGAATTTTGAAGATGACAATTATGAGGTGAGCGTTGAAGGGTTTTATAAGACCGCGGATGACATACTTGATTTCAAAACCGGGGCCCAGCTGTTGCTGAACGAGCAAGTAGAGACCGAGGTAATTCAAGGAGAGGGTAGGGCTTATGGTGTGGAGTTCTTGTTGCGAAAAAACAGGGGAAGACTGAATGGCTGGCTGGGCTATACCTATTCAAGGTCGGAGATTAAATTTGACGGTCCGTTTGCCGAGGAACGCATCAATGATGGTGCGTATTTTCCCTCGAATTATGATAAACCGCATGATGTAAGTTTGGTTGCGAACTATAAATTCACAAGACGTTACAGCGCTTCGCTCAATTTTTCATACCAGACGGGCAGGCCCGTAACCTATCCGATAGGGCAGTTCAATTTCAATAATTCCGAATACGTTTTTTACAGCGATCGCAATGCATTTAGAATACCCGATTACTATAGGCTTGACCTCGGGGTGAATATTGAGGGCAACCATAAGATCAAGAAATTCGCACATAGCTTTTGGAACATTTCGATATATAACGTTCTTGGCAGGGCCAATCCGTATTCAGTGTTCTTTGTATCGGACGAGGGAGAGGTAAAGGCATTTAAAAGCTCGATTTTTGCTGTACCGATTCCCTCTATCAGTTATAATTTTAAATTTTAAAAACTAGTGGATTGAAGAATAATCGCTTCATACAAATTGTTGTTCAAAATTGGGTTTTGCCCATTATGTCCTTTGTGGTTTTCATACAGGGCTGCGTTGAACCTTTTGATCCCGTGACCGTGGATTTTCAGAGGGGGGTCGTCATTGAGGCGACCTTGACCAATGAATTGAAACAACATGAGGTGTTTTTGTCAAAGGTGTACAGTTTCGAAAAGGATTCCGTCACCACAATAAACGATGCCAGTGTAATGATAATGGATGTTCAAGGAAATGAATATGGGTTTAGTGAGGTTGAAGACGGTCGCTATCTGTCGAATAGTGAGTTTGCCGCCCAAAAAGGAGTAGGCTACACCTTGGTCATCAATACCATAGGCGGGCGCACCTATCGCTCGACGGTTGAAAGCTTTGAAGATGAGGCCGAGATTACAGCTGTTTATGCGGAACGCGGAACCAATTCACTAGGCAAAGACGGCATTAACATATACGTTGATGGAAATGCTTCTACGGGCAACGCTCAATATTTTAGGTATACATATGAGGAAACCTATAAGATAATCGCCCCTAAATACATAAATCTTGATTTTAAGCAGGATAATTTTGACCCTTGCGCACCGATAACTTCTTTCAACTTCAGGATCGAGCCCAGGGAAGAGGAACAGCGTGTTTGCTATGGAAGTCAAAAATCGGACAATATCGTTCAAACGAGCACATTGGGTCTTGCGGCAAACAGTATTGCAAGATTTCCGGTCAGGTTCATCCCTTCCGACGACTATATTTTGGCCAACCGATATAGCATTCTGGTGAAGCAAAATGTACAATCGGTCGACGCACATAGTTACTACAATAAACTAAACGAGTTTTCGACCTCCGAAAGTGTATTTACCGATGTACAGCCCGGGTTTTTAGAAGGAAACATAAGGGCTGATGACGAAAAGGCCGAGGCCGTTATCGGGTACTTTGAGGTAACATCGGTATCCTCTGCCAGATTGTTTTTTAATTACAGCGATTTTTTTAACGATGAAGATCTGCCCGACTACCCGATAGATTGTGACAATAACTTCTTTAGGCCGCAAATCGTGGAAATGGTAAGTTGCGATGTATCGAGTTTTCCACATTGTTCAGAACGTTCCATTTACGAAATGGTCAACGAAGGTTCGATTGCCTATTGGAATGAAATTGATGAGAACCTTGGCTGCGATGGAGGGCCATACATCGCAATGCCGAGGGCCTGTGGTGATTGTACCCAATTGGGTAGTAACGTAGTACCCGATTTTTGGATTGAATGAAAAGAGAAATGAGCAAGAAGTATTTATTTACCTTCCTTTTTTTGTTTATAGTGGTAAGCCTTACCAATAACTTATCGGCCCAGAAAATGGATAGGGCACGATACGAGGGCAGGGATGCAGAAAAGGTTTATGTGAGCCATAATACATCCTTACTTTTTGCTGGGGAATATTTATACTATAGCGTTTATTGCCTTAATGATAAGACCAAACAACCCAGTGAGATCAGTACGCTGGCCTATGTGCTTTTGATAGCCGAAAATGGCAGCAAGATTTTCGAGCATAAAATCAGACTGGAAAACAGTGTCGGACAAGGTGACTTTTTTGTTTCGACCTCGGTACCTTCCGGAAATTACAAACTGGTGGCATACACCAAATGGATGCGCAATGGGGATCCAGACCTGTTCTTTCAAGATGACATCACCATTTTAAATCCGTATCGGGCAGATCAGCGTGTCTTTTTAGGCGAAGGAATTCCAAAAAGCGAATCAGTGGCGTCTGATCGCAAAACCCAAATTGAGAGTGACAAGCGTTTCGTAATCGAAACCGATAAGAAAGTATATGCCAAAAGGGCCAAGGTGACCCTTAATATCAAAAACTTCCGTGGACCGTCAAGATTTGGCACCTATTCACTTTCAGTTAGGAGAACATCGAATCTTGATAACAAGTTTGAGAGATTAAGCTCGACAGATTTCATTGACTTGCATGCAAAAAAGACCGAAGGTAAGTTGGCAAAATACTACGATATCGAATTCTTGCCTGAAGAAATCGGTGAACGTCTGATAGGTAAGGTAGTTCCAAAGGAGTCCACTTCGAATCTAGAAAACAATATGGTTGTCGTGTCCATACCCGGTGAGGATTTTCAGTTAAAAGCGGCTCTCACCAATGATGAAGGGGATTTTTTCATTGATGTATTTGAAAATTATACGCAACCCATGGCGATTGTTCAATTGCTCGAAGGTGATCGCAATGCCTATGAATTGAAAATGATGGAAGATCCCCCGTTGGTTTTGAATGATCTTGATTTCCGGAGTTTTCAAATCGACTCAACCTTGAAAAACGAAATTTTGGAAAGAAGTATCCATAATCAGGTCGAAAATGGATTCTATCAAGTTCGACCGGATACCCTCAAGACCAGTGAACCGCATGATCCCTATTGGGGCGGGGAAGTTGAAAAATACGAGCTCGACGACTTTACAAGGTTTCCGACCCTGTTGGAGACTATGGTCGAAATATTGCCTTATGCTTCGATTCGTCGCGATGGCCCCGATAACTTTGTTTTTAATGTGCGTTTATTTGAGAATTACGAAGGACCCCAACAAAATGCCCTGGTATTTATTGACGGAATGCTCGTCGCCGATTATAATGAAATCATCGAATTCGACTCAAAATTGATAAAATCCATTTCAATACTTCGTGATAAGTTCGAGCTTGCTGGCAGACGGTATCGTGGAATGATCAATATCGAAACCTTGACCCAAGACTATTTTGAAGTTGCGGAAGGAGATCAACTGATAAAGATCGACATCGGTCTTCCAGACATCAAGAAAAAATATTTTAGGCAAAATTATTCAGTGGATAAAGAATCTTCCGATCAACGCATACCTGATTACCGTCATCAACTATTATGGGAACCGCGTATCGATTTCAATGGTAAAGAAGCGACGTTTGAATGCTACACTTCTGATGTGACAGGGGAATACGAAATTCTGTTGGACGGCTTTTCAATATTTGGAAAACCAATTTCTTTACGTAAGACCATATTAGTGGAATAAGAGTTGCCAACAGCCTCGAAAACGTTTATATTTAATCGACTGTGAATTCGTAACGGGTTCCAGAAAATCTTTCAGCGATTAATTTTTGCAATAAAATAGAGGGTGCGGCAATCATTGAGTTAGTAGAGCGTTTGGCGGCCAAGCTAGACCTCAACTCTTTTTGCATGGGAATTGTTCCCATGTTGTTGTTCTCTTTCAATCCGGTTTTGATTTGTTCACAAACCAACACTGCCTCCCAAGAAGACCATTACAGGTGGTTCGACCAAACAATAGGTGTCGAAAACTCAGGATTGTTCAATGGAACCATATACAAAGAAGAACATGCAATGTCAGATGATGGGCAGAAGTTCTTTTTTTCGAACACATTTTTATCGGGAGCCATTGATTATGACGAACAGAGCTATTATGACGTTCCAATGAAATACGACTTATTTGAAGATCGGGTCATCATTAAGCTGAACAACGAATTATTGTTGGACAAGGACAAAATCGATCGCTTCTCCATTGCCGATCATAATTTTGAAAAGATGAATTTCGTAACCGAAGATGGAAATCAAAAAAATGGCTTTTTTGAGAGACTTATGGCCAACCAACATTTTGATTTAATCAAAAAACACAAGAAAGACGATCGAAAGAAGATGGGTGAAAGAACGGTGTATTATGAGTTCGTCGACAAAAACGAATATTACCTCCTATATGAAAATAAGTACTTTACGGTTGAAAGAAGGTCGGATATTATCAAGATATTTCCTGACTATTCGGGTGAGATCAAAAAGCGCTTTCCAAAATCCCGTTCGAGATCGAACAGGGAGGATTACTTGGTGGAGCTATTGAATGAGGTTGAGCGTCTTATTTCCAAAGAAGATAATAAGACCGGAAAATGAAATATTTTCTTAAAATATTGATCTTTCTGAGTCTTCAATTGGCCCTATCCCAAGAAAACACCCAAAAAGTGTCCCTTTCGTTTGATAATTCGAATCTTGCCGAAGTGTTACAACTTCTCGAGAATAAGACCGATTATCGATTTTTTTATTTGGAAAAGTGGCTGGAAGGCAAGGTCGTGTCGGGTGATTTTAGCGATGCTCCCTTAAAACTGGTGCTCGATGAAATATTCGATCAAACTTTGATCAATTACTACATTACCGACGATTATAGAATTATTTTGACTCAGAACACGGTAATCCACGACCGGTTTCCTGAGGATTTTTTTCCAAGGGACCAAGAACGATTGGCCATTGGCGCAGAAATGAATGATGAGGAAAAACTTGTTCCGGTTTTTTCGAATGTCGAAGAACCTATCGATGAAATCGCCACGGTACGCATAGGAAGGGAGGATAGGAACAGAAGAGAACGAAGTTTTAGAATAACCGGGGTAGCAAGAAACAAGGGCACGGGTGCACCAATACCCGAGATGGCCGTTACCGTCAAGGGAAAGAACATCGGAACCACGACCAACGAAGCTGGATTTTACGGGTTGGAAGTACCGGTTGGTGAGAATGTCATTGAAACAAGCGCTCTTGGCATTGAAAGCTCGAAAACAAAGGTCATCGTTTTCAATAACGGAAGGTTGGACTTTGATTTGGACGAAGGCCTTGAAGTTTTGGATGAAGTCGTCGTAAAGGCCGATGCGACTAGAAATATCGAGCAGACGGTCATGGGAGTGACGGAAGTCGAAATTGAAAAAATAAAAACGATTCCCCTGGTCTTGGGCGAACGCGACATGTTGAAGGTAGCGACTACAATGCCCGGTATTTCCACGGCAGGGGAGGGTGCGGCAGGATTCAACGTAAGGGGCGGTAGGAGTGATCAAAACCTGATATTATTGGATAACTCGGTCATCTACAATCCCACTCACTTTTTTGGAATCTTTTCGGCCTTAAATCCATTTACCTCAAGCAACATCAATATTTATAAAGGGAATATTCCCGCTGAATTTGGCGGGAGACTGTCATCGGTTTTTGATGTAAAAACCAAAGACGGTAATGTTGAGAAGCTTAGCGGGGAGGCTTCCATTGGTCCGGTCACAGGAAACCTGATGTTGGAAACGCCCATTTTAAAAGATAGGTCATCTTTATTGATAGGGGCCCGTGCCACCTATTCGAGGTGGATATTGAGATCCCTAAAAGAGGAATCCCTAAAAAATAGTAGGGCGTCATTTTATGATGCCATTGCAAAGTATCACCACCGAATCAATGAAAACAACGATATTAGGGCAACGGGCTATTATAGTAGCGATGCCTTTAATGTAACGGCTGATTCCCTTTTTGGCTACAGCAACCGATTGGCTTCTTTGGAATGGAGCCATAAATTCGATAATAAAAATAGGGCAAGTCTATTTCTGGCCAATAGCATTTACAAGTTCAACATACAGTTCGAGGAGAATTCGCCCGGAGATTTTGATTTAAGGTATAAAATCGATGAGACCGAGCTGAAACTTAAAATGAAATACCTCCAAGGCAAGGGACATAATTTTGATTATGGTCTCTCAACCAAATTGTACAGTGTCAACCCTGGTACCCTTGAGCCCTTGGGACAGGAGTCAAATGTTGAGCCAAACACCATTTCATCAGAAAGAGGTTGGGAGTCTGCCCTGTTTGTCTCAGATGAGTACAAGCCGAATGAAAAACTGGCTTTAAATCTTGGGTTACGCTATTCTTTCTTTGCCGCCCTTGGTGAATCGTCACAGCGTATTTATGAAAATAACGCCCCAAAAAATCAAGAGACCTTACTTGAAACCCGGCAATTCGAAAAAAACGAGATTATTGAAACGTATGGTGGACTGGAGGCTCGGTTAGGGGCTAGGTACTATCTGGGCACGGATTTCTCGATTAAGGCCAGTTACAACAATACGTTCCAATACATACATACCTTATCGAATAATACGACCGCCTCGCCCACCGATACCTGGAAACTCTCAGATTTAAATATAGAACCCCAACGGGCCAATCAGGTTTCGCTGGGATTTTACAAAAATCTAAATGATAACCTTTTTGAATTGAGCCTTGAAGGTTATTACAAAAAGACCAAGAACATACTCGATTATAAAATTGGCGCGGAGCTCCTCTTGAACGATGCGATCGAAACCGAAGTGCTTCAAGGAAAAGGTAAGGCATATGGAGTAGAGTTTCTAGCCAAAAAAAATGAGGGCAGGTTAAACGGGTGGCTGGGGTATACCTACTCTCGTTCGCTGGTCAAGTTCGAAAGCAGTTTCGATGGGGAAAGTATCAATAATGGCAAGTTTTTCCCCTCTAATTTTGACAAACCGCATGACATAAGTTTGGTGGCCAACTATCAACTTACCAAACGGTTCAGTTTTTCGACCAATTTTGTATATCAAACTGGTCGGCCGGTAACATTTCCGGTAGGCAGTTATGTGTACAAAGGCGAAGAATTTGTCTATTACAGCGATCGAAATAAATTTCGTATTCCCGATTACTATCGTCTAGATGTCAGTTTCAATGTCGAGGGAAACCATAAGATCAAGAAGTTCGCACACAGTTTTTGGAATATTTCAGTATATAATCTATTGGGAAGAAACAACCCTTATTCGGTCTTTTTCGTGACGGAAAACGGACAGGTGAAAGCCTATCAAAGTTCGATTTTCGCCGTCCCGATTCCCACAATAACGTATAATTTCAAGTTTTAGGACAATCGAAGTACCCCAGTATGATCACATTAAAAAGAATTTCTCAAATGACAATGCTGCTCACGATCGCGTTTTTGGCGGCAATGTGTGTCGAACCTTTCGAGGTAGATACCGACGATTTTGAAGAAGCTTTGGTGGTAGATGCCACGATAACAGATGAAATGGGGAAACAACAGATTTTACTCAACCGTGCTTTTCTTTTGGAAGAGTTCAACCCTCTTCCGGAAGAAAATGCAAGTGTCAAGGTGGTCGACGATGCCCAGAACGAATATGAATTTGCGGAAATTGAGCCTGGAATATATATTTCCGTACAAGATTTTGCGGCCGAGTATAATAGAGGTTATCAGCTGCTGATTAGGTTGCAAAACGGGAATTCATACACCTCGCAAATGGAAAACTTACCTCAAGCGGAACCCATTCAAGATTTGGCCCTATCAAGAAAAACCGGCGATAAGGGCGAAGAAGGTATATCGATTGCCGTAAATTTCGATGCTGACTTGGGTGCACAATACTATCGATACGAATATGAGGAGGCCTATAAAATTGTTGCGCCAAAATGGAAGGGCGAACGTCTTATTTTTTCGGGTTCGGGGCCACCGGTTGTTTTTCCATTGGAAAGCGAAGAGCAGGTGTGCTATGCCGAAGATGTTTCAAAAGGCATTATAATAGGCAGTTCCCTGGGGCCCACAGGCAACTCACTTCCGAATTTTGAAGTTCGTTTCATTGACCGAAATAACTTCATTATCTCACATCGCTATAGCATTCTGATCAAACAATTTACCTTATCAAAAGAGGCCTATGATTATTTTGAATTGCTGGAACGCTTTTCTGGCCAGAGTAGTATACTTTCACAGACCCAGCCTGGGTTTTTCAATGGCAATATTCATTCTGATATGAACGACCAAGACAAAGTACTGGGCTATTTTGACCTTTCGGCTGTTGCCTCAAAAAGGATCTTTTTTAATTATGTCGATTTTTTCGCCGATGAGCCACTTCCACCATATCCCGAAACAGATTGTGAACCGTATGTTGCAAGTTCATCCACCTCTCCGACCTTAACCTTTTTACTAAGCAATAATCTGGTCAGGTATTTTTCAATGGATCCCCTTACGCAGGATATTTTCGTGGTACCCAGAATTTGCGCTGATTGTACCGTACTGGGCAGCCCAAGGGCTCCCGAATTTTGGGAAGAATGAATAAGGTCAACAAAATAAGAATCAAATATATATTGGTCATAACCCTCATAGGGTATTTCTATATGGGGCACGGTCAAATCAAGATAGATGATGTCCGTAAAATTGAGGTCTTGGCCGATATGCCAAAAGAGGATGTCTTTATTCACCAAAATGCTATCACACTTTTTGTTGGTGAAAGGCTGTACTACAAATTTTATTGCCTGGATTCGAAAACGAAACGGTTAAGCAATTTCAGCAAAATTGGCCACGTTGAAATGATAGGTTCGAATAGAAACCCAATATTCAGACACAAAATCAGATTGGTCGACGGTATGGGTAAAGGTGACTTTTTTATCCCGGCCGATATTCCCACGGGTAACTACAAGCTCATAGGCTACACCAATTGGATGAGAAACAACGTTGAGCACCCGTTTTTCGAAAGTGAAGTGAACATTATTAATCTATATCATACCAATGAGCGGTCTTTGATTACCAAACGAGATTCGATAAAATCAGACACCAGCCTTTTGGATAGACTGGTTAAAGTATTGCTTGATGATGAAAAGAATATCGTCAAAGGCCTCCGCCTGGTTCCAAATAAAAAAATGTTCGGCAAGCGTGAAAAGGTGATTTTGAAGTTGGAAGCTATGTTGGGAGGTAAGAGCCATGGCAATTACTCAATATCCGTTAAAGGAAAGGATGAGTTGATCGGTTCTTCAATTTCCAGGGTCGATGTATTCAATGGGATGCGGAAAGTTAAAATCGAAAAGAATGTTAATGATTCCATTTACCTCCCGGAATTGCGGGGCGAATTGATATCGGGCCGCGTAGTACATAAAGAAACAGATAGACCGGCAGCGAATAAAAAGATTGGCTTTTCGATTCCCGGCAAAGAGTTCTTGTTCAAAATGGCCAACACCAATAGGAAAGGAGAGTTCCACATAAATCTTAATGAGAGCTATGATGATGGCAATAGCTATATACAAGTCCTTGAGCCAGACCGAAGCAAATACCAAATCAACCTCTACAAAAGCGCAATTGCATATGATGAACTGCAATTTCAAGGGCTTGAAATAGCAACGGAGCAGCGCGAATCGATGTTGCAACGCAGTGTGCATAACCAAATCGAAAATGCATATTTTGAGGCAAAACAAGATTCGATACTACAGGCCAGCCCGAAAGAACCTTTTTACAAGGATTTTACAACGGTCTATAACTTAGATGACTACACGCGATTTCCAACAGTTCAAGAGACCTTTGTCGAAATTATCGAGAATGCATGGATAAGCAAAACCAAGGAAGGAAAGACCTATTTTCGAGTACGGGGAAGTGAGTTTTTTTCCGATCCGAATTTTATCCCATTGGTCATCGTTGATGGTATAATGCTTCAAGATTTTTCGGATTTAATGAATTTTGACGCACGGTTGATAAAAAGAATTAGTATCTCAAGAAATGCCTATGAGTTTGCCCTACAGAAGTTTCAGGGCATCATTGCCATCGAGACTTTCGATAGAAAAACGGAAAGTTTCTTCAATAGGGAATACGTTCAAGAAATAAAATTGACGGCTCCACTTCTTGAGAAAAAGTATTTTCACCCAGATTATACGTTTGACGATTTAATGTTATCAGATAGGGTTCCAGACTATAGGTATCAATTACTTTGGTTGCCGAATCTTAGCTTGAAAAATAACCTTGCGACAATCGAATTCTTCACATCTGATGTTCTAGGTGTTTTTGAAATAACGTTAAAAGGTTATACAGATGACGGCCAACCTGTCTCAATACAAGATACCATTGAAGTTCGGTAGTTACATTTTCTAGTACCAATATTTTCTCGCAATTGTATTTGGCTTAAAATCTTTACTTACATTTAAGCCCTACAGAACACTAACAAGTATGCTTACAAAAGTATTCGGAAGCGCCGTCTTTGGGGTAGAGGCAACTACCATTACGGTAGAGGTGAACGTTGATATAGGCGTAGGGTATCATCTGGTCGGTCTTCCAGACAATGCAATCAAAGAAAGCAATTATAGAATTGCCGCTGCCCTTTTGAACAATGGGTACAAAATTCCTGGAAAAAAGATTACCATAAATATGGCTCCGGCCGATATGCGCAAAGAAGGTTCGGCCTACGATTTGACTTTGGCCATTGGGATCTTGACCGCTTCGAACCAAATTCAGTCCGAAAATTTAGAAAAGTACCTCATTATGGGCGAGCTTTCGTTGGATGGAAGCCTACAACCCATAAAAGGTGCTTTGCCAATAGCCATTAAGGCCAAAGAAGAGGGTTTTGAAGGGTTTATTCTACCCTTGGAAAATGCAAGGGAAGCCGCAATTGTTTCTGACTTGAAAGTGTACGGAGTCGAAAATATCGAACAGGTAATCGACTTTTTTGACAAAGATGAACCATTGGAGGAGACGGTGGTGGATACGCGAGCTGAGTTCTATAAGAATTTGGACTTCCCCGAATTTGACTTCTCCGATGTCAAAGGCCAAGAAAGCATTAAAAGATGTATGGAAATTGCCGCGGCCGGCGGACATAATATTATTTTGATAGGTCCCCCTGGCTCAGGAAAAACAATGTTGGCCAAGCGATTGCCTTCGATTCTTCCACCGATGACATTGCATGAGGCCTTGGAAACCACAAAAATCCACAGTGTTGTCGGAAAGATCAAAAATATGGGGTTGATGAGCCAACGACCTTTTCGTTCGCCCCATCATACCATTTCAGATGTTGCCTTGGTAGGCGGTGGGGCATATCCGCAACCGGGTGAGATTTCACTTTCGCACAACGGCGTCTTGTTTTTAGATGAGCTCCCTGAATTCAAGAGGGGTGTACTCGAAGTGATGCGTCAGCCCTTAGAGGATCGTGAAGTGACCATTTCAAGGGCCCGATTTACAGTGACATATCCCAGCAGTTTTATGTTGGTGGCCAGCATGAACCCGAGTCCGGGCGGATATTTCAACGATCCAGATGCGCCGGTGACTTCTTCCCCGGCAGAGATGCAACGGTATTTGGGCAAGATTTCAGGGCCTCTATTGGACCGCATTGACATTCATATCGAGGTGACGCCGGTACCTTTCGAAAAACTTTCCGAAGAAAGAAAAGGGGAGGGCAGTGTCGAAATCAGAAAAAGGGTGACCGCCGCCCGTGAAATACAGACCGACCGCTTTTCCGAGCTGCAAAATGTTCACTATAACGCACAGATGAACACGAAGCAGATCCGTGAATTCTGCAAATTGAACGATGCCTCAAAAGAATTGCTCAAAAATGCCATGGAACGCTTAAATCTTTCAGCGCGTGCCTACGACCGAATTCTAAAAGTAGCAAGAACGATTGCCGATCTTGAAAATATGCCCCATATTTCTGGCGACCATATCAGTGAGGCAATTCAATACAGAAGTCTAGATCGTGAGGGCTGGTTGGGATAATCTTTTAGGCTTCTTGGCTATGTGAAATGGGAATTCAGCACTGGTGATGTGGTTCAATCGATTAAAAGTCAGCTTCTTATCTAGCTCGCAGGTCATCTAAAAGATCGTGGATTTTTCACTATAATTACTATCTTGTTGTGGAAATGGCGGAAAAGAAACATATCTATGTGATCTATGCGGCTACCGGCGATCAGGCCTCTGAGCTTTTACATCGTCTGAAGTCACTTGCAAAAAGCTATGATACTACCATTTGGGATGATGACCCCATTCTTGAAAATCAAGTGTGGAAACCGGCGAACGCGTCTCGTTTAGTCAAGACCGATTTGTTCCTGCTGTTGCTCAGTAAGGCTTTTATGTATTCTGAATTTGTCAAGCAGCTGGAATTTAAAAATGTCATAGATAGGTACAAGGAGGGAAAATCTAAAGTGGTTCCGATAATTCTTGATGATTGCCCATGGGACATCAATTTCGAATCTGACGATTATAATTTCAGCTTTAAGGAACTGGGCGTTTTACCGGAAAATCAGATGCCCATTAAAAATTGGAATTCGCAGAAAGAGGCCTACGACAATGTAATGTCCGAACTAAATCAGGTCATTGCCTCGTTCGCTATGCCGGTTGAAGACTCCGAATCTACTCAAGATTTCAAAGAACCAACCGCTATAAGTGACGATCAATTGTCCATCGATTTCAAAGGAAAGGGCGAAATGGAAAGGTTGGTCGAGAAGAAATCCAAGAAAAAAGAAGAAAAAGCGGCTGCTCAAAAAGCTCATAAAACAAAAGAAATCGAGGAGAAGGCTGAAGCGAAACGACGGCTGGAAGAGGAAAAAAAATTGCAAGCCGAGAGAGAGGCCAAACGTTTGGCGGAAGAAGAATTGCGATTGCAGGCGGAACGGCAACGAAGATTGGAGGAAGAAGAACGGCAATTTGAAGAAGACCAATCTGAATATGCTTTAACGGAAAATCGCAATGATGTTGAAGAACCACCTCGGGAAAATTCAATTTCTCGAAAAACGATTTTCGCCGGAGCTTTGGTTTCCGCAATTGTATTGGCGGCATTTTTCTTTTTCCCTACCGCCAAGAATGATTCGAAGGGCGAGATTCCGGCAGTTCGAATGGATACCATAGAAGTCAAGGGCCCGATTTCCCCTGAAAAAACCGAACCGGATTTCCCTGCAAAAGAAGAAACTTTATCCAATTTGGCGGTAGGAGATGCCTATGAAGAAGGTGTGGTTTTTGAGATTTCCGGCGATAATAAAATCGGAAAGATCGTACATATCGATGATTATGGACCAATGACTTGGAAAGAAGCCATGAATATCGGTGAACAATTAGGCGAGGGCTGGCGACTGCCGACACTGGACGAATTGAAGCGTATGTACAAAACCATAGGTCAAGGTGCTGATAACAAGGGAGAATTTGCCGATGGACTCTATTGGAGCGCTACCCCATTTGACGATTATCAAGCAAGACTTTTACGATTTCGCGATGGCAATGCCTCTTACCACTACAATAGCGGAGGTACCCATCGCAAATTTTTGGTTCGGCCCATAAAGGATTTTGCTCGCGAATAAGTGACCACCCTTCAAGAACAACAAGCCCGATCAATTTTCATTAAAATCGTGCAGACAACACTTTTGATTTTTTGATGGCATCTTTTTTGTATAATGGGGCGGTCATTATTTGCTCCAAAATGGATGACAACAATATTTGCATGAGGTGTACGTTATTGACAGACAGAGAATTTCGATTTTTTGTTTTACTATCGGTTCTCTGGCACTTCATAATTTTAATCACATATTAATTGTAACAATGGGAAAGTTCGAAATCAAAAAAGACAAGGCCGGTAAATTCAGGTTCAACTTAAAGGCCGCAAATGGTCTTGTAATTTTAAGTAGCGAGGGCTACAACACAAGAAAATCATGTGACAACGGAATAGAATCCGTTCGGAAAAACTGCAAAGACGATTCTAAGTTTGATCGCACAAAGGCAAGAAACGGAAAGTCACGTTTTAACCTAAAGGCCGCTAATGGTCAGGTTATTGGTACAAGTCAAATGTATGCCAGCAATTCCAGTATGGAAAAGGGTATTGCATCTGTAAAGAAAAATGCGCCCAAGGCCAAAGTGGTAGAGAACCTTTAGACTTCGTCAAAAATCACTCGTTGTATCAATGGATTGTTGGTACAATACGAAGGCAACCCCAATAGGGTTGCCTTTTTTCATTTAAGTTTTTTTACTTGATTCAATCTGAGAGCGGTTCTCGACAGTTCCAACCTATTCTTAAGACTTCTCCCCATCTTATTCCAGTCAACAACCATGGTATCGTTTTGCTGTAGGGAAATACCTTCCCCGAAGCTGAAGGCGTCAGCACCGAAAAAATGGATGTGGGCTTGACCGGGTAAACAATGATTATGATATTTAAAATGGTGGTGTTCCAAGTTTTCAAGGCTGTGCGACATATTGGCCTCACCTGTTTTGATATTTTTTTTCCATATAGCCTTGTCTCCCCTTAACAATTGGACGTTACCAGTAATATTATCGAAATCACCTGCAATCACCAATTCTGGTCCCAAGGCACAATTGCGAATTTTTGAGGGTGCCAAATAGAGGTAGTTCTTTCGTTCCATCATATGATCGGAAAATTCATTGGCGGTGGCGAAACCGACGCGCCAAGGACTTCCGTTTTTGTCATTGATGTAAATGCCGGCAATTTCGGGTTCTTCACCACCATCTTCGCCGTAGGGCGGAACTTCCAAAACATCGCCATGGGCCCTTAAAATGGAACCGTTGCCTTTATAAAACCATTCAGGCTGTACCCCGATCTTGCTTTTCTTTGGTTTTCCGCCTTTAACGCCCATTAAATAGATTTTCATACTATCGGTTAAATCATCTTCCGCTTCCGCCTTATGCATCTTTTGGCGATTTTCAGCACTTGCTTTATGGGTAAGACCGGTTCCAGAGAGCATTAGCTTACTCACATCGGTGGGATGGTCAAAAGCGGGCAATATTCTCCAATCTGATTTTCCTTCATAGATCGGGTCGTATGATAATTCAGTATCAGAAAGGTTTTCCAACACCAAGGAGGTAAGCTCACCATTGTTGTCAATAGCGGCCACCCCTAAATCATAAATTGAGGAATAATTGTTCAATAATTTCAAATGGGGCTCTATGACCAATGCCACTTTTCTACCATATCTTTTATGTATCAATTGAACCAATTGCATTGGCGCTTTTTTAGGGAAGTTGGAATTCTGTGCTTGTTATTTAGATTTTTACCTGACAGTTCTGCGCAGCGGATTTATAAATAGCTTCCACCACGCGAATATCACGAAGGCCTTCCTCTCCTGGAACAAGCATATCTTCTCCGTTCATTATGGCCAAGGCATCATCATCCATTTGTTTGGCCTGCTGGTTCTCCAATGGAAAGTTGATTATCGTACCGTCTGACATGCTACCATTATTGCCACCATATGACGAATGGGGCTCCATTTGTAATGAACCTTTTTCATAGGTCACTTTCAGGTAATTCATTTGCATTCCGTAGCTGGTATGACATGCCGCACGTGCACCACTGGGAAATTCCAATTGAAACATCGCGGTTTCCTCTACCTCGTGATATATTTCGGGTCGGGTTGTAGAGGTCTGTGCCAAGACCGAAATCGGTTCTTCACCTGTGGCCAGTCTTGCTCCTTGAATGGCATATACACCCATGTCGCCCATGACACCTCCTCCCATAGCTTTTTTCTGTTTCCAATGGGTCGAGCGGCCATCAAAATAGCCCGCTGCGGAAGTGACCATTCTCACTTTTCCGAATGGTTGCTCTTTTCCCACTTTCATATAGGCCTGAATATTGGGGTCATGTTGACAGCGATAGCCAATGGAAAGCTTGACCTTATTGTCGTTACAGGCCTTTATCATTGCCTCGCACTCAGCAACGGACGGCGCCATTGGTTTTTCGCACCAAACATGCTTTCCTGCATTTGCCGCTCGAATCGTATATTCGGCATGCATTGAAGGCGGCAATACGACGTATATGACATCGATGTCGTCATTATCGGCAATCGTATCATAATTATCATAGTTATAGACATTCTTGTCGGCGATACCATATTTTTCCTTCCAAATGGGAATTTTTTCCGGACTTCCGGTGACGATACCTTTTAGTTCACAATTTTTTGTCAATTGTAGGGCTGGGGCCAACAAATCGGTGCTGTAGTAACCAAGTCCGACCAAGGCGATTCCCAGCTTTCTCTTTTGAGGTCGAGTTCCGCAATAAACCATGCTGGGTACTAATGCCGTGGAAGCCGTGATTATACCCGCCTGTTTAATGAAGGTTCTTCTATTTTTTTCCATCTTCAAAGTGTTAGAATGGAAAAATTACGATAAGAATTCGAATAATTCAATCTTGTTGAATGAAGATGTGGTTTTTCGTTATGGAATGATAGATTCCAATAATTTCAGCCCCTCGCCCCTGAGTTATTCCTTTACCTTGATTAAAACCGCCTCACAACTTTTCAGGTCGGAATTCAAAACAATGTTCTCAGAGGTTTTTCCGTCGACAATTTCAATGGAAACGGTATTCGGGGGGTATTTACCCAAATTGTTGGCGTATAGGAAAAGATCGTTGGGTTTTGAGGGGTCGAGTGTCAATTCGATTTTCTTCTTATAATATTCAAGGGAATATTTCGAAATGACCGCTTCGCCATTTAGATAAATGGAGACGATATCACCGTCTTTACGGCTGTGGTCCCAAATATTGATACTGATTTTATTGCTTGAAACCGACATCTCGTCCACATAGGTCAGTTTTCGCCCATCAAAGACCGTCCTAACTTTTGGTTCTTCGACCAAATTCTCAATAGGTTTTTTTTTCTGCCGTGGTAATTTGTTTATGGTAAATAATGGGGTAGCGTACTTTGCGATGCTGTACTTGTCATCGGGAAAGAGTTCGATGGCGATTACCCGATAGTTCGTGCCAGCCTGCAAACCACGATGCAACGGTATTTTGTTTGCAAATCCGTTATTCTCGAAAACACCCAGTTCATGTACGACCATATCATCCTTAGAGAGGTAGAATTTGATGGTTTTATGGGAGGGAATATTATTTGAGCTCCACTGCAGTTCTACCTGGCTGGGTATGGTCCAGACCGTTCCTTTTGTCGGATATGATATTTTAATGGAAGTCTTCAGGCCGATAACGGGAATTTCCCCGAAGGAATCATACGTTTCACATTCATTGGAATGTAGCGAAAAGCTGATAAGTAGAAGGGACCCTATGAGGAGAAAATGTGATGGTCTCATAATTTTATTACCTTTCTTTAAGATCTAGCTAAAACTAGAACGGCAAACAATATGCCATATTGTAGTTTTATATGTCTCATCTGAAGGTAATATGCAGAATCAAAAAAGGTCGTTGGGGCCGAGAACCTCAAAGATTCCCGACCGACCCAACAACCTTATTCTTTAAAAGATCTGTGGATTTCTAAGTTCGCTATTCAGAAAAATAGAATGTAAAGCGACCATAAAAAACAAAATCCGCAGAAAGAATAAACCAAGTAATCGTTAATAGTAGTTTTATCTTCCATAACATTTGGGTTTATATATAAAACCGAAAATTCAGGTCGAAGACGATTATCAATCTATGTAATGGGAAAATATTCGATTTGGAGTACGAAGTACCGTCAAACGGTTTTTTTAATCTATGAAGTGAAATTGCGAAAACTCAGAAAAACCCCGTAAAATGGCACTTCATCGACGAAAGGAAAGCCCGAAAAAGAAGAGATTCACCCCATTACAGTCGTCAACGTCTGGCTAAATTTGGTGACTTGTTCGGTTGTGCCAGTACTAATTCTTGCCCAATTGGTGAATGGTGGGAAGGGTCTGCCTATGGTTACACCTTCCTTGGCCATGTCGGCGATTAGGCCATTTATTGGGCGGCCTGATTTGAAAAATACAAAGTTGGTATGGGATGGAACGTATGGAAGATTCAGATCATTGAGCGTGTTGTAAATAATGTCTTTGCATTCCATGTTCTTCAATATGGAGAATTTATAAAAATCATCGTCCAATAAGGCTTCCTTGGCGGCCGCTATGGCTAGAATATTGGTCATGGCCATTACACTTTTTTTAAGCCTTGTTGCAATTTCAGGCTTGGCAATTAGATAACCGATTCGTAGTCCTGCCAATCCATAGACCTTGGAAAAAGTCTTGGAGACGATAATATTGCGATCTTCCTTGACCAATTCGACCATTGAAGGGTAGTCAGGTTCGGTAATGAAGTCGTAATAGGCCTCATCGCTAAAAATGATGGCCTTGTTATCGTATGAGGTGCAAAAGTCTTTCAGCGATTCTTTTTTCAACAATGTCCCAGTGGGGTTATTGGGATTACAAATAAAGATCAAACTCGTGTTACCATTTATTTTTTTGGCCATAGCCTCGAGATCATGCTCCATCTTATCGTTAACAAGCACCCTATGGGCTTTGCCACCATGGTCTTCGGCATACTTTAGCATTACATGAAAGGTCGGATCCGCAGCAATGAGTTCTCCGTTGCCCATCCCGTATACCAGTCCGGCTGCCCTGAGCCCTTCCGTAGATCCGCCAGTAACGACTACATGATCCTTGGTAACGCCTTCTTTCTCGGCAATGACGTTGACTAGACCCCTTAGTGCCGTAAAGGGATAGCGACAGGCATCATCAAAAGTATTTGCGATGACTTCCCTGACCCTTTTGGAGGGTCCATAGGGATTCTCATTGGAACTGAGCCTTACCGACCCCTCCACCATGGGCTTTTTTTCAGATACAATGGCCAGGCCCTCAAAGCCCCCGAGTAGGGCATACCCCCCAGATAACCCAATTGTTCTGAGCCATTTTCTGCGATCTATATTTCTCATAATCTGAAATTATGGGAAATAAGATACGATTACAAAATTGAAGTATGAAATTTAAGGGAGGATACGAAATCTACAGCTGAAATTCCTCGTTATTACTCTCTTCCTTTTCAAGTTTTGAGTTTGAGAAGGCATCCTTTAAGATGTAAGCCGCCACGATCAAAATGCCAACGACCAAAAGCGGAATCGCAAAGCGCCACTGAAGTATGTTCAAAAGACTTCCGGCTATAATCGCCAAGGTACCTGCGACCATAGCACAATTCCAGATAATTTGAGTGGTGGTATTTCTAGCGCGTCGGTCCTCATCCAAGAAATAGGCGGTTCCTTCCAAAAAGAACCACGTCAGGAAAGAGATGCCGATAACAATCTGAAAAATAAGGGTGTACGGAAAGTCTAGAATCCTAAAGATCCCATTGGCTGTCCAAAAAACGATCAAGACCAGTTTCACGTAATCAACGAAACGTTTTTCCGGTTTTCTCCAAAAACGGAATGGATATAGAATACCGATTCCAAAAAAGGAAAGTAACAATACCTGATCGGCGTATGACCAGTCGAGTACACGCACCAACATGCCTGCCAAAAAGATCGCTATGAAGATTCTGAGTGGGGTTCTTAAGATTTTCTTTGCTAACGCCATGACATTTATCGGATTAAATTGCCTTGATATTGGCACGGAGGCCTTCCATTATACCCAGTATATTGTCAACGGTATCATTTAAATGATAAGTGACTAGATCATGTGGTATTCGAATTGTGGTAAAACCATTTTTGAACGAGTGCATAGTCTCTTCAAGATCTGTAATGGCCTGTTCAAGGGTGAGCATATTGTATTCGGTATCTATTTCGATATTGAGTTTGACCCTTGAGATGGCTATATCGATTGATTTTTTGCCGTCCCACCATTCGAGCATGGCATTTACCCCCACTTCCTTGAGTCCATAGTACAATTGTATTGCCTCATTGGGGGTACCATGTTTTTCTTGAAGTTGGAGCATCAGATCCGTGTGCTTATCGCATAGTTCCACTTCGAATATATCCATGGAGTTTTTATGATCTAAGTAGCTCAGCTCTTTTTTACATTCTAAGCATTTCATTAAGCAGGTAATTAAATTTGGGACTATTATAACCGCATATTTGCTCGTATAGTATACGGAGGTGGCATATTGCCCCCAGTTTTTAGACGAACTGCAAATTTTTAGACGAACGACACTTCGTTTTGTTAAAATTGTGGTGTAATGGTCAGGTTGATAGGTTTGATTTGTACCCTAACAATTATATTTACCCAACCCCTCACTTAGATTATGTTCAAAAAAATGGGTCCGGGAGTTCTGGTGGCTGCTGCTTTTATAGGGCCAGGAACAATCACTGCCTGTACTTTGGCCGGTGTTCAGTTTGGTTACGCGCTGATTTGGGCAATGCTCATCTCGATAGTGGCCACGATCGTTTTGCAGGAGATGTCTGCCCGTCTGGGAGTGGTCACCCAAAAAGGGTTGGCCGATGTCATAAAGTCTGAGTCAAGATCAAAATGGTTGCGTTATGGCGCTATTGCCATCATTTTGTCGGCCATCGTAATTGGCAATGCTGCTTACGAGGCTGGCAATATCGGCGGAGCTACTTTGGGCCTTGAAGCACTTTTCGGAAAAAGATATTCCCATATATATGCCTGGGTCATCGGAATATGTGCCTTTGTTCTTTTATACATAGGGAACTACAAATTTCTGGAAAAGGCCCTGGTTTCTTTGGTCATGGCCATGAGCCTCTCCTTTCTGCTGACCGCATTGATAACCAGACCAAATCTTTCAGAATTGCTTGAGGGCCTTTTGATACCCTCGGTACCCAAAGGAGGTTTATTGACTATTATCGCTTTGGTGGGAACAACGGTAGTGCCCTACAACCTTTTTTTGCACGCTTCGCTAGTCGGCGAAAAATGGAAATCGGCAAGTGATCTGAAGGACGCCAGACGTGATACGATAATGGCCATTGCCCTGGGGGGGTTGGTATCGATGTCCATAATAGTGGCGGCTGCAAGTATTCAGGGTGATGAGGTGACCGATGTTATGGGTCTCGCAAAGGGATTGGAGCCGCTGTATGGCAATAGCGCTAGGTATTTTATGGGGATTGGTCTTTTTGCAGCAGGAATAACCTCTGCGATAACGGCGCCGTTGGCAGCGGCCTACGTGGTAAATAGCTGTTTTGACTGGCAGGCGTCACTAAAAGATTATAGGTTTAGGGCCATCTGGATGGTGATACTGTTTCTCGGCGTTATTTCACTGTCCTTTGGCATAACACCGATTCAGATCATAAAGTTCGCCCAAATTGCAAATGGGATTTTATTGCCGATAATCGCAGTTTTTCTCCTGTGGGTGGTCAACCAGTCAAACGTATTGGGAAGCTTCAAGAATAACAGGTTCCAAAATATTTTAGGTTTCGCTATTTTGGCCCTGTCAATTTTTCTTGGGATAAAGGGTATTTTATCGGTAATGGATCTGAACTCGTTTTAAGTTTATGTTTGTTATCGAGAAAGAAGTCCTTTGTTGACCGGTGAGGGCATTTTTGGTTATACGATAGCTACTGCATCCGGAAGGAGTAAGATCAAGAAACAAAACGAAAAATTCACAAGTAAAAGATAGACTTAAAACTAGTTTGCTATTTTGAATGTACATGGAAACTATTGAAATTGATATCAATTGTGATCTTGGTGAAGGCGTAGGCAATGAAGAGGGCCTAATGCCTTACATCAGTTCGTGTAACATAGCTTGCGGAGGCCATGCCGGCAGTATTGAGAGTATTGAAAAAGTCGTCAACCTTGCCCGCAAACACCAAGTCAAAATAGGGGCACATCCCTCGTACCCAGATACGGAGAACTTTGGACGGGTCTCGATGAAGATTCCTGAAAATCAGCTTGTGGAAAGTATTCAAGAACAAATGCATACGTTGAAGTCCGTTTTAAAGTCAAAGGGTATTTCCTTGAGTCATATCAAGGCGCATGGTGCGCTTTACAATGATATTGCAAAAAATACGGAATTGGCAAATGCCTTTTTAAAAGGAATAGGGAGGTATGTCGGCTTAGCCTCCATCTATGTGCCTTTTGGCTCTGTCATTGCCAAGGAAGCGCCTAAAAATGGGTTTGAAATCATAAGGGAGGCCTTTGCAGATAGAAATTATAATTTTGACCTCAGTCTGGTCTCCCGGAAACTTCCTGAGGCCGTAATTACCGATAGCAAAAAAGTATTGGAACATCTTTTGTATATGGTCAAAGGAGGCTATGTTCGAACCTTAGAGGGTAGAAAAACCCATATCGAGGCCGAAACGTATTGTATACATGGTGATACGCCTTCTGCTGTCGAAATATTGGCCTATCTTTCGGAAGAGTTGCCAAAACACAATATTCGCATCAAAAAATGAAGTCATATTCCATTTCCATACGGCCTTATGGTACACATGCAGTTCTAGTGGAATGGCCGAAGGAAGTTGACGATGCCATTCTACAAGACATTCTTCGATTTAATCGATACCTTAAAACGACATACCTTGGTGAATCGGGTTGGGAGATGATACCGGCCTACAATTCATTGACGATAGTTCGTAACGGCGAAACAGTAAATTTCGATGAATTCAGCGCTCAGCTAAGAAAGTGGTATGAAGAGGATACGCCAGAACATTCAGGTCAAAGATACCTATTGAGGCTACCTGTTTGTTACGATCCAGATTTCGGAATTGACCTCGACGATGTTTCCGAAAAATTGAAACTTTCCATTCCCGATATTGTAAAGCAGCACACCGAGGGTGCCTACCGTGTTTTCGGAATTGGTTTTCTCCCGGGATTCATGTATTTGGGCGGGCTTCCAAAATCCTTGGAAATACCAAGGAAGGCCGAACCACGGTTAAACGTAGTCAAGGGATCTGTCGGACTTGCAGGCAAGCAAACGGGTATTTATCCTCGACAGTCGCCAGGTGGATGGAATATCATCGGTAATTGTCCTATTTCCATTTTTGATGCTAAAAGGGAAAACCCGTGTCTTGTAAGTGTAGGGGATCAAATTCAGTTTTACGCCATTTCGAGGGCCGAATACGATTTGCACAAAATTGAGGGCGAAGTCGGAATTTACAAAGTGGAAAAAACAAAAATCGATGCTTAGGTTGTTGAAATCCGGTTTTTATACTTCCGTTCAAGATGCCGGAAGGTTTGGTTTTAGGGATAAGGGCGTTCCTGTTTCAGGTGTAATGGACAATCTGGCCATGGATAAGGCAAATGCACTTTTGGAGAACGACGATACTGCCGCCGTTTTGGAGATAACCATGACCGGGCCAACGATTGAATTTGACCGGAATACTTACATTGTACTGGCCGGTGCCCCGATGTCGGTCACTCTGAACAATCTACCGATTATCAATTATAGAGTGTACAAAGTTTCCGCCGGGGATATTTTGTCGTACGGAAGGCTCGAAAAAGGATTTCGGAGTTATTTGGCAGTAAAAGGGGGTATAAAAACCGAAGTAATATTGAGTAGCCGCTCTCTATCAAAATCGATTACCAAAGAAAACCAATTGGCCGACCGAAGTGAAATTCCGTTTGAGCCTTGCACAACATTTGAACCCAAAATTTCCGAGTTGAAGATAGATTCATATTTAGATGAATCCGTTCTGCAAGTTGCCAAAGGCCCGGAATTCGAAATGCTAAATGACAGACAGCTTGAAAATATCTTTGGTCAAGACTTTTCGATTGCCAAGGAAAACAATCGAATGGCGTACCAATTGAATGAAAAAATCGATGGTCACCAACAGTCAATGTTAACCTCCGCCACGCTACCTGGAACCGTACAACTGACCCCTTCGGGCAAACTGATTATTTTGATGAAAGATGGTCAAACCACAGGGGGATACCCTAGACTATTGCAGCTTACCGATAGGGCTATATCGATTTTGGCACAGAAAAAGTTCGGCGATGCCATTTCTTTTGAACTTCTTTGAAAGCGGCAATTCAAGTCCAAGGTCTTAAGCCGGTATTTTCGAAGAATCAATACTTCATTTTCATTTACGACTTTGGTCCGCGATTAGGTCTAATTCTTTATCGAAAAATGGGTTTTTGTCATATAGCAAAATTGAACCTCCTCTTTCAACACTATTTGAATATGATAAAAAATAAGAGTTATCTGTTTGATTTACAGTGAAATGAGTAAATAAAGCCAAAACTGGATTTAGATAGTGCGGAGTTGTTAAAATACATGACTTTTGTAAACCTATATATTTGAATTGGAAAAGGCTGCGATACGGCCAAAGAACGCATAGTTAGGAGATGGAATTGAACAAATACAGCAAAAATGTAACGCAAGATCCGACCCAACCTGCCGCACAGGCAATGTTGTATGCCATTGGTTTTAAAGATGAAGACTTTGATAAACCGTTGGTCGGCATTGCAAGTACGGGTTATGAGGGAAATCCCTGCAATATGCATTTGAACGACCTTGCCAAATTGGTCAAAGATGGTGTGAATTCAAAGGAGACCGTGGGCCTCATTTTCAATACCATTGGTATTAGCGATGGCATTTCGATGGGCACTCCCGGAATGCGTTTTTCTTTGCCTTCGCGTGATATCATTGCCGATTCGATGGAGGCCGTGGTGCAGGGCATGTCTTATGATGGTTTGGTAACGGTCGTCGGTTGTGATAAAAACATGCCGGGCGCGCTGATGGCTATGTTGAGATTGAATCGCCCTTCCATTTTGGTCTATGGCGGTACGATTGCCTCAGGATGTCACAATGAAAGAAAATTGGATATCGTATCGGCTTTCGAGGCCTGGGGAGAAAAGGTGGCCGGCACGATGGAAGAATCCGAATTCAAGTGCATTATCAAAAAATCGATTCCCGGAGCAGGTGCCTGCGGCGGTATGTATACAGCAAATACCATGGCTTCTGCAATAGAGGCTTTGGGTATGGCTTTGCCCTATAATTCATCTAATCCTGCGATAAGCAAGAATAAAAAAGAAGAATGTTTGGCCGCGGGCGAACAGATGCGCGTGCTGATCGAAAATGATATCAAGCCCCTGGATATCGTTACCCGTAAATCACTCGAAAACGCCATTCGATTGGTGACAATTACGGGTGGCTCAACCAATGCGGTTCTCCATTTCTTGGCAATCGCCAGGGCAGCGGATATTGAATTCACCTTACAAGATTTTCAGCATATCAGCGATACAACGCCCTTCATAGCCGATTTAAAACCTAGCGGTAAATATCTGATGGAAGATGTGCACCGAATCGGCGGTATTCCCGCCTTGTTGAAGTATTTGTTGAAGAATGGACTGCTACATGGAGATTGCATGACCGTAACCGGTAAGACCTTGGCGGAGAATTTGGAAAACGTTCCCGATTTGGAGGAAGGGCAGGATGTTATCAGGCCTTTGGACCGGCCGATCAAAGCAACAGGACATTTACGAATGCTTTATGGAAACTTGGCCCAAAATGGATCTGTTGCAAAAATTACCGGCAAGGAAGGTCTGATTTTTAAGGGAACCGCTCGCGTATTTGATAGTGAGTACGATGCCAATGACGGTATAAGAACAGGACTTGTCAAAAAGGGAGATGTGGTCGTCATTCGATATGAAGGCCCAAAAGGAGGGCCGGGCATGCCAGAAATGTTGAAACCAACTGCCGCGATCATGGGGGCAGGGTTGGGTAAAGATGTGGCCTTGATTACCGATGGAAGGTTTTCGGGAGGCACACATGGCTTTGTTGTTGGCCATATCTCACCGGAGGCACAAGAAGGTGGTGTAATCGGCCTCGTAAATGATGGCGATATCATAACGATCGACGCCGAGACCAATTCGATAAATGTCAATGTATCGGACGAAGAGTTGAAAAAAAGGAGGACCCAATGGGTGCAACCTGAATTGAAGTTTAAAAAAGGGGTTTTGTATAAATACGCCCGCTCGGTATCCTCTGCCGCCGAAGGATGCGTGACCGACGAGTTTTAATAATACAAAATGCACCTTTTCTCTTTCAGGGGGAGCCACCCAAGGAGGAAAGTTATCGGCTAAATATTGATTACAAGTGGATGGCCTTATGGAAACAATAAAAGAGAAGAAAACGGAAACTAAAGACTCGAAAAGCATTCGCATTACCGGTGCCGAAGCCATCGTCCATTGCCTGTTGGCGGAAGGGGTCGATTTGATTTATGGATATCCGGGTGGTGCCATTATGCCGGTTTACGATGAGTTTTATAAATTTCAAGACAAGCTGACCCATATTTTGACGCGGCATGAGCAGGGGGCGACCCATGCGGCCCAAGGGTTCGCAAGGGTGACCGGAAAGGTCGGTGTGGCAATAGCCACCTCGGGCCCTGGGGCTACCAACCTGGTCACGGGCCTGGCAGATGCACAAATCGATTCTACGCCTATTATCTGTTTAACGGGTCAAGTACCACGGCATTTGTTGGGATCTGATGCTTTTCAGGAAACCGATATCATTGGAATTTCCACGCCAGTGACAAAATGGAACCATCAGATTACCACCGCTTCCGAGATTCCTGAGGTCATGGCGAAGGCTTTTTATATAGCCAAATCAGGAAGGCCGGGCCCAGTACTCATCGATATAACCAAAAATGCGCAATTTGATGAATTGGACTTCACATATGAAAAGTGTACGGGGGTTCGTAGCTATAATCCCGTTCCCAAACCGAACCAAGAGGCTATAAAGGCGGCTGCAGACTTAATAAACAATGCAAAAAGGCCATATATCGTATTCGGGCAAGGCGTTATTTTAGGCCAAGCCGAGGAACAATTGAAAACCTTGGTCGAGAAAGCGGGAATTCCAGCCGCATGGACCATTATGGGCGAATCTGCACTACCTACAAGTCACCCCTTGAATGTGGGCATGGTGGGCATGCACGGTAATTATGGACCCAATGTCCTGACCAACGAGTGTGATGTATTGCTCGCTATCGGAATGCGTTTCGATGACCGGGTCACCGGCAAATTGGATACGTATGCGAAACAGGCAAAAGTCGTCCACTTTGAAATAGACCCGGCCGAGATCAATAAGAATGTTCAAGCCGATATTGCCGTATTAGGGGATTCCAGGGAAACCCTAGAGCTTTTGATTCCACTGGTCAACGAAAACGAACATGCGGATTGGCACGAGGAGTTCAAGAAAAAGCATCAGGTCGAATTTGAAACCGTAATCAAAAATGATATTCATCCAACGAAGGATGGCCTTACAATGGGAGAGGTCATCGAACAAATCAATCTGGCCTCAAAAAATAAAGCGGTCATTGTAACTGATGTAGGCCAGCATCAAATGATCGCCTGCCGGTACGCCAAGTTCGAAGACTCAAAAAGTAATATTACCTCGGGCGGATTGGGAACAATGGGCTTTGCCCTTCCTGCTGCAATCGGAGCCAAGATGGGTGCCATGAACAGGGAAGTGGTCGCCATCATCGGCGATGGGGGCTACCAAATGACCATTCAGGAACTAGGCGTCATTTTTCAACATAATATTCCGGTGAAAATCGTGGTATTGAACAATGACCATTTGGGCATGGTACGCCAATGGCAAGAATTGTTCTTTGATAGTCGATATGCTTCTACAGTGATGACCAATCCTGATTTTGTCAAAATTGCCGAAGGCTATCATATTAAGGCGAAACGCGTGAGCGAGCGAAAGGATCTGAAAGCAATGATCGAAGAAATGATTGCTTCGGAAGAACCCTATTTCTTGGAGGTAAAAGTAGAGAAAGAAGATAATGTATTTCCGATGATTCCTTCTGGGGCGTCGGTTTCAGATATACGCCTGAAGTAATTTAATGACCCAAGATAAGGCCCTTCGTCTTGAGTGACCTTAAGGAAGAGAACATGAACGATAGCCATATTCTTAATATTCCCAAAATTCATTCCGAAATAGAACGGAAGTCAGAGGAAATAGGTTTTTCGATGCCTTCGGATCTATATGTGGGAACGCTTTTGAAAACTTTGATTTCAAGCAAGCCAAAAGGAAGATTTTTGGAGCTCGGTACCGGAATCGGTTTAAGCCTTTCATGGATGATCGATGGAATGAATCCTGATTCAAAACTGATTTCAGTCGATAATGACCCTAAACTTATTTCCATAGTACGGCAATATTTTGGAAGTGATGACCGGTTAACGCTAGTTTGTCAGGACGGCACGGAATGGATAAAGGGCTATCGGGGCGAAAAATTCGACCTGGTATTTGCCGATGCTTGGCCGGGAAAGTACAGTGAAGCCGATGAAATCTTGGATTTGGTCAAAATAGGCGGATTCTATGTTGTCGATGATATGAAGGCCCAACCCAATTGGCCTGAAGGTCATCAAGCGAATGTAGATGGCCTTGTCGATTATTTGGAAAAGCGAAGAGATTTTACGTTGACCAAGTTAGACTGGTCGACAGGAATTATTATAGCGGTAAGAAAATATTGATTTGTCCCCTCGAGCGCGGTCGAGAGGTTTTTATAAGTTGATGAATTTAGTTCTCGACTGCGCTCGTACGGACAGTATAAGTAGTTAAAATGGAAAAACAATGGTTCACGATTTCGGTCTACTCTGAAAACAATGTTGGTCTCTTGAATAGAATATCGGGTATATTCTTAAAGCGCCACATAAACATAGAAAGCTTAAATGTCTCTAAATCAGAAATTGAAAATGTTTCAAAGTTTACAATCGTCGTGAACACCACCCAAGATTGGACACGTAAAATCGTTGGACAAATCGAGAAGCAGATAGAAGTCATCAAGGCCTTTTACCATACCGATGACGAGACCATTTACCAAGAATCAGCCTTGTTCAAGATTGCCAGTGCCTTATTATTTGACGAACGACAAATTCAAAACATCATAAAGGAGAGCAATTCGCAGATTGTAACCGTTTCCAGAGACTTTTTTGTTTTGGCAAAAACGGGAAGAAGGCATGAAATCGATGAAATGAAAGAACAACTCGAACCCTTTGGAATCATGCAATTCGTACGCTCGGGACGGATTGCCGTCACAAAATCAGAAATGCAGATTACCGCCTTACTGAACGGATTTGCAGAGGAGAAATAACGTAAATAATAAATATAAACCTTAACCTTTCCTTTTCAAGGAATGATTTACTAATAGAACACACATGACAAATTACTTCAATACACTATCGCTTCGTGATCAACTGACCCAATTGGGCAAATGCCGATTTATGGAATCAAATGAATTCTCAGATGGTGTAAATGCATTAAAAGGAAAGAAGATCGTAATTGTTGGGTGCGGCGCACAAGGACTGAATCAGGGCCTGAACATGCGCGATTCAGGTCTAGACATCTCTTACACTTTGCGAGAAGCGGCAATTAATGAAAAGAGGCAGTCCTATTTGAATGCCAGTGAAAATGGTTTTACAGTCGGTACCTATGATGAACTGGTTCCGAGCGCCGATTTAGTCATCAATCTAACACCCGATAAGCAGCATACCAATGTCGTCAGTACCGTAATGCCCCTGATGAAAAAAGGTGCGACCTTGTCGTATTCGCACGGATTCAATATTGTCGAGGAAGGTATGCAGATTCGAAAAGATTTAACGGTTATCATGGTGGCCCCAAAGAGTCCGGGTTCTGAAGTTCGTGAAGAATATAAAAGAGGATTCGGCGTACCGACCTTGATTGCGGTGCACCCGGAGAACGACCCGGAGGGCAAGGGTTTAGAGCAAGCCAAGGCCTATGCGGCAGGTACAGGGGGTCATCGCGCCGGAGTTTTGGAATCTTCATTCGTTGCCGAGGTGAAATCGGATTTAATGGGAGAACAGACCATTCTTTGTGGGTTGTTGCAGACCGGAAGCATCCTCTGTTTTGACAAAATGATAGAAAAAGGCGTGGATCCCGGTTATGCTTCCAAATTGATTCAGTACGGATGGGAGACCATTACCGAAGGAATGAAATACGGTGGCATCACCAATATGATGGATCGACTATCAAACCCTGCAAAAATAAAGGCATTTGAACTATCTGAAGAACTCAAAGATATAATGCGTCCCCTGTTCCACAAGCATATGGATGATATTATGACCGGTCATTTTTCAAAGACCATGATGGAAGATTGGGCCAATGATGACAAGAATCTCTTGGATTGGAGGGCGGCAACTGGGGAAACCGCTTTTGAGAAAACCCCGGCAGGTGACGATAGCATATCTGAACAAGAGTATTATGACAACGGCGTACTAATGGTCGCCATGGTCAGGGCAGGGGTAGAGTTGGCTTATGAGAGCATGATAGAGTCAGGGATTATTGGCGAATCGGCATATTATGAGTCTTTGCACGAAACCCCATTAATAGCCAATACCATTGCCAGAAAGAAACTTTTTGAAATGAACCGGGTTATCTCGGATACCGCGGAGTATGGTTGTTATCTTTTCGACCATGCCTGTAAACCTTTATTGGCCGATTTTATGGCAAAAATTGATAAAGATGTCATCGGTACGGCCTATGGCGAAGGAAACGATACCGGGGTCGACAATGCAAAACTGATAACGGTAAATAAAGCGTTGAGGGAGCATCCGGTCGAGATTGTCGGTACACGTTTACGCGAATCAATGACCGCAATGAAACCAATAGTTTAAAACGAATTAGAGCGGGTCTAGAAAGTCTATCTGACTTTATTGTCATATTGAGCCTGCCGGCTAGGCAGGATCAATATGACATCTGACCGTACTTTTAGGCCTACTCTATAATTTACATGACCGACAATGTCAAAGAAAACAATACCTGATAAATTTCAAATAAAGGAACAAATTCACCAAAGACAGTATTTAGTCAATGGGGAGTTACGGAACTGGGAAGGGCCTACTTCGGAAGTTTTTTCCACCATTTCATCTACAGATGAATATGTGCCGACCCTATTGGGAAGTATTCCGAATAATGGTGAAAAGGAGGCGTTAGATGCCTTGGATGCCGCGATTCAAGCCTACGACAATGGGCAAGGGGTTTGGCCGACCATGCATATTGGTGACCGAATTGCATGTATGGAGCAGTTTGTCGAAAAAATGGCCTTGAAAAGGGACTTGATCGTGAAACTTTTGATGTGGGAAATCGGCAAATCTCTACCGGACTCCGAAAAGGAATTCGATAGAACTATCGAATACATAAAAGATACCATTGAAGGGTGCAAAAAAATAGATCGTAAGGCGGCACATTTTGAAAAAGAGAGCGGGGTATATGCGCAGATCCGTCGAGGACCTTTGGGCGTCGTTTTATGTTTGGGTCCCTATAATTATCCATTGAACGAGACCTTTACTTTATTGATTCCTGCTATAATTATGGGCAATAGTACGATTTTCAAGCCGGCTAAATTTGGGGTATTGTTGATTGCCCCATTGTTGGAGGCCTTTCAAAGTAGCTTTCCGAAAGGGGTGGTGAACGTTCTGTTCGGTAGGGGACGAGCCATCGCCGGACCTATAATGAAAACGGGAAAGATCAATGTGTTGGCATTGATCGGTAACAGCAAATCGGCCAATGCATTACAGGAACAGCACCCTAAAGGAAACCGATTGCGTTTGGTTTTGGGCCTTGAGGCCAAGAATCCTGCAATCATTCTGCCCGATGCGGATATCGATTTGGCGCTACAAGAGTGTATTTCGGGCACCCTATCGTACAACGGTCAGCGTTGCACGGCCCTTAAGGTACTCTATGTTCACAATGAAATAAGCAAAGACTTCCGGACCAAATTTGCAAAGAAAGTCGATGCCTTGAAATTTGGCAATCCATGGGAAGAAGGTGCAAATCTTACGCCCTTGCCCGAACCTGACAAACCCGATTACATTCAAGAACTAATCGATGATGCTCTTGCCAAGGGAGCTAAGATCCTCAATAAAAAAGGAGGAAAACGATATGATAATTTTATCTGGCCGGCCGTTCTATATCCGGTAACAAAGGATATGAAAGTGTACCAAGAGGAGCAATTCGGTCCGGTCATCCCGATACTTGATTTTAAGGATATCTCCGAACCCCTCAATGACATGGCCGAAAGCAACTACGGGCAACAGGTAAGTCTTTTTGGTAAGGATGTCTACGCCTTGGCACCCTTGATCGATACCTTGGCCAATCTGGTATGCCGGGTCAATCTGAACAGTTCATGCCAACGCGGACCTGATGTATATCCGTTTACCGGAAGAAAGGATTCCGCCGCCGCTACCCTTAGTGTTTATGATGCCTTACGGTCTTTTTCGATCCGCACATTTTTGGCCTTTAAGGACAACGAGTTGAACAAAGAAACGGTCGAACGTCTTTTAGAGGCCAAACTTTCGAATTTTGTAAGCACGGACTACATTTTGTAGTGCCGCTATCGCCTGCGAAATAATTGTAGGAAAAAGAATAAAAAAAGTACCAAGGAAGAAATGGCCTGGGCCACATAGGTCATAGCCGCCCACCACAGGGCGTCTTTGGCCTGTTCATTCTCCGCGCCTTGGGTCAAGCCGGTTTCTTTGAGCCATTGTAAGGCTCGTTTAGAAGCATCAAATTCCACCGGAAGGGTAATCAGTGCGAAAAGAGCCGTTATGCCAAAAGTGGTAGCCAGAATGCCCATTCCGAAATTGGTTTGCAAAATTTTTGTTCCGATACCGAACAAAATTCCGATCAGCAAAATTTGTTGAATCGTGCTGGATATTTTTATAATCGGGACCAATACCGACCTCAACCGAAGGGCCCTATAGGCCTGGGCATGCTGAATGGCATGGCCACATTCATGGGCGGCAACGGCAGTGGCGGCAATAGAGCGTTGGTGATATACCGATTCGCTAAGGCTTATAACCTTTTTTATGGGATGGTAGTGATCGGTCAGGCGTCCGCTTCCGGGGATTATTTTAACGTCGCTCACTCCGTAGTGATCCAACATGGCCTGGGCTACCTGTGCACCTGTCCAACCTGAACTATTGGGAATCTTTCCGTATTTTTTAAATCGGGATTTTAACCTTGAACTGACCAAAAACCCGAGAAGGGTGGCAAGCCCCAGAAATACGATGAAAATCATGATTACAAGAATTTAGTAAAACGAAAAAGAAAGATAGCGAATTCTTTTCGAGCTTGTTTCTAAATCAGTGGAATGCCTTGACCTATATGATTTTACCAAGCGCATCGCTTCCATTTCGACCGTTACTTTCCTAATTCTCTAAATGAACCAAGAGTCTTGGTTTAGGGAGATTCAGACCCCGTGAAAAGGGGACCATAATTTTAGGGGCTGTTTGTGCATTTGAACGGTCTATTAATTCCGTTTCCAAAATATTTGAACATTTCCATTAATGCGATAAGACTAGGTTTTCACACTCATAGTATACCCCAAAAGACCATGTTCAAAGAATATTTTATGTAGGTTGTCTAAAATTTTAAAGCACCCTGCAATTATTCCTTTTCTTTACGCAAACGTTTGATTTTCACACTCCTAAAGTCCCGAATTCCAAATGAAAAATATCAATGATTATATTTTGCCCTTGAACAGGGTCGGTATGAAAGATTTGCCAAAAGTAGGCGGGAAAAACGCCTCGCTTGGTGAAATGTTGCAGAACCTTTCCTCCCAAGGTATTAAAGTCCCTATGGGTTTTGCCGTGACCGTTGAGGCATTTAATGTTTTTATTGAAGGGAATAATTTAAAGGACAAGATCAACAAGGCCCTCGAGGGGCTCGATGTTACCGATATCGTACAATTAAGGAAAACCGGTGCCCATATTCGAAAGTTGATATCAAACGGCAAATTTCCGATAGCGGTAGAAAAGGCCATTCTTAAATCATATTATACGCTGTCGGAAGACTATGGGCAGGAAGCAACCGATATAGCAGTGCGGTCCTCCGCAACGGCCGAAGACCTGCCGGATGCCTCGTTCGCAGGGCAGCAATCTACCTATTTGAACATTCGAGGAGGGGAAATGCTATTGACGGCCATAAGAAGTTGTTTTGCGTCTTTATACACCGATAGGGCCATTTCATATCGTTCCTCTAGGGGATTTGACCATTTTGCCGTAAAACTTTCTGTATGTGTCCAAAAAATGGTCCGCTCAGATTTGGGAGTCTCCGGAGTCGCTTTTTCGTTGGATACCGAAAGTGGATTCAAGGATGTCGTTTTGATAAACGGGGCTTATGGCTTGGGGGAATTGGTTGTTGGAGGAGAAATTTCCCCCGATGAATTTTTGGTATTTAAGCCGACCTTAAAAGAAGGATTCAATGCCATCATCGATAAAAAATTGGGTAAGAAGACCCATAAAATGGTATATGGCAATAAGCCGTTCGAAACGGTGAAGCAAGTGCCGGTTGAAAAAGATATTCAAAATCGATTTTGCCTCGATGATAGGCAAATAGTCAAGTTGGCATTATGGGTTCAGAAGATTGAGGAATATTACAGCAAAAAACGCGGTTCTTGGTGCCCGATGGACATTGAGTGGGCTATAGATGGTCTGACCAATGAACTCTATATCGTACAAGCGCGGCCCGAAACCATACATTCGCAAGCTGAGACCGAGACGATCAAGGAGTACGAAATAGCCGATTCGAATCAACTTGCCGATAAATTGATTTTGGAAGGTGTCGCTGTGGGCGATAAGATTGGAAGTGGTAAGGTGCGCAAGATATTGACTTTGGACGGACGGGATGGTAGTTCAGATGAGACCGACTTTAAAGAAGGGGAGATTCTGGTCACTGAAATGACCGATCCCGACTGGGAGCCTTTGATGAAAAAGGCGGCCGCCATAATCACCGAAAAAGGCGGGCGAACATGTCACGCCGCCATTGTCGCACGTGAAATCGGTGTCCCGGCATTGGTGGGCGCCTCAAATGCTACTTCCATTTTGGAGAATGGTAAAACCATAACGGTTTCATGCGCCGAGGGAAGCGTTGGAAAAGTTTACCAAGGAAGTATCAACTACAAATTGCATGAGACCGCATATGATGCATTTCCCAAGACCAATACGCCCATAATGATGAATGTGGGTTCCCCAGAACTCGCATTTCAATACCGAAAGATACCCAATGCAGGAGTCGGGCTTGCCCGTGAGGAGTTTATCATCAACAACTATATCAAAGTACACCCGCTTGCATTGCTCAAGCACAGGGAACTTAAAGACAAAGAGCTGACCGAGGCGATTTCTAAATTGATGCAGGGTTATGATACTGAAGAGGAGTTCTTCATCAACAAATTGGCCCAGGGCATAGCCAAAATATCGGCCGCTTTCTATCCGAATAGGGTAATTACAAGACTTTCGGATTTTAAATCGAACGAGTATTTCAATTTGTTGGGCGGAAAATATTTTGAGCCCAAGGAAGAAAACCCGATGATCGGTTGGCGTGGGGCATCGCGTTATTATTCGGAAACGTTCATGGAGGCCTTTGTGATGGAGTGTAAGGCCTTGAAAAAAGTACGGGATGAATACGGACTTGAAAACACGACCATAATGGTGCCCTTTTGCCGTACACCTCAAGAACTTGAAAAAGTCTATGCGATTATGGAAGAAAATGGCCTGAAAAGAGGTGAAAAGGGATTGGAAGTCTACCTGATGGCCGAGTTGCCGTCAAATATTATGTTAGCCGAACAATTTGCGCCCATGATCGACGGATTTTCCATAGGCTCAAATGATTTGACACAATTGACCTTAGGTCTTGACAGGGATTCAAGTCTGGTTGCACACCTTTATGACGAACGGAACGAGGCCGTAAAGGGGATGATCCGAAACTTGATCGTAGCAGCCAAAAAACACAATACCAAAGTAGGTATCTGTGGGCAGGGCCCATCCGATTTTCCTGATTTCTCAGCTTTTTTGGTCGAAGAGGGCATCGATACAATATCGGTAACTCCAGACTCAATGCTAAAGACCTTAAAAGTGATCAATGAGGTCGAGAAACAAGATATTGCGAGTTTGAAGGTCAAATCACTTCTAGAAAACTAAAGTGAGGTTCCTTAAATTAAAGACCTAAGACCTAATGGGTTTCAAAAAGCCGTTAGGTCTGACAAATTTGAACTAAAACTTAGAGGTTTGAAGCCAACCAATCACCCACCTCAGAGGTCTTATAGGCCTTGCCTCCTTCAGCCAGGTCTTCGGTTACGATGCCTTCGGCCAACGACTTGTTGACCACATCTCGAATGGCCTGTGCCTCTTCGTTCAAATCCATATCCTCAAAAAGCATGGCCGCGGATAGTACCGTCGCCAACGGATTTGCAATATCTTTTCCTGCCGCCTGTGGATAGGAGCCATGAATAGGCTCATAAAGTGACACTTTACTTCCAACCGAGGAGGAGGGCATCAGTCCCATCGATCCTGATATCACCGAAGCTTCATCGGTCAAAATATCCCCGAAAAGATTGGCTGTAATCATTACATCGTAGGCTTTTGGCCATTGTACCAAGCGCATGGCAACGGCGTCAACAAATTCATAGGAAACTTCTACTTCAGGATAATCCTTCTCCATGGCCTGAACCGTCTCTCTCCATAGCCTGGAGGCTTCAAGAACATTGGCCTTATCGACGCAGCACAATTTTTTTGAACGCTTCATGGCCATTTCAAACCCTTTTTTCGCCAATCGCTCGATTTCAAAACGTTGATAGGTCATGGTGTCAAAGGCCGTATCTCCATCATCCTTTCTTCCTCTTTCCCCGAAGTAGACGCCTCCGGTCAACTCACGAAGAATAATCAAATCTGTTCCTTCAATACGCTCTCTTTTTAATGGGGATTTATCGATTAGGGAAGGAAAGGTGAAAGTGGGCCGCACATTGGCGAACAAGCCCAGTTTCTGACGCATTTTCAACAACCCTTGCTCTGGACGCACTTTTGCCGAGGGGTCGTTGTCGAATCGTGGATGCCCGATGGCACCGAACAACACGGCATCTGCATTGGCGCAAATTTCGTGTGTTTCATCTGGATAAGGCTCCCCAACTTTATCAATGGCCGCTGCGCCTGTCAGTGCGGGCCGCCATGTAATTTGATGATTGTATTTTGTGGCAATGGCGTCACATACCTTTACGGCCTGATCGATTACTTCGGGGCCGATTCCATCTCCGGCCAAAAGGGCAATGTTTAGTTTCATTTTTTTTCGCTTTTCGCTTTTCGCTACACGCTTTGCGCCTATTAGGTTATAATTTATGTATTAAATTGTGTAAGCTTCTTCTAATCTTGTCCACTTTATCATATAGTTCGATAAAGGAGTTCTGTTCCAAAAACCCTAAATCCCTTGCAAGTATTGTAAAATATTCCAATTCGGCCGCCGAACCTTTGGCTATTATTAAGAAGCGTTTGAATTCAGCATCGGATTCTCTTCCGCAGCCCTCTGCGATATTTAATGGAACTGAATATGAAGCCCTTCTCATCTGACTGCTCATACCATAAACCTCTTCTTTCGGAAAACTTTTTGTCAACCGATAGATTTCCAAAGTCACCTGATGACCCAATTCCCAGACTTTATACTTTTTATAGTCTCTCATCAATTTTTCAATCCTCTCGAAACCATTTCACTATGTGCAAGTACATAGTGTTGAGCTTATAGCGCATGGCGTTAGGCGCTCTATATAATATTCAACATCTTTTCTGTGGCCTTTATCGCCGAAACCGTCTGATCAGAGTCCAATCCGCGAGTGGTGAACTCTTTTTCATCGAGTTGCCAAGTAATCACGGTTTCGCACAAGGCATCTGAGTTGCTGCCTGGCGGAATACGCACGGCATAATCGGTCAGCTTCGGAAATTCCTTTTTCTGGCTTTTATAGATACTCCGCAAAGCATTGATAAAGGCATCGTATTGTCCATCCCCTTGTGCATTTTGCTCAAAGGTTTTTCCGTCGATTTCAAGGGAAAGGGTAGTGGAGGGCTTTAATCCTTTTGAGTGCGTCAGAACATAAGACTTCACGAATACCTTTTGTTGATTGGGATAGGTGTCCAGCACGTCTGAAATGATATAGGGCAAATCTTCTTTGGTCACCCTTTCTTTTTTATCGCCCAACTCGATAATACGCGCCGTTACTTTTTTGAGTTCCTCATTGTTGAGGGTTAAACCAAGTTCCTGTAAATTTTTTTGGATGTTTGCCTTACCCGACATTTTACCGAGAGCGTATTTTCGTTTTCTACCAAAACGCTCTGGCATCAAATCACTGAAGTAAAGATTCTTTTTGCTATCCCCATCTGCATGTATACCAGCGGTTTGTGTAAAAACATTGTCGCCCACAATAGGCTTGTTAGAGGGGATGCCCACGCCGGTAAAGGCCGAAACCAATTTGCTTACCTTATACAATGATTTTTCATTTACCCCGACTTTCACTTCGGGCAGAAAATCATTGATTGCAGCAATGGCACTGGCCATTGGGGCGTTGCCGGCACGTTCGCCCATTCCATTTACAGTAAAGTGCAAGCCATCGCAACCGGCTTTCAGGGCCTCCATAATGTTGGCGACGCCCAGATCATAATCATTATGTCCGTGAAAATCGATATGCATATCAGGATACTTCTCCCGAATTTCAGAGATGTATTCGAAGGTTTCCTGATAGGTCAGAATTCCTAAAGTATCGGGCAACAAAACGCGCCTTACCGGCTGCGTTGACAAAAAATCAAGGAATTCAAAAACATATTCACGCGAATTGCGCATGCCGTTGCTCCAATCCTCCAAATAGATATTATTTGTAATCCCCAGTTTTTGAGCTCTGGCAAAGACTTTTCCGATTTCGGCAAAATGTTGCTTGGGCGTCTTCTTCAACTGATGGGTCAAGTGATTCAGTGAACCCTTGGTCAGCAGGTTCTGTACCTTGGCCCCGGCTTTCTCCATCCATTTTAGTGAAACGCCGCCATCTGTAAATGTAAGGACTTCCACATTTTCTAGATGTCGATTTTTCTTGGCCCACTTTGTAATTTGCTGTACGGCCTCCAGTTCCCCATCCGAAACCCGTGCTGAAGCCACTTCGATACGGTCGACCTTCAATTCATCGAGTAGGAGTTTGGCCAGTGTCAATTTTTCTGAAGCGGAAAAGGACACTCCTGAGGTCTGTTCGCCGTCCCTCAGGGTGGTGTCCATTATTTCTATGCGCCTTTTCATTTTTAACATGTTGGTTTTCCCGAAAAGTATGGGATGCAATTAAGTGCTATCTCTCCTTCATCCTGTGGGAAGTCCCTTTGTTCAGGGAGATGAGCCTTAACTATAAAGGTCTGTTTTCGGCAAATTCTCGAATGTCTTCTTTAATGTTCAAGAGATAGTCAATGTCATCGAACCCATTGAGCATATTCTCTTTTTTGTATTCGTTGATCGCAAAGTTCTCTTGGACCCCGGTCGCCAAGATCGAAATGGTCTGTTCGGGTAAATTCACTTCCAAAACGGTGTTCGGGTCGGCTTCGATAGCCCGAAAAATTTTATCCAGGAATTCGGGACTCACTTGAACGGGCAATACCCCGATATTCAAGCAGTTGTTCCGAAATATATCGGCGAAAAAACTTGAAACCACACATCTGAATCCATAGTCATAAATTGCCCAGGCCGCGTGTTCACGTGATGAACCCGAACCAAAGTTCTTGCCTCCTACCAATATTTTGCCCGAATAAATGGGGTTGTTCAGCACAAAATCCTTTTTGGGCGTATTGTCTGAATGATATCGCCAATCCCTAAAAAGATTATCCCCAAACCCCTTTCGCTCTGTGGCCTTTAAGAAGCGGGCGGGAATAATCTGATCCGTATCGACATTTTCTATGGGCAATGGAACCGCAGAAGTATTTAGTATGTTGAATTTGTCGTATGCCATATTTTCATTGCTGTGGGCTAGGCGATAATCGCCACGCGCCGATTAATTGATACTGTATATTTTTTAAACTTCCCATAAAGGCGATTTAAGTAGTGTACTAGGCAATCAAGATCAGGCTTTTTCCAGCTGCATTAACTCCCGAGGGTCGGTCACTTTACCGGTGACCGCCGCGGCCGCCGCGACAAGCGGGCTTGCCAACAACGTTCTCGCACCGGGCCCTTGCCGTCCCTCGAAATTTCGATTTGAAGTACTGACTGCATATTTACCGGCGGGAATCTTATCATCGTTCATAGCCAGACATGCGGAACATCCAGGTTCGCGGAGCTCGAATCCTGCTTCATGTAAAATATCCAAGATACCTTCCTCCCTAATTGAAGATTCCACCTTGTGCGACCCTGGAACCAACCAAGCCGTAATATTTTCTGCTTTCTTCCTTCCCTTGACAATCGATGCAAAGGCTCGAAAGTCTTCGATACGGCCATTTGTGCAACTTCCAAGAAAGACATAATCGATTTTCTTGCCCATCATACTTTCCCCTTCGTTGAAATCCATATACTTCAACGATTTCTGGTAGGTAGTCACTCCGCCTTCGATGGTCTCCGCTTTGGGAATTCCATTTGAAATACCCACGCCCATGCCCGGATTAGTACCATAGGTGATCATCGGCTCAATATTTGCTGCATCAAATGTAATTTCCTTATCGAATTCGGCACCATCTTCTGTCGGTAGCGTTTTCCAATAGTCCATGGCCTTCTCCCATGCATCTCCCTTGGGTGTGAATTCCCGACCTTTGATATAGTCAAAGGTTTTATCATCTGGTGCGATCATGCCGCCTCGCGCGCCCATTTCAATACTGAGGTTGCAAACCGTCATGCGGCCTTCCATTGACATATTCCTGAAAACTTGGCCAGCATATTCAACGAAATAACCTGTTGCCCCCGAAGTGGTCAGTTGTGAAATAATATAAAGGGCAACATCCTTAGGAGTTACTCCTGCGCCCAGACTGCCCTCGACATTGATGCGCATGCTTTTGGGTTTGGTTTGCATGATGCACTGGGTAGCGAGCACCATTTCGACCTCTGAAGTACCTATACCAAAGGCGATAGCACCAAAGGCCCCGTGTGTAGAAGTGTGCGAATCACCACAAACAATGGTCGCGCCAGGTAGGGTAATTCCATATTCAGGTCCGACGACATGGACGATTCCGTTTTTCTCATGGCCGAGACCCCAATATGAGATGCCGTATTCGTTGGCATTCTCTTCCAGTGCCCTTAACTGATTGGCCGACAAGGGGTCGGCCACGGGTAAATGTTGGTTGATTGTCGGCGTATTGTGATCTGCCGTTGCGAACGTCTTTTCAGGATACATGACCCGAATACTACGGTTCTTGATTCCCAAAAAAGCGACCGGACTAGTCACCTCATGCACCATATGGCGATCGATGAACAATACATCGGGACCATTTTCTATACGTCTGACCACATGTGAATCCCAGACCTTGTCAAAAAGTGTTTTCTTCGAACTCATTTTCTCAATGTTCTAAGCCAACAAATCTAATGAAACGAGCAGTTTTAAGAAATATCTGCTATCGAAAATTACGATGTTCAAAGTATACCAAAGGTCGGTTGGCAATACTTTTCGCCCTCGAATCACGTTCTATTGAAACCTTATGACCTTTTCGATTTTTAAGCCATAGCCCATGGGAAAGAGTTCTTCCATCCGATTTGCCTACCTGATGCTGATATGTGGCATTATTTCCCTGCTCTTCGGAACCTGGCAACTCTACCGGGTTTTGAAGGTCAAGCATTTTGGTATCCAGACAAATGGCACCATAGTCGAATATTATTCCAAGCGGAAAAGCCCACAGGCATTGTTCAGTAACACTATTGTCCATTCGCCCGGTTTTTCCTTTGTTGATAATAATAGTGTCAAACACACCTTAAGGAGTTCGGTTTATGAAATCGATAAACCTTATATAACAGGCGACAACGTGAGCATACTGTACGATGCTGCAAATCCTAAAAACGCCTTCATTGTGGGCAAACTACCATGGAAGTCGGGCGTGGCCCTTATGGTCGTGGCAACGATTGCCATTTCACTTGGCATTGCCCAACTCAGAAAAGGTAGGTGCCCCGGGCGTTCTAGATGATCTTCGATGATGCCTGATGGATACGATTATGACACCCCAAGACATTTTAATTTGACCGCTAACAGTCTCTGAGTGCGGAAGGGCATTTTTGTTTAACACATACCAGATTGAATTTAACACAACGGTAACGGTTTCGGGTTCTTTGTATGAATAACTTGTTGTCGAACAATTCAATCTATATTTTAACCAGCCTTGATAATTATCGGGGTAGAAAAACGAACACATGAAACAGATTTACAAAAGAGTGCCGATGCTCGCCTTGTTGGCAATTCTATTATTCAGCGCCGATATGACGGCCCAATTGGATTTGCCGAGGGGAAGCCAGATGGCCAAAGTATCACAGCGAGTGGGCATTAGCGATATCGCCATTGTCTATTCGAGGCCCAGTGTAAACGACAGGGAAGTATGGGGCAAACTTGTTCCCTATGGGATGAACAATTTAGGCTTTGGAACCGCAAAGGAGTCGCCCTGGAGGGCCGGTGCCAATGAAAATACCATCATCAAGTTTTCAGATGACGTAAAAGTTGAGGGAAAAGATTTGGCGGCTGGAAAATATGGACTTCATATGGTCATTCATGAGAACGGCAAGGCCGATGTTATTTTTTCAAGGAACAACGGTGCATGGGGAAGTTATTTTTACGATCCCGCCGACGATGCGCTCAAGGTACAGGTCGACACCAAAGAGGTGCCACATACCGAGCAGCTTACCTTTACATTCAACGAAGTGGACGCCACATCTGCAGTTGCCGCACTTAGTTGGGAGAAAAAACAAATTCCCTTTAAAATTGAAGTTGATGTTTCCGATGTTGTTTTGGCCGATATTCGGAAAAAATTACAGGACTCCCCGGGTTTTAACAGACAGACTTGGGAGCAGGCTGCCAACTTTGCATTGAACAACGGTGGCGACCTTGATGAAGCGCTGGGTTGGATCGATGCGGCGATTGCCGGACAGTTCTTTAGCCAAAAGACATTCAACAACCTCAACACAAAATCCCGCATTCTTACCAAACAAGGTAATACGGCCGAAGCCGATAAGGTCATGGACGAAGCATTGGGAATGGCGACCGTCTTTGAGGTGCATGGGTACGGAAGACAGCTGATCGCACAGGGGCAAAAAGACAAGGCGCTTGCGATTTTCAAGAGAAATGCCAAAGCCCACAAAGGTAGCTGGCCGGTGGATTATGGAATGGCAAGGGCATTATCCGCTCAGGGGGATTACCAAGCAGCATTAAAGCATTTGAAAATTGCACAGGGTAGGGCACCAAGCCAGGCCGAGAAAGACAATATAGCGGCCAACATCGCAAAATTGGAGAACAATGAGGATATCAATTAAAAAACGGATTGCTTGAAAGTTAAAGCCCATCAAAAGATGGGCTTTTTTGTTGATAGACAAACCGTTGGTCAATTTAACTAATATACGTCCAGATATTTTTGTGTTTGACCAATTGTGAAAAGGTATGTCGAATGACCCGATTTTCAGGTTTTTCCAAACTTGGGTCCTCTTTTAAGGTCTGAATGGCATGGTATCTGGCAGTTTTTAGAATATCATTGTCCTTCACGATATCGGCTATTTTCAAATTGAGAATACCGCTCTGCTGTGTACCCATTAAATCCCCCGGACCACGGAGTTTTAAATCTACCTCGGCGATTTCGAATCCGTCGTTGGTCCGTACCATAGTCTCCAATCGTGTTTTTGCCTCGGAAGACAGTTTATGGCCCGTCATCAAGATGCAATAGCTTTGGTCGGCACCACGGCCCACACGCCCCCGCAATTGATGCAACTGTGACAGGCCAAAGCGTTCGGCACTCTCAATGATCATGACCGAGGCATTGGGAACATTCACCCCGACCTCGATGACCGTTGTGGCCACCATGATCTGAGTTTCCCCTTTTACAAAGCGCTCCATTTCATAGTCTTTGTCAGCAGCCTTCATTTTTCCGTGCACAATGGAAATCTGGTAGTCGGGTAGGGGGAAGTCTCTGGCAATGCTCTCGTAACCGTCCATCAAATCCTTATAATCCAGCGCTTCGGATTCTTGTATCAGCGGATATACGATATAGATTTGTCCGCCCTTTTTGATTTCATCTTTAATAAATCGAAATACTTTCAACCGATTGCCATCGAAACGATGTACTGTTCTAATGGGCTTTCTGCCCGGTGGAAGCTCATCGATGACCGAAATGTCCAAATCCCCATAAAGACTCATGGCCAAGGTACGTGGAATTGGGGTTGCGGTCATTACCAGGATGTGGGGTGGAATCTGGTTTTTATGCCAGAGCTTTGAGCGTTGGGCCACCCCAAATCGGTGTTGTTCGTCTACGATGGCGAGCCCTAGGTTTTTAAACTTCACCTTATCTTCCAAAAGTGCATGGGTGCCGATAAGAATATGTAATTCCCCATTCTCTAGTTGCTCGTGAATGATTTTCCGCTCCGATTTTTTTACCGATCCGGTCAACAGCGAACAACTCACACCTATATTGGCCAGCAGTTCACTGATTCCTGCGAAATGTTGATTGGCCAAGATTTCGGTCGGCGCCATCAAACAGGCCTGATACCCATTATCGATCGCCAACAACATGGTCATAACGGCAACTATGGTCTTGCCAGAACCTACATCGCCCTGCAACAAACGGTTCATTTGAGCATTACTGCCCAGGTCGGCACGTATCTCCTTGACAACCCTTTTTTGTGCAGTCGTTAGTTCAAAGGGCAAATGCTCCTCGTAAAATTCATTGAAAAGTTCGCCCACCTGACCAAAATTAAAGCCCTTGATCTTTTGTTTTCGCAGCATCTTTTTTGAAATCAATTGCAATTGAATGTAGAACAACTCTTCGAACTTCAATCGAAACTGCGCTTTGGCCAATACCTCTTGATTTTTCGGAAAATGAATATTAAACAACGATTCCGCTCTGGGCAGCAACTTGAGTTCGTATAACAACTTGTCTGAAAGTGTTTCGGTAAGGCCCCCTTTTGTATCCAAGAAAAGTTGTTGCATCATTTTACTGATGACGCGATTGGTAATGCCCTTGTTGCCCAACTTTTCGGTAGACGGATAAATTGGCTGCATTGAAATTTTGAGCCCTTTTTCGTGTACCGCCAACAATTCCATTTCGGGGTGTGGCATGGAGAATCGACCGCTATACCAGTTGCACTTGCCGAATATGACATAGGGTTCGTTGAGTTTCAGGTTTTCTCGGATCCATTTTTGTGAGCGAAACCAGACGAGTTCCATTTCGCCCGTTTCATCTACAAAGGTGGCGACCAATCGTCTACCCTTTTTCTGTTCGACAGTTTTCAGATGAATGATCTTCCCGACGATCTGCACATCGGCATTGCTGCGCCGCAATTGATTGATTTTATAGTATTGGGTCTTGTCGATATATCGATTGGGGAAAAGGTTCAGTAGGTCTTGAAACGTCTGGATGCCCAACTCGGATTGCAGGGTCTCCGCCCGATTGGGCCCCACACCTTTTAGATATACAATGGGAGTTTGTAGATTGACGCTCACGTGACTAAATTAGGGGTTCATCGCTTCAACTGCAATCTAAAGTGCTAAATTTGGTGTGGACTTTGCAGTCAATTGAACATGAAACGACTTTTACCCCTTTTTTTGGTTTCGATTTCCTTTTTAAGTACCGCCCAGCATCAGGATAAGGTGGATTTTCTTCATGGGGAAGTATTTATCGAACCTATTCCTGAAGAAAAGAAAATCATCGGTCAAGTCGCTTATAGATTTAAAGTCCTCGAAAATGTCGATTCTCTTTTTTTGGATGCCAAGAATTTGAAGTTGTCCTATATAAATCTAGATGCCAAAAGAATCAAACACAACTATGATGGCAAAAAGGTTTGGATAACTGGTCCTTTCTATAAAGAAAATGACCATCTCCTTGTTATAAGCTATTCATGTGTTCCGAAACAGACGGTCTATTTTTCAGGTTGGGAGGATGAATTGGACGGCAATGAACAAATCTGGACCCAAGGCCAGGGCAAATACACCAGTCATTGGTTGCCTAGTTTTGATGATATGGAAGAAAAGGTCGAATTTGACCTGACGATTCGGGCCAAAGACAGTCTTGCTTTAATCGCCAATGGCGAATATGTATATACGTCGACCGAACGGGATAGTGTTATGGACGAATGGCATTTTGATATGTTAGAACCCATGAGTAGCTATCTCTTGGCCTTTGTAATTGGCAATTACGAAAAGCAAGAATTAAAATCTGCTAGTGGTATCCCTCTCGAGAACTACTATTATCCGAAAGACAGTTTAAAAGTCGAGCCGACCTATCGTTACACCAAGGAGATTTTCGATTTTTTGGAGCAGGAAATCGGTGTTCCCTACCCCTGGCAGAATTACAAGCAGGTGCCCGTTCATGATTTTTTATATGCCGGTATGGAGAATACTACGATGACGATTTTCTCGGATCAATATATGATTGATTCAACTGCCTTTGTCGATAAGAACTATGTCAACGTGAATGCCCATGAAATGGCACACCAATGGTTTGGCAATCTGGTCACCGAGAAAAGCGGCGATCACCATTGGCTGCATGAAGGTTTCGCCACCTATTATGCTTATTTAGCAGAAAAATATCTTTTTGGCAGCGATCACTTTTATTGGCGGCTCCAAGAAACACTTCAACAATTACAAAATCAAGTGGACAGGGGAGAGGGGCAAAGTTTGCTGGACCCGAAAGCCAGTAGTTTGACTTTTTATGAGAAGGGGGCTTGGGCCCTTTTTATGCTTCGAAACGAAATCGGTGACGAGGTGTTCAGGCAAGGAATTAAATCCTATTTGGAAAAATACCGATTCGAGAATGTGACGGTGACCAATTTCCTTAACGAGATGGAAACTGCCAGTGGAAAAGACCTTTCCGAATTTAAGAAGGAATGGTTGCAAGATAAGGAGCTGCCTTTTAAAAAGGCCAAAGAACTATTGGCTGAAAAATCGGCTTCCCTAAAATTGTTGGTCGATATGGAAGCGGAATTGAAAGCCTCGCAAAGTGACGATATTGATTATGACCGCTATTGGGATGCCACAAGTTCCATTCATTTAAGAAAACATATGCTAAAGAATTATGGCACCGCGTTGGGTAGTGAGATTTACGCCAAGGCGTTTGCATTGGATACGGTTCCTATACGCCAAGCCCTTTTTTTGGGACGGGAGCTACCCAAGGTTCTCGGCAGGGAAAAACTGGAATCGCTTTTGGAGGGCGATAGCTATATTACAAAGGAGAACGCGCTTATAACCTTATGGCAAGAGCATCCTGAAGAGCGGACAAAATACCTGGAAAAAACCAAAGGCGTCATCGGTCTTCCCAATAAAAATGTTCGCTTGTTATGGCTGACGCTGGCGATAATGACCGAAGATTATGAACCTTTGAAGACCAAGGAGTATTTTGGGGAATTGAGTAATTACACAAATCCGGAATATTCATTTGAGGTTAGACAGGGAGCTTTCTTTTACCTGAAGGAGGCCTTTGGCTTCAATGACCGCAGCCTGTTGAATTTGGTAAAGGCAACTGATCATCATTCGTGGCAATTCAGAAAATTCACTCGAAACCTATTGGACGAACTATTAAAAGATGCCGATTATAAAATACGTTTAGAGGAGCTTTCAAAAGAACTAAATGCCGAGGAAATTCGTTATCTAAGTAGTAAATTATCGACGGAATGAGAGCATTGGTCATTTCAGGCGGGGGTAGTAAAGGCGCATTCGCAGGTGGTGTCGCCCAATATCTCATGCAGGAGGCCGGCCATAAGTATGATATTTTCATAGGCACTTCCACTGGCAGCTTGTTGATTTCACATTTGGCCCTTGGCAAGATCGACAAGATCAAAGAAATCTACTCTTCCGTAAATCAAGACAGCATTTTTAGCAACTGCCCCTTTACCATCAAAAAGAAATACGGGGTCGATATCATTTCAATGAACCATTGGAACATCTTGAAGAATTTGATGCGCGGTAAAAAGACCTTTGGTGAAAGTGAAAATCTTCGGGAGTTGATTTATGAAAGCATTACCCCTGAGGAATTTAAGGAACTTAAGAACGGCCCCATCAATGTTGTGGTTACCGTCTCGAACCTTTCACTCAATCAAGTCGAATACAAGTCGATTAACGATTGTACCTATGAAGAGTTCTGTGATTGGATTTGGATATCTTCAAACTATACCCCTTTTATGAGTTTGGTCCGTAAAGAGGGCTGTGAATATGCCGATGGCGGATTGGGCAGTCTTGTACCCATAGAAGAAGCGATTGAAAGAGGTGCTACCGAGGTGGATGTCATCGTCTTGCGAACCGAAGTGAGCTATTACAACCGCATGCCCTCACGTAATCCATTTGAATTATTGACCAATATGATGGCCTTTATTTTAGACCGGATAGAAAACAACAATATTCGAATCGGCAAATTGGTGGCGACCCAGAACAACGCCATTATCAACTTGTACTATACGCCTACGGTGCTTACCACGAATTCGTTGATTTTCAATAAGGAAAAAATGACCCTTTGGTGGAAAAAAGGATACCTCTATGCCAAAAACAAGGACATCGAAACGATGCCGATCGAGCCTGAGCTGAGAGAGTAGGTTCTGTTTGTTCGATGCGCTAAACTAAGCTGTATGCCCTATGTACCAGACAGAAAGTTTGAACATGATATCTGCCTTTGCATTTGTGTCTACCAAAGATTCCCTATCTCTTTTTTCACAAAAGATAGCGCTGTAGCTGAGGGTGAGGTCTTGTCCATGGTCTCGGTCAAGATATCTTCACGTAGCTTATCGGCTGAATCCGTCTCGCTCAATCCTGCTTTACGGATCATCTGAATGGTGGCGCTTTTGGCCGCTTTGATGATGTTCCAACACTCGTCTGAAATATAGATCTGTTGGGATAGATTATGTTCGAATTCATTTTCTATGGTTCGTATCAACAAGTTTTCGTAATCGCCCTTGTCCGACGATTTCGGACTTACCCTTACGACCAACTTGGGTATGGAGATTCGCTCCAAGAACAACGCCATTCGCTCGTAGGCCTGAAGCCGGATAGGTAATGTATTTTTCTGGGTGTCTTTTTGCAGCATATAACGGCGGCGACCCTCCTCGTTCTTGGTGTGCATCTTAAAAAAGTAGAAGGCGACGACGCCCGTCACCACGGCTGGTAATAGAAAGCCGAACATTTGTAGAATAGCTTCTCCTGACATTTTGGTAAGGTTAATCGGTTACAACAGTTAGAACGGTAATTTTAGCCAAAAATTATGCGAAAGGTTTTGAAGAAAATCCGAAAATTAATTCTTTATACTTTCTTTTATTGGGATTTGTAAGTCTTTTTCATATTGAGTGTAGGGTGCAAGCGAATTATACAGTTTTTTGGACAGTTCGCACAAAACTAGGGAACAGCTTTCAGAAGAGAAGGTATATTGTATAAGCTGTCATAGCCCCATTTTCGACGAATCAATAACTACTGAACCATGAAGAACAAACAAAATGTAAAATATGGCAACCACAAGCCTGATCCGAAACCGTTGGAAATAACCAAATGGGATTTTAAGGAAACATTTGATGAAGGAAATCACGAAATGGCCGATGAATTCCAACAAGCGCTAAGGAAAAATAGAGTACTGCCCACTTATACTTCAGATAGCTGGGATCCAGGGATTTCAATCTACCGGAAGATAGGCAAAGGCCATATCGGCATTTTTCTAGCAGAACAGGATATGATTCCTGTAAATCAATGTAAAAACCCCGATGATAAGGGTAGCCTAGGGTATGCTGGGACTTTCGCAACGGTAAGTACCAAAGCAAAAGCTAAGTCGGGCACATTGATTTTGAAATTTGACGGTGATAAATTGGGGTTTATTGCACGAGCATCGTTAAGACTGTTTCGATATGAAAAAAGCTTACAGCGTTTTGCAATAGTTCCCCGTTCAGGAGTGGGGGCTGATGCCGATTACGTCTGGGGCCGAATCGACCGGGATGGACTTTATGCTCTAATTGGTATCAACACCCATCCGTTGGCACAGCATACACTGCATATGATGCGTAACGCGCAACCTTTGATGAAGGCAATCGGCCCAGAACAACAACAATTGCTGCGTAACAGGCTATGTTCGGTAATACTGTGTCCTTCCTTTTTCAATGAAAGTCATTTCAAGCCCGAATTATTGGAAAAATTGGATTTCATGGGAAGTTCTTTTGGTTATGCCATGCCAAAGAAGGCAAAGGCCAATTTGACGCAATGGCCTTTAGGCAATCTATGCGATATCTGTCTAGGCCTTCCACCGATTCCTCCAGAACTTGACATTCCGCCAGGGCCAACGCCGCCTTCGGATTGCAGTACAATCCAATGGGAATCCATTGGGCCTAGAGACAGGGCTGCTGAGATTATCGATTTGACTTTTGATCCATCTGACAACAATCGATTGTTGTCGGTTGCCGCCTTTGCCGGAGTTTGGGCACTCAACGATGTAAGATCCTATCCTGCTACCTCATGGGCACCCTTAAATGATTCATTATTACCCTTAAGCATGTCGACCATTGCCATAGCGCCAAGCAATTCTGCAGTGATGTATGCTGCTGGGGGAGAAAGAACAAGGACTTATTATTTCAATCAAAGCAATCTTTACAAATCAACCGATGAGGGTTTAAGTTGGAATCTCTTGGTTGCAGACACCTATTTTAGAATACGAAAATTGCTTGTCGATTCAACCAGTGAGAATGTGGTATATGTGGCTTCCGATCGCGGCTTTTTCAAGTCAGTCGATGGAGGGGTCTCTTGGGAGCCGCCCAGTTTTACAAGTGCTGTAAGGGATATTGTGATGGATCCCCAAAATAGTCAAATCCTATTTTTATGTACGAACAATCATATATATAAATCGACTTCCGCTGGGGCAATGTCATCATGGACACTTTTGTTTGAGACCCCGCCGCCGCCCTTACCGGACATATCAAATCCTTTTTCGGGGAGAATCGCCTTAGGCTACCGCAATTCGGACGGCAGTCTTCAAGGCGAGGATGACCGGACCGTAGTTTTTTTCTCGAACCAACAGATTTATATCAACAATAATGGTGGGCTCAATACGGAAGCGGGATGGGTTTTTCGGGGGACTTTGGATATCTTTCGTCCTTTCGCAATCGATATACGATTAGAAGAGATGTGTCTGGCGATAGACCCCTTTGACCCGAATGTTGTTTTGGCAGGGTCTCAAAGGCTTTTTAGGACCGATGATGGCGGTGCGACGTGGAGCCAGGAAGAATCTCTTGACCCAGGTAGTTATTTTAAAATACTATTTGAGCAAGAAGAAAGAGGTATCGTTTACGTTGCCACCCATGAAGGGGTTTACCGGTCTACCGATGGAGGGGAGACATGGATCGAAGAAGGTACCGGCATTTCAGAGCAAATTTCGACTGCCAGCAATCTTAATCTAAACCTGGTCACCGGTCGATCCGATATTGCCGTTCAAAACAATAGGGCGGTGGGGTCGCGAATCGAACATTATATTAGAATGTCAACCACTGATAACATTGCCGGTGGCCGGTGGAAATCAGTAGGATCTCGTAGTGGACTGTATCGCCCGTTTGCAGATCCCAAGAGAACCGGAAGATTTTATCTGGACAATCCTACAATTGATGGCGGGTTTTGGGCATTTCAATACCCCAACGAACTATTTTTATTTGGAGAATTTGATATTGGGGTCTCCTTTTCCGAACCCCACCTTCCTATCGCCATAGATGAACGCCCGGAGTCTAACATGATATTGATTGGTGGTGCTTACGATGGTATTAGGAGAACCCAGCAAGCAGATAGGACTCCCATCAGACAGTCTGATGGTACTTGGACCAATGTGCCGGAATGGGAATTGGTACATGAAAGCCGAACTATTGGTGCCATAGCTTTTTCCAAAAGCGTACCGGGTAAGGCCTATGCCGTTTCAAGCTCTGCTAGACATGTCTTTATGACGGAAAACGCAGCATCGGACGATGATTGGAATTTGATTTCTGAGATAGGAGGCCCAGCATATCACCTATCGGTCAATCTGGGAAGTGATGGAACCGATCATTTATATGTCGCAAGTGGACATATAATGCACAGGTCGACTGATGGCGGTAGAACTTGGCAACCTATGGGAGGAACGATTGGCGGTTTCGTAGGTTTTCACACCATCGTACCACATCCGCGCGATAGGGAAATTTTGTTTGCATGTGGCAATGCAGGGGTCTTTATTTCATATGACGAGGGAAGAAGATGGTCAACCTTTGACACCGGTCTGCCAAGAGTGCCCCTATTCAACATGAAATATGATAATGGTTTTCTTTACTTGAGCACCTATTATAGAGGCGTTTGGCGTTATCGCATTTGTTAATCGATTTTGCCCCGTGGTTGTGACCTGTAAAGTTGACTCAAATGTAAGAGTCTAGTTGTGATAACTTGATGACAGGGCGATCTAGAAAGGTTTTGACCTTAATTCTTCATCTCCTCTTTCACCATTGTATAAAAGGAATCGTATCTCGGGTGGATCTTAAAGTTGACCCCTTCCTTTAAGTTGCCGTCTTTACCCAGAGATAAAATGCGGTCCGCACTGATTTCGAACTTGTCGCGCAATAGGGCCTCAATGGCCAGGGCCTGCTCCGCAGGGGTTTTTAAGTCCCCTGTCATACTAAGACCCTCTATGGTTATGGAACTTTCAGGATTGGCCTTTAGAACACTGGCGATTTTTCCGATCCACTCTTCTGAGGTTGGGGTAACCGAGGTCCCCGTATCGCTCCCGAACAATGGGGCCAATTTCGATGCGATAATCACCGCGCCGTTGGCAACGCCAATTTTGGCATTTTCGCCCAAGGTCTGTTTAGCATTGGTCAACACGACGATAGCGGTCGAGTCATGGCCTGCAATGGCATCCTTAATGTTTTTCATTTGGGCCTCTTTCTCCTTGATGGTCTCCATGGCCGTGTTTACGATGGCGGTATTCTTGTTCGAAACTTCCGCAAAACTGTTCAGGTTCTTCATCAAGGTCGCATTGGCATCTTGCAATTCGGTTACCTGGGCCTTGTACGACTCGGCCTCGGCCAGACTGACTTTTTCGTTTTTCCGCGCTTCCGCCACTTCACCCTTAACGGAATCCAACTGGGATTTGAGCATATCGATTTCACGTATCAAATCGCTCTTTCGCTGGCCATATGAAAAAACCGTTACGAATAAAAAAAGCAAGAGAGAGAAAGTAATTTTGTGCATTTTCGGAAAATTAACGTTGAAAGACCTTTAGAAATTTTAGACAAAAGTATATCAATCTTTCTTTTCTCGATAATCCGAACCGCCTAAATATTGACATTCATGCAATTCTTGCATACCGTTAAAGACAACCGGAGTCTTGTTATAGCCATAGGAAGACCGCAAGGTTCGATTCAATTCATTGTCGTCGACATTGACCTGTACATCGTTCATCGTAAATTGACATGGATGTTCATAGCCTGCTGCATGTGTGATTTCGACCAGCTCTTTTCTGAACGTTTTAAAGTATTGGGCCAACCGATCTGATTTCAAGGGAACATTGATTCCCTTTTGCAACCATTTGCTTTGTGTGGCCACCCCTGACGGACAACGATTCGTATGGCATATCTGTGCCTGGATACACCCAATGCCCATCATGGCCTCACGTGCTACATTGATGCAGTCAACACCCATAGCAAAGGCCATGGCCGCCTTTGCCGGAAAACCCAATTTGCCGCTTCCGATGAAGACAACACGCTGCGTCAGGTTGCGATGCTGAAAGACTTTGTAGAGCGAAGAAAATCCGTAGACCCAGGGTAATGATACATGATCGGCAAAACTTGGCGGTGCTGCCCCGGTTCCACCTTCACCGCCATCAACGGCAATGAAATCGGGGCCCTTACCCGTTTCGACCATCAAATCGGCCAACTCTTCCCACTGATCCAGTTTGCCGATGGCACCCTTTATTCCCACTGGTAATCCTGTTTCTTCGGCTATTCGCTCTATCAAATTCAATAATTCCGAAATGTTGCCAAATGCCTTATGTGTGGCTGGGGACAATACATCTTTCCCGACTTCGACACCTCTTATTTCCGCAATTTCCTTTGTTATTTTTGCGCCGGGCAGCACCCCCCCTTTGCCCGGTTTGGCTCCTTGGGATAGTTTTATCTCAACGGCCTTGATACACGGGTTTTCCGCGACCAATTTTTTCATTTTTTCCATGGAGAAACTCCCATCTTTCGAACGGACCCCGAAATACCCGGTTCCGAAATGGAAAATCACGTCCCCACCCTGCTTGTGATAAGGTGATAGTCCGCCCTCGCCCGTGTTGTGGTAAGCTCCCGATTTCAGAACGCCTTTGTTCATCGCCTCGACGGCTGCGGCCGAGAGACTGCCAAAGCTCATGGCCGAAACGTTGATCACCGACGCCGGTCTAAAGGGTTTTTTACGACCATTATATTGCCCGATGACCTTGGCGCAGGGTAGAAATGTTTTGTCTTTTTTATTCGGATGGCCTTCGGGCACTTTAAATGCCAACATCTGGTTTTTGATAAAGATATGTTGGTGTGCATAGACGTCCCTGTCCGTTCCGAATCCCTCGTAATTGTTTTCTTGTTTGGCCGAGGCATATATCCAACTTCGTTCGATGCGATTGAACGGAAGTTCCTCGCGGTTGTTGGCCACAAAATACTGCCGCATTTCAGGCCCGATACTTTCTAGCCAATAGCGAAGATGTCCGACCACTGGATAGTTATGTGAAATCGTATGTGCCTTCTGAAAGAAAATATCTCGGATGGCCACGAGGGCGAGCACGATTAAAATCCATGCCCACCAAGGGATACTTCCGAGAAAATTGAGAACTGATTCCATTTATAATTTCATGGGCTTAACAAGAAAATTTAGGCGATGTTAAATTCCAAATCCCAACTGGAATTACCTAATGATTCAAATAATCCAAACTCATTTCGGTCAGTGCCCTGACGCCTAAAATCAATCCACTTTCATCTATTTTGAAATCGGGCGTATGATGTGGAAACGATTCGGTGTTGCCAGGGGTCATTCCTCCCAAGAAAAAGAAGAATCCGGGTGCTTCTTTTTGAAAATATGAAAAATCCTCGGCACCGGTGACCGCTTTTTGCAACTGTACATTTTCAGAGCCCGCCACACGCTGGATCGTCGGTAGCATTTGGTCGACCAGGGCAGGGTCGTTATAGGTAATCTCGGTCGCATCTTTGATTTCACAGGTCGCCTCCCCTCCATAGGCCTTGGCAATGGTCGACACCATTTCGACCATTCTTTTGTTGAGTTTGTCTTTCATGTCGTAGTCCAACGTGCGAATCGTACCGATCATCTCTGCACTTTCGGGAATGATGTTGAAACGAACTCCACTTTTTATTTTCCCGACGGTGATAACCGCAGCTTCTTCGGTGAGTTTGGTTTCGCGACTGATAATGGTCTGAAGCCCATCGATGATTTTGGCACTTATGAGGATGGGATCTACTCCTGACCAGGGTTGCGAACCGTGACTTTGCTTTCCTTTGACTTTGATGGTAAAGCTCTGGGCAGCAGCCATTATGCCCCCCGATTTATAGCGGATGATCCCGGCGGGTGTTTGCGAGTTGATGTGGAGGCCGAAAATCGCATCGACCTTCGGGTTATCCATAACGCCTTCCTTGACCATCAAAAGGGCCCCGCCTTCCTCACCGGGCGGTGGACCTTCTTCCGACGGCTGGAAGATAAACTTGACCGTACCCTTGATCTTATCTTTGTTCTTTGAAAGAATCTCGGCCACACCCATTAATATTGCCGTATGTGTATCGTGGCCACAGGCGTGCATCACGCCCACTTTTTCCCCCAGAAATTCAGAGGTCACCGTTGACTTAAAGGGGAGGTCGTTTCTTTCGGTTACCGGCAGGGCATCGATATCGGCCCGAAGCGCGATCACTTTTCCAGGGGCATCACCTTTTAACAGGCCGACGACCCCAGTATGGGCGACACCGGTCTCTACTTCAATCCCCAGGGATTTTAAATGGTTGGCAATTTTCTCCGCGGTTTTGAATTCTCGATTTCCCAATTCGGGATTTTGATGAATGTCCCTTCGCCATTCGATGACCTTATCCTCAATTTCGGAATAGTCTTTCTCCAGGTTCGGGCCTTGGGCAAAAATTGTTATGCCCGTCAGCAGCATTAGTAGTAAAAGCAGTCTTCTCATAAGTGTCTCATTTAAAATTTTATTAAGCGGTAGCCCTCATCCTGTAGTGTAATCAAGGCGGTCATTGCCGAGAGCGAAAGTTGTACCCCAGGTATCAGATCTTGCTTTGGGAAACCCCGCGACAAAGAGGATTGGCCGCAGAAAATAACCTGCACGCCGGCATTCATCAAATCTCTGATCAGGTCTGAATTCGGATTTTCGGCGCCATATTTGTCTTTATATACCTGGTCGGTGGTAAGGTCTTTCGAGGCCTCGTTGTGAACGACCAGAACGGCCTTTAGATTTTCTGCGGGCACTCCGGCCCGGGCATGCATGTTCAAAAACCGGGCCGCCGTCTCGATTGTAGCATTTTTGATGGTTTTGTCCTCCGGTGAATCCATGATATCGAAAACAACTTTATATTGTTTTTCAGGATCGACCGGCATATCGGCGTCGACTTTCCATACCCGCCCATGATCTTTAATGATTGGGCCTGCTTCTTTCTGTTGCGCATTTGCCGAAAAAACGCCCAAACCAAAGACCAAGATGCAGAACCGAAATTCTTTTAAAATCATTTTCGTGCTTTACGCCCCTAATATATTCAAATTCATGCAACCCGGCCGGCATTGTTTATAATTATTGGGAAGTGGCAGAAACCGAAAGCCCAATAATGGCTAAATTTACAATTGCTTTTCAATAAGGTAGATTCTTTGGAAAAATATTTGGAACAACTCAATGATGCCCAAAAGGCCCCCGTCTTACACAAAGATGGGCCGCTTATGGTCATTGCAGGTGCCGGATCCGGCAAGACAAGGGTCTTGACCTATCGCATCGCCCATTTGATGAACCAAGGGGTCGATGCCTTCAATATTCTTGCCTTGACCTTTACGAATAAGGCCGCCCGGGAAATGAAGAAAAGAATTACCGACCTCGTTGGCCCCGAGGCAAAGAACCTTTGGATGGGCACCTTTCATTCGGTATTCGCCAAGTTGCTACGCTTCGATGGGTCGAAATTGGGCTATCCGAGCAATTTCACGATTTACGATACGCAAGACAGCCAACGTTTGATAGCCTCCATTATCAAAGAAATGGGCCTTGACAAGGATATCTACAAGTACAAGCAGATCCAGAATCGCATATCCTCGTACAAGAACAGCCTGATTACGGTAAAAGCATATTTTCAGAACCCCGAATTGATGGAGGCCGATGCGATGGCAAAACGACCCCGTTTGGGCGAGATCTATCAAAACTATGTCGACCGTTGCTTTAAGGCCGGAGCGATGGACTTTGATGATCTGCTTTTGCGAACCAATGAGTTATTGACGCGCTTTCCTGAAGTCTTGATGAAATATCAAAATCGTTTTCGGTACATTTTGGTCGACGAGTATCAAGATACCAACCATTCACAATATTTGATCGTAAAGGCACTTTCTGACCGCTATCAGAACATATGTGTCGTAGGCGACGATGCACAAAGTATTTACTCATTTCGCGGTGCGAACATCAGCAATATCCTAAATTTCCAAAGGGATTACGACGACGTAGGCGTTTATCGGTTGGAACAAAACTATCGCTCGACCAAGAATATTGTGAATGCGGCAAACTCGATAATCGCCAATAATAAAAACCAACTCGAAAAGGTGGTTTGGACGGCCAATGATGAGGGAGCGGCAATAAAAATACATCGAAGTATTACCGATGCGGAAGAAGGCCGTTTTGTGGCGAGTTCTATTTTTGAGAACAAAATGCAGCAACAACTGCTGAACGGGAGCTTTGCCGTTTTGTACCGTACAAATTCCCAATCCAGGGCCATTGAGGATGCCCTGCGGAAAAAAGATATTGCCTATCGTATTTATGGGGGATTGTCATTTTATCAAAGGAAGGAAATAAAGGATGTCTTGTCGTATTTGCGAATTGTGGTCAATCCGAAAGATGAGGAAGCCCTTAAGCGGATTATCAATTACCCGACCCGCGGAATTGGCCAAACCACAGTCGACAAGCTGGTCGTTGCGGCCAACCATTATGGCCGTTCAATTTTTGAGGTCATGGAAAACCTTGATAAGATCGATCTGAAGATCAATTCTGGGACGAAACGAAAGCTGCAGGATTTCGTGACCATGATCCAAAGTTTTCAAATCATGAACGAAGGGGCCGATGCGTTCACCTTGGCCGAACATGTGGCCAAGAAAACGGGTATCTTGATGGAATTCAAAAAGGATGGCACCCCCGAGGGCATTGCCCGAATGGAGAACATCGAAGAACTTTTGAACGGTATCAAAGATTTTGTCGAGGGCCAAAAAGAGCTGGCCGATGCCACCGGTAATATTACCGAGTTTTTGGAAGATGTGGCTTTGGCCACTGATCTGGACAAGGAAACAGGAGATGATGACCGGGTCGCCTTGATGACGATCCATCTGGCAAAGGGCTTGGAGTTTCCATATGTCTATATCGTGGGAATGGAAGAAGATCTTTTTCCCTCGGCTATGAGCATGAATACGCGTAGCGAACTTGAAGAAGAACGACGACTGTTCTATGTGGCCCTTACCCGTGCCGAAAAACAGGCTTATTTGACCTATGCCCAAACCCGCTACCGATGGGGGAAACTGATCGATGCCGAACCCAGTCGGTTTATCGAGGAAATCGATGAGAAATATATCGAGAACCTTAGCCCGATCGAAAACACATACCGCTATAAATCCATGATAGATGCGGACATTTTTGGCGAGGTCGACAAATCGAAACTGCGCCAACAGAAACCCAAGAATGGAACCCCGCCTAAAAGCGGTGGGCCGAATGCCTCGCAATTGCGCAAGCTGAGGAAGCTCAAACCACAGCTTTCAACCCCGGTGGGAAATACCAACGTCATCGATCCGAACCTGGCCGAGGGATCTTTGGTCAACCATACCCGTTTCGGAAAAGGCAAAGTACTCAAAATCGAAGGGGTCGGTAATGATAAAAAGGCCGAGATCCAATTCGAAAAAGGCGACGTAAAGAAGCTGTTGCTGCGGTTCGCAAAATTGGAGGTGATCTCATAGGTAGTCCGTTGTTCGATTAACGCCCTATAGGGGTGGAGATAAACCCCAAGCTTCTAAAGTATCTAGGGTATTTTGCAATCAGATATTGAACAGAAAAGGTGCTTTTTGAATATAGGATTTATCATTTATCTGGGAGATAAGGAAATTCGCCAAATCAGTGGCACCTATACCATCTCCACGGCAGTCATCTATACTTGCCTCAATTTGCCGCCGTTCATCCGTAAGCTCTATTAGCGGTAGTCTGACCAAGGTCCAATCCAGATTACTCTTGACCAATAAGTCGTATTCATCTTGTCGGTCTTTGGTCGACTTGGGGAAATTGGTGTACATCCAATCCGTCGCGTACTTGGTCTTCTGACTTTTTTTATCAAAAGGAGTGTTCACGTTCAATCCCGTCAATAGCACATATCGTTTCAGGCCTACTTCCTTCATTGCCTTCAAAACATTACGTGTTCCAGAGGTGAAGATGGTCGGTTTGCTGCGGGGTATACCAGAACCCAATGCGCTTAAGACAACGTGACATCCTTTCAGGAGGTTTTTCACCGTTTCATAGTCATCAACGTTGCCGTGAACTATTTTGACCTGATTATTCCCAACTTTAAAGTTCTCCGGATTTCGAACCAGGACTTTAAAGTTATAGCCCTTTTTAATCAATTCTTGAATCAGATATTTCCCTGATTTCCCTGTGCCGCCGATAACGGCAATTTTTATGTTGTTTTTCATTTTCTCTTTATAAGATTAAAACTGTGATAATAGAAATACTGCACCGATAGAAGTTCTGGTGCTTAAAGTGGAAACGAAAGGTTTCCGATGTAGAATATGTTATAAAGAGAATCTAATAATCCAAAGATAGAAATAATAGCCATGCAATAAATAAAAATTTAAATTGCACCCAATAATCTTTCAATGGCCGAGTTTATAAAAATCTATGAGGAAAACCCGAACCCGAAACAGGTCAACAGGGTGGTGGAGGTATTGCGCAAGGGAGGTCTGGTGATTTACCCGACGGACACCGTTTACGGACTTGGCTGCGATATAACCAACAATAGGGCGCTTGAGCAGCTCTCGCGAATCAAGGGGGTGAAATTATCAAAGGCCAACTGGTCGTTTGTCTGTTCCGATTTAAGCAACCTCTCTGATTATGTTCGTCAAATCGATACGGCAACCTTTAAGATTTTAAAGCGGGCTCTTCCAGGGCCATACACCTTTATTTTGCCGGGCAATAACAGCCTGCCGAAGGCATTTAAAAAGAAGAAGACCGTTGGTATTCGGGTTCCTAAAAACAATATTGCACTGGCATTGGTCGAGGCCTTGGGGAATCCTATTGTGTCCACTTCGATTCACGATGAAGATGAGCTTTTGGAATATACGACCGATCCCGAGTTGATATTCGAGAAATGGAACAAGCTGGTCGACATGGTCATCGATGGCGGCTATGGTGGGAACGTGGCATCTACCGTAATCGACCTTTCTGGCCATGAACCTGAGGTCATCCGTGAAGGCAAGGGAAGCTTGGATGTTCTTTAGGGGATTAAAGACTGAAGTGAGAGGGGGGGGGTTTTATATTTCTTGCACCGGTCGCCGGCGCAGGTTTCACATTTAACACCTTCTAAATGCACATAAAAAAACCGTCCGACTAAATTAGTGGACGGTTTTTTTCGATGGAAATCAATTAGTTATTGATTGCCGGATCTTTCATGCCTTCTTCGATCATGCTATAGAACTGATCGATTTTCGGAAGTACGACGATTCGCGTTCTTCTGTTCTTTGATTTTTCCGATTGTGAAACGGGTACGTATTCGGCTCGACCTGCTGCGGTCATCCTTTTCGGATCAACGTTATAATCGTTTTGAAGCACACGAACAACGGCCGTGGCCCGCTTAACGCTCAGGTCCCAGTTATCAAGAAGTGGTGGCTTGCGGTAAGGCACATCATCGGTATGGCCTTCAACCATAAATTCGAAATCGGGCTTGTTGTTCACCACTTGCGCAACTTTGCCCAATACTTCTTTTGCCCTGCTGGTCACATTGTAGCTTCCACTGCTAAACAACAGCTTATCTGAAATCGAAACGAAAACCACTCCTTTTTCGACACTGATTTCGATATCCTCGTCATCAAGATTTCCGAGAACACCTTTTAGGCTCTGTACCAATGAAAGGTTTACGGAATCCCTTCTTGTTATGGCATCCTGCAATTTGCGTATGGTAAGATCTTTTTCCTTCAGGCTTTCCAAAGATTTCTCGAGGTTCTCTGCACCTTTTGTGGTCAAAGTGGTCAAGTTGCCCATATTGTTGATCAATTCTTGATTGTTGGCCTTCAAGAACGCATTTTGATCTTCCAAAGTCTTCAATTTTGAAGATGCCGTCGCTTTTTCCTCCAAACAATCGTTCAACTTTACGGTCGCAGAGTTCAATAAATCTTGTGTTTCTTTGGCTTTGGCCTCAAGATCCTTGAATTTCTTTTGTGATACACAAGACCCCAATAAAAGGGTCAATCCTAAGCAGCCTAAAATGATTTTTTTCATGGTGATAAGTTCTTGTATTAATGTTTGCTATTTGTTTTGTTCAAAGGGTCGGGAAATCGATTGCAAAGCTAAATGATCACAATCCCTAAGTTTTCCAAAATTAGTTAATCTTTTACTAAAGCACTGAATTTATCTACCTGATGTACGAAATGTGACCACACAATGGATTTTGTAATGTAGTATTTTATCATAAAATTGGCTTTTTCACGCTTTCGGTACATCTTTCCGAATTGCCGATAAAAACTAAGGTGAGCGCGCAAAATGGCCAAGCAGTGATTGAATTTGAACTGTACCGTGAACCGTAACGCGGCGACCCCGTCTAGAATCAATCGCACAAAAATAATTGAAAAGGCCTTTCTTCGGGGAAGGTTCTTCGTAATCGAAAACAAGGAATTTCTAAAATTGAGATAGGTCTTCTTTGGGTTCATATTGCTCAATGTGAACCCTCCCAAATGGTATACATGTGACTGCGAGGTGTAATAAACCTTATAGCCCAAGTTTTGGGCACCCCAGCAGAGATCGACCTCTTCTTGATGGGCAAAATAGTCGGCATCGAAACCCTTGAGTTCTTCGAAAACCTCCTTTTTAATGAACATACAGGCTCCCGTGGCCCAAAATATTTCGCGGTCATCGTCATATTGGCCGTTATCTTTCTCCAAAGCTTGAAAAATGCGACCCCTGCAAAATGGGTAGCCAAAGCGATCAATATAACCACCGGCCGCTCCTGCATACTCAAAATACTCCCTTTTGTTCAGGTCCAATATCTTTGGTTGAATGATGGCTACCTTATCTTTTGTGTCAAAGATATTGGGTATTGGTTCAAGCCAGCCTGGGGTTACCTCAACATCAGAGTTCAAGAGACAGTATATTTCAGCACTTATCGATTTCAACCCTTCGTTATAGCCACCTGCGAAGCCCAGATTTTTGTCGTTCCGAATAATATTGACAGTAGGATGGTTTTCTTGAATATAGGGCACCGAGTCATCAGATGAGGCATTGTCGATGACGTAAATGTCGGCTTTCCCAGAATTTTCGATAACCGTTGGAAGGTACTTTTGCAACAAGACCTTTCCATTCCAATTCAATATGACGACGGCTATTCTCAAGATGAAGGCAAATTAACGGCTAAAATCAGGAATTTGTTTTAAAAAGGAATATTTTTCTTCCTTGTAGTCCAATTGGCAATAATAACTTTCCAATCCGTTTGTGACCATCAAATATTTGGCATCGACGGCTAGGTTATATCGGGCAATTTGATCAAAGGTCTCTTGGGTAATTTTGACCGTCGGCGCTTTGCATTCAACAAGAAGATGAATCTTTCCCGTTTTTTGGTACACCACGATATCGTACCTTTTTCGCAACTTATTGACCGAAAGCTGTTTTTCCACATTGATATGGCCCAGGGGATATTGCTTGTCGAACACCAAAAAGTGGATTACGTGCTGCCTTACCCACTCCTCGGGTTGCAATGACACAAATTTTTTGCGGACCACATCGAAAATCAGGACTTTATTTTCGCTACTTTTAAACCGAAAATCGTAGGTGGGAAAATTGAGTTTTTGCATGATGGCTTCAAGGGCAAATTTCATGAATTTTTTTGGATGAACGAAGTAAACGACATTATTAAAGATATTACCGCCGGCAACATCAAACCTGTTTATTTTCTCTTCGGGGAAGAGCCCTACTATATCGATGTCATTGCCGACTTCATTGAGAACAACCTGCTCTCGGAGGCCGAAAAGGGCTTCAACCAAATGGTGCTTTATGGGAAGGATGTCGGTATTGTGGAAATAGTATCAAATGCCAAGCGTTTTCCGATGATGGCAGAACGGCAAGTCATCATCGTCAAGGAAGCCCAACATCTGTCAAGAACCATTGAGAACCTGACCAGTTATGTTGAAAACCCGCAACCGACATCGGTTTTGGTGATTTGCTATAAGTATAAAAAACTGGATAAACGCAAAAAACTCTACAAGGCAATCAAAAAAACAGGGGTGATTTTTGAGAGTAAAAAGTTGTACGACAACCAGGTCTCTGATTGGATCCGCCAAACCTTGATTTCAAGAGGGTATAGCATTTCACATAAGGCATCTGTCTTGTTGGTCGAGTTTTTGGGTACCGATCTTGGTCGGGTAAACAAAGAACTGGAAAAGTTACAATTGATCTTGCCCAAAGAAACCGAGATTAGCCCTGAATTGATCGAAGAACATGTCGGTATCAGTAAAGATTTCAACAATTTTGAGCTGAAGAAGGCAATTGGCGAACGAAATATTACAAAGGCGACTCGAATCGTCAATTACTTTGCCCAAAATCCGAAGGGCAATCCGTTCGTGTTGACGATAAGTCTGTTGCACAGCTTTTTTTCACAGTTGTTACAGTATCACGGTTTGAACGACCATTCACCGAGAAACGTAGCCAGCGCCTTGCGTATCAATCCGTATTTTGTCGGGGAATTTCAGACGGCGGCCAGAAATTACCCGATGAAAAAAGTAAGTGCCATTATTTCAGGGTTGCGCGAATTGGACCTGAAGGGAAAAGGGGTTGGGGCAACCAATATTTCCCAATCCGATCTGCTCAAAGAACTTTTGGCAAAAATTATCTGATTACTTTTCTTTGGTTTTAAACATTCGTTGATCAAGAAAAGTATCAATGGCAGTGCACACTACATCCGCGTCTTCAGTCGTAAACGATAGCGGCGGTTTTGTTTTCAAAACGTTGTTATGAGGACCATCGGTACCGATCAATATATGGTTTTCCCGTAGGTGGTTTTTGATTTCGGAGGCCAGTTTGGTGCCAGGCTTTCCGGTTGGCCCCATTATTTCAACTCCGATGAAGAGTCCCGAACCTCTAATATCGACGATACAGGGATGTTTGATTTGCAATTTGACCAACTCCTTCATAAAATAATTTCCCACTTGTTTTGCATGTTCTTGAAGATTTTCATCATCGATGACCTGCAACACTGCATTACCAATCGCGCATGACACCGGATTTCCGCCAAATGAACTGAAAAATTCCGGTCCGCCGTCAAAACTCGCGGCTATTTCAGCGGTGGTCACCACTGCCCCTATGGGGTGCCCGTTGCCCATGGGCTTGCCTAAAATGACCATATCAGGAACGACATTGTGCATTTCAAACCCCCAGAAAAATTCCCCCAATCTACCAAAACCCACCTGTACCTCATCGCTAATGCAAATACCGCCTTGGGCGCGAATTCTTGGGTAAATATTTTCGAGATAACCCTTCGCCAAGGGCACCTGCCCTCCACAACCCATGATGGGTTCTGCAATAAAGGCGGCAATGTCATCTCTGTTTTCGGTTATTGTTGAAGATGTTAGGTCGGTAAAATAATTCCCTGCTTCACCGTCATTGCCATAACCCGACCCATAGGCTTTGGGCATCGGAGTTTTTAAAACAAAGTCCATTTGGCCAGGCCCCTTGGAATGCGCATATTTATAGTGGCTAACATCAATGGCCAATTTCGTATTACCGTGATAGCCGTGTTCCAAGGTCAATATCTTTTTCTTTTTGGTATGTTGAAATGCCATTCTCAGTCCAAGGTCGGTAGCGGCACTACCTGAATTGACAAAGAGAATTTTATCGAGGTTCTTTGGGAACTTTGCCAAAAGGCGTTCTGCATAGTCTTGAAGTATTTCGTAGATGTACCGCGTGTTGGTATTCAATTTGGCCATTGCCCTTTGCCCGGCACGTACGACATGAGGGTGACAATGCCCAGCCAACATAATATTGTTATAGGCATCCAAAAATGTGTTTCCGTCTTCGTCATACATATACTGAAAGGCCGACCGATTCATTTGAATGGGTTTTTCGTAGCTCAAGGAAAGCGTTTTTCCCATTTGGCCATTCCGTTGTTTGATTTCTTGCCCTATGGGTTTTTTTATTGTCGGTTGGAGTCCAACAGCATTTCTAAAGATGTCCGTGGCCTTGATAGGGTTGATGCCGATCCATTTCTTCAGTAGGTTCCAGGCCGGTCTCTCACTTACAGTAATGTATTCAGAGTCTGGCTTCAATGTTTTGGTGTAGGCCGAGTTACAAACACTGGTGCATAGTCGGGCTGCCACTAGATAATAAAGCACTTCCACTTCGATTTCCTCAAGTGGAAACACTTCATGATAAGCTTTGATAACCTCTGAGGCGACCTCCAAGGGGTTTTCCTTTTCCATCATCACATAGGTCAGGGCAACGGCAATTTCGTTGATGACCCAGGAATGGCCCATATCACCAAAATCGATGATGCCCGAAACTTCTCCATCTTTGGTCAAAACATTCCAATCGTTGGCATCATTGTGTATGACACCTTTTCTCAAATTATGCTGCTTTGGATATATTCTTTCGTCAAATTGCAAAAAGAAATAATCGACTAGATTGCGGTCTTTGGGGTCCGGAATGAATTTCAAAAACTTATGGTTCAATTTGAAATATTGCAAATCCCATTGCGTAACCTTAGCCCGTATTGCAGGTTCGTAGATCGTGTGAATAGTCTTGTCGAGCTTCCCAAGAAAAGCCCCAAATGAGCCCAGTAGCGTTGAGGTGTGCTCAATATCGCCAAGAAAACGTCCTTCGACGTAGCTGAGCATGCGATAGATATGACCCTGGTCAAGAAGTAAGGGTTTACCATCCAAGGTTGGGATTGCATTGGGAAATTCCTCGTTTTCCAACTCCCTAAGTGATTCCAAAATTTTGTTTTCCGCATTCAAAAGGGCCAAATCCTCTTCAGAATACCCATACTTCTTTAACACAAAGACCGATTTCCCGGTTTCTACCTTGTAATTGGTGCTATCATAGCCCTCCATTTTGCTGAGCCGGGCATCTTCAATTCCGTACTTGCTTTTGAGTAATTCCTTCATTCCCCAGGTTTATGCCGACATGATTTGATCAAACGAACTTAGCACAATTGTACGGATAGAAAAAGCGTCTCTCACAATTGTTTAAGAAATCATAAAATATTGTGGGTCAAGGTGGCAAGACCTATATTTGGGTAGAACACTAAAAATTCATCAATCATGAAAAAACGATTACTTTCTTTTACGATTCTATTGCTATGCTGTCAATTACAGTATGCACAAAATTTCGAGTTCAAAGCCGATCAGATCGATATTCCACATGAGAAGTTCGTTCTTCCCAATGGATTGACCTTATTGGTACATGAAGACCACAAAGCGCCAATTGTTGCGGTGAATATGTGGTATCATGTCGGATCGAAAAACGAAAAGCCGGGCAAGAGCGGTTTTGCGCACTTGTTCGAACATTTGATGTTCAATGGCAGTGAAAATTTCAATGATGACTATTTTCAGGCCTTGGAACGAATTGGCGGTACCGACTTAAATGGTACGACCAACAAAGACCGGACGAACTATTTTCAAAATGTTCCGGTCTCGGCCCTTGATCAGGTTTTGTTTTTGGAATCCGATCGTATGGGACACCTTCTTGGAGCGATTGACCAGGCCAAATTGGATGAGCAACGGGGGGTCGTTCAGAATGAGAAAAGGCAAGGCGAAAATCAGCCCTACGGCAAGCAGTATGGTTTGATCACCAAGGCAATGAACCCAAAAGGCCATCCGTATTCATGGACGGTCATTGGGGAAATGGAAGATTTGAACGCCGCCTCGTTAGAAGATGTACAAGAATGGTTCAAGGCATATTATGGTGCCGCCAATGCCGTTATTGCAGTAGCTGGGGACATCGACCCGAAAGAGGTGCACCAAAAAGTGCTAAAGTATTTCGGTGACATTCCCTCGGGCCCAACGATTACCAGACATGAGGTCAATATTCCTGCACTCAGTGGTGATACATATCAAGTTTATGAGGATAGGGTGCCCGAAACAAGAATATTGTTCGCATGGAATACACCACAATTTGGGGACCGGGAAGATCTTCATTTTGATTTGATTTCTGCGATTTTGACCAGTGGAAAAAACTCAAGGCTGTATAAAAAGCTGGTCTATGAAGATCAAACGGCCAGCTCTGTGGTTTCGTTTCAGTCATCGAGCGAGATAGCGAGTAATTTTATTGCATGGGCGAATGTTAAGCCGGGAGGGGATGCAGATGCCGTAAAGGCAATCTTGGAAAATGAAATTCAAAAGCTCGTTACAGACGGACCGACCGAAGCGGAACTGAAAAGAGTGAAGGCCGCCTATTTTGCAAGCTTTATCAAAGGACTTGAACGCATAGGGGGATTCGGAGGGGTTTCCGACATTTTGGCATCGAACCATACGTATTTTGGCGATGCCTCCTATTATAAGAAAATGCTCAAGTTTGTCGAAGAGGCAACGATAGAAGATATTAAGGCCACCGCGCAAAAATGGTTGACCCAAGGAAAGCACGTTTTAGTGTGCAATCCGTTTCCAGAATATTCGGTTCAGGATAGTACGGTAGACCGTTCAAAATTACCGGATCTGGGAGCGCCAAAAAGTTCAAAATTCCCTGAATTGGAAAGAGCGAAACTGTCGAACGGATTGAACATTGTGCTTGCCAAAAGAACGGGTGTGCCTACAATCGTGATGAATCTTATGATCGATGCCGGATACAAAACCGACCACTTGGCAAGCCCTGGTACGGCTTCGCTTGCCATGAATCTTATGGATGAGGGAACAAAGGAGATGACCTCGCTCGAGATCAACGAAAAGCTACAATTACTGGGGGCCAATCTTTATACGTTTTCAAATCAAGATAATTCGAATATTTATCTAAATACCTTGAAACCTAGCCTTGATGCCAGTTTGGATCTTTTTGCCGATGTTGTGTTGAATCCATCTTTTCCTGAAAAGGAGTTCGAGCGGTTGAAAACCGAGCAGATCAACAACATTAAAAAGGAAAAGTCGCAGCCATTTCCGATGGCGCTAAGGGTAATGAACAAGTATTTGTATGGGGAGGGCCATCCCTATAGCAACCCTTATACCGGTACCGGTTATGAAGATACGGTCGAAAAATTGACCCGCGAAGATGTTCTTGATTTTTATAATACCTGGATAAAGCCGAACAAGGCAACCTTGGTGGTCACCGGAGATGTTGAGATGGCCGATTTAAAGGCAAAGCTCGAAAAGTCTTTAGGTAAGTGGAAAAAGGGCGATGTACCTGAAATGACCTTTGGTAAGCCCAAGGTAAACACAAAGAATACCTTATATCTGATCGACCGTCCAGAATCTCAACAATCCATTATCATTGCCGGCCATCTTACAAAGAAATACGGTGAGGTGTCGGAGATTGCCCTGGAACAAATGGTAAGTATTTTGGGCGGCGACTTTACCTCCCGTATCAATATGAATTTGCGCGAAGATAAACATTGGGCCTATGGCGCGGGTGGTTTGGTGATGGGGGCGAACCAAGAGCGCCCATTTTTGGTCTATGCTCCGGTACAGACGGACAAATCGGCTGAGTCAGTTACCGAGCTTCGAAAAGAAATCTTGGATTTTGTCACTACGAGACCGGCCACCAAGGAAGAACTGGATAAGGTAAAGACGAATCAAGTATTGAAGTTACCGGGCCAATGGGAGACCAATGCCTCCGTAAATAATTCAGTTGCGAATTTGGTCCGATATGAACTGCCCGATGATTATTATCAAAAATATGATCAAAGTGTTCGTAATCTTTCTTTGGAGGATGTTCACTCGGTGAGCAAATCCATTGTCAGTCCTGATGACGTGAATTGGTTTATGGTAGGTGATCGGGCAAAGATTGTCGACAAACTGGACCAACTTGGTTTTGATGCGATCATAGAAATCGATGCCGACGGCAATCCGTTGAAACCGGCCATAAAAGAGCCGAAAAAAGAAATCAAAAATTAATGGAACGACCTATGAAAAATCCCGCTCTTTGCGGGATTTTTTCAATTAACGCAATTGCGGAAAGTTTTCCGGATCGGCTTCATGCATAATGGCATAGGCCCTTTCAAAAACATCTTCGGCATTGGGTTTGGAAAAGTAATCGCCGTCGGTACCATAAGCGGGCCGATGGGCTTTGGCCGATAGTGTTTGAGGGGCACTATCCAAATGGTCATAGCCCCCTTGTTTCTCGATTATTTCTTGTACCAAATAGGCGGAGCATCCACCAGGAACGTCTTCATCGATTACCAAGAGTCTATTCGTCTTTTCAAGACTTTTAAGAACATCATGTGCGATATCAAAAGGCAAAAGGGTTTGGGCATCGATTACTTCGGCGTCGATTCCCACTTCGGCCAGATCTTTTGCCGCTTTGAGCACAATGCGCATAGTGGATCCGTAAGAAAGTAGGGTGAGATCACTTCCTTCCTTCAAGGTTTCGACCACCCCGATCGGTGTGCAAAATTCGCCGAGGTTTTCGGGCATTTTTTCCTTAAGTCGGTAACCATTTAGGCTTTCAATGACCAGGGCAGGCTCATCACTTTTCATCAGGGTATTATAGAAACCGGCCGCTTGCGTCATATTTCTCGGACACACAATATACATTCCCCGCAATACATGTATGAGACCGCCCATGGGGGAACCCGAATGCCAAATACCTTCCAATCTATGGCCACGGGTACGCACTATAAGAGGGGCCTTTTGCTTACCTACGGTGCGGTAGCGAAGGGTCGCCAAGTCATCGGTTAAAGTGGCAAGTGCGTAAAAAATATAGTCAAGATATTGAATCTCGGCTATTGGTCGCAATCCCCTTAGGGCCAGTCCGATACCTTGGCCAACAATAGTGGTCTCACGTATGCCTGTATCACATACCCGAGTTTTCCCATATTTCTTTTGCAAGCCTTCAAGGCCTTGGTTTACATCGCCTATGGCACCACTGTCCTCCCCAAAAATCAATATTTCGGGATACTTGGCGAAAAGCTTATCGAAATTGTCGCGCAAAATAATTCTTCCGTCCACCATCTCGGCCTGGGAATCGTAGGTTGGCAGTATCGCCTGCACGTTGGTTGCCTTGTTGGGCAGTTCGCTATATAAAGATTCGCTGTATAAGGGCTGTGTATCGTTCAGAAACTTCGATATCCAATCACTTAGTGCCGTTTTCTCGGGAAAATGTTCACCTAATAGAAAACGCATCGCTTTTCTTGAATGGGAGGCCAGATCCTTTTTAATAGGCTCTTCGATGGCAATCAGGTCGTTTTTGACCCGGGTCAGTTGATCTTTATTTACACTCTTGGAAGCTGCTGCAGTAAGAAGGTTTGCCAATTCCCTTTTCTGTAGTTTTTGAACTTCCAAAAACTCTGACCAAGCCTCTTTTTTTGCCGAACGTACATTCATTTTGATGGATTTCTCCATTTCGACCAACTCTTCTTCCGTAGCTATTTTTGATTCGAGGATCCATTCGCGGAAGCGTTTATTGCAATCATTGTCGCGTTCCCAATTCAGTCGTTCCTCACTTTTATAGCGCTCATGGGAACCGGAAGTCGAATGGCCCTGTGGTTGTGTCAACTCTACCACATGTATAATAACGGGAATATGATTTTCCCGTGCCATATCGGCGGCATTTTCGAAGGTGTGCATAAGTGCCGTATAATCCCACCCGTTGACCTTTAGCAACTCATAGCCCTTGGTCGTCTCGTCTCGTTGAAATCCGCTCAACATTCGAGAAATATCTTCTCCCGTAGTATGATATTCGCTGGGTACAGAAATACCATATTCATCATCCCATATGCTGATGACCATAGGCACTTGAAGAACACCGGCGGCATTGACCGTTTCTAAAAACATACCCTCGCTCGTACTGGCATTGCCTATTGTGCCCCAGGCGACCTCATTTCCCTTTTTCGAAAAATTTGAAGCATCGAGATTATCCAGTTCCCTATAAATTTTGGAGGCTTGTGCCAAACCTAATAATCTTGGCATTTGCCCCGCCGTACAAGAAATATCGGCACTGCTGTTCTTTTGTTTGGTGAGGTTCTTCCAGCTTCCATTGTCGTTAAGGCTGTGGGTTACGTAGTGTCCGCCCATTTGCCTACCCGCGCTCATCGGTTCCTTTTCGATATCGGTGGTTGCGTATAGCCCATGAAAAAGTTGTTTAGGGCTTAAAAGGCCCAGGGCCATCATGAAAGTCTGATCCCTGTAATAGCCGCTTCTAAAATCACCATCCTTGAAGCTTCGCGCCATCGCCAATTGCGGCAACTCCTTGCCGTCGCCAAAAATTCCGAATTTAGCCTTGCCGGTCAAAACTTCCCTGCGGCCCAAGAGGCTACATGTTCTGCTGGTAAAGGCAATCCTGTAGTCCTTTAGAATTTGGCTTCTAAAGTCTTCAAAGGATATTTCATTACTGGTTTTCGAAGGGGCTTTCACTTGTTCATTTTACGCATTGCAAAAGTAGGAGATCAATTGGTATTTGTCAATGAGCTGCACACGATAATCATTGAAATATTCATAATTATATAACCAAAAAAATGCTAATTTGTTATATATCTTGTTTAAGAAGCTCTTCTTATTGAGAATCTAGCAATGACCTCTAAAACCATTTTCGGGTAAAGAGGCCTGTCAGCGTTTTAATATCGAGCGTAACGATAAACCGGATTTTTTCCCCATAATCGGGCTGGGAGACCTCCCAGCCATTGTTGGAGTACATTGGAAAGTAGAGTTCGAAATAATCCGTTACCAGATTAAGACGAACACCCGAATCGTAAACAAATTTTTCAGATTGCCCCTTGTTCTTTACCAGACCAATATCACCGTAAACCTCGATCCACCGCCATAGGTTTACACTCGCATTGGCGGTTGTGAGCCAATTGTTCGAAAATCTGAATTCCTCATCGAGAAAGGACTTAAACCCGCCTTCGGCAATAATGATTTGTTGACTATAAATGCCTGAATCTTCAGAACGCCCCAAATAACTGTAATCAAAGAGATAGTCGGTGGGCCTGTCAAGCGCAAAGTCGAAAAAATTGCTGTTCGGGTTGGTTTTGTTCCTCAGGAACTTTCCGGCAAAAAACCGTAGGTTCAATTGTCTATTGTTTTGAAAGAGTTTGCGGTATTCCCATTCGAAGGCCAGTTTTGAAAAATTACCGGCAATTTGGGCATCCAAAGACCATGATGAAAAATCTATGATGCCGTTGTTGACGTTGACATATCGGGCATTAAAAACACTATAGTCCGGATCTGTTTCCAAATCGCCAAGGCTTTCGTCAATGGTTCGAAAAACATTCACATACCTGAAATTCAAGACCTGGCGTTTATTGGAGATTAAATTTTTCGGGCGCCAGGCGAAGGAGATGGAAGGGGTAACGGTTGAATATCTCGAGTTCACATTAAAATGGGCCGTTGAGGCACCTATTCGATAATTGGTCAAATAATGACCACTTTTTCTATGATATTGGCGATAATTGAACCGGCCATAGCCAACAAATGACTTATCACGGGTGGCATATGAAGGTGCGAAATCATATACAAAGGGCCGTTCAAGCAAGGTCTTGTTGTAAATTCGAAGCCCCGGAGACCATCCGTCATAAATGTTGAAATTTAGAACGGGCACATAGAACACTTGATTGTAATAAGGGTCTTCCGCATCTTTGAAAAATGTAAATTTCAACTTTTTGTTGCCCGATAAAAACCCTCCTAGCGTTTTCCAATTATCGCGCTGATTGAACTCGGGAATTTTTTGGTCATAGTTCAAGACCAATCGTTCTTCATCATTTCTTGGAATCGAGATGGTACTGTCCGTCTTAATGCCTGAGAACCAATATTTGGACACTACAGAGTCTTTTTTCAGCCCGAAGAGCGAAATAGGTACGTTCGTTCCTGTCTTGTTCTTAAGGGTTATTTTGAGTGTATCTTTTTCTTTTTCGATTTTCTTGATTTTGAAATCAATGCGTTCATCGGTTGAAACATATTCCCTGAAGAACCAATCTATGTCCTGATTGACCGACCGCTTCATGATCGATTCGAAGTCAATGTTTTTGACCTCCTTTAACTTGTAATATTTATAAAAGGTCTTGATGCCCTCATCGACCTTTTCCTTTCCCACATAATTCGCCAAATAGGCAAGACCTAGACCCGCCTTATATTTATTGGCAATCTTTTGATTGAATTTGAGAAGCGAGTCGTTGGGTACCGTCAAGGGCTGGTCAATATTCTTTCGGGCCATAAGCATATACAACAACGGATATTGCTCATTGAAATCCAATTTGGCCAAATGAAAGCCGCGTATACCCCATATCTTGCTCAATTTACCCAATAACTTCTGCTCAGGATAAAACTCTTCAACGTACATGATCATAAGGTAATTGGCGATGGCATCGCTCAGCCATTTTTCCTTTCTGGGATTCAGGAACAACGATTCGTTCAACATGACGTGCAACGCGGTCTTCAAGAATTTCATCTCGAATTGAAATTGCTCATCGTAAGGTCTGATGAAAGAGGGCAATTGATTGATACCGTACAAGGGGTTCTTATTGTACTCCAGTTCGCTTACCAAAAGGTCTCTATGCGGGTAGCTCCCCAGGTTTTCGACCATAAACTTGGAGACTCTTTCTATAGACAGCCCTTGCGAAATTTCATCATAGCGCTTTGCTTCAATATCAGTGGTGACCGTCAAATAGTTGTTGACGTGGGTGCCAAATCTTTTGGTAGGGGTCAGGATTATCTCACCACTTTTTTGGTTCTCTCCGCTTAATTGTATCTGTTGCCCGTTGGGGAATTGGGTATTGCCCAACACCTTGAAATTCGATTCCACGAAAAGACCTCCCGGGCAGATCAGATTGATCGTTGTTTCGGCAACATCTGTGTACAGGTCCTCAAGGTTCTTATTGGAGTATAAATGCCACTTGCCGTCGTAGACCGCAGGTGTCAAATACCAATCTTTCAAGTAATAACTACCGTCGGCACCGTAGCCATAGGGTGTAAATTTGTTAGGCGGGAGTTTGACATTATAAGTAATGAACAATTTAACCGATTCACCAGGATGCAAGGGTTCATTCAAATAGATTTTGAGAATATCCATTTCAGTGGTGCGCTCTAAGCGCAACCCTCTATACTGATCATCGACGACGGTTAAAATTTCGGTATACCCGCGCTCTTTCTTTTTTGCCAAATGAAGGCTCCTTTTGAACTCTTCGGCAAAACGTTTGGCCAGCCCCGTATTTTTGTTGGAATAGGCGTGCGCCCAATCATTGAAATACAATATGCCCAGGGAGTATTTGGAAGTATTCTTGTATTCAAACTCCTGTTGTATGTTGATTACCTTCGTCTCTCCATTTAATCTAGCGGTAATCAAATTTGAATGTTGACCATGCCCTACACCATAAGCGAACAACAAAAGAAGTGCGCAAATCAAGTTCGGCATGTAATCAGTTACCTTCAAGGAATTTTGATTAAAAGTTAGGGCTCAGTTGGTGTCCTTTGTAGAATGCATCGATAATTTGCACCACCTCCTCTTTGGAATCAACAAGTCGGACCAGGTCTAGGTCATGCTCGCTGATATTCCCGGCTTTGAGCATGGTATCTTTAATCCAATCGACCAAACCTTCCCAAAACTCACTCCCCACCAAGATGATGGGAAATTTTTCGATTTTATTGGTCTGTATCAAGGTAATGGCCTCGAAGAGTTCATCCAAAGTTCCAAAACCTCCGGGCATGACAACAAAACCTTGGGAGTATTTTACGAACATCACCTTTCGAACAAAAAAATAGTCGAAATCCAAGCTTTTGTCACTATCGATATACGGATTATCATGTTGTTCAAAGGGCAAGTCGATATTCAGCCCTACCGATGTGCCACCCGCAAGATTTGCACCGCGATTGCCCGCTTCCATGATACCGGGTCCACCACCGGTTATAATACCATATCCCGCATCTGAAATACTTTGGGCAATATCGACGGCCAGCTGATAATATTTACTGCCGGCTTTCGAACGGGCAGAACCGAAAATGGAAACACATGGCCCTATGGCACTCATCTTTTCATAACCATTTACAAATTCGCCCATAATCTTGAAAATGGCCCATGAATCATTGGTTTTGATTTCGTTCCACCCTTTGTAATTTCTTTCGCTCCTCATAGAATCGCTGTTTGATTAAATAGTTAGTCCGCTGGTGTCAATATTCTTTTGGGGTTAAGTTCGTTCTTTAAGAACTTGGCTGTATAACTTTTATTGTCTTTTGCAACTTCTTCTGGGGTACCGATTGCAACAATCATGCCCCCACCACGACCGCCTTCATAACCAATATCGATGATATGGTCCACCATTTTAATGACATCCATATTATGTTCTATGACCAGAACCGTATTTCCTTTGTCCGCCAATTTGTTCAAAACTTCCATTAGTACACGAATATCCTCGAAGTGAAGACCCGTTGTAGGCTCGTCAAGTATATAAAAAGTATTGCCTGTATCCCTTTTGGAAAGCTCGGTGGCGAGCTTAACCCTTTGAGCTTCTCCGCCCGATAGGGTAGTGGACTGCTGCCCTAAGGAAATATAGCCAAGCCCCACATCTTGTATTGTCTTTAATTTTCTATGGATTTTTGGAATGTTCCCAAAAAAATCGACCGCCTCGTTAATAGTCATCTCAAGTACATCGGCAATTGACTTGCCCTTGTATCTGATTTCCAATGTCTCGCGGTTGAAACGCTTGCCGTTGCAGGTTTCGCAGTCCACATATACATCCGGTAAAAAATTCATCTCAATGACCCTTAGGCCACCTCCTTGACAGGTTTCACATCTACCCCCTTTGACATTGAAACTAAAACGGCCAGGTTTATAGCCGCGAATGGCTGCTTCCGGTGTTTTCGAGAACAATGAACGTATTTCACTGAAAACACCGGTATAGGTGGCAGGGTTAGACCTGGGCGTTCGGCCAATTGGCGATTGATTGATGTCAATGACTTTATCTATATGCTCAAGACCGGATATCTTTTTATAGGGCATCGGCCTTTTAACACCATTGAAATAATGCGCATTCATGATCGGATAAAGTGTTTCGTTGATGAGTGTGGATTTGCCACTGCCTGAAACGCCGGTGACACCTATCATTTTGCCTAAGGGAATTTCAACCTTGACGTTTTTGAGATTGTTGCCGGTACAACCCGACAATACAATTTTGTGGCCGCTGCCCTTTCTGCGTTTTTTGGGTACCCGAATTTCCTTTTTCCCCGAAATATAGTCTGCCGTCAGGGTGTTGTGCCCTATGAGTTGATCAATGTTTCCTTCGGAAATTATCTCCCCGCCATGTTTACCTGCCTTGGGCCCGATATCGATGACGTGATCAGCCCTTTCGATCATGTCACGGTCGTGCTCTACCACAATGACCGAATTGCCGATATCCCGTAATGATTCCAAAGAATGTATCAGCCTATTGTTGTCGCGCTGATGGAGGCCGATACTGGGCTCATCAAGGATATATAGCACTCCGACCAATTGAGACCCTATTTGCGTGGCCAGACGGATGCGCTGGGCTTCACCTCCCGAAAGTGACTTCGAACTCCGATTCAACGAAAGGTAGTCTAGACCAACGTCCAACAAAAAACGAATTCGTGCGCGGATTTCCTTTACGATTTCCTCGGCGATCTTTTTTTGGTTGCCGATAAGTTTACCATCCAAAGCCTCGAAGAACGCTGCCAATTCGGCGATGTCCATTTGGGATAATTCGGCAATGTTCTTTTCGGCGATCTTAAAATAGAGGGAGGCCTTTTTCAATCGGGCACCGTCGCATTCTCCGCATACTTCTTTGTTCATAAAATCCTTTGCCCACCTTCTCAGCGTAGTCGAGCCAGAATCTTCATACTGGGATTTGATGAAATTCGAAATACCCTCATAGTCAATTTTATAGTTCCGCTTAACGCCCAGGGTTTTTGAATCGACCTCGAAACTATCTTTTCCCCCGTGCAACAAGACCTGCATGGCTTCTTCAGAAATGGAAGAAATAGGATCGCTCAATTTGAAACCGTACCGGTGACCTATGGTTTCGACCTGACGAAAGGCCCATGAATCCTTATACTCGCCCAAAGGAGCTATACCACCTGCCCTGATGGATAATTTCTTGTCCGGAAATATTTTGTCGAAATCGACTTCATATACGTGGCCCAGGCCATTGCAATGTGGACACATGCCTTTCGGTGAATTAAACGAAAATGTATTGGGCTCGGGGGCAGGGTATGAAATACCCGTAGATGGGCACATCAAATCCCTACTGAAATATCTTGGCTCATCGAGACCTTCCTCCAAAACCATAAGCACATTGTCACCACTGTACATGGCCGTGTTTATGGTTTCGGACATTCTTTTGTCGAGTTCCTCACCTTCGCCCACTTTCAGTCGATCAATAACAATTTCAATATCGTGGGTTTTGTAGCGGTCGACCTTCATTCCCTTAACAATATCCTCGATTTGACCATCGACACGTACCTTAATAAAGCCTTGTTTGCCAATTTGTTCGAAGAGTTCTCGATAATGCCCTTTTCGTGATTTGATAACCGGGGCAAGGATGTTGATTTTTTTGCCGGCATAATCGGTTTTGATGAGTTCCTTGATCTGGTCATCGCTGTAACTGACCATTTTTTCACCGGTGTTATAGCTATAGGCATCACCGGCCCTTGCATAAAGGAGTCTCAGAAAATCATAGACTTCTGTAATGGTGCCAACGGTAGATCGGGGTGATTTCGAAGTCGTTTTTTGTTCTATGGCAATAACGGGCGAAAGACCATCGATTTTATCTACATCGGGCCGTTCCAATCCGCCCAAGAATTGACGGGCATAGGCGGAGAAGGTTTCAATATAGCGACGTTGCCCTTCGGCATATATGGTATCAAAGGCCAAAGATGATTTTCCGCTTCCCGAAAGACCGGTAATCACCACCAATTTCTCTCTTGGAATGGTAACGTCAATATTCTTCAGGTTATGGACCCGAGCCCCTTTTACCTCAATGTTTTCTTCGAATTCCGTCATATAATAGGCAAAACTGCAAAAGTACGATTTTGACATCTAAAAAGAGAATGGACCGAATCTCTTTTTGTTATTTAGAAGGCTGGCATCTAACTTTGATACCCTAAACTTAAAACACCTGAAATGCAGTTACTGGGAATAGGTTCTCGTATTGAACATCAAGAATTTGGAAAGGGCGTCGTGACCAATGTCACATCGAACCACTATTGGGTCACCTTTTTGGAAAACGGATTGGAAACTATCGATCTGGATTCGGATTTTGAAGTAATCGAGGCCGTACAAGACGAAGTGGATACCGTTAGTTTTTCCGAAGTCGAGGAGTCTCTTGTAGCGATTTTAAGAAAATGGAGTGACGCTACTTCCCTGACACCAATTGCCGACAAGTGGAAGGGAGGAAATCTGATATTGCAACCGAAAGACACCACACTTTCCAACAAGGAAATCCCTATTTCAACCTTCTTTCATAAGATTGTCATGGTACGGGATCGACTTCGTGTGATGGAGCAGAAAATCAATTCGAGCAAGAATTTAGACGATCAAGAAAAAGTGGATTTGCAACAGTATATCACACGGATCTATGGCAGTCTCACGACTTTCAATGTACTTTTCAAAAGTAAAGGAGACCAATTCGTAGGTGAGCGGACCAAGTAGTAGGGTATAAATTTATATTTTTAGGGGATATCAAATTTTTCCAAAAAATATACCCTATGCACTCGCTCATAAAACGATTTTCGATTTGTCTACTTTTTGCGTTTTCCTCGCTTGGGGCACAAGAGAGGACCAAGGTTCTAATAGATGCGGATACGGCGAATGAAGTGGATGACCTGTTTGCCCTTAGCATCATTCTTATGGAACCATCGGTTGAAATAACCGCTTTGAATGCCGCACATTGGCAAACCGCTCATTGGGCGACGCCGAATACGATGGAAGACAGCCATCGACTCAACCAAATGCTTTTAGGCATTATGGGCAAGCAAGTAAAGTTGAATCGGGGAGGAGCGGCCCGCATGTTTGACTGGGGAGATCAGGCACAACACTCTGCCGCGGCTTATGAAATCGTCAATCAGGCCAGGGCCCAAAAAGATGGCGAAAAGCTGAATATTGTTGCTTTGGGGGCATTGACCAATGTGGCTTCAGCCATATTTATCGAACCAAGCATATCGAGCAAAATCAAATTGTATTGGTTGGGAACCACTTATGATTTTGAGAAAGGCATTCTACGCAAAGACGATTTCAATTGTCAAATGGACCAATTTGCCTTGAGCCATCTTCTTTTTTCGGAAGTTGAAATGCATATCATTCCCGTCAGCGTGGCCAATCAAATGACCTTTGACTACGATGAGTCTAGGGAAAAACTGGAAAATCATTTTTTGGGCGACTTTCTTTTAAAAATATGGGACGATCATATTGATGGGGGAAGAACAAAGCGAACCATATGGGACTTGGCCATTGTAAATGCATTCTTGAACCCTGAATGGATGACCGAAGTCGAAATCAAAACTTCGAAGGACAACGGCAACCGAAAGGTCTATTATTACAAGGCTTTTGATGCCGACAAAATGCGAACGGATTTTTTTGCCAAAATCAGGGCATACGAAAGACCTTCGAACTAGGGGGTCAAACCGCTTCCCGTTCCCTAACGTATGAGTTTCTTGATTTTCGAACAGGCTGCGTATGTAGCTTTCTTACAATCAATGATTTGATATTGGTTTCGCCAATCTCATTTTGAAAAAGTCTTTCACTATCCAAAGAAATCAATTCAACGGATTTCAAATTGTAGTAAAGCCCATAATTTCGCTTTTCGTCAAAGATGATCCAAGGCCGGTTCGCGTATTGAAAACGATAGTGCCGAGATATCAAGGGAAGTACGTCAAAATCGGGTTTGACCTTGGCAAAACGGATTTCATCCCTCGATGGCTCAAATCGTATAAATGTCTCGAGAAACTTCTTTTCCTTGGCCACACTCTCAGCAAGTTGATTGATCCTGAAGAGCGTATCGTCAATAGAACCGTGCAAATTTACATTTTCGGTAACGAACAGACTTCTTATGTATTGATAGAGCAACATTTCAATACCGTTGGTCTCACTTAAGAACGCAAAATATATATTTCGTATGGCACTATGGCTTTTACGCTGAATACCGTTCCAAACACGTTTGGCATTTCCCATTTTCGTAAATACCGTTTTGCTATCGGAGAACAATCCTCTTTGCGCAATGTTGTTCTTTTGAATATCGGTCACTGCCAACTTCTCGTCAAATGCTTTATAAATGGATGTCAAAAAACCATTGAAACTTCCGTCATAGATTAAAATTTTTGAATTTTCCATAGAGCTGATTTTACGTTCTACAATTTTTGCCGCTTGTAATTAATCCAAAAATATGGAATAATTCCTAATTATGGAAATAATCCAAAATATTTTTTGGAAATAATCCAAATTTAGTATATTTGGAAGGTATTTAATCCTCAGAACAGAAATTGAATCAATTATGCGGTCGCACCCTTTTTGGGGTTTGGATTGCGCTCAACCTGATAGAGTTATGGAAAATGAATTGACGCTGAAACGCTTTACCGATATCCGTCGGGAATTGGGATACACCCAAGCTGATTTTGCAAAATTATTGGGCCTTTCGAGCACGACCGCCGATATCGAACGTGGTCGTACCAAACTTTCGGGAAAGGTGGTCACCGAACTCTTGCGGCAGTTCAAGATCAATCCGCTTTGGCTGTTCGGGGAAAGCGATCAACAATATCTTGAAACCTCTAAAGTGAGCGTGATACCTAAAGTTGTTACGGTCGATTCATCGGAGAACGAGAATATCGTGTTGGTCAATGCGAAGGCTGCGGCGGGCTACCCGCAGAACATATCAGATGCAAGTTGGTACCGTGAATTACCGGCATTCGATTTGCCGATCCCTGAGTTCAGAAATGCCTCATATAGGGGCTTTCAGGTCGAGGGCGATAGTATGTTGCCAAATTTGAGGCCGGGGGAGTGGGTACTGTCCAGGGCCATCGAACATATCGATCAGGTGAGTCCGAATAAAATGTATGTGGTGGTTTTGGAGGATGCCGTTCTTGTCAAAAAAGTGATTCGCAGGCCGAATTCGAACAATGTGACCTTGATTTCGTTAAACGAAAGCTATCCGCCCTATGAAATCAAGCCTTTTCAGATTCAGGAAATCTGGGAGGTTAGCAGTAAAATCACTTTTGGGGTCGATGCCACCACCGAAACCGGACTGCTAAAACAATTGCAGGAATCGATGGAAGAATTGAAAAATCAGATCAGTCAGCAGGCGGCTAGTTGATCAGTCCATAATCATTCTGTAAAGCCCGCTATCTTTTAATTTAAACCCAAGACTGGTATACAAACCGATCGCCGCTTTTCTGTGGTGGCCAGAGAACAACAGAATTTCATCCAACTTCATTTTTCGGCCTTCTTCCAATAGTTTTTCCATTAGTTTTCGCCCAAGTCCCTTGCCGCGCAACTCCACGTCGACTACAACGTCTTCGATCATGCCTTTATGGCCCGAAATTGCCTTGTAAGTTACCATGGAGGCGATACCGATTGTTTTTTTATCCCGGGTACAAATGGCGAATACAATATTGTTCGACTTTTCAAGTGTTTCCTTCAATGAACGTTGTTTTAAATTGGGATTCAGTTGATTGAACAGTTCTGAAACTTCCTTTTCAAGGTTTTTGTCGACATCGCCATGCCCTAAAACATCTATTTTCATGGGATTTTACTTTTATATAAAGGTAAGCCATTCGATGAAATAGAAACTTTTCATTTATTGTATATTTAGCGCCTTGAAAACCTATGTTTACATATTACTCTTACTGCTTTGTGTGCCTTCAAACGCACAAATCGAGAGCGATTCGATCTTGAAGGTCGGGTATACTTCGGCACCTCCGTTTATTATTCAAAATGGAGCGGAACTCGAGGGTATCAATGTCTGGCTTTGGAAGCTGGCGGCCGAAGAACTCGGACTGCGGTATGAACTGGTACCCATGCAATTTTCAAAGATGCTCTCAGCCTTGGAGGCTGGGGAAATCGATGTGAGTATAAACCCTTTAACGATTACCGCGGCCCGAAGTAAACGAATGGAATTTACCCATACCTTCTTTGCCTCGAATTCGACTATTGCCGTCTCGGAAATCTCAGGGTATCAAAAGGCGTTGCAGTTCTTGAGGGGGTTCTTCAACCTCAACTTTTTAAAAGGCCTTGGCATTTTGTTGGCCATCATATTTGCATTCGGCCTTTTGGGGTGGCTTTCTGAACGTCGTCAAAACCCAGGGCAATTTAGAACGGGCTTCAAAGGCATTTGGGACGGACTCTGGTGGTCGGCCGTTACCTTGACCACGGTTGGGTACGGCGATAAGGCCCCCAAAACTCGAATGGGCAAAATAGCTGCGCTGGTCTTGATGTTCGGAGGTCTACTTTTCATTTCAGGCCTAACCGCGAGTATCGCTTCTAGTTTGACCGTTACCCAATTGAATAACGACCCCGACAGTTTCAGTGAATTTAAAGAGCGGAAGGTGGGATCGATAAAAAACACCGAAACCCTTTCATTTTTAAAGGCTCGGTTTTTCAAGGATATTGAGGAATTCGAAAATGTAACTTCCGGTTTTTCGGCATTAAAGCAAAATAAAATAGAGGCCTTGATATACGATGAACCTATTCTAAAGTATCGCATTCAGCAAGATTCATCATTATCGGCATTGACTATATTGCCGGTCAAGTTCGACGTGCAATTCTATGCCTTCGGAATTGCGAAGGGGCAGTTCGAACTGGAACGAAACCTATCCCAAAAAATATTGGAAATCACCGAAACGAACCAATGGCAAGTACTTTTGAACGAATATCACTTGACTGAACTCTGATCAATTATAGGCCTTGACCTCGCCCATATCGAGTGTCATCGGACCGATTTCATGCGAGGTCGGCAAGAACACCCCGCTTTCCATAATCTTCCAATCGTCCCAACTGGCCTTGACTCCGCCTATGGGGATTATCTTGACCCACATCGAATAGCTTTCTGGAAATCCACTGGGTTGCAGCTTCCATAGATAGGAGTCTCCAGGTGTTGTACCTCCTGAAGAATAGGTGATCATGAGTCCTTCAGATCCATCATCGAAAGTAACAATGCCTCTTTCTGCCCCTGAATCAAAAGCCTTGAAAGGGGCAACCAGCCAAAACGAATCGTTATTGAAGTAGTCCCATGCCGTTTGAACGATTTCTTTCGATTCCTTGGCTGAAAGTTCAACTCCCCCTTTTACCACGGTACTTTTGGATGTATCAAGAAGATTGAGGTTTACGGCATAGTCATCCCATTTGACCATGGCCATTCCCATTGTCTTGTCCCATTTATATCGATGTTCACCCCTGAACGTCCATTCAAAATAACGGGTATTGCGATAGGCTTCATAGTTGACCGCCTTCAACATTTTCTTGGCGAGGGTATCTGCCCTAGGACCTTTTTCAGAAGTAGGTAGCGGTTTATTGTACAGTAGATAAAAGACGAAAAAGCCAATGGCCATCAAAAGTACAAGGGCACCAAGAATTTTCAGAAGTGTTTTCAATAACCTCATGGCCCTAGAATCCAACCGCAGTGTCATCACCTCGTTTATCGGCACCACCTTCGAATTTTCCGTTGGGCAATACGCGAATTGCATCTACCTTTCCAATGATGGGGGTGCGTTCTTCATTGATGATATAGCCTTTGCTTTTCAAATTTTCGATTAATTCCTCAGGGAAACCATTGGGTTCGAAAATGATCATATCGGGCAACCATTGGTGATGAAAACGTGGGGCATTCACCGCCTCTTGCATGCTCAGGTTGAATTCGTACACGTTGAGAATGGTCTGGGCCACGGCGGTGATGATCGTCGATCCACCTGGGGTGCCAACGACCATATATAATTCTCCGCCTTTTTCGACTATGGTGGGAGTCATACTGCTCAACATCCGCTTTTCGGGTTCGATACTGTTGGCCTCGGCACCGATGAGTCCGAACATGTTGGGCACTCCAGGTTTTGCACTGAAATCATCCATCTCATTGTTAAAAAAGAAGCCCAGTTCATTCGAATATAGCTTTGAGCCATACCCCCCATTGAGGGTGGTGGTGGCCGAAATGGCATTTCCTTCCGCATCGACAATGGAGTAGTGTGTTGTTTCCGTACTCTCGACAATCTCTATTTTGCCATGGGCGACATCTTCCGATTTTGTAGCCTTTTCCCAAGAGAAATCGGCCATTCGTTCTTTCAAGTAATCTTCGCTCAGCATCACTTCCAACGGAATTTCAACAAAATCGGGATCGCCCAAAAAGAAATTACGGTCGGCGTAGGCACGACGTGCAGCCTCGGTAAACAATTGTACGGTTCTTTCGGAATTGTGGCCGAATCTACCTATGTTTTCGGGTTCGATCATCTTAAAAATTTGATTGATCGTAACGCCTCCGCTACTCGGTGGGCTCATGGAAATGATTTTCAAGTCCTTGTAGTTGAAGGTTACGGGGTCCCTCCATTTCGCCTCATACTTTTCGAGATCTTCTTCGGTGATGAAACCACCCTTGCTTTGAATGAAGGAAGCCAAAATTTTTGCGGTCTCCCCTTTGTAGAAGCCATCGCGCCCTTCAACCGCTATCTTCTTCAAGGTGTTTGCGAGTGCCGTATATTTAATGGTATCACCTACTTGGCAAACCACTGGAAAGGCCAGGCTATCGCCATTTACCGCTAGCATCTGCTCCCGATAATGCTCCAATCTTTTTGACTGTTTTTCGGTAACAACGACCCCTTTTTCCGCCAGTTCAATAACTGGTTGGAGTATTTCGGCAAAGGGCAGCGAGCCCAACTTTCTATGTACTTCGTAGACACCGGCGACGGTTCCCGGAACTCCCACCGCGGTGGCACCGACCGTACTCATTTCAGGAATGACGTTGCCCAACGAATCCAGATACATATCGGCGTGTGCCGAAAGCGGCGCCTTTTCGCGATAATCGATTCCGCCTACCGACCCGTCCGCTTTGCGATATACCATGAAACCACCTCCGCCCAAATTTCCTGCAAAAGGGTAGGCCACGGCGAGTGCCATTTCTGTAGCTACCATGGCATCAAAGGCATTGCCGCCGCGCTCCAAAATGTCTGACCCGATCTTGGAGGCCTCCACCCGGGCCGAAACGACCATGGCATTGTCGGTGACCAATCCCGTTGGGGGGGACGGGGCATTTGTTCTGCAGCTTACAAGAAGCATGACGGAAAGAAGGGTAAGAAAGGTTCGATACATATTATTATGGTTTGGGTCGTTCATTGCAATGACAAAAACTTTTGATGTGAAAATACGATCAATTCCTCAAAAAACTCGGTGAATTCGCTTTCAAAATCATCGTAATGTTCTTCAAGATCAAGAATCGCAAAATTCATTTTTGACTTGTTTTTGGTTCTACGATTCATTCCGTTCAAAACCCGGGCTATTCCCTTCATTTTGGAATAGTTGTATAACCAATTGTCCGCAATCATATAGGGCATCATGCGCTGTACCCCCTGCGGAAGCATTTCAAAATTTTCCTCCAAAAGATCATAGAACCGATCGACGTAAATCTTTAAAGGCACCTTTGAATAGTTCTCCCAATTTTTGGCCAAGAAGTGATCATAAAAGATATCGACGATGACACGGCTGTAGTGACTGTAGTTTTTATGAAGGCGTTTACTGCTTTTTTTCGGAATGGCATGGGCATCGGTGTAGGTGTCGATTTCGCGGTGTAACAAGATGCCTTTTTGAACCATTTGGGGAAGATGCTTGAATTTATTCCCTCGAATACTATCGGCCATAAAGTTGCCCAACGCAATTTCATCATCATCGAAAGACAGATAAATATGGGCAAGAAAATTCATCGGTTCGAATTTACAAAGAAGCGCAATAGGTTTGTTGGCGATCCGTTTATATTTGCACAAACATTGGAATAAGATATGACATTAATAAAATCCATTTCTGGTATTCGAGGCACAATAGGGGGTAAGCCCGGTGATAATCTGACCCCTTTGGATGCTGTAAAATTTGCCGCCTCCTACGGAATCTGGTTAAAGGATTATTCAGAAAAGAACAAACTTAAGGTAGTGATTGGCCGCGATGCGCGACTTTCTGGGGAAATGATACAAAATTTGGTGGTCTCCACTTTGGTGGGCCTCGGAATCGATGTTATCGATTTGGGTCTTTCGACCACTCCCACGGTTGAGATCGCGGTTCCCCTTGAGAAGGCGGATGGCGGAATCATTCTTACCGCAAGCCACAATCCTAAACAATGGAATGCCTTGAAGCTGTTGAATGAGAGGGGAGAATTTTTAGATGCGGCCCAAGGCGCCAAAATACTTGAGATTGCAGAAAAGGAAGATTTTGAATTTGCCGAAGTAGACGATTTGGGAAGTATTGTGAAAAATGATTCCTATATCGATATCCATATCGATGAAGTGCTGGCCCTCCCTTTGGTCGATGCCGACACTATAAGGGCAAGAAAGTTCAAGGTCGTGGTAGATGGGGTGAATTCGACCGGCGGTATTGCCATTCCCAAATTATTGAAAGCCCTGGGCGTTGAAGTCGTTGAGCTGTACTGTGAGCCCACGGGACATTTTCCGCATAACCCTGAACCCTTGAAAGCACATTTAGGGGATATCTGTGATCTGGTAGTAGAGGAAAAAGCCGATTTCGGAATCGTTGTTGATCCAGATGTAGACCGTTTGGCCTTTATCAGTAATGATGGTGAAATGTTCGGAGAGGAATATACCTTGGTCGCCTGTGCCGATTATGTTTTAAGCAAAACCCCTGGTAGTACCGTTTCGAACCTATCCTCTTCCCGGGCGCTTCGAGATATTACCGAAAAACATGGGGGCTCTTATGAGGCTTCGGCCGTTGGGGAGGTTAACGTCGTCATAAAAATGAAGGCGAACAAAGCCATTATAGGCGGCGAGGGAAATGGGGGAATTATTTACCCTGAAAGCCATTACGGAAGGGATTCTCTTGTGGGAACGGCTCTTTTTTTGATGCTTATGGCGGAAAAAGGAGGAACCGTGGCCGAACTAAGGGCTAGTTATCCCTCTTATTTTATGGGGAAAAAGAAAATTCAGCTGACTCCGGATTTAGATGTGGATGGAATTCTTGAGGGGATGGCCAAAAAATACCGAGATGAGAATATTTCAACCATCGATGGGGTAAAAATTGACTTCCCCGACAATTGGGTCCATTTGAGAAAGTCAAACACCGAACCTATTATTCGTATTTACACCGAAGCCCAATCGCAACAGGAAGCCGATGCACTGGGAGACCGTATTATTTCTGAAATCAAAGAGATTGCGGGAATCTAATTGTCTTGCCCCATTTTTTGAAGGTAGTTCTCTCGAACCATTTTCGCCGTCAGGTGATTTCCTGAATGATGCCAGCCAGGGGGCTTAACGAGATATAGCAATTTGTTCTTTAGACCAGGCGCATGATATACGTCTTTGGCAAGTGCTACTATTTCACCAAAATAGACATCGAGAAAATTTCCTGAATCCATGGGTCGTGTAATGCCATATTCAATGGCGACGTCCCCACGTTCTTCTTGGTAGGTACCGAAGGCCCGATCCCAAATATTGAGCAAATTGCAATAGTTTCGGTCTATGTACAACGGATTTCTAGCGTGGTGGACCCGATGATGCGATGGGGTCAGCATAATTTTGTTCAAAGGGCCAAATCGGGCGTCTTTGATCATATTTTCGCCAACATGAATGAACGCGCCATAGGTGCCATCGATAAACATGATCAAAAACAATAGTTCTGGCTGTACCCCGAGTAAAATACAAACGGTGGTGCGAATGGTGTCGGCATAAGGGGCTTCTAAAAAAAAGTGGGCATAGGTGACCGAAAGGTTCATACTCTCCGGGGCATGGTGTGTTGAATGCAAACACCAAAAAAGCCGCACTTTGTGCCCCCAATAGTGATATAAAAAATGCCCGAATTCCCAGACGATATATCCGTAAATGAACCAATACCAAGTCATTTTCGTCTGAAAAGGGGCAATGGGTTGCAGCCAACCTATAATCAATGTCACCATGGCAATTGCGATAAACCTGCCCACAAATCGATTGAAGATATAAATCAAAAAATTGACCTTATAAACTTTTGTATCGGGTTTTTTGTAGATAAAGCCTAATATCAGCTCCAATATGACCAGTAATGGGATAATGGGGTAAATCAACGAAACGATTCCGTCATAGGTGCGAAAAGCACTGTAATCACCAGTTTTTAGAATTTCCCAAGCCTGCGAAATGCCAAGAAAGCCAATGATTTCCTCGTAAATGATTTCCAAGATTTCCATGTGTTTTGATCGGTTGGGATGATGGACTTAAATTACTCAAAAAAAGTAGCGCTAACCTTTGAAATTCTAAAAAAAATCTAATCGTCTTGAAATTCAGGAGGCACTTTATCCCTGTGTTTCCAACGCTTGTGGGACCAGAGATAGTGTTCAGGTTTTTCCCGTATTTGCTGTTCTGTCAATTTGATGAATTTCTTGGTGATTTCATGGGGTTCGGTCTGCTTTCCGGCCAGCGTAATGGGAATGAACTCCGCCTGGTAATAGCCCCGCTTCACTTTTGAGACCTTTAAAAACACGACGGCAAGATCCATTTTTCTTGCCATGGTTTCGACGCCAACATAAATAGGTACCGTGATGCCCATGAACTTATCCCAATAGTGGGCATGAACGACCATTGGCGATTGATCGCTCACCATACCATAGATCGCCTTTATATCATCTTTATGATTGCGCATTACGGTCTTCACGGTCTCATGGGTCGTAATCAATGAGGTGTTCCATTTAGATCTGAAATTCTTGATTAATCTATCAAAATATTTATTCGCAACTTTCTGATAAACAGCATATCCCTTGCTCTTTACATAAAGGTTTAAACTAACGTTCCATTCCCAATTCGCATAATGGGCGCAGGGAACCAAAATACTTTTCTCCTTTTCGATTTCCTGCATGAGTTCCACATTGACGATATGGTATCTTTTTTTGATGTCTTCTCTCGAAAGGTTCATGGTTTTTACCATTTCCAAGAACATATCGCACATATGTTTAAAGAACTCCTTTTGGATTCGATTGATTTCCTGTTTCGATTTTTCGGGAAAGACCAATTCCAAATTATTGCGAACTACTTTCTTACGGTAACCGACAACACGATAGACCAAGAAATAAACGAAATCGGAAAAGAGGTAAAAGAGGCGATACGGAAGTACTGAAATCAACCACAAAAAGGGATAGGCGAGAACAAATACAAGTAGTTGCATGTACAAAAATGGTGTATGCAAATATAGCTATATTTGGCGCGAACGTAATTCAAAAAACTTTATGTACGATTTGCATCCCGTCACCATAGCCATCATCGCAGTCAACGTCTTGGTATCATTGAAAGGCTTCAATGACGGAGGGTTTTTCGAACGTTATAAATTTGGAATCGGACCCATCCGTGCCGGACAAAAGGAGCGCATGCTGACCTCCGGTTTTTTGCATGTAGACGTGACGCATCTTTTTTTGAACATGTTTACCCTATTCTTTTTTGCCGATGTCGTAATCAATTGGTTCGGCCCGGTCAAATTTTTGATCATTTATTTCATAAGTCTTTTGGCAGGTAGCCTTTTGGCACTTTTCTTTCATAAGGATGAACCCTACTATAGCGCAGTGGGTGCCAGTGGCGCGGTGGTCGGCATTTTATATGCGGCCATACTATTGCAACCCGGTATGGATTTGTTTCTCATGTTTATCCCTATACCAATTCCGGCCTATGTTGTTGGAATCGGCTATTTGCTTTATTCCATTTATGGCATGAAAAGCAGGTTGGGAAATATTGGGCATACAGCGCATTTCGGCGGTGCCATTGGCGGTTACTTGACCACCTTGCTGTTCAAGCCCGATTTATTTGTCAATGAAACCTTGATGGTCATCCTCTTGGCGATACCCATCATCATTCTTTTTGCGATGGAGAAAATGGGCAAGATTTAACGATGAATCCCTGCTTGGGAGTGCCTATTGTTAAAATCAGACGATTTCCTGACCGTTCATCGAATAAAATGTAGGAAAATATACCTTTCCCGTAATTTTGCCGTTACTTAAGGACCCAAATCCAAATTATTAAACCTACTTATTATGAAAAAGGCCTACCTAATTCTATTGGCGGCACTTGGTTTATCGATTTCCTGTAGCGATGAAACTACGGTCTACAGCGATCCCCAAGAAGATATGCTTTTGGAAGATAGCAATGCAGTTCTTGATAACAGTGTTGCGTATGACGTTTCGGGAGTTTTGGATATTATTGAACAAGACCAGTTATCCGGAAAATCCGCAAGAAATAGCCCTAACGATGAGGCAGGGGATTATCCACTGACCTTGGTAGCCCAGATAAAGCCACCCACATTTCAAAATGGAGGGGAACGCTTGGCGGCCTCCCATGTACATGTTGTCGATAATTATGCCTATGTTTCTTACAATACCGCCGAAGACGGTTATGCCGGTGCCATAGACATCATCAATGTCAAAGATCCGAATAGTCCGCGGGTGACATCTAGGTTGTATTATTTGAATGCCGATGTCAATTCCCTGCAATATGAAAACGGTTTCGTTTATGCCGTCGGAGGGGTCGACTCCGAAAAATCGGTCAGGGCGACCTCAAATGCTTTTCTGGCACGTATTCCAGCCTCGGCAGGAAGATTCAACATCGGAGCTGGCATTAATTACGGATTTCAAGAAGGCCATAACGCCAATGATGTTGTTGTCAGTGGATCCAAAGTGATGGTTACCAGTGGTCGAGAAGGATCATTGACCGTCTATAACAAGTCGGACCTTAGTTTCCAGAACGAGTTGCCTTCAGCCGATTTGCGTTCCGTTGCGAAACATAATGATGAGATCGCCTTATTGGATGCCAGTAAGGGTGTTACCATTGTCGATCAGAACCTCTCGATCAAAAGGGAGATTACCATAGATTCCGATTTTGGTGCAAACAGCAAAAGAACGGTCGACTTTTTTGAAGAAAATATTGTGGTCGCTGAGGGTTCAAAGGGAGCTGGAGTTTACAATGCCTCCAGCGGAAGCTTGGTAGAACACATTGCAATTCCCATTGACCCGGAAAATGTAGCGGAAGGAGATAAGGTGACAAATGCAGTGGCAACCAATGAAGAAGCCATCTTGATGGCCAATGGTGGCGCAGGACTCTGTCTTACCGAAAATCAAGATTCGGGCGCCGACCTTGTGGGTATAATCGCATTGGAGGGCTCTATCAATTATGTGGCCTCCAAAGACGATTATGTTTTTGCCGCTTCCGGTAAAAGTGGATTGCAAATTATCAAATTGAATAGACCCAACGCGAGTTTGGTATCGCGTTGTGCCAATCTTGATCCGTACAGTGGCAGCAGAAATCTAACGGTACCAGCAAGCACCCTTAGAGAATATCGGGGCGCCAAGCGATTTAATCGTGTAAATGTTTATGGTTCATTATTGCTTTGTGGATCATGGACCGTACAAAACAGTTCCTACGTTCATGAAAATGGACTATTTGAGATGAACGGTACCTTTGTGGTAGGAAGAAACAACAAAAGAAAGAATGTCACCGTCGGCAAGGACGCTACCTTAAGAGTAGAAGGCAACTTGACCATTTACGGAGATCTGATCTTGGAAGATGGTGCAACAATCGAGTTTATCGGAAATTCCTCGATTGCCAATATATTTGGAGAAGTGGACAGAAAAGGAGATGTTACGGTTCAAGGAAACTTCACCGATTTTCAGAACAAGTTCTAGCACTGCCGTCTTGATATAGAAAAAGCCGTATGCCTTTTAGCATACGGGGCTTTTCAATTCATATTTGTCTTTAATTGAGAAGCTCCGCCACTTTTTGTTCCAAGGCCGGGCCTCGCAGGTTTTTGGCAACGATAACCCCATTTTCGTCAATAAGGAACGCTGCAGGTATCGCATTGACATTGTAAAGTTTCGCGATGGGGTCATTGAAATAGGCAACATTCGAAATGTGGTTCCATGTGAGTCCGTCATCTTTAATGGCCTTTTTCCAATCTTCCGCTTTTCTATCCAATGAAACGCCTAAAATGTTCAGGCCCTTGTCATGATATTTTTTATAGACATTTACGATGTTCGGGTTTTCGGCCCTGCATGGTCGGCACCATGCCGCCCAAAAGTCGACAAGGGTTACCTTGCCCAATACATCGTTAAGGGCCAACTGACCGCCATCGGGCGTGGGACCTGAAAATTGGGGAGCCTTTGCACCAATATTTGTGCTTTTTTCCCTTTCGGCCTGTTTTTTCGCTTCTTCCAATTTTTTGGCAATGCCCTTGGCCGTTTCGGTGGCCTTAATGTTGGAGGAGAGGCTCTCGTACATCTCGGAGACCTCTTCTTGCGTTGATGATTTTGACATCAAAAGGCCGTCCAACAATAGAACGGAAACCAACGAATTTGGGTTTTCCTTGATAAAACCCAGATTTGAGTTTTTAAACTCGTTTTGCAATTCACTCAATTCTTCCTGCAGCGCCATGAATGTGGCCGTATCATTGCTGACCTGGGCATTTCTCATGTCTTCCTGTACAGATTGGCCCTTCAACTGGATTTTCCTCGAGCGATCCAAATAGTCTTGAAAGAACTCGTTTTGTGGGGTGCCACTTTTTTTGGCGTCGTTCAAACTATCCTTTTGGGCTTCAAAATTAATCTGGCCGTTTTCAAGAATTACTGCCGAATAACCGGGGGATTGGTCGATGAAGAGATATCTCATGACAGGAACCGAATCGGCCTTGCCAGTGAATTTGAATTGACCGTTTTGAACATAGCTCGTATCTACATTCACCCATTGCCTTTGCTCGTCAACTTTTTTCAGAATGACTTTGGTACTATCGGCTACATCTCCCTTCAGGGTACCGGTCAACGTATATCCTTCAGGTTCGCCACCACATCCCAATAAAATCAGCCCAAGAATAAAGGGCATTGCAATTTTTCTCATTACGATTGTTTTAATGAGGGACAAATGTAGCTATATAATAGGGATATAAAAAAGTACTTGAAGTGCTATCTTCTTGAGCCAATGATTTTAAAATGGTGTTTTAGAACTGATATCGTACCCCAAGTGCGATATCAAAATCAAATCGATCATTGAAACTGTCGTAGCCGAGTATTCCGATTTCCGGCCGAATATCGAACGATACCAATAGGGGAAAATCAAAGTTGTATTCGATTCCGGCATTACCTGCCCCAAACACGAACAGGCCGCCATCAGGAACCACAGCTGGGCCTAAATTCGAGGGAACGGGGTCAAAATCCACACTACCGGCACCGCCACCAAACCCATAATACCAATTGAAACCACCATCAATGTGATGGATCCATTGATAGACTACCGAAAATTTGACGGCATCGTATGCACGATGGTCCCTAAACCCAAGGTTTAATTCCGCTCGATTGTAACGCCCGATAGATCGCTGATATGAAATTTCGGCCCCAAAGCCATCGCTATCGCCCAGTCGTAGGCCAATGGTATTGTCGGCAATGTCTTGTGAGTAGCTTATCGCCCCGATAAAAAGGGCCAAAATGGGAAGGATTTTTACGATTTTCATAAGTTCTGTGTTAATTCGGTTTTGCATTGTATTCTCAAATGATAAAACTTAATTTAGCCTGCAAAATTGTTCCGGTTTGCATAAAAAATTGCTAAAAGAGCTACAAGGCCAATTAGAGGGCGAGCTAAGGTCTGACAAGCTCACAATCTCCATCTATGCTACCGATGCCTCAGTGTATAGACGTCTTCCCCTGGGAGTGGTTTTTCCCAAAACGGTTACCGATATCAAGCAAGTCGTGTCATTTGCCAATAAGCACGGAATCGGCCTTATTCCGAGAACGGCAGGTACTTCGTTGGCCGGACAGTGCGTGGGAAATGGTCTTGTGGTCGATGTCTCCAAGCATTTCACGAATATTATAAAGCTCGATAAGGGGAAAAAGCAGGTTAAGGTGCAACCTGGGGTCATACGAGATGAACTGAATCAGTATTTGTTGCCCTACGGCTTGTTTTTCGGACCGAATACTTCCACTTCCAACAGATGTATGATAGGGGGCATGGTCGGGAACAACTCCTCAGGCACCACCTCGATTCAATATGGTGTTACCCGTGACAAAGTGGTATCAATGAAAACCATTTTGGCCGATGGAAGTGAGGCGGAATTTTCAGAAGTATCCAAGGAAAAATTTAAAAGAAAATCGGAACAAAATTCACTGGAAGGAAAACTTTATAAAAATATTTTTAAAGAGCTATCAAACAATGATATAAAAAATAATATTAGAAAGGAATTTCCCAAACCATCGATTCATCGAAGGAACACCGGATATGCCGTGGACACGCTTTTGGAAAACGAAGTCTTCGGAAGTAACGAAGAGAAATTCAACTTCTGTAAACTATTGAGTGGGAGCGAAGGCACCTTGGCATTTACAACCGAGATCACCTTGCAATTGGACGATCTGCCGCCAACGCTTTCGGCAATGGTGGTTACCCACTATAAGACACTCGAGGACTGTTTGAGGGATGTAGTTCCGGTTATGGCGCACAATCTCCATACCTGTGAAATGATGGACAAGGTCATATTGGATTGTACCAAAAACAACAGGGAGCAAATCAAGAATCGTTTTTTCGTCGATGGCGACCCGGCGGCCCTACTAATGCTGGAGGTAAAGGCCGATACGGAGAGCGAACTTGAAATTCAATTATCCGAATTGCTCGATACCGCTGAGAAATCAGGATTGAGCTATGCAAACCCGGTATTGAAAGGGGGGCAAATAGCACAGGCCTTGGAACTTCGAAAAGCCGGTCTCGGGCTTTTGGGAAATATGGTAGGCGATCGCAAGGCGGTCGCTTGTATTGAGGATACGGCCGTTGCCTTGGAGGACCTGAAGGATTTCATCGGGGAGTTTTCACAAATCATGAAGGATTACGGGCAAGATGCGGTATACTATGCCCATGCCGGGGCGGGCGAGCTGCATTTAAGACCTATTCTCAACCTCAAGAAGTCAGCGGACACCAAACTTTTCAGGTCCATTACCACCGATGTAGCCCAATTGACGAAAAAATATAGAGGTTCGTTCAGTGGGGAGCATGGCGATGGTATCGTGAGGGCAGAGTTCATTCCCATGATGATCGGAGCCGAGAATTATGAACTGTTGCGAAGAATCAAATCGTATTTCGACCTCAATAATATTTTTAATCCGGGTAAAATAGTAGACGCATACCCGATGGACGAGTTCCTCAGATACGAAATCGACAGAAAAGAACCCGAGGTGAACACTTTAATGGACTTTTCAGATAGCGAGGGAATTTTGCGCGCAACTGAAAAATGTAATGGCAGTGGCGATTGCCGAAAGACTGAGAAAATGGCGGGAGCCATGTGCCCAAGCTATCACGCAACTCGTGATGAGAAGCACACCACTCGTGGTCGGGCCAATGCGCTGCGGGAGTTTTTGACCACTTCAGAAAAGGAGAACAAATTCGATAATGAGGAGCTGAAAGAAGTCTTTGATCTCTGTTTGAGCTGCAAGGCCTGTGCCAGTGAATGTCCGAGCAATGTCGACGTGGCCGCTTTGAAAGCCGAATTCCAATACCAATATCAGGAGCAGAACGGATATGCGTTCCGTTCAAAACTGTTCGCCCATAACACTCGTTTGAACCGGATGGGAAGTAAGGCATCATGGCTTTCAAATGCCATGTTCACCTCAGGATTTATAGGTGGGCTCATCAAAAAAGTGGCGAACGTAGCCGTGGAAAGAAGTTTTCCAAAAGTATATAGTTTTGATTTCGATAAATATCTTAAAAATACTATAAATCAGTTTAGTACAAAAAAAGAAAAAGTAGTTCTATATATCGATGAATTCACCCGGTATTTGGATGTCGAACAGGGAAAGGACGCCATTTTCGTCTTAACCAAATTAGGATATGAGATACGACTTTTTTACGGGGAAAGTGGTCGAACCTATCTGTCAAAGGGATTTTTGAAACAGGCCAAAAAATTGGCCGAGAACAATATTGAGGCGTTGAAGCCATTTGTTGAAGCTAGGTTGCCAATTATCGGTTTGGAGCCCTCGGCCGTTCTTAGTTTTCGTGACGAATATAAACGGTTGCACCCTAATACGGAGTTGACCGAAGCCATTTCATCGCAAAGTTTTTTGATTGAGGAATTCATCGCCGCGGAAATAGAAAAGGGGACCATTACTTCCAAAAGTTTTACCAAAGTGCCTAAAACTGTGAAAGTCCATGGGCATTGCCATCAAAAAGCCCTGAGCAACCAAAAGGTGACATTCGATATGCTGAACCTTCCCGAAAACTACAATGTTTCCATCATAAGCTCTGGTTGTTGCGGAATGGCAGGGTCCTTCGGTTATGAAAAGGAACACTACGAGGTCAGCATGAAAATTGGGGAGTTGAAACTGTTTCCGTCCATAAGAAAATCCGAAGAAGATATGATCATAGCCGCCAACGGCACGAGTTGTCGGCATCAAATTTATGATGGAACGGGGCGAAAGGCACAGCATCCGATAACGATATTGAAAAACGCCCTGCTCGATTGATTTCCATTTCTCTTTATTAAGATTTACCTTTGTTTTAAGGGCCATCAATAGCCAACGGCCCCAGTAACTTACCAATCTCGTATAATGGCAGGAAACACCTTTGGAACACTTTTTAGACTGACGACGTTTGGCGAATCGCACGGAAAAGCTATTGGAGGGGTTTTGGATGGATGCCCGGCGGGATTGGAATTGGACCTGGAAGCCGTTCAAAGGGACTTAGATCGTAGAAAACCTGGCCAATCGGCCATTGTGACGCAGCGGAAGGAGCCGGATACCGTTGAATTCTATTCGGGGATTTTTGAAGGAAAGACGACCGGCACCCCCATCGGTTTTGCCATTCACAATACAAATCAAAAGTCAAAAGACTATTCCCATATCAAAGATTCTTACAGGCCTTCGCATGCCGATTATGTCTACGATCGGAAGTATGGTTTTCGCGACTACCGAGGTGGGGGAAGAAGCTCGGCCCGAGAGACCGCAAGTAGGGTGGTGGCAGGGGCCATAGCTAAACAAATGCTCTCAGAAGTAAAAATCAATGCCTTTGTGTCTCAGGTCGGCGAGATGAAACTCGATAAAGATTATAGAGAACTTGATCTTTCGCTGGCAGAATCGAATCCGGTGCGTTGCCCAGACCCGGAAACGGCGGCCAAAATGGAAGACTATATCAAAAGGGTCAAGAAAGAGGGTGATACCATTGGTGGCGTCATCACCTGTGTGGCCCAAGGAGTGCCTGTTGGACTTGGTGAACCCGTTTTCGACAAATTGCACGCCTTGTTGGGCAAGGCAATGCTATCGATAAATGCGGTTAAGGGATTTGAGTACGGAAGCGGCTTTGCAGGTGTGTCGATGAAGGGAAGTGAACACAATGATCGGTTCAATACCGATGGAAGTACAAAAACCAACTATAGTGGTGGTATTCAAGGAGGTATAAGCAATGGAATGGATATATACTTCAATATTGCCTTCAAGCCCGTCGCAACCGTTTTACAGCCGTATGAGACCATAGACAAAGACGGTCAACAAGTGCAGACCAAGGGCAAGGGTCGCCACGACCCTTGTGTGGTACCAAGAGCTGTTCCCATAGTGGAAGCGATGACGGCGCTCGTCTTGGCCGATTTTTCGCTCTTGAATCGCACCATTAGATTGTAGCCTTACATAAATTCAGGCCGTGATATTGTGTAGTGTATGTATCAAACTTGAACTTGTTTTTGGTATCTTACCCATCTAAACCATACTTAAATGCGAAAACTCGAACTACATTGGAAAATCCTGATCGGAATGGTATTGGGGTTGGTATTCGGCTTTGTTATGACCTACCCTGAATGGGGCAAGGATTTTGTAGTTGACTGGATAAGCCCCTTTGGCACGATTTTTATCAAGCTTCTCAAACTCATTGCGATTCCGCTCATTCTTGCCTCCCTTATCAAGGGTATATCCGATCTGAAGGATATCTCGAAGTTCAGGAATATAGGATTACGTACTATTGGTATTTATGTAGGTACCACGACCGTAGCGATTATTCTCGGCCTCCTGCTGGTCAATATTTTACAGCCCGGCAATGGTATCTCAGAGGAAACCATTGATAAGTTGACATCGACCTATGCCTCAGATGAGGGTGTAGTGGCAAAACTTGATCAGGCCGCCCAACAAAAAGAAAGTGGCCCCCTCAAGTTTCTTGAAGACATGGTACCCGATAATGCGGTGGCAGCCCTAGGTAACAATCAACTCATGCTCCAGGTGATATTTTTTACCATCTTTATGGGCATTTCGATGTTGTTGATCGGCGAAGAGCGGGCAAAACCGCTCAAGAATTTCTTTGATGCCTTAAACGACGTAGTTCTAAAAATGGTCGATTTGATCATGTTGACCGCCCCATTGGCCGTATTTGCCTTATTGGCCAATGTCGTGGTGTCATCAAGTGACCCCGAAATCTTGTTGGCACTACTCAAATATGCCGGCGTTGTTGTACTTGGCTTACTTCTTATGATTGTTTTCTACGTCACTTTGGTCTCGGTTTTTGCCAAAAAAAATCCGTTTTGGTTTTTAAAACAATTAAGTCCGGCCCAATTGTTGGCCTTTTCGACTAGTTCGAGCGCTGCCACCTTGCCCGTGACGATGGAGCGGGTCGAAGAGCATATCGGTGTCGACAAGGAAGTTTCGAGTTTTGTACTTCCGGTGGGGGCAACAATCAATATGGACGGTACGAGCCTTTATCAAGGGGTGGCCGCAGTTTTTATTGCCCAGGCGCTAAGTTTCGACCTTCCCTTACCTGCACAGTTGACCATTGTGCTAACGGCACTTTTGGCCTCGATCGGTACGGCCGCCGTGCCGGGGGCAGGTATGGTCATGTTGGTCATTGTATTGGAGTCGGTAGGTTTCCCGGCGGATAAATACGCGATTGGACTTGCGCTGATTTTTGCGGTAGATAGGCCCTTGGATATGTTGAGAACCGTTATCAACATTACAGGCGATGCCACCGTTGCCACAATTGTGGCCAAATCCGTTGATAAGTTGGGTGAGCCACATCCGCAAGAATGGGACGATCATTTAGAAGAAGTGCGGTAAATGCACTGGGGATGGATCATAGCGATTATTGCCATACTTTTTGTATTGGTCAATATTGTTGCCTATTTTTTGCAGGAACGGCTTATTTTCAAGCCCGAGAAACTCCCTGAGGACTTTGAGTTCAAATACGAAAATCAGGTTTTTGACGAATACAATATCGAAGTTGACGAGGGTGTCAATCTCAATGGCGTCCATTTCAAGGTAAGAAAGCCAAAAGGTATCGTTTTATACCTTAAAGGAAATTCGCGAAGCCTGAAAGGGTGGGGCAAATTCGCCATCGATTTTACACGACATGGTTTCGATGTCTTGATGGTCGATTATCGCGGTTTTGGAAAAAGTACCGGTATTCGTACCGAGGAAGGAATCAAAAAAGATTTACAATATGCCTACGACGAGCTGAAAAAACAGGTTGACGAACGCTATATCATACTTTACGGCAGGTCTTTGGGGTCTGGTTTCGCGACCAAGCTGGCCTCGACCAACAATCCGCGCATGTTGGTTTTGGATGCACCCTATTATAGCATGGCACACATGGCAAAGCGTTATATGCTCGTGATGCCCATGTCGATTATCATGCGTTTTCCCATTAAAACCTATCGTTGGATCGAATATGTAAAATGCCCCATTAAAATATTACACGGTACAAATGATAAATTGATTCCTTTCAAGACCAGTATAAAACTGTCCAAGATCAACCCTGAACGTACCCGTATGTATCCGATAATCGGCGGGGGGCACAACAATTTGCACACCTATCCGCAGTACCATCGATTTTTGGAAGAGATACTGCACGCCAAGCTCCCCAAGGAAATCGACCCTAATACCAGCAGCCTGAATTTTAGAAAGAAGAAAAGATAAGGTGAATTGGTTCAGACGTTTTTTGAAATATGTAGTATTACCCATAATCGGTCTTTTGATCATGTTGTACTTTTTTCAGGAAAAATTGATTTTCCATAGCAGTGAAATCCCAAGGGATTATGTTTATAGCTTCGACTCTGACTTCGAAGAGCTTTTTTTTGAGGCGGATGACGGGGCCGTGTTGAACGGACTCCATTTTAAACAGCCGAATCCAAAGGGTGTTATTCTTTATTGTCATGGCAACGCCGGTGAATTGACCGAGTGGGGCCATTGGGCCCAGGAACTTTCGAACCGCTATCGTTATGACGTGGTGATATGGGATTACCGCGGATATGGCAAGAGTACCGGTAAAAGGCGCCAGAACCTGATGTTGAACGATGGGTTTCTGTTCTACGAATATTGCAAAGAAAGATTTCAGGAAACTGAAATTACCCTATTCGGAAGGTCTTTAGGCGGATTTTTTGCAACGTATATGGCAAAAGAGACGAATCCTCGTCAATTGATCATGGAATCCACACCGACCAGTCTTTTGAACATTGCCGAAAGGGAATATCCATTGCTCCCGTCAAATTGGCTTTTGAAGTTTAGGTTTCAGAGCAATGAAAACATTTCGAAGATCGAGGTCCCGACATACTTTATCCACGGCAGCGATGATTCGCTCATTCCATACCAACATGGGGAAGAGCTTTATCAACTTTCCTCCGCCAACGAAAAAAAACTGTATCGCGTTGAAGGGGGAGACCACAATGATCTTGCAAGTTTTAGTGAAAGTTACTTTGGGGCCTTGGATGAAATACTGAAGTAAAAGTCATGCGGTCACTTCGAGTGTCCGCCGTTAGGCGGATGTATCGAGAAGTTAATATAACGAAATGAAGATTTTTTATGTTTACATATTGAAATGCTCGGACGATACCTTTTACACCGGAATCACTTCCAACCTTACAAAAAGGCTTGAATCCCATCAATCAGGAACATATAAAGGAAGCTATACCAGTACCCGCAGGCCGGTTGAACTTATCTTTTACTGCGAGTTCACCGACCCCAATATGGCCATCGAAAAGGAGAAACAAATAAAGAAATGGTCGCAAGTAAAGAAGAGGGCCTTAATAAATGGAGATTTTGAACAACTGCCCAATCTTGCTAAAAAGAAATTCGGCAAATGAGGGTTCTCGATACGATTTTATTCTATCGATACTCTTCAGAATAAAATCACTCGAACTGACATAATGGTTGCGAAGTGTAGATGCCACTTCGAGTCTCCTTCGAAATGGGAGGGGCGGTCACGGAACACATCGTCCAAGTCATTTTCGATTCCCCACATAACGCTCCAGGGCAAAACTGCCCCTATGGGGACTACCCCTCTGAATCATCGCTAATTGTGGGCATTTAAAATAATTCGACCTTCCTTTACGTTAGCATTTCAATGCTAAACCCATATCCATAACAAATGAACTTCTTGAACCCCCGATTCAACCTTGGGTCTGCAAGTGCAACCAGACCCAATAATTTTTTGATGTTAAGACTTACACTCTGCGCGGCCATATGCCTTTTTATAGGTGCATGTACTTCCGACGATCCCAATGAGGTGGTGGACACCGATAAACTTTCAAGTTGTTTTACCATTGCTGGGGACATGAATGCCGGAGTACCTTTGCAATTCACTTCAGATTGTTCGACAAATGCGATGACGTTTCAATGGTCCTTCGGTGATGTCGGCAGTTCAACGGCCGAAAACCCGTCTTTTACGTTTCCCAACGAAGGCACTTATGAAGTCGCGCTGACGGTAGCCAACACGAATGGGGCCTCAGACTCTTTCTCGAAAACGGTTACCATTGCCCCGGTACCCCAAAGCGCGATAACAGATCATATCGGGGATATCGAAGAAGACGAGGTGTGGGAAGCCGGAGTGCATAGAATCCTCGGCTTTGTAAACATAAAGGACGCTACGGTAACCATCATGCCCGGTGTGGTTTTGAAGTTTACCGAAGGCGCCGAGCTCAATGTAGGTACTATGGACTACGTGTCATCGGCTACGCTTATTGCCAATGGAACGGCCTCCCAAGGAATCCTAATGACGGCCGATAGTGATACCCCTTATAATGGCTTTTGGGATAATATCAACTTCGGAAGTGGGGATTCTGGCAATAGCTCATTAAAATATTGTACCATTGAATATGGGGGCACCGACAATACAACAGACGCTATGATCCACACGTTTGGATCGGCTTCCATTACTATGGAGAATAGCACGGTTAGGTATTCAGGAAGCCAAGGTCTTGACATCGGGGAACCTGGTTTCAAGCAGTTTTCCAACAATAGCGTTCTGGGGAATGACTCCCATGTAATGCAGATTCATCCGAATGTGGTGCAGACCATTGGAGAAAATAATGTCTTCGACACCAACTCATCGATTGCCCTGCTCAATACATCCGTTACGGTCTCGAATGCGTATTGGAAGAAAGAGACTTGTCCCTATTCAATCTCGGGAAACCTGATCGTGGGCCATACGAACGAGGCGGTTCTTACCATTGGACCAGGATGCCTTATTCAATTTGGAAATTTTGGTAAGCTGACGGTCGGCCCTGGTGCTACCCATGGAAAACTTATTGCCGAAGGTACGGACGTCATGCCCATTACATTCACATCGATGATAACGGACCCTGGATTGAACGACCGCTGGAACGGACTGTTTTTCATGGATGGAAATAGTATGGAATCTTCTTTAAAATATTGCACTGTCGAGAATACCTCGGGGACCAGTACAAATAAGGAAGCCGCCATTACCATTAACAATACTGCCGTGCACATCAACAATACCACACTTAGAAATGCCTATCGTCAGGCCATTTTTTGCGATGAAGAAGGAAGATTTGGCTCTTTTGAGAACAACCTGATCGAAAATACGAATTACAACGGCGTCACAATGCATGGCAACTGGGTGCATACCTTGGGCAATACGACCGGTATCAACGCCTTGACCGCGGTGACTATCAATACGGACATTATAACCCATGAAGCGGTGACCTGGAAAAAACAGGTTTTCCCTTATTTTGTCAACGGAAAGATCGAGGTTGGGGGAGACCTCGGTACGATGCTGACCATTGAGGCGGGGACCACTATTGAAATGGGTGGTGGACAGTCCATCGAAATAAACCCCTATTCTCCGGTCGGCGGAGGTATAATTGCCGATGGAACAAATACGGATCCCATCATCTTTACATCGGCCAATGCAAATCCGCAACCTGGGGATTGGAGCAGGATTCAACTGTCGAACAAGACCCTCACGGGCACTAAGTTCAACCATTGCATTTTCGAATACGGCGGAAAGACCTACGACGCCCCGCTAGAATTGAGTTTTACCGATATCCCCATTATCACCAATAACACCATCAGAAACAACGAAGATTACGGTATCAAATTACAAAGCAGTAATCCGACCCTTTCGGGCAACGTGTTCAGTGGTAACGGTAACATCGACTTTCTTATAACGCAATAGTCGGTGGGTCCATTTGAAAATGGCGAGATATCACCTCGATTACTTAAAACTGGTCCGAATTTAGTGAGCGGTTACTCGGCAATTCAAATAATTCGAGATTGAAAAAGGAAACCGCGGCAAGCAAGTGGTCAAAAATATCCGCCATGATGTACTCGTAGTTTTGCCATCTTTTATCGGCACTGAATGCATAAACTTCTATCGGGATTCCCTGTGGTGTAGGCTCTAGTTGACGAACCATGACCGTCATTTCCTTATTGATGCCCGAATGCCGGTGAATATAACTATCAACATATTTTCGAAAAACTCCTATGTTCGTTAGGTTTCTGCCATTGATCAAAAGTGACTTGTCCACCTGATTTACCGAGTTATAGTTTTCGATATCGGTACTTCGTTTTTCCAGATATTCGGTAAGCAATGTTATCTTTTTAAGGGAATCGACCTCATTACCATCTAGGAAATGAATGCTTTCCTGTTTGATGATCAATGCTCTTTTGATACGTCTTCCGTCCGAACTTGTCATACCGCGCCAGTTCTTGAACGAATCGGAAATCAGGGCATAGGTTGGAATGGTGGTTATCGTCTTATCAAAGTTCTGCACTTTTACCGTGGCCAAATTAATCTCTATGACATCCCCATCGGCCCCGTACTTATCAAAGGTTATCCAGTCACCAATGCGGACCATGTCGTTAATAGCTACTTGAATACTCGCCACAAAACCCAAAATGGTATCTCGAAAGACGAGAATAATAATAGCCGATGCCGTGCCTAAAGCCGTGAAGAACTTCCATAGTTCAATGCCCGTTATGATCGAAAAGGCAAAAAATAGTCCGAATGCCCAAGCGAAAATCATAAACACCTGAATATAACTATCGATGGGCTTGTCTTTTAAGTTGGGCAAAGTCTTCAAGAAGTCCTTAATAGTATGTAGAAGGCTTCGAACAATCCACAGAAAGAGAAAAATACCGAGAACTTCGATTGTCTTTAGAAAAAAGGATTCTAGTGCGGGGAAATCCCTAAAAACGAACGGTATAGCCTTGAACAGCAATACCAAAGGAAGAATATGTGCGATATTGCGCGGGGCTCGATTCTTCACCAAAAGATCATCAAAATGGGTCTGGGAGTTCAACGACAGTCGCGAAAACAACCCAATAAGAAGTTTTCTTAAAACAAAGTCGATCAAGAGTAGGATTATCAGGAGACCTGCAAGTAAAATAGCTAGATTGATATAGGCGGCCCAATCCGCTGATATACCCAAATCGACGAGATAATCATAGATTTTATGTGATAGCTGCTCCATGCGGTTATGAATCTAAAAATTTGGCCTTTAATTCTGGGGTGGGTACCATACATTGATCTTGTTTACCATACCACTTGTACCGATTTCGTGCCACAAAATCATATATGATATTTCGTAACCCACGGGGTATCAATATTAAAATATTTGATATCGTGCGATATCCCTTTAGATGGCGTCCGATTTTCAGGGCGGCATCCGATTTGAGGTAATAGGCGATACCGGGCTCGATCAAGATGATCGAATCGACCCTTGAAGTATCGATATTCCGTTCTAAAACCAGTTTTTTTCCGATTTCACTTTGCACAGCGGCAAAACGAAAAATATCTTGGGCATCCCGTTTGATGATTCGTTGAATCGTTCGATTACAGAGGTTGCAGACCCCATCGAAAAGGATTATTTTTTTTGCACTTGCCATAGCCGCAAAGATACGACCTGAGAAAGCGATGGACTATTTTTATAGTGTATTTAAGAAACTGTTCAAATCTTCCTTCTTTGTGAGCCCCAGTTTCTTTTTAAGGCGATATTTTGATTTCAGGATGCTATCGGGCAAAACGTTCAGTGTCGCGGCAATCTCCTTGGTGGTAAGATTCATTCTGAGAAAAGCCGCAAGACGAATTTCCTTTTCTGAAATATTGGCATAAATGGTCTTTAACTTTTGATCAAAGTCGTTGTGCACCTCCGCGAAATAGGTTTTAAAGATTTCCCAGTCCTTATCGGAGGCATTCTCTTTCTTAAGTAACATCACCATCCGCCGAAACTCCATTTTGAACTTTTCAGGGGAGTTCCTGATGCTTTCCAAATTATCCATCAGTTCTTGGATAAACGTATTCTTCTGGACCAAATGAAGGGTTTGGCTGGCCAGTTCTTTCTTTTTATGTGCGATTTCCTGCTTATACATTTCTTCTTTTTTATCGCGCTCGATGCGGTTTCTTTTGATACGCTGGCGATACCCGAAAACCGAAAGCCCGAATAGGGCCAGGGCAGAGGCCATACCTCCTGCGTACAGGCCCTTTTGCAATTTATCGGCTCTTGCCTTTTCGTTCAGGGAATTGATTTCCTCTTTCTGCAAGGCAATTGCGGCTTCTTTTTTTTCGGTTTCATAAATGGTTTTCAACTCTTCGATCTGTCGGTTCTTTTTCAAATCATAAATGCTGTCATTCAGCACTTGATATTCTTGCAAATCCTTTAGCGCCAGTGAATTTTGATTCATTTTGTTTCTAATTTCAGACCGGGTCTTCAAAGCGTCCCTAAGCGCGGGTAGCGCATTGATTTCCTTGGAAATGGAGATAACCTTGTTTATGTTTTGCAATGCCATGGCATAGTTATTTTCAAGCAACTCCAAATTTGCCATCCCATGCAAGGCATCCGTAAGGTTCAATTTGATGTCTTCTTTTTGTGAGATCTGCAATGATTCGTTCAACAATGCCCGGGCATCTTGAAAATTTCCTTGTAGATATTGAAGCCTAGCCAAATCATTGGAAGACTGGGCGATCATGGTCTGCACGTTCATTTCAAGGGCCAATTCGATAGATTCCTTGAAGTGCTGTTCAGCCAATGTTTGCCTATTCAATCGTTCGGCCGCCAAACCCGCACTATTGTTGGCGTAGCTGGCATATATTTTGTCATCATTTTTACGGTAGATCGCTATTGCCCTTTCTGCATAGGCCAGACTCTGTTCATGGTTGCCAAGTTGATATTCAATATCCGCAAGCTGTTTCAAAGCATCGCCCTGCCGTACTTCATCACCCTTTTCTTCAAATAGCCTAAGGGCGGTCAGGGTGTTTTCGAGGGCAAGTCTATTGTTGCCTTTTTCAAGATAGATGCCTCCCAAGACCTCGTATTCGGATCCCCTTAAATCAAAATCCCCCAAATCTGATTTTTCCCTGTTATCTTCGGTGTACATGGCAAGAATGTCGGAAATCGTTTCAATGGCCTTGTCGAAATTCCCTTTTTCCCTTTCAATGGTCGCTAAGGAATGAAGGGCGAATATCTGCCCTCTTATCGAGTTGATTTCCTTGAACATATCCAATGCCTTGCTATGAAAGAAAGCGGCAGAATCGTTCTTGGATTGATTGTAATAATAGTTGCCAAACTGAATATATCCATTGGCCACCCCTCTTTTGTAATCGATTTTTTTCGAAAGCTCGAATGCCTCGTTGGCGTATTCAAGAGCTTTTTCATTGTCCATGAACATCATTCGTTCATGAATCCGGGCCAATACTTTTGCCTTTAGGGTGTCTTCTGGAAGTGAATTGGCCCTGTCGATTAAACTATCCAGCTCTTTTTGCCGGTCTTGTGCGAAAGAATTTAAGATCGATACAATCGAAATAAGCGATATAATCAGAATGCGTTTCATACCTGCGAGTCGTTTCCTTTTTCAATATACTGATTATATCGAAGGGGCACTACCCCTAAAAAAAGCCAAAAAAGGGTAAAATGGCCACCTAAATTCTATAGTGTATTTAAGAAAGAAGTCAAATCGGTATTCCTGTCCAAGCCCAATTTCTTTTTGAGGCGATATTTCGATTTTAAAATGCTATCGGGCAACACATTCAAAGTTGCCGCTATCTCTTTGGTGGTCAGGTTCATGCGTAAAAAAGCGGCCAGACGTATTTCTTTCTCGGAGATATCGGCATAGAGGGTTTTAAGTTTCTGGTCAAAATCGTTATGTACATCTGCGAAGTAGGTTTTAAATACTTCCCAATCTTTGTCAGATGCGTTTTCCTTTTTCAAAAGCATTACGATGCGCCTGAACTCGGTTTTGAACTTTTCGGGAGAACTTTTAAGGTTTTCAAGATTTTCCTTTAGTTCTTGGATAAAAGTGTTCTTCTGGACCAAATGGAGCGTTTGCGAGGTCAATTCTTTCTTTTTGTGCGCTATTTCCTGCCTATAGATTTCTTCCTGCTTTTCCCGTGCGATGCGGTTTTTTTTCATCCGCTGTCGAAAACCGAAGAATAGTAGCCCAGAAACGGCCAAAAATGTGAACATTCCCCCAGCATAAAGTCCTTTGGTCAGTTTATCGACTTTCGCTTTTTCATTCAATGTGTTGATTTCTTCCTGTTGAAGGGCAATTTCCGCTTCTTTCTTTTCCGTTTCATAAATGGTTTGGAGTTCATCGATTTGTTTGGCTTTGTCAATTGTAAAAATACTATCTGTAAGTATCTGTACTTGTTTTTTGTCCGCTAGCGCTTTTTCCAACTCCCCCTGTCTTTCGAAATTGAAAGAGCGGTATTCCAGGGCATTCTTCAGTTCGTTGAGGATTTCACCGTTTTTTGCCAGGGAGACAGCTTCCTGCAAGTATCGATTTGCCGTGTTAAAGTTATTCATGTATGTATGCGAATTACCCAAGTGATACAAAAAAATAACCTCGTTTATATCTGAAAGTTCTTGCTTTTCGGTAGTCAAGCTTTTTTCAAGTGACTTAATGGCCTCTGGATACTTTTCCTGGTTTTTGTAAGCTATTCCCATATTGCCATATGCGAGTACCTCAATACTATGATTATTGCTCTTTTTACCTATCTCAAGCCCTTTTTTATAAAGCTCAATGGCCTTGCCGTATTCCTCGAGGTTGTCATGTACGCTTCCCATGTCGATATAGGTCGATCCCGCATAGACGTGGTCTTCGATATCGATATAGGTTTTAAGGGCACTTTCGAAGTACTCAAGGGCCTGGGGCAGGTTGTCTTGTCGGGTATTGAGTTTTCCGATGTTCCTTAGTACATCGGCCTTTCTATAAATCTCCCTGTCTATGGTGTCTAACACCGCCAGCGCCTTTTTATATCCTTCCATGGCATGAACATAATCGCCTTTATCATAATAGTGCGCCGCCGAGTTGTTGATAGACACTCCGTAGCCCAGATAGTCACCTCTGTCAAGATATAGTTGCGCGACCGAATCCATCAATGTAATGGCCCTTATGTAATTGCCATTGTGGCCATATACCAACGAGAGGTTCGACAAGGTCTTGATGGGAATGGTACCATCTGCGTAATTCCTTGAAAGTTCAAGGGTGTTTTTGAGATGGATCTCGGCTGAATCCATCTTTTCGGTGGTATAGTAGTAATACCCCAAATTTAGTTGGCCTAAAATCGCCCCCTTTTGATTTTTGGCGCTCTCGGAAAGTTCGATTAGTCGATCTATATAATCCTTGGCCTTTTGGGCATCCGAAAAGAAATAGGTATCTATCAGATCCTCGAGTAAATCTACTTTTTTAGACACGTCTTTTTCCAATTCATATAGGTGGAAAAGACTATCTCCCTTTTTTTGGGTTTGGCTTTGTGGGCTGACATTTTGGAAGTAGAGACATATGAAAAGTAAAAGAACTGGGTTTTTGGGCATAGGGCGAGAGCTTGTGGTTGAATCCCAAGATAGATATTCTTCCACTCACATAAAAGGGGTTGAAAACGACCAAAAAGCCCCGGTCCATGCATTGTCCATGCATTTTGAAAGGCGATGTCCATTCCATTATTTTTTAAATATTTGATAATCAATGGTTTAAATTTTATTTGTATGCTTCCTACAGAACGATGGTCCATGCTTGATTCTCCATTAAAACAGCATGGCTGTCCATACTTTGTCCATACCTTAATTTAGGTACGGGCTGTTTGAAGGTTTAGTTTCGAGTTGTTGAATCTATAAAACTTGATATTATGAAAACAGTAACGATTGATTTGAAAAAGTTCCTCCCACTAGTATTGACCACAATACTTTTTACTTTATTATTTCTATCGTGTAGCAAGGATAGCGAACCAGTTGCCGATCCCAAGGAAGAGGTTATCTCGGGCGAGGAGGCCGAGAAGATCAATTCCTATCTGACCAACTTGAGCTATGACCCTGACAAGATGTTAAATGTGCAGTCTGAGACCGGTTCAAGTACCCAACTTATCAGCGACGATTCAAATACCAGTTTGGGAAGGGTTCAAGAATGTAGGGTAAATGAACATAATATTCGTTCGAATTTCGAAGATGTTGCGATTTTCGATCCGGCTTTGGGGGTGGTCTACCCAGGGGCTCTTGTAATAGGTAACGGTGAAATGCTCGATGGAGCTCCACAACCTTTACAGATCTCGAAGGCACCTGTTAGACTGAGATTGGATTTGCCCGGCATTGGTGATGGCGGTAATATCGAAGTTGTGAATCCCACCTATCAAAATGTTCAATCAGGTATCGATGCAGGATTGGAGTATTGGAACAATGAAATTGCCACCCAGGGCTACGAAATTGCCTCTAGGGCCTTTTATGAATCGACAACTACTTTTTCATCGGAGCAAATGAGCCTTGATTTAGGTGTGAGTGCCGATTGGGTCAGCGGGTCATCGTTCGAATCGCAATTTAGCTATGACACCTCGACAGCCAAGAGGGTTGCAGCCATATTATATAGGCAAGTCTTTTATGATGTGGTTGCAGAAACACCGGGCAAACCTTCGGATGTTTTTGCGAGCGATGTGGATCTTGCCCAGGTTGAAGCGGTAATGGGGTCGTCTACTCCACCGGCCTATGTCAGCTCGGTTTCATATGGTAGAATAATCATGGTGCGAATGGAAACCACCAGCACCGAAACCAGTGTTGAGCTGGAAGCTGCCTTGGAATATGCAAGTATTGGAAAGGATGTTGAGGCCGATGTTGAGGCCAAATACAAATCAATTTTGGAGGAATCCACGATCAATGTCGTAACAATTGGCGGTAATGCAGAAATAGCCTCTGATGTTATTACGGGCAGTACCGTAGCCTCTTCAGGCGGGCTCAACTACGTCATATCGGAGGGGTCGCTTTATAGCAGGGATAATCCTGGCGCCCCGATTGCATATACCGTGAAATATTTAAAGGACAATCGAGTGGCCAAAATGGGCTATAACACGAATTACAGACTGGAAACTTGCGAGACATATGACTTTGAGCACAAAAATGCCAAGCTTAAAAAAACAATTCTTGTCGATGTACGGTTCCGCTTTGCCTACAAAAAGAAGGGGACCCAAACGGTCGCTTATACCGGGTGGAAAAAAGTGGATAAGCAGAACATATTTTTTGATATGAAGCCGCCTGCCGGAGCACACGATGTGAGAATCCAATTCCAATTTTGGGATATTGTGTGGAAAACATTGGGAGAACAGAACCTAGGGTATTTGAGTAGCGAGAAATGCTATGAAGCCTATTGTTCCAAAACATTTTTAGGGGTGTGTACCGAATATACGTTCAAAGGAGTTAGTTGTAATTAATACCTGTTCGCGATAAGGCGAAGTTTTATGGCAGTCGGCACATAAAGTTGTAGATTCAGCAACTTAGTGTCGGCTGTTTTATGTAAAAGCCGAGCTGTGCAAATCAATAATATCATATACGATTTATGATAAGTAATTGATAATCAGCTTTCAAAAATTTTAGTTTTCATCGCTCGACCAATTCCAACTGGTCAACGCCAACATTGGTCATAAACATGCCATAATTGACAGCGGCTTTGCCCTTTTCGAGTTTGTCAATGGTGCCGATGGCCTTTCCGTCGATCAAGCGAACACGGTCTCCGACCTTAAAAACAGGTCTCGGTCTGTTTTTTTCTTTCTGGATGGCCTTTTGTCTTTCGATTTTCTTTTTCCGTCGAATTACTTTGACTTCTTTGTGTACTTCTTGGGCCACTTGGGCCTTTTTCGCACGTTCGACCTTTGCCTGATTTGCCGACTTTTTCTTGCGTTTGCTATTTTCGGTCTCAACGATCCGCAATAATTCGGAAACCAAGGGTCTTTTCTTCTTGTCTCGAAAGTAGCGCTCGGCGGCCTTGTTCACCTTGTTTCCCAAATGGATCATGCGTTGGTCATGGTCGTACAGCTCTTGATAGTTTTCGAGCTTTGATTTGACCTTTGCGTTCAATTTCTCCAAACGTTCGGCCTCTTCCCTTGCCTTGGATTCTTCTTCTTGCAATCTAGAGCCCGTTTTAGCCATTTTGCTGCGTTCTTTTTGCAATTTGGCTATCGTGGCATCAAAACGCACTTTGCCTCGCTCTATCTTCTTCTTTGCCTTGTTGATAAGCGAGTAGGGGATACCGTTTTTCTGTGCTACCTCAAAAGTGAACGAGCTGCCGGCCTCGCCCAAAACGAGCTGAAAGGTCGGTTCCAAGGTTTTTCCGTCGAAAAGCATGTTGGCATTGGCCGTATGGGGCAGTTCGTCTGCCAAGGCCTTTAAATTGGCATAATGTGTGGTGATAACGCCATAGGCCTGACGCTCATAGAAGACCTCCAAAAAGGCTTCCGCCAGCGCCCCGCCCAGTTCGGGATCACTTCCGGTACCAAATTCGTCGATGAGAAAGAGCGTGTTTTCATCACATTTTCGAAGGAAACCTTTCATGTTCTTCAGTCGGTAACTGTAGGTGCTTAAATGGTTTTCGATGGATTGATTGTCTCCAATGTCGGTTAAAAATTTACTGAATAAACACACAGAACTCCTTTCATGAACAGGAATTAGAAGCCCTGATTGAAGCATTACTTGAAGTAACCCTATGGTCTTTAAGGTGATGCTCTTTCCGCCTGCATTCGGACCCGAAATGACAATGATCCTGTTTTCGGGATGCAGCTCTATGGTCTGCGGAAAGGTCTTTTCGTTCTGCAACTTGTTGCTCAAATACAACAGGGGATGATAGGCGTCACGGAGAAACAGCCTTTTTTCGACATTGATTTTGGGCAACAGGGCGTTCGTATCCTTGGCATATTTGGCCTTGGCAGCCGTAATGTCCATTTGGGCCAGAAAGACCTGGTAATCGTATAGAATAGCTCTATATGGGCGAATAAATGCCGTTAGTTCGTTCAAGATATGCCGTATCTCTTCCTTTTCGTCGAATTCCAGGTTGTTGAGCTCCCTGCTGTATTTCAACGTAGCCTCCGGTTCGACGTAAACGATACTGCCGGTTTTTGACGAGCCCATGACCGTACCCTTTACTTTTCTGCGATACATTGCCTTTACGGCCAGTACCCTTCGATTTTCCACAACGGATTCCCTGATATCATCAAGATAATCCGAACCCTGATATAAATTCAGGGCCGAAGAAAAACTTTGTCCGATTTTCGCCTTGACCTGATTGATCTCTCGACGAATGGTGGACAATTTTTCCGATGCGCTGTCCCTGACCTCACCGAAACGGTCAACGATACGTTTTATTTCGGATGGGATTTCAGAATTGGCCTCGATTTCCTCGGAGGATTGGAAGAGCAGCGGATAATATTCCTTGAACTTCTTAAAAAACGTTTTATGAAGTGAAACCGTCGTACAAAGGCCTCCAATTTTTCGAAAACCCGCAATTTCTAAAGTAGTGTTCTCGATTTTCAGCAATCCCAGCTCAGCATCGATACGTTCAAAGCCGTGGTTTGGAATTCGATTTTCATTGACAAACGAGGAATGATATTCGGCCGTACGCCCCAACAAGTCTAAAACCTCATTCAAATCAAAGGACGGTTCGATCTGCGGGCAAAGTTCTTTTCCCAATGTTGTGGTACAGCGTGCCGCAACCTGCCGCAGAACGGTAGGGAATTCTAAATCTTCGAGCGCTTTTTTAAGGATTTTGTCCATCATTCGTCAAAAACGATGGCAAAGGTAGGCATTGGCGCTGAAAATGTGGAAATCGGGGATTTCGCTATCGACCGGCTAGGAGGAGTTTCAATTCTTTTTTGTGAGTGATGGCCGAGTAAGTGGAAATCGTGAAATGCTTGAAGGGCCAATTCCCGTAATCTTTTCAGAATTTATCCCCATTTTTCATACCTTACGGCAACATTAATCCTTAACTATAAAAATTATGGGAAAATTAGAAAACTATACGGAAGATGAATGGGAAGTTGTTGCCTCGACACCACAATTGGTCGGCGTTGCCATGGCCGGTGCCGGCAGTAGCGGCCTTGTAGGCTCTACCAAGGAAATGTTCGCCAGTGCGCGTGGCATGATGGCCGCCAAGAAGGAGTATTCGGGTAACCCCTTGATCCAATCGATCATGCCAGATACCTCAGACCCCAAAAAGGCCATGTCAGATGCAAGGGCACAACGAGATATCGTGATGAACCGATTGAAGTCGAACAACATCAAATCATCCGAAGATCTTCAAAACTTCATTTTGCAGGATTGCGAGCGGGCCATTGATATTTTGGAACAAAAAGAATCGCCCGAAACCGTCAGTGGGTATAAGCAAATGGTTCTTGAATTGGCCGAGAAGATCGCCAACGCGGCCAAAGAAGGTGATTTTCTGGGCTTTGGGGGAGAGCGTTTTAGCGAAAAGGAGCAACAACTCTTTGCAAAGCTCAAGAGCAAGCTGGGCTGAAGCGGTCGATTTTTACACTTCAAAAACAATATTTAGGCTAAAATCCGTGTTTTAGGTAGATATTATTTATTGTGCGCAGTCATTTGACTGTGCACAATAGCATTCGATCTATCATGAAAAAACACGTCCTCGTTTTGAGCATACTACTCGCTCTTTCCGCCTGTGGCACCACCGAGCAGGTCGTTTTGGAGACATTGGAACCTTCACCCGTTGCCTTGCCCAATGTAATCAAGAAAATCGGGATTGTCGATGGAAGTACCGCTTCCCGGGATTATAAAATTGAAAACCGGGTCGATCAATACTTGGCGGCAGAAAGCCGATGGCTGTCTGAAAAAGGAACCGATGCGGCCTTAACGGGCCTTTTCGACGAATTGCTGAAGGATCGAAGATTTGACGCCGTCAAACTTTTAGACAGCATCCCTGCTGATATGAAGGGTTTCATTTCATCGGATGATACGATTTCCTGGTCAACACTAGAGGCCCTTTGCCAAGCGCATGATGTCGATGCCATTTTTTCATTGGCCTATTATGATACGGAGACCAAGGTTTCCTTGAAGAAAACATCGGTAATGCAGTATGACTTGTTGAGAAGGAAGAAAAAAGTCAAGGGCCAGGAAATAACCTTGGAAACACTTATTGAAAATGGCTGGAAAATATATGACCCCTTTAATCGGCAGGTAATCGATCAGATCGTTTTTAACGATCAGTTTGTTTCCACGGGCAAAGGGGTCGACCCGTTACAAGCCTATCAATCCATTGATGATCGTAGGGAAACGATCATAACCAAAAGCAAGAGCACGGGTAGCAATTATGGCCTAAGGTTATTGCCTTATGAAAACCACGTCATTCGAAGCTATTACGCCAAAGGAACGGAGAAGTTTGTCAAAGCCAATGAATTGGTCGTTTCAGGGGATTGGCAAGCGGCAGGCGAACTGTGGAAGCAGGAAACGGAAAATCCCGATACGAAGATCAGGGCAAGGGGATGCCATAATTTGGCCGTTTTGAACGAGCGGGACGATGATTTGGAAAAAGCCTTGAGTTGGGTAAACAAAGCTCAGGAACAACATAAAGACAAGGTCATTTTGGAATATAGGGTCATTTTGGAAGATAGAATTGCACAGAGAAGTCTGTTGGAGCGCCAGTTGACGGAATTGGAATTCGCCAAGTAAGGAACCCCAAAGGCACAATCGGCACAGATCTGCCTTGTGTTTTGCCAATGAAACGGCTATTTTTAGCGCAAAAGCCTTTTTGCGTATTCCATGGATGTCACTATTCACCCCAGTTGGAAACATCATCTCGCCCAGGAGTTCGAGCAGCCTTATTTTGGGACCTTGGCCAACTTTGTCAAAACCGAATACCGGCAGCATACCTGCTACCCCAAGGGGAAAGACATTTTTTCCGCTTTTGACCACTGCCCTTTTCAAGAGACCAAAGTCGTAATTATCGGCCAAGATCCGTATCATGGGCCAAATCAAGCCAACGGACTCTGTTTTTCGGTGCGTGACGGTATTCCCCATCCGCCTTCGTTGGTCAATATTTTTAAGGAAATCAAGTCCGATATGGGGGTGGCCTATCCAAAAAGTGGAAATTTGGAGCGATGGGCAGGGCAGGGGGTCTTACTTCTTAATGCGACCCTGACCGTGAGGGCGTTTCGGGCCGGAAGCCATCAAAATAAAGGCTGGGAAACCTTTACCGATGCGACCATAAAAACCTTATCGGAGGGCAGGGAAGGATTGGTATTTCTACTCTGGGGCGGATTTGCCAAGAAAAAAGCGCCGCTTATCGATAGAACCAAGCATCATATATTAACTTCAGGGCATCCATCACCCTTGAGCGCCAATAGGGGCCTATGGTTCGGCAACAGACATTTTAGCAAGACCAATCAGATTCTAAGGCAGCACGGCCTTGACCCCATAGAATGGTGATGTACCCATGGTAATCTCTGGGAGCAATGACCAAGTAAACCTTCTCAATGGTCGCCCAGTTTCGAAATATGATTCGAGTAGTTGGGCCGTTTTTACGGACACCTTTTCCGATAGCCATTTGGGCACCTTGAATTGAAATTAAAAATACCTTTATGCTTTAGGTAAAAGTATATAAAACTTTGTATATCAAAATTTTATATATATAATTTTAATCCCAATCACCATGTCACGTATGACCTCCATCTGGGTGAAATATCTTCAAAGGGAAAGGATTCAAATTTGCTGTCTAGAATTTCCAAGAGGTTAATGACACGGTCTTTCTTGAACCGAAGGCCGGTCGAAAAACCCGGCCTGCAACCTATAGGGGAATTCATATAAAATTATTTTTTACTTATAAATATATTAAGAAAATTACTACTTTTGATATGCCTTAAAAACCTAGCACCAAAAATAATGAGGTCTTCAGTTCCGAAATCCATCCTTTTAGTGGATGATGATGAAATTAGTAATCTTTTCAACAAAATATTTATTGAGAAATTGGCCATTACACCAGAGGTAGACATTGCCCATAATGGTGAAGAGGCCTTGGACTTTCTACTGGGAAATAGACTGGGAACAACCGAATTGTCGACCCCGTGTCTACTCCTCTTGGACATCAATATGCCCATAATGGATGGATGGCAATTTCTAGAGCAGTACGCAAAGCATGTTGATGACCGTGATAAGGACGAAATTGTAATCGTTATGTTGACGACCAGCCAAGATCAGGGTGACATGATAAATTCATTGAAAAACCCCTTTGTCAAAGAATTTATACAAAAACCATTGTCCGAGCACAAATTCAACGCCCTTATCAAAAGGCATTTCAACGGGCAAAAAACACTTTAGCGCGATTTCAATATTTCGATTGGCTCCAAATGGCGATTGATCAAATCGAGATTTAGCAAGGTAGTGACCACCATTTCAAGCTTGTCAACTGCAATTTGGTTCTGGCTCCATCGGGTTATCGAAAGCCATTCCCTGATATCTTCCAATTTTTGACCATAGCGATTGGCCAGCGTGCGATCGATACTCGGAATTTGCTTGAACTCCGATGTGTAACCGTTGATTACCTCCAATACATGGCCTAAAACCCCTTCCTGCTCTTCGCTGAACGAATTTCTAGCTGCAATGACGAAACACGGCCACGGGGTAGGGCAGTCCCCCAATCGCCGAAAAACACCCTTGTCTACCAATGGTTTCGTTGTGAAATGTTCCCACATGAAATAGTCGGCTGCTCCTTTCGTTAGTGCATTCACGGCTCCTTCCAAATTGTTGATTACCTCAAATTGAAGTGTTTCGGTGCCCCAACCCTCGTTTTGAGCATTTACATAGGCCATAAGATGGCTTCCACTGCCGAAACGACTAATCGCCGCCTTTGTCTTCTCAAGCTCGGAAATAGCCTTATAAGGACCTTTTTCAGATACATGAATGCCCCAAAGCAGGGGAGATGCGATATATTCTTGGATAATTTTAACGGAATTTCCCTCTGAAATACTCTTGACCAATCCTTCAGTGAGTATTATCGCAATATCGGCCTCCCCGTCTTGTAACATCTGGCACATTCTTCCGGTACCCTCGGGAATGTCAGTCCACTGCAGATCGATTCCACGGCTTTCAAAGGCGCCTTCTTCCAAGGCCATATGCCACGGTAAATTGAAATGCTCGGGAACGCCGATTATGTTGACTTTTTTCATGCGGTAAGCTTTTCCAAGGTAAATTCAATCAGTTTGGTGACACTTTCTTTTGGGGTCTTCGAGAATTCGCCTGTCGATCGGTTGGCCAATATGACATTCAATGAGACTGCCCGATGCCCCAAGAGCTTTGAAAGGCCATAAATGCCGGAACTTTCCATTTCAAAATTGGTCAAACGGTAATTTTGGTATTTAAACCCAATCATTTTTTTCATCAGGTCCTGGTCATCCGGCTTTAGTCGAAGGGACCTTGATTGCGGGCCATAAAATCCTGATGCAGTGATTATTGTGCCCAATCGTATACGATTTGACGAAAATTTTGATGCTAGATCGGCGTCGCATGCGATTACATACGGGGTAGGTTTTTGTGCAGGCCAACCAACATGTTGCACAAATGCTTGTGAATATTCATGTTCGCACACCGAATCACTATCGTAGTTTGATAAAAGGGCATCCAACCCAATGGCATATTCGCCCAATAGAAAGGAATCGACCGGTATATCGGATTGAATGGAACCTGAAGTTCCCACCCTGACAAAATCAAGTCTCCTTAATTTTTGTTTTACCTCCCTTGAGTGGAAATCAATGTTCGCCAGGGCGTCCAATTCGTTCAATACGATATCTACATTGTCCGTTCCGATTCCGGTAGAAATGACGGTAAGGCGTTTATTGTTCATTAGCCCGGTATGGGTAATGAATTCCCGCTTTCCTTTCTTTAATTCAATGGTATCAAAATAAGCGGAGATTTGTTCAACGCGATCTTGGTCACCAACGGTGATGATGGTGTCGGCAATATCTTCTGGTAACAGGTTTAGGTGATATATGCTACCGTCGGCATTCAAGATGAGCTCGGAAGCACCTATTGGCATTCTAAAGTTATAGTTTTAATATCCTATCCGAAGCGGTATTGTAAAGGAAATTGTACTTCAAAGCACCGCCCAAATAGACATCGTTGTCCTGAATACACGAGTAGTAGCTTGTCTTGCTTGCCAAAATCTCTTTTCCCTTTTTGGTCAACCTAGTAGGGTTGAAGGAAGCAAAAAGAGGTTTAAGACGGTTTATGGCCCGTTCGTATTGGGTGTCACCAAAACCCAATTCATTTTGGTTCTCCAATATTGTCCCCAAAAGGGCTTTTTTACTTCTCGGTTTTTTATCGACGGCCAATTGAAGTATGTCGTTTTCCATCTGGTTGAGGCCATTCTTAATGCTTGGGAACCTTTTCAAATGATTGGCAATGCCCGCGGAAAGATAGTCGAATTGGTATGACCCAAAATCATGCAGGTTTTCCAATCGTATCGGATTATCACTGCAGTACAACTGCCAAACATAATCGGCATACTCAATATCATCTTGCTCAAGAACCTTACGGTTTTCGTAATGGGTCAGCAGTTGCTCATCGGTCAGTTCACAGAGGCCGTACATCTTATCGGAATCGTCCTCTTTACCACTGCACACCAAGGAAATCTCGGCATATTTTCGGTGTGTCTTTAGCCAGCTAAGTACGGCCAGCATATTGATTTGACAAAAAAGATCGTACTCAAACCAGAGAACGATCTTATCTTGTTGTTTATGATTGCAAAGAGATCGGTATTCCTTCAACGTCTTTTCAATGAACCAAGACTTGGATACCTTATAATTCTTATGAAGGAATTCGAATCGGGCTTTCCAAAAGGTTTCACTACCGACATTCGTAAGCGTTTGGCCCTCACATAGCATTTCGCGCCAAGTCACTATATCCCCTTTCAGTTTTAGGCCTTTGAGTCTTTCCGTAAAACTGTCACCGTTGGTTATATGCAGTAGGGAACTCATTTTTTGGGTGTGGTTATGATTTTCGCAACTAAAAATACCAATAAATAGATATAATCAAAATAAAATTAACAGAAAATCAATTTTTGGATACTAAAACTTATTAACGACAGAATTATTGTGTATTTATCCGCCTACGCGTTTTACCTTAAATCCCTTTTTCTTCAGAATTTCCATTATTTTGTCGCGATAATCCCCTTGAATGATAATGGTATCACCCTTTATGCCTCCACCTACGCTAAGCTCTTTTTTTAAGGACGCCGCCAATTGCTTAAAATCTTTCGGAGCCCCGTTATAGCCTTCCAAGATGGTAATGGGCTTACCCTTGCGTTTTTCGTATTTACAAACAATCGGATCGGTCTGAAGCCAGATCGTATTTTCTTTTGGTTCAACGGGTTCCTCTTCGGGAATATGGTCGGGAAAAAGATTTTTGAGCTGATCTTGTAGGTCCATCTTAATCTAATTAATCTATTGTCGTTTTACTTCCCCACCAGTCTTCATTCGGGGCAAAATCCTCGGAAAGATAATCCAATCGCTGCTTCTCAAGTTTAGGCCATAGGTCATTGACGATACTTTGATGGCGTTTTCGGTCTAGCTCCTCATTGTATTCCGGGTCTTTCATCGCCATATTCGCGTCGACCTTCGATAGCCAGTCCATCAACTTTTTGCGCAATGCCGCAGTCTTATCGGGATTGTCGGCTGAAAGATCTTTCTGTTCCCCTAAATCGTCGGCTAAATTATAAAGCTCATCGGTGTCATGTTCCCAATAATGGATCAACTTCCATTTACCTTCGCGTATGATCGAGGAGGGGTCCCCACCTTGGTTTCCATAGTGTGGATAATGCCAATACAGCGGCCTTTCGGGCAACGATTTTCCCTCCATCAAAGGTTTTAGGCTCACTCCGTCGAGGTGTTGGCCTGGGAGCGACTTGATACTTGCCAGATCCAATAGGGTAGGATAAAAGTCGGCCCCGGTAACCGGATAATCAATGCTCTTGGTCACATTTTCCATCGTCGGTACCTTCATAAAATAGGGTTCGCGAATTCCACCCTCCCATTGGTAACCTTTTCCCCCACGCAGCGGAAGGTTCGAAGTTGAGAAGTTATCCCCTGAAGCCACACCCCCATTGTCTGAAGTAAATACGACAATGGTATTCTTGTCAAGCCCCAGTTCATCCAAAGTATTTAATACGTGCCCCACCGCTTCGTCCATATGTTCGACAAGTCCGGCATAGACCGGATTGTCCTGTACTTGCCTGATGGGCAGATTACGCTCCATAATGTACCCTGAATCGGCCAATCCCTCCTTGATCGCCTTTTCGCGATACCTGCCCCACTTTTCCCCAGTGGTCTGTATGGGGCCGTGCACGGCATAGAATGACAGCATGGCGAAAAAGGTTGAATCCTTATGTTTTTTGATAAATTCTGATGTCTCTTGGGCCAACCGCATTGACAAGTTTTCACCATCGGTCCTGTTTTCCAGTTTCGGATTTTCCCAAGGTGAAAAATACCCTCCTATAGGGCTGCCTTTTTCCCATCCCCCCTTATTGATGTCAAATCCATGGTCCTCAGGATAGGAACCTTCGCCGCCCAAGTGCCATTTTCCGGAGAAAAACGTCTTATAACCCGCCGCCTTGAAGGCTTCGGCCATCGAAATATCCTCTTTTGGAAGCCCATGGACATAATCTGCCGGTAGAAGGAGGTCGTGCCTTTGTGCCTCACGCCAAGCCTCGCCTGATTTTGCCCCGATCCAATCGGTTATTTTATGCCGTGCGGTGAACTTTCCCGTCATGATCGTGGCCCTCGATGGGCTACAAACGCGGCTGCCCGCGTAACCTTGGGTAAAGACTACCCCTTCTTTGGCAATGCGGTCGACATTTGGGGTTTCATAAAACGTACTTCCGGTAAAACCCAAATCGTGCAGTCCAAGATCATCGACCAAAATAAAAAGTACGTTGGGCTTGATCTCCTTGGGAGCCTCAACCTTTTCCTGACAAGAGAAGAAAAGTGTAAAAACAATTAAAATCAGCGTATGGCGCATTACTCCTTTATAAGGCCAAGTTCTATCAATCGTTCATGGAGGAACTCCCCAGCGGTTGCGTCTTCGAATTGCTTGGGATGCTCATCATCGACACAGTTATCCAAACAATTCAAGGGCATTTCGCTGATCGGGTGCATAAAAAACGGAATCGAATACCTCGATTTTCCCCAACTTTCCCTCGGTGGGTTCACCACCTTGTGAATTGTCGATTTCAGGCGATTGTTGGTATGTCTTGAGAGCATATCGCCCACATTGATCATTAGCTGATCCGGTCTGGCGATTGCATCGACCCATTCGCCTTCGTGGTTCATGACCTGAAGTCCTTTGCCATGTGCACCCATCAAAAGCGTAATCAGGTTAATGTCACCATGGGCAGCGGCCCGAACGGCATTTTTTGGCTCTTCGGTAATCGGTGGATAGTGAATAGGGCGCAAAATCGAATTCCCATTTTCGATATACTTGTCGAAATAGTTTTCGTCAAGACCTAGGTGCAGTGCCAGGGCCCGCAATACATATTTCGCGGTCTTTTCAAGCATTTTATAGGTTTCCCTACCTACTTCATTGAATTTTGGCAGTTCCGTTACGGTAACATTATCTGGATATTCAGCTTCCAACTTCGGGTCATTCTCCACATACTGTCCAAAATGCCAAAATTCCTTTAAATCACCTTCTTTTCGTCCTTTCGCATGTTCCTTTCCGAACGAGGTATAGCCACGTTGCCCGCCAATGCCTTCAATTTCGTATTGGTCTTTTGTCTCTTGTGGAAGGGCAAAGAACTTCTTGATTTCCCCATAGAGATCATCTACCAATTCGTCAGAAAGAAAGTGACCACTTAGCGCGACGAAGCCGATATCTTCGAAGGCACTACTGATTTCCTTGATGAATTTCTGTTTTCTGCCTTCATCGTCTGATAAAAAATCCTGTAAATCGACACTGGGTATGGCGCTCATGAAAATACTTTTTTTGGTGAAACCCCGTTTTGATATTCCTGCTTTTTGACCGGTGCGATCAAAACGGTCGGTTGGGCCAGGCCCACTTCTTAACAAGGTCTGATCCAACGCTACAATTGACGATTCAAAGTTAATAAATATTGTATGCAAAATGGTGGGGGACAACAATGAAAGTATCGCGATCAATTTTGTTACTTTTGACGGATAAAATCAAAATTTCGGATGCAATTCAACAATAAGGGAATTGATAAAGAGACCCAAATCGCTTTATACGAACGGATGCTCAAGCCTCGTATGGTCGAGGAAAAAATGTTGATCCTGCTGCGCCAGGGAAAAATCTCGAAGTGGTTTAGTGGCATCGGGCAGGAAGCGATTTCCGTTGGGGTGGCCACGGCAATGAACGATGATGAATACATTCTGCCCATGCACCGAAATCTTGGTGTCTTTACGACACGGAATATCCCCTTATACCGCCTTTTTTCACAATGGCAGGGCAAGGCCAACGGATTTACCAATGGTCGTGACCGCAGCTTTCACTTCGGAACCCAAGATTACAAGATCGTAGGTATGATTTCGCACCTCGGCCCCCAGTTGGGTGTGGCCGATGGCATAGCCTTGGCGAATCTTCTAAGAAACCAGAAGGCCGTGACCGCCGTTTTTACGGGCGAGGGTGGCACAAGTGAGGGCGATTTCCACGAGGCATTGAATATTGCCGCCGTCTGGGATCTACCCGTTATTTTCTGTATCGAGAATAATGGATACGGGCTATCCACGCCCACGAGCGAACAATATCGCTGCAAAAACCTGGTGGACAAAGGGGTGGGATACGGAATGGAATCGTATTCCGTCGACGGAAACAATATCCTGGAGGTCTATTCAATGATGAACGCGCTTTGTGGGCGAATTCGCAAAAAACCGGCACCCGTCTTGTTGGAATTCAAAACTTTTCGAATGCGCGGCCATGAAGAGGCCAGCGGCACGAAATATGTCCCCCAAAAATTATTGGACCAATGGGCGGCAAAGGACCCCTTGGAAAATTATGTGGAGTTTTTGAGAAATAAAGAAATACTTTCAGAGGAAAGGGAGGTCGAAATCAAGAAAAAGATAATCCACGAAATCGATGAGAACCTACAATTGGCTTTTGACGAAAAAACCATTGAGTTAAATCGTGACAAAGAGGTCAAAGACATCTATCATCCTTATGAGTACCAAGAAACGGTACACGGTACCAAGGTCGAGCAAATCCGCTTGGTCGACGCGATTTCACAAGGCCTGCGACAGGCAATGGAAAAGCATGATGATTTGGTCATCATGGGCCAAGATATAGCCGAATATGGTGGGGTGTTCAAGATTACCGACGGATTTGTTGAGGCCTTCGGGAAAGAAAGGGTCAGAAACACGCCGATTTGCGAGTCGGCGGTCGTCTCAGCCGCAATGGGACTTTCGATCCAAGGAATGAAAGCGGTCATGGAGATGCAGTTCGCCGACTTTGTGAGCACGGGTTTCAATCCGATCGTGAATTACTTGGCGAAGTCACATTATCGTTGGGGCCAGAAGGCCGATGTGGTCATTCGCATGCCTTGTGGAGCCGGGGTACAGGCCGGACCCTTTCATTCACAGACCAATGAGGCTTGGTTCACGAAGACCCCTGGCCTGAAAGTCGTATACCCAGCTTTTCCCTATGATGCCAAAGGATTATTGGCCACTGCGATAAACGACCCGAACCCGGTGCTATTCTTCGAGCATAAAGCCCTATATCGCAGCGTTTACCAAGATGTGCCAACGGATTACTATACATTGCCCCTTGGTCGGGCAGCCCTATTGCAAGAGGGGAAGGATATTACGATCGTGACCTATGGCGCCGGGGTACATTGGGCCACGGAAACCCTTGAAAAGCATCCCGAAGTTTCGGCAGATCTTTTGGATTTAAGGACCCTAATGCCTTTGGACACGAAAGCGATCTATTCATCCGTAAGAAAAACGGGCAAACTGATCATACTTCAAGAAGATAGTCTTTTTGGTGGTATCGCAAGTGATATTTCATCATTGGTCATGGAAAATTGTTTTGAGGCCTTGGACGGTCCGATAAGAAGGGTGGCCAGTTTGGAAACCCCGATTCCATTTGCAAAGACGCTCGAAGATAACTATTTACCTAGAGCGCGTTTCGAGAAAGAGTTGATCGATTTACTGGCCTACTAACTTTATTTTCGATTGATTTGAACTGCGATGAGGGCCCGTAAATAAGGATTAATCGATATACCGTATCATAATTTTCCTTGTTTTCCGTTAAGCTTAAAATCGAAAGCGTGAGTATTTTCGTATATAGTCAAACCCCGTAATCAATTTAATATGAAAAAAAGTGCTTTAATCTTAATTGGGCTTTTGGTAATGGTGGCATCATGCAAAGCCCCAAAGGCCGCCCGCGACAAGCGGAACCTTTTGAGCGGAACATGGACCCTCGAAGATGTTTCCTACGAAAACGCAAAGGGAAACTTTAAGTCTGTTCTCTTCAATGACTCCGATGACATTTGTTTTGAAGGCAGCGAGTGGTTCTTCCGTGACAACAATAGTACCGGGCGTTACACCATAGCACCCTCAACATTGTGCAATGGTGGAGATCGCTTTATTCGGTGGTCGGTCGTCGACCATCCCGAAAACTATTCAAGTCAATTACAATTTAAAATGATCGACGAGAAAAACCGCGACATTTCCGGTGGTTTGGGCTATCGTTTGAATATTGCCAATTTGACCGCCCAAGAAATGACCTTGAAGTCTAACGCCACGGTAGATGGTGAAGTGGTCAATATCGTTTATAAATTCAATAAAAAACCTTAAAACATTCCCCAATGCAAAATTCCATTAAAAAAAGTATTTACATTTTAGTATGTATGAGCATGATCGTCGGTTGTAAGGCGGTCAAGAATTCGAACCACAAACAAAGAGGGGCCACTGTTGGTGCCGCAAGTGGCGCCGCAATTGGTGCCGTTCTAGGAAATAACGTAGGTAAAGGAAATAATACGGTCTTAGGTGCCATCATAGGTGCTGCCATAGGTGGTGTGGCCGGAGGTTATATCGGAAACCGCATGGATAAACAGGCCGAACGCATCGAAGAGGAGATTCCGGGTGCAGAGGTAACACGTGTAGGAGAGGGAATCAATGTGACCTTCACACAAGGACAAGGCGTACATTTTGATACCAACAAATCGAACATTAAGGGCGCTTCGGTGGAGACGCTTGATAAATTGGCAGGTATTTTTATGGAATACCCAAAATCGTATGTTTTGGTAGAAGGACATACCGATAGTGCCGGACCGGAGGATTACAATATGAATCTTTCAAAACAACGTGCCGAGTCGGTGACCAGTTATTTGATTGGAAAAGGAATCGATGCGGGAAGGTTTACGACAAAATGGTATGGAGAGGCCCAACCAAAGGCCGATAACGCAACCAGCGAAGGAAAGGCCCAGAATAGAAGGGTTGAATTGGCCATCATGGCAAATGAGGAATTGAAGGAAGAGGCAAAGGAAGCCACCGGCAATTAAATTCACATCACTGGTAGAATCAAAATCCCATTCACCGTTCTAGGTGGGTGGGATTTTTTGTTTAGGAGACTCTTTTGAAATACCTATCTTCATCATATGAAGACCTATGACGTGACCATTGTCGGCGGTGGGCTTGCCGGCCTTACCGCTGCCATTGACCTGAAAAACAAGGGCCTCACCATTTTGGTCATCGAAAAGCGAAAATATCCTCATCATCGGGTCTGCGGCGAATATGTCTCCAATGAAGTAGTGCCCTACTTGGAAAGTCTGGGCATTTTTCTCAAAAAAAAAGGTGCCGTCAACATCGACACGCTACAATTCAGTACGGTTTCCGGGGATTCCGTTTTGACCAAACTGCCCTTGGGCGGTATGGGAATCAGCAGATATACCTTCGATAACCTCCTTTATGAAAAGGCGTTGGAATTGAAAGTTGACTTCGTCTTTCAGGGGGCATTGTCGATTTCGTTTCAAAATGACCAATTCGAGGTCGCTACGGATGGAAAGGAAATTTTTTCTTCGACCCTTGTGATCGGGGCCTATGGAAAACGTAGCAATCTAGATAAACAATTGAAGCGGAATTTTATACAGCAAAAATCCTCATGGTTGGCAGTCAAAGCACACTACAAGTACGAGTTCCCAAATAATCTGGTCGCCTTGCATAATTTTAAAGGCGGGTATGGTGGCCTGTCAAAAGTTGAGTCGGGAGCCATCAATTTTTGTTATCTCACCAATTATGGGACTTTTCAAAAAGAGAAGAACATTGAAAACTTCAATCGGAAGGTCGTTGGCCGAAATCCCTTTTTGGCTTCCTTTCTAAAAAAAGCAGAACCACTTTTCAAAGAACCCTTGACCATTGCCCAGATTTCCTTCGATCGTAAAAAAGCCATGGAAAGCCATGTCTTGATGTGCGGTGATACGGCCGGCTTGATACATCCCCTTTGCGGAAACGGAATGTCAATGGCCATTCACGCGGCGAAAATCGCTTCAGAACGGATTATTCGGTTCCTTGAAAATAAAAATTACCCACGCGCCCAATTGGAACGCGATTATCAAGAGGAGTGGACCAATACCTTCAGACGAAGATTATGGGTCGGTCGTAGGGCCCAATCCATATTATTGAACGAAACCCTATCAAGTATGGCCCTGTCGACCGCCATAAAATCCCCGCGCCTGCTTCGGTCCATTATTGAGAGAACCCATGGAAAACCACTTTTGGTCTAATGAATTTTTCAAAACGACATCGCGAAGATGAATTGATGGACGATTCGAATATTTCCTATGAAGCGCTAAAGGGCACTTATGAAGATATAGATCGTACGAACCGCCTGTTAGGGGGTAACTTTGGAATTATTGCTGCAATCGACAGACTAGTTGCCGGTCATCCAAAAAAGGAGTATTCAGTTATTGATGTCGGATGCGGAAATGGGGCAATGCTACGCACCTTGGCAGACTTTTTTAAGGAAAGAAATTTGGACGTGCAACTGGTGGGGATCGATTTCAACAAAAAGGCAATTGACCTCGCCAGGAAATCTTCAAAGGAATATCCTAAAATCAGTTATCGAAATGTTGATATGCTCCAAAAGGATTCCTTAAATTCCAAGGCCGACATTGTGGTTTCGACACTTACCTTGCACCATATAGACGAGGAAGACATTCCTTTTTTTCTTCGGCGAATGATCAAAATGGCAGATATAGGGGTCGTAATCAACGATTTACAAAGAAGCCGAATGGCCTACTATCTTTTTAAGTTGTTTAGTACTATTTTTATCAAAACCCCAATTGCCAAAAATGATGGATTGGTTTCCATTCGCAGTGGGTTTACAAAAAAAGAATTGTTACAATATTCCAAAGATTTTCCCGACTTGGAACACAAGATCCATTCGAAGTGGGCCTTTCGCTATGTATGGGTCATGCAGCTAAAACGACAAACCATAAATGAGTGAGGTTCGAATTGTAGGTGTTGCCAAAGAACTGCCGCCTTTTACAAGAAAGACGAAAGATATTCTGCCCTATGTGTCCGACTGGTTGGCCGATCAAGACGATAGGTTCCGTCGTAAGGTGTTGAAGATTTTCGAGGCCGCAGCCGTCGATGTCCGTTATGGAATTATGGATATTGACGAAGTTTTCAACGAAACCTCATTTGAAGGGAAGAATAAAATCTATGTCGAACAAGTCAAGTCACTGGGCAAGAATGCCCTTGAAAAAGCCTTATCGCAAAGTGGATGGGAGGCCAATAGCATCGATTACATCATTACCGTAAGTTGTACGGGCATTATGATTCCCTCTTTGGATGCCTATCTTGTCAATGCGCTGAATATGGCCCAAGATATCGTTCGCCTGCCTGTGACCGAGATGGGCTGTGCCGCAGGGGTTTCCGGATTGATATACGCCAATGATTTTTTGAGGTCCAATCCCGGTAAGAGAGCGGCGCTAATTGCCGTCGAAAGCCCTACGGCTACTTTTCAGCTTCGCGATTATTCCATGGCCAATATGGTAAGTGCGGCCATCTTCGGAGATGGTGCGGCCTGCGTTTTGTTATCTTCGGAGGAAAATGCAGAAGGACCGAAAATCAAGGCAGGGGAGATGTATCATTTCAAGGATGCGACCCACCTTATGGGATTTGAGCTGACCAATAGCGGACTCAAAATGATTCTAGACCCATCAGTGCCTGAAAGGATAGCCGCACATTTTCCCGATATCATCCATCCGTTTTTGGAAAGGCATGGGAGCTCGATGGACAAAGTCGACCATTTGATCTTTCATCCAGGGGGAAGAAAGATCGTTCAGACCGTGGAAGAACTATTTGGGGATATGGGCAAGAATATAGACGATACGAGGGAGACCTTGAGACTGTATGGCAATATGAGCAGCGCAACCGTCTTATATGTGCTTGAACGGTTTTTGCAAAAGGATATTTCCAAAGGCGAACAGGGGCTGGTATTGAGTTTTGGCCCGGGTTTTTCGGCCCAACGGGTGTTGTTGCAATGGTAAGTTGAAAGTTCGAAATTAGAGGTACGAAATACGAAGTTAGGATGACTTCAAGACAAAAGGATATGAAATCAAAGTGGGCGATTATTTTGGGGGGCAGTAGTGGGCTTGGGCTCGCAACCGCCAAAAAGTTGGCCTCACATAATTTCAACTTATTCATTGTTCATCGTGACAGAAGGTCTGATTTAGACAGGATTGAATCCATATTTCAAGAAATAGCTTCAAGTGGAATTCAATTAAAAAGTTTCAATGCCGATGTTGCGAATGCCGAAAAAAGGAAAGGGATAATCGCGGAGATACAGAGGTTACTTCCCATAAATGAAAAGATCCATGTTTTGGTCCATAGTATCGCCAAGGGAAGCTTGAAACCGATGCATTCGAAAGAAGCTTCGACCTTGAATCATCAAGACTTTACCATTACTTTGAACGCCATGGCCTTGAGCCTCTATGATTGGACCAAGGATTTGAAAGAGCTGGAACTATTTTCCGAAGACACACGGATCATTTCCTTCACCAGCGAGGGAAATACAAAATCGTGGCCCGGTTATGCCGCCGTGTCGGCCGCAAAGGTCACCCTGGAAGCCATAACCCGCAGCATGGCATTGGAATTTGCATCGCAAGGAATTAAGGCCAACTGCATCCAAGCCGGGGCCACCGAGACAAAGGCCTTTTCAATGATTCCCGGTTATGAGGCGTTAAGGCAGAGTGCCCTCGAACGAAATCCGAACAAAAGATTGACCACCCCTGAAGATGTGGCCAATGTAGTCTATTTGATGACCAGGGAAGAGGCGAAATGGATCACGGGTACGGTCATCAAAGTCGATGGGGGTGAGAGTTTGAGATGAATTGACGACCCTATTGCCGAAATGGTAGACAAAATCGTAATGAACAATGTCATGCTGAGCCTGTCGAAGCATGAGCAAGGCTGTCTATCCTGGGCACGGCCGAGGGATCGAAGCATGAGCAAGGATGTCTATCCTGAGCACGGCCGAAGGATTGAAGCATGAGCAAGCCTGTCCCGAGCGTGGTCGAGGGATCTCACTCAAATTGACCGCACAACACTAGCGTATTTTATTGGTGCCTAATGTGCGTGGGTATTGTGAAACGAATTGATTGGATGAAAAAATATTATGTATATCTGTTGACCTGTTCCGATAGGTCTTATTACGTGGGAATGACAAATAACTTATCCCTACGTTTACAGGAGCATAATATGGGATTGGATAAGAGGGCCTATACCTATTCAAGGAGACCGGTAAAAGTCGTTTGGTACCAAGAATTTACAGACCCAAATGAGGCCATTTCGAGAGAAAAACAGCTCAAGGGTTGGAATAGAAGCAAAAAGGAAGCCTTGATTTCAGGAGCTTACGATAAGTTGCCAGAACTTGCGAAAAACTCCAAAAAGAAACGCTTCGACAGGCTCAGCGTGACAAATAGCATAATAAGAAAACTCCCCTACACCAAACCCTTCCTTTTTGCTGACGAATTGGAATATATCGATGGGAATGGTGCCAAAGGAAGTTATCGGTTTTTGGGGAGCGCCGATTTTTACAAAGGACATTTTAAAGATCATCCGGTTACGCCCGGTGTCATCCTTACGGAATGTTGTGCCCAGATCGGCTTGGTCTGTTTGGGACTTTTTTTGTTAAAGGATAGCAATACGGAAAACCTGAAAATCGGGATGAGTTCTTCGGAAATGGAATTTTTGTTGCCCGTTTTCCCGAATGAAAAGGTGAGCGTGACTTCGGAGAAGGTCTATTTCCGTTTTGGAAAATTAAAGTGCAAGGTCAAAATGTACAATGAAAAAGGAGCATTGGTCTGCAGGGGTGTTTTGGCGGGCATGTTAAAAACCGATGACGATGAATAGGCGGGTGGTAATTACGGGTTTGGGCATATGTGCCCCCAATGGTAACGGTCTTGAAGCCTTTTCCAAGGCTCTGAAAAATGGCACAAGCGGAATACGCTTTCAACCCAAGCTGGAAGAATTGAACTTCGGTTGTCAAATTGCCGGGGAACCCTTGGTGCCTGCAAACTTGGTCAGCGAATATTTTACCCCGCTGCAGTTGCGGGGCCTCAACGCGAGCGGGTTGGTCTATGGGGTCATCTCCGGTACCGATGCCTGGAAGGATGCCCGATTGCCCATTTCAGACGATGAATCACCTGATTGGGACAGCGGTATCATTTTCGGCACCGGCATATTGGGTGTTGACAAGTTTCGCGAATCGATTCATTTGGTCGACAAGGGAGAGGTGCGACGTTTGGGCAGTACTGCGGTACAACAGACCATGGCCAGCGGTATCAGTTCTTATTTGGGTGGTATTTTGGGCTGCGGCAATCAGGTGACCACAAATTCCTCTGCTTGTTCCACCGGCACAGAGGGGGTCATCATGGGTTACGAAAGAATCGTTTCGGGGAGGGCCGAGCGTATGCTTGTGGGCAGTTGTAGCGATAGTGGCCCCTATATTTGGGGCGGCTTTGACACCCTGCGTATCCTTCCAAGAAAATACAATGACAATCCAACAAAGGCGAGCAGGCCGATGAGCGCCTCGGCTTCGGGTTTCGTACCGGGGAGTGGGGCAGGGGCCCTCGTTCTCGAATCGCTTGATAGTGCAAAAAAGCGAGGCGCAAAAATCTATGCCGAAGTACTGGGCGGTGCTATCAACAGTGGGGGGCAGCGGTCCGGTGGCAGCATGACCGCCCCGAACAGCAAGGCGGTACAAAAATGCATTTCTGAAGCCCTGTCAAATGCGGGCATTCAAAGTACGGATGTCGATACGATTAACGGCCACTTGACCGCCACGACCAAAGATGCTACCGAAATCAAAAACTGGAGTGCGGCCCTGGGCCGTTCGGGCAGCGATTTTCCATATGTCAATTCATTCAAGGGACTGGTCGGACATTGTCTCGCCGCTTCGGGAAGTGTCGAGTGCGTAGGCTCGATTTTACAGTTTGCAAATGGCTGTCTGTATGGCAATGCCAATTGCGAGGACGTCCATCCGGAAATTTTAAAAATCATCGATGCCCAATGTATTCCCCAGAAAACTATCCTTTTTGAGCCAAAGATAATGGCAAAGGCCAGCTTTGGTTTTGGTGATGTAAATGCTTGTGTTATTTTTAAATTTTTTGACGACAAAAATTTAAACCCCAAATCATAAATTCCAAATTCGAATTTTTTCTTGCAATCCATCACGAGGATTTTGGAATAATCCAACAAGTAGCATCAATGAACAAGGAACACTATCAAAAACTACATGAAATCATCGCCGTTTATTTGCCTGAGGATGTTGCCCAGGATAGCATATCGGAGGAAAGCCATTTTACAAATGAGCTGAACATCAATTCGGCCAACTTGGTCGATATTGTGCTCGATGTTGAAGATGCTTTTGATATCATGTTGGAAAACGACGATATGGACCAAATGGAAACCGTCAAGGATGCCTTGGCCATCATCGACAAAAAACTGGGGGAAGCGAAAACGAATTGAAACGGAATATTATCCCCTTGAGGGAACTATAGGGGCGTATATTAAAGCAGGATGCACATGAACGAATTTATAACTTGGGCAAAAGACAAGTTGAATGTCGACCGTCGTTTGATCGCAATCTATTGCATTGTCTATTTTTTGTGGGGATTGGGCATGAATTGGTTTGGTACCGAGGTCGAAATCGCAAAATTCACCTATTGGTGGCAGGTCATTACCTGTTATATTCTCTATATGGTACCTATTTCGCTATTGCTCCGCGGGCTTCCCTTTCATAGGCAATATGCGTATGGGCTCATTGCCATGTGTTTTTTGGAATTCGGCGGATATGCCTTAAAGACCTCTTATGCCTATCCCGATAACATTTTGGACCAATTGTTCAATATCCGCAATTTCGGTTTGGGAATGGCGCTTTTCTTTGCACTCTACTTTCCGGCAGGCAATTGGCTGGTGGGCAAAATTTACGGTTTTCTCTTTGGCGGAAACCCTGCCGATGGTTAAAGTTATGTTTTCGTAAATCGAAGGTTAAATTTCCAACATTTCAATTTCCATTCCTACATTTTTTGTAACTTAATGCTGCCAACCGAAACTTTCCGCCAGGGTGGGTAAATGAGCCGCTGACTTTAGAGTGTCCTCTTTTTTGTTCTTACCCTACACAGAATTGACCAATTGAGATAGATCTTGATATCGTCTGCATTTGCAGAATGATATAACGGATAACGACCGTTACAGTTTTTAGATGAACCCAAATTACCCCATTCAAATGAAAACGGAGGCACTTTCAACGACCCGTACCCGTTTTGCCACAAACGAGCTGCTCATTCGCCTACAACGCAATCGAAGAGACTTGGTGCAATTGAACCAGAAGCTCAATTCACATACCTGTGAACCTTGCACCCCCAGCCTTTTTGAAGAAAAGCAGGTATTGCGAAAACAGCTTGAACGGCTAAGAAATTCGAACAGCGACCTCATCGATTCCATCAAGCACCACAAGCGGTCCTTTGATGATATCGGGGAAGTCGTAATGCAACAAATTTGCGATTTCAACGAGCTGCGCAAAGGCGTGTTCGACTATTCAAAGGTTGCAAGTTCACATTGAGGCGATCAGTCCGTTTCGCGGGCATCCTCTTTTTCAGGAATCAACAAAGAGGCCACGATACCGCCGACCAAGGCTACCGAGATAACGGTCAGTGATACCCATTCGGGCGGGTGCACATAACTTGAGAAAAGCATCTTCAGGCCCACAAAGGCCAGGATAACCACAAGGCTATAGTTGATAAAGCGAAACTTGTCGAGCATTCTCGAAATCAAAAAGTACATAGAGCGCAAACCCAAAATAGCCAGGATATTCGAACTAAAGACAATGAACGGGTCCGCCGTAATGGCTAGAATCGCCGGTATGCTATCCAAGGCAAAAAGAATATCGGTCAACTCGATAACGATCAATGCCACGAAAAGGGGAGTGGCCGCATTGACCCCCATACGTTTTACAAAAAATTGATTTCCCTGCACCGCCCCGGTAATGGGGTAGACCTTTTTGATTTGACGGAACACCCATGACTTTTTGGGGTCGAAATCCTCATCGTCAGATTTCAACATCTTATAGGCGGTCCATAATAAAAACACCCCGAAAACATAGATGATCCAATCGAACTTGGTGATCAGGGCCACCCCGAACAATATCATCAGGGCCCTGAATACGATGGCCCCCAGAATTCCCCAAAATAGCACCCGGTGCTGGTAAATGGGCGGAATCTTGAACGATGCAAAAATAACGGCGATAACGAACACATTGTCAACACTCAATGAAAGTTCGATCAAATATCCGGTGATATATTTTAGAACGGCTTCGTTCGGGGTCAAGTTCGTCGGATTTTCGACCAACCCGCTCGAAAAGAGCCAATAGATGACCCCGCTAAAACCAAGGGCAACGGAGACCCATATGGCCGTCCAGATGCCGGCTTCCTTACTTTTGATTACATGCTCGTTCTTGTGGAATACCCCAAGATCTAACGCAAGAAATACAATGATACAGGCAATAAAAATGCCCCAGACCCACATAGTTTGGATTTTAAGGGCACGAAGTTATAGCAAAAATTCAAAGTACCAAACCTGCCGATAGCCAAGCACCCTCCCGATGCCATAATACCTTGGGGGTAACACGGATACCTTGGGTCGAACCGATCAGTTCAGGTCAAAGGTCATTTTCACCTGGACCTCATTGTCTTCCCGCTTCTTTTTGATATTGATTCCGAAATCGGACGAAAATAGGGTTGTAGTGCCGATCAGCTGGTTTTCCTGTTTTTTGAAGTCGATGGTAATGGGCTTTTCGTTGCCCTTGATGGTCAGTATGCCTTTAACGGAGAATCCATCTGCAGTAGGGGCAATCGAATTGCTCTCAAAGAATATTCTTGGGTGATCGTCCGCATCAAAATACTTGCCGCCTTTCAAGGACCAATCCCGTAAAAAGATGCCCGTTTTGATCGTTTTGACGGCGACGGAACCTTTCAATTTAGAGTTGGTGGGATTTTCAAAGTCGATGCTAGAAGAAGAATCAAAGCCCGAAATATGGCCGTCGACATCCTTGGAAACAAAAACAAAGGAAATTTCGGCCGATTTGATCGTTTTTGCCTGTCCGAAAACGAGCAAGGGAGATAGGCAGACGAAAATAAGGAATACACTGAATTTCATAACAGGTAGGTTGCAATCAACATGCCAAAGGTACTATTTATTTGATCGATAATCTGACGCCGATTTTAGACAAACGACCCGCAATGTCTTTAAATATAGCTACTTACCGAAGTTTTTTTTACATTGGTGGTGAACACACCAGGTCTGAAATGAAAATAGGGGTTATCTTTTTGGTGTTTATGGGCACTCTTTGGCTCGGCACCGCAGAATTAAGGGCACAAAACACAACAGTTGAAAATAAGAACGAACTTGGGCTTGAAGAGGAAGACGGGCCTCTAATGTACAGGTTCGAGCCAGAATACTTGACTTCGCTTGAACAGCGAAAAGCTCGAATTCTGAAAATGCGGGCCATTCTCGATACTTTGGATATCAGGGAAGGCAAACGCAAAAGATTGTTGAAAGATTTATATAAAAACGGGGTTTCTGAACGCCTATCAAAGGCATTGTTGGCCGACACAGGTTTTGACGATATAGCGGATATCATCAATTGAACGGCCTATGGAATTTTCATTAAATTTATATACTGCATTTAGTTATGATAAAAGGGGCATTTAAAATTGGGTTGATTTTTGTATTCTTACTTGTTGCCGATCAAATTTCGGCCCAGACGGTCATGGTCAAGGTCGAAAAAGAAGAAAATGAGGTTCAAAAGTATACCGTCATGGAGAAATTTGAACCCAATCTGGTGATTCCTGCGGACGAGCGCTTGCGTATAAAGGAGGAACGCAAAAAATTGATTGCCCACCGACGTAGTATTTTGGATACTTTGAGCATTTCAGATCGCAGACGAGAACGACTTTTGCGCGAGCTCAACAAAAGCCCGTTTTCAGACCGTATCAATCGAACCTTCGCCAAAATTGAATTCGAAGACGATAATGATGTTGTTGAGCAAAACAACTGAACCGCTTCTTTTACACCCTTATAGCGAGTTAAATTTTAGTTAATTGGCCCATTTTCAGGATAGGTTCATTCTAGAAATTGATATTTTCAGGGGAATCTAAAACTCCTGACCGATGAAAAAATTACTTCCAAAGAGCATGGCCGTCTTTGTTGCGATCATGACCTTCTCATTTTCCTATGATCATGACGAAAGATCTGAACTGACCAAAGGGTTCACCTTTGGAAATCCTGAAATTGCCTCGATCGATCAAATGAGTTTTGGCCCCGAGGGCATCCTCTTCTTGGGAGATTCGCAGAATGCCGCCGTTTATGCCCTTGACACCAAAGATGTGCAATCGACAGATAAGGTCGAGCCCATTCGAATCGAGGATTTCGACGGAAAAATTGCCGCGGCATTGGGTACCACGATCGATAATGTGAAGATCAATGAAATGGTCGTCAATCCGATTTCGAAGAAAATTTACTTTGCGGTCCGTGTGGCCGATGGAACTCCCGTATTGTTAAAATTGAAAGGGGAGGAGTTCGAGCATGTTCCCTTGAAAGCGGTAAGCTATTCGAAAATCGAATTGACCGATCCGGTGCCCGCCGATGCCAAGGACAGATGGGAACGTCCATTGCGCACATGGGCCATTTCCGATTTAAAATATCACGATGGCAGGGTATTGGTGTCGGGCTTGTCCAACAAAGAGTTTGCCTCGACATTCAGAAGCATTCCCTTTCCCTTCAACGATTCGCAAGATTACGCCTCTTTGGAAATCTGGCATGCCGCCCATGGTGAATACGAGACACATGCGCCGATCAAGACTTTTGATGTTATCGCGCTTGAGGGGCAAGATTATCTGATGGCGAGCTATACCTGTACACCCCTGGTCTTGTTCCCCTTGAATGCCCTAAAGGATGGTGAACATACCAAGGGTCGCACGGTTGCAGAGCTTGGAGCCGGCAATTCACCCTTGGATATGGTTTCTTATGAAAAGGGAGGACAGACCTATTTTTTAATGTCGAACAACAACAGGCCCATCATGAGGATCAAGTATGATGACATCGCCAATTTCAAGGATTCGATGACCGAACCGGTGCCCGTATTTGCCGAAACTGAAGGAGTGCCCTATGATAATTTACCTTTTCCACATGTTTTGCAGATGGACATGCTCGATGCCACCAATGTCATATATCTACAGCGTACCTTGGATGGCGACCTGCTATTGCGCACGCGAACCACCGAATGGATGTAAACGGCATTTCATACCGATTTATAAAGATCAAGTTTGCCTTGGTCTTTTTTTGTTTTACGCTCCTCACAGGATGTCGTGAAGCTGGGGAAATTGAAAACCTACAGGTGAATTATGCCAATGATAAGGCGGTTGGGGTCAGTTTTACCAGTTCCACAGATGTCGAAAAACTGCGTTTTTTCATTGGGGAGGAATCGCAGACCTCGGTCATTGGGGTTATCGTCAGTGCAGATGACAAACACACTTTCACCCCCGCCATTCCCTTCACGGCGGGACAGACCTACAGCATTCGCAAGAGCGATACGGTGGTCATCGAGACCTTTTATATCGATAATACATCGAAATCGGCCCCACCGGAATTACTGGCAATTTATCCCACAAGGGATTCCGTACCGGAGAACTTGTTGAAAATGTACCTTCAATTTTCACGACCGATGCAGGTGGTAGGTAGCGTATCCGATTTTATTACCGTGTTCAACGATACCGATGAGGTGGAAGTGGAACCCTTTTTAGAATTGGAGACCGATCTTTGGAACCAAGACCACACTTTGTTGACGCTGTGGTTCGATCCGGGCCGCATCAAAACGGACCTAATTCCGAACCGCGAAAAAGGGATGCCCTTACAAGCGGGCAAGGAGTACACTATTACGATCCACAATACCTGGAAGGGCGAAAACGGATCCCCGTTGATTTCGACCTATCAAAAAGAACTATTTGTCCAAAAACGTGACGACCAAAAACCACGCCCGCGGGACTGGAAGATGACCATTTCGGAAAATGACCCCGACAAAGCACTGCTGATCGACTTTGGTGAGCCGCTCGATGCCTTCCTTCCGATGGAAACCATAAAAGTCTATGACCTGAACGGATCTGAGGTCGATGGGGATTTTAAATGGGAAAGGGGAGAAACCATCTTGAGGTTCGTTCCTGCCGAAACTTGGTCCGCACCGGAATATAAATTAGCGGCCCGATCAACATTGGAAGATTTGGCCGGTAACAATCTAAACCGACTTTTTGATACAAATGTCAAGGAGGGATCGACCGCAAGCGGTTCAGAAAGTCAGCAAAGCATTCGATTTAAATTGGATTGACATGAACCAGGTGATGCGCGTTCTTTCAAACTATCGCGCCCTCATTTTGTCCTTTCTTTTGCGAAGCTGAACCTCGAGGTCTTCGACACATTCTTTTATAGAGGCCTCAAATGCACCATGATTGCCCTCGGCAAATAGTCTAGGCCCGGGGGCACTCAATCGTATTTTACAGATTTTACCGCTCTCTTCGTCACTGGTGTTCTCCGTTTTAAAGAAAACATCGGCCCTGACGATGAAGTCGTATTTGTCTTCCAGCTTATTGATGTGCTTGCTGGCCAAATCTTCCAGACGTTGACTTGCCGATACATTATGATATTCAAAAATGATGTTCATGGTGGTTTGCTTTTTTTAAAAATACTGCTCAGTTCGATAAAATCAAAGCAAAGTATACCCAAAGAAAATATAAATTTCGGTTAAGGATATTTAAAGGACCACAAGCTGTTAAAATGTCAAAAAACCATGTTTGTTTGAAGGTTTTGGCTTAATTTGTGTATGTAGTTGAAAAACAGTGTTATGGGAAATATAATCCGGAATTTTGTCGCATTCTTTTTTATCGTTTTGTTGATCGCCTGTGGAGCGACCAATCAAAAGACATCCAAATTGGAAGACACCCAGGCCCTTGATGACCTGGCCAATGCCAAAGAACTTAAGTTAGACGTGAACTGGGTACGCCCTTTGATGACCACCAGTGTGAGCAGTGCACTCTCAAGCGGCCTCATCCTTCCCGGGAACCCCATTAGCCAGATCAACGTGATGGGCAACGGATACTTCATCCAGATCGAAGGGGACAGTGTATCCGGTAATTTACCTTATTATGGTGAGCGCCAAATGGGGGGCGGTTTCAATGCGAATGCCGGCATTAAGTTTAACGGCCTTACCGAGAATCTTGAAATCACAAAAAATGAAGCAAAGCAATTCTACAATATCGGTTTCACCATTACCGAAGAGGTCGAGACCTTTAGTGTACGAATGAGGCTTTTTCCCGATTTGTCGGCAACCACCGTGGTCAATAGCTCCTACCGCACTTCCATTCGTTACGAGGGTGACGTTGCGGCCATCGATACCGAAGAGCTTCAGTGATTCAGCTCTTTTCCTTATAACGAACTCTGCAATAGCGGTAGATTATCAAAAAAACTGATGCCCGCACATGTCGGCCTTTTGTAGGCGATGCGGACCAATATGAGGTCTTTTTGGCCTCAGGCCTTTGAATTCCTTTGGTTTAAGACTCCTTTATAATATATTTGAGCGTAAGCCCTCTCATTATGGAACGCAGATCGTTTTTAGGCAAGGGCCTGGCCGCAGGTCTGTTGCCTGTAGTACCGGCATCGTTTGAACTCACCCAAAAAGTCAACAATACCGAGGGGGTGGTCGTTGAAAAACACCGATCGGGAAAGCCCCATAAGGGTAAGGTGCTGGCCGCGATCCAACCCCATAACGACGATATCTCCTTATTTGCGGGAGGTACGGTGGCCAAGCTGATCAAGGAAGGATATATGGGCTATTTGATCAGAACGAGTAACGACGATCATGCCGGTAGGGGAGCCACGGTAGGGGAGGTGGTGCTCAACAACGAAAAGGACAACAATCGGGTGGCGGAGGCCTTGGGCCTGTCAAAAGTTTATGACCTCGGATATCGCAACCACCGCATGGACAATATCAGTATTCAAGAACTGCGGGGGCGATTGATCTTTCTGTTCCGTTTGTTGAAGATAGATACCCTTATAACCTATGACCCCTGGGGGCATTATGAAGAAAATCCGGATCACTATATTACCGCCTTGGCGGTTGAATCCGCTCGATGGATGGCAGGAGGGAGGCTCGATTACCCCGAACATTTCGAGGCGGGCCTAGAACCCCATGTCGCACAAGAAAGGTATTATTTCGCCAGAGGGCCACAATTGGTCAACCGTATTGTGGAGACCACAAAAACGATAGATCGCAAGGTCGAGGCCAATGCCGTCATCGTCACACAAGGGCCTGGAGGGGAAGCCGGATCAAGACTGCGGAAGAACCTTCTAGAGGAAGGCAAACAGCTACCGCTTCTCGGTGATGACGATGAAACTGCCAATAGAAATTACATCAAACATTTTGTGTTGGATATCGACTCGCAACGACAGCGCGGCGTTCCCTCCGACAGGGAAATCGGCAAGGCGTACGAATTGGAATGGGCGGAGCGATTTCATTATATCGGCCCGGAACAATCAAAACTCGATGCCTATGTCAAAGAACATGCCGTTAAATTATAAGTGGGTACTTGACATTTTAAAAACAAACCTCAATCCATCTAAAATGAAACATTTTCTTCAAAAAAGTCCATTTCGAACGATTTGCTTGCTGTTTTTACCGACGGCCCTGTTGATCAACGCCTGCAAACCCGCTGTGGAACACGACAATAGCGAAGAATGGATTTCGTTGTTCGACGGGGCCAACTATGATGCATGGACCCCAAAGTTCGCCGGATATGAATTGGGGGTAAACCACAAGAATCGATTTGTTTACGAAGACAGTCTGTTGAGTGTAAGATATATGGAGCAGGACACTTTTAAGGGCAATTTTGGCCACCTCTACTACAAGGATAAATTCTCGCATTACAAGCTAAGGGCCACCTACCGTTTTGTGGGGGAGCAAATGACCAATGGGCCCGGGTGGGCCTTTCGCAACAATGGCTTGATGCTGCATTGCCAGGATCCGGCCACGGTGGGGCTCGATCAAGACTTTCCCATCTCCTTGGAGATGCAGCTTTTGGGGGGCGATGGCACCAATGACCGCAGCACCCTCAATTTATGTACCCCGGGCACCAATGTCGTAATGGGCGATACGTTGTTCACACCCCATTGCATCAATTCGATTTCAAAAACCTATCACGGCGACCGATGGGTCGATGTGGAGGCCTTGGTGCTCGGCGATTCCTTGGTACAACATATAATGGGGGGCGAGGTCGTTCTCGAATTTAACAAACCTACCATCGGCGGGGGCAACATCAGTGGCTATAAGGAAAGTGCGTACAAAGAAGGGGAGCCGATCACCGAGGGCTATATTTCCATTCAGGCCGAGACTCATCCCATCGATTTTAAATCGATTGAATTGTTGGACTTATGCGGCTGTATGGACAAGAAGGCAAAGAACTACAAATCGTACTACGTCAAGGCCGACAATTCGAAATGTATCTACTAGCGAAATGCGAAATAAACCGAACCGAAACAATGGTAAATAAAATCAATTGGGACGAAGTGCCCACCGAACAAGTCACTCCTGAAATGGAACGCAAACTCGTCTATGGCGAAAAAGTAATGGTCGCCAAAATGAAGTTTAAAGATGGTTTTGAGGTGCCGTTGCATCATCATGAAAATGAGCAGGTCAGTCAAGTGATCTCTGGAACGATGCGTTTTTGGTTCGGGAAGGACAAAGAACAGAAGATGGACCTGCATGCCGGTGATGTCGTTGTCATCCCCGCAAACGTACCCCATGCGGCCTTGATGATCGGTGACTGCGAGGGAATCGACACCTGGGCACCCATCCGCGAGGATTGGTTGGACGGCACCGACGACTACCTACGAAAATAGGGTATCAGTGCTCCTTGTCGCCCTGCATGTCATGCTGAGTAAGCCTATCCTGAGCACGGCCGAAGGATCGAAGCATAGTCGAAAATAGGGTATGAGTGCTCCTTGTCGCCCTGCATGTCATGCTGAGTAAGCCTGTACTGAGCATGGCCGAAGGATCGAAGCATTGTCGATTCCGAAACCATACAACAACGATCCAATCCATTCATACGACACTTCGGTTCAATTAATTCGTCGGATTGGGTAACGTTGCCGCTATTTTGTCGTCAGATAAAACAAAAACATCATGAGCACAACTTACATCAGACAATTTTTGGTACTGGCCCTTATCACATGTTCCGGCATTGCATTGGCCCAAGAGAAAGTGACCCCCGAACAATGGCAAGAAGACCTGCGCTTTTTGCAAGAGACCGTCCATTCCGATTTCCCGTTCCTATTCAAAAAAGTTGAGAAGGAAACCTGGGATGCCGAGGTCGAGAAACTATATGCGCAGATCCCCGAACTCGAAGCCCATGAAGTCAAGGCTGGGCTGACGCGTATGGTCTCGCTGTTCGAATACGGCCATACACAGATTACGTTCGGCACCGTGTCTGAAGGGAAGGTATTGCCCGTAAATCTCTATCATTTCCCAGACGGAATCTACGTAGAGGGCACCCAAAAAGCATACCGTGGAATTTTGGGCGCAAAACTGCTCAAGGTTGGCAATTTTGCCGTGGAAGAAGCCCTGAAAATGATCCGTCCGGTCGTTCCCGTGGAAAACGAGTCGTATTTCAAGGCCTATGGACTGCGGTTTTTAACCGCTCCTGCGGTCCTTCATGCGCAAGGGGTCATTCCCCAGTATTCCGAAAAGGTAACATTGACATTTGAAAAAGATGGAAAGAAAATGGAGTATGCGCTACCGACAATTTCCATCGATGAACTGTCGCGGGATTATGGTTTTACCATTCCCAACGAAGAGTGGGTGAGTGTGAGGGAAGAAGGGAGTACCCCCTTGTATTTAAAGCAGCTCAATGACAGCTACTTTTATTTTGAATACCTCCCGGCGTCCAAGACCCTTTATGCCCGGCAGAGTTCGGTCTTTGACCATGAAAAGGAAAAGATCAAGGATTTTTACGCTCGGCTTTTCGAATTTATCGACAACAATGAAATCGACAAGTTGATCTATGACGTACGCCTGAACGGAGGCGGCAACAACTACAACAACAAGCAATTCATTCAAGGATTAATGGCGCGCCCTGAGATTAACAGCCACGGAAAGTTCATTTATATCATCGGCCGCCGCACCTTTTCGGCCTGCCAGAACTTGACGAACGAGATCGAAAACTATACGAATGCCATTATGTTGGGGGAGCCCACTGCAGAGAACAAGAACTTCTATGGCGATGCCAAGAAAGTGACCTTGCCCCATTCAAAGATCAATGCCTATTTGTCTTTCGCCTGGTGGCAAGACAAGCCCCAATGGGAAAATGCCGATGCGACCACCCCACAATTTCAGAAGGAAATGACCTTTGAGGAGTACCGTGCCAATCGTGACCCGCTGCTCGAATTTGCGATGGACAATGATTTTAAGACGTTCATTATCAATCCGATGGACCATTTCACCCAGCTCTTTATAGCGGGAAAAATGGAACAATTGAAGACCGATGCCGACCGTATCCTCAAGGATCCATTATATGCCCATATTCCGTTCAACAAGGAATTCAAGCAAGTGGGAAGGAATTTACTGTTTCAAGGGCAATACGAGGGCGCGGCCTTCGTATACGGAATGTCTGCGGAACACTATCCCGATGATGCCGAGATGTGGGAGGGTCTTGGCAAGGCTTATAAAGCTTTGGGAAAAGAGGAGGAAGCCAAAGGTGCTTTTGCCAAAGCGGCCGCTTTGACCAAAAAAAAATAAGGGATTTTTAGATTTATAGGGAATCCGTCTTCGCAGCGGCCGATCTGGTCGAAGTGTTTGGTGCTGTTCAACGATCGGCCCGCTGTTCAAAGGGCAGTCGAAATAACAAAATCGCAGTACGGGGATGCCCATATTAAGAATATGCGAATAGCATATTAACAAAAAGTTAAACCGCTGATTGACTTTAGGTTAACGTCGACACAATGTTTTTATTTGTTCCAGCGTTAACCTTATAAAGACATTCATCTTATGACCGCTGCCCCCCAAGTTTCCGAAAAAAATATTCTAGTGCTCCAGTTGGAAAGGAACCGCAAAGTGGTCGAGCAACTGCGGCAAAAATTGAACTCCTACCTATGCGTACCCAAAACGCATTTGCTCTTTGAACAAAAAGAGAAGCTACAGACCGAACTGGATCGTTTTGCCCATAGTACCGAAGAATTGTTGGCCACCTTAAAGTTGAACAGCATCAAGGTGATGAACTATATGGATGATGTTGCGCAGCGGTTCGAGGAATTCAATTTGCTGCACCAAGAGGTCGAGGCCTATATAGCGACCACCCGAAGTTAAGTGCTCTTTCTATTTTTTAGTTTATTTCTTGTAGGTTAGGGGATGAAGCATTTACCCATCTTGAATTTTACTGTAATTTATACACCTGATTTTCAGCTAGTTACAATAAAAAACCTGGTGAAGGCGGCACCATAGCGTCCTGAATTTCAAATTTATTTCAAATAAATCGCCAGTAATGGTAACAAAAGGAGTATAAGCGGCGTCTATAGTATAAGGAATATATTCATCAATCAAAAACCGGAACATCATGAAAAAAGCAGCTTTATTTTTCACCCTTATTTTTTTGGTCGTGACCAGTGCCTTTGCGCAGTATCGTGAAACCATGGATTACGCAAATTTCGACGACATAAACCTTGACGGTAACATACGATTGTACCTCAAGCAGGGTAGCGATATCACGGTCGATTTCGAAGCGAGAAAGGCGTCCCATCTTGACGATTATCGTATTGAGGTAAGAAACAGCACCCTTTACATAGGCTACGATGATCATCATAATTTCCGATCAACGCCCAAGATCAAGGTATATGTAACACATCCGGCCTTGGAAGGTATCGATGCCGATGGCCTGGTGCATATCAATTCGGAGAATACGATCAACGGGGAACGTTTGGCTATTAAGGGAGACGGATTTATCAGGGGCAGTGTAGAGGTCGACGTGGAAAATTTACGTGTCGATTTAGACGGATTCTGTTTTATGAACTTTTCCGGAGCTGCCGATCGATCGGAGCTCAAATTGGATGGATTCGGACGGATCAATGCCGGGGATTTGGAGAGTGATGAAGTTAGTAAGTCGGCCGATGGCCTGGCCGGCATCAAGGTCATGGACTAAAGCGTTTTAACGGAAAGGTGGATAAACCATATGAACATGGAAGCTTTTTAAAGGTGTTTTAAGAAGTTTTGGGGAAACCTTAAGATTTTTCAAATAAGAAATCGACGTATTTTTAAGTTGTATTAAATACGTAAATGAAAAGGCACCGCAACTTCTTAATTTTTTATAGTTTTTGGCTTTCGGGCATCATAGGCATTTTTGTTGTCTTTGGAGAGGAGCGCCCAGATGAGTATCTAAAAGAAGATCATAAAATCTGCACGGTCACAGCGGATCATTTACAGCACACCAAGACAAAGGCATACGATAAAAAGGCATGCCAGCTCAAAGAGCTATAAGCTTAGCGTGCAAATTTGTCTACCATCTTTTTTATAATCTACAATTGGACGTTATGAAAGGCGCTGTGATGCGCGCCGTAGGACTATAGCCGTAGGACTATAATGGAATAGGCCATAGACCTGAAATATTCTATTTTACATACGTGAGCTTTGGGCAACATCCAGTGGATGTTGTAAAAAGTCGGCGCGACGGCGCGGTGCTTTGACGGGATAGAGGCTTGAAATATCCTATTTTACATACGCGAGCTTTTTGGATTATCCTGCGGATGATCTTAAAAGTCGGCGAGACGTAGCATTGGATCGAGAGGTGCAGGGTCTAAAAAACTCTATTTTACATAATATAAATTATAGTACAGATTGGTTTATAAGTATTTCAGGTTCAACCTCTTAGCTGTAAGCTATAATTCTATTATGTAAAATATCCCTCACGTTTGTAGCTTTTAAGCAAATTACGAACAAGGTCATCAACCTTTTTAATTCACGTAGCTTCAATATTTCTACACAGAAAAAACTTTCTAGAAAATTTCAAATTCTTAGAAAACTCTAGCGAGAAACCTTTCGTCTGTATCTATAATTAGTCGTTATGTAAAATTGCCGCTCGGCCAATCGCTCGATTGTTTTTTATAAATAAACGCTTTATTGCGTTCATTTCTAAACACAATTTGCCAACGCTTGGCCAGCGCCAAAAAAAGCAAAACCTTTTAGATTTTGTGAAATATGCGATTTACGATAAACTATGCGCAATAAAATTTTTCAGGAAATTCTCGTCAGCTTGCCGCAACAGCTTAAAATTTCTCTACGAGCAAATTTCTAAGCACTTGCTACCCTCCGTGTCCCAAACAAACACTTTTTTAAGTCTATTTGACATAATGTAAAGCTGTACGGCATTTTCGTTAAAGACAAACAGAATCGTTAGTCTTTCATTTGCCCTTTAGCTTTTGGGTCACATTATCATAGTATTCCTGGGTTAACTTCTCAGTCCATATTGTTGGCTCCTTTCCATAAATAGCGATGTATGAAATTGAACTATCCGCAGATGATGTGTGCCAATGTTCTGTGTCTTTCGTGCAGTTGACAACATCGCCTTTATTTAAAATAATCGGCTCTTTATCTCTTTCTTGATAGTACCCTTCGCCCTCTAAAACAATGATAATCTGCGTTGTGGCGTGTTTGTGCCAATCTAATGTTGAGTTAGGACTAAAAGTTGCTTGTGTAATGTTCTGATTGAAATCACCATCTGCTTCTACCAAGAAGTTTAACCAAGCATCTCCAATATGATGCGTATTAGGAGCTTTGACACCTTCGCTCAAATATGAACTAAGATTATATTCAGATTCTTGAGCATGTATAAAAAGGGGTATCAAAACAATTAAAACTTTCACTAGATTTTTCATCATTAAATTGAATTAATAGTTACAGCGAATGATTACAAGTTAAGGATTCTAGTTCAGTATTTGAGATGAGCTAGACTATTTCGGCTCCAGAGCAATATGCATTATTTGAAATTCTCTATTTGATTGTAGATTATATACTGGCCTAACTTCTCCATACCCTTAATAAAGACCTTAATCTCCCAATTTGACAAATATGTATGTTGCCCAACGTTATGCTCAAAAAAGACGAAATTATCGGGTTTTTCAAGGGTTTTCGACGGAATCAAAAATATCAAAGGCTCTTTTTCAGGAATAAAGCCTATTAATGCTACCCAAAGATTATCTCTAGGTTCTCCCAACTTTTCTTTTGGGACTTTTGAGCTTTGTTGAGCAATCAAGTCCATCGGTTGCAGATATAACTCGGTTTGCTTGCCATTTGGGCTTTTGACAATAAAATCAACTCCTTCCCTCCCATTTTCTTTTGCCATGATTTCAAGCCCTGCATTGGTCATTTCTGACCTCAAAATATCTTCTGCCTGGCTTTGGAAATCTTGCATCTAACGAAGTTATCTTTTCTTTTTTACTTGATTAAAAAAGAAACAAAAAATCAAGGCTTACAGATAACTTTGGAAACAATGTACGGGTTGGTCGCTAAATTTTAGGATCCATTCTGACTATTAAGACCGCTTTGAACTTTTTGAAATATTTTGCAGATTAAGAAAAAGTAGTACCAGCCCCCTAAAATTCTTAACGCTCCTCTCCCCTATTGTTTTAGCCAAAGTTCTCTTAGGCCGTTTTACCTCTCGAATCTTAACAAATCGTATCTTTGAAATATGAACGTACGACTGACCAAGGAGCAAAAAATAAAAGTGCTCAATTCAACCGATATCTATGCGATTATGCAGCGGATATTATTGAGAGAAAACAAAATACGTAGAAATCAAGAACATTTTTGGGTCGTTGGTCTGGACAATGCACATAAAGTACTTTTTATAGAATTGATAGGACTTGGAGCTGTAAACCGTGTGAATGCAGACCCGCCAGATGTCTTTAGAATGGCGATTTATAAATTGGCCGTAAAAATGATTCTCGTTCATAACCATCCTAGTGGCTCCACCGAACTTTCAAAAGGCGATAACGAGTTTACCGACCGTATGCTCAAAGTGGGCAAACTTATCAATATCGAGGTGCTCGACCATCTTATCATTACCGAGGAAAACTATGCCAGTCTGGCCGATATGGGCATCATGGACAAACTCAAAAAATCGGGCATGTTCGAGATTATGGGGCCTGAAAAAAAGGAACTGGAGCAATGGAAAATTGATACCGAAAGAAAACGGGCCGAAAAACAAAAGGCTTTGGATATTGCCAAGAAAATGAAAGATGATGGTGTTGAATTAGATACTATAAAAAAGTATACGGGACTGTCTAGTTCTGCAATTAAAAAGTTATAGAGATTCAAGTCATAAATTCATGCCTTTTTAACCTGTATTTCCTTCAGCCCAATACTCGCTATTTGCCCATAGTCATTGCCTCTGACTGATATTTATTTCTTATGGTTTTTTGAATTAACCATTCATGTAACTCAGTCAAAAATGAAAACTCTTCTTCGGTAACACTATAAGAATGAAAATTTTCATTTCTAATTCTTTCTAATTTTACCAACCATTTTGTCTTTGCATCTTTACCTCCCGAAATCTTTTCTTCACCAGGCTTAGTGAAATCTTTTTCATAAAGATCTCTCCAATTTTTTAAGGCAATTTTTCTATAATCTATAAGGTTAAGGCATTCCCACGGTGTTACTTCATCCTCTTCATTCTCAATTTCTCTATTTTTCTTACTTGCCAATAACTCAGCTTTTTCATAGACATCTGGCGGTACTCCTTTTTTCCACCAACTTTTGCTAAACTTTGACTTTAATTTCTCCTTAAATTCTGAATTGAAAAATTGTTCTAAATCTCTAATCAGCTTATAGGATCTTTCATTAAACTCTTTCGCTTCTTTTTTTAGATAGTCTTCCAACCCGGCAGGCTTAAAATTGACATGAGTCTCCTGAACTACTTGCTCTAAAGTTCTCCAATACTTTGTATCTCCTCCCGAACCATATCTTGATTTTAGTTCCAACACTTGTTCTTCAGTTATATTCTTAAAAAAATGGATTAATGGATCCAAATAAGTTTTGGTTTCTTCAACAATCTTATCAGTAGAATCACTTTTTGGATTAATAAATTTGTTTTCAGTTAAATGATTTATAATGTCACTAATTACCATTATAATTGCATAAACCCCTTTATTTATCAATACAATTCCTTCTTCTCCTTCTTCCCAGATTTCTGAACCTAAATTGTCTTTCAAATAATCAAAACAAGACTTTATGAAAGGGGTAATTTTATTATAAGTCGAATCTAAATCTCCATTATAAAACGTGCCGTCCTCAATTATTACGTTCTTGGATATTTTCCCAAAAAAATTACTTCGATAAAGGGACTTCGCAACTGCATCTATTGTAATACACATTGTGGAGGTTTTTTTGTTTTCTCCAATGATAATTCGTTCATATAATGGTGAGTCTTTATCTTCCCCTAAATCCTGTGCTATTTGAAGTCTAAGTGCCATAAACTGCTGAACTAAACTTTCGGATGTCCATAGCAAATTGGCATTCAGAGTATTTCTTAAATTCTTTGGAACCGCCTTCTGCTTTTCGTTTATATCCATAAACAACTTTACCTGTTCACCCCTATCCAGATTCACAAAAGCAACAACAGGTATAGAGTTTTTTGATTTATAAATTGAATTGGCGTATCCATAAAGCCTATGTTGGCCGTCAATAATAAATGCCGAACGATACTTTTTTGGTAAGTGAAGAACTCCAATGTTGGAAATAGCATCCTTTACTTGGGTATTAGCCCTTTCAAACTTTAATTTCCTTTTAGCTTCAATGTTAATAATCAACGAGTTTGGAAAATACCCCCCTCCATCAACAAATTCTTGAACCGATTTTAAGCGCGCCTTTTTAATCATTCTTTGGTAGGTAGGCATCAGTTTTTTGTTCGCCTTGTTACGATGTAAAACATAGCCTAATTTTAGAAGCTTATCAGGTTCAATTGAAAACGAATAATAGGTGTGAGAACCCATTTTACCTTCAATTGCAGGTATTTTATTTTGAAGTTCTGGTATTGTTTGTCCTTCGAATAAGTTTCCAAGTAATTGAAAACGTGCAGATAGTCCTAATTGCCTTGTTAAATCCTGATAATAACCAATAATTTCTTCATCAAAATGAATAATATCATAATTCTCTAACCTCTCAATATCAGGTTTTGTCAGGTAATAATTATTGGTGGCTAGAACAAATTTGACTTTATGCTTCGAGTTTGGAAACATCTTTTTTAAAGTATTCAAAATACCTACCTTCCTACCTCCTATTGCGTCAATGACCCCTTTAAAACTTCCTTTAGAGTTCTTCTCAGCTGATTTGCATTCAACCAATAGTATCGTTTGTTCATCAACAGCTAGGACATCTATTTGCTGAGTTAAAGATTCATCACTGGAATATGGAATTCGATAGTTCCTATCTCTATTTAGCATTTTAAAACCCAAATTTGCCAAAGTAGTCCAAACCCTATCTTCGAATACTTCATCCTGAGGTTTAGATTTCCGCATTCTTACCTTATATTTGAATTCCCGGTCTGGCTCCCAGCCTTCATTCAAATACTTGTCCTTAAGCTCGTAAAGGACTGTTTCCGTGATAAAGTCTTTTTTTCTTTTGTTTAAAATGCTTTTAAGTTCCTTCTCTGATACTAAACCATCCAATAATCTTTCAGCGACCTTTTTATCCATTTACGGCTACATTTGTGAAGATATACTCATTGAATTTTCCTCTTTTGGCATTTTTTCCTCCTATAAGAGAAGCTCTGCTTAATTCATGTTTCATCCCAATTGACCCAAAAATTTCATTAATTTTTTTGTGAGCAGCGTTTGTCAGAATATAATAGGCCCCAATTTCATTAATGTTTAACAATAGTTCTCTCAGTCTATATTGATCAGCCAGGGAAAAAAGTTTCTGATTATATTTTATAAAGCCATTTTTATTATGAGCTACCGTATATGGCGGATCCAAAAAAACTAAATCATTTTTTTTTATGTTATCGATGCATAAGGAAAAATCATTACTGCTAAATTTGCATTGTTCAAGTCGAGTACTAACAGCTTTAAGGTTTTCTTCGTCTAAAAAATCCTTTTTTCTATACCCATACGGTACATTGTATTCCCCTTTAAGATTTACTCTATATATACCATTAAATGAGGTTTGATTTAGATAAATAAACCTTGCTGCTTTCTTATAGTCATTTCTATATTTGGCTCCACGAATTTTATAGTAGTTTTCCTCGGTATTTTTAAATTTTTTAATTTGTTCTAGAACTTTTTGTACGTCATCCTTTACACATTCATAAGTGAGGATTAATTCTGAGTTGAAATCGTTTAGGTAAGATATTTTTGTAGGCTGTAAATGAAAATAAATTGCTCCCCCACCTAGAAAAAGCTCATGATAATTGTTATACCCATCTTTAGGAAGAAACCTTGCCAAATCCTTTAAAAGCCATCTTTTGCCTCCTGCCCATCGCAGAAATGGTTCACAAGAAATGTTTTCAATTGAAGTTGTAGTGGAAGGGTTAGTCATAGTGTTCTGGCAATCACAAAGATATAAAATTCTTACAAATATCACATTCCACGCACATTGCCGTCTTTCCTATCATCTCTTATAATCGGCAATTTCAATCTAACATAATCTTACCCCATTTACTTTCCGTTAATTTTTTTGATCGTTGGGAGGTCCTAAAAATTTTGGACTGATTCCGATGCCGAAGCCCCACCATCTCCTACCATTGTAGTTCCACGATTTGCCAGCTGTACTAACTCCTTGATCCCATCCTGCCGGAATAAACGTAAAACCAATGTCGTTAAGCGACAGGTTTAAAGTGAAACCGGCGGATATAAAAAGTTCTTTTATGCTACCTTCTGTGCTAGGATCCGCATTCCGAAGGTCTGAATTAGATAATTCTTCTACTCCGGGGGATACCATTCCACCAATAGAAATACGCCATTTATATTGCTTCCCATTCTGATAATATCTTTGCCAGCCGTATCTAAAAAAATCAAAATTGATGGCTACATTATTTATACCAGATGTTGTAATTCTTTTAATATCTTGGTTTCCACCTCGAATCTTGTAGGGTACGGTCAGTATAGATGCGGATTTAAAAAAGTTTTTAAAAGAGTTAGCACCAGACCAACCTCCTAGTTTATATATTTTCCCCTCATTTCTTGTTAGCTTTATCAAATAATATTGATCATGCTTCATTTTATAATACACACTCTGAAATTCTGAAGAATGTTCTGAATAGTCGTCTGGAATATATCCATAGAGATTAAGTGTCTGTCCAGAGTTATCTACTTTTTTTATTTTAGCCAAAAAAGGAAGATTTTCTTTTTCCTTGTTTCCAATTCCCCATTGAAAATAGTCTTCTTGAGTCATTGAAATTATGTTTTCATCAACTTCCTTAGTATCTATTTGGGTTCTACCCGAAATCAAGATGAACAAGAAGATCGTAGTTAATATCGTATCAAGTGTTTTCATTTGTTTGATTTATGTCAATTTAAAGCTCAATGCAAAAATGTTCAATACCCTTTTCTAGGTATTTCTTGGGGGAACAGAAATGTAAGAAGAAAATTCTTTGAGGAGTTCGAATATATAAATAATTAACAAGGAAATAGTTACGGAAATTTGTAATGAAATGAAAAAATGTAGTAAAATACCATTCCACACACATTACGCTCCCCTCCTATCGTCGGCTCACATAATAAGTGTTCCATTACCTTTTGAGAGAAACTTTTAAAAGAAAAATTTAAAGAAAGTGCAGTTTAGAAAACTTTGCTTTACCCAAGCAACGTTACATAACGCGGAACATTATGATACATTTTGTATTATTGGTTTAGCCAGTGGCTGAAGCAATAATCAAGAAAGATGATGCGGCTGCCATTATACCTACTAGGCTAAATGAAAAATGATAGTCATAATTCTATTATGTAAAATATCCCTCGTATTTGTAGCTTTTAAGTGAATTACCAACAGGGTCATCAGCCTGTTTAATTTACGCTTCGGGAAAATTTTCCATACAGAAGAAAATTCTTTCCAAACTTCAAAATTCCGCAGTCCTGCTAAGAAACCTGCCGTCTGTACTCATAATTAGTCGTTATGTAAAACCTGCCCGAAATGAATGAATTCATTTCATTCAGGCGGGTTGCCGCACAGCCAATCGCTCGATTGTTTTTTATAAATAAACGCTCTATGGCGTTCATTTCTAAACACAATTTGCCAACGCTTGCCAACGCCAAAAAAGCAAAGCTTTCGAGAATCTTTGGAAATTTGGTTTTTTATGAACCTCTGTAGAATTAAATTTTTCAGGAGCTTTTCGCCTGCTTGTCGCAAAAGCTAAAATTTTCTCTTTGAGCAAAATTCTTAGCACTTGCTCACATCCTCCTCCGTATTAGTTTTTTTTGTGGGCACTAATAACATTATGTCAAATAGGATTGAAATCCTTAGTTGTTCTTTCTTTTCTTTTTTCTTGATAAAAAAGAAACAAAAAATCAAGAAGAAAATATGCTTCCTCGCTCCCTTTGTGTCTCAATAGCTTCGCTATTGGGCTACGCCCTAACACAAAGCCCAGGGCAATGGCTCTTTGTGCCGAGCCACAAATTCACCCCCCTACCGGCCCGCATTTTCTTCTTGCAAATGCTAATAGAATAATAGCTCCTTACAAATAAGGACTAGAAAAGGCCATTGATTTCTTTTTCTGATATTTTATACTTTTCTTTTACTTCTTCTCCCATATAAAAATCCAATAAATCCTTTTTGCTTAGAACCCCATCTTTCAAAAACTTTACCAAATACTCCTGATTGAACTTCATTAGTAAAATGCTCTTTTCCAGTTGTTTAAGGATATTTTTATTATTTTCTATATTCCCTTCTATTAATCTTTTTACCGATATAATAGTATTTAAATCTTTTATAATACGATTCACGATAATAACCAGTAAGTTTTTATCTAAATCAATTGTTTTTGCATTTAGAACAATGTCTCTCGCAAGCATATATGCAATTGCCAAATTGGAGAAGTCGCCACTTTGTGAATCTATAATTGCTATAAATCCAATTGATTGTATATAAGAAACATTTTCAACCGCCTTTAGAACGCTATTATCTACTAATGAGATGTCAAATACGATAATACTAACTTTTGAATTTCGATTAGCATCAGATTCAATAAGTTGACTCCAGGCCGTATCAGTTTTTCGAATAAAAATGTCCTTGTTATTGATTTCACCCAATTTGATACTCTTATCAAATTTGCATTCTATAGTTATTCTTAAATCATTATTTCCATCAATTTGACATATAATATCTCCAGTTTTATTTCTAGGTAATTGGCCTGTAGCATTACCAGTTAAAAGAGCGGTATCTTTTATGTTCCTTGACTTGAAATATTCGTTTAGGAAATCTACTATCTCATCCTCGGCTAAGGAACCCTTAATTGTGGATTTATAGAAAAGTTCCTTCTTAATTTCGAATATCATTTTAAGACTTTCCAATTCAGTACCCAGCTCGTTTGATGTTTTAGATAAAAAAGCTGATAATCTGTCCTCCATTAAGGCCAATACCCCTATATATATTGCTCGAATTAGCTGGTCATCTCTTTCAGAAGCAGCCAGCTTATTGAAATAGCTAAAAACTATCTCATTATCTAATTCAAATTTTTGGATTTCTAAGCGTTTTAGCTTTTGATTTAATTTTATCGTATTCATTTAAATTGTCTTCACCAGGGCCTTGTAATGGGTCTTGTCTTTTTTCAATTGTTTTAATAACTCTAAGCAAGCGGCATTTACATCTGATAGCAATTCACTATGCTTTCCAATCCTATCAATATTGTTAAAATGGCTGAAAAAGTGAAATGGTTTACATATCCGTTTGGAGATGTTTGAATCCCATATTTCAGCTGCTCTATCGTCCACTTCATCTGAACTAGGATATTTTGCCAAAGTATATATTTCCAAGAATCTTCTTAGAATGTTCGGCATAATCAAAACTTTTTCAGACGGTGATTCCTTACTAAATTCAAATATTTGTTTAAAAAGGTAATGGTATTCTGATTTAAAATCATCGTACACTTTTGGAAGCCTAACTATTTCCGAGTTATCCAGTTTTCTGGATATGAAATATCTTGATTCTTTCGGATTACTTTTTTTGTAACCAAAACCCCTTGTTGTCGGCATTTCTTTAAGCAAGTTAAAAAACTCATAATTATGGGTTGATATAAAAAGTTGCATACATTTCTGCTTCCACATTTTTTGGGTTGCATTATTAGGGTCTTCGACCTTCTTGAACAAAAAATCTTTAAGCATCGCGTTAATTTGAAAAACATGGTTACCATCAAGACTTGATATTGGATCATCAATAAACAAAATTGTATTTTTCAGCTCGCCTTTTTTTTCTAGGCTTCTGAGTGCAACTAAAAAGTGAGAGAACGAAATTGCCATCTTTTCCCCCTCACTTAAGTATTGGGCGATATTACTACCTCTATATAAAGTATAACCCTTTACCTTTTTGTCAAACTTTATCTCAATATCCTCCTTACCAAGAAAACTTTGAATAAAATAATTTAACTGCTGTCCACCTTCTTCAGCGCTATTCTTTTGAGCTATCAATCTACCCTTTTCCTTTTCAAGAGATGAAATTTTAATTTCTAGGCTTTTTATTTCTTTTGCAGCTTTTTCATATCTCGTTTTTTTACTTTGGTATTTGTTCTTTTTTAAGAAACTTGCGACAAGATGATTTAAATATTTAACTCTTTCATTATCAATTATTTCAGTGAATTTTTCTGAAAATTCGTTATTTGCCTTAAGATTTGTATTTATGTCATTTAAAGTCTTTGAAAGTTGAATATCATAGCTTTTGTCAATAGGTTTCAAACTTTGATAGATTTTATTATTAACCTTTTTTTCAAGAATGTTCTTAATCTTATCTAACGCGTTAGTATACTTTTTTAATTCTGTGTCTGCTTTTTTCTTTGATGCTAAAAACTGCTCCTGAAAGCCCTCATTTAAATCTTGAATACTTTTCGGAAAATTTAATTGTTCTATTTTATTCTTTTCTTCCTCAATTTTTTCAAATAAGGGTTGAGCTATATTTCTAATTTTTGAAGCTTCATTTTGATAGTATCTGTTTAAAACTTCAATTCTATCAGAATTAATTGGATTGTCACAAAAAAGACAGCGCTCTTCCACTTTATTTAATTGTAAACCTCTTTCCACCCATTTCATGGCTTCCGGCCTTTCGTCAAGTATCTTTAAGACATCTTGTTTTTTCGGCTCTGCTACTAGAATTTCATTGGTTTGTTCAATCAGTTCATTCAGTTGAAAGTCATAGGTTATCAAATCAACTTCTTCTTTTGGGCTTTCAATTTTGACTAATTTGTTTAGCTTAACGACTTCTGATTTTGGAAGAATAAAACTCTGAAGATTCTGCAAAACAAGTTTCATTTGTTTTTTAAAGTGCCCCTTATTGAATTCAATCAGACTTGAAAAAACATCATTTTTAATCCTCCTAGACTCTGATGTAAAGAGATTTTCCTCGAAGTCCTCATAGTTTTCAATATCTGCCCTATACTTTTCCTTTTCACCTTTTATCTTATCGTCACCATTTATTTGGGTGATTTTTTTTTCAATGTCAGCTATTTGTGATGAAATCTTTGCCTGCTCCCCTACTTCAAAGAAGATAGCGTTTATACCCTCATTCTTTTCCCATCTTAGATTTTCTCTTATGTAATCTGAATTGAATACCAACAAGTTTAAAGGAAAACTCGATATGTTGCTTTTCGTGTAATGGCTACCATTTGCTAAGGAAATTTTTAAATCACAATTCTTGTATGCATCAAAAACAACCTTCTTTTCTAAAGAACTAAATATTCTTGAAAGAGTGGTTTTACCCGAATAATTCCATCCATAAATAAGATTCTTTTCCTTGAAATCGATCAAGTCTTCATTTGAAGCCCAATTAAAGTTTTTATATATACCAAAATTTCTTATGCTATCAATTCTGGCAATCATAAAGCACAAATTACTTCACTCATTCCCTTATCCTCAGAATTATAATCATCTCTGGGAGAATCAAAAAAATTATCAGTAATCTGAAAATCATCCGCTTTTGACATATCATACATTTTCCAACCGAACCTTCCTGAACTACTGTAGCCTCCAATTTGGTAGGCGCGTAGTCCGGGATTTCCCGCAGTTGTAATACCAAAACAATGTGGTTCGACAACTCTTAACTCTCCATCATAATAGAACTCAATAATTTTTTGATTTCTTATTGCTTCGCAAATCTGTGCTTCCATTTTTCTTTAAGTATTTTTATATTCTTAGATTTAGTTTACTGGAACTCCATTAATAAGTGCGTAGATTTCAGCTAGGTTAGCACCTATTTCTTTTAAATCATTTGTTACATTTTTAAGATTGTCAATATTCTTCTCTATCCTTCCTGAACTTCCTGTTCTTTCGGCTCGGATTTCTAACTGATAGGTGCCAACAATCAATTCTTTTAATTCTTGGGGTTCCAAACTGTTTTTAAAGGAAACGGAATAATCGTAACTCCTTTTGTTCTCCCGACATGGGAATTTTGGGTCCAGGCCGTTAGAATTAAAATATGCCTCCGCTAGAATATTTCCTTTAAAGTCTTTTAAATAAACAAAGATTCTTCCTGTGAAACCTCTGCACTCATTAACAGTTTGAGTGCCATTGACTGTTAATATTCCAGTTTTTGAAAATCTAATAAGGACCTTTTTAAATCTATGTGCATTTCCATTAATACTTCCACTACTCCAATTTCTTACGGTAATTGGATATCTCTTTTCCACCTCTCTTGCTATTGCCTCATTTAAAACACTTTCAGAGGGTTCTTCCTTTTTGGATATTCTAAAAGCTAGATCTTCATTGTTTCCTTCTATAAACAAAGCTCTATCTTGAGTAATGAATTCTACTTTGTCCGGTGTTTCCACAAGTCTCTTTCCACTACTATTATTGCTTATCTTTTTAAATATGACCACAGAATCTACATCAGTTTTACTGTAAAAATTAAACTCATTATTAGTAGTTCCGATTTGTCTAATTTTTAAATTCTTATCGGCCGCATTTTTTATTTGATATGTGCTTTTTGCTTCTTGGGTTATCCATGAACCATGAGGATTGAAAACTTTGCAGGAAGCAAAACAACATATCATCAAGAGAAAAAATAGTTTTTTCATTCTAAATCGATTTTTTGTTAGTGTTTGAAAGTTTTTGATGTAAATCAGAAAAAACTTTCTTCTAGATATTTAATAAATGATAGGGGGAGGTATAGCCTAGTAAGTCAATGATTTGGAGTACTCTAATATAAAAATTGACTTCGAAAAACCACTGCACGAAAACCTTAGACTTTCTGGGGTTTTTATGACATTTCATACACTTTTACCTACGCAACGCTGTTGCTACGGCAAAACAGTATTTCATTTTCTTACAAAATGTCTTTTTAGAAGAAAAATTTAAGGAGAGAATTATTCGATTTGTTCTTTGCTTTCCCTAAGCAAAGTGAACATAACGCGGTACATTATAGTACAGATTGGTTTATAAGTATTTCTGCGTCAACCTCTTAGCTGTAAGCTATAATTCTATTATGTAAAATATCCCTCAATATCTTTCATTTTATTCGACGCAGTAACTTTGAGATGAGCTCAGTATGACAGCTCAGGGTAGGCGCCACCCTCCTACGCGAAAAAGCTCCGGCGGGCAGGCGCAGACCAACTTGTCCGCCTTTGGCGGATTTATGCTACCCGTGACAATATGGAAAGCTTATATTGGCGGCGAGACTCGTGCGGCTGCCTTAGTTGGCATTCTGCGGATAATGTTTATTGTTTGTCCGCATTCATAAGCCCGCCTGAACGAAGTCATCCGGGCAGGCTATAATTCTATTAGGTAAAATATCCCTCAGGTTTATAGTTTTTATCGAAGTTATTCTTTTACAAAAGCCGGCACCACCGTTTCAAAAATGGGTTTCATGATTTTGTCATCATCCCTATCGTGACCAGAGATCACAATGGTCAAGTCAAGTTCTTCCACCACCATAACACGCTGGCCACCCCCTCCCCAGGCCAATGTCATATCATAGGTTTTATCACCTACCTTTACAGGAGTATAGTACCAAAAATAACCATAGCGGTAGTTTTTGGGCATCCAATCGATGGCCGGCCGCACAATACCGCTCGTCGCTTTTTCCAAATAGGCTTTTGAAATAAACGGTTCTCCATCCAATTTACCCTTATTTTGCACCAAACAGCCCAATTTAAGCATGTCTCGAGATGTGAGACTGGCCTGCCATCCGGCTTGTGGTAACCCACTTACATGTTTAGACCACTCATAATTGGTAATACCCAGTTTATCAAGAAGTTCCGTTTTGATAAAATCTTCTGCGGTACCCGGTACGATGGCATCAATGACGGTCATCACCATCATGGGATTAAAATTGCCATACAAATAGGTCTGTGACGCATCGGTAATGGGTTCGGTAGATTCAAGTAAGGTTTGAACCAGCCCCTGCCCCTTTAAACGAACCGAATCGTTTTCAATTTCTTTCCATTGCTCCCGGTCGATCGTCAATCCCCCTTGCATGGTCAATGCCTTATGAAGGGTTATTTTTTCTGCCCCTGACGCGAATTTTTCAGGATCCAAATCTTTTAAGAAATGGATCAATGGTCTGTCGAGATCGTCCATGCTCAAATATCCCATTTCAATGGCCCTGCCCAACACCAAACTGGTATACCCTTTTACGGCCGAGGCTTGTCCATGCGGCACATTGATACGGCCTTTTTTGTAATAGGATTCATAGACCAATTTGTTCTTATGCGAAATAAGTAGCGCATCGTAATTACCATAGGTGCCGTCAAAAATCTCTTGGGAAAGCTTTAGAATGGCCTCCTGGTCTTTGCTATTCACCGATAAGGTATCAACTGATATCCCATCTTTTCTATCCGCTGGTGTTGTATTGACAAATGCATTATTAAGATGTGGAGTATCCCAGAATGAAACCTCGTAATTATCACTTGAAACAGGACTCATCAAGGATGACAACCAAGCGACACTGCGAACTGCCGTGGCCGGGAATGCCGATCCATGATTACCGTCGATCACTTCTTTTAGTACGGCTAAACCGTCATCTCTCCTATCTTTTAATACTTTAATAAATTCCTCGATGGGCCCGGCCGCCTCTTTTTCCAATGAACCATAGGTAATAAACACATTGGCATTCAGACTCGAGTTTTTATCGGACGCCTCGAACGGTCCAAATTTCGTATTAAGTTCGGAGAGATATTCAACTTCATTTTTAATCGATGGACTGCCGATAATGTAATTGTTAAAGGTATCGGGTTGCGAGAGTAATATATAGGCGCCAAATTCACCACCCATAGAATAACCGAAATAGGTGCGACTGTTTGGGTCGGTTCGATACGTATGGTCAACATAGGTAATGACATCATTGCGAATAAAGTCTAAATGTTTATTGGCTTGCCCGAACTGTATTTTTTTTTGAATTTCAGGATTATGGTGTTCACGAAAACTATAATCCCTGTACCGACTTACATGCACTCCAAACTCTTTTTTCAACTCTTCATTGCTATCCTTTTGCCAAGAAATCCCAACTAGAATAACATTTTCCAACATGTATTCCGTGGAACCGGATAGCATTTCGACATGCCACATCGCATCTGAATAATAAATGACAGGGTATGTTGTGTCCTTGTTTTCTGAATATCCTTCAGGAAGCTTAACATACAGTTCATACTGCCTGTCATTTCTTGTATCCGCCATAGGAATTACTTGTATTCGAGGCAATTCCAAATAAGAGCTTTCTACTGCTTGTGTAGCATCGTTCAGCTTATTTACTTGTGCAAAGACAGTGTTTAGCGATATAGCGCTTGTCAATAGTAGTAATGCCTTGATTTTCATGTTTTGTTCCTTTTGATATTGTGTTTGTAATTGTTTGATATGGATTATTGCCTGGACCTAAGTGTTTCAATAATCTGTGCATCCACCCACATTCTATCATAAGGTGGGTCGCAACGGGGGCAATAGGAAAGATATTTACCGTCTGGTGTTACGTATCCGCCACCGTCCTCTCCATCTGTGTTTATCTGATCCCCGAAGTTGATGGCAGTACCCCATGAGCCATCTGGCTGTCGAAAACTGATATACATATCACTATCGCCATATCCTCCGTCATTTTCACTATCCCAAATAATGTAAGATTCATCAGGGGCAATGAAGGGGTGAGCTGTCCATTTACTGGTATTTATCGTTGCACCAAAGGGTTTTGGGGCTTCATGTTTACCGTTTACCAGTCGTGAATATCGAAGAACACCATTTCCATCTCTCGTGAATTCATCAAAAACCAGGGTTCCTTTGGAAGAAGCCGTTAAACGCATAATGGGGATCGTATCGAAGGGGGAACCAAGACTTTTTATCTTTGACCAACCCGTGTCGTTCGTTCTATATATTTATCCTTCGTATACAAAGTATCAGCACCCGTAGCATAAAAATCGTACTTCTTCCAAACACGGTTTTCCTGACGAAAGACGGTAACCGTAGGGTCAAGGGGTGCGTCACCGGCAGCGGTGGTGAAGTAAAACTCTTTCTTTTCCGGGCTAAACTCTCCCCCTAGCTTCCAGCCCGCTATGGAGAGGATACCTCGTTCCAATGGTTCCGGCTTTAAGCCTGGCGGCTTTTGTCCAAAATAGGTATTTTCCTTAGTCGGTGAATCACTTGCTTTTGGGTCCTGATTTTTAGAATTGCATGAATTTAAAAAAAGTGCTCCCGCAAACATCAAAATATAAAATGTCTTGTTCATTACTTTCTATTGGTTTTATGGATTATCACTTCGGTCTGAGCGTTTCGATAATCTGGGCATCTATCGGTTTTGGGTATGAGTAGAAGTGGATTTCTATTTGTAAACTTTTCAGTTTTGCACTGACCTTTGTTTTATGTTATACTATTGTTTTTTAACTTAAACCACTATTACTTATAGACCGTGTTGGCGGTAGTTATTTTTTATGGTTTTGGTTTTAAGTTCTCTACAACTTGCATACTTACCCAAAAAATATCTACATTCTCATAATTATCTGATCCCATATTCCTATTGAAGAAAAGATATTTTCCGTCTGGACTTACACTTGCACACTGTTCGCTTGCATTTGTATTTATTTTGTCTCCTAAATTAATTGGAGTACCCCAATTTCCATCCTTGGTTCGAAAACTAACATAGATATCTGCATCTCCATATCCATTATCCCTTTTACTGTCAAATATTAAATAGGATTCATCAGAAGCAATAAAAGGATGAAAGCTTTTCCCTGTATTAATGTTCTGATTGAGTAATTTAGGCTCTTCATACTTTCCATCTACAAGTCTTGAATAACGAATATCACCTGTAAAGTCTCGTTTGAACTCATCAAAAAAATAGGTGCCTTTAGAAGAAGCTGTAAGGCGCATAATAGTTAGGCTGTCGAAAGGAGAGTCAAGTTTTTTGATTTCAGACCATTTCCCATTTTCCATTCGCTCCTTATATCTTCTACCTAGATGCATTGTCTTGCCATCAGGAGAGATAAAAGGAGTTCCAACTCTAAGAGATATGACAGACTCTTGCCATTGATTATTACTATTTTGGATAACTACGAATTCCATTTTTTTATTCTCTTCAGTTTCTACAACTTCTCTGAGAAAATAGAACTCTTTTAAGTCGGGAGTAAATCCTCCATAATATTCCCAACCTTCTGTGGTGACTATACCAGGAGCGAATGGTTCAGGTGTTAAACCAGGAGGTTTTTGTCCAAGGTAAAAACTTTCTTTAGTTGAAGAATCGTTTTCTTTTGTATTCGATTTCTCGATTTTACAAGCATTTAAAAATATCACAAATGCAGATGCTAGTAATAAAAATGTAAGTATGCTATTTTTCAATGTTCAGTTTCTTTTCCGGCATCGCATTTTTTGCGATCAGTATTCAAATCGATTTGGGATTGACCTTTGCGTCAGTTTCAATGTATTGATGATAGTTGTATACCTGGTAAAAATTATATTTTTCCCTCATGATTTCAAGCTAAATTTTGCCAACTGCTCTATACCCTAATGAACTGCTCTAAGAAGCCACTTTAGAATGGTTAATTTGCATTGGTAAACCCACATCCAATATGAAGTTGAGATCTTTACCTTATTTGTCTTTAGTGTGCATTATACTATTTGCGACTTCTTGCTCCCAAAATTCAAAACCTGTTTTTAAGGAATACCAGACGCGCTTCCAAATAGGCGACGAGCAAGAATGGGCCGCAAAAAACTGGAATGACAAAGAATGGATAAGAAGACCGGCACTGGTTCCTGATGGGCAGGTATTTTGGTCTAGAACCAAAGTGGATATTTTAAAGGCTCCAGAACCATTACAGCTATATGGCATTCAATTGGAGGTCTATGGGGAGTATGAGGTTTTTTGGGATGGGGTTTTGATCGGTAAAAACGGAAACCCTGGACAAGAAGTCAATCTTGGCCCCGTGGGTTCTACATGGGCTACCTTTGGCATTCCTGCCGATCTAGCGGAAGAAGGAGAACATGTATTGGCTTTACGATCGAGTCTTTATTATTTTCCAGATCATGCAGGAATATACTACCTAGAGATCGCTGATTATGACAATCTATTGACTGATCGACTCATCGAATCTTCCTATATGCATCTTTTTGCAGGAGCCTTCCTTATCGCATCGATCTATTTTCTCTTTCTGTTTCTGGGCGATAAAAAAGAGTACCCCATGCTAATTTTTAGTATCTGCAGTTTGCTCTTTTTTAGCTTGACGGTAACCCAGTTTGTTAGTACCAATGTGCCTATACATTACAGCTTGCACGTTGTACGCTTGGAAATTGTCAGTAGTTTGATGTTTGGAATCTCCTTTTTGATCCCACTTTATTTCTCTATACAATTTCCCTATCCCAAACGCAAACTCTTGCTGGGTATTTACACTGCAGTGCTATTGTACTTTTTCATTATCAACCATCATTTCTTCGATTTTACGATTTACAATATGGCAGCCAGCTTGTGGTTTTTTTCTATCGGCATTGTATCATTTGGTGTGTACAAGAAAGCTAAAGGGGCACTTTTAGTGCTGTTTACACTGCTCCTTTGCATCGTCATCCGTTATTCCGTTTCGTTTAATATCAGTCTTTTTGCAGGTTTTAGTCTTATTTTGCTATCTATGTTGTACCTGCTTTCACTTCGGATCAAGGAACAACGGTTGGCCTATGAAAATTCTTTGGTGCAATCTACCCGCCTACGCTTGGAACTACTAAAAAAGAACATTCAGCCTCATTTTCTAATGAATACCTTGACCTCATTAATAGATTGGATAGAAGAATCCCCCAAAAAAGGGGTTTTGTTCATAGAGGCCTTGGCCAAGGAATTTGATCTTTTGAATCAGATAGAAAATAAAACCTTGATCCCCATTGGCCAGGAAATAGCCCTTTGCCGTGCACATCTTGAGATTATGGAATATAGAAAGGAAATGAACTATCTCTGGGAAGAGGAAGGTATAGATCCCAAGGAAAAGATTCCCCCTGGAATTCTCCATACCCTATTGGAAAACGGAATTACGCACAGCCTGCCCCTCGAAGATAACAGCATCAAATTTAGGCTTGTCTATGAATCGACAAGTGCATATAAATGTTATACCTTTTTGACCTATGCCGCAAATGGAAGACAAGAAGTGAATACCCGAAAGGAAGGGACCGGTCTAAAATATATAAAGGCACGGCTCACTGAAAGCTATGATGGGCAATGGGAATTTACTTCTGAACCCGCGGACCATGGCTGGCGAAATAGTATAAAAATATATGCCTAGGAAAATGCGTGTTTTAATTGTTGAGGATGAGTCGAGAATCGCCAAGAGAATTGAACGAATGGTACGTGATATCCACGGTGACCTTTTGCAATCAATTAAACATTGCAACACCCTTGATGGGGCATCGGAATTTATTGAAAACAATACCTTGGATCTGGTTCTTCTCGATTTGAACCTTAACGGCAAAAGTGGTTTTGACCTGCTGACCACTGCCGTTTCCGAAGCCTTTCATACCATCGTCATATCCGCTTATAAAGATCAGGCGATTACCGCCTTTGAATATGGGGTGCTTGATTTTGTCCCAAAGCCTTTTAACAGGGAACGACTGGAGCAAGCGTTAAATCGAGTCATCAAAAACGAAAAAACAGAAACGGGCACAGCGAAGTTTTTGGCTGTAAAAAAAAGGCACAAGGTACGATTGGTTCCTATTGAAGATGTCATTTACATCAAAGGGGCCGGTGCCTATACAGAACTCTTTCTAACGGATGGAAGAAAGGAACTTCATGATAAATCACTTGAAAAACTGGAGCAGTTGTTATCACATGGTTTTGAGCGGATACACAAATCGTATCTGGTAAAAATGGCGGAGATAGAGAAAATCAGCGTGGCATCCGGTAGCAAGTATATTGCCAAACTTAAAAACGGTACATCCCTTCCAATTGGAAGAACCAAGTACAAAAGTCTGAAGGCCAAATGGCTTTAAACTGGCTTAGGCCGGATGCAATCACAAAATCAGGTGGTACGCCGATATTCTTTGCACGTTCAGGTTTTCTGATCGGTGGTCAAAAGCAATTCGGGCAACCTCACATTGTCGAGCTTATTTTGCAGCTCGCTCACCTTGCATTGGAATTTTTCAAACTCATCCGGAATTACAGCGACCTCGTCCCAATTCACATCTCGAAGGCTCTGGTTAAAGATGAAGGCATAGGTTTTTACCGTATCGCCATCTCTACAGACAATGATCTTCCAATAACCTCGGGGTATTTTGACCCGTATTTTGCCGCGATCGTCCCAACCATCAAAAAAGCGATCGTTAATTCGAAACAGGGGGCCCGAAAAGACAATCAGCTTTTCATCTTCTGCCTCATCAAGCACAAAATTCTCGAATTTGCCCCATATGCCCCCAAGATTGGATCGGTTGTACTGGGCCACTTGGGGCGAGCAGTTGGTGGCGTGAAAGGTATCCCCATTGGCAGCACGGACTTCATCATAAGTGTCGCCCCAGGCAACATCTTCCCGTCTAATAATGTGTCCTTTATCAAAAGATTTGCGGTCTTTATTGTAAAATCGATCCGGCAATTGATGCACCTCGGGAATACGGGGATCTGTCAACCAAGCCTCATGGTCATTGGGGCCTAGTCCACCGAGTCCCTTTCTGCTATAGTCCTTGTCTTTTTCGGGTTCCTTGCTTTCTTCATTGGCATCTACATTGGCCGCACAGAAATAGGCCATTCGGCGATCTTTGTTGACTACGGTTGAGAAATTGTGATATGGGATTACAAATTCCCCATTGTCCATCTTTGAGGCCTTGCTGTCATCCACCAATTCGGGCATCGGTACCTTGACTCCCAAATACTCTTCGTCATAACCTTTTCGATTGGTATAGTCACTTTCTATAAAAGGCACGACCCGTTTCTCGACGACGGGTACTACCATGCCATTTCCCGTGCCTAAAGCCCCGTTCGAGTCCGAAGCAATAGAGGTCGAAGCGTTGGCGGGCCTCGCTCCCTCCTCTACCTCACCTATGGACACCGTGACGTTCAACGGAATCGTCCAGCTAATGCTTTTACCTCCATGAACCGGGGCCGGGCTTGTGGTTTGATCCTCGGGCCGATCCATAAATTGATCGCTCAATTCTAGCGGGTCAGGGGGCGTACTTTCCAAGATGCTACGTCGGGTTGCCTCCCACTCCACTGGTACGTTGACGTTCTCAAGGTGTCTTAGGATTCTGCTAATACGGATTCCTTCATTGGCTACCCATTGAATATCATCAGGGTCCAAACCATCCCACGGCCGATCGTGAACATCCATGATAACCCCGTTCACCCGTTTTGGTACTCCGGCATGATGCAAGGCCACTACTTCCCATTGGTTGTTACAGACAAGGGATCCAGAAGAACCTGGCTCGGTGTCTGTCAGGTAATGGGCGTGGATTGGTAATAGGTCGATCAGTTCGTTGGATTGCAAAACGATCTGCTTGTATCCGCCATTTGGGTGCTGCACTATGTTCAGGGGATCACCGATAAGAGCCTTCCCCTCGTCCATTAATTTGTTCCAACCGTAGGCTGCGATGGGCCTGTTATTATCAGATAGCCGGTTGACTGCTACGATGGTGTAATCCAACAGTTCATCGGTCACAAAAAATTCGTCGGGATCCAGGGCAAATCGTACCGAGTTCATGGGCTGTCCATACTTGTCAAGCTGATAATCAAACTCCAGTATGGAGAATCTTGCCAATTCATCATTTGGTAAAACGTGATTGTTGGTCATCACAAGATTTGGACCGACCATGAATCCCGAGCCAGAACCGACCGATCTACCGGGAGATCTGAAAATATTGACCTTACATACTGAACGCGACACTGCCAATCCAAGCTCTAAAAAATCGATTCCAAGAAAGTCATCTCCACCAATAACCCTTTCTAGACCAATATCTTGCTGAAATCCTTCGCTGAGATTGACCCGCCGTTCCCGAAAACTTGCTTTCTGGGCCACTTCGCTTAAGTGGTTCAGCCGCTTTTCAATTCTTTCCTGAGGTTCAATTTCAGCTATTTTTCCTTCCCGAACTCCCTGGATATTCTTTTCTCTTTTCTTTAAACGTTGTTCCCATCTTTCTGCACATTGGTGCAAAAGATTTTTGGAAGCTTGTACAACACTACCTACCATGACATGACTTTTTAAATTAAATGAATACAACGGGGAACTATGCGCTTAGGGGGGAAAGTAGGAGGTAAATTCTTCGGGGTTCTTAAAGATAGCGAATGACATTAAAATCCCACTGCATAAAAACCTTGGAAATTCTAAGGTTTTCCTCTTGTCTTACACGCCTTTTCCTTGAATACCGCACGTATTTTATAAAAAAGCACGGTTTGGTCTTTAAGAAAGGCACCGGTAAGGGCAAATCATATGTACCCACAGTAGTTTTGAAATGTGACTTCTTAAAATTCAGGATATGGCCAAAGGCAAGAATTTACCTTTACCGCCACGATACCTTTATGGTTTGATATTTTTTAAGATATTTACGCCCAGCATCAAAACATGTCAAAGAAACTATTTTTCATACTCCTGGCTGTTTTTGGCTTCTCTTACAATTCCCTGGCCCAACACTCAGTGGCACGCGAATGGAACGAAGTCTTGCTCGAGGCGATAAGGGGCGATTTGGCCAGGCCGACCGTACATGCCCGCAACCTGTTTCATTCGGCCATTCTCATGTATGATGGTTGGGCGGTTTTTAATCAGCAGGCCGAAACCGTCTTTTTGGGAAAGTCATTTGGTGGGTACGCTTGTGCCTTTGACGGCATTGTTTCCCCGACCAATGCCGAGGCGGCCAGCAACGAGGTGATCAGTTATGCCATGTATCGCCTTTTGAGCCACCGTTTTGCCGACTCTCCAGGATTCACTGAGACCGAACAATTGATAGACGGTCTATTTACAACCTTGGGCTATGACCGTTCAATTACGACGACGGATTATAATGGCGGTTCCTATGCGGCACTTGGGAATTATATGGCCGAACAACTCATTTTATTCGGACTGCAAGATGGTTCCAACGAACAGAATACCTACAGTAATCAATACTATACCCCACAAAACGAACCTTTACCTTTGGACATTTATGAAGACACCAATGACCTGGCCGACCCAAATCACTGGCAGCCCTTGGCGTTCGAGACCTTTGTAGATCAGAGTGGAAATATTTTTCTCGGTGGTGTGCCCGAATTTTTAAACCCCGAATGGGGGGAAGTAATCCCCTTCGCCCTGACACCGGCAGAACTCGAAAAGCTCAATAATGGTTTTGAAAGTTATGTTTACAGCGACCCCGGTCCGCCCCCGGCCATTGCCAATTCAAATGAAGACGGAATCGCGGATCCCTATAAATGGAATTTTGCGTTGGTGGCCTCATGGTCTGCCCACCTAGATCCTGCGGATCCGACCATAATCGATATCTCGCCCGGGGCCCTTGGGAATGTAAGTATTGATTCCTATCCGCAAACCTTTCAAGAATACCAGGCTTTTTACAATTTCATGGACGGTGGGGACCCCGGTACGGGATACGCCATAAATCCTGCGACCCAAATGCCCTATGCCCCCCAAATGGTGCTCAGGGCAGACTATGCCCGGGTGTTGGCAGAATTCTGGGCCGATGGCCCAGACTCAGAGACTCCGCCAGGGCACTGGTTCACGATATTGAATTATGTAAACGACCATCCGCTAAGTGTAAGACGCATCGGGGGTGTCGGGGCTATAGTGAGTGATCTCGAATGGGATGTAAAGGCCTATCTGGCATTGGGCGGAGCGATGCATGACGCCGCCGTGACAACCTGGGGCATCAAAGGATATTACGATTATATAAGGCCAATATCGGCTATTCGTTATATGGCGGGAAAAGGTCAAAGCTCCGATGCGGCCTTGCCGGGTTATGACCCCCATGGCTTGCCCCTTATCCCCGGTAGTATTGAACTCATTACCGCTGCCGATCCTTTATCAGGTACGGCGAATGAAAATGTGGGGAAGATAAAGATAAGGGGCTGGCGCGGTCCTGATTTTGTGGACGACCCCACTACCGATATTGCCGGTGTAGGATGGATTCTGGGTACACGATGGTGGCCTTACCAGCGCCCGACTTTTGTGACACCTCCTTTTGCGGGCTATGTATCCGGGCATTCCACCTTCTCCCGAGCCGCGGCCGAAGTGCTTACTTTGCTTACGGGTGACGCTTTTTTCCCAGGGGGAATGGGCACTTTCGATGTGGAACAGAACGATTACCTGGTGTTTGAACAAGGTCCCAGTGAAAGCTTTACCCTCCAGTGGGCCACTTATAGGGATGCATCGGACCAGACCAGCCTTTCCAGGATTTGGGGCGGAATTCACCCTCCCGTCGACGACATCCCGGGGCGGTTACTCGGAGAAAAGATAGGTACGGCGGCCTTTGCCTTGGCTCGTGAATACTTTGATGGGAAGGTGGTGACCGAAGCCGATAATTTTTTGATCCAGGTTTTAGGGGAAACCTGCGAAGGCACCAATAATGGTAGTTTGAACATCAGTGCGACAGATTACTTTGACTATATCGCCTCATTGAACGGGGAGCAATATCCGTTTACCGATACACTTTCGATCAACGATCTTTCACCGGGCGACTATTCCCTTTGCATAACGGTGGCAGGCAACAATGACTTTGAACAGTGTTTTGAGTTTACCATAGAAGAGGCCCTAATGATAGATGCAATAGCCACAGTGGCCGATTTTGGAAAGGAGCAAATTGTGAATATTTCCGTAAGCAAGGGCACTCCTCCCTATAAGTTGATCATTAATGATATAGCGGTCGAGGAGTTCAACACGGACGAAATTACGATCAGTGCCCTTGAGGGCGATAAGATCGAAGTGGGCACTTTGCGTCCGTGCGAAGGAAGCTTTTCCATGGTTGTGGCGCAAGGTACGACGACTTCCATCTTTCCAAATCCTGCGGGAACCGAAACCAACATAGTGATAATGGAGAACTTGGATCAAATACGCATAGACCTCTTTACCCTCGGGGGCAAACTAATTGAAACCGGAATGTACGAGCTAACCAATGGTCGGGTTGTTCTTCCACTGGTCAACTGCCCGTCAGGGGTGTTGCTGGCCAAGTTGTACGGAAAGACTCCCAAAACCATAAAATTGATCAAGCAATGAAAATAACGGGCCTGTTCCTACTTATTGCGGTATTTTTCTTGGGCTGTAGTAGCGGTGGAGATGAAATTCAGCACGAGGATCCAATGCCTAACACAGCACCTTCCGTACCCTTGTTGACCTATCCTACGAACGAGCTGCTCTGCACCGAATTTGAACTGGATTTTGCCTGGCAGGCCGCATCGGACGCAGATGGCGATCCGATTTCCTATACCCTTCAGATAGCTTCCGATCAACAGTTCAACAATATTATAGGGGAAAAGACCGTCCTAGGTACCTCAGAGCTCGTATTGCTCGAAAAGGGTGAAACATTCTACTGGCGCGTACGTGCCAATGATGACCAATCGAATAGCAGTCAATTTACTGCACCCTGGAAATTTTACACGATTGCCGAGGCCGTGGAAAACCATTTGCCTTACCTTCCTGAACTGCTGCAACCATTAATGGGTGCCACTGTGTCGGGAAACACCACCGTTCTTTCGTGGGAGGTGGGTGATATTGACGATGATATTTTGTCGTACGATCTCTATTTTGGGCTTACCGCGGATCCGCCACTCTTCCAGGAGGATTTGGATACGAATTCATACGAAGCCTCTTTGGAACCCGATAATACCTATTACTGGAAAATTGTCGCGTACGACGGACAAGGGGGTGTTTCCATCGGTCCGGTCTGGGAATTTGGCTCGGAATAGCCATTTATCACTTGATGTCCGGCAAGCCTTCCCTTCTGTGCCCAAGCTCGAATTACCCCTCATCCGGTCCATATCAAGCAAAGTCGAGATGCTCGGAACAGTCATGAACAGCTGCGCACATGCTATCGCGGGCCACGGACAATATAAGCTCGACCATTGACGGATCACGGTGCCGGACACTACGGAAAGCCCAGTGGCTTTTTCTCGCAGCGGCAATAGGCTACAATCCGATTTTTACACCTTCTGGATCGGCCAACCTTCCCGTTACAAGCCAACCTCCAAAATTTTCAGAGACGGCCATCAATAACGTATTCTCCCCTTTTTTAAGGTTCAGGTAAACCGCGTCGAAAAGTCCGATCGTACCCAGGTACCTATAATCCCTGGTTCGAAAGCCGTTGGTACCTCTGTAGATTGGCTGTCCATTTAAGATGACCACTACCCTATCGCTATATCCGAATTCGAACAATCGGGTCTCGTCCTTCTTAGCGGTCAGGGTAACCCTGGCAAAAACAGTATTCCCCGGATTATCGTCCCGCAATTGTACTTTGCGGGAAATGTTGGCGGCTACCCCTTCTTCCAAAGCGATTTTCGTACCCCACTTGCGATTCTCAATGACCGATGGAAGTGCGCTGGGCTCATGTAATAGTTGTTCTTCGAACTTATCTGAAACCTCCCATTGCGAAATGGCGCCCTCAATAGGTTCACGTTCGCCCGGATCAAAGTTCTGAAGGTCAGGTAGCCGATTGTCGATTTTGATGTCGGCCAAGTGCATGCCACTGGCCCCTCCGCCCGTAAAGCTTAATCCGCCCGCCTTTGGTTCATGGAACAAACGCCATGATAGATTGGGCTTGTCGGCATGGTCTAGATACACCTGGGCCTTATCTTCGTTCACCACGATTTTAACATGCATCCATTGATCTATGGGGTATTGGTAGGGAAAAGAATATTTAGGTCCGAAATAGAGTTGCCATGCCGTTACGCCCTTGGTAAGTGCAATGGCCTGGTTGGCATCGGGATTGCCTGATTGATGCGGGCGAATATAGAATTGCTCGGCATCTGAACCGTTGACCCTAAAATACACCCCGGGAAATGCCCGGGCCTCTTTCATATAAATGTCATACTCAATGGTTCCGTTAAAAAAAGTAGCCTCTTTGAGACTTATGGTACCACCCTGAAGGTAAATGGCATTCTTGCCCTTAAAAGGTTCCAATACATATGACCTGGCATCGATGTCCCAATGCACCGTATCCAAGGGTATTGTTTCTTGGGCCATGCCCGATAGGAAATAAAGAAATAGGAATGCGAATGAAATTGAAGTCTTGAACATGTTTTTTGATTTTTGATAGCACAAAGTAAGCGGCAAGGCGGCAAACAAAGAAAACAAGTTCGTTCAAGTTGGTTCATTCACATTCAGGCTAGGTATTTTTTGTGATCTTTGCGGTATAGTGCAAAGCAATGTATCAAGAGTACCACTTTGTAAAAAGATGTTTGCTGCAAATCGAGGAGCGCCTTGACTGGGGGACTTCGGATACGTGGCACAATGATATGTTCATAGAACTGAGCGGGCGCATTCAACAACGGACCAAAGTACTACTGAGTCCTGTTACCCTGAAAAGGGTCTGGGGCAGGATCGACTATCAAAGCGCACCGAGTATCACCACCCTGAACACCTTGGCCCAGTTTGCAGGCTATCAAAATTGGAGGGATTTCAAGGGAAAGAACAAGGCCAAAAGTAGCTCGGGAGTCTCAAAAAAGATAAGGGAAAATCTAGGTGTGATTATGCTGGGTGCGTCGATTATGACCTTGATTTTCATTTCTTTTTATTCGCTAACAAGCCCGGGAAATGAACTAGTTCCGATTGACGTTTCAAAGGTCGTTTTCGAAAGCAGGCCCATTGCCAAGGGTTTGCCGAACTCTGTTGTTTTTGACCTTGATTTGGATGAGGTCAACGCTGACAGCATCCACATTCAACAGTATTGGGATCCCACCAAAACAATCGCACTCCATTCGGGCCAAAAACAAGCGACCGGACAATACTATTTTCCCGGGTATTTTAGGGCCAAGCTTATCGCCGATGGAAAAATTATCAAACAACATGATCTTTTTATCAAAACAGAGGGCTGGCTGGCCACCCTTGATCTTAGTCCGATTCCCAAATACGTGAAATCCGACGAGATACTTGATGCACAACTTGCACTGCCGACGGCCCTTATCAAGGAGATAGCGGCCCGTGAAACGCCCATTACCTCGACCTTTCATATGGTGAGGGATTTTGAGACCGTTTCCGGCGACAATTTTGAGCTTCGTTCCACTATCAAAAGCACCTATCGCGACAAATGGGCGGTTTGTCAAAAGGCATCCATCATTATTTTGGGAACCAAAGGGGCCATGATCATATCATTTGCCATACCGGGATGTACATCCGAACTCGGTGTGATGATGAACGATGTCTATGTCAATGGAAAGGAGCATGATCTTTCCGGACTTGGAATCGATCTGTCGGAAGCCAAAGAAATCAATGTACGGGTACAGGACAAAAAGCTTAGCGTACGTATAGGTGATCAACAGCTTTTTTCTGGAAGCTATACCCAGAACATGGGCAGAATTGCGGGCGTGCGTTATCGTTTTCTAGGGGCCGGAGAGGTCCACCAAAGTATACTGTCAAATTTGAAAGGGGAAGTGGTCGTACCTTTTTTGGATGATTCTTTTTAGGAGGCAGGTCTGTTTAAATCAGTGGGGCTATATCCAAAAGATATCAACTATTCCCAATAAAGTACCGAATTGGTATACTTCGACTATTTTTGGGATAATTCACATGATTTTAGTAAAGAAAACTCGCTATGAAATTATACAGATATGTTCAGATTCTTATAATCCTATTCGTTTTGGTTTCGGGTTGCTCATCGGATGACGGCGCGGCTTCATCGGAAGCTGAGACACCAACGAATCCCTCTCCGGAAGAACCGACCTCGCCCAGTACACTCACTACGGAAGAGCGCTTGCAAAAAATCATCGATGACAAGGTCGGTAGCGACAGTGATAAATTGGTCGGTGTCTCGGTATCGATTAGGGTTGGTGCCGAAGAACGCTGGAAACTGGTGGGGGGCATTTCCAAATTGGGGGAACCGGTCACCGGCGACATGCGATTCGGACTGGCAAGCATAACCAAGACCGTTGTAGCGGCCACCGTTCTAAAACTGGTGGACGAAGGTGTCTTGACCCTTGATGATACCATCGCTGATTGGATCGACCTTAATTCCCAAAATGTAGACCAATCGATTACCATCTTTCAATTGCTATCCCATTTTACGGGTGTCAATGGCTATTTTACAGAGGAATTATGGAACAGGGTCGAAGGAGACCTGAACCGTGCGATCCCCCCTATCGAAATTGTCGATTATATCATGGGGCCCACTAATTTTCCGGGGGTTACCCATGAGTATTCAAACTCCAATTATTTGATATTGGGATTAATTATTGAAGCTGCGACCCAGAAAACCGTTGGGGAAGTAATGCGCGAAAAGTTCTGGGACCCTTTGGATCTAAACAATATCTATTTCGGGGCAAACGAAAGTATCGGTGGGCCTATTGCCACACCTTGGAGAGACAATGATGGCGATGGCAGCCTAGAGGATATTGCCGATCAATTTGGGGCCGCCTACCACAGTGTTTTCTATTGTGCTGCCGACGTTTTCTCGACCGCCTCCGACCTCTCCATGTGGGCACAGCATCTTTTCAACGGAGATGCCATTTCACCCGATTCAAGACAAAAGATGATGACCTCCTATTTTAGTATTCCAGATCCTGTCTTTACCGGATATGGTTTGGGTGCCCGTAGAAATGTCTATGCCGGAAGAACTATGTGGGGGCACACCGGGGGCATGCGGGGCTATGGTACCGCCATGTTCTATGACCCGATGAGCGAGGTGAGCATTGCTATGTTGAATAACCAAAGTAGGTCTGATGACGGCCCTTTGTTGCGCTATGAATTGGTTGAGGAGTTGTTGACCGTGGTCTATGAGGACCTTTCAGGGCAATGATCATATACGTTGCATTCTTGGTTTGGCCGGTGGCCGAAAATAAATGGAGAACTTTTGAAATGAACCATCCTTAAGGCCCTTTTTAACAGTCCAATTGAGGTGATTCGCCCAAATCAATTTACACCCTCAATGTGAAAACTTGTGTCAATCATCAATACTGGTTAAGTGATTTTACATGGGCAAATATTTTAATGCCGTGAATGACAGCCTCGACCTCCTCATTAAACATTTTTAGGCCCTTGACATGATTCACTCCGTCCTCAGGAGAAATAGAAATTACATTGTATTGGTTTTGTTCTTTATCAATGGCCCTGACTTCCACAATGCTGCCCATTCTACCCACACCTTTGACATCAAGTAGTTCCCCATCTTCACCGATTGCCTTGATATCCAAAATTCCACCATCATCATCGATAGCCTTAACGGGATAATATTCGTCATTTTCCTTGACAATCATTTTTATGGGAAGGGACTGCCCGTTCACTAAGGCCTTGATACTTAAAAGGCTGATGTCATGAGACCTTTGAATGGCCTTTACATCATGCTTATTACCATCTTTGTCAATAGCCTTGATGTCCAATAATTTGGCAATGGGAAGAACGGCCTTTACATGCCAATAGATCACGTTTTCTTTTGGCTCGCTTTCGACCTGTGCACTTGTTGTGGAGCCGGTCAAAATCAAAAGGAAGAAAAGCCCAAAAAACTTAAAAACCCCAGGGAAGTGTTGCGGTAATTTCATCTGTACAATTTGCATCAAATTTACACTGGAATCGCCGCTCAGAATATGACAAAGATCAGTACTTGATTACCCGATAGACTAATGATCAATGGACCTGAAATTCAAAACCGGCGGCCAACCCCCGACATCGAACCCATAAGAATCCGCTTAAAAAAATTGTCAATGCTATACCTAATCGGCCTGCCATTCAGAAATGCGGTCGAAGACCACTTCCTTCACGATTTCCTTGAGCAGTTGCTCCTCATCGGGGTCCAATCCGTCGCGATGGTAAAATGTCTGCGTGGGATCCGCTTTAAAGATCATGGTATAGAACGATAGGGCCACTGCATAACTACCTAGAATACTGGGGTGACGACCATCATATTCGTACAATTGAATTTCAGGATGCCGTTCGCGAACGACACTCCAAATTTCGGCACAAGGGCTGACCTGGCCATTATTTGATTCCATTAATGTCAAATATCGCTGCTTCACCAAATTGTTCATATCTTCAAAAGTGCAGATATCAGGTAGAGGGTCACAGAGGCTGGCATCACCCTCTTCCAAGCCCCATGTCATATAAAAAAGGGGTATGCTGTTGTTATTATTGCTGCGCACCTTCGCGACCAGCGTCATAATATCAGGATAGATGGTACTTTCCAAGGTAGACTCTTCCAAGATTATGAGTTCCGTACTCTGTGCCTGTAGGGTGACAAAATCCCACTGACGAGAGGCAATCTTGGTTTCCAACTCACTTGAAGCCGTGTGGTCGGCAATACGGGTGCCACCGGGCGCGTGTTGGGTGTACAATAATGCCCGTTCGGCACTGGCGGCCATCCTACGTACCATTTCGGCCATGCTGTTATTGTTTGTCAGGCTATTACCTACAAACAAAACGGCTTTGGCGTCGACAGGGTCCGTAATCAAGGGTGGGGCTACCTCCTCACTCGGTGGGCTGCTACTGCTACAGGAGCCGTACAGCACTATCAAAACGAAAAGGAAACAAAGTACCGACTTCGGTGGGGAATCAAAAGTTCTCATTGCGCATTTTTTTTTTGAAGATACTGATTCTACTGTGAAAATCCGAGTTGCGGGCCTTACAATGTATCGTTCGCCCAGTCAAATTTCAAAGGTTTAGGAAAGAACGACTTTTCAGTATCTTAGCCATCCCCTGAGATTTACCAATTTTCCATTTTCGATAAAATTCGTCACCGCATGAGAAATACCGTCCGCGTTTTTGTAGTCATCCTTTTCACTTGCTCCGCTTTACCAATTGCCGCACAAGAGAACCATCGTTACCAGACCGATTTTTCGATCGAAGAATTTACGGAACGAAGAACAAAGGTACTCGATACCATTGGCGATAATGCCATAGCGCTTGTTCAGGGTGCCGCCGGAAGGGCCGGATTCAGCATTTTCAGACAGTCGAACACCTTCTACTACCTAACTGGATTGGAAACTGACCATGCATACCTTTTGCTGAACGGAAAGAATGGGCAAACGACTTTATACATGCCCCATAGGGATGAAGACCGCGAAAGGGGCCAAGGGAAAATACTTTCCGCCGAAGATGCAGGGCTGGTCAAAAAACTTACCGGGGTCGATAAGGTCAAAGGCTATGAACACCTTTCGGCAGATCTGCTGCGAACAGGTTTGATAAAATCGAATACCCCCAAATTATATACACCCTTGGGGCCTGCAGAAACGGGAAACGACAGTCGAGATGAGCTTTTATATGGGCAGGCCCGGGCCGCCGCGGACCCTTGGGATGCAAACCCGAACAAAGAAGCCTTGTTCGTTCAAAAAATCAATTCTCAATTTCCACAATTCGAGGTGCTCGACCTCTCCCCGGTATTGGATGAAATGCGGTTGATCAAAAGCCCGGCCGAAATTGCGTTGATACGGGAAGCTACACAAATTGCCGGCCTCGGGATCATGGAGGCCATGCGATCTACGGAACCGGGGGTCTATGAATATCAATTGGACGCTGCGGCCAAATATGTCTTTCATTTGAACGGGGCACGTGGAGATGGTTATGCCTCTATTATTGGTGGGGGGACCAATACGTTTTTCGGGCATTACTTTCATAAGACCGACGTATTGAACGACGGTGATCTGGTTCTGATGGACTATGCGCCCGATTATCGCTATTATACCAGCGACGTAACACGCATATGGCCCGTCAACGGAAAATTCGATGACGCCCAAAAAGCGTTGTACAATTATATTGTCGCCTATAGGGATGCGCTTTTCAAATACATTAAGCCTGGGGTGACGTCGGACGAGGTACTCGATCGGGCGGCGAGCGATATGGAAGGGTACTTGACCGGAAAAAAATTTGCCAAACCCGAACACCTAAAGGCCGTACGGGAAGGAATTAAATTCAGGGGGCATTTTCAACACCCCGTGGGTATGGCTGTCCATGATGTGGGCATCGTACATCGTGTTCCGCTACGGGCCGGAATGGTCTTTACCATAGACCCCATGATATGGATTCCCGAGGAACGTCTATACATTCGAATCGAAGATATTGCCTTGGTAACGGAAAACGGCGTTGAAAATTTGAGCGCATTTGTGCCTTCCTCAATTGCGGATGTGGAAAAAACGATCAAGGAAAAGGGATTGATCGAATTCCATCCACCGGCCGAACTCCCTTTCAAAAATTAGGCTGGTCGTTCTTTTGTAAATCCTGCATGCAACATCACCCCTGAGGTATAAAGAATAACGACTATCACCACCCAACGGAGCACATCAAGCGGCAATGATTTCACAATAAAGGCGGCGATGGCCACTGCGACGATACCCGGAATGGCCATGGCGACCGCCGCTTTTCGATTATAGGCTTTTTCACGAATAAAACGTACCGAGGCGGGAGGCATCAAAAAAGCACAAGATCCCATCATTATTGGAAAGGCAACTTTGGGCGACAGCCCCAAGGCAAATACCAATGCCATACAGGGGGCATATAATCCTATACCGGCCGTCATCAATGCACCTAGGCAAAAATTCGCTATTACGGCTATAATCAGTTTCCCATTTTGTAGCCCGATGGCCTCGCCTCCCCCTTGTATCCATTCCATGCTCGAGGCGATCATGAAAAAAGCCGTGACCAGAAGGGCGAATCCCATGACCAATCGGATTTTTTTTTCTGACATCTTGGCAACGACACCTGCACCCAATACCGCTCCTAGGGTCGCTGAAACGAACATGGCGACCAGGGTAACGGGCTCCACTTCTATAATGGTAATGAAGATCAATGCCTGCAACAATACGGGAAGCGTATTCGCCACATTCATCGTACCCGGAATATGTTTGTCCCTGGTTTGTTTTGTAAACTTCAACAGGGCCGTTTGCGGGGCAAATGCGCCGATGCCCAGCACATCAAAAAAATTGGTGACAAAGCCGATAATGGAAGTTTTCAGCCAACTGCTGTTTTCGAGTGAATCTTTATGGGCCAAAAAATCCTTGGTCAGAACAGCGGCGAACCAAATGGCAAGGCCGAGCAATGAAATCCAAATTGCGGTTATCATATTTGTCTATGGAAGATGGTCAGGTTGGAAAAAATTCATGTATTGGTGCTAGCAAACCTTAAAAAAAGTCTTTTTTTGATCCATTTCACCTTTGGCCAACTTGGCCTCGATTTCCTTGGCGGTCTTCGTGATGGCCAATCCGCCCAATCCGGTACATCGATGTGTATTCGGCAGGGCGTCCCCTACCCTTTTCATGGTTTCGATTACTTCGTCCAACGGAATCAAATGGTCATAATCTGAAAGCGCCATATTCGCACAGGAGATGGCATTTGTTGCGGCCATGACATTTCTATTGAGACAGGGTGCCTCAACACGGTCCGCGATCATATCGCATATCACGCCCAAACTCGATTGTAAGGCCATTGAGGCAGCGGAAAGCGATTGGTCAAGTGTACCCTTCTGTAGCCCCACAATACCTGCAGCGGCCATGCCCGACCCGGACCCGCATTCGGCCATACATCCGCCAACCTCTGCGGCAAAGGTGGCGTGTGCCGCTATAAAAAGGCCTATAAGTCCAGCGGCCAACAGCGCTTTTACCATTTCATCCTCTGAAAGTCGCAACGTTCTTCCGATGCCGATAATGGCTCCTGGCAAGGCACCACAAGAACCGGCAGTGGGTGCGGCCACAATAACGCCCATCGAACTCTTGACTTCCATCATGGCAGAAGTATACATGATCACCTGGTTTAAGATATCCCCTTCCACCAATTTATTATCCTTCAATTTTCTTTGAAACTCAAGTGACTGCGCTCCCAAAATACGGTCGGCATATTTTGTGCCCTTGAGACCCAGGTCGATAGCATTTTCCATGATTTTCAAAATGTCGCGCATCTTTTCAAAGACTTCATCCTCAGGGATATTGCCCCGCATACTTTCATAGGCCAAGGCCAATTGCCATAGCTCCAAATTTTTGTCGGCATTGTATTGCAACATTTCGGCACAGGTAATAAAGGGAACCGATAAATTCTTACGGGCCATTATGGGCAATACCGGATGAATTTTTTTAATGAAAAGCACCTCTTCTTTTTCAAGCAATGCTGTCTCAAGTTCGCCTGTGAGAAACTGATTTGATTTTATTTCGACAAAAGTGGAATCACCCTTATGGCGTTTGATTTCATCAAAAACGAACAATCGTTCGATGTGATCTACGATATCGGTGGTCGATTCCACATAGATAAGGGTTTGATAAAAATCTCCGGCCATGGCAACCTGGGCCCCATCGATTTCTATGACCTCGATCATGCCACCTCCTGTAGAAATGGCCGTGACCCTCCTCATTTCCTTATCGTTTCCCAGGGTAATTTTATAAGTATTCGGATGTGTTGCCCCAATGGGATGGATATCGATTTTTATTTGAATTCCCGCTTCATCGATAGCCTGTAAATAGTTGGGCAGGCGTTCGTCATCAGCTTCCCATCCGAGGAAACCTCCGAACAAGCCCATATCGGATCCCTGGCCTTTGTGTGTTGTTGCCAAAGAACCATTAGGATCGAATTCAATATATACTTTTTTGATGTCGCCGTCCATTAAATCACGGCACATACGTCCTATACGCAAAGAGGCTGCGCAATGAGAGCTTGACGGCCCCCGCATGACCGGACCGATGACATCATTGAATATACTGGGATAGGTTTTCATGTATGGCAGTAATAACTTGTATGTGGAAATGAAATTCTCGGCCTGGTACAAATGTGAAACATTTCCTTGCCTCAAAAATCAACTCTTCCATGAAAATTGAATTTTAAAGTAGTGAAAATTTGTCAATAATTCCCCAAAAAGGGAATTTACAGGATACGCGGCCAACCAAGAATCAAATTTTGACTTCTGGCCAGTAGGGTGGTATTATGCCAAAGGCCAATCTATGCTCTCCTCGATCTCTTGAAGGAAATCGTTATCGATATTTTCAATTACAGTATGTTTGATGTAATTGTTTTCGAGGAATGTGGAAATTCTTAGCACATCTTCCAACGTACCTTTTATCTCGATTTTAGACATAATTGAATCCATCATATGAGGTTGGTCTTTCATACGGTTATCATTATGTGCTAGCAAATAGGTGGGATTTTAGGGCAATCGTACCAATGTGCGGCAAAGATTAATTTTCCAAAACTTTGCTCTGAAAAGCTATCGCTACTATAATGCTTTTTGAAGCGAAATATTGTTGTTATTGAGGAAATTTAATGAGGTAATTGCCCTCGTCGGAACTAATCTTAGTGCTTTTGAAGGAATTTGTATACAAAACTGTATGTTTTATTGGCAAATGTTCGACTTTCCAGACCATCTGTATCTGCCCAAAACGGGTTCCTTTTTTTATGGGAATTTGCTATTTTCGTACCGCTCCTTTCATGAACCTGCACTCCCCCCTAGATGCTTTTTTAGTATTTCAGTTCAATGGGAAGGACTCTTCTTCAAGACATCGTTGGGGACAAAAATATCAAGAACGTTTTTGTCGATTTCTTCGATACCCTTGTGCACAGAAAGGCCCATCCAAACCAAGCGATTCGGCTATGGAGTAAAATTATGATTCGCGAATTGGGTTTGCCCATGGCCATTGACGAATTGTACTTTATTCGTAAGGAAGCTTCAAATCATTTGGCCCAGGAGAAAAATTTACTGTATTACGAGGTTGAATACGTAGAACTAATACAAGAAATCTACAATAGGTTGCAATGCTCGAAAGTTTTGAAGCCCATTACCGTAGGGCAATTTATACATCTTTTTGAACTGGCCGAAGTTAAGGCTGAAACCGCATTGCAATATCTGAACACAGAGCTAATCACTCTACTGGGGGCACTGAAAGGAAGAGATTACAATTTATACATCGTTTCTGATTTCTACACCTCTTCCAGGGTTCTTGAAAAAATATTGGCCGACCACGATTTAGCGAATTTGTTCGATGCAATATTCGTTTCCTCTGAAATCGCCAAAAGCAAATTCAAAGGAAATCTATACCCCTTTCTCCTGGGAGAATTAAAGATAGATCCGAAAAGCGCCGTCATGATCGGTGACAATGGGACGAGTGATTTCAAGAATGCTCAAAAGCATGGTTTACAAGCCATCCACGTTCCAAATAAACATGAATCAAAAACCAAAAAAAGATACTTATTGGGGTCTGACGAAAAGGACCTGCGGAGAATTACAAGGAAATTATATCGTGATTGTAACAATGGCAAGGCTCCGGCCAACAGTGACTATCTTTTATTCTATGCGGTTTATATCGAGCGTTTATACAAGCAGGCGATAAAAATGGAAATTCAAAATCTTTTCTTTTTGTCCAGGGAGGGATTGTTCTTGAAACGAATGTTCGATCACTATCAGGATCAAACTTGCCTTAGGGAAAACGACAAAATCCAATCGCACTATTTCAAGACCTCTAGACAGGCCTCCATGTTGGTGTCCTTAGAGGAAGTCGACAAAGAACAATATCCATTCTTAAGGAGAAAATACCCGAACCTTTCTTTAACCGCATTTTTACGCAATTTCACCTTTAGCGAGGAGTTGATTTGTCACATCGTCGCCGAAATGGAATGTCAGGGAGGGGAAGACGAAGTAATATATGATTTTCTTGAGTCCGATCTTTATCGGGCACTGAAGGCAAACAATACGTTTCAGAAGGCCTATCAAAAAAATAGAATAGGCCAGCAAAAGGCATTTCAAACGTACCTCGACTCGTTCGGGGTCGATTTTGAAAAAGAAGGAATGCACCTCTGCGATATAGGTTGGGGAGGATCGATTCAGCAAGGCATATACAAATATTTTCAGGGGAAGGTGAAAGTATGCGGATATTACCTCGGGTTGAATGAAGTCTATGACATTCATGGGAATACCCCACGTTGGGGATTGAACTTTTCTGTATATCCCTACCCCACTTATACTGATCGCATTCTTCGGGGGAATACAGAATTGAGCGAGCAATTGCTTTCCGCTGGCCATGGCTCGACCGTCTCATACAACCATTTGGATTCATTTGTGAATGAATTTCACCATGAAGGCGAAAAGAAGGTGTTCGATGAGCACATAGCCAACATTCAAGAATTTATGTTCACAAAATATCAAAAGCTAATAAGGGATTTTGGGCAAATTTGTTACGATGATGATCTAATGCAAACCGAAATGACCGATTATGCCTTGAGGGTCGGCCTTTTTGCATCCAAACGAAAAGTGGCAAATGCCATGAAAATGGCTGAAGGGTTTTACACCAATGTTGGCGACTTTTCAAATGGTCTCAAGATTTCCCCGAAAAAATATACGAAGAATTTATCTGGATTGATAAGGACCTTTATCCTTGACCCTAGTCAATTGTTTCCCCTTTTGCTACGGATCAAACCCTACCTGTATTCCCGAAAAAGATACTTTTTAGCGTATCTGGCGCCCATGCGGTTGGCTTATTCATATATAAAGCTCAATAGATGGGTGAAGAAAAACTGGCTAAATAATATTTCACGCTTTAAATACGACTATTTGCGTTAGGCCAGGGGCCCATCTTTATTGGACCAAAACCCATGCCCTAAGTTCACCTCTTAACGAATATCATGCAATGCTGCCAAGGCAGGTTATCGATGTTATCATGCAATTTAAGACCTGCGGCCTGCATCTCTTTCACCGCTTGGGCCTCGGTCATTTTATGGGCTTCTTTTATTGGAACGGAAGCATCTTCTCCACGATACTCTATCAAAAATAATTTTCCATCGGGTCGCAAAGCCCGGCATATGGATGCCATCATTTCGACCGGATAGCTAAATTCGTGGTAAACGTCTACCAGCAATACTTTGTCTACCGAATTTTCAGGTAGATTGGCACTCTTTTCGGTTCCTTTGATCAAGGTGATGTTTTCTATGGCATCCGCATTCTTTTTTCTCCGGATTTCGGCGAGCATTTCATCTTGGATATCAACGGCATATAGATATCCTTTTTTGGCAATCGAAGCCATTTTAAAAACATGGTAGCCCGAACCCGCACCAATATCCGCGATGGAATCGGTATCTGCGATATCCATATTTTCAAGCAATATGGAAGTATTTTCCTCCGCCTCCCGCTCAGGTCTTTCGAGCCAGCCCATTCCCTGAAAGCCCATAACATGTGCAATTTCTCGCCCCATGTACCATTTTCCCGTGCCTCCGGGACTTCCCTTTTTGTATACATATCGATCCTTTTGGGGGGTTTCCTGCCCATGAATCATGCAAAAGGGCATTATTATCAACAACAGAATAACGAGGCGACACCTATTTCCCATAGCGATTTTTGAGTGATTGTGTAAACTTGGTCAAGACCACTAAACGTGCTTTATAGAAGATTAAATGTAATAATTAATACGCTATAAAAATCCGTGGGTCGGTGTTACAAAATGGAGAGACAACTTCAAATACTTTTCAAGTAAGGAAGAGGCTATGCTATTCCCTCGAACCAATGCTTGAAGGCCGTAACTTTTTCACGACTGACGATTGTCTCGTTATCTGTTTTAGGATTCAATGTAAGCTTCAAACGACGATTTGCATATACTACCACATCTTCGATGGCATTGAGTTGCACAAGAAAGCTTCGGTTGGCGCGAAAGAACTGCCTTGGGTCTAGAAGTTCTTCAAGCGATTCCAAAGTATACTCAATAAGATATTTCTTTCCGTTGGACCTGAACAGATAAACATCACGACCTTCGGCAAAAAAATAGGCGATTGAATCACTTGGGATGGAATGTATATGGTTTCCCATTCGCACCAAAAATCGGTCTTTATAGGCCTTTTTGGCCAATTGCTTTACAATTGGGGTCAATTCCTTCCCTGTTGAAAATTGCGCCTTTAACGACTTGAGCTTCTCCAGTGCCTTTGAAAGATCTGTAAACGTTATGGGCTTTAGAAGATAATCGATGCTATTTACCTTAAAGGCATCGATAGCGAACTCATCGTAGGCGGTTGTAAAAATCACGGGTTTTTTCACCGCAATCTTTGAGAAAATCTCAAAACTCAGGCCATCGGTCAATTGAATGTCCATAAAAAACAGATCTACTTCATTTTGATTTTCCGCAATCCATGGTAGCGCCTTTTCTATGGAAGGCAATGCGCATATCACCTCGATCTCTTCGCTATATTTCAGTAGATAGCGCTCGAGTTTATCGGTCGCCAGAGGCTCGTCTTCAATGATGGCTACTTTCATGCAAGTTCAATTTTGGTAACTGTACCGTTTTCTGCCTTCCCTTCATATAAACCAGAACCGATCGGACGGAGTAGAAACCGTAATTTCTGGAGATATCTTCCAATTGTTCATCTTCCAATTTTCCACGTAGGGTTTCCTCGGGTTCGTATTGAATGAAAATAGACTCCCCACTTTCGGTAAATCTCAAATCCAAAAACTCCTTGTCCGAAGGAATCGTGCTTTTTATTATCCGTTCCACTATGGCCAAAACGCTTCCGGGAACTATCGAGGTTTCAGATACCTCTACTTTGGCCAATTTCACTTTTCGATATGGCAGGTGGGCGAACAGTTGAATCAATTCCCCCAACACTTTCAACTCTTCCGAAAAGGAAACGATTTCGCGATTTTTCTTTGCCAAAACATATCGATAAACACTCGAAAACTTATCGGATAGGTTCTCTGCCCGCTCCGGATCTCTTTTCATCAATACGATCAGCGATTCCAGACACTCGAACAAAAGTTCAGGATTAACGCCCTTTTTAAAATTGGTGAAGTCGGTTTCCACTTCCTCCTTTGCCAAAATTTCCTTGGCAAGTCGGTTGGTATTGACTTTGTACAAAAATTGATGGCTTAAATAAAGTACGAGGTAAATCAAGGTAATTATCGAAAAGATACTGTTGAAGATCCATAATTCCCTTGAATTGGGGACGTAGCCCAGTACATTGGTGAAATAGACATACATGGCCATCGAAACGAGTATCATGCCGATTATGATCGAGATGACTATTTGTAAAATCAGTCTTAATGCAAATGATTTTGGCCAAGATAGTTTTTCGAACCCCAATAGGGAAAGGCGGGCATACTCTTGGATCAAATAGGCCAACCCGATGCACACGTACAGTTCTTGGCCCAGAAACGAGTCTTGTAATTGGGCAATATTGTTATTGATGAGCAATATTAACAAATACACCAGGGTGCCACTGAACAAAGGGCTCAGGAGTCTAAAAAGCGGCTGGTGTACAAATAGTTTTTTCATCGGAGCAAGGGTAAAATGACCGTGAAATCTGTGTCATCAATAATTTCAATGGACCTATCGGACAAAAGTTCATAGCGCGAGGCAATATTCTTCAGGCCAATTTTTAGGGATTGTAATTTTGAACGCTTCATCGTTTTATTGTTTTTCACGCATATCTTGTCGTCTTCCACCGACATTTGAATTTTCAAGTGCTGTGAAGCCTCCATCACATTGTGCTTTACCGCATTTTCAACCAACATCTGTAGTGTCAGCGGCGGTACCTTGCTCTTCAATACTTCTGAAGGAAAATTAACATCCAAATTCAAATGGTCTCCAAAACGCGTGCGAACCAAATAGCAATAGGCCTTTACAAAGCCTAGCTCCTCAGATATGGTCACCAGTGGTGATTCATAGTTGTTCAGCACATATTCATAGGAACCGGCCAACGAACGTATGAACGATTCCGCCCGTTCGGTGTCCTTTTGAAATAATGAGGAAAGAGTGTTCATGCTATTGAACAGAAAGTGCGGGCTCAATTGAGACTTGAGGGCGTTCAATTGCAACTGGGCCTGTTTGCGCTTCAATTTGACTTCCATGACCTGACCCTTTGAGTATTCGTAATAGGAAACAAAAGCAAAATAAAGTATGTTATAAATCAAGATGGCACAAAAAAGCAGAATGGCGATTTTCACAAAGTTGTCATCGGCATCCTCCAGAAATATCGATGGAGTGTCGACAAATTTCATATAGGCCCAGAGAATACCTAAGACGAGCGAAGTGGCGATGGCCAAATGAACGGCAATTCCGGCCAACAATCGAAGCCCCGGTTGTTTTTTCCAAGGCAGTGGTCGGTCGATAAACCGGTTGCTGAAATGTAAGGCGTAGCAGGTCAAAACACCTAAAAGCCCACTTGAAACCAGTTCCTCGATATTTTGGAAACCACTGAAGTTGATATAACCGTAAACGAGGGTTCCTATTAGGAAGCCCATTATTACGATGGCGAAGTGCTTTTTCACTGCTGGTTGGGATAGAAAGTCTTTGGAAATCCACTTCATCCCACCAAAATACTCAATATTACGCTATATCGTTTTCGGTATCTTGGTGGTCGAAGTAAGGCCCAAATTATTCGATTGCGCGTACCGCACGGCCGTAATGTGACTCTGAGGAAATACTTTTACAAGCGTTTCGATAAGCATCTTTGGTTTCAGCTCCTTTTTCGTTTACCATAGGGGCGAACAAAAGCAATGTGCTTGACAAGTGATGATCTGAATCTATGCTCTTGGTAGCACCTAAAATCGATATCAATTCTTTCGCGCCAAAGCTCTTTTCGGCCAACCGCTTAAAAACCTCACTCTGATGCATATCTGAACCCATACCCTTTATTGCGGTCAACAACGCATCAAGACTGCCACCTTCCAATGACTGATTCTTGACCAACTTTCGCAATACATCGCTTTTGTGATGGTCCGAGCTCATGGTGCGATCGACCATTCGCAGTAGGTGTGCCACTGAAGCATCGTTCATTTCCTTGTTCAATAATTCCTTTAGGATACTGGCCGCATGATGGTCTGAATTGACATTTTCCATTGACTCCAGTAAAGCGCTATAGCTGTTGGCCGAAACTCCTTGCGATTTCAATGCGGCCTTCAATACATTGGCCTTGTGATGGTCTGAATTTATATCTTTTGAGGTGGCGATCAACAAGTTGATGTTAGCGTCGTTTAAATCCCTGTTCTTAAGTACGGTCAAGAGTACATCGGCCTTATGGTGGTCTGAATTAATCGATTTGGCAATTCCGAAAAGCGCGTTCATTTGTGATCCTGTCACACCACCGTCCTTGATCGATCTTTTGAGCACGTCAGCCTTATGATGATCTGAATTTATTTGACCGGCGGCCTTGATATAAGCTGAGGTCGTACCCTCACTACTAAGAAAGGCCTGGGTGTTGCGTTTTAATATACTGGCGCGATGATGGTCTGAATCGATATCTTTTCCGACCACATCCAAAATCGATATCAAGTCTTTTCCTTTGGGATTCTTGTCCAACAAGAGCTTGATGTAAGTGGATTTAACGTAGTCACTGTCGATGTATCCGACTTCATTGAGCACGGCATCGGTTCCTCCTTTTTTATAAAAGCGATCAACACGTTGTTCCGCGGCCAAAGTGGAAGACCGTAAAATCTCGGGCAATATCTCAGCGAGCCATTTTTTGCCTTCGGGCGAAAAGTTTTCCTCAGACCTTCCGACATAATATTTTTTAATAAGGCGCCCTGCGTTATCTGGCTCAATGAATATACGTCTGCGACTGCCAAAGGCCGTTTTTTTGATCTCCATATACCCATTTCTAGAAATGGCCACCACATCTTCATCGTTGTCCGAAATTGTGATGTCTCCCTCAAACTCCAACGAGAAGCTATTTGACCTTCCATTTTTGACGGTTATGGTCGTCTTGCCATCGTTAGTGATGTTGACCGAGGTACTTCTGTTTTGGGCCCGGCTTTCGGTATTGCCAATCCAAATAAGAATGATTAGGGCCTTAACGGCCAGTGTTAAAATAAATTTGAAGACATTGATCATGATTGTTCGCTTTTTGATTGATAGGGCAAATATGGGGTGTATCCCCTACACTTAAAAATGAAATGTAACGAGTTGGACAATTATTGTATTGAACTGTACAGGGCAAGTAAAAAGAGTGGATTTAGGCTAGAAAAGGTCACTTTCCTTTAACCTTAAAAATGCCGATTGTAGTTTTTTGGTTATGGGGCCTATTTGGCCCATTCCGTAGAAAGAATGATCGTCAATTTTTGCTATCGAAGCAATCTGTGTACTGGTTCCCGTAAGGAAGGCCTCATCCATTTTGGAAACATCCTTTTGAAGTACCCCTTCAAACCTCACCTCAACATTGAGGGTATTACAGAGTTCCAAAACGATTTGCCGTGTTATTCCGTCGAGGATGTAATTATCAGCGGGGTGCGTATATACGATACAGTCTTTGACAAAAAAGACATTGCAATGTGACGCTTCGGTAATAACTCCGTTACGTACCAATAAGGTTTCAAAGCCATGATTTTGCATCGCATATTCATTGGCCATTACATTACCTAACAATGAGGTCATTTTAATATCACAGCGCGACCATCTAAAATCATCTTGGGTAACGACCTTGGCGTTTATTTCATTGATTTTCGGCAAAACCTTTGGAATGGCATACATCATTACCGTCGGCTCGATATTCGCGGGAAAGGAGTGCTGTCTGGGAGCGACGCCCCGGGTCACCTGTATATAGAGCAGACAATCTTTATGGGTTAGCTCATTGATGGCCAATAATTGTGGAACTGCTTCCCGCAATTTGCCAATTTCATAACGGATGTCTATTTTATCGAGGCATAGTTGCAGCCTCTTCCAATGGGCGTCACCATAAAAAAACCGCCCATTGATCTGCACCATTACTTCGTATATACCATCACCAAAAAGAAAACCACGGTCGAAAACTGAGACCCGCGCCGAATCAGATGTGACAAATGCGCCATTTAGGTATACGCTGGAAGGGTATTGTGCCATCGACCAAACTAAGTTGTAATATGGTCGAAGCTACAAATTTTTATAGGTCTACGTGAACTTAATTACGGGAACTTTAAGAGTCCAATGGACCTAAAGTTTCACGGCCTCCACGAGTTCGTCACCTTCCCAATGACCCTGGGCCACAACCTCACCCTCTTTACCATAAAAGACACCTTCACCGGTACGTTCGTCGTTTTTCCAGAGTCCGACAAACTTTTCGCCATTATGCCAGAAATAAGTGCCTTGGCCGCTTCTTTTATCATTTTCGTAGTCACCTACGTAATAGTCACCATCGGGCCAATGAAATGTTCCCTCACCATGGCGTTTATTATCCTTCCATTGCCCTTTGTACCTGCTGCCCGTATTTAATAGGGCAATACCATTTCCATTGGCTTTTCCATCTTTTATTTCACCGACATAATGTATCTGACTGCCCTTGCTGTTGGTAAAGGTCAAGTAGGCACCTCCTGAGTTATCGCGCAGCTGTCTTTTCAACCTATGAAGTCTAACTTTACTTTTTTCAAGGGCAAATTGAAGGGAATCGATTTTAGCGATCGTCGATGCCATTGAATTAACCGAGGTACTGTCGACCTGATCCCGTAGGCTGTCAGCTTCAGACATTCTTCTAAGACCATCGTCCATTTTAAGCATCTTATTGGCCAATGCAATGCGCAGTTCAACACTCTCATGACCATCGTTTATCTGCTGTAATTGTTCCTTTGAAGTATTCAAGGCATCTTCATAATTACCTTCGACCAAAAGTGAATCGACCTGTGCCATCTGTTCATAATATTCCATGGTTCGCTCGAGCTGTTCTCCTTTTTCGGCTGAGGCTTTCAACTCGGTTCTCAACTCCTTGTTCTTTACAAAAAAAGTGATGGCCGAGATTGCAACAACTATAGCAAAGGCAGAAATTATAAAGGTGTAATTTTGAGATTTCATATAATGGTTTGGTATTTTGTCGGTAGATATACGTATCTAATCGTCAAAATGGATGGCGGGCAGCTTATTTTTTACCTTTCTTATGTCAGGAGCAAAATACATATGGAAGCGCAAGGTCCAATTCTGTTTGAAAATTCCTCCATTTTCAAGCGATTGCCCTTGAGAGTACATTAAACCGGCAGCAAAAGTAAGTCGCGGTTTCACAATATAACCCAAGGTAGTCGTCAGCCGAAGGTCTTCCATGGGGCTGGCAACGACTGCTTTTCCACTTTGCATGATCAATTCGGCCTCTGGAGATAAATACAAGGTTTTTGGTTTCAACTCATGGCTGTTCAGCGGTATTTTAGCCCTGAACATATACCTCCAACGATTCCGGTATATGTACTCACTATTTTCGGCAAATCCTTGTGTCCAACGGTGTTCAATACGTATACGGTGGTAGATCATGGCCGTATAAATGGGCATCGCGAATTGATACTGATGCCAGATTCGCCATTCAGGTACAACATTTCTGTCTGTGGAATCCTCATCCGTATTAAAATTAATCCGGACAACCCCGCCAAGACTAAAATTCACCTTCTTGGAATAAATATAACCAATCGCATGACGATTATAAATTTGTCCGATCTGCCCGATAAAGGGTGTGTTAACAGATTCCTCAAAACGAAAATGGGTCTGGGCGTCCCAAAAAAGGCGCTTTGAAATTCGAATGTTACCATAAGTGTTGAACCAAACTTTGCTCTTTGCATCCTTGAATTTTGATTCTTTTGGAAGCACTTCATCCTGTGCCTGTAGCCTCATTCCGCCAAGAACCAGCACTAGCATACAAAGCCCCCCCAATACCCGTTGGCCAGTTCTCATAGAATATTACTCATTATTTGTACCGAGGTTGAACAATTCGAGAATCACTTCGGGATTGCGCTCCCTTTTTAACTTGCGTTCAAGCTTGGAAGTGTCTTCATCACGTAATTCAGCGACCCGATTGTGAATATTCTCCAATAAGGACTCAACTTCCTTGACCTGTAGACAATTCATTTCAGCCGTAATTTGATCGAGAACAAAGGGTTGCAATATATTCAGATACGCATTTATGATTCGCTTTTTTACCACATCGTCCATCAAAGTGGCCGTAAACGGATTCCAGACCCGATCATGAAATTTTTCTTCGACCGAAGGACTTCTCGTCCGTAGGTCGACCACGGATTTTGTAAGTCCCCTAAAGTGGTCAAAACAATCGACCAATTTTCGTGCACTATCCGATTTGCCCTGAGATACCTCTAGGTTCGAGTAATCATTCAATTGACGCTCTATACCCTTCCTTATCAATGAAAGTGCCTTGACCTCCCTTGGTTCAACATGTTCTACTATTGAATCTATGTAGTGAATCAAACTGTCGGCCTTACCCACCATCTGCTCTTCCAATAATACCAGCGCCTGCTCCCTTTCCTGTTTGTCGAGTTTATCCTCAAGTACCTCTGAGATATCATTTAGACTAAGGTTCAAGTAGTTTGCCACTTTTAATGCGGAAGAGACGAGATTCCCTGAAAAATCAAAGCTATTTGCCTTTGGCCCGACATACTCTCGCGTTTCCACCTCGTTGTCGCCTCCATTGACAGTGACCACGATTTTTGGTTCCGGCATGCCATTTGGCCATAGATCTTCCGTAATTTCTTCATCACTTATGTACCCTATTATTTCAAGTTCATTGTATGTCTGAAGTTTTTTAAGTGGAGCCAAATAAGAGCTGTCAAGTATTTGCAATACGGCGGCCAAATAACTAACCTCGGGATCTGAACGTTTTAAAATGTTCATTTGGGTATTCTTCAATAGTGATTCGGATATTTTCGCTGATTGAGTCACCAATCTGCTTACTGAATCCAATTGTGAAGCTTTAAGGCTATCAAGGGGTTGTAAGGGCACTGCGACCTTAAATTCCGGCATAAACGAGGGGCTGCCCAAGGCCGAGAAGAAAGTATCGAGTTCTTCGTAATGTGAAATATTCTCTTTGAAAAGTTTGGGCATGGTTGCCTTGAATCCGATATGGTCACCTGTTCGCTTTTCAAGCAATTGAAGAAGCGCTAAATAGCGTGAATCAAGAACAACCGATCTTGAATTTTCGAATGGTCTTTCGAAAACATCGATGATTTGACTTTTTTCAGATGTTCCATACGATATCTTTACCAACCTTCCATTTGAAAAATGCCATTTTTCGATTCCATCGGGGTCGTCGTTCAAATAGACATCCCAGACATCGTGGGCCAGCCCGTTTCTTAAAAAACGGCCGACCAAGGTGCCTTGTTTATTTTTAATTTCGAAATTTTTTTGGGGAACACCGCCGTCAAAATCAAATTCACTACGAAAAAGCGTATCACGAACCTCTGAGTTTTTAACATTCAGAACCTCGTATGCCCAACGACCATTCGGTTTACCCCTTGTGATTTTTCCAGAGGACTTGTTCTGTATGCCACTTACATTCAAACGATATTGAAAGTCAACGACCTTTGTGGTACTATCGGTCTTGAATTCGCCAAATTGAAAATTCCATTGACCGTCAGAAAGACCACTCAAGAAGTTTCCCGAAAACCGGAAAGACTTATCCGATGCTTTCATAAGGGCGTTCAGGTTCGAACTCTGAAAACGGAACGGCCCTGTCAACAAGGTATCTCCCTCAATCAAAGAATAATCGTATTCGGCCTCACCACGAAATTCATTAATCGTCAGAGGACCCTTGAAACGAAATACATCTTGGTCCTGAGCCGTTAGTTTGCCCAGCGTAGCCAACAGAAAAGCCTGTAATGAAAGTAATAGTATGACCCGCTTTGATAACATCGGCGCAAAAAAAACAAATTTAATTCATATGTGATATGCATTTCCCAAAAAAAGACATTCCGTACAAACAATTATGTAGACTACAGGTGACCTATAATCATATTGCCCTTCTCCAAATGAAAAGTTCCAACATCAAATAATTAAAGATACTTGCGCAAATGCTCTTTAAAATAGTTGGCGCTATCGGCGACGCTCTGCATGGAATTGTGGGTGAAATTCCCGCCTTGCTCTATGTAGTAATACTCCAGGGCATCGGTATCGATATTCGACAAAATATCGACATAGTCGATCGAGCCATTGCCCATTTCGGTGTAGTCACGGGTGACCTTGTCCATATCCTTGATATGCCACATCACATACCTCCCAGGATTCAGTTGGATCAATTCCGCTGGACTCATTTTTGATGAGTGTTCGACCCAGTACATGTCCATCTGTAATTTCACCAAGTCCGCATCCGTTTCACCTAAAACAATATCGTAACCCGTTTGACCGTCGTGTTCCGTGAACTCGAAATCATGGTTGTGGTACGCGAAGCGAAGACCTGCCTTTGTAACCTGTTCCCCCATTTTGTTCAATAATTCCGAGAGTTTTTTAAAGCCGTCGATATTTCGATATTCCGGTGCCAACCAGGGCCATGTAATGTATTTTGCCCCAATTACCTTGGAGCCCTCGATACAATGATCGACATATCTTCTGAGTTCATCAAAAGGGCGGTCGAAATAACTTGAAAAGTCATAATGGCCACTAGTGGCGGTGAAGTCAAGGTCATCCATTAATTTCTTATAATCCGAAGCCTTCATGCCGTAATAGGTACCCTTCTCACCATCATAACCGAAAATCTCCGAATCTTCATAGCCCAAGGCCCTTACCCTTTTCAAAGTATCTATCGGATCCTTGGCCATGGCATCTCGAATGGTAAATAGTTGCAGACCCATTTTAAATCTGTTGGAGCTCATATTCGAAAAGGTGTTGTATGGAAGAATGGAAGCAGCTGCCACCACGGCCGACTGTTTTAGAAATTGTCTACGGCTACCCATATATCATTGTTTAATCGTTATATAAAACACTTTTATTCTTTCAAATATAGTTTATAATTAGCTTTTATAAACCGCTGGGGCAATCAGGATATTTTAGTACTTTAGAAAGGTGAAATCATAACAGCCATGACTTTGACATCTACGGAGCTGGAGACCCTTGATAGCAATGGTTTTTTGTCTTTGGGCAAACTTTTATCGGATCAAGAAGTAGTCAGTATAAATAACCGAATCGATGAGCTTTTGGCCCTTGAAGGCCAAAATGCGGGTTCAGAATTGTTCGAATCAAAATACATTCGGCATCCGAAGGAAGAAGGTGCCGACCGGCTGGCAGATTTAGTAAATAAGGGCAAAATATTTGACATCTTCTATACCCACGGTAAGGTCTTGGCGGCCGTGGAGGCCGTTCTTGGGGAACATTTCAAATTGTCGTCATTGAATTACCGGGCGGCAAAACCCCGGACGCGGTCATCAAAAACTTCATGTCGATTTCGGCAATTCCGTTGTCAACGGCAAATACAAGGTATGTAATTCAATCTGGCTATTGGATGATTTCGTGGAGAACAATGGGGCGACGCGGATCGTTCCTGGAACCCATAAATCAACAAAACTCCCCGTCGAAGAGTTGGATGATCCCAACCTGCCCCACCCCGATCAGGTATTGGTACAGGCGCCCGCAGGTTCGGTCTTTATTTTTAATTCGCATGTATGGCACGGAGGCACCACTAACAAAACGGCTAAAGATCGAAGGAGCATCCACAGTTATTTTTGCGCGATGGACCAACCGCAACAGTTGGATCAAAAAAAATACATTACCAAGGACACCCGTCGGCGCCTTGGACCCAAAGGACTAAAAATCTTGGATGTGACTTAATCGGAAATACTCAAATTACAGGTATGTCACATTTTTGGCTACAAGTCGCCAATTATTTTTTCTATTTCTTTCATACGGTATTGATTCTTTTCAATTTGTTCGGATGGCTCCACAGAGGAACCAAAAGACTTAACCTTATTTCCTTGCTTGTCACCTTCGGCTCATGGTTTATCTTGGGTATTTGGAAAGGTTGGGGCTATTGTTTTTTGACCGATTGGCATTATGTCATACTCCGTAAGTTGGGCGAAAAAGACCTGCCGGCGAGCTACATAAGCTCCTTAATTCAAAAATTGACAACTTGGTCACCTAACGGCAAATTGGTTGAAATGTCAACTATCGGCTTGGCATTGGCTGCCTTGCTCTGTTCGCTTTGGGTCAATCTGAGGGGCAATAAACAAAACCCCACCTAGTTGCATTGCCATTGACCTCCAACTAGTTAATTGTGCCAAGCTTAAGTATCAAAATCGTACCTTAAAGTCGAACTTGATGAAACGGAAAATTTGTATAATAATCTAAAGAAAGAGAATTTACAAGGACTCGATAGGCATACAAAGAACGTGAAATAATCACCGCTTTTATAGCCGAAAGAAAGTGATGCCTCACTAAACGCCCCTAGTTTCTAAATTTCTATATTTATGAAATGAAGCCCACCGTACAAATTTCTTTGGATTTGACAAATATCGATGAAGCCTTGGAGACGGCTGCCATGGCCCTTCGGGCAGGCGTCGATTGGCTTGAAGCAGGCACTCCCCTCTTGTTGGCCGAGGGATTGCACGGTGTTCGAAAATTGCGGGAGGCTTTTCCAAAGGTGCCTATTGTTGCCGACCTTAAAACCATGGATGGAGGCTACCTCGAGGCCGAAATGATGGCCAAGGCCGGTGCGACCCATGTGGTCGTTATGGCCCGGGCGCATGAAGAAACCATTAAAGTTGTGGTACAGGCGGGAAGGGATTTCGGCCTAAAGGTAATGGGCGATAATCTGGGTTGCCCCGACATGGTCGAAGGCGCAAGGTTGCTCGAAGAACTGGGGTGTGATTTTATCGTACACCATATTGGGTATGACGAACGTCGCGGAATTGCCGCTCAGGGTAAGCGCATGCCGAGTCCGTTAGATCAGTTGCGTGAAATCGTGAACGCGGTAGATATTCCTGTGCAGGCCGTAGGAGGATTGTCTTTGGAACAGGCCATTGAATGTCCCGGCTATGGAGCGCCACTGGTGGTTTTGGGCGCCCCATTGACAATCGATGCCGATGCCTTTAAAACAGCGGATGGAGATTTGGAAAGTTCGTTGCGATTGATTTGTGAAAAAATTCACTCCCATCGTGGGGTTTAAATTGATAAAAGCCTAATATGGATGCTATCGCCGTAGTAAATTACGCCAAGGAAAAAGGAAGTGTCGAGCTCCGTGAAATACCAAAACCTATCATTGGCGACGATGATGTCTTGTTGGAAGTGGCCAATGTAGGGGTCTGTGGCAGCGACCTGCACCAGTGGACCTCTGATCATAGTTGGCCCGTGAACTATCCCGTGGTATTGGGCCATGAATTCGGCGGCCATATCATTGCATTGGGAAAGAACGTTGGCGGATGGAAAGAAGGCGACCGCGTTGTTAGCGAGACGGCCGCCGTGATCGATTTGAACAATCCACTTTCGAAACAAGGACTTTATAATCTCGACCCCACCCGAAAGGGATTTGGTTATGGAGTGAATGGAGCCATGACCCGATATGTAAAGGTACCCGCCAGATGCCTACACGCGGTACCGAAAAAATTACCTTTTGATGAAGCCTGTCTGACCGAGCCCTGTTCGGTAGCCTATAATGCAGTGGTCATCAATTCAGAAATCAAACCAGGAGACCGGGTAATCGTCATAGGCCCAGGCACCATAGGAATACTATGCGCGGCCATTGCAAAATTATGCGGGGCGGAAGTTGCGATCGTCGGCTTGGAAAAGGATCGGCACCGGTTAAAAATCGCCGAAAGCTACGGATGCCGAACAATTGTCGAAGATGGCACGGAATGGGCGAATCAAAAGGATGGACTTGGCGTCGATTGCGTGGTGGATGCAGCCGGGGTAAGTTCATCTTTGGAAATGGCGTTACAATGGGTACGGCCCAACGGACAAATCACAAAAGTGGGCTGGGGTCCACAGCCATTGGGTTTTTCTTTGGATCCCTTGGTACAAAAAAATGTGCGCCTGCAAGGAAGTTTTAGCCACAATTGGCCCATTTGGGAGAAAGTACTTTCCTTGTTGGCCTCAGGTAGCTTGAATGTCCGTCCCATCATAGGTGGAGTATGGACCTTGGACGATTGGCACCAGGCATTTGAGCAAATGCATTCAGGCAAAGTCGTCAAAAGTGTATTAAAACCTAATTGAATGGATATGCGGTTACGGAATAAGATTGTTTTGATCACGGGGGGATATACAGGAATTGGCAGGGCCATCGCCCGGCAATGTGTAAAAGAAGGCGCAAAAGTGGTCGTCAACGGCCTTCGGCAAGAGCTAGGCCAAAAGCTGATAGAAGAACTCGGCAGATCGAATGCGGTGGAACACACCATTGATATTACCGAGGCAAATGCGCCACGGCAGCTAATTAAAAAAGCGCTGGATGCCTATGGAAAATTGGACGCCGTGGTCAACAATGCGGCCATCGTGGCATCCTCGAATATCAATAGCACTTCATTGGACTATTTAAAAAGAATGTTGGATGTCAACACGATAGCCCCATTTGCGATCATTCAGGAAGCGCTGCCCCATTTGTCAAAATCCCGTGGATGTGTGGTCAATATCGGTTCGATCAATTCATGGAGTGGAGAACCCAATTTATTGGCGTACAGCATCTCGAAAGGTGCCTTGATGACAATGAGCCGGAATCTAGGGGATACACTGTTCCGCGAAAATGGGGTGCGGGTCAATCAAGTAAATCCCGGCTGGGTCTTGACAGAACACGAACTGATCAACCAACGTGAACAGGGAAAAGATGAAGACTGGTATGAAAAGCTTCCCGATGTTTTCGCTCCGGCCCAGCGAATTTTTAAGCCAGAAGAAATGGCCATGGCCGTCATTTACCTTCTCTCCGATGAAAGTGGGCCAATAAGTGGACAAGTTTTGGAGGTCGAGCAATTTCCCATGATCGGGCGTAATCCCCCTAAAAACTGATCTTTTGCCAAAACTAGCTGTATTTCCGAAAGCCTTTATGCAAGCCCTTTGCAAAGATGGAACCATGCAAGTGGCCGAATGGATCGATCTTGCCTGCAATTTGCAGGTCGATGGACTGGAATGGTACGCCGGGTTCCTGGAAATGTCGGATAAGTCAAATTGGCCGAAATTCAGAGAGGCCGTTGAATCAAGGGGAAAAACAATTCCGATGCTCTGTTGCTCACCCGATTTTACACATCCCGAGGCGTCCTTCAGGGAAAGGGAAATCGAGAAACAACTCCATTGGATTAAAATGACCCATGCCCTTGGAGGAAAGTATTGTAGGGTGCTGTCCGGTCAAAGACGCCCTGGGCTTTCGATTGACGAGGGCGTTGGTTTGGCCTCAGTATCGATTCAGGCCTGTCTACCGACCGCAGAAGAATTGGGTATCATCTTAATCTTGGAAAATCATTATAAGGACGATTTTTGGGAATATCCTGAATTTGCCCAGAAAATGGAGGTTTTTTGTGAACTTGTCGACCGTATCGATCACCCCAATTTTGGAGTCAATTATGATCCGAGCAATACTTTTTTGGCCGGGGAAAATCCCTTGGAATTACTTTATCGCGTTTCAGATCGCGTAGTAACCATGCATGCCAGTGACCGCTACCTGCTTTCTGGAACCATCGAAGACCTACGGAAGGAAGAGGGCGGTTCAATGGGATATGCAAAAAGGTTGAGCCACGGCGAAATCGGAAAAGGCCTAAACGACTACGACGCCATCTTTGCCGAGCTCAAGCGTGTCGGTTTTGACGGATGGATCAGTATCGAAGACGGGGTCGACGGTATGGGGCAACTCGAACGAAGTGTTTCTTTTCTAAGGAAAAAGATAAAGTATTATTGGCCTGGGTTCAATTAATACTACAGCCTATAAATTACCTAAAGTTGGAATATGGACAAAAAAATGAAATACCTGATCATTCTATTCGTTTTGGCCTCAAATTGGGTCAGTTCACAAAACTTCGACGCACTCGATAAGCTGTTAAATGACGAATTTAAATCTACCGAACCCGGCGGTGTCGTACTGATCAAGAAAGATCAAGACATCATCTTTCAAAAGGCGATCGGTGTCGAGGATATGGAAACGAAAGTTCCAATTTCGGAACATACCATATTCAATACCGGGTCGATAAGCAAAACCTTTGTTGCCTACGGCATATTAATCTTGGAAAACGAAGGAAAATTGTCAAAAGAAGACCCCATCACCAACTATTTTCCAGATTTTCAAAATAAGGATTTAGCATCAAAAATTAAAGTAAAGCATTTGCTGAGTCATACATCCGGCATGCCCGATTTGAGAAAGGTATCTGAAAACCCCGAGTTTTACCTTTCTGCAAAAGACAAAGAGAATTTCCTTCCCATCAAAGGCCTACAGGAATTGAATTTTGAACCGGGAAGTAAATTCCAATATTCGAATCCCGCCTTTAACGGATTGGCTTTGATCATCGAAAAAGTTTCAGGGGAACCGTGGCAGGATTATATAAAAAAGAAAATTTTTGAGCCCGCGGGAATGCGCCATAGCAAGATTACCAATGGTGATCATCCACACAGCGAGGTAGCCCATGCCTATGATCGAAAGAACGAAGGTTTTGAAGAAAACGACTATGGGGAATTCCCCACCTTTGCCGCGGCCGGCAATGGCGGGGTCTGGTGTTCTATTTTGGATTTGGTGAAGTACGAAGAGGCCATAAGAGCTGCACAATTCTTAGGGGAAGAGGCTATGGCCACATCGCGGGAAATCTATAATCCATTAAATTGGGATAGCGATACTTCACCGCAACTCGGGTTCAGCTGGTTTATCAGTTTGCCCGAGGAGAACGAATACGGCGTGAAACTGATTTCCCATACGGGATCTCAAGGTGGGTTTAGGGCCTTCCACTTTTCGATACCTGAAAAAGAATTGACCTTCATCGGTCTGTTCAATAGGCCGCCCACCAACATGAACAATATTATCAGAGCGGGGCTGCAACTGCTTAAAAGCAATAATTGGCAGGGATGACAGTGATTTGGTGCGCCTCGATCCAAAGGTTACTCGATTTCCTTCGCAGTTTGACTTTCAGAGGTAACCCCGGCGGGTAATTCGATCAATTTGAAGTTCTTAAAATGGATTTCGGCACCTTCGGATTCCAGACATAGATAGCCCTTTTTAATGGTCGATTTACTTATGCCGTTTACGAATTTACCGTTGACTGAAAGTTTGATCGTACCGTCAACACAAATGACCTTATAGTTATTCCATTCCCCTTTGCCCACGGCACGGTTTTCCATGGATTTGCTACGTTCCCCCCTTGGGTTATCGGGAATGGTCTTCACCCCCCCTACTCCAAAAAGCTCACCGTGTACATAGGCTATGGGCGGTTTCTTACCGTCTCGCATGTTCAGGTTGACCCAATCGAGTTCGAGCATTTGCACCTCGACACCTCCGGGCAATCTTGAATCTGGATTCGGATCGGCATCGCTCCAAACAAAAACGCCAGAATTCCCGCCGGCTTCCATATGTCGCCAATCGACCTCCAGGATGAAATTTTCATACTGTTTTTCAGAACGCATTACCCCAATGGGCAGGCCCTTGCAGATGAGTAAACCTTCCTCTGTGCGCCAGGTGTCCTCCTCGGTATTGACGTTGATCCAGTTGATTGATTTACCGCCGGCCTCGACGCCTGATACCAATGAATCGAAGCCAATTTCCGTTCCGAAGACAATATCGGGTTCCTGTCCTGAAACGACCCCGACAAGAAATACGAACAAGCTGGCCGAAAGAACATATTTCATTGAATTTCCCATAAAATAATGTGTATGCATCAAACTAGTTTTGTTTCACCGGGTACGGCAATTGCAGGCATGGGATATACAAAATCCCAAGCATATTCATCGAATTTGGGCCCAAGATGCTCTTCTGAACCAAAGGCTTCTTCCCAACTTATTTCCTGACCCGTATAGCCGGCCATACGTGCCCATATCGCGAGCATGGTGCTATTGGCCATCCATTCACCATCGTTTATGGGCTTGCCTTCCCGTATCGCCGCAAAAAGCTCATCGTGTTGGGTCTGGTACATATTGTTTTTCTCGCCCCGATATCTCCAATTCTCCTTCCCTTTGATTTCATATTGCCGACCCACATTGATAATTGCGTTTCCTTCACTGCCGAAGACGTCAACACTGTTGCGCCTGGCCGTATCAGACTGCTGCCGGGTGAAGTGATATCCCTTGGCGCCATTGGGGTACTCGAATTCCACCGCAAAATGATCATATATGTTACCGTATTTTTTGTCGGTACGCTTTTGACGGCCTCCCGAACCGATTGCCTTGATCGGCATTACATCGCCCATAGCCCAAGACATCATATCCAAGCTGTGTACGGCTTGTTCGACGATGAAATCACCCGATAGCCAATTGTAATAATACCAATTGCGCATCTGATAGGTCATTTCCGTCCAATCGGGTTGACGGTCTTTGTACCAGGCTTCCCACCCATAACGGAAGGTCGAAACCGACCTTATATCACCGACCTCGCCGTTCAAGACCTTTTCAAAGAGGGCCCTTTTCGAATTGTCATATCGAAAACAGAATCCGGACACAATGGACAGGTTTTTCTCTTTGGCCTTTTTCGCCGCGGCAAGAACCTTTCGCACTCCCGGTGCATCCACAGCTACCGGTTTTTCGCAAAAGATATGTTTGCCTGCATCGATCGCGGCGGTCAGATGGTCCGGGCGAAACCCTGGGGGCGTTGTCAACAGAACCACATCTACCCCCGAATCGATTACTTTTTGGTAAGCGTCAAAGCCGATATATTTGTGTTCTTTATCGACTTTCACCTGCGTTTCGCTAATTTTCAGAAGTTCGGCATAGGAACTTTCAAGACGATCTTCAAAAATATCGCCCATGGCGGTCAAGACGGCATTCGGGTCAGCCTGAATGGCTTGGGATGCGGCACCGGTACCCCTACCCCCGCAACCGATCAGTCCTACTTTTATCAGATCATCGTTGAAATGACTTGAAGATGCGAGTATTCCCGATGGGTAGACCATGGAACCGCCCACAAGTGCCATTCCGGATTTCTTTATGAATTCACGACGGCCCGTAGCCGAGTTTTTTGCTTCTTTTTTACTTCCCATAATCCAAATATTAATTTAAGGTCCGCCAGAGTCGCTGAGTACATTTATAGGCGTCAATACGATTTTTCTGAATTCCACTTCCGAACCTTCGGCCTGAACCGCTATTTGCCCGTTACTTGCCGTGGCATCATACCCATGGTTGACAAAATCGCCATTGACCCATACTTTCACTTCATTGCCCAGGCATTCTATCGTCATCGAGTTCCATTCGCCGACCGGTTTTTCAGAGCCATCGGTCAAATTCAAAATACGGCGCTTTTTTCCTTCGGTAATGCCCCATTCTTCTTTGGGCCCTCTTCTCTCAAGCATATTCTCGACCTTGATATCCTCAACGATACACCAAAAATCCCCGGCATTTTCGTGCATCATCTGCACCTCAATCGATTTGGGAAACATTTTATACAAGGATCTCGGAGTGGAAGCGAATACAAGTACGCCACAGTTACCGGGCTTGCCCGCAAAGCGATACTCGACCTCCAATCTGAAATCCTGATAATTTTTATCGGTGATCAGGTGACCGTTCGGGGTGCCCAGGCTTACTAGCATGCCATCCCTAACGATGAAAGGGTTAATAGCCTCGGGAATCGAGTCCATTGCAGGTACGTCTACGTGCCATCCTTCCAAATCGGTTCCGTTGAAAAGACTTACCGAAGGCTCCATTTTGCAACCCATCACTGCAACGACCATCAGAAATAAAGGAAGGTGAATCTTCATATAATGAACTCTTATTTTGCCCCTGAAATTTACCAATTTCCAAGGAAAAACCGCTATAAGGAGGTTTAATCTTTTTTTGAGAACCGAGAATATAGGGCAAGCCTTTTCTTGGTATTAATGAAATAGACGCCGGTAAGCAGTATTGCCGCTGCAATTATCGATTGTAAGGTTATTTGCTCATTCAGGAAATACCAACCCAATATCAGGGCGATAATCGGGTTTACATAGGTGGAAGTGGCCACCTTTTCTGGCGAAACGACCCTTAGCAGGTAATTGAAGGAGGTAAAGGCAACGATGCTTCCAAAAACGATCAAAAGTACCATTGAAAGCTGTACTTCACCGCTCCAGACAAATGGTGAGGTCCATTCCTCGCCCAGCAATAGACTTACAATAAGCATCAATACCCCGCCAATAAACATTTGATAACCCGTATTCACAAAGAAATTGGAAGGCAGATCAGCTTTTCCGACAAACAAACTGCCATATCCCCAACTGAGCATGGCCACGAAGATCAGTACCATGCCAAGAAGGGCGTTCTCGTGATTCATGATTTCCTTTTGGCTGACCAATAAATAAATCCCGATAAAACCAAGGATTACGCCCACAATGGACATGGGCTGTATTTTCTTGCCCTGTATGAGCCGCATCAATATCAAAATCACCAAGGGCTGGGCCGAAATTTCGAGCGCCGCAATGCCCGTATCGATAAACCGCAAAGCCCAAACGACCACTCCGTTTCCAACGGTCAAAAACAGGAAACCGGCCACCGCCGTGTTTTTAAATTGCAACCATGATATTTTTATGGGCAGCCCCAATATTTTGCAAATAATGAATATCAGAACACTGGCAACGACAAACCGAATGCCGGCAAGCATAAAGGCCGGTAATTCCAATACCGCGATTTTGTTCAAAAGATAGGTAGAGCCCCAAATGACGTAAATCGCAAAAAAAGCAAGGATAATCAGCGCTACATTCGGTTTTTGTTCCATTCCATTCTTGCCTTATTACGGCATTCAATATTAAGGATATAGTTGTTCAAAGGGATGGACAAACGGTCAAAAATTTAAGTTGAAGTGCACACCGTACTGACAGTCAGCGTTTAAACAGACTTGAAACCAAATATTTTATATCTTGGGCACAAATTGAAATGAAAATGAAAAAAACACTACCCTTTTTACTTTTTTTGGTTTTGTCAGTGGCCAGTGCCCAAAAGCGGCCCATTAAGGTTGTCGAAGAAAAGATTCCGAACAGGTTGGCACTTTATGCGATCAACGAGAATGACGAAGACTATGATGTCAAGATTACGATAACGGGCACCAACTTTCGGCAAAGCAAGGCCCGACCTCGATTTATACGGGTTCCGGGAGCGAGCAAGGTACATTTGAAGACCCTTATGTTGATGCGTGGAAAGAACCCCTCATATACCTATGATTTGGTGGTCAATGACAGTTTATCGAAACGTGCGCTTCGAAAAGAGGCCAAGCCCATCAAGATCAAGCCCGATAAGAACATTACGGTCTATGTGCCCGAAATGTGCAATCAATGTGATAGTTTGATTGCCTCGTTGTCGGAAAGCAAATACCTTTTCGACCTTCACAAGTTGGAGGAAAGAAGCGATATGAAGGAACAGTTGAACCGCTCTTTCGCCAATCGAATTCAATTGGACTCGCTTGAAACACCCATTATCAATTTAGGCGGTAAACTTTTCACGAAAATCGACAACTACGACGATTTAATCACAAAACTGGAATTCGAGGATCAATAATGATGCTTTAGCCGCCCCTGTCAATGGTCGGCTGACCGGTCTTTTGCGCGACCAAAATCCACATGGTCTTGCTTTGCTCGCGCTCCCATTTTCCAAAATCCATAATGGTCTTCGTAATCAGGAAACCGGCTTCTTGAAGCTCTTTTTTCACATATTTCAGGGCCAACGTATGCGAATCGGCCTGATCTTCCCTGCTTTTGCCCTTTGCGTGATCTTTTATTTTTTCCAACATGAGTATTCTTCCTCCAGGTTTCAGGGAAGCGTGAATATGGGACAATACGGTCATGTAATCCTCTATTTCGTGATAGGTATCCATGACAATGACCGCGTCGAGTTCCCCTTCCGGTAATTTCGGATCATCATAATCGCCAAGAACCACCTTCACGTTCCCAATTTTTCGGTCCGCTAAGTTTTCCTTTAAGTTCTCAAGGCGGTCCTTACGGACATCCACCGCATACACCTGCCCATTCTCCCCTACCCGTTTCGAAAGCCGAACGGTAAGATAGCCCTCATGACAACCGATATCTGCGACAGCATTCCCTTTTTCAATGGCCGCCAATTCGAAAATACGTGAAACATCCATCCATTTGTCCCTATCCTCCCAATCGTATTCCGCATATTGGGAAAACCCATTGGTAGTAATCAAAAAGAAAATAGGTACAAGAAGCAGTTTGTGAAATGACATGCCCCAATTTAAGGCGAATGAAATTATGTCTGCCCTAAATTTATCTTAAACTATGCAATTATTTGATGGACTCTTGTAGCACCTCGAAAGTGAAAGCGGCTTTTCCTTGGGTGGCCATCCAGAAATTGTTCAACCCGCCCCAGTTGTCGGGAGTGGATGGTCTTGCGAAATTTTCAAGATTAGTACGAACCTCGGATATCTTTTCTTCACTTAGAAATGAAGTAGAGATGATTACCGCCAAGGCTTTAAAGGCCTTTTGTGAATCTTGTATCGAAGGTAGTCGCTCGCCATGTTCATTGATCAAGTCGTTGGCCGTATAGGTTTCGATGGAGTCGGCGGTAAATTCCCCGGCCGAATTTCCGTACTCGGGATTGACCGCCACCTGAACCGGCTCCAAATCTTCAGAACCGATCAAGCCCATAAGGTATAATTCCAGATTTCCATAAGGCAAGGCGTTGCCCCCGTTCGCAAAGGTTCCGAAACCATCCTGGCCATCTAGGCGGCCCTTATAGGTATTGTTGCCCATATCGATAAGCTCATCAAAACCGCCCAACTGCCCACCCGTGCTGGCAAAGCCCCAATGTCCGCCTACAGTGGTGGGAATAATTCCCTTATTCGCCCAGGTATGGACAATTTCGTGCAAAAAGGGCCCGTTGCGAATGTACTCGGTACGCGGCATATAGATGACGTTTTTGAGCCTTCCCCCAGAGCCATAATCTCCAGAATTGTCATAGGTGCCTATTCCCAGACCTTGAATCTGATTCTGCACCGGGTGCGACCTACCGTAAAAAAGATCCTCGGGCTGGGTCTCCTCCACTGAAAGTATTATGATAAAGTCAAAATCATCATCCAAATGTTCATAGACTTTGTTGGTGACCATTTCAATATCCCCTTCCCCGGTAATGAACTTCGTATATTCCGTTCCGGGGAGAACATAGTTGACAAATGACCGATCCCGATCCAACAATACACCCTCTTCAAAAAGAATTTCCCCCGTGGTCGGAGTATCCGTCGGCCCATCTTCCATGACATCCTCTTCCGTATCCCCTTGCCCTTCTTCAATTTGCGAATTTTCAATCCCATTGTCCTTTGCGTCATCGGTACTACAGGATGCTAATAACAAAAGGCACAAAAAAGTGTGGAACCAAAATCTTGTGATGGGCTTTGCGGGCAGATAAATAAGTCTCATGACGAAGGCTTAATTGTTTGGGATACCTATATAACCCTATGTCAAGATTTTTATTTCACAACACTTCCCCTATTAGATGAACTACCCCGTCAAACAACGATGCACAACTTTGTTTTGGAACGTTGTATGCTATTGACATTGAATCGCAGCCTGTATTATTTTCAATGTATCTACTTGATAAACAGCGGAATGAAGCGATTTTTACCCCTTAAATGTTAAATTATACATAAAATAGTACCTTTTTATGCATAGTACTGTAACAAAATTACATTCCCCTCGTCTTTAAGTTGTAAGTCATTCAAAAAACAACAGAAATCATGAGAACTATACATCCGCATTTAACACGTCCCAAAATATATTATGGCATCGGTTTCGGCTGGAGTACAGATTATCTCTATGGCCAAAACATTAAAAAGAAAACAACAACTATTAAAAACCAGAAATCATGAAAGCATCATTTACAAAAACAGCTACGGAATCAAGATCATTTAGCTATTTCTCGTCCTTGGGAAACACCAAACGGGTTAAATGGGCCGAGTACAGAAACTTTAACCGTTAAAAAACGGAAGCATCAATCAAAAAATCATCAATTAAATCGAACAGTCATGAGATCATCATTCATTTTACAGACGCCTACCGAATCAAGAAGGCATTCATTCTTTTCAAAGTTCAAGGAAAGTAAGCGGGTGCAGTGGGCCGAGGTCAGGCATCATACCCACTAGAACAATCTGCTCAGACCAAGGGTATGTTCAAGTATCAGGGGGCAGGCTTAAGAGGCCTGCCCCCTATTCATCTTTATAGGGTTTTCAGGGTGGAAACGAGCCCGGCTTAGCGTTTCAGTACAAAAAAGCCCCTGATCGGTCTGCCATCGGTCAATTGAACGCTATACCAATACGACCCGGATGGTAATCGCCTTCCCTTAAAGGTACCGTCCCAGCCTTGCGTGGGATCCATCTGCTTTAAAAGCGCCCCGTAGCGGTCGAATACACGAACTTGGGTTACCGAAAGTTCCTCAGGTGGTTTGATTTTCCACAAATCATTCACTCCGTCATTGTTCGGGGTAAAAAACTTCGGAATGACAACGTTGCTCTCTGGTTGTTGGCTCCTTTCGGTGGTAAACGAGGTTTGCGAACAATTCGTACTGATCCCCTCCGTGGTGTACGGGGATACGGTAACGTAGATGGTCGTCGCTTCGGGCAGCGCGTCACCAAATGTATAATTGGTGGCGTTACCTACATCCAAGGCATTCAGTATTTGGCTTCCCCCTGATGTAGTTCCCACCGTTAGCAGATAACCTTGGGCGCCGGTGGCCGGGGCCCATCTAATATCGGCCATGGTCGATATCCCGTTATCCCCATTGGCCGGGTCGACGAGCCTGGTACACATATCGATCGGCATATTATTGGTGCCCATTGTGGTAAAACTACTTTCAACGCCGCATCCCTCTGCCTCGCCAGATTCATTATAAGGTACGATCGCGACATAGTAGGTAGTGCCTTCAAGTAAATTCGGTGATACATAATTTGTAACATTGCCTATATCTTCCCGGTCCAAAATGACGGCGCCGGTGGCCGTTGTGCCTATGGTCAACAAATATCCTTCGGCACCCAAAGCGGGTTCCCAACCCAGATTTGGGTTCAACGATACATTCATTGCCGCATGCCCAGGGGTAGTGAAAGTTGCACATCCCGGAAGCGCGCTTGATTCCCCTGTCGTGAACACCAACTCTTCACAGGTCGTGTTTACGCTGCCGTCATCAAAAGGCAATATCGATATGTATATATCCGTAAGGGGCGGCAAATCTTCCTCAAGATCCAACTGGGTGACGCTGCCGTTGCCCTGTAATTCCAAAATATCGGTCCCCCCCGGGCTTGTACCGATTCTAACGATGTAGCCTGTGGCCCCTTCGACCGCAGTCCACTCAAAATTGGTATTTGTGTGGACATCGGTAGCTCCTTCTGAAGGAATAAGCAGTTCTGGGCAGGACAAGCTCTGGCCGAAACCACTTAAATGGAGCATCATCGCAAAGAGCGTTAACAAAACAGTGGATTTCGAAAAGATACTGTCAAACATAAAACAATCTTTCTGCCGACCGAATACCGATCTATAGGTCAAGGGCCCCTAGGAATCTTAAAAGAATGCCCATGGTTCCCAAACTAGTCCTTAACCTTCCCCTACTCTTTTTTCCTGACGAAAGGCACAAATCTGACGGGCATAACCGCTTTGGTCTTTAACCTATTCCCCTTCTTTCTACCCAAAATCAGTTGTCGAACTCCCCCATGTGGCCCTACGGGGATAATCATACGGCCTCCTTCCTTCAACTGCGCTATCAAGGGCGCCGGAATCGAATCGGCTCCCGCTGTCACCATAATGGCATCAAAAGGTGCCTTGTCGGGCCAACCGTGATAACCATCGCCAATCTTTACCTTGACATTATCATATCCTGAGCTACGCAACAATTTACGGGCTTTTATCCCCAATTCTTCGACGATTTCAATGGTATACACCGAATCGACTATTTCGGCCAAAATTGCCGCCTGATACCCCGAACCCGTACCGATTTCAAGCACTCTGGCGTCGGTGGTCAAGGCCAGCGACTGGGTCATAAAAGCCACGATATAGGGTTGCGAGATGGTCTGCCCGGATCCGATCGGCAGGGGCCGATCGAAATAAGCGTAAGGTCTCATCTTTTCAGGAACAAATTCATGGCGCGGTACTTTCAGCATTGCCTTCAATGTGCGGGAGTCACTGATATCCCTGCCCTTCAACTGGGCGCGTATCATCGCTTCACGTTGCGCTTGGAAATTATCTTGGGCATCGGTGTTTTGGGCCGCCAAGGCGACGAACAATACCAAAAGTAACATCCTACCCGTACTTACGCCATTTCTCTTTTGCATAGCCAACGCAATTGGTACCGCGTTCTTGATCCGTAAAATGGAATATGCGGTTATTTTACCGGATAATAAATATCGGTCTGTATTTCATTCGGTTTCACCGTGGTGGGGTCGTTGACATACATTTCGTAAATATGGCCATTTACCGATAATTTGTTTTCCGTCATAAACTTTTCTATTGCCACATGCGCCTCCATGTCTCCTGTGCCATAATTTCCATACTTAGGAACCATTACAACATCCCCTGCGGGCATTGAAACCGTTTCCATGCCCTCTGACGGGGTCAGCGCTTTCTTGAGAAAGACCCCGACCAAAAATTCCATATCACCGGAGGCCATGTCGGTTTTGGTAAAAATGGCTCCAGGGGTATACTCCTCGTATTTTAACCCGCTTTCAGAGGCGTAAGTGCCAACCTTTGGCAACGATTCCATATAAATTTTCTGAATTCCTTCGTGATCATTCATGTTCGCTGCATGTGGAAAACCGATAAAGGTTTGCGCTTCCAACGGCTTCTTGGTGACTTCGCCAAGAGACCACTCATTCATTGCCGCTTTATAGGCTTCCGCCTGAATTTGGGTGACGCTGTCCAATTTTTCAAGGCCCCGTTCGAACATTGGTCCCATCATATTGTCCCATCCCCCGCTCATGGCACTGAAAATTTTCATGATAAAGGGGGACTCCTCGGCTTTCATGCCCCAGGTAACTTCGGTACCCCCATCTACGGGATTGAACTTCCATGTGGACTTCGAACTGCCCATTTCGCCAAAATCCAATTCGTTGGCAATGGATTCATTGGGGACCGTTTCCACCATTTTCATACTGCCCGGCCCCTGTTCACTCTCCCAACTGTAAGACGCACCCACTCCCTTGGTCTGGGCATCATAGTTGATTTTCATTGTGGGATCCTGTTCTTTCCAGGGCAACCATTCCTCCCAGTTCTTGAAATCGCTTACGTTGTTATAGACCACTTCCACCGGTGCCTTCAATGTCTTTGTTCGGCTTATCTCATAAGAGCTCGGTTGTATTGCGGCATAAATAAGGAAACCGACGACCAGGACCAAAAGCAACAACAATATTCTTTTAATGATTTTCATGATTCTCGTTTTTAGGTTACAACTTGTACTAAAATACGATTTTCGGGCGGATCGCCCTTAAATGAAGAACGACAGCCACGCCTGCGAAGTTTCCGCCATAGGCGGACAAGTGAAACTTCGCAGAGCATAACATGGCCTTCAACCCCAAAAATAGATACGCAGATGTGCCTCGAGATGTTTCTGGCTTTTTGAAAAACAAATTGTTCTTCTCGACAATCTTTTGATGTGCGTTCGCAAGGTCAGATTGTGACGCTCGATCTTGTTGGTACAGTACTTAAAGACCCGATGTATTCCTTCGGGAATCAAATTGGGGTATACATTCAACTTGTCGGTATAAATCTTTTGTGGCCTTGACAGAAGTATACAATCGATAATCGGGCCGATATTTTCGATAGACCTGCTGCCAACGGCGAAATCGATAACGCTCTTGGTCTCACGCTCCAATGCATAGGTAATATAGTTTTGGGATCTGCCGTTGGCGATTTTCACGAACAGCTCATCCACTTCGAACTTGCGGCCCGTTTCATTGAAAAATGGCCTTTTGATCTGCCTTGCCAATTTCAAGATTCTTGACAATACCGTGCCACAGGCTATGTTCAAGATCCTCGAAATGCCCCTGACCCCACAGCCTTCTTTCAACAATTTGACCAACATTGCATCAATGCCGTCACAATAGGCCCGATAGGAATAGCTGCCCTGAAAGCTCTTGTTACAGACACGGCAATAGTAGCGTTGCCTGCCGTTTCGTTTTCCCTTTTTGATCGTTCTGTCTTGATGGCAAATTGCACAGTTCATGGTTTATTTAAAGGTTCGTGCGAAGTTGCACTTGTCCGCCTATGGCGGAAACTTCGCACAACACAATTTTAATTTATAGGCACCAATTTGAAACACCATGTAAAAACAAGCTGTTATTTTAAGGGCCTCAACGAACTTTTGAAAAGTCTACGAACAAAAATAGGCCTCGATCTCGAAGCCCATCTCCTTTTTAATACACTGACAATCAATGGCTAATTTTAGTAAATTTGCGAAAGCACCATTTTGAAACACTACCGACCAGAAGCAAGCTCTTTTTTCTTATCGATAACATCATTCAGAACTTCAAGACTAAACAAGCTTTCTCATAAAAAAACCACTCCAAAGAGTGGTTTTGACTTATATTTTTTATCTCATAGTTTTTTATGCTCCTTGATTAACTGCACTACTTTTGTTGCGTAGAAGTAATCTCAATAGGAAAAGTAATGAAAATAAGGAAGTGATTTCAATTAATTTCATATTATATATTATACTTCCTTTATAACCTATTCCATTAACCAAATGATATAAAAATAATAACAAGAAGATTGAGTTAATAAAAATAGCTACATATAAAGCCTTTCGTTTTAATTTAAGAATAAATAAATATGCAATAATGATAATGAATATCATCAACCATTTAATTGCAATAAGATATTTGGGTTCATACGGAAACTGAAATACACCATCATAATTTTTTCTATCATTAAAGAAGAAAAAAACGTCTATTACAAAAGAAATTAAATAGATAATTCCTAATGAGTAAATAATTCTTATAGCTGTTTTAGTTATTTTCATCTTCCTCTTTTTGTTTTTTCTGGTACTCGTTTATTCTTTTTACAGCGGCATTATATTCTTTCTGGTCTGTGAATTTTCTATAAGCAAAAGTGCCATCTTCTGTTTTTACAGATATTATGTATTCTGTAGAAGTTTCACCTCCTTCAGTTTTCTCATAACTAAATCCTGCAAAAGTATTTCCTCCTGCTTCAACACTTAAAGTCTCTGTAAAATCTGTTATGCCTTCACCTTTACGATTATATGAATTTTCATTATCACTAAATTTCAACCCTAAACCAGAGTACGATGTTCGTAAATCATCACCGTCTCCATAAACAGACCTTAAATAATTTGCGAACCTTACAGATGTTCTTTCTTCTGTTTTTCTATCATAATTAGTTCCATTGTAATCATGATTATATGCATGGTTGATTTCATGACCAGTATAATATAAGCTTTTGTTATCTCCATTTGTATGTGGCCACCATACGGAAGAAGGATAATAGATTGTTCTTGCTGTACCAATTGTTCCTCTTCCATCATATGCAGCATTAGAAGCCCAAAAAACTTTATTCATTCTATATTTATATCTCGAATTAATTAGTCTATCTAATCTTTTTTGACCTTTAGTTGTTGCTGCAATTTGTGCCAACTTCGTTAACGCATCTTTAGTATTACCGCCAATTATTATTTCTTTACCATCAGGGTCAAGGTATAGAATAGGGTTGTTTGCAGTATAATTATAAGGTGATAGAGGATGATATTTTTCAGCAAGCGGGTCAAGGTTCATCCAGCGTCCGATCCACGGGTCGTAGTTCCTCGCCCCGAAGTCGTAGGTCCCGAGCCCGAGCGATTCGTCGAGCTCCTTGCCGCCGAACTTCCATTTCTGGGCAAGGTCGCTGCCCAGGGCGTTGTCGCCTCCCATGTTGTAGCCCTGATGGAGTCCTCCGAAGGGATAATAGTTGTTCTCCTCGATGATCGTCGGTGTACCGGGATTGCTAGGATCGTCCGTGTAGGAGAGCCTGATGTTTCCGAGATGGTCCTTGTACTGGTACACATAGGTATACCCTCCCGTACCGTCCGGCGTTACGTAACCTTCGGGATGGCTGAAGAACTGCAAGGAACCGTTCTCATAGACATAGTTGCCCGCATAGTCGGTCACCACGGGGGTGCCCCCGCTGCCGCTCGAATAGTCCCTGGCGGTCTTCTTGAGCTTGGTGCCGTCGGCGGCATAGATATAGTCGATCGTGTTGTTGACCCCCAAGTTTGACTGGGTGATGACCGTTGGCAGGTTCAAATGGTTATAGGCGATCGATTGAATTTCCTTGTTGGAGTCGGTTGTCATGTTGCCGTTGGCGTCGTAGGTATAGTCGTCTCCGGTATTGCTGCCGTTCGCGAACCCTTCCGTATTGTTCGACGCATCGGCCACCTTCGCCAATCGGTTGCTTGTTTCACCGTTCAGATAGTCATAGTCGAGGTTGTCGATGGTACCGCCCACGCCTTTCCGCTGGAGTGTTTGTATGTTGCCGTTCTTGTCGTAGGTCACCGGGCCGGTCAGGTTTCCCGAAGTATTATGGTATCGGCGTACCCAAAAGTATTTCAAAGAACATCGATCGAAGATAGTAAAATTCAGCGTTGGTAATGCTTTGTAACTGGGTTACAAAACATTTCGTTCAGTGCCTTATTTTAGCTTTCTGCCAGAAAACGGTCAAGTACCATTTTGAAACACTACCCCGCCAAACAACTAAATCCAATACGAATTATACACTTCGAAAAGTAGATTTAACAAATACAGGGAAATCCAAAATTTTGTAAAAGACGACACCTTCTTACTAATCAAAAGGAAAACTGCCAAAGGTAAAGAAATGACAAGTTTTGCTGCTAATATCTCATAATGATGTGGAATGCCGAGAATGGTAGCGATGGATGAAACCAACCAAATCAACGCTACAATAAGTGTTAAGTGCCAGTACTTTTCCCGTCCTTTGCTAAAGATTCTAAGTACAATCAAAAGTGCTGATAGTGAAAGTAAACTGCTATATATTAAAAATAGCCATTTCGAAACATCAAAAAAACCTAGTAGCAAAGTAACAAACGAAAAACCGATTAGAATTAAAATGATCCGTTCTAAACGACTTGATTTCTTCCAGTACATAACTGTTAAAAACGTTGCCAATAAAACCCCTATAATTGATAGAAAAAGCATTATTAAATTTTATTTGATTATTTGTTCAACGCTATACTGTTTGACAGTTCTTGAATGCTCCTCATTGTTTTTGAATACTGTTGTAGTTTGGGTAACTAAAAGACTCCTATACTTTTCAGTTTTTTTAACCAATCCAAAGAAAGAGCTCTTAGTTCTGGTTTTTATCTTACCTTTTTCAACCAAAAACTTATCGGTTTTTGAAACATCAAATTCATCACTTTCATTACGAGACATAGTCGTGACTTGGCTGATGAAGTTATCCTCTACTGAAACAATCTGAGCTTCGTTTTCGTCAATAAAAAAGTTATTCTCAGCATATGTTGGGTCTACGAACGAATATGTACCTGATTCTGCCGCATCCCTCCATAACGGATTTTTTGGCTCTGTGGCGGAAACATGAGGTCTCGAAGAAGGAAAACCTAAATCATTCCTTATGAACCTATTGGCTCCTGATGACAATAAACTTGTGGTCAAATCATGTCTAAATTCCGCATTACCTTCAGCCCAACCAGTATCGCCGCCCCTCTGCCCTCTTGGAAATAGTCTTTGCCAACCGCTATTAGTCCTTCTCAAAATATCATTATCGGGATTATTCCTACTATCGTCAACAGACCCATGTATCACCGAACTGTAGTTGAGCCTTGTTTCATACGGCCTGCCAGTTCTTGGGTCTATGGGGTCTTTTCCATCCGGATCGATGTATTTTAATGGATTGTTTACAACATAAACATACGGAGAGAACTCACTATATTTATCAGCCATCGGATCGATGTTCATCCACCTGCCCAATTCGGGGTTATAATTCCTCGCCCCGAAGTCGTAGGTTCCAAGTCCCAGGCTTTCGTCAAGCTCCTTGCCCCCGAACATATACTTTTTCGCAACGGAGTTGCCCAACGGGCTTACGTTATTGTTATAGCCCTGATGTGCCAATCCGAAAGGGTAATAGTTCGACTCCTTTACGATTTCGACCGTGCCGTTGTTATCGGTATAGCTCAGCCTGATATTTCCGAGGTGGTCGGTATAGTTATAGACATAGGTATATCCTCCGGTGCCGTCAGGCGTTACATAACCTTCCGGCGTATTGAAGAACTGCAGTTGGCCGTTCTCATAGACATAGTTGCCCGCATAGTCGGTCACCACCGGGGTGCCCCCGCTACCGTTCGAATAGTCCCTGGCGGTCTTTTTGAGCTTCGTGCCGTCGGCGGCATAGATATAGTCGATCGTGTTGTTGACCCCAATGTTCGCCTGGGTCACCTGTTCGGGCAGGTTCAGGTGGTTATAGGTGATCGAGGTGATATCCTTGTTGGAGTCGGTTGTCATGTTGCCGTTGGCGTCGTAGGTATAGTCGTTTCCGGTATTGGTACCGTTCGCGAACCCTTCCGCATTGCCGGAGGCATCGGCCACCTTCGCCAATCGGTTGCTGGCCTCTCCGTTCAGATAATCATAGTCAAGGGCGTCGATGGTACCGCCCACTCCTTTTCGTTGCAGCGTTTGGATGTTGCCGTTCTTGTCATAGGTCACCGGGCCGGTCAGGTTTCCGGAACCGTCATAGACCCCAAGGTCATAATTGTCCGTATTGTCCTTGGCGCCGATGATCCTGTTCAGGTCATCATAGCTATAGGTATATTGGGTACTGACCGGGTTGCTTGTATTGTTCGAACTGGCCGTGGCCCAGGTCGTTTGGCTGATATTGCCGTTGAACAACGCCGTACCCGAGGTCGGATCGTTGTACTTGATCGCAAAGTCGAAGAGGTCGTTGTCGTTGTTGGCATCTTCGTTGATGGTCTTGAGCCATCCGCGAACGTTATAACCGTAGTCCACCGTCTGCAGGGGGTTTGCCGGGGTGTTGCCGACCTCTTTTGACACCAGTTGCCCGATGCCGTCGTAGCTGTTAAAGGCGATCATCTCGGTATGGCCGTCCAATTCCTGTACCTGTTTTTTCAAACGGGCTGCAAGGTCATAACCGAAGCGGTCGACGGTCACGATGGCCGGATCGGTGCCCTTTTGGTGCGAGGTTTCCGTTTTGATGGCCTTGCCGGCATGGTCGAGTTCCGTTTGTAAGATATCCACCGTGCTAAGATAATCATTTTCAGACTGTGTAAAAATCGCCCTACGCTTTTTGTCATAGGCGGTCAGGGTGGTGATCCAGTCGGCGGTGGTCAATACTCTTACTTTAGTGACGGTAGCGAGCCCCTTGACGTTATCGGCCTGTGATTGGCCCAGAATGGCGCCCGATGGCTTGGTGATACCGTCCCTGGTGGTATCGTAACCGTCATAATAGTTGATCGTATGCAGTTCGGTAATGGCCGATATGACGGGGTAGCCCCCGGTGTCGTAATGAACAGGGGTTTGATCGATGGTCGTAGCCGTAGCCGTCGGGTTTGCCCATTGGGTACCGTGGCCATCGGCCGCCGTCTGTTCGGCCGCGCGCGTGCCCCCTGTCGCAAGACCTGTATAGGCGACCCGCCCAAAGGCGTCGTATTTGGTAAAGAGCCATTTGCCCTGGGCCTTTAGATTGGGGTCTTGGGTCATGATCGGGCGGTCGAGCTTGTCGTATACGATGGACTCCCAATCGTTGGCCGAGCCCTTGCCCGGCAGTTTTTTTTCGACCAGGCGGTTGCGATGATCGTACCTGTACTGGTAACAGAGCTGGTCGAGCTCCGTTGTGCTGATTCCGTTGGCGACCGTTACCTTGGGCGGTACCACAAAGCTCAGGTTGCCATAGTCGTCGTACATGTAAAAGGTGTTATGGGCCGAACCGTTGTTATAGGTGCGCTTGAGCAGCACGCGCCCCCGCTTGTCGGTAAACTCCTCGACGGTATGGTCGTTGCCAGTGGACCAGTTCTCGTCTTTGGTGACGTTCTTATAGAGCTCGCCCGCCCCATAGTTGCTTGTACTGGGCTGCAATGTGGGCTCATAGATGCCATTGACAAAGGTGGTCGTTACATTGAAAAGGGGTACCTCGGTGGCATGGTTCGTCTGATAGTCGAAACGGATCTCATGGCCCGACCCCATCTCCCAGTCCTCGCCCGGGGCGGCCTGTTTCAACACCCTGTTGAGCGGCGAGGGCTCGAACTCCTTTTGCGAGAACGGGTTGGGCGACGAGGGATCGATGTCATCGGCATAATTGAGTTCGTAATAGTCGTCCGTCTTGCCCTCGGCATCGGTACGGAAGCTCCCGAGGCCGCCGTCGGCCCGATAGGGCAGCCATTCTTTTTCGGCGCGGCCGTAGGCGTCATAGCCGATATGGGTGACGATGTCGGTGCTATTGTCGTTGGGATCCTGCGAGGCCTTGATCGCCACCTGCTGCATGGGCCGGCCGAGGCCGTCGAAATAGGAGACCTGCTCGAGCACATCGTTCTCTGCAATCGGGTCATGCCCCGTCATCCCCCTTTGGTAGGTCCGGGTCAGGATGTAGTTCTCATCGCTCAACGCAATGGTGTTGTTATATGGAACGAAGGTGCCGTCGTCGATCTTGGCCAGAAAATCGGCGCCGTCAATGATATGGGTACCGGCCTTCAATAGGATGAAGTCCGTCGCCAAGAGGTTCGTCTGCCCCGAATTCGAATCGATGATGTAATCGGTCTGCCCGCTTTCGGGCTTTGTTATCGAGGTGGGGGTCTGGGCGAGCGCCATCTGGCCCAGCAACAGGGTGGCAATATAGAGGTGGAACTTTTTCATGGTCTATTGTTGGTTTTTGTAATGGTATTCATAGTCGGTCACCAGGTTGTTATCGGCGTCCCTGACGGCCTCGAGCCGGTTAAAGGCGTCGTATTCGTAGTGCATGGTGTAGCCACTGGGATCGGTCATGCTAGTGACCCCGACCATGGGGTCATAGGTATAGGTGCTGACCAGCGAATTGGCAAGGCCCGAGCGCAGCGCATTGGCCTGTGCAACGCTGAGTCCGCCAGACCCTAGGTCGAAACCGGTATCCAAAATATTCTCCACGGCGGTATAGGTGGCGTTCTCCACCTTGGCCACGGGGAACTGGCCTTCATAACCCCAGACGTAAACCGTTGTGGGTCCGTCTGCCTTTGACACGACCAACGGGTTGCCCTCGGCATCATATCGTTCGTAAACGATGCGATCTTCCATGGGGTTGTCGTTGGTATCGTAACTTCCCTTTAGGGTAAGTACCTTCTCTGGCAACACAAAATCGGTACCCGAAGGAAGACCAAGGTCGGCATCCCAGTTCTTATAGATCGTTCGGTTCACGGTTCTTGACAGTACGGTGCTGCTTGCATCGGTAATCGAGGTCTCTACTTGAATGGGTTCGGTCATACGATGCTGGTCACCACTGTTCAACTTGACGATCGCGTTTCTTTGGGTCAGGTCTGGATAGGGCTCCCCCAAAGGGGTGCCATCACCCAGATCATCGGGGTAGAACATTTTTGTGACCACGGTCTTGCCATCGCTGGTACCGATCTCAGTGCGGGTCGGCATCAAATGGGCCAGGTTTTCATAGAAATGATCGGTGGTAGTGATCACCGGGTCTTGCCCAGAGATATCATAGACCTTTTCTATCGTCTTGTCGAGTACCTTGCGGCCCACCGATTTCTTGGCCACATAGTAGTTGAAAACGTAGCTAGCCGGGTCGTTCAACGGATCGAAGGGTGTATTAAAAGAGTTTTGGTAGTGTGCGTTCGAATGGGTCGTAGGATCCGCTACATTGGCGAAGATATAGTTGTGCTTTATCTCCGATGGTAATAGGGTCTGATACTCCAGCGAATCGACCTTGACCCTGAGATAGGTAGGGTTCGCCACGGTGCCCGTTCTTTTAAAGGTTTCCTTGAGGGCCAGGGTTCCGTACTGCCAGTCATCGCTCCGGTAATATGAAAAGTCATCGTCTTGCATGACACTGATCAGCCCTGCGAATATTCCGGTAGTGTTGGCCTGGGCATGCTTGAAAGGGGCCGGCCCAGAAACGCCGCTTCCCAATATACGTTGTGGGGAAACGGTGTTATAGGTATAGACCTGCTTTCCCGAATCGGTGCCCGATCCATTGTCCCAAAGATATTCGGTGACCTTGCCGTATTCCACGACCGGTCTATTGATAAGGTTGTTGTTGTAATATTCCTCGGTGCTCAGCCGCAACTGGGTATCACCGTTGGGTTGCAGAAAATATTTGCCATAGGCCTTTTCCCTAAAGGGCCTTAGCACGTTCTCATTTTCATAGACAAATTCTTTTTGGGTCACCGGATCGTTCTGCACCCCATCGTAGTTCTTGATGGATTTCACCCTCAGCCCGCCAAGGTACTCGGTTACGACCTGCGTCTGTGAGGGCCCTGGTACGTTCCACGTTACCACGGCCGTGGTAAAGGCACAATTGTAGACCCCGGGGTTGGATCCTATGCGATAGTCATATACCTTCAAAGTATAGACGGTGTTGGTGCTCAGGTTGACGGTGTAATGCTGCTGTTCGCTGTCCGTTGCCGTTTGCGAGGTCGGGTAATAGGTCTGCCCGTCAAATTCCACTCTGGTCGCAGTGCCATTGGTCGATGTGGCGCCAGAAAAGGTCATCGAGAGCTGCCCGTCCCCTACCAGTGAACTATCCGTGGTAAAGGTCACCTCTGCATATGAGGGGCCATAGGTCTCACAGCCGGGGCCGTAGGCCTGTGCCGATTTGTGCTTTGGTATGGTCGTGTTCACATCAATGGTTCTTTCGTATTGGTTGGCCTCCAGTTCAAAAACGGTCTCCCCCCCGGTCGGGTAGGTGATTTTCTCAAGTGCCGCCGCTTTCATGGCATTCGGGTCGGCCTCACGATCGCCATTGCCCACGTCATAATCCCTTGCGGGGACCCCGCTGACATAATAGGTGCCTTCGGTTCTGGGCATGAAGCTTCCTTGATTGTTGTTCGCATAGCCCCATTGGTCTTGCGAGGTACTGCCCCGCAGCGGTAATTGCGTTGCATTGTAATGCAGTAAGTATTTTCCTCCGATGCCGCCGATGCCCATGACGACCTCGTCAAGGCGAAGGGTTTTTTTACGGCTGTCGACCATTCTCGAGTGCATAAAGGAGTTCTCGGCGGTTATGGAAGTGGAGTATCCGCCCGGATAGAACCCTCCCTGCCGTTGAAAATAGCTGTATACAAAATCGGCTTCGTTGATCTTTACCGCATTTGGACTACCAAAATCACCGGAGAACACCTCAATCTTGTCGAGCTGGAACTCGTCCACCAAATCTTGTCGGTTCAAGGACGAGGTAAAGATCACATGGCCATTGTCGAATTCGATGCGCTCCAAGAATTTTTGGTCTATGAACTGGGCGGCGGGGTAATTTCCAAGGATCAATGGGGCCGTATTGGCAATGGCATTGTCACCCGAGGCCACCGGATAGTCTAGACTCGTTCGGTCTTTGTACCTAAAACGTATGGTATCTGTGCCTTGGGACGAGACCATCTCGGTTAGGTACCAGGCACTCACATATTGGTAGGCACTGAGATGATCTGATGAGGGAATCCAACTTTCTTCGACGGCATCATGGTACTGACCGCCCTCTATAACTATCGATTTTCCGAATATCAACTGTGTTCCATCGGGGGCGATGACCTTGATCTGATCTTGGCCCAAGACTTCGACCTTTGCCACTTGTCGATCATTGAAAACGGCAAGGCCCCCATTGTTGGGATCTAATTGAAAGGTGCCGCTTAGGCCCGGGGCATTTATTACGAATTCGTCGGGCTGTGAATCTTCAAGACCTTTCCAGCAGTCATAGATATAGAAGAAATTAGTGGAATCGAAGGCGGCGTTCTCCAAATCGAGTATATTCTGTGTGTTGAGGAGGTCATCGGGAATTCCCTTGACGTTCCTCACGATGGCCCCGCCGGCATTGAGGGTCCACCCCAAACCGGACCAAGATGCCAGTTCGTTTACCTTTACACCTCCTGTATTATAAGTCAGGGACAAGGGCAGTTGTTGCTTACCGGTGGCGATCGTATGGATCGGTATGGCGACATTTGCCGTGCCCAGGTTGTGATTGACCGGAAAGGTGCCATATTCGCCCAGGCTGGCCGAATTCGGTGATACGGGACTATAGACCGATAGCTCGGGAGAAAGGTTTTGTCCCATGCTGAGCACACCATAAAACAGTAAGGTCGCGGTTAAAATTCTATATAATCTCATTGTGGTATTTTATTTTGATTGGTAGCGCCCCATGGCACGATAGCCCTATGGCGCCATCGTCAACCTGATCGGACGTAAATGATACTGGCGAAATAAGAACTTGGTCTATTTGCTCTTTTCGAGTGTCGATACCTTGTCTCGAAGGTCGTCTATCGCTTGCTGCTGCTGGAGAACGTACAGGGTCAGTTCCTCGATCTTTTCGAGCAGTTTCATGTTCCACTGGCCCAGTTCGATGCCCTTGGCCCGTACTTCCGCGGCGGAGGGAACATTGATCAGGTGGCCTTTCTCATCGATGTGCCGACCGACCTCCTCGAGCGTGGGCAGCGGGTAGTCCTTCAAAAAGACGTAGTCGGCCCCCGAGGCCTCGACCTTGATCTCGTTGGCCCTGACCTTTCCGACCACGTCGAGCCGCCATTCGGATCCCGGGTGGGTAGTGCCGATACCGACGTTGCCCCCCACGATGCCCAGGTCCTCGCTGCCGTTCATGAGGATCCGCATGTCGTAGTCCGTAGTGGGGTCGTTCGAGAAATCGATATAGGGCCACTGTGTGCCGCGCAGCTCGATCGCCGCCCCCTGGTCGGTCTTCAGGGTGGCGCCCGAAGTGCCCCATTTGACATCCCCGTCGGCATAGCTGATATCGTTACCGGTCTTGGTCCAATAGCCGCCGGTGGTGCCGCCGCCGGAGGTCGCCTCAACTACCTCGATGGCACTGATTATGGGATCCCCGGTGCTGGCCACAAAATCAATGGTCAGCTCGCCGTCGCTGACGGTCACGGTATGAACGGGGCTGTATAGGTTGTTTTGGCCGACTTCGGCCAATATGTCCAGGTCGTCCTCGACCAGTTGCCCCTCGATGCTCACATCGAAAACACGGCTGCCGACGCCACCGCTGCCGCTCACCCCGAAATAGATTTCAAGAAAGCGCAGGGTAACATCATAGTCCCCATTGGCAACGGGGATCTTATAGTCCATGATATGCGAGCCCGTGGTGGGGGTCTTCGTATATCGAATGCTCTTAAAAGGTTGGGGATTGGTCACGTGGGAACTGGAGTAGGTCAGCTCACCGCTGTAGTACTGATCTGCAGCATAGGTGATGCTGTTGTAAGTGACACTGCCCGAGTTTCCGCAATTGATGTAAATGGGTGATTGTTGTGCGAAAGTGATCGCTGGCAATAGGAACAGGCCCAATACAGCCAAAAGGCCGTTTCGTTTTTTCATGTTTTTTGTTTTAAGGTTGAAATTGAAGTTCAAGCGAGCGCCCAAGAGGTCGGGCACATGGGTATGGATAAGATGCATCCCTGGGGGTTTTTGGTCGGTTATTAAAATATATTCCTACAAATTTTCGTAGGTTTTTCATTTTGTTTACAAGACGAATATTATTGTTATTTAATTAAGAATATATTTTTTGTTGTGAAGTACTTGAAAATTGTTGTGAAGGAATTCATCGATGAAGTGAAGGAAAAAATCGTTGTATGGCACATACGGTTCGATGAAAATGTTGGATAGCGTATGGAAAATGTGAAGATCTACCAGTAGAATCTTGAGGTATATTCAAGCGGCACAGGTTTAAAGACTGCCTGCGAAGTTATAAACTTCGCAAAGCGTAATCTGCACGACCTTGAGGAAAATTAAACAGTCCAGGATTTAAAGACTGCCTGCGAAGTTATAAACTTCGCAAAGCATCAGAACAGGACAGGACAGGATTAAAAATGCGAAATTGCAAACTTCACAAAACAATACGATTCAAAGGGATTGTCGCTAGCGGTCCTTTATACGGTACATAAACTTCAGACCGCTCCAATCCTTATCAATAGCATTTAAAGACTACCTGTGAAGTTATAAACTTCGCAGAGCATCGGCCTCGTTGCGAACCTCTCAAAACAACACGATTCAAGGGGATTGTGGTTAGCGGTCCTTTATACGGTACATAAATTTCAGGCCGCTCCAATCCTTATCGACAGCACATACCTTTACATCGACCAGCCCGTTTCTTAGTAAAAAATTACGGATCGGGTCACGCGAAAGGTCGGTCTCCAATTTTGAGCTTCCCTTTGGCCAACTGGCCCATAGCATGCCGTTCTTTTTAAGTAAGGGCTTGAGTCGAAGCGATTGTTCCTCGAACTCTCGGGTCGTCGTACTGAAGAGGTGGATGAAATCAAGGGATTCTTTTTCCGGGTCATCCACCACATTGACATCGGGAAAATCGGAGAACAGTTTAAAATAATAATCAGGAATGTTCACTAGGTGTATGTTAAATCCCTCCTTTATCCCCAATTTCTTGGCCAATGGGGTACCCGAATAGCCGATTGTATCCATAATCAATACTTAAACCTATCCGTCAATATACAAAAAGGCGAAAAATCGGCGTTATAAATCGTATACGATATCATATATTTGACCTATGCCGACCAAGACCATTCTACGCAATCAAGTAAGGGAACATTTGTTGAATCAAATGCAACGGGGCGCGCTCGACTCGGGCGAGCGGATCAATCTGGCCGCCTTGGCAAGGGTCTTGGGGGTGAGCGTCACCCCTATTCGGGAGGCGCTGACCCAATTGCAACAATCCCATATCGTTCGGGCCATACCCAATCGCGGTTTTATCATTGCCGAGGTCAATCACGAAGAGGCCAAAAACCTGTATGAGCTTGTGGCACATCTAGAGGTTTTGGCGCTGGAGCAATCTACTTTTGACGAGAAATCAATAAACGCCTTAAAAAGACAACGTACCTTGATCGCGGAAACCGAAGACCCGTTGGAACGGGTGAATGCCTATATGGAGTTCCATCGGCTGTTGACCGCGAACTATAAAAATGCCGTGGTCCAACAAATCTTAAAGGACCTGAAAAGCCGTGTTTTCTTTTATGAAAGGGAATTTATGGCGGATGACTCTTTCCATTACAACTCGAACGACCAGCACGATGCGATTATCTCGGCCATAGAGGACAACAACATTCCTTCGGCCGCCCTTGTTTTAAAAATGAACTGGATGTTTGTTCAAGATTATATTGAAAAACAGTTGTTTATACTATAAAAGTTAAACTTCTACTCCAATTCATTGATGATACTTTCGGCAGAGGCGGTAACACTTTTATAGCATTTATGGCCCCATCTGGCAAAGAAAATCACAAAGACCGTGGCTGCGGCAATGGCAACATAGAACGAAACGCCCCTATCGACCATAAAGAAGTCTTTGTTCGACCAGATTTTTGAGAAGACCGCAGCGGTTGAGAACATCAGTATAAAACTGGCATACACACCAAACTGTTGTAGCATCAATAGATTCTTCTTGGCCTTTTCGTAGCGGATCACTGTATCTTTATAGCTATACCCCAAAATATCAATGTTCTTGATCTTATGGAGCGCCTTGAGCACCATAATCGGCATTGTGAACAGAAATGCGACGGTAAAGATCCCGCAGGCCAATAAGTACCAAGTATCCAACTTTACAAAATTGAAAAGCATGTAAAGGCCTGCAGCGAAACAGATGATCGCCCCGATGGTCTCATAGGTCGAAATACCCTTGAATTTATTCGAATAGCGTTCTTGTGTCATTTGTAAGATGATTTGTCTTGTTAATTTCTTTTGTTGTTGAAGTTCATCGCTCAACCGTGACCATGTGGCCTGTATCTCTTCTATTTCCATAGGCTTATCTTTTGAGGCGTGACCTTAATTTTTCTTTTATCCGTGAAACGCGGGTTCCCACATTGCTCGGTGTCAACCCTGTTATTTTGGCAATTTCCCCATATTTTTTCCCTTCCAGGAGCAAAAGCATGATTCCCTTTTCGAGCACATTCAATTGTCCGATTTGTTCGTACAGCATTTTAAGGCGCTCCTCAAATTCAGGGTCGTGGTTATCGGTATACTCAAGAATTGCCTTGTCGATCGAAACCGGGTATCCCCGTCTTTTGCCCCGCTTTAATCTTGTCAATGCCGTATTTAGTGCTATGCGATACATCCAAGTGCTGACTTTGGAATCTCCGCGAAAGGAATCGAACGACTTCCAGAGCTGATAGACGATATCTTGATAGAGATCTTGCTGATCTACCTTGTTATCGGCATAGAAGGTGGTAATCTTAAAAATGACCCCTTCGTTATCTTTTATGATCTGGACAAATCTCGATTCCTTGTCCATAAATTGTATGGGTTTGTGGTATTAGTGTATCGAAAGACAAAAAAATCACAGATTTGCGATTTCCCCCCAAAAAATTATTGGTACTCGAAAAAGGCCGCACTATTGAACGGAGAATTCGCTATAGCCCACAACGGCCCTGCCGTCGCGTGTCATGCCCTCAACTTTGATCAAAAAGTCACCCGTGTCGTCACCTGTAAAAAATTGAAGCGGGGGACTGTTGTTGTCTTCAATAAGAATATTTGGGTTCCAATATAGGGTTGTTCTGTAGTCTGTTCCATTTTGGTTAAACCCTTCTATGGCATAATTCGGTGAAAAAAATTGCCTGGCCTTGTAAAAACTGGGGATTATCTGCTCTGGAGCATCGTTATCAATTTCCTTTCTTGGTCGAACGTTCCTTTTGGTAGTAATCAAAATGGCACCCCCAGCTGCCCTCATGCCATATACAGCGGCTTCGATACCGCGCAACACTTCGATCGAAAATACTTCTGAAGCCCCCATATTCTGAATATATAGGAAATCGGTCTGGATGCCGTTCACAAGAAAGAGTATGTCTTCCCGAGTGCCATGACCCTTCATTGTTGTCATTCGTATCCGCTGGTCAGGAAAAGTTCCCGAAACTTGAACACCTGCCGAGCGGCCGATAAGATCGATGGCACTAAAGGTACCTGCCGTAGCTGAAGAATCGGTAAACACACGAACCTTGGCAAGGCCGTGTAATGATCCGGCCTCTATTTTTTTTAGTTCGTCCTCACGTTCGGCGCCTACTTTGACCTCTTTTAGTCTCGTAACGGATGGATCATATTCAAAATCGTTTATTTTTTGGGTATACGCCTTTTTCAGATAGGCTGTAAGATCCTGATCCGCGTTTTCGTCTTTGGTTCGACTTGCATCGGCAGGGTTCTCATTCGGGACAGTGCTCTCCGGAATTTTATATTTTGTTTTTTCGAAACGATTTACCTGGAGTTCAGGCCAAGCCTTATCAAGATAAATGGCCACATCTTTGGTTTCGTCCCTTCGATTATCAGGGGATACAATTTCCAAAAAGGTCTTTTCACCTTTTTCCAAATCAAAAGGACCAAAACTAAACCTACCATAAGAATCGGTACGCTTGGTTTCATCGATTCCCAATTGTGGAATACGAAGTACGACGGTCATCTGCTTCGCTATTTTCGGATTGCGTTGGGATGCCGTAAAGCCACTGATTACGGTTCCACCGGCCTTTTCAGGTGCATAGGCCATTTCTTTATCGACCTTTTTCCCCAGCATATCCTTCCAAACAAACCTTCGCCAGCCATGCGTAAGCATAAGGGCATCCAATAAGTATTTTCGTTCGTTCGAACTGTCTTCAAAAAAATAGCCGGGATCTTCCACGGTTCCACCCAAATCAGAGTCCAACAACAGCCAACTTTTTATGTCCAATCTTGACATTTTTCCCGGTAATCTATTGCTTTTGGTCACCACAGACATCGAGAAATCACCCTTCAGCATTGTTTCGTTCATATCGATTGCGTCAACCTCCACCGTTACCATTTCACGGGTATCGTAGTGGTTGGCATCCGATTTTACCCTCAATTCAACATCATTGTTTGGATGGTCGACGAAAACCAGACGCTCACATACAGGTTCCCCGTTCTCGGTAAATAGCGTAAAATGCGCCACTCCATCCAAAAGGCGATCGGTCTTGAGTTTGACGACATATGCTTGACCATCTTCAACGGTGCCCAAACGCTTGAAAAAGGTATCTCCCCGAAAATGTCCGACCAAAAAGGTGCCTGCAAGTCCCTCGGGCTGGTTTGTGGCTAAATTTAGGATCATGTGATCACCATTGTTCTTTATACTCATCACATGGCCACTTGACTTGGCCTTCGGAATAAGGAAGCGTTTTTCTTCGCCTTCGACATTGACCAGGGCATAATATTTTTTACCCGGTTCAGGTTTGAACGTTACTTTTCCAAGACCTGTGGCATGACTCTTAAAAAAAGCAACTTTGTTGCCTTTGTCGTCGATTATGGCACCCTCCAGTTCTTGACCCATACCCTTTGAATCGGTAATCTTTAGCCCCATAATGCTGGTAAGCCCCTCGACCAGGTCACCACCCTCAGGAAAGAATTTGACCGATTGCGTCAAAAACTCCGTATCGTTTAAAATTTTCTTTTCATCAAAATCATGTTCACCATAAAATTGATTTTCATATCCTTGCTTTTTGCCTTCTGGGGTGCTTTGTTCGAAAATCGGAATTTCCTTCTGGAAATAAATCGGATGTTTATCGCTCAACATATATTTGGTGTAGGCCCTAAGAAGATAATCTCCACTTTTCAGATTGTACGGAAGCGTAATTTCTGCATTCGCGGCAAGATCTTTGACCAATAATTTTTGTTGCACCACCAAACTGTCATTGGGGTCGAACAACTCAACATAGACAACTTCGCTTTTGTCGGAAGGTTTATGTAAAATGCCATCTACCAAATAGGTCTTGAGCCATATTGTCTCTCCATTCGTATAAACCTCTTTGTCGGTGTGAACGTAGACTTTTTCTGGTGCCTTTATGGATGCATAACTCGCAAGTTTGGCGATGATACGCTCAAATATTTCATTTTGCTGTTCAGGTATGGAAAAGCCAAGAGCAACTGAAACGAACAGCAACGCCAAGAAATTTCCCAGGTATTTTTCAATCTTCATATTGTTCGGTATTTTCTATAGAAACTTTTTTTCAAAGCCATTGAATCTGCCACAAAAATCGTACTAGAAAATTTGATGATTCCCAGGTGGGTTTGTATTCGGAATTCCCGCATTTCAATCCTCGATATTGAACAAATATAATTTCAACTTTACAAAGTTGGCCACTTCAAAGTCACCCCAAGGGCATACAATCCGCCGAAAAAGCTAGTCTTTTGGGAAAATACTCTTATCAATATTGCCCAATAACTTCAGCGCATTCTTATAATAAACCTTCTTTAAGATTTCGTCGGAGAGTCCCAACCCATACATCGACCAAAATGCATGGTATTTTTTGTAGTAGGGAAAATATTCGTCCTCGGTCTCCAAAACCCTGAAATAGGTAGGGAATTCCTCTGGTTTCCAACTATCCTTACCAAAAAGGATCCTATCTTGGTATTTCTCAAAGAAGGCATTTGCATTTTTGGGTTGCCTCCCCAATTCGGCAATAACGGCACCGATACCAACGTACATGTTGGGTATTTCATCCATCAACTCCCCTAACCTACCCAGATTATTGGCATACCACCCCATATGGGCATTGATGAAATTTGTGTTTGGATGTTTTTTGAACATACGATGCTGTTCATCGATCAATGTTTGCCATGGTGCCGGGTCGGTATCTGAACGCTTACGTCTTGGGCGGGTCTTTAGTTCCAACCACCGCTCATTATCCCCATCCATAGGGTCCCAGAATGATTTTGGATCTGCCGTGTGGATCAAAACGGGTATGCCCAATTCCCCGCACTTGGCCCATATCGGATCTAGGCGCGGGTCATCGACGGAGACACGGTTCCCGTCCGTATCTTTGTAGCGCAACCCAAGACTTTTATAGATTTTAAGGCCTTTCGCCCCAACGTTGACATCTTCCTCAAGTTGATTTACCGCTTTCTCGGCCCAATCGGGCTTTCCTACCCCATCGAAATCGACATTGGCAAATACCACAAATCGATTGGGGTAATTGGCATTGATGCTCTCGACCATAGACTTTACCCGTTCCCCTGAGCCCCCGCTTAGATTGACCATAAGGCCTTCATTTAGGGCATCCATATCTTTTACCATTCTCTTTAAGGCTTCTGGCGACATATCGCGTTGATGGCTGTGGATGTCGATAAATGGAAACTTCGCCCTTTTTACTTCATTGGTCGGTACGACCAAGGTCGAAATCGGATCATATTCCTCAAAACTCATTTCCTGGGAGTGGGTCGCCGATGAAGTGGCCGCAATAAGGGCAAATGAGAGAAGGTATTTTCTAAACATACGTCTATTGTTTTTAGAGTCGGATGAAAATACCAAAATTTCTTCTACCCATTTCCCAATACCTTTTTAAATTTCTTCCGATAACATAAAAACCCCGAAGAATAATCCCCGGGGTTCAAATCGATCGGTACGATCAACTATTTCTTTTTCCGCTTGGCAACTTTTTTCTTGGCGCCTTTGCTTTTGGATTTTGCCTTCTTTTTTCCCGAAGGGTTCCGACCGGCCTTTTTAACCGTTCTGTTGCCATTGGCGTCTTTGTTCACCGCAACCGCCCTTTTCGAGCCATCGGGGTTCTTCTTGACAGCAACGGTCTTTCTGCTTCCGTCAGGATTCTTTTTGGTAGCGGCCCGCTTCTTGGTTCCGTCGGCCTTATTGACGCCGGCGACCCTTTTTGTCGTGCCATCGGCCTTTTTTACCCCGGCCGCACGATATTTGTCACCATCGGCCTGATTAACTCCGGCTACACGCTTTTTGGTACCATCGGCCTTGTTGACTCCGGCAGCCCTCTTTTTAGTGCCATTGGCTTTGTTGACACCGGCGGCCCGATATTTATCGCCATCTTTTTGATTTACACCAGTGACCCTTTTCTTGGTACCATTCGCTTTGTTCACTCCCGCTACTCTAACGGAATGTGCCTTGTGCGGATACTTTACGGCATAATCGTTTCTTCTGACTTTCGAATGTAGTTGCACAGCCCTTGTACTATGACGCACTTTCGTATAGTGGTATGTATGCTTGACATTTACGTGCACATGTACGTTCTTCTTATAATGGTGTACAGGAAATGGTTTCCAAAAATGGAAATGACGTGGGTAGTATCCCCAGTAATACACCGAACGATAGGGTCTGTAGTAAGGTCTCCAGAACCATGTGAATATTACGGGACGATGCACATAAACCGGTTCAACGATATATCCGGGTCCATATAGATAAACATCCCCGACCACTTGAACGCGGGTTTTTCCTTCGCTATCTTTTTCAACCTCTATTGTGGCGACATCTTGATACAAGTCTTCCCCAATGACCGACTGTAAGGCGATCAGGTGGGTGTCATTTTCGGCCGTTTCCACGACACGCAGGTAATCGACGTTTCCATCTTCGTTAAGATCCAGGTTTGAAACTTGGGTTTCAGGGTCGTTCAATTTGATTTCGAACTCCTCCAAATCTTTGGAGTCGCCAAAAATCGAGGCTACGGCCTCAAGATCCAAGTTATCACTGATTTCTTCGCTGGCCGCGTCTACGGTGGTAACATCCTGAGCATAAGTCGTGGCCATCACCGATAAAAGCAAGATGCCTACTTTTCCAATTGTTTTGTTAAGATTCTTCATGGGACAATTTTTATTTAATTCTATGTTTTGACCTTTGAAACAACACAAGGTTTAAAATCCCTATCGCATTTTATTCAAAATGGGCTTATTTTTCGATGAATGGTACATTCAGGCCAAGTATCCATAAGCAAACGTTAAAACAGGCACAAAACGTATGATCATCGGTGTATTACTTATTGCATTTCCCAAGGATGCCTATCCTTGATCCGAGCACTGCCATGACCGGTGGATTGAAACGGGCCATTCAATCAAAATACCATATGATACTAGTTGCATCCGTGCTAAAAAAATCAAAAAGCAATCGAGCCACCTTCGGGGAACCAAAATCATTCGAAGGATGCATGAAATCAGACTTGGTATCTTCGCAGTTCCAAACAAAGCCGTCATTACGGGGCTCGCCATTGGCCCATAAATAAGGCCCCCAAGATAGCCATGGCGCATTTACCGTTCCTTTTTTGCTGTCATAATTCAAATCGGGATCGCCGTTTATTTGGCCCATCACGATGTTCCTGACCGCGAACCCACTTCCGTAGGCATAGGGCTCGGGATCGGTTGTCGAAGGGTCAAAGCTGTAGGCCCGCGTTCTGCTCGACATATAGGCCATTTTTAGGTTCGGGAACTCCGTCATAAGAACCGGTATCAATTTCTTATAGAGATAGGTGAGTGTATCGATTTGTTTCTCAAAACCACCCAAGAAGGCCGAATTCCTTGTTGTATGTTTGAGCCAAATGACCTGAACCTGCTCTTGGGCAACATCCAAAGCGTCATATTGATCGTGAACGATATCCCAAGCCGAGGGATTTTTAACATTGGTCTCCGGAATCCAATCCGTTATCGAATAACCCGGTATTGCACTATTTACCACGGTAAGTCGTGGGTTTTTTGATCCATCGGCCTCAACGAGCTTTTGAAACTCATTGAACTCGAAATTGGAATTTGACAGCCCGACTGAGGCCATTACAATTTTTCCGTTCATGACATCAGGATTGCCAGCATCGTCTAAAGGAACAATGGCATTGGCGATATCCATTCCATTTTGTGTATGTGTAGAGGGCCTAAGGTTGGAGCCGCCCATATACAGGCCGCCCTCAAAACCAAGATATGTATTGGTTCCCATATCCGTAATGGGCACAAGGCATGTATTGACGAGATGACAACCGATATCGGAGGCGTATTGCCCAATATCGCAGTCCAAGGAATTATCTTCTTGTAAGGGGTTCTCTTGGGGTTCATCCTTGCCACAACCTGAAACCAGGCATAGGGCGATTAAAAAGAGGGTAATCTTTGTAGTAGGCATACTGTTTTTTTTATTTCCCCTTTACAGGAGATTTGGGTTAAATCATTGAATGCTTTCGTGTTGCATGGGTCGATTTCAGTTTACAAAATATAGTGCCCCGGCCCAACAACCCGTCTCATTACATCTGCGGTGTGCACCGACGAAAATCATGTCATCCGTTGATGCCAGCGCACTACCGAACAGGTCTTCGTTCAGCGGGTTTGGGGCCGTTATCGCATGCGATTCGGGCCAGCCCGATTCCCGTTTAAAGAAATACGCTGCACCGTTGTTATCCGTTACGACCCTCTTCAAAGGGGCGCCAATAATCAAATATCCAGAATGCAGGGCGATACCGCCTCCGCCAAAATTGTCATCGGGCTGTGTATCCGAGCCCATCAGCTTTATATCCTCGAGCCACCCATCTCCAGACTTTGTAAAGACATAGGCCGCCCCATGGGGCACATTGGCATTCGGTAATAGCGAATTAAAGCTTCCGGGGGCCGTTATGGCCATTTCGTTTCCATCCAAGACAATTTCCGCTCCGAAAAAATCCTCCTTTACCCCATCCGATGCCGACAGCCGATGTCGCTGCACCCAAGAGTCATCTTGCTTGTCGAAAACGTAGACATTACCTGGGAAATCATAGATGTTATCGGTTCCCTGCGCACTTACCACCAAGATATTGTCTTGTAACGCCAGGGACTTCCCGAAAGCGTCCCACCGATCACCATCGCCCTCATTGGGAACGAGTTTCTGTTTGAACGACCAATCGGCGCCTTCATAAACAAAAACAGATCCCTGGGCGAAACCCGCACCATTGGTAAAAGGTCCGTCATCGAAATAATTATCGGTGTCAAATCGAGACCCGACCACAATGACCCCTTGATCGATAGCGACGGCATAACCGAACTCTTGCCCCTCTTGCGGGTTCGGCGCTTCCAACTCTTTTGTTAGATTCCACCGATTGTCCCCTATATGTTCATAGACAAAGGCGAGGCCCGCATCTTCACCGTTTTTATCGTTTTCCGGGGCTCCGATTATCAGGGTCGTACCGCTAATGGCCACACTCCATCCAAAATGGTCTTCGGTGGTGGCATTTTCAGGGTATAGCACCTCTGCCGTCAATTCGAATTCAGATCCGTTGCGCCTGAAAATATAGACCGCCCCGGTGCGATTGCCTTTTTCATCATGACGAGGGGCACTTACCACCGTAAATTCAGAAGTGGCCGCAATATCATAACCAAAGAAATAGCCTTCTTTGATACCCGAAGGTGCTATCGAGGTGACTTTTGTGAAACTACCCTCCCCAGGATCATTGCCATGGGAGGTATCATCTGAATCGGTTCCCGTATTATCGGACTGCTGGCCCAAAGGTTCTTGCGGGCCCAAGATTTCATCATCATTTGAGCAGCGTCCACTACTCAGTATGAGCGCCAGCACTAAAAGGAGCATGGGGTTTCGAAACGAGAAGTTCGCATAAATCATTTTTTCATTTTTTAATAAGACCGATACAACAAATCCCCGAGAACCTCGTAATTCCCCAAATAGGTCGTATCGCTGCAATTTGCGTTCTTTAAAGCATTGGAAATGGAATTTCGCAAATAGAATTTGACCGAATGCACAGGATTACTGTCCGTTCCCGGTTCACAGGGCATGCCCTGATCCGTAAGGCCGAGAAAGGTAAATGGCACCTCTTTTTCAACAAAATTGGTAACAAGGTATTCTTTGCTATTATACTGTTTTGCGCCAGCACAATCAACGTCATCTTCAATGTGGTTGGCAATGATCAATTCCAAATCCGCCTCGCCACAGCCTTTCACCAAGTTAAGCCCACCATCGAAGTCATAGTAGCTGCCCAATGATTCGGTCATCCATCCGCCCAAGGGAAAAACATGTTTCGGTTGATATTTAGCATTATTCATAAAGATAGGATCCATATAAACACCCATTACGCCGCTGCCCCCGGCCGAAAATCCGGTAACGGACCAATGGTTCATATCTGTTTTCATAAAAGGAAACAAAGATGGATCCTCAATGATTCCACCGATCAGCTCGACCAATTGTCTGGGGTGGTCAAAACTTAAACCGTTCATTTGTCGCGACTTCCAAACGCCACTGGCTATGGGGCTCTCTGGAGCATAAATGCCATTGGCAAAGATGAACGCCCGTGGTTTGTCCGATTCGTTATCCTTGTAATAGTCAAAAAACAATGTCGATCCCGAATTTTCGCTTCCTTTCGAACCATGTAAGAACAAAATAACATCACACGGACTATTTTCGCATGCTTCGGAATAGACCACACTGAAGCCGATTTCTTGATCGTTCAAACTTGGGGATCTATATACCCAATGCTGGCCTTTAACGCCATTCTGGGCCTTATTTATCGTTTGAACCCCGGGAGTGTTGTTGACATATTGTATGTTGTCTTGAATATCGCTATAGGATGGGTCTACCTTGCGAAAATCCGTTCCCAATTGCACAGCGGTTTCATTTTCCACAAACTTTTGCGAATCGTCACTGCTACAGGAGGCAAGGGTGAACATCATCGCTAAAAACAATGATAGGTTTCTCATAGCCAATCTTTTTGGTGGTAAGACTGCGGGCATGTCAAAAAGGTTTAATCCACTTTTTTTTGGATATTTTCAATTATGTTATCGGGGGCTGTTTGTTGGAACGCAAAAAATGGAAAAAGATTAACTTGAGCGGATAAATTTGGGCTGAAATCCGATAATTCCGTTATGAAATCCGAAGCATCAGAATCAATAAATCTTGATATTTGACAATGTTATGCAAAAACAGGCCCCTTTAAGTTATACTTATTTCAAAAAGAAAAGACGGATATTATGGGGAGGGATTTTTTTGGCGTTCCTGCAGCTTATTTTGTTCGTTATCTATAAAGGCAAAGGTGACCGTTTCGTTGAAACCTTGACGGATATTCGTCTTTTTTTTGGCAGACTGATTTTGGACCGCATATGGATCGACTGCTTGGCCATCGGTATCTTGTTCTTGTTTACCTTGAAGCTCAAGGACTATATTTCAAGGCATTATCCTGATTCGTTAAGGGAAATGATAAAGGTCAACCTCAAGTATTTACTAGTAATCCTATTGTCATTGGTGCTTTTTATACCTATTGCGATTTTGTTGCGCCATTTTATTCGCAACGGTTTTTCATTTGACCTTGACCGGCTGATCCGCAATTTTAGAAACTTTGGAAAAATGTATGTTGAGTACCTTTTGCCCTTTTCTTTGGTCGGTTACCTCTTCTTCAATGGAAATTTCTACCTACAGCGCCCAAACAAAGTCAAGAACTTTCAACCAAAATCTGAAGTCAATAATCATAAACCTCTAAATAACAATGGCTTGTTGGAGGTAATCAACGATAATGGGAATATTATGATCAAGGTTTCCGATATTTTTTGGATAGCGAAACAAGACAAGGTCTATGTGGTGAAAACGGCCCAAAATACCTTCCGAATTCGAAAGACAATCAAAGAGTTGGATGAAATGCTGAAACCGAAAGGATTCTTAAGAATCAACCGTGGGGTAATCGTCAACCAAAAATACCTGCATAACTATTCTTATTGGGAATATGACAAATTCATTCTTCGTATGCAGGATAGTGATTATACCGAATTTATTGTTTCCCGGGATCGCATGAAGCAGATAAAGCATCAATTGACAAAAACCGGCTAGTCTTGCGTTTTGTCCAATAATTGTTCATACTCCTTTTTGGTGTCCAAATCAATTTCTGTGCCTTCGGGATCAAGTAGTAAAGTCTTTTCAATATTTTGGTCGATTATTTCCTTTGCGCCTTTGTCTTTGGACAAACTTTTGAGTTCTTCAAAATACTTTCGGTCAAAGATTGCGGGAACCCCAGCCTTTTGGCCATATTTTGTAGCTATGATCGACTCCCCATTTTGTTCAAATGTTGTTATGATTTCATTTAAATAGGAGGTCGAAATCAGAGGTTGGTCACATAACAAGATCAAAACGCCTTGATAGGCCTTGTCGGTCTCGTCAAGAAATTGCACCCCCATAGCGACCGAAGTCCCCATACCTCGCTCCCAATCACGGTTTTCCACCACAGTTGTTTCCGTTTCGGAAATTGTCCGATATATTTTTTCATAATTGGATCCAAGAACCACAAAAATGTCATGCGCAAGTGATTTCTTTGCCGTTTCAATGGCTTGACCTAGCAAAGTCGTATGCTTCCATGGTAACAATTGTTTGGGCGTACCCATTCGAGCGGAAGCACCGGCCGCCAAGACCAAAACCGCAATTCCGCCCTCTGTTGTATTCATCGATATATGGTACTTAAAACCACGACCGTCAAATTGACGGTCGTGGTTTTATTATTAATTATACTGGCAAGGATAAATTCTCTAGCCCAATATTTCCTTGTCAGGCGTTCTCCAAAATTCTGGATCCTGCATAAAGGGCTGTTTATAAATCCGTTTGCCCGTCGCCGCTTTCAGGGCATTGGCAACGGCACCGCCCGCTGGAGGAAGGGTCGGTTCCCCAAGACCTGTTGGAGATAATTCGTTCTGAATGAGGTGTGTTTCGACCACAGGGGCCTCTTTCATTCGGATCAATCGGTACCTATCAAAATTCTTCGAAGTGGGCGCACCATTTTCAAATCCAAAATTACCGTACATCGAATGGCCGACACCGTCAATGACACCACCTTCGATTTGATTGATGGCTCCCAAGGGGTTTATAACGACCCCACAATCGACCACACAGGTAATTTTTTTGACCACGGGCATTCCGTTTTCGATAACCGCATCGGCAACTTCGGCCACATGCGAATTATGGCAATAATAGGCCACAAAACCTTGATAGACCCCGTCGGGCTGTTTGCCCCATCCCGATTTCTCGACTGCCGTTTTGATACAGGTTTGTAAGCGTTCTGGGGAATACTGGATGCGCTCATCCGTGGTTCCCTTTACTTTCTCCAAAAGGTCTAAACGCAACTGCACCGGATCCACTTCCATCATTTCGGCCAGTTCATCAAAGAAACTTTGCTCTGCATAGGCCAAAAAGTTGGTGTAGGGCGCTCTCCAAGCACCGGTAGTGACATTACTTTGGTAATTTGCCACGTCTACCTTGTAGTTTTCGATGGCACCGGCCGGGAAGAAGTTCGGAATCAAGCCGTACATATTACTGTTGATCGCTGCCTCCTTTAAATGGTAGCCCGTAACCTTACCGTCTTTTACCGAAGCCTTGATGCGATATTTTATGGCCGGGCGATAAACGCCGGTGGTCATATCGTCGTCTCGTGTCGATACCATTTTTACGGGTTTTCTTATGGCATCCGAAATTTCCGCCGCCTCGTAAACAAAGTCGCCATACAGCCTCCTTCCAAAACCGCCACCCATTCGAGTCATTTCCAAATGGACATCCTTCACATCACGGCCCAACATATCGGCAACCCCTTGTGCGGCATATTCTGGGGTTTGGATCGGGCCGACCAAATGGATTTTATCATCCGTTATATTGGCGAAGAAATTCATGGGTTCGAGGCAGTTATGGGGTAAGAACGGTGATTCATAAGTGCGTTCCAAAACTTTATCGGCTTGGGCGAAGGCCCTCCTTACATTGCCATCCTCCCGCATGGTCGTAAATTTGTTGCCATTCAAAAGTCCCATCAACTTTTTGTCTTGAAACTCCGTGCTTTCCAAAGGTGTGTCTTCCACCCAATTGGCTTTTACCGCTTTTTTTGCCTTCATAGCCTCCCAGGCCGTATTCGCTATAACAACCACTTTGTCGCTACTGCCAATGACCGCCGTCCAATTCTTTTGTTCTTGGTTCAAGAGCTTGTTGGTCTTTTCCCCAATTTTGATGACGTCGATCACTCCCGGCATTGCCTTTGCACCCGCTGCATCGAAAGATTCCAACTTTTGTCCGAATGCGGGAGGTCTTAAGACGGAGGCATACACCATTCCTTCTTCCTTGTAATCCAATCCGAACAAAGGTTTTCCGGTGATGATCTTGTCGATATCGACATTGGGCACATCGGTACCGATAATCTTGAAGTCCTTGATCTCTTTTAAAGTAACCCCTTCAGGAAGTCCCGGTTTACCATCTTCCCCAGTGGTAGTACTTTCAGGAATTTCCATCGTAGCGGCCTCTTTGACCACTTCGCCATAACCAAGTGTTTCTCCAGCCGCATTGGTGATCACCCCTTCATTGGTCGTACATTCCGATGGATCCACTCCCCACCGGGCCGCTGCAGCGTTTATCAGCATTTGCCTTGCCGTGGCCCCGGTCTGCCTGAGGGGTTCCCAGGCATGTCTTATCGATTGGCTACCTCCGGCAAGCTGTCGGGTGTAATTTTCCGTGTCAAGTACGCCTTGCTTTACATAGACATTTTTCCATGCAACATCCAATTCTTCCGCGATGAGCATTGGCATTGATGTCTTAACCCCTTGCCCAATTTCGGGGTTTGGGGCATAAATCGTCACTTCACCGGTATCGGCAATCTCGATAAAGGCGTTAAAATCATTGTAGTTCAAACTTGCCAGATCCACCGGGGGTTTGGCTTCTGGCTTACAGGCTGTGAAGAGGTTGAACCCTATCAACATTCCACCACTCGCCAGCGATGTGGTTTTCATGAATCCCCTCCTACTAAAGGTCATGGGCTTTTCTTGTATTGAAGTCGACATAGTTTTCAGGATTTAGGATTCGATTTTTGAAGCCGCTGTTTCCACAGCTTTGTATATTCTAGTGTACGAGGCACAACGACAGATATTTCCGTGCATGGCATCTTTTATTTCATCTTCCGAAGGACTCGGGTTCTTGGCCAAAAAGGCCGAAGCGGTCATTATTTGGCCTGCTTGGCAATACCCGCATTGGGGTACGTCTATTTCTTTCCAGGCTTCTTGTACCGGATGTGATCCGTCTTTCGACAAACCTTCTATGGTCGTGATTTTTTTTCCTTCGACCTGGGCGAGCGTTGTTAAACAACTTCGAACGGCATCCCCGTCCAAGTGAACGGTACATGCACCGCATTGTGCTATCCCACAGCCAAATTTGGTCCCTACGAGATCTAAGTGGTCTCGCAAAACCCACAAGAGCGGAGTATCCTCGCCGACATCGACCGTGCGCGATTCCCCATTGACATTAAGTTGATACGTTGGCATATTGCTGTTGTTTTTAGGAGATTACTTTTCAGTTTTATGGACCATTTGGCGCTTTCAATCCGCCGAAAAACCGAATGGAACCACTACCAGAACAAGTTACTAAAAATTAAGGCTCTTGATTTTCATTTAACAGTTTCTTAAAAAGATTTAAGAAATCTACTCCCGTGAAGTCCGGTTCATCGGTTAAACCAATATGTGAATTTCAAGGTCAACGACCAGTCCCTGGGCATGAAAGGGTCGATCATTTGGTTGTTTGTGTATACCAAGAAAAGATCTGATGCCGGTGCATAACGCCACTGCAACCTCGAATTCAAATTGAAGTTCTTCGATTGTTCATTGTATTGGAAAAGATTGGCGAAAAACAATTTGTTCGTAAAGGTAATATCGATTTCGGAACCGATCAACCAAAATTGGTTGGTGTTCCAAGGGGCCGGCAGTTTGATCCGGTTGTAATTCAGATTGGTGCTTAAGCTCACATAGGGCTGAAAACGGTATCCGAGTTCCGCTGTTAGGCTTGTTCTATTGCCATCAAGAAAATAACCTCCAAATCGCCCCCCCAAAGCATAGGTAAACAAATTTTGGGGCGTCGATTCGTATTCTCCCCCGAAGGCGTTCCAACTGTGCTTTGTACCGGTCTCAAGTTCCGCAATGCCCAATTGTGTAGGGTCGAAGGGAGCCAACAACTCGATATAGTCATCTGCTATAAAAAACTCCAGGCTACTACGGTTTAGAAATTGAAAACGGTATTGGAGAAAACTGGTATTGTCGGTTCGCCTGAAACTTTCGTCAAAAAAATAGAAGGCGTTCAACTGTGGACCATGGCTGACAATATTTCCTTTTTTCGGAAAGAACAGATGACCGGCGAAGGCGTTCAATTTGATGAAGCCGGTTCGGGGCACGAACCCGACCTCTGCCGAATAGGTATCACTGACCCATTCTTCCTGCACGCCCCAATTCCATTTTCTACTGGAGTATTCAAGGTTTGCGGCCTGAACAACGCCGCTATTCTCTTTCTCTGGTGCAAATGACTTCAAGAAAAAGGCCTTTCCATTCCAAAGATTGTCAGAGGAGGCCAAATTGTATTCGATACCCAGGTTGCGATTGTATTTCGCAAATTGGGCATTTACCGAATCGTTTTCCTGCGGATATCTGAGCGATTGCTTATTCACAAAAAGCAACCCAAGGTTAGACCGACTGAACATCTTGCGCTGTAATGACAAGACGGCAAAATTCTGACTGGGAAGACCCGTTTCCTCGATGCTCGATGTTTGAATATCCATTAGCCCGATACGCCATTTTTCATTGAGGTTTCCGCTCACGCGTGCCCCGGCTTGAATAGGCACCCCTAGACCGATGCGTCTAGAAAAAAATGGTCGTATTCGCTGATAGCCAAAATTTGCAAAGAGGTCGGCGTTCTCTAAAAAGAATTGCCTTCGTTCGGGAAAAAACAGTTCGAAACGATCCAAATTGGTAATCTGCCTATCCACCTCTACTTGGGAAAAGTCAGGGTTCACGGTAACATCTAAATTCAGCGAAGGGGTCAAACTGAATTTTAGATCGCCCCCAATTTTCGCCTCATAATTGGTTTCGTCATTTACGGTGCGGTCTTGGTTGACCTCACCCAGAACATAAGGTATTATGGAAAAATTGGTCTTGGGTTTTGGTGGTGCCTCGTCCCAAACCAAGGTGCCGTTATAGGCCATCGAAGAAGTAGGAAACTGTCTGGGCACCGGTGTCCAACTCGATTTTTCACTTGATTTCAAATCCAGGCGGCTAAAATTGATGCCCCATTCCTTTACCCCTTCTTCATAGCGTATCGATTTAAAGGGCAGGGCCATTTCAAAGACCCATTTTTCGTCATCATGGGTTGCCTTGGAAACCCATTTGCTATCCCAATTCAGGTCGACGTTTGCACCATCGAACATTGTGCCGTCCCATTGGGCGCCGTAAGCATTCGAGCCAAAGGTAAAGCCCGTCGTCTGATTGTTGAACGGGTCTAAAAAGAGCAAAAAATTATCGTTCTTGCCAAAAGAAAAATCACGCCTTAACGATTCAACTATGTACTTTCCTTTTTGCGTATGATAGAATGTCGCCAGCAAATAAATATACTTATCGTCATAGGTCATTCGTATTTCGGTCTTTTCATTGGCGGGATCCGTATCCATGGGCAGAACCATATGAAAATCTTTGGCCACCTCGGTATCCTTCCAGGCCAAATCATCACCCACTCCGTCTATTTCAATAGACTTCTGGGTCTTCGCAATATGTAATTTAAAGGAGGCATTCTTCTTTTCTTGGGCAGGCGCTTGAAGCATAAAAAGAAGGGTCGTAACGATTAGGATTTTGTTCATGGGCTTGGTCGGCATGAAATATATATCGCAAGATACTTCATTGGAAATCCATGTAATTACAGGTCTCGAAATTTAACAACGTTTAACATAAAAAAATCGCCCAAACCATAATTTTAGGGAATTTTGACCGTTCTGCTAGGTGAACCACAAACACTATGAATATGAAAATCCCGATTAAGTTTACCTTTCTTTTTTTGGCGCTCGGTTTCCTTAATTCCTGTGGAAATGCAGATGACGATGTGAATTTTCAGCTCAATTTCGGCGAAGGATTGGGCAAGGGAAAACCTGTAGACGCTTGTTTAAACCTGGGAGAAAGCGATTTGGTACTCTCCATCCAAGAGGAGTTTACAACGCTGCCAGGAAAAATATCAATACTTTTTAAAGTTTCGGACACAGACGGAAATCCGGTACCCGGACTTTCGGCCGACAAGTTTACCATTTACGAACAGGGCAGAAACGACGACTGTTTCAACACTATTTCGGCCTCTGAATCAAAAGCCCGAATTTCGCCGAACTCGCAAATATTCAGCAACAATACGCTGCTTGTACTCGATTTGAGCAATAGTGTACTGAGCAGTAGTTTGAATGAACTGAAGACGGCCTCGGTAAGTTTCGTGAACAATGTGATGCCCGATGTTGAAAACGAATCGGTCAAAATGGGTATTTACTGGTTCGACGGTGAGGATGAACTTCATCTATTGAACGACCTTACTTCTTCAAAGAACGAACTCATCACCGCCATTGAAGGAATTACGGATGATATAAGCAATGACCCGTCTACCGATCTGTACGGGGCGGTCATCAAATCGACCGATCTGGCAAGTCAATTGCTCGCTGCGGGCACACAAGGGGGCAAGATTGGTGCGGCATCAGTGGTGATCTTTACCGATGGCACGGACCAAGCCTCGCGTTATACCGAAGCCGCCGCGCTACAAAAAGTAAGTGCCGCCGATCCCAATATTTCATTTTTCAGCATCGGATTGGGCGCTGAAATCGACACCCAGGTTTTAACCGATATCGGAAAGACCTTCAGCGTTTTTGCCGGCAATAAGGAGGAACTGGAAACCACTTTTAACGAAATTTCGCAACGTGTCTCGGAAAGGGCGAATAGTTTCTATCTCTTCGAATATTGCACCCCAAAACGTGACGGCAGCGGGGTCAACAATTTGGCCATACAAGTGGTCGATGGCAGCAGGCAAGGCGCAGTACAGACCAAATTCGACGCCACCGGCTTCAGCGCAGGCTGCGAATAGTCTAAAAAAACATGTATTACAGGGAGAAGCTGACCGTTTCTCCCTTTTTTTATGCAATTCATCCAATATTTACAATACTCGGTAGGGAATGCCATGCAATAGTTGTTACTTTACAAACTACCCCAAGAAAATATCGACCACCTACATCCTTAGGACTGCTATTGTTGTTGAACCTTGTTCGCCCCAGGCGGACATAAAAATGAAAATTATGGATGTATTTAACTCAATTATCTCGAACACCTCTTTACAGGGAATGCCGAAATGGTTCAAAGCCACTTCGTTGCTTCTTTTTTCAATTATCGTATCACTGTTGATCACAACATTGGTTATGTTGGTCATTTATGGCCCACATATGGTCATCAGGTTCGGGTACTAGTAAGAAAAATTAAGGTATTAAAAAAGGCACCCCTGTTTTCAGGGGTGCCTTTTTCACTTCCCATAGCGATGTTTTCCTTTGACTTCCATAGTAATTTAGCTCTGTAATTAAACTATGGAAATTATGAAAACGATCAACTACATTATTCAGAATAGCGCTTTGGGCCTTATGGCCAATTCGTACAGGTACGCCATAATCTCATTGTTTGCGGGGATTACCATAACAGCAATTTCATTATTGGTCTTTATATTGAACAATGCCGACTATGTCAATGCACAGTTCAACTTTTAAGGCTTACCTATAAATCATTGCATTTTTGAAATCGGTCTTACCCGATTCCAAATCGATTAGAAAACCATTGATGACGGCATACTTCACAACCCCATCTTTTTCAAGTAAAAAGGTGGGGTTAACTCCTACTTCGATATTGAAATCAGGAAGTTCGTATTTTATACCGATCAAATGAATCGGAATCTGTGAAGACTGCTCCTCGGGAGAGATTTTCTCCATCCTCACATAGGTGTAACCGGCTTTTAAGATAGGTATCAAATCTTCGGCCAAGGCTTTAAACTGCTCTTGGCCCCTTATGGTTTCAGGATGTACCTTACCCTCCCTAATTTTATATCCGGAGGCATCGAAAGTCTCATAACCATAGTAGGTAGAAAGATCTCCTTGGTCTATAATGCGGCTACTGTACCAAAAATCGTTGTTTCCTTCCTTATCGACCTCCAAACGATTCATGCCGATATCGATAATATACGCTTTCCCCAAAAGTTCATAGGTCGCGTTTTCGATTTTTAGATCGAAGAGTTTTCGATCGTTTCCGGGAATTGTTTCATAATCTTCCAGAGGAATATCTTTGTAGTTTTCCTTTGCTATCGTATAAATAGCTGACAATATAGACACATAATTCAATTTTCGAATTTCCTGTTTTTCGCGATCGTCGGCATAGCCCCCAGATTCTATGAGAATGGTATTCGTACCCCATTTCTGAATGTTGTCGCCAAATGCGCGGGGTTCAAAATCATCATTGTACCGACCCACTTGCCCCGGAGCATATTTCTGTAAAATGTGGTTCATGAATACGATTACCTTCATCGCATTGCCCCGACCCTCATTGACTTCCTTTTCATAATTGTAGGCCGGTGCCAAATAAGAAATCGTGGCCGGTTTTTCGGTTCGCTCCGCATTGTAATATCGGCTTTGGTCATGAAGGTTGAATCCGAAATCGGCATCCAAACTATCGCGCACGCGTTTTAGGGTCTGCCCCTCTGGCGACTGCAATCGCAATGCATCCCGATTAATGTCGATGCCCAAAAGATTACGACGCTGAAAGCGTTCGGCGCCATCAGGGTTCAACATTGGGAGAAAATGTATCGTCAGATTACTGAGTATCGCTTCCTTTTCGTCTTGAAAATCCTCGCTTTGCAAAAAATTGAAAATGTCGAAAATGGCCTGTGTGGCGGTAGGTTCATCACCGTGCATTTGTGACCATAGAAAGACATCGGTTTCGCCCGATCCAATACTGATGAGCGACAAAGTGCGCCCCTCAATGGATCGCCCTACGGTTTTAACGGTAAAACGCGAATCGGATTTCAATTTGTGCAACAAAGGTTGTATCTCATGATGTTTGATGCGCCTTTTGACCAAACTTGGCTCTTTGAACTTTTCGTAGGTTTCGTAGAGTGATTCCGTAATGTCACCATCTTGAGCAAATCCGAAAAAGGAAAACGCAAGAAACAAGGGTAAAAGTTTGATTTTCATATATTTGAATTGATTAAGAATTTTCAAGGCAATCCCCTCCGTCCCCGACGAAAATGTCGAGGCCACCTCCCCTTGCCTAAGGGAAGGAGCCATAGCGCAAAGGAGATTTCATCGTTCATTGCTCGTATTTGGCAACGGTTTGAACTGCATTTTTTTTGTGGCCTTTCGTACTTTTTCCATGAAATCCTCTCCGGGATCAGTTTTTTCAGTACGGTAACCGTCATCTTTTTCAAGCCATAGTTCATGGCCTTCAAAAAGCGTATACTCATAATGGCCAATAAGATATTCTATATCATACTTATTGGCCAGGTACTCGACAAGCCAAATATTTGCCTTCAATTGTTCTTGGGTAAGCGGTAAATCTTCCGTTCCGCCAATGTTCTCTACACCTATGGCACAATGGTTCAAACCGATTACATGGCGGGCCATGGTTGTCTCTGGCATTAGGCGATAAATGGTGCCGTCTCGGTCGACCATGAACTGTGAGGAAACATTCAGCGCCCCGGCTCCGCTGATATCGGGTCGGGTGTTTGACAAAGTGGCCCCCTTGAAAAATTCGAACGATTCTTCAAAAGTTGGAATGACCGTCCAGTGCAAAACGATTATCTTGGGATCAATGGTCGGCGCATCTTTTGTAATACCATAGTGCTCTTCAAGATATTGTAAGGTCAATGCGGCCCGCTGGTCATCAAATTCAATGGGCCTATCAACGATCTTTTTTGATGCCGAACAGCCACTCAAAAAAATAACAAGGGTGAATACAATGAATTTTGTCCTTATCAATTTCCCCGATTTAATTGTCTAGCAATCGTCTATGATAATTGAGTTGCCCCAAGTGATACGTCAAATGCGTGACCAAATGCAACAAAAAATACCCCGTGGTAGTGGGTTCTTTGTACACCTCAAGGGGATAGACTTTTTCCAAATCGGCAGGTGTTAGATGGGCCAATGTTCGATCGACGGTTTCAATGGTCTCACCGATCATCCGCATCAAATCCTCCCTGGGAACGTCTTTATTGGCAAACTCCCCCGGTCGGTCTCGCACATAACCGGTATTCCCAAGTCCGGCTCCGATATATGCATTTAAATTGCCGACCATGTGCAAACAAAGATTACCGCCACAATTGATGATGTCTTTGTCGACTCGCCAAAGATTCGATTCATTTTGATATGATTCGATCTCTGTCTTGAGTTTGTTCAATTCCCGTTTATAAATCTTTCGCAGTGTATCAATAATCATTACCGTATGTTATTCAGTGGTTGCTTCCTCCTTTTCGATGGCATATTCTATCCGTAATTTTTTCTGCCCCCATTCCTTTGCTTTTTTTACATCGGTACCCATATAAACATCGATACGTTTTTTGTAACGTGCGTTCATTTTGTCCAGGACCAAGTAGATTCCAGGCAGCCCCTCGATTTTGACCTTTGTATTATGGTCAAGTCCGAGAGCGATCAAATCACGTGAAACAGCAATGCACTTCATTCCGGGTTTCAAGGTATCGCCCCAAGCCGCCAAGTTCGGTATTCCATCAGTCTGTGAGGGTACCGAGTTAAAGGCCGAGACTTTGACATCAAGGACCTTCCATTCGTATTTATCCTCTTCCTTTTCCATTTTGCAGGCACCCAACAAAATGGTCAAAATCAGAGCAGAATTTAACACCCCAATGCGTATCGACGACATATGTTTATCTTAGCCCTCGAAAGGTACAATAAATTCATCTCCATCCCTTATGAAAATATTCAAACGAGTCTTGTTGTTGCTGTTGATCGTCATTGGCGGGGCAATAATCTACAATTACCCAAAGCTCAACATCATTTCAGGTTTTGCGGCAAAGAATATGGCCTCCTCGGTATTCATTGCAAATCGGGAAGCCGAATCCGTAATCGAAAATGATCACAATGTGCCCTTGGTCGAATTGGCAGATACAAAAGTTGATGCGGTCGATCGATCGGCTTCGGCCACCGTATACGGAATGATGGAGCGTGAAGCTATTTTCAGGGATGGATTGGGCGCCGTATTGATCAACGAGGATTATGACCCCGCTGCCTTGAAACTGCGGCCTACCCGCACACGCGTGGCAGACACGCTTCCTTTTCCCTACGGAAGTCTTCCGCAAAAGGATACCATTTTTGCGAATGTCGATTACGATTTGTTGGAAGCCGCAATAGATGGTGCTTTTGCAAATGAAGAAGTTCAAAAAACCAGAACGGCCCTAGTGGTCTACAAAGATCAAATCATCGCGGAGCGCTATCTAGAAGGGTTCGATCAGGAGACCCCGATTTTAGGTTGGTCGATGACCAAAAGTATTCTGGCCACTTTATATGGTATTTTGGAATATCAGGGCAAAATCGATGTCAACTCAAATGCCCCCATCGAATCATGGCAAAATGATGAGCGAAAAAATATCACGTTGAACCATTTATTGCGGATGCAAAGCGGTTTGGCCTGGGATGAGGATTACTCCGGAATTTCGGATGTCACGAAAATGCTTTTTTTGGATCCGGATATGACCATCGCCCAAATGAACAAAGAGGCCTTGGCCGCACCGACCAAAATCTGGAACTACTCTTCAGGAACATCGAATCTTTTATCGGGAATATTGCGAATGCAATTCAAGACCCATCAAGAATATCTCGACTATCCGTATTCGGCCCTAGTCGATAAAATAGGAATGCACTCCATGTTGATCGAAGCAGACATGGCCGGAAATTATGTGGGATCTTCATATGCATGGGCTTCAACGCGAGACTGGGCGAAATTCGGACTCCTCTATCTACACAGGGGCAATTGGAACGGTGAGCGGTTGTTCGCACCCGAATGGGTCGATTACATATCAAAACCAACCGAACATTCCGATGGAAAATACGGGGCCCATTTTTGGCTGAACGCCCACGGAAAATATCCTGATGTTCCAAAAGACCTATTTTCTGCCAATGGATATCAGGGCCAGTACGTTTTTGTAATCCCGTCGAAAGATTTGGTCATCGTACGTACCGGCTTGGGCGAGGAACCCGACTTCGACGCCAACGGTTTTTTGGGAGCGGTTGTTGCCGCCATCAAATAATGCCTACCGATTTGCATTTATGAACCGCGTTGGGTCTAAGTAGCCTTCGGTATTCGTTGAATAGCCTTGCCCCAATGGCATGTTCGGTCGAGACCTAATTTCTAGATGCAGATGGGCCAAATATTGTTCGTTGGCATTTCCTATGGTACCTATCGCCTCTCCCTTTTCCACGATCTGGCCCAAAACGACCAAGATTTCATTGCAGTGGGCATACAATGATTCTACCTGTGAACCCTTTTGAGGATAGTGCACAATGCGGATTATATTGCCCCATCCACCACCTACATCTTCAGCGAATGCAACTTTACCGCTGGCGATACTGTATATCGTATCGCCCAAATCGGAATTTCCACCGCCAATACCATTCCAATCGTCACCCAAATGGTTGTTCTCGCCAAAAGGTTGGGCATTGTAATAACCCTTCCCGTCCGGTTTGCCAACAGGAAAATCAAAGCCCAATGCTTGAGGTATTGATTCTTCCTGTTCAATAGGCCCAGTGGTAACGCGAGAATCGGTTTTTTTGCCTTCCCCAACCCTTTCAAAACAGCTCACTTGCAATACCGCGGCCAGAACTAAAAAAATGACTTTTAAATTCATCTGATAAAAACGGACGATTATCCTGTTTGTTGGAACTGGTATCCAAGTACTTTTATTGTCCATTTCACGTCAAATAACACAAAAGGGAGATTTGACAACAAAAAAGTACCACTTCACAACAATAATTTAGAAACTACGCTAGATGATGGTAAGTTTACTATGTAATTAAAACGGAGTTAATTTTTTCATTTTCATATAGTGTTCTCGTAAAAGAGTCCTTTCCAAACAGAAAGGGCTCTTTTTAGTTGGTGAAACTCCGTTTTGAGAAGTGAAGCGCATTCAAAGCGGTAAGTTGAACAAACTCCGCTGAATAGCCAGATCTGTTTGCTTCTAATCAAAATAATCGGCCATAAAAATCCCATCAACCCAATAACGAGCAACCAATAACCAAATCAGGGTATCCACTTATTCTTGCCAAAGTTCGGCTTTCGTTTTTCCAAAAACGCATCGCGCCCTTCTTTGGCTTCATCGGTCATATAGGCCAGACGGGTGGCTTCGCCGGCGAACACCTGTTGCCCGACCATACCATCATCGGTAAGGTTCATGGCGAACTTGAGCATTTTTATTGAGGTCGGGCTTTTTGCCAAAATTTCTTGTGCCCATTCAAAGGCGGTATTCTCGAGTTCTTCATGCGGAATCACCGCATTCACCATTCCCATTTCGTAGGCTTCCTGGGCCGAATAGTTCCTCCCCAAAAAGAAAATCTCACGGGCCTTTTTCTGTCCGACCATTTTAGCCAAATACGCCGATCCATATCCTCCATCAAAGCTAGTCACATCGGCATCGGTCTGTTTGAAAATTGCATGTTCTTCACTCGCCAGGGTCAAATCGCAGACTACATGTAAACTATGACCACCACCTACGGCCCAACCCGGTACCACCGCAATAACGACCTTGGTCATAAAACGAATTAGGCGCTGTACCTCGAGAATATTCAAACGGTGCATACCATCATCACCCACATATCCCTGATGCCCTCGCGATTTCTGATCGCCACCACTGCAAAAGGCCCAGCCACCATCTTTCTTTGAGGGGCCCTCACCTGAAAGCAAGACCACGCCGATTGAGGTATCCTCCTGTGCATCATAAAATGCTTTATACAATTCACTGGTGGTCTTGGGCCTAAAGGCATTCCGAACCTCTGGGCGGTTAAAAGCGATTCGGGCGACCCCGTTGCACTTTTTATAGGTGATATCCTCAAATTCAATAGCAGTTTTCCAATCAATGCTTTGCATGGTCTAAATTTTGAAGTACAAAGTAACGTAATTTTTGAAGTGTTGAAAAAATCACATCCGTCACGGGTCAATGATTTTCCATCGAAAAGATTCCACAAATTCACTAGATTTAGATCTTCCATGAAATGCGCATTATGACCGACCTCGAAATTGCCAAAGAAACAAGTTTGGAGCACATCTCGATTATTGCCGAAAAATTCGGCATAGATCCCGAAGAAATAGAAATGTATGGCAAGTATAAGGCAAAGCTGCCACTGTCGGCCGTTGACCGAAGGCGGGCGGAAAAAAGTAATCTGATCCTTGTATCCGCCATTTCCCCTACCCCTGCGGGAGAAGGAAAAACCACCATGTCAATTGGTCTCGCCGAGAGTTTGAACCGTTTGAACAAAAAAACCACGGTGGTTTTGCGAGAGCCATCATTGGGACCCGTTTTTGGTATCAAGGGAGGAGCTACCGGAGGTGGGTATTCACAAGTACTTCCGATGGAAGATATCAACCTCCATTTCACTGGGGATTTTGCCGCTATCGAGAAGGCGCACAATCTCCTGGCCGCCATTATTGACAACAACATTCAGAGCAAGACGAATACGTTAAGGCTTGACCCACGTACCATTACTTGGAAACGTGTGGTCGACATGAACGACAGGGCTTTGAGGCGCGTAATCGTAGGCCTTGGGGGGACTACCTCGGGTGTACCCCGCGAAACCGGTTTCGATATAACCGCTGCCTCCGAAATCATGGCCATCATATGTCTGGCCGAAAACCTAATCGATTTAAAGAAGCGATTGGGAAATATCTTTATTGGGTATACCCATGACAAAAATCCTATTTACGCAAAGGACCTTAAGGCTGAAGGGGCCATGACTGCTTTGCTAAAAGATGCCATTAAACCTAATCTCGTACAGACGATGGAGGGCAATCCGGCGATTATCCATGGAGGGCCTTTTGCCAATATTGCCCAGGGCACGAATACCGTCATTGCCACTTTGATGGGCATGAGCCATTCAGAATATACAGTCACCGAGGCTGGATTCGGATTTGATCTCGGAGCAGAGAAATTCTTTGATATTAAATGCCAGAGCGCTTCACTCAGACCAAAGGCGGTTGTCTTGACGACCACGATCCGTGCGTTAAAATATCATGGCGGGGCCGACTTGAAGTCTTTGACAACACCGAATGTCGAGGCACTTGAAAAAGGACTTCCAAATTTGGAGAAGCACCTTGAAAATATCGAAAAGTTCAAAGTGGCGCCCGTTATTGCCATCAATAAGTTCACCACCGATAGCGCGGATGAAATCGAAACCATTTTAAAGTTCGCCAAGTCGAAGGGGGTTCGAGTCGCTCTAGCCGATGTCTGGGCCAAGGGCGGTGAAGGTGCACTGGAATTGGCCCGACAGGTTATCGATATTGCCGAATCGAATGATTCCGACTTTCAGCCCCTATATGATTGGGAGTCTCCGGTTAAAAGCAAAATAGAGACAATAGCCCGAAAAATCTATGGTGCGGAACATGTGGATTACACTTCGAAAGCAAGGGCCCACTTAAGAAGGATAACGAATTTAGGACTTCAAAGGTTGCCCATATGTATTGCGAAGACCCAGAAATCCCTGTCCGATAATCCAAAATTATTGGGAAGGCCCAAAGACTTTATCATTACCGTTCGGGAAATTGAAATTGCCTCGGGGGCCGGTTTTTTAATACCAATTACGGGCGATATCATGCGCATGCCAGGTCTTCCTGCCCATCCGGCTTCCGAAGGAATCGACATTGACGAGGATGGGGAAATCGTTGGCCTATTTTGATTTTAAATTCAGGCTGATGCGTATTTCCGCATTGCCAATTGCAAATTGAGAAAATGAAAAAGATAGGTATATTCATTTTACTGGTAGCCACTATAAACATGTCTGCACAAAACAAACGCACAAGGGATTACGGAATTGAAATCGGAGTCTTAAAGACAGGCGAGTTGAATGCCATAACGGATGTTTCAGGAGTCAAAGTCGGCCATACGACGCTGATTGAGGGAGAAGACATTCGAACCGGCGTAACCGCCATTCTGCCCCATTCGGGTAACCTGTTTCAGATGAAAGTCCCAGCGGCAATTTACATCGGGAACGGGTTCGGCAAACTGGCCGGTTATAGTCAGGTAAAAGAATTGGGCAACATTGAAACACCAATTGTCTTGACCAATACGTTAAGTGTGCCTGAGGCTTCAAATGCCCTGATCACCTATACTTTGGAAAATGTTGGCAACGATGACGTTCGTTCGGTAAATGCGGTCGTAGGTGAAACCAATGACGGATGGCTGAATAGTATTCGAGGAAGATATGTCAAGGAAAAACATGTCTTGGACGCCATTAAAAATGCCAAGGGCGGCTTTGTCGAAGAAGGAAATGTGGGCGCCGGCACCGGAACCATTTGCTTTCAATACAAAGGGGGTATAGGCACCTCTTCTCGAAAGTTGCCAGAGTCGCAAGGAGGGTTTACAGTCGGAGTTCTGGTCCAAACAAATTTTGGGGGTGTTCTAGAAATTAATGGCGTTCCCATTGCAAAGGAACTCGATAATTACCCAAGGCAATATACCTACGATGTTGATGGGTCGTGTATGATGGTGGTATTGACCGATGCACCATTGGGCTCAAGAAATCTTGAACGGTTGGCAAAAAGAGCGATGATGGGCTTGGCCAAGACCGGAGGAATTGCCTCCAATGGCAGTGGGGATTATGTGATTGCGGCCTCCACCGCTGTTGACAACCTAATTCCCTATAAATCGGATGCCAATTTCAAAGAGGTCAAGACCCTACGTAATTCAGCTGTTACCCCCCTTTTCTTGGCGACCATTGAAGCGACCGAAGAGGCGATCTTGAACTCATTGTTTGCGGCAGAGACCATTAAGGGCAGAAATGGACACGAAGTGAAATCCTTACCCATCGATAAAGTAATGACACTTATGAAAAAGTACAACAAGATCGGTTCTAAGAACTGACATTTAAAAGATATCCCATAAATCAGCGATATGAAGTTAATGCACATACAAATATCCGATTACAATTTAAAATGCCAAACGCGCATTAAAAATATAGTCACCTTGTGTCTATTGTTTATAGTGACCACTTCCTTCGGTCAGGAGGCCATGAGACGCTGGCGAAAGCTGAACCAAATACGAAATGACAAGTTTGACTTGGTGTTGCCCGAGGCCATGCGAGAGAATGGTATCGATATGTGGATCCTCGCCAATCGCGAGGGGAACTTCGACCCTTTGTACACCGATATGGGCGAGGGTTATGTTGGTAGTACAGGGTACTATATTTTTACCGACACGGGAGAAGATCGTATCGAACGGGCGGTTCTGGGCATTAGTGGTTATTTGCTGGAGGAAGGCGATACTTATGACTACTATGGAGCCGTAGACGAATTAAAGGAATTTGTGACCAAAAGAGACCCGAAGACCATTGGTCTCAATATCTCCAAAAATTTTGGTGGTGCCGACGGATTGACACATTCGGCCTATTTGGAATTGGCTGAAGTACTTGGAAAAAGGTACGAGGAACGTTTCGTATCAGCGGAGAAATTGGTCTCCGATTTCAGGGCAAGACGCGTTGCAAGTGAAATTGCGGTTTACGGGGAGGCCGGTGAACTTTCATATACCATTGCCGAAAAGGCCTTTTCAAATGAGGTGATAACACCAGGGGTAACTACACTTGAAGATGTGGCATGGTGGATGAAAGAACAGTTGTTCAAAAATAACTTGGGCTCCTCCTTTGGTATGCCTTCGGTGTATATCACAGGTCCCGACGGGGTCGAAGCGACTTCCTCAGACCGAATTATTCAACGAGGTGACGTCTTAATGATCGACTGGGGCGTTGGGTTGATGAATATGTTTACCGATATGAAACGGGTTGCCTATGTGCTCAAGGAGGGAGAGACCAAGGTACCTGCCGGAATTCAAAATGCCTTTGACCAAGGCGTCAAGGTACGCGACATTATCAAAAAGACGATCAAACCGGGCGTGACCGCCCAAAAGGCGGAAGATCATATCTATTCGGCATTGACGGATGCGGGATTCAATAAAATGGAAGCGTTCAACAAATATACCGATCTTGATAAAACCGATGTGATCATAGGCTGTCATTCCGTTGGTAATTGGGGGCATGGTATCGGTCCTTCCATTGCCTTTTTCAATCCCGTTCGGATGGGGTACATACTCAAACCATCAAATTTGGTTTCCATTGAACTGTTCGCCTATACAAAGGTTCCCGAATGGGGCGGTAAAAAATTACGCATTCCGTTGGAAGATGATGCCGTAATCACCGAACGTGGCGTGGAGTGGTTATATCCCATAAACCCCAAAATTTTGGTCATCAAATAAAGACGGCCTTTGTTCGCATTTCGCTTGGGAGTTGTCATAGGTCTAAATCCATATAAGATTTTACAGGGAATGACTAAAAAGTTCTCCTATAGCTGAATTGGCCAATTTCCTTAAGTATTTATCAAAAATTCGCTGAAATATATTTTTTCAACAAACAAATGAGCGTAAACTTGTAATCGCTTAACATCCTTTTACACTAAAACTTAATACTTAAATAGTAGTTCTCCCTTCAACATCGGCTAGCTGCAATTCTATCTTAGATATGCTCAGAAACATCTTGAAAGTCAAGCTTGATCCCAACAGAATTTACGGATTGGATATTTTAAGGGCATTGGCTATCATTTTTGTTGTGATGGGACATGGAAAATCGTACCTGCCAACGGAATTCCATATAGTCCATAGCCTGATCGCTTTTGATGGTGTTTCGATTTTTTTTGTTCTGAGCGGTTTTTTGATCGGTGGAATACTTATTAAATTAATCGAAAACAATGAAACTTCATTTCGATTGTTGAAGAAGTTCTGGATCAGAAGATGGTTTCGCACATTACCAAACTATTATCTGATTCTGATTCTTTTGGTAATCTTGGGATTTTATCTTGATGAGGGTTTCTCGTTGGCCAAGGTGGCGGATTATTTTGTTTTCTCACAGAATTTATACTACCCACATCCATCGTGGTTTTTTCCTGAAGCCTGGAGTCTTAGTGTGGAAGAGTGGTTCTATATCTTAATACCGCTGGTAATATTTGTTTTTATCAGGGTTCTCCGATTTAAACCCAACAAGGCAATATTGCTAACGGTAATCTCAATTCTATTTTCAGTCACCCTTTTTAGATATTATCGATTTTCCCTTGTCGAAATCGAAACCCTCGGAGAATGGGACTTGACCTTTAGAAAACAAGTTTTTACGAGGTTAGATAGTTTGATGTTCGGTATTCTGGGGGCGTATGTACAGTATTATAGAGAAGTTTATTGGAAAAAGCACAAAATGACAATGTTATTTATTGGCTTATCGATTTTCGTGTTGATAAAGGTCATGCAGTTAAACAAAACCGCACCCGTGGATGGGTTGTACTTCTGCGTATTTTTCTTTACCATCGAGTCATGTGCCACGTTATTGACACTACCTTTCCTAAGTAATTTGAAAAAGGGAAAAGGCTTTTTATACAGGTCCATAACTGTTATCAGCCTTATCTCCTACTCAATGTATCTGATCAACCTGGGTATTGTAAAAAAGATTATAATGAAAAATATTTCGGCTTATGAACCGATAGCAACTTCCATTGATGGTCTGTTGGAATATGGAACATTTTGGTCCATAACCATTCTCTTGTCTATACTATTATACAAGTATTACGAATTACCGACGACAAGGTTACGAGATCGTTTTGGTTAGAAGGCATTGAATGGATAATTAGAGAAAAGCCCAATTGTTTAGAGCTGCTATACTATTCCTAGATGTTTTCGTCAAGGGAATTCTTCTCCTCGATCCATTTGCCCATGTACTTGGTGGCCGACAGCGACTGATGTTGAATCAAGGCACCCATAAAGTTGGTGTTGCGATGCTTTTTTAGGTTTCGGCGCGTAGTGCTTATTTTATTTCTGAATTTCGCATGAAGCTCATTCTTATCGAATACCTCCTTGATGATTTCGATTCCCCGGTCTCTTGAATCAGCCCATGACCTATGGTTTTGATAGACCTCTATAGCTGCTTTGGCAAAGGCCTTAGGGTCGTCTGTAATTTGCCCGCACCAATCCGAACCCCGGTACATCCCTTCTGCCCCTATCGAAGTGGTAATACTTGGCGTACCGCAGCGCATGGCATCTACCAACTTGCCCTTTTGTCCGGCTCCAAAACGCAAGGGCGCGAGCATAACGCGGGCCGTCGAGATTACTTCCAGCGCATCTTCGGCCCAACCGCGAATCAAGAACCCCTCGTCCTTATTATGAAGTTGGTAAATTTTTTCAGGAAGATTTCCGCCGTAAACATTAATGGTTACCTCAGGCAATTCCTTATGTATCAATGGCCAGATATCTTTTTTGAGATATTCGATGGCGTCAACATTGGGGGAATGTCCACCAAAACCAATGAACACAAAATCCTTTCGTTCTTCAAAAGAGGGCCATTTATCAATTGTTTGATCGGATAGCGGCTCTATCATAAAAGGGAGGTGCAATAGCAAAGATTCATGATTGGGTAAAATAGTTTTCAACAGTTGCGTTTCGAAGTTGGAAATGATCAACGAAATATCAGAGCGCAGTATACTGGCCACCTCCCGTTTGGTCATATCGTATTGCAACCAATATTCCTGGGACCAAGGCGTATTCCTTTTTAAGGCCTCCTCCCGTGATTTTCTAAGGGAATGCAAATCTTCGGTATCCAAAATGCGTATGGCGCCTGGAATATTTGCGGCAACGCGCCAACCAAATTGTTCTTCTGTCATGAAGCGATCGAATAGCACGACATCAGGATTCAATTTTTTGACAAAATCGTCAAAACTTGAATGATTCAATCGAATGGAGGCCAAGGAGATTTCCTTGAAATAATCGACGTTGGCGGTAGATTTATCGGCCGTACTCGCAATGGTAATCTGAAAATTCTCCCCTATGAAAAAGTCGGCCAACTGCATTAGCCTGACACCCACAGCGGAATAGGTCGGGGCAGGCCAATTTGAGGTAATGATGAGGAGTTTTCCCAAGTTCAAATTTAAGTGTCAAATACAAACCCAAAACTATTGACCCGCAATTCGCGCCTCGTACTTCAATCACATTTTGGCCGCAAACTTTTGCGAAATGCTCAGGCGCAGCTTACGCTCGTAATCCTCCTCGAGCCACTCTTTATAGTTCTTGGTATTATTCATAATACAGTACGAGTATTGTCGAACGCGATAGGCGATTTCTTCCTTAAGCTCTTTGGCAAGGATACGGGCATCAAAAACGTCATCGGCATTTTCGACACAAATTTGCGCATGCTGGGCAATGCTTCGCTCCAACACGGTTTTAGATTTCAGACCTTGGGCGAAGACCTTTTTATATTCTTCCTTTATATCAAAATCAAGATGCTTTGATTTCTCAAATTTTTTGCGCAAATCCTTGGGCATTTCATAGATGAATTCGCGCTCGATATCCTCGTCGTTCTTGATATTCTCCAGAAAGAAATCAGGGAAATGAAAAATCTCCTGCCAGTCTACCGGTGCCTCCCACATTCCGAAACGGGCAACATTGTTCCCCAGATCGACAACCGTGAATTCTTCCTTTCCCGGCAAAATACGCGACCCCCTACCTATCATTTGAAAATAAAGTGTCAAAGACCGGGTCGCCCGATTCAACATAATTGTCTCGACCGTCGGTTCATCGAAGCCCGTGGTCAAAATACTGACCGAGGTCAAAATGGCATCCGGAGTCTCGGAAAACCATTGCAGGATTTCTTTCCGCTCCGCGGCGCTGTTCTTATTATCAAGATGTCTGATGTTATATCCAGCCTTCTTAAAAGTTTCAAAAACGTAGCGAGAAGTATTGATTCCGTTATTAAAAATCAATGTCTTGGTACCCTTGGCCACCTCTTCATAAGCCGTCATCAGTTTACTCAACATAGTCTGATTGCCATAAAGCTCATCAGAGGATTTGACGGTATAATCACCATTAATACCCAATTTCAAACTTTGCAGCCCAACATCATAACTATAGACATCTGCCTTGGCCAGAAACTTTTTTTTGATCAATGAGGCAATCGATTCGCCGACGATCAATTTCTTGTAATTGTCTTTCATCGGCAACTTGATGTTCGAGCTCAAAGGAGTTGCCGTGACACCGAGTATAATGGATTTTTCAAAATACTTGAACAGTTTTCGAAAGGAATTATAATGGGCCTCATCGATGATGACCAATCCCACGTTGTTGATCTCAATGGCATTTTCCTGTAGGCGATTGTTCAAGGTTTCGACCATTGCCACAAAGCACATATACTCATCTTGGTCATTGAGTTCCTTGACCTCGCTGTTGATGATCTTGTTCTTTACCCTAAAACCCGTTAACATTTTTGATGTCTGAAGGCTAAGTTCGATCCGGTGGGTAAGTACGACAACCTTTTTGTTGGTTTTCTTGATATAACGTTTTGCGATCTCGGAGAAAACAACTGTTTTACCTCCTCCGGTCGGCAATTGATATAACAGGTTTTCATCTGTCGAAGTTGTATCGAGATGCTCAAAAATGGTATTGAGATCTTCGATCTGATAATCGTAAAGCGTTTTTTCGGCTATATCTTTTTGTAGTTCCAAGAAATGGACGGGATTTAAATTCAAACAAGACGGGGATGTATTGTTTGCCCCGACCGCAATTTTGCAAAATTAACGGAAATTTATACTTGATGGAAATATAAAGGTCGAAATCTAACGTTTAGTATCCCCTGCTTTTGGAAACAAGGTTCAAGAGCGGTTCCCCAGCCTGTAGTCTTCGATAATTTTCGATGACTTGCGGAACTACCGATTCGGTGTCGGAAACACTGGCGTAATGTGGGGTCATATGAATTTTTGGATGCCCCCAAAAGGGATGATTTGCATTCGGAGGTTCTTGGTGGTAAACATCAAGGCCGGCGCCTGAAAGATGTTCCTTGTCCAACATCTCGATCAGGTCTTCGTCGACCAAATGTCCGCCTCGGGCCACATTGATGAGGTAGGCGCCCTTTGGAAGGTGAAGAAAAAGTTTTTTATTGAGGATTCCGGCGGTTTCATCTGTCAAAGGCAACAGGCATACCAGAATTTCAGTGGTCTCCAAAAATGCCGATAGCTCATTCTGCCCGGCGAACGATTTTACCTTTTCAAGCGATTTTCTCGATTTCGACCACCCCTGTACTTTGAATCCGAATTTGACCAGGTCACCGGCCAGCACTTGTCCGAGTGCCCCCATACCAAGAATTCCAACTTTGAAGTCGGCAATACGGTGATATTGTTTCGGACTCCAAACCTTATAGACTTGATCCAATTTATATTGATCAAGATTCTTCAAATGACTTAGAATTACCGCCAAAACATGTTCCGACATATCCTTTGCCAAAAACGTATCGACCACCCTTGTTATCGGAAGGTGGGTAGGCGCTTCGGGATCCTCGAAAATAAAATCGACCCCTGCCCCACTCGATGCTATACATTTTAGATTGGGATAGCCAGCCAATGCGCCCTTGTGATGTTTCCAAACCAACGCCATGTCAATGGAAGCATGATCGTGTTCATCGTGATAGCCAAAAACAGGAAGATTGGAATCGGCCGCCAATAACGCCTCCTTCCACATATTTATTTTATCGTCTTGCCGTATGATTACAATTGCCATATCTTATTAAAATTCCAAATTCCAAATTCCAAATTCCAAAACCCAAATTCATCGGCCTATGCCACTATGTCCAACGCCTTTGAAAATCCTTCCGAAAACAGCCAATTTCGTTCATGGGTCTGCAAATGGATTTTCTCGAGACGTGCTTTGAATTCATGAACCATTCCGTTCAAAGAAATAAATTGCACCGCTTCGTTAAACGAGTTCAGCATGCTCTTATAAAACGCATCGGGCACATTTTTTTCTTGTTCAAAGGTCTGGGCGATTTCAAGGTTGAACAACATCAAATCAGCAATTAGATGTGGATCAACGCCCAATTTGATAAAGTGCTTTATAAATTTCTGGGCGATCGACCTTCTGGCTTTTGGCCTTCTACGCTTTAGTGGAAAATACTCATTGGAAATTTTTGCCTTGGCCTGTTGGATCAGTTTATCCTCCTTCGGATTGAACACAAAGTCATAGTACTCCTTCACCACCGGAAAGCGTAAATAAAGGTCCATCATTTGCTCTTCCAAATCTGATTTCGGAAGCTCGGACAAATATTTTTTAAGTGCTCTTTTGCTCATTCCCAATCTTGAACCGATTCAAAAATAGGATTAAAAAAGCGATTCAGCCCAATAAATATCGAAGGGTCATATAGGTCATAAAATTGTCATAATTAATGTATAAGAAAACCCCAACTTTCTTGGAAAAGACGCAATTATGACGTATAATGAGAACTTATACAATCCAAATTAATATACATTATATATGAGGCAATTAAAGATTATCAAGCAGGTAACCAACAGAGAATCAAAATCCCTCGACAAGTACCTGCAAGATATCAGCAAAATTGATTTAATAACCGCAAGTGAAGAAGTTGAACTGGCCCAAAGAATAAGAGCTGGGGATCAGGCCGCCCTCGAAAAGTTAACTACCGCCAATTTGAGATTTGTCGTCTCTGTGGCCAAACAATACCAAAATCAAGGACTCAAATTACCGGATCTCATCAATGAAGGAAATCTTGGACTCGTAAAAGCCGCAAAGCGTTTCGATGAAACCAGAGGTTTTAAGTTTATCTCATACGCAGTTTGGTGGATTCGGCAATCGATCCTTCAAGCCTTGGCAGAACAATCACGTGTGGTACGCCTACCTTTGAACAAGATCGGTTCGATAAACAAGATCAAAAAGACGTTTTCTTATTTGGAGCAAGCACATGAGCGCCCACCTTCGGCAGAAGAAATTGCAAAAGAGCTTGAAATGACCGTTAGCGAGGTCAAGCAGTCGATCAAAAATTCAGGACGACATGTCTCCATGGATGCTCCGCTTCGTGAAGGGGAAGATTCGAATCTGTACGATGTACTTCGTGCCGGGGAATCACCCAAGCCCGACAAATTGTTGATGCAGCAGTCTTTAAATACGGAAATCAATCGTGCCTTGGAGACACTCTCTCCGCGTGAGGCCGATGTTGTCAAGCTTTACTACGGTATCGGGGACCAACAATCGATGACCCTGGCCGAAATCGGGCAGACCTTCGATTTAACAAGGGAAAGGGTTCGCCAGATTCGAGAGAAGGCGATTCGAAAGCTACGACATAATTCCCGGAGCAAGTTGCTGAAAACCTATTTAGGTTAAAGCCCGGATATTTATATTACATCAAAAAAGCCCCGACAGAATCGTCGGGGCTTTTTTTTGTACAACTAAATATAACTAGGAGTAACTTAATTTGCTGATATTGAAATCAGTCAAAATATCGTTTAAGTCTTCAATAAAATTCAAATAAGCAGCGTTGTCAGGGTTTTGATTTGCCATAATTTTGAGATTTGGGAATCTGGGTCGGGTCTCGACTACATATAGTCGAGCTCCGCCAGTTCGTTAATACTTAAAATTTCGTTTAATTCTTGAAGGAAGTCTAGGTACTCTTCCCCGTAGGTATCATAAAGCATAGTGGTTCGAGGGTTTGGTTACCGATTCACCGGTGTTGATTTGGGTTTTTTTAATTTACTTGTGTAAACTTATTGATAAGGTAGGATGAAAACAACAAAATGTGGTAAAGCCGTCGATTTTCGTTGTGAAACCTGTTAATCTTATGGAAGCCCGATAGCGACCTCAATCAGCAGATTGTAGTTCATCGATCTTTTTTGAATTTGGACCTTTAAACGCTATTCCGGTCCGCTTGAATTTAAAAAAGTATCGGATATGGACTTGAAAAAATCCCGTTCAAAGGCCGAAATACGAATTACTTCTTACTTCAATCGTTGCTTTTGACTTTCACAGCAATAAGAACTTCATAAAATCGTTGATTATTAGGCTACCATTGAGCTCGTATTGCAAGTAACTTGAATTTAACTAACATGCGAAAAGGAATGAGGTTTTTGTTGAGAACGTTAGCTGTAGGACTGACCTATTTTACTGTATTTGGAATTTTCATGCACAATGTAGAGGCCAAGACTGGAACGACATATAAGTGTTTCGATGGTTTTACAGAACCGCAACTCGCTCTTAATAGCCATAGTTTCAATGCCCAAAAACGAAGTAGTTTTACGATTGCCGGGCAAACCGAATATATTCAAAGAGGGCTGACGGTAATACACTTCAATTCTACCAATGAATTTGAATACAGGACCTTTGACACTTACTCGGGCGAAGAAGCGTCTGCCCAACTTGTCGCGATTTTGGGAAATCTGCAAGAGAATAATGCGGTCTTCGCTGTTTTGGCACATGACTCAGCCGGGAATGGCCTCATAAAACATTCAAAAAAATTATCCGAATTGGGGTTTCACCGATTAAGTGTTTTAAAGGGTAGAAAAGCCTACGTCATGCACAACTTCAATGGGCAAATATCGGAGAACATAGATGACACCTCCGTGAGCACCGTTGTTGCCATTCCGCAGAACGTATCAGATAAGCAAATTTACTTTCCGAGAATAAAATATGAGTTTGAACCAAATAATGCCCGCTATATAGCCCATGCGGGAGGTGAAGTTGACGGCGTGAAGTCAACAAACTCCAAAGAGGCGCTGGATCAAAATTATAAAAAGGGATTTCGTCTTTTTGAACTCGATATTATCGAAACTTCAGATGGAAAACTCGTCGCCGCCCATGATTGGAAGATGTGGGCACGGTTCACCGATTACAAAGGAACGCTTCCACCCAGTCATGCGGAATTCAAAAAACACAAAATCTACGGGGAATACACCACTTTGGATATGAAAGGCATCAATGATTGGTTTGCCGCACATCCCGAAGCAATTCTAGTAACCGACAAACTAAACGACCCTTTGGCCTTTGCCAATCAATTTGTCGACAAGCAGCGACTCATTATGGAACTCTTCAGTATTATGGCCATCGAGGAGGCATCCAAAAACGGTATTCAGACCATGATTTCCCAAGAACCGCTCATGAAGCTGGGCAGGGACAAAATGAACTACCTAAAAGTCAACGACATCAAGTACGCGGCCGTTTCACGGAGGATTATAGCCAATCAGACCAAGTTGATGTTGCAATTGAAAGAACAGGGCGTCAAAGTATATGTGTACAATGTCAACTTTGATCCCGGCAAGGACGAAAAATACGTATTCGAGAATGAAATCGGACTCGTTTACGGCATGTATGCCGACAAATGGGTATTTGATTCGAAAGAAGGCAAGCTTTCGAAATAGCAGCAGGTAAATTTGCAGGTTTTACGGGTTAGGTTTCCATTGTACACATTAGAACTTGACCTCGCAGGTAAGTCCCGCGGAAAGTGCCCAGAAAAAACTACCTGAATCAAAAACCAGCTCCTGACGGGTGACACCTAGATTGGCCCTGTAAATATTTGCATCACTACTTTTGCCGGTAAATTGATATTCAAGTCGAAGACGTTGCGATTCTATGTAGAGCAGCGTCTCCGCAAGTAATTCATCGCCATCTTTCAACTGTCGCAGCTCAGGTGAATATCCCATACCAAAAAGGGCACCCACATAATTTTCGGCATCCTTTAAATATTTGCGGACCAATAGATTACCTGATACCCTGGTCAAATTATTGGGTTGTGGGGTAATGTACGAGCGCAACGAGAAATAGTAATTCCCCCGATAATGGCCCAAAGAATTGGTTATTACGGTTACATCCCTCGTCTGAAAGCTTATGTAACGCATACCTGCCGAAAATTCGATCGCCCCCGGTAAATTGGCATAGAGGTCCCCCCCTACTTTATGATTCGGGTAAATCGAGGCGTTGGAATAACCGTAGTTGAGATAAGCATAAAATCTTTTCGAAAACTTTGGATAGAAATCAATATCGTACTGTAACCCGTGCTTGTTCAACCGATTCATATAATTGATCCTGGGGATGATACTTCCGGCCATCGTCTGCCGCCTAAAGGATATACTGCTACCGACGATGGGCTCGTAAGTTCGGTCAAACATGGTAAAAGAGTTTCTGAGACTAATCCTATTGTTCAAGACATCCCTGTCAGATTCCTTTTTTGGAATGATCTTGTCCTCGGATGTACTTTCCGCCAAATCCTCTTCGACCTCAATGGTCTTGGAGTCTGAGGACTTAACTATACCTATATCCTCTTCGATATACTTGGGGTATACAGTGTTCTCAATGTTATTGATTGCCTGATCTCGAAGACGTTCAATTTCCGAATCACCTTTTAGGTAAATGAGGGCCTTGTTCGAAAGACCAAGTGCCGTAGCATTATTTTTGGCATAGAGTTCGTTTTTGATTGCCGATATCCAGGCATCCCTGTTTTTCCGATCAATCGATGTAATCTCGTTGAATTTCTTACGGGCCGCTTCATAATCCCCCTCCCAACTTTCGGTTCGGGCCAATAACAACTTCGCACTGTTGTTCTTAGGAGCTTTTACCAAGATATCCCGAAGTATACTCCCAGCGGAGGAATAGTTGCCTTCATATGCCAAAGTGTGGGCGGTAAGGAACGATTCTTCACCATTCTGGGCTTTTAGATGTATGCCAGCCAAAAGACAGCAGAGGCAGATGATCGTTGATATGTGACCTTTGAAGCTTCTCATTGATAATTATTGTTCACAATCGCTTCTTCGGTGTTGACCTGCTCAATACGCTTTGACGCTTGGGCTATCATTTTTTTGTATTCCCGTCTTGCCCTGGCAATCTTATCGGCAATTTCGTTCGCGCTTGAACTGTTTTCTTTTACGATGTCTATTAGCTTAAGGGCCTCTTCGGGGCGTTCTGCCCAGAAATAAACATCAAACAGCGCCGAATAAGAGTCTATATAGTTAGGGTTCATCTCTATACATTCCTTCAATATTTTAATCGACTCGTCATATTTGCCTTGCCAAACGGTCACTCTTCCCGTCAATATTTTAGTGTCGATATGACTTGGCGATTCCGATAAGATATATCTACATAGCAATAAGGCCTTTTCGTATTCCTTTTCAAAAGCGAGTTCGCGGGCGGCCATATAGGCCTTGTCAAAGTTCTGGCCGTTATAAACACTGTTGATCCAGACGATTTCACTTTCTGAGAACTTTTCCTTTTGGACCGTGAAAATTGCCAGGCTATCCGGTATTATCTTATTGTTTGTCGTTACATAGACGTTCATCGATTTGAAGTTGTCCAACTTCTTCTCCAATTTCGAGCCTCCTCCAAAAGACGTGCTTAGGTCCATATTTTCGTCAATTTCCATGACATCGCCATCGGTTAACAACAATTCACCACTTATATACTCCTTGAGCTCATTCTTATTCCGCATTAAGGGAATGTCCTTGACCGATCTGAATTGGGTCTCCATGTCCAGGGCTCCTCCCATCCAAGCGACTTTTTTCGGCATTTTCATCTCGTAAGAATTGCTCAAAAGGGATAACAGACTTGGTGTTACATCAAAATGCGATGAAATGGAGCTCATCTTTCGAGTCGATTTCAACATGGGGCTGTAGATGATCAACGGTACATGAAAACGGCTTAGGTTGTTTCGCTGTGGAATCGGAATCAATCTATGGTCACCGGTAACCACAAAAATGGTATTGTTATAATTGGGTTGCTTTTTGTATTCTTCAAATGCCAACTTCAGCGCATCATCGGTATACAGTAGCGTTGCAAAGACATTATCGTTCTTTTTGATTACTTTTTTGATTTTCGAACCAAAGCTCTTTCCAACAAGCAATTTCTCGACTTTTTCCTCGTAGTACTCTTGTGAAGGGGGAATAAAGGGTTCATGGGTACTGATGGTCATATAGACTTCAAGCCTTGGTTGATCGGAAGCCCGTGGCAAACTCATGCTTTTTTTGAAAAGCTCTTTGTCGGGATATCCCCAAGAAGAGCCAGCGGCATCTTCGGCCTGTTGTTTGTATTTGTTGCCAAAACCTGATTTATCCAACACGAAATCGAGATTTTCGCTGGATAGGAATTTGTCGACATTGTCGAAAGAACTATTCGTGCCTTGATAAAATGAGGTATGATAGCCATTATTCTTCAAGACACTGAACAGGGTCAATTTGTTCGGAAACTGTTCCAACTCCATAAAACCGCTTTTCCCAAAGGGCAATGAACCCAATAGTGAAGGTAAAACGCCAAAAGTTCTGCCCGTATTGCTCAAACAATTTTCCCAATACAGCGATTTGGTCGTCAATGAGTCCAAAAATGGCGTGAAACCGCCATATTCAGCTCCTTCCCCAACAAAATCCCTTCCAAGGCCCTCGACCATCATGAAGACGATGTTGGGTTTTTCCTCCTTAAGCTCAAAATAATCGCCAAGAACATTCTCGATTTCAGGTCTTTTGATCAAAGGGTATTCGACATCTGCCGTATAGGTGTTGTCTTCGGTCGAACTATTGTATAAGTTGATCGCCAGATACTGTGTTTTGTTCTGGTTAATGGGCTTTCCGTCGGTAAACAAGGTAGCGATGAACAAACTGAGCAGTATAATGGTAAACGGATACATCTTGCTTATCTTGTGATAGAACTTCGATGTAATTCGGTATAGACCAAAAAACATTCCGATGATAAGGGCAATACCCAACAATAAATAGAGTGAAATGGCCAAACCACCAGAATTGGATATCGTGGTCTTGATATCATCAAAACTATATCCCAATAGATCTGAGCCCAATGGAACGAGGGTCGTGCAAAAATAGGCTATCAACATTGCCTCACTGACAAGAAGCAATATCAAGGTCACAAAAATCAATCTGAACCCATATTTAGGGCGAAAATTTTCCCAAAAATTAAAGGGAAAGGTCAGTACGATTCCCACAAGGGCCGAAAAGCCTATCTGATGGACCATTGCTATCAAAAAACTAATGCTGAAAATATCGTCGACAACCCCCTTGAAATACAATGTCGTATACTGAAATATCGACATTACCACCAAACAGCCGAAGAAAGAGATCATCAATCTGGTGTAATGCTTTAAGGTACGTCTGGGTATCTTGCTCGTATTCATTTTAGATGGATTTGGCAAAGCCTTTTCTGGTGATGGTTCCCCAACCCGTATTGATTCCAAGTAATTTTCTAAAGTTTCCCCTTATGGCCGAAAAGGTGACAATAGGGTGAAAAACAAAGGGCTCCAATATTGCGAATAACAATAAGGTCAAGATATCTTTTGGTTTCTTGTAGTGATTGTATAAGTATACCTCCCACAAGACGGCATAAAAGGAGACCATGATCGAACAGGTGAATATCGCCGCGGTAATGGCAAGGAAGAATTCCCAATATAAAATCCCCATAAAGTAAAAAAGGATAATGCTAATAAGGCCCACAAATTCCAAAATCGGGGCCAACCATTCGTAAAAAAACCAATACGGATAGCTCAACATGCCCAACCTTCCGAACTTCGAATTGAAAAACATTTCTTTATGCTTGATCAGGGTTTCAAGATTGCCCCTTGTCCACCGATCTCGTTGGTTGATCAATATACTGGTGCTCTCTGGCACTTCGGTCCAGCATAACGGGTCTGGTATGTATTCAATCGTATAGGCTTCCCTTTTATCATGCATATATCGGCGCATCTTAAAGATGATCTCCATGTCTTCCCCTACCGTGTTGGGGTCATAACCGCCTACTGCCATGGCTATTTCCCGGTCAAAAAACCCAAATGCGCCAGAAATTATCAAAAGACTGTCTATACGGCCCCACGCCATTCTGCCCAATAGGAAAGAACGGGTATATTCGAGTAATTGAAATTTTGCAAGCCAGTTTTTGGGTAATTTGATTTCCTCCAATTCCCCGCCCTGAATAATACATGAATTCGCTACTCTGATAACCCCGCCTACTGCTATGACCCGTTTGCCCGACCTTTGATAAAATGACTTTACCACATGTAAAAGGGCATCGGGAAGCAGAAGGCAGTCTACATCGATACAGCCCACATATCGACTGTTTGAAAGTCGAATACCTGTATTGAGTGCGTCTGATTTGCCCCCATTTTCCTTATCGATTACGGTCAGTTTTGAAAAGGAGCGCTGTTTTGATTTGTATATTCCACGAATCGGTTTGCACTGCCACTCCGGATCTATTTCCTGCTCAATTTGAACGAGGTCATAGGCGTCTATTATTTTTTCCAAGGTATCATCCTTACTCCCATCATTCACGACCATTACCTCGTAGTTCACGTACTTTAAAGACAATAATGACCTTATGTTCTCGACAATGGTCATGCCCTCATTATAGGCAGGGGCAATTATGGTAATACTCGGGGCCAGAGGTGATGCCATTACTTTTGAAAGGTCGCCGAAACTATTCTTATGCCTGTAGTGCAGCGAGTTTCTGGTGGCCAAATAGCACATTATGGCATACCCGCTAAAAAGAACAACGGTGAATGTCAAAAAGACCGCGTTGAGGTATTTGAGAATGATATTTAAGATCTCCCCGTCCATAGGTTATTTCGCCTGCTTTTCGAATCTCTCATTGTTATCGACTTCCAGTCCGAATTCAATATTGAAAATGTCACGTACTTCATCCTTGGCGCCCGCGTTCATCTTTCCTTCTGGTTTCGATTCAATTTCGTCCATCGTCGTTTCATCCTGTGTTGTTTCTTTTTCCGATGTCAACGTCTCGTTCTGTTCTTTGGCAGTGATCGCACCCAATTTATAGGCCAATCGTTCAAGGCAATATTTCGCCTTCTTCCGAACCTCTGGGGAAGAATCTTCGGTCAGCCGTTTTAAAAATGCCAACTCCTTTTCATCACCTACGGCAACGATTTCATCGAGTAGGATAATTTTCGATTCGACATCGATTCTCTTAAAATATTCATCGAAAACGCTGATCAATTCGACATTGGCGCTAGATTTTACGGGTTCTCTTTTGAGAACGGATGTATCGGATATTTTTTCGATCAGCGATGATATCCGTTGACGTAGTACAAGCTCCTGCTCATCGAGCAGCATGCTTTGCAACAATGGTACTTCCCGCTGATCGCCAAGCGCCTCGATATCGTCTAAAAGGGCAGCAGTTTCCGCTTGTTCTTTTGTGTAGATTATGGGTTTGGGAAGCTTGAAATTCGTTGCTTGCTGTTCAGATACGATCGCTTTTATTTTCCCCTTTAGTTCGGTCTCGGCCTCGTTTTCGGCCATGATCCAATCCAAGGTGGACAATGATTCCGATTCAATCGGTTCCACTACTTTCTCTTGATCCGATGGCATTTCGGTCGGCTCGTTTTCTTCGGCCTTTGATTGTTTATCGATTTTTATCTCGACTCCTTTGCATTCGATTTTGTTTATCTTGTTCATGTCGATTTGGGTTATTGATTGTGGCACTATTGAATCTTTCTTTACATCAGTTGTCTTTTCGATTTCAATTTTTTTTCTCGGTACTTTCGGCAGAGGGACCAATTCATTCAACTCTGACAATATTTTGTTCGGTAAAAATTCTGAAGTTTCGATTGCCACCTTGGAATAGATGACATCGATTTCCTTAATTTCAAAAGGGGGATTACCTATTTCTCGATCGTCTGCATTGCTTTCTGCCTCTGAGGCGACTACAATGGGAAGAAAATCAAGTAATTCACTTTGTATTGAAAAATCGATTTCGTCGATGGAATCAGCTGATTCTTCAATCTCCCCATAGTCATTGTCGACAGTGGCCCTGTAATCGACTTCAAAGTATTCTACCTCATAATCGTTTAGGTTCACTTGCCCATTAATGCTATTGGCTTCGGTTGAATCTCTTTCGGATTTGTCAATTTTTTGAGGTTCGGTGACCATAGGTAAAAAGTCGGTTTCAAAGGGATTTTCGATTTCCGCTTCGACATCCATATCGTACACTTCAAATTTGGGGTCATGTGCTTCCGGTTCAATATTCCCTTGAAAGGCAATTTGTTCCCCTGTGTCTTTAAGGTGGTCTTCAAGTTCAATTTCGGGTTCCATCGATTGCTCCATATCTTCTAAACGACCAACTTCCTCCATTTGGTTTGATTCCTCTGTTGTGTCCTCTATTTCCAATTCAATCAAGGGTTTTTTGTCCTGCGCGGGAACATGTTCCTTTTCGATGGCCATATCTTCATCATAGTCTAACGCTTCGGACGCCTCTTTTTTCAATCGATCTGCCGGAATATCCTCTGGCACTTTGAACTTACCGACATCTTGGATTCCTCTTGTGGGCATTATGCTCATGGGCATAATGGCATTGATGGCGGCCAAGGCCTTGCTTTTGACATTGAAGTTTGATTCCTTGACGCCAATTGAGTTTAGAAATACAAGATCGTTCCCATCACCTAGGGCGCCAATGGCATCTAGAATATGGATTTTGATATCGACCTTACTGTTCCAAAAAACAAGTTTTAGCGTTTCGAGGGCTTCAACCACATGAAAATCCTTGATGCATTCGACAGCCGCATGTTTTATCTCGCTATTCCGATGCTTCAACAATTCAATGAGCGCCTGATTACCATCGGTCTGGTTATAATGCTTCATCAACCTCAAAGCAAAAAGCACCACATCCTTATTTTTTGAAATCAACCAATGTTGGAAACTGGGAGGCAGAAAATCCTTCTTGCTCTTCAATACTTCCAGAATCTTCAGTTGTTGCCATTCCGATATTCGATATTTGGTCGTATCGAGAAAATAGCTGATTCCCTCCGATTTTAATGTTACAATGGCAATCTCTGCCTGTTTGCGAACGGTGGCCCTTCTGGTATTTATGAATTTTGTTACAAAACCATAAGATTCGGCGACATGCATTTGTGTGAGTTCAAGAATTCCCTTTGAGATTGTCTGCCACCACCAACTTTTCAATTTCGTATAGGAATCTTGATGCAGGCCTAGGCTCTGATAGAGCTCGAACAGCTTTTTAAGGGTTTCGCCCGATAGATCCTTTCTTAAATCCATTAAGATGTCGATCAAAACCCTCCTACTGAATTTATCGGTCAGAAGCTCGCGAATCTCGATTTTCAAGTTCACATAATTGGCTTGTTCTTCCTTTGGGGCATTTTCATCAAAAAAGAGAAACTCGCTCACCATTGGTGCAAGTTCCTTTTTTCTTTTCCTGACCTTTTTAGAGCTTCGTGAAAACTTGCTTCTAAAAAAGAAGATCACACCGAAATACAGGGCGCACAGTGCAGCGAACAGGGCCGTGAGGTCCCATAGCAGATCCATATTGATTTTTGGCCCCACGATTAGTACAAAGAATCGATATGTTTTGAACTTAGCCCGCAAATTTGTTCTTATTCAGTTCTTTGGCAATTCTCACTAACAACTCTGAAGGGCTTATGGGCTTCGAAAGAAAATCATTGGCGCCCAGTTCAAAGGCACTCAATACATTTTCTTCATTTCCGGCCGATGAGATTACAATAATCGGAACACTGGATTTCATTTCGTTCCTGACAAAATCGATGAGTTCAATGCCCGAAAAATAAGGCATCATAATATCGCAAATAATGATATCTGGGATGACTTCGTTTAGATACGCTTTTACCTCCTTGCCATCACGGCTAATGTGTACTTCGTATCCGCCCTTTTCAAGTCTATGCCTTAACAATGCCGCCAACAACTCGTCGTCTTCGGCCAATAAAACCCTTTCGTTGCTCATCGTTCAACCTCCCTTTAATTCTTCAACTGCTTCATCAATCGCCCTTTCCACTGCCGGATATTCCTTTGAAAAGCGAACAAGCAGATATTCCAAATGCCTCCAATCGGGATTGTTTTCAGATCCATTTCTGATTCCTTCTATAATCCCCAATAGGCTATTTGCATTTATCATTTTTAGCCCCGCCTTAATCTTATGGCAGGTGAACCGCAGTCCTTCCAAATCTTCATTTTTCAGATGTGCCTGCGTATTTGAAAGAAATTCGTGTATGTTCTGCTTAAAAAGTTCGATCAACTCCACAACGATGTCCATATCGTTTAGGGAATGTGATAATAAAGGTGTCAGGTTCACTAGTTGACCTTCATCTTTTTCCTCGGAAATCATGGCATCCCGTCCACCAGATGTATCCCCTTGCGGATTGATGCCTCTTTTGTTGGAAATCAATTTGTTCAATAGTTCTTGGGAACTAAAGGGTTTTAGCAAATAGTCGTCCATTCCATAGGCAATGCACTTTTCCTTGTCCCTAATGGTGTAATCCGCCGTCAAGGCAATTATCGGAATCTGCCGAATTCTTCTGCTCGAGCTGTTTCTGATAAGCTTGGTGATTTCAAAGCCGTTCATTTTTGGCATTCTTAAGTCCATAAGAATTACGTCGATCTCATGATTGTCAAGAATTTCCATACCTAATGGGCCATCATCGGTAATATGTAATTCACATTCCCAGGCCTTGAGGCGTTGTTCGATCAATCGCTGGTTTAGCTCATTGTCCTCGAAAACCAATATTTTAAGTCCGGACACCTGCTTTGAGGGTCCTTGTTCATCAGCGCTTAAAACCACCTTCTTGGCGTCAACGGGTTTTTCGGCCATGCCAAAAGGCATGGTGAATTTTATCGTGGTGCCTACATTCAGCTCGCTGGCAACGGAAACCTGCCCTCCCAGTTTGTCGACAATTTGTTTGACAATGCTCAAACCGAGGCTTGTACCGCCATATTTTGGTTGGGCTTTTGAATCGGCCTGTTTATAAGGGTCGAAGATTTCGTCAATTTTTTCGATAGCTATTCCAATCCCGTTATCGGCGATCTCAAATTGGATCAAATGTTCGTTTCGCTCCCCTTTTAGGGTTGAAATATTTAAATGCACTTCACCTTCCTCCACAAACTTGATGGCATTGCCCATCAGGTTCAAAATTACCTGGGTAAGTTTCGAGGGATCTCCCATCAACCTTTCGGGAATATCTTTGCCTACACTACTCGTCAGAGTCACATTCTTATTGGTAATCAGGGTATTACACAAAAACATGACATCCCTGACCAAACCAAAGAGATTGAATTCAACTCGTTGAAACTGAACCCTACCTGCCACAAGTTTCGAATACTCCAGCAGTTCGTTGACGATTTCCAACAGCGAGGTCGAGGCCGATTGAATGGCGTTTACCTGAGATAATTGGTCTTCGTCAAGGGTGGTGTTTTTCAACGAATCGGTGAAGCCGATAATGCCGTTCAACGGGCCGCAGATTTCGTGGCCCATATTTGCTAACAATCCCGTTTCAAGGTTCTCGGCATCATCGGATGGTTTAATCGATTCGGGATTGTCCCTAGGCGCTTGTCCTTCTTTTTCGATCGTATTCCGTAAGTCCGCTTTGAAGGTCTGAAAAGACGTTCGAAGTTGTGAAGCTTCGTCAAAGCTCAATTCGTCAAATGAAAAGTCACTTAAAGTGGATTCTAAGCGTGACAATAGGGAAAGAATGTCGCTAGATTTCAAAAGGGCTTGATTTGGGTTATTTTCCTAAGAATTGGAAGGGCATTCCAATTTGGTGATTCTCACCGCATTAATTCAACAGCTCGTATGGTTAGGATGTCTCTAAATTCCTACTCTCATCCCATATATACAATAAAATGTTACCTATGCTTTATATTCTGTTGTCAAATGGCTTTATTTGTAGGTCAGAAAAACAATTTTATGAAGCAATACGTCCTATTTTTCTGTCTTTTTACCCTAGTATCCTGTAAAGAGGACAAGCAAGTGAAAGCAACAAAGTTCGAAGAGCCCCTTGAAGAGAAGGCGAAAAGAATTCACGATTCGGTCATTACAATCGACACCCACGACGACATCAACGTCAAGAATTTCACCGACAGTATAAATTATACGCAACGATTGGAAACGCAGGTCAATCTGCCGAAAATGGAAGAAGGCGGCCTTGATGTGGCCTGGCTCATAGTCTATACAGGTCAAGGAGACTTAAATGCTGAAGGCTACAAAAAAGCCGAAGAAAACGCATTGTCAAAATTCGATGCCATACATCGCCTTTGTGAGCAATTGGCTCCCGATAGAATTGAATTGGCCTTGACCTCCGATGATGTACGAAGAATAGCAAAAACAGGAAAAAAAGTGGCCATGATCGGGGTCGAAAATGCATACCCTATCGGCGAGGACCTTTCAAACATCGAGAAGTACCATGAACTGGGGGCGCGATATATATCGCTTTCTCACAATGGACATAGTCAATTCTGCGATTCGAACACCGGGGAAGAAGACGGTGTATGGCTCCATAATGGTTTAAGTGATCTTGGGAAAGAAGCTGTAAATGAGATGAATAGACTGGGGATTATGATTGATGTTTCACATCCGTCCAAAGAAGCGATGAAGCAAATGATCGAATTGTCAAAAGCACCGATAATCGCTTCCCATTCTTCTGCAAGGGCCTTATGCGGACATAGTCGAAATCTTGATGACGAGCAACTGATGATGATGAAAGAAAATGGCGGCGTAGTCCAGACCGTGGCATTCAGCTCTTACCTGAACACCGAAAAAAGTGAAAAGCGTTCAGCTTATATGAAATCGATTTACCAAGATGTTGCCGATTCCTTGGGCATTGATTGGTATGAACGTTCAGAATTTGGCTCATTGAACAAGGCACAACAGGCGGCATTTATTGAGAACTATCCGAAGGTAATGAAAATCGGCAAGGAGCTGGTCGCCGAAAAATCAGATGTTCCCCCAGCGGTCAACGTGTCCGATTTTGTGGACCATATCGATTATATGGTCAAGTTGATCGGAATAGACCATGTCGGTATCAGCTCTGATTTTGACGGTGGCGGTGGAATTGAAGGGTGGTCAGATGCCTCGGAAACACTCAATGTCACATTAGAGCTTGTTAAAAGGGGCTATACCGAAGAAGAAATCGACAAACTTTGGGGAGCAAATCTTTTGCGTGTGCTGGATGAGGTTCAGGCCATAGCAAAAGATCTAAACAGTTAATTTAGTCGGTCTTTTACATATTCGATCTTCGTTTTTCCGTGCGGGGCCGGTTTGCCGTTTTTATCAAGATTCACCATCACAATATTATCGACCGTAAGAATCGTTTGTCGCGTCATCATGTTACGCACCTCCGACTTTACCGTCAATGAAGACTTTCCGAATTTAACCACCTCAATACCGATTTCGACCACATCACCCTGTACGGCCGCACTCATGAAGTTGATTTCGGACATATACTTGGTCACTATTTTCTTGTTTTCCAATTGCACAATGCAATAAAGGGCTACTTCTTCGTCCATCCATTCCAATAACCTCCCCCCGAACAAGGTGCCATTGGCATTCAAATCTTCAGGCTTGACCCACTTTCTGGTATGAAATCTCATAACTTCTTGTTTTCGGGGCAAAATTAACACAACATAGGTGAAGAAAATCCCTTTAACAATCGAAATATGTTATTTGGCAATAGTTGTTAATTTTTCAATAATGTTTTCATAATACCTATTTGGTTTTGGCCAATAAAAAATATTTTTAAGTAGGTAAATGCAGTGCATAGACCCATAAAACCAATTCAATCCATTCGTAAATGCAGGCATTCGCGGGCGAGAACAAAATTCAGGATAATGGCTTCAAGGTCTTTGATGTGCCTCAATGGCGCGCCCGGTTTTATCGCTATATGTCGTTGAAGGTATGGGGCAACATCCCTAGCAATCTTCAGCGTTCCATTTCCTCGGGCTATGCCTCATTTTACAGCAGGCCCTTGTCAAAAAAAATAATTGGGCCGTACATAAAATACAATTACGGGTCGCAAAAGTATCTCGAGAATTTCAAGCCTCCCCATGGAAAGGAAGACTTTGAATGCTTTCAAGACTTCTTTATACGGGAATTCAAAGAACGGCCCACCAACAAGGAGGCCTGGGTTTGGCCTTGTGAAGGACTACTGTGCGAAAGCGAAAGGGTCGAAAACATGACCACATCGCGGGTCAAGCAAGATAAACGTGAAATAGCGGTCGTTTTTGGGGTGCCCCAAGGCTCAATTCCCAAGAACTATTCATATACCAACGTATTTCTACACAACAAAAATTATCATCGCATTCATGCCCCTGTAAACGGAACCATTTCAAGAATTCAACATGTGGCCGGCGACCTTGTGGTGCTCAGGCCCTGGATTTACAAGCAAAATCCATCAATTCCCGCATTTAGAAACGAACGCTACAATATTGATATTACTGACGAGGCCGGTGATGTATGGCATCTTTCAATAGTTGGCGGACCTGCCGTTGGCACCATTAAATTGCCGGACCATGTTTCGTTGGGCGCCCCTATTTCGAAGTTGCAGGAACTGGCCGTGTTTTATCTCGGATCCACCTGTTGCATGGCATCCCCTAAAGCTCCCAGATTCCATAAGACAAATTCGTTCGTGGCGGTCGGTGAAAGTTACTGAACCGATTCAGGGTTTTCCTAATTCCCAACTTGCTAAAAAAGTGTTTTGGGCTCGGCCAGAGTCGCCGGCACCTTTAAACCTACATTCAACTTTTGGTTCAATTTATTAATGAAATAAGCTGATAATAAGGGAGATGCCAATTCAAGGTTTTGATGCACAAAAAAGTGGATATTTCTTAACCCTTTTCCTCTCCATTGCTCCAATCGGTCGACCCAATCGTCTAAACGATCATAATCCGTTGGGTGGTTCGCGCCGACATACCTGATAAAGGCTTCATTGTTGCTCAGACGCATATGCATCATATCGCGCCTGCCCGCGGTATCGACAAGAATATTTGCGATGTTGTTCTCCTTGAGCAGATGAAATAGCTCATCGGCAACCTTGCCATCGGTAAACCAATCCGTATGGCGAAACTCCATCGCCAATCGAAACTCCTTTGGCCAATATTCGACAAAACGCACTACCCTATCCCAGTTTTTGGGTCCGAAATTGTTGTGCATCTGCAAAAAGACGGTTCCCAGCTTTTCCTTGAGGTTCGAGGTAACGTGCAAATATTCATCAAGTATCGGGTAGGCCTCGTCGTTCAAGCGACGTAGATGGCTGACATTTTGGACTATTTTTGGAAAGAATTTAAAATTATCCGGCGTTTTTTCATGCCATCCAATATAGGTCGATGGCGGAAAAATACGGTAAAAAGTGGCGTTCAACTCGATGCAATTGAACTGGGTACTATAATAGGCCAATTCATCCTTTGTTCCCCTAGGGTAAAAATTCTTCAGGTCTTGGCGGTTCCATTTCGCGCAACCTACATATAGATTCAACGAATCATCGTTTGGTATCGACAAGGTATTATCCGTATCGGGATGGTCTTGGGGAATTGTGAAATCGACCAATTCAGGGTTTTCTACTTTTCCAAACTTCATGATCTCAAGTTTTATCCAAAATTAAACATATTCAGCATAGGCGCCATACAATCCTTACGATGTCCAATACAAATTGAGCTCCTTAAAAAATTAATCGCAACAATCATTAAATCAAATAAAAGCATGGAAATGGTAGAAGAATTACTTTAACAATGATTCTCCATTTAGATTGGTGGTCAAAATATCGCTCATCAAATCAAAATAGGGCCTTATCGCCTTAAAGGCATCGTCGACGCTTTTGATAAAATTGTCGGAAGTGATTTCCCCGTCGCTATACTTTTTGGTAAAAATGAATTGCTTCTTTTTGATCAGGTCAATGTCGTCATGCTCTCGGTCAAACCCCTTCGGCGCGGTTTTGACCTCATCTCCGACCAAGCCTCCCCAATGATTGGTTAAAGTTTTACCTGAAATGGTTTTTCTAAACTCTTTAGCATCAGATTCCAATTCTTTTCTAATACGAAGTAAATCCTCTTTGTTCGGTGCCCAAAATCCGGTTGCGATAAAACTTCCACCAGGCTGTATGTGAACATAGTACCCTCCCCTTAACTTGGCTCCATTTCTTGAAAATGAACAAGCCAAATTTGTTTTATATGGGGCCTTGTCCTTCGAAAAGCGTACGTCGCGATAAATACGAAAAACCTTTAGCTTCTCAATGTCATCGTGAACGTTCATACGGTTTTTAAGATCTTCCATGAGCATCTTGAAATCAGCCTCATGGCCCTTAAACTCTGACTTGTGCCCGGCAAACCATTCCCTATTGTTGTTCTTTTCGAGCTGCTTTAGAAACTTAACCGCTTTGGGGCTTACAGAAGTATTTTTCATATATCTCAGTTCATTTCGATTTTAAGCTAAAGTTAACCTTTTCACGAGAAAGGCTTTTGAATTAATGGTTAATTTTGGTTCTTAATCTGTACGCTATGCATTACCAAGCAATCATAGACAATATTGTCAAAAATAAAAAACAGCCCAATCTCAGGTTCAAGCTCAAGGAAAAGGTAGAGGCTTTTACAAACCGTCTTTTTTATACCTTGTTCGATATCGACACCCCAGTGGACAAGAATTTCGGCCTGCTCGAAAAGGAGTTCGATGAGCTTGTTGAGCTGGCCTGTTGGGAAGTCGACAAACCTTGCCAAAAGTTATGGGAGAATTATGTCGTCAAACTTCCTGTGATTTTGGAAAGCTTGAATCTCGATGCGGAGGCCATCGTAAGTTGTGACCCGGCTTCGTTGTCGATCGAAGAGGTATACATGGCCTACCCTGGTTTCTATGCAATTGCGATCTACAGATTGGCCCATGAACTTTATCAAGTGGGATTTCCCCTGGTACCCCGTATGATGACCGAATATGCACACCAAAAAACCGGGGTCGATATCAATCCGGGAGCAAAAATCGGAAAGTCTTTTTTTATCGACCATGCTACCGGTGTGGTCATTGGGGAGACGGCCGTGATAAAGGACAATGTGAAGATATACCAGGGTGTCACCTTGGGTGCACACTATGTTGCCAAGAAGCTTCAAAGGACCAAAAGGCACCCTACCATTGAAAACAATGTCACCATTTATGCCAATGCCACTATTTTGGGCGGAAAAACGGTAATCGGGGAACATAGTGTGATCGGTGGTAATGCATGGGTCACCTCCTCCGTTCCCGCCCATTCCACCGTTTTTCACATTCCTGAAATCAAGGTCAAAACCCTATCCCATGACTAAGTCCATTTTAGATTTGATCGGCAATACCCCGATGGTCGAATCTAGATTTTTGAACAAAAATCGAAATATCAGGTTATTCTTCAAATTGGAAGGTCATAATCCCGGGGGAAGCGTCAAAGATCGGGCAGCCTACAATATGATCAAAAGCGGTATCGAAAAAGGTGCGATTCAAAAGGATTCCAAATTAATCGAGGCGACCAGCGGCAATACCGGAATAGCCCTTGCGATGATTGCCGGAACCTATGGGCTTGATATCGAACTTGTAATGCCGGAAAATGCCACCAAGGAAAGGGTGCAGACCATGAGGGCCTATGGCGCAAAGGTCACCCTTACCACATCTGAAAGAGGCATTGAAGGCGCCCGGGATCATGCGGAGGCAAAAGTTAGGGATGACGGATACATTATGTTGAACCAATTTGCCAATGACCATAACTGGATGGCCCATTATAAAACCACAGGACCCGAAATATGGCGCGATACAGCGGGAAAAATCACGCATTTCGTTTCCGCCATGGGCACTACCGGAACGATAATGGGTACCTCGACCTACCTAAAGGAGAAAAATAAAGACATTCAAATAATTGGTGCCCAACCTACCGATGGTTCGAGCATCCCGGGAATACGCAAATGGCCGGAAGCCTATTTGCCCAAAATCTTCGACCGTACAAAAGTGGATGATATTATGGAAGTCAGCACCGATGAAGCAAAGGCAATGGCCAGGCGATTGGCCCTTGAGGAAGGTATTTTTGCCGGAATGAGTAGCGGTGGTGCGGCAACGGTGGCATTAAGGCTCGCCGAGCGGTTGGAGAGCGGCACGATTGTCTCTATTGTCTGTGATCGCGGAGATCGCTATCTATCGTCGGATCTTTTTGACTGAGTCCGGTTGAACCGAAACGGCCTACTCAAATTCAAGTTTGTTCAAAAGAAGACCTGAGCCCGGCGCGATATATTTGAAATCAACTGACACCCCATTGGTCAATGAGGTTTTGATATCCTCGATGTGCAATTCCCCCTTGCCCAATTGAATCAATGCCCCCATAATCATGCGCACCTGATAGCGTAAAAATCCCTTAGCGGATATGTGCATGGCATAACTTTCTTTTGGAAAAAAGTTGGCCTCCAACAAAGTGTTCCTTTTGATCTTGCAAGAAAAAATCGACCTCGTCATTTTCTTATTCCCGTGGTCTTTTATGGTATATGCGGAGAAATCGTGTCGGCCTTCAAAAAGGGAGGCGCCCACCTTCATGGTTTCAATGTCGAGCTCTTCAAGAATATTGGCCATAAAAGGGGCACAAAACGGATGATTCTTGTCACCAAAGGAAAACAGATAGACATATTCCTTCAATTTTCCGTGTTGAATAATATTAAAGTTTTCATTTATATTTTCTAATTCAACACATTTAATATCAGCAGGTAAATTATAGTTCAACTGAGCCAAAAAATCTTCCAGCCCAAGAATCGGCCGGCCTTTCAAAAAAAGTTCAAATGCCGCATCAAGGGCAGAGACTTTGGCGTCGGTGCGACCTGCCCCCAAAATCTTTAATTTTCTACCTGGCAATAAGAATTCGAGGGTCTTGAGCAACATCCCCTCAACGGTCTTCACATTGGGTTGTCGTTGCCATCCACTATATCGGAATCCCAAAAATTGGATTCTCACCAGATAGTGGTTATAGCCTTGCTTCATTTTGGTCCAAAAGAATTGACAAATCCGAAGCTAGTCCATTTTTTTGTATTTTGTCTCCCATATAACCAACAAAAAACAATATTATGACCAGTGAAACAATGACCAAACCACCAACTTGGTTCTGGGTGGTTAGTATTCTCGCCTTATTATGGAACTTGGCGGGTGTGGGGGCCTATTTAATGGATGCCTTTATGCCGGTTGAGGCCTTGGAGGCCATGACCCAGGAACAACGTGAGCTTCATGAATCTAGGCCGCCATGGGTGACAGGGGCCTATGCAATTGCCGTTTGGGGCGGTGTTTTGGGCTGTATTGCCCTGCTATTGAGGAAAAAGTGGGCACGCCCTGTTTTGTTGATTTCCTTGATCGGGGTCATTGGCCATCAAATATATATGTATTTTCTGAGCAATACCTTTGAGGTTATGGGCTCTGGTTCAATGGCATTGCCAATGCTGGTCTTGATAATTTCCGTTGGACTGGTCTACTTTGCGCGCATGGCTCATAACAAAGGCTGGCTATCATAAAAAAGGAATGTCACATTTGATTTTATTGCCCTCTGACGAACAAAAGTTGCCAAAGTAAATGCCTTTAATTAAGGAGTGCTTTGATGCGCTTTGTCGAAAAAATAAAATAATCGAAACATGGCTACGTTTTCTAAGTTAAACCACAGGGTTCCCCAAACCTTATAACCTACTGACTATGGACTCGATATTACGGATACTTCCGTGGAAACGCATATTGACAATGACCGTTTCGGTCTTGGTCCTACTGATTGTTTTCAATTTTTATGGCCTATATACCAATAAATTTTATTTTTTTAAAATCGACAATTACATTTTCCCGATTCTGACCTTGGTACATTTCGGATTTCTTTATGTGCTTTGGTTTAAGATCAAGGAAGAGGAGGTCACAGATCCCAAAATGCGAAATCTGGAATACGCCCTTTATGCCATTTGCGCGGTCTATGTCTTCAAGTTTTTTGATACGCTGCTGATCCTTTTCAGCTACGGGCAGTACGAGAACCACGTAATACCGGGCACTTTCATCCCAGTCGGATTACTCATTTTGCTTCTCTATGTGGTATTGATAGGATTGACCTTGTTGGCATTTAAATATCGAAAGGACAAGGTCGGGGAATACAATTTTGACGATATGAACCAGCATATCGATTCTTGGGAATAGATTGTAGAAAGAAAAACTTAAGTTAAAAAGGCCTTGTTTTCACAAGGCCTTTTTTCATAAAGCAATTTAAACTAAAACACGTACTACCTTTTTACAATTTTTTCGGTTACCGCCTGTCCCTTGCCATTTCTAAGGCTTAGAAAGTAAATACCTGAAGGAAGCGACTGAACATCGAACGAAAGGTCGCTCGAATCGATTCTTCTGACTTTTGACGAAATATCATTTCCTGCAAAGTCATAGATGCGCATTTGAACATTCTCGGTGTCAAACGACTTCGATGAAACATTGACAACGTTCACCGCCGGGGAAGGATATAGACTTATCGTACCCTTACCACTGGTATTTGACAACCTTACGACTTCAACTGAATTTGAAAAATCATAGCATCCCATTAGGTCGTTGGCGTTCAGCCCCATCTCGAGTCCTTCGAGTCCGTCTTCGTAGCGAAGGTGCCAGATGAGGCATGTACCCGGTCCGGCGGCGTCGAAGTCAATTCCTTCAACCGCTTCAAGACTGGGTGGAATACCCAAGATTTCGCCTTCGGGCGAGGTCACCACAAAGGTGCTGTTGGTTCCCGAACGTGTACCTGTGATCGAAATGCCCGATACCATATCAGGAGTACCATCTACCACAAACTCAAAGGGTCCGCCGGTCAACGTTCCAGCCTCGGGTTGGTTCCTATAGACCGTGACATAATTGTCAGAAAGGTCATAGGTGCCCGTCAAATCGGCCACATAATTACCGCCCTCGAGGCCCTCAAGGCCGTCTTCATAGCTCAAATGCCAGATCAAGCAAGTACCTGCTCCCGCGCCGTTGAAATCAACAGCTTCCGGTGTAGGCGGAAGACCCAGTATTAAGCCTTCGGGCGAAGTGACCACCCATTGCGAATTCGAGCCCATATTTCCACTTACCGTAACATCTGAAACATGATCGGCCTCGTCGTCCCCAACGCAGAAGCTATAGTCGTCACCGTTGACCATACCGCCATCGACCATGGCTCCCTCTGTGCGAACAACTTCGATATAGTTCGATAAATCATAACAACCGTAGAGATCGTTGGCGTTCAGCCCCATCTCGAGTCCTTCGAGTCCGTCTTCGTAGCGCAAATGCCAGATGAGGCATGTACCAGGGCCCGCAGCGTCAAAATCGATGCCTTCAACGGCGTCCAAACTTGGGGGTATGCCCAATATTTCACCTTCTGGGGAGGTCACCACAAAGGTGCTGTTGCTTCCGGATCTTGTTCCGGTTATTGCTATTCCCGATACCATATCCGGTGTTCCGTCCACCGTAATATAAAACGGTCCGCCGGTCAACGTTCCTGCCTCGGGTTGGTTCCTATAGACGGTGACATAATTATCAGAAAGGTCATAGGTACCCGTCAGATCGGATACATTGTTTCCGCCCTCGAGGCCCTCAAGGCCATCTTCATAGCTCAGGTGCCAAATCAGGCAGGTGCCTGCTCCCGCGCCATTGAAATCAACAGCTTCCGGGCTGGGCGGTAGTCCCAATATCTCTCCATAGGGCGAGGTGACCACCCATTGTGAGTTCGATCCCGTATTGCCGCTTACGGTAACATCTGAAACATGGTCTGCTTCATCATCGCCGACACAGAAAGTATAGTCATCCCCATTGATATAACCACCAGAAATAGCTGGGGTACGCACGACTTCCACATAGTTCGATAGGTCGTAACAGCCCATTAGGTCATTGGCGTTCAGCCCCATCTCGAGTCCTTCGAGTCCGTCTTCGTAGCGCAAATGCCAGATGAGGCATGTACCCGGTCCGGCTGCGTCGAAGTCAATTCCTTCAACCGCTTCAAGACTAGGTGGAATACCCAAGATTTCGCCTTCAGGCGAAGTGACCACAAAGGTACTGTTGGCGCCGGAGCGCGTTCCTGTTATGGAAATGCCCGATACCATGTCGGGATAGCCGTCCACCGTAACATAGAACGGACCACCGACAAGCTCGCCGGCCTCCGGTTGGTTCCTATAGACGGTCACATAGTTGTCAGAGAAATCGTAGTCGCCGGTCAGATCCTCGGTGGTATTGCCCACCTCAAGGCCGCTGAGCCCGTCCTTATAGCTCAAGTGCCAAATCAGACAGGTGCCCTCACCTGCCCCGTCGAAATTTACTGCTTCGGGTGTCGGGGGAAGACCGAGTATGTCACCATAGGGCGAAGTCACAACCCATTGTGAGTTAGGGCCCACGTTTCCACTTACCGAGACGCTGGACACGTGGTCGGCCTCGTCATCGCCGACGCAGAAGGTGTAGTCGTCCCCGGCCACAGTACCGCCCGAAATTGCTTCGGAACGGACCACTTCCACATAGTTCGATAGGTCGTAACATCCGACGAAATCGGCCGTGTTCATCCCCATTTCCAATCCTTCAAGACCGTCCTCGTAACGCAGGTGCCAAATCAGGCAGGTACCAGGTCCGGCGGCGTCGAAGTCCACTCCCTCGACGGCCGATATACTACCGGGTATGCCCAAAATATTTCCTTCGGTATCCGTGATTATCATCGTGCTATTGGCCCCTGAGCGTTTTCCTGTAATTGAAATGCCCGAAACCATGTCAGGGTATCCGTCGACCGTAATATAAAAAGGTCCTCCTACCAGTTCGCCGGCATCGGTTTCCGACCGAACCACGTAAATCGGGTTGGAAAGGTCAAAATTCCCCTTGAGGTTATTGGCGTTCATGCCCATTTCGGCCCCTTCGAGCCCGTCTTCGTAGCGCAGATACCAGATCAAACAGGTTCCTGCCCCTGCACCGTCGAAATCGACGCCTTCTACCGCTTCCAAGGTTGGTGGCAGGCCAAGAATTTTCCCTTGGTCATCGGTAATGACCCAAGAGCTATTGGTTCCTACCCCGGTACCATCGGTCGCAATTCCCGAGACCATATCAGGAGTTCCATCCACACAGAAGTGAAACGGTCCACCGGTAATTTCACCGGCCTCCGCGGCTGCGGTCCTGACCACTTCAACAGCATTTGACAAATCGTAGCAACCTGTTATCTCATCAAGATTATAATCCGGTGCAAGACCTTCCAGGCCATCTTCATACCGCAAGTGATAAATGAAACAAGTTCCCGGGCCGGCTCCGTCGAAGTTTACGCCCTTGACCGCATCCAAAGACGGCGGCAATCCTAAAATTTTCCCTTGGTCATCCGTTATTACGAAGGTACTGTTGCTTCCTGAGCGAGGTCCGGTCAGGGTGATTCCCGTTACCATATCGGGGGTTCCATCCACAATAAAATGGTAGGGTCCTCCATTGAGTGTTCCTCCCTCTGTTTCCGAACGGACCACATAAATCGGGTTCGACAGGTCAAAATTTCCCTTGAGATTATTGGCGTTCATTCCCATTTCGGCCCCTTCGAGCCCGTCTTCGTAGCGCAGGTACCAGATTAGGCAAGTGCCCGCCCCGGCGCCATCAAAATCGACACCTTCAACGGCCTCCAAAGTCGGTGGAAGGCCTAGAATTTTCCCTTGGTCATCGGTAATGACCCAAGAGCTATTCGTGCCTACCCCGGTACCGTCGGTCGCAATTCCCGATACCATATCAGGGGTTCCATCAACGCAGAAGTGAAACGGTCCACCGGTAATTTCACCGGCGTTAGCGGCCGGTATTCTTACCACCTCTATATAATTAGATAGGTCGTAGCAGCCCATTAGGTTGTTTGCGTTCAGACCCATCTCCAATCCTTCAAGTCCGTCCTCGTAACGCAAATGCCAAATCAGACATGTGCCAGGGCCGGCCGCATCAAAGTCGATGCCCTCGACGGCCTCCAAACTTGGTGGAATTCCTAATATCTCCCCTTCCGGCGAAGTCACCACAAAAGTGCTGTTGCTACCGGATCGTGTTCCCGTTATCGAAATACCGGAAACCATATCGGGATAGCCATCCACAGTGATGTAAAACGGACCGCCTACAAGCTCGCCCGCATCGGGCTGGTTACGGTAGACCCGTATTTCATTGGAAAAATCATATGTCCCGACCAAATCATCGACATTATTGCCACCCTCAAGTCCTTCGAGACCTTCTTCATAGCTCAAATGCCACAATAGACATACACCTGCGCCCGCACCGTCAAAATTAACGGCTTCAGGATTCGGCGGTAGGCCCAAAATCTTTCCGTACTCATCGGTCACGACCCATTGCGAATTGGAGCCCGTATTACCGCTGAGGTCAACATCGGAAACATGGTCTTCATGACCGTCACCAACGCAGAATTCAAAAGGCCCTCCAGTAATCGTACCCCCATCTACATCAGGAGCCTGAAGGGGAACGGCGGCATTGGCCTGCACGGCCCACATCAACATTGAAAGCACCATAAGCGACGGCATCCATTTTGGATAAACCCAACGATTAATGGTACTAAATTTGAAAAGTAATGTTTTCCTCATAACAACTATGTTTTTAGATTATAAACAAACTTCCTATTATCTTGTCTAGCGGAGGTCACAAAACCATAAACTTTTTGGTGAATATTGTTAGCATTTTGTGAACTTTTCGACTAGTATATCGGCTTGTAATGCACACAAGCCCCGTAAACAGGAGAATTGGGCCGTTCACCTTGCCCCAGGTCCAATTTTACCTCTTTGTGATACAATTGTGATAACTTTTAACTTGATTCGTAACCGTAATATGAAAGACATTCTGATAATTGAAGACGACCCGGAAATCGTCAAACTTCTGGAAATTCATTTGACCGACCTTATCTATAAGGTAGCCACTGCGGCAGACGGTGAATTGGGCCTAAAAATGGCCTTGGAAAATGATTATGACCTGATACTGTTGGATCTTACGCTACCCGGCATGGACGGGATAGAAATCTGCAAGAGGCTACGTGCCCAAAAAAGCACCCCGGTAATCATGCTCACGGCCAAATCAGAAGAAATCGACCGTGTCTTGGGTCTCGAAATTGGGGCGGATGATTATATAACGAAACCCTTTAGTATTCGGGAGCTATTGGCCCGAATCAAGGCCGTCATTCGAAGAACCGGTTCCAATAGTGAGAAGGAGAAGGACACGTCTACGATTTCGGCCGAGGGTATGCGTATCGATGTCGACAAGAGAAAAGTATTGTTGGGCGACCAACGAATCGAGCTTTCACCAAAAGAATTTGAACTATTGGTACTTATGGCATCAAACCCGGGAAGAAACTATACGCGAACCGAGCTCCTGAATATCATTTGGGGTTATAATTTCGAGGGATACGAGCATACCGTTAATTCCCATATCAATCGATTACGGGCCAAAATAGAGTCCGATATGGCAAATCCGACCTATATTCTGACCACATGGGGAGTGGGATATAAATTTAACGAAGACATCACAACATGAGCCAAGGCGAAAAAACACTGACCCCAAAACTGGTCAAAAAACTGTGGATAGCATTTATTCTATTGGTACTGCTAATGGGGGCCTCTTATGTGCTCATTACCAATTATTTCGCCAATAAGCACTACCAAGAAACCACACAACGCCTTCACGCCGAGGTCGCCAACCACGTTATAGAGGAAAAATTTCAAAATGCATCCCCTTTCTTGGAGGACGGCAGTGTGAACAAACCGCTTTTCGGAGACCTGATGCATGATATGATGGCCGTAAATCGAGGTATTGAGGTCTACCTGCTCAACCAGACCGGTGAAATTTTGTATTCGGTCGTGCTGGACCCCGACGATAAGGATGCCACAAAAAGTGTTGCCCTCGGCCCCATTAACTCATTTATCGAAAACAAAGGCGAAAAATTTATGCTGGGTGACGATCCCAGAAATCCAGGCGAGCAAAAGATATTTTCAGCAGCCCCCTATGCCGTGAATGGCCATGAAGGTTTTATTTATATCATTCTTGCGGGCAATAAGTTTCAGGAGGTAAGCAATACCCTTATGGGGCAGTATTTTGCCAAATTGGGAATCGGAGCCACCCTTTTGACCACGATTTTCGTTACGCTTTTGGGATTGTTGGCCATCTGGTTCCTCACAAAAAACTTACGATTGATTACCCGTACCGTTCGAAAATTCAGGGAAGGGGATCTAGATGTTCGTATTGAAAATCCCGATAAATCGGATATTGCAATTTTTGCGAATTCCTTTAACGAGATGGCTGACACCATAGTCGGTAATATGGACAAAATGCAATCGGTAGATCAGCTTCGCAGGGAACTCATCGCCAATGTATCCCACGACCTGCGCACGCCCCTGGCCGTCTTAAAAGGATATGTCGAAACACTGCAAATGAAGCGTGAAACCTTGTCCGAAAAGGAAAAAGAGGAATATCTACAGATTACCCATGATAATGTCGACAAGCTCTCGAACCTGATCAATCAATTGTTTGAATATTCAAAATTGGAGGCTGAACAGGTGACCCCGGTTAAAGAGCCATTTTCAATCACCGAGCTTTCCCATGATTTGATCGCCAAATTCAAGGTTTTGGCGGAAAGAAAAGAAATCGGCCTTAAGTTGGATAATCCCGAGGAGAATTGCATGGTCTATGCAGATGTAAGCCTTGTTGAAAGGGCATTGCAGAATCTGATCGAGAATGCCATAAAATACACCGAGCAAAAGGGAAAAGTGACCCTCTCCCTCAACAAAAAGGGAAAGAACATCGAAATAAATATTACCGATACGGGCACGGGCATACCTGTAAGCGAACAACCCTATATCTTCGACCGCTATAAACAGGTAGATAAAAGCGCAAAAAAACAAGGATATGGCCTAGGGTTGGCGATTGTAAAAAAGATCATGGATTTGCACGATACGACGATTACCGTCTTGAGCAAACCCAAGGAAGGAAGTTCCTTTATTTTCAATTTACCTGCCTACCAGCAGGCATAGTGGAATGGAATTGCTATGAACAGAAAGCCCTTCTCAACACTTTGAAGGGCTTTTTTGTTCCTGTCACATTGAGCGGAGTCGAAATGCTATTTTATCTCGACTTCGCCTATCCGCCGACAAAGGCAGGCTCTAACCGATAGTCGGCAAATTATAATCCACTGATAAAGCTTCCATAAAGATCTTTGAATTGATAGCCCTCCGAAAATCGATGTTTGCTTAGTTTTTTATGGGAAACCAATCCCCAAAGCAATAGTTCCTTTAAAAAATAGCTGTCCTCCCCTGGAAAATCGGGTTGATATTCCTTAACCAATCGATTGAGTTCGGTGATACCGTCCAGTGTCCGTTTGTATTCCTCATCGGTAAAATCGTCGAGCAGCTCGAAACCCTCGCTTTGCTGAAAGAACCAAGAGAGCAGTTCGTCATAGGGCGTTTCTTCGTCCTTGCGTTCCAATTTGTTGATTTTTGGGAAATATTCGGGGAACAATGACTTTACGGCGTCATCGATCAAGATCTCGGCAACACCATCGGCTCCCTCTTGCTCGCCCTCATATACCAATTCTATTTTCCCTGTTATTGCCGGAATTACCCCCAAAAAGTCACTTAGGCGTACTGTGGTGGAATCGGCTCCCGTTAGCAGGGCACGTCGCTCGGCGGTGCTCAACAAGTTCTCAAATGCCGTGATACTTGCCCTCGCGCTTACACCACTTTTGGCATCGACATATTCGCTGTTTCGGGCCTCAAAGCTGATTTGCTCAAGTAAATCTTTCGCAATGTCCGGCACATACACCGAATCGACCTGGCGCTGATCCAAATTTGATTCCTGGTCCGTTATTTTTCTCGCGGTTTCGATATCGTCGGGATAATGGGTCAAGATCTGCGACCCTATTCGATCTTTTAGCGGAGTGACGATGCTACCACGATTCGTATAGTCTTCGGGGTTGGCCGTAAACACAAATTGCAGGTCCAGGGGAAGGCGCAATTTGAAGCCCCTTATCTGAATGTCTCCCTCTTCCAAAATATTGAACAGCGAAACCTGAATGCGCGACTGTAAATCGGGTAATTCGTTGATGACAAAGATACAGCGATTGGCACGTGGGATCATGCCGAAATGGATGACACGATCATCGGCATATGACAATTTCAGGTTTGCTGCCTTAATGGGGTCTACGTCACCGATCAAGTCGGCTACCGTAACATCAGGGGTCGCCAATTTTTCATAAAAACGCTCATCGCGATGTAACCAAGAAATCGGGGTTTTATCCCCCTGTTCCTTGATCATTTCCTTTGCATAACGAGACATAGGCCTCATCGGGTCATCATTGATCTCTGAACCTTCCACCACGGGAATGTACTCATCCAACAAATTGACCATCAGTCGCGCCAATCGCGTTTTGGCCTGCCCTCGCAAGCCCAGCAAATTGATGTTATGGCGAGATAAAATAGCCCTTTCCAATTCAGGAATTACCGAGTTCTCATAGCCATGGACTCCTGAAAAGGTCTGCTCCCCTTTCTTGATTTTTTCGCGCAGATTATCGCGCAATTCATCCTTGATGCCCTTGGTTTGGTAGCCTGCTTTCTTCAACTCTCCTAGGGTGGAGATTTCCTTGTATTTCAATTGTATATTTCTTTTAGTCAAATTGTAATAAATCTGGGTCTAAGTATTCTTTTTTCGCTTCTTCGGAATTAAAGATATCAATACCATAATGGCTATCCATCAACCCCTTAAAATTGTTTTTCAATCTTGGGAATTCGGCGATGAAATCTTGAAAATTATCAGATTTGGATCTCAAGACAAAATGATATACTGCCTTGATTGCGGCGACGGTAACCGTTGTGTTATATTTATCTTCAGCTCCCAAGTGTTTGACATAGGCTTTTAATTGTATTTGGATGTATTGAATCGCTTTTTCAATTCCATATTTAGTAATGTGTATCCACGCCAACCTTAAATGGGCCTCATGATCGAACAATCTTGGATCCAAACGGCAATTTTCAAATTCTTGTTCGAATTCTAAATCCGACAAATCGAAATGGTCTTTCATAATTATTCTTTTCTAAATAAATGTTTGTAGAAACATTTAACGTTCCGTTAAAACATCCCCCTGGCCCCCTTCAAAGGGGGAATCCCATAAACAAACCTCCAGCTTCGGTCTTCCGTCTTCCAACTTATTTCAATCTCTTCCTCCGATTATTCTCGTAATCCTCAAAAATCATTTCGCCCAATCCTTTTAGTCCAGTGAAAAAGGCCTTGCCCTTGTTCGCCTCGGTAAAATGACGGATGAATTGCATCAGATAAGGATCCTCGGCAATCATAAAAGTCGTAATCGGAATGTGCAGCTTTCGCGCCTGGCGCGCCATGTTATAACATTTTTCCACGATATAGTCGTCCAGGCCGACACTGTTTTTGTAATAGGTGCCATCAGGTAACCGCAAACAGCTGGGTTTTCCGTCGGTTATCATAAAAATCTGTTTGTTCGTATTGCGTTTTCGGCGCAACATGTCCATCGCCAGTTGCAATCCGGCCACGGTGTTCGTATGGTACGGACCCACTTTCAGGTACGGCAGATCTTTGATCGGTATCGGCCATGCATCGTTGCCAAAGACCAGAATATCCAATGTGTCTTTCGGATATCGGGTAGTGATCAATTCCGCCAGGGCCATGGCCACTTTTTTGGCGGGGGTTATTCGATCCTCGCCATACAAAATCATGCTATGACTGATATCGATCATCAAGACCGTACTCATTTGGGCCTTGTGATGGGTTTCCTCCACAACAAGGTCTTCTTCATTCAGGGTGAAGTTCCCCATACCATGATTGACTTGGGCATTTTTTAGGCTTTCGGTCATCGAAATTTGTTCCAAGGCATCGCCAAAACGATATTCCCTAAAATCACCGGTGTGCTCATCGCCTCGGCCGGCGGACTTACTGCGGTGGTTCCCCGAACCACTTTTTTTCAGTTTTCCGAAAATCTGGTCCAAGGCCCGCCTTCTGATGATGCGCTCCATTTTGGCGGTAATGGAAATTTTGCCTCCCTTGCCATCGCCTTCATCACCTTCGTCACCTTCACCCGCTTCGCCTTCGCCCTCCTGATAGCTATCGGGATCGAATTCTTCTTGAATATATCCCTTGGCCTTCAAATCCTCGATAAAATCATCGATGGTGTAATCGTCATCGGTCAATTCATATTCCTTGTCCAATTCACGCAACCAATCGATCGCTTCATCGAAATCGCCCGAGGTATGCGTAATCAGTTCCTGAAAAATATCGAAGAGTTTGTCAAAGGGAGTCTGTTCCGGGGCTTCATAAGGTGTAAACCGGAACCCTTTTCTTGTTATCATAGCCATAGGTTAAAAATAAGATATTTGCATTACTGTAATACCCTTTTTAGGAAAAGTTAACTTTCCATAAAATGAACGAAAAAGTACGAAGTACGAAACTGGTAGTGCGAAGTACAAGGCACGAACTGGTTTTACCCTGTTTGCGCACCTCGTACCTCAAACTTTGTGCCTTGAAAGTGTAACATCTTGGCTTATGCAACCGTCTATTAGACATCAACTTCAATCAACGAACATGTCATCAACATCAGCTAGGATCGATATCATCGATGCCATCAGGGGTTTTGCCCTTGCAGGAATCGTCATCTGCCATATGGTCGAGAACTATATGGCCGCAATGGCACCACCAAGTTTTTATGAAGCCGTAAGCGTCGGAGTCGCCGATCAAATCGTCGATGCCTTTATCGGAATCTTCCTAAGGGGAAAGTTTATCGCCTTGTTTTCCTTTTTATTCGGACTCAGCTTTTTTATTCAAATGGACAATGGGGCCAAAAAAGGAGTCGCATTTGGTGGAAGGTTCTTGTGGCGCCTGCTATTGCTCTTTGCCATTGGCTATGTGCACAGCCTGTTTTATCGTGGTGATATTCTCACGATTTATGCACTGCTCGGTATATTTTTAATTCCTTTTTATAAGATCGACAATAAATGGGTGTTGGGTTTTGCAGCCTTGTTGTTTCTTGGATTGGGCCGATACCTCATTTTTGCCTTGTTCGGAGCGGACCATCTTTTTTTGGATATCGACCCAACGGACCAAGAGGCCCCCAGGGTAATGGAATATTACAACACCCTTAAATATGGCACGATCTGGGACGTGTTCGCCACCAATGCCGTCGACGGTCATCTTGATAAATTGAATGTGCAGTATGGTATTTTCGGAAGGGGCTATTATACCTTCGCTTTTTTCTTGATAGGTTTGTTTGTGGGTCGTTCAGGTTTCTTCAAACGCTTTCGGGAGGAGAAAAAATTGACCAAGAAAGTATTGATCTGGTCCATCGTACTTTTTGTCTTGGCCTTTGGTACAACGGCCGGTGTATTCATAAGTCTTGGCGAAAATGTGACGATGGACAATTGGTTGGCCATGATCGGACTCTCGGCCATGGACCTGGCGAATTTTGCCATGACGATGATCTACATCGCCTTGTTCATCATACTCTATCGCAAAATCAAACCGGAACGATGGCTGCGAAAGTTCACTCCCTATGGTCGGATGGCCTTGACCAACTACGTGCTGCAAAGTGTTTTGGGCACCTTGCTGCTCTTCGGTTGGGGATTCGGACTTATTGGGGAACTCAGAAACCTCTACACCTTTTTGATCGCTATCGCCATCATCATCTTTCAAATGTGGACGAGCAAACTTTGGTTGCAATACTTCCACTATGGGCCGTTGGAGTGGCTCTGGCGTAGTTTGACTTTCTTTAAGGTCTTTCCCATGCGGAGAAATAATACTAGAGAATTATCCCCTTGAGGGGATTATAGGGGTGTTTTCGAGAGATTATCTTTGAAATTGTTGAACGATAAAAACATCCCCCTAACCCCCTTCAAAGGAGGGGGAACAGGTTTTGTAAAAGTGGAAACACCAACGTCGGAACAGAGGTTCTTTTTACTTTTTACTTTTTGTTTCGTGCTTCTTAGCTCGTATTTCGTCCAAAGTCTTTTTCAGACCCCTCCGTCCTCCTACGTCGGACACCTCCTCTTGTCTAAGAGGAGGAGCTTTCCCAAGATCAAAAAATAATCCCAAGATCATATCCCGACTTCGATTGTGCCTGTCTCCGAATAATCCTTACAGACCGAACACAACGCCCGCTTTTACTTTCCACTTCGTACCTCTGACCTCGTATTTCATATTTTTCGTACTTCTAACTTCGTACCTCGTACTTTGATTCACTCAAACGTATGGCTTGTACGATTTACTTCCGTCACCCGAAAATAGCCATGGGCATATCGATCGGGATTGGTCAAATTGATCACATTGCCCCGAACGGCAACCGGAGTGGTATCAAAAATAGCGACCCCGCCCTGGTTCAATAAAACCAGTAAATAGTTATTATAGGCATCCGATGTGCCGTACATTTCAATGTCAACCACATCCCCGGGTTGAAACCCTTCTACCTCTTCGGTGTCATCGTCGCCTTCCAATTCGTACCACCATTCGATTTCGTTACCATTGACAAATTCGTCGTCCCCGATTTCCAAATCGGGCAACAGATCTCCCCGCCTTTGGAACTTGAACATATAGTGATTGCCTTCTTCCTGGGGGTCGGTAAAAACGACCTGCACCTCCAAGTCATCTGCACTTTCGCCATCCTCGGTGGACTGATAAACGCGGGTAATCTCGGTCACTGAATTCAGGGTCTCCTGGGCCGTGTACGTTTCTCCATTATAGATAATCTCCAAAGTATACGATTGTCCAATGACCGGTACAAATTCGGTTGTGATGTATTCCCCGTTGTTTTCATCCGTAAAGATGAACTCCGTACCATCACTGTCATTGGTCACCTGGACGGAGGCACCGGTCACAACCGGTCTTGAGGTTGTATCGTAAAACTCGGTCGACGTACTCAATTTGATGGTCTGTTCGTTGCCAACGGTGCCTTTTTCCCAATCCAAAGAGGCCTCGACCACCAATCGTGGTGTCTCGGTCTGCAAGGGCACATCGATGACATCGGTGCAGGAGGCCGTTACAAGGATTAATAGAAGAATTGCTGATTTTATGGAATTATTCATAGTTGCCGATTTAATTGTTCGATATAAGACCGCTACGCTGTCAGAGCCAAGAACCAAGACTTTTCTTGGTTCTTGATTCTTACTTCTAGATTCTTGATTCTCTTTCCGCATCTTCTTAGAATTTAAAATTATAGGTCAATGAGGGAACAATTCCGAAAATCGCCGTTCGGGTGGCTTCGTTGACCCCGGTCTCGGAATTCTGCCCGAAGGAAATCGAAGCGGCATTCCTGCGGTCATAGGCGTTGTACACACTGAGTACCCATTCGCCTTTCCAGCGTTTATCGGGTTTGCGATTCGGTTTGTAGTTCAATGACAGATCCAGGCGATGATAGGCTGGCAGCCGATCGGAGTTGCGGTCGGCATAACTCACCTGTGAAAGTCCTTCGTATTCGTATTGCCCGATCGGGTAGGTTACGGGCCGCCCGGTCTGAAAGACAAAATTGGCCCCTAAGCTGAATTTGTCGTTCAGTTTATAGGCCCCGGAAACCGAGATGTCATGGGTGCGGTCAAAAGGTGTCAAATACCAATCGCCATTGTTGATGCCCGGACCTCCGGCAGTGCCTCCGGGGGTACGTTGTTCGGCCTTTGACAGTGTATAGCCGATCCATCCCGTCAAGTCGCCTTCGTTCTTGCGGAGCAACAATTCGAGTCCGTAGGCGCGTGATTCCCCATTGAGGATTTCCGTTTCGATGGTGTTCTGTCCGACCAATTCGGAACCGTCGATATAGTCGATACGGTTGTCCACCGTTTTGTAATAGACCTCGGCCTCAAGGGAATATTTTTTATCCCTGAAATTTCGGAAATACCCCAAGGCATATTGATCCGATAACTGCGGTTCGATAAACTTTCCGCTGGGCGTCCATACATCCAATGGGGTGACCGATGAAGTGTTCGACAACAAATGGATGTATTGGGCGACCCGAGAGTAGCCCGCCTTGATCGAGGAGTTCCCGTTCAACTGATATGCCAGGGAAGCCCGCGGCTCGAAATTGCCAAAACGCTTGATGGACTTTCCCTTTTCGTAATCGGTCTCCCCTATGGCAATGCCGCGCTCATAGATCCCCAAAGCGGAATTGTAGACCACCGGCTGGTCGTTGGCATATTCCTGCAAGGCCTGCCCGCCTAAGCGGTTAAAGGCACTGTAGCGCAAGCCGTATTGCATGGTCAGCTTGTCGGTCAACTTGTGTTCGGCATTGGCATAAAAGGCACTTTCAAAGGCTTTTTTACGGTCGAGCGACAGCGGATTGATCTCAGAACTCTCCGAAGTCGGCCTCACTTGGCCCGGGTCGAAATCGTAATAGATGCCGCTCAGCCCAAAATCGAGTTTAAATGCATCGCTGAAGTAATACTTGAGGTCGTATTTCAGATTGTAATTGTTGATCGAGGAGACCCATTCGAATTCCTCCTGCAAGATGCCGAGGTCGTAATCGTATTTGCTAACGATGGCCGAAAGGTTCGAAAACAGTTTTTCGTTGAAAATATGGTTCCAGCGCAAATTGCCCGAGCTATTGCCCCAACTATTGTTTAACTGCTGGTCGAATTTAAAACTGTCCCTTCCGAAATAGCCAGACAAAAACAATCGATTGTTGGCATTGAGATTATAGTTTGTTTTTAGGTTTAGGTCATAGAAGCCGACACGGTTCTTTTCCCCGGCCGCCATAAGCGCAAGATTGATATACGAGGCCCTGCCAGCCACCAAAAAGGAACCTTTCTCCTTGAACAAGGGACCCTCAAGCGCCAAGCGGCTTGAAATCAGACCAATGCCCCCGTTGACCGCAAAGCGTTTGCTGTTACCATCTTTTTGGCGTACATCGAGCACCGAGGAGACACGCCCCCCGAAACGTGCAGGGATACCTCCCTTATACAGTTTCAGGTCTTTGATCGCATCGGCATTGAATACCGAAAAGAAACCGAACATATGTGACGTATTGTAAATAATGGCCTCGTCGAGCAGCACCAAGTTTTGATCGGCCGCTCCACCCCGCACATGAAAACCGCCCGTACCCTCACCGTTGCTGGTTACGCCCGGCAACATTTGCAAGGACTTTAAAATATCGACCTCCCCCAAAACTACGGGCATCTGTTTGACCGTGGCGATGTTCATCTTGGCCACGCTCATTTCGGGTTTTCGCAACAAGGCCCGTTCAGGCTCATCGGCCTCGACCACCACCTCCTCGAGTTTGGTGGAGAATTCCGCCAGCTCGAAATCGATTTTTTGATTGCTATTGAGTTCGATCTCTCGATTGATATCGGTATACCCCAAATAGGAAATGTTCAAGGTATAGTTGCCCTCGGGGGCAGTGATCGAATAAAAACCGTATTCGTTGGTCACCACCCCGATGGTCGTACCGGTCAAAAACACGGAAGCCCCGAACAGGGTCTCCCCATTGCTTTTATCGGTAATGGTACCGTTGATCGTATAATTGGTTTGGGCCTCTAAGGAGGTGCAGAAAAGCATTGCCAGTAGCCAACAGCTAACAGCTATTGTTTTTAAAAATTTAAACGATAAAAGCATTGATTGTCCCTTTTAGGAGGTTTAAAATTTGCCTGCCCGACTTTTTAGGCGGGTTATTGCCATTAGAGACAATTCAGAAAATCGAGGGTTGCACGCCTTTGAACAATTCACATTTTTTAACATCCCTACAATGGAATCCGTAAGCCCGAACGATGCCCGTAATAATTTTTAACCCACTTCGGTTATCGATGAAAGTTCCCTATTTTTAGAAAGCTGGAATCTTAAAAGAAGAAACTGCCCAGATTTCAAAAAAGTATCTCGACTATCCCATTCGATCTGTCTCTTTTACTGTGGTGACTTTCAAAGACGTATCGGCACAGCTCGAAATGGGCGAAATGGCGGTTTGGATAAATTAAACGTATGCAAAAGTTCTATTGGCTGGTATTGATCATAGGTCTCACCCTTTGTTTGAATTGCGGGCCCTCCCCCGACCCGAAAAAAGAAAAAAAGAATCCGCCGAACATCGTTCTGATCATGGGCGATGATATGGGCTATTCCGATATTGGCTGCTATGGCGGGGAAATCCGTACCCCCAGACTGGACGAACTCGCGGCAAACGGACTCCGATTTACGCAATTCTATAATACGGCCCGTTGTTGCCCGACCCGTGCCTCTTTGTTGACGGGACTATACCCCCAACAGGCCGGGGTCGGCCATATGGTATACGACCGGGGAACACCTGCCTTTCGTGGCGATCTGAGTAAAAATGCGGTCACGATTGCCGAAGCGTTAAAAGGTGCGGGCTATTCCACCTATATGTCAGGTAAGTGGCACGTGACCCCCTATGTCATTGAAAACCCAGACAAGCACAATTGGCCCAGGCAAAGGGGTTTCGATGCCTTTTTTGGGATGATCTCGGGTGCCGGAAGTTTGTACGACCCGCGCTCCTTGACTTTGGATAATGCGTACGTGGCCCCGCGCGACGGATTTTACTGCACCACCGATTTTACAGATTATGCGGTCGAACGCATCAAAGGGCACACGACCGACAATCCCTTCTTTCTCTATTTATCCTATACCGCCGCGCATTGGCCCATGCACGCGCCAAAAGAGGCCATCGACGAATACAAAGGGCATTACGACCAGGGATGGGATGCCATGCGAAAAAATCGCTTCGAGCGCATGAAGGAGTTGGGGCTGGCCAAAACGGATTGGCAATTGACCCCCCGCGATTCTTTTATTGTACCCTGGTCTAAAGACATCGCCGATCGCGAATGGGAGCTCGCCAATATGGAAACCTATGCGGCGATGGTCAGCTTGATGGACGAAGGTATCGGCCAGGTGGTGGATGCACTTAAGGCGAAGGGGCAATTGGAAAATACGCTGATCATCTATCTGCAGGACAATGGTGCCTGTGCCGAGGAATTGGATTGGGTCGCGGACCGTAGCGATGAGGCAGCGCCCGAACCCATGGCCCCTGATGCGCTGCAGACCGAGATGGTGCCGTCGGTGACCCGGGATGGCAAGCCGGTCAAATTGATGCGCGATGCATGGCCCGGCCCTCCTGAGGGATATACGGCCTACGGACTGAATTGGGCGAACGCCAGCAATACCCCTTTTCGGGAGTACAAACACTGGGTACATGAAGGCGGTATTTCAACACCCATGATCGTACATTGGCCCGCCCAAATAGATCCGGAAATAAGTGGAGGAGAATTTCGTACCGAACCTGCCCATCTGATCGATATCATGGCCACCTGTGTTGACGTAAGCGAAACGAACTACCCGCAGACCCATAACGGAAATCAAATACAACCGATGGAAGGCAAAAGCCTGATAAGGGCATTTGAGGCCAGAGCACTGGAGCGTGAAGCCCTGTTTTGGGAACATGAGGGCAATCGTGCCGTACGTATGGGCAAATGGAAATTGGTCTCAAAGGCCAGTAAGAAAAATGCTTTTCTATGGGATAAAACGGATGAACTGGCGCTGGGCGATTGGGAACTCTTTGATATGGAAAAAGACCGTACCGAGATGAACGACCTCTCCGCCCAGCATCAAGAACGGGTCGCACAAATGGCCAGCATGTGGTTGAACTGGGCCAAACGTACCGGTATTGTCCCCCGCCCCACTAACTAGGCTGGTGTGCGGGAAATTGTGTAACAGATAAAATATGATCAATGATCATATTCTTATGTTGTAGGTAATTAGAAGGAATATGCAAAATGATAATTATTACATCAGATTGGTTGAATTTGTCCATGAAGAGGTGATTAACTGGGATCCAATCGGATTGATAAAAGGAGGGGCACCTGACGATGAGTATGACACTATTGAAAAGAGGTTTTTAAGCGGCATAATTAACTCTAAATCAGAGATTGATATTCTTAATGAAGTAAAAAGTAATTTAGAATATTTTGGCCTGGTTATAAATGAGTTAAGCACTAAACAAAGAAATCAATTGGAATTAGAAATCAAAGATATAATTGAGAAACTCAGAAAAAGAGATACAGAGCTAAAATGATAATCAAGAAGGAAATAAAGGACGATAACGAATTCTACCTCTACTTCAATGGAAAGTTGATTTTTAAGAAGTGGTTAGACCAAGGCTACTCTAAAGTCTTTGACCATTTCGCATGGGGCAAGTACACAGATAAGAGTATCACAGACTTTGATTTGGAAGAAACTCCCCCTCTTTATCATGTGGAATGTAGATTGACTTTATTTTCCAAAGAAGAAGGCGGACGAGAAAATCCAATCGGAAACGGGTACCAACCAAATCATGTCTTTGAATACGAAAAAGATGGAACACTCAAATATACTTTTATAGGAGACTTTCAATTTGGTGAAAATAATTTATTGGAACCAGGTACAACCCAAAATGTGACTGCAAGATTCTTGACGCATCAACCAATTGAGCAGTATTTAAATATTGGACGGAAATGGTGGATACATGAAGGACCTAGAAAGATTGGAGAAGCCGAAATGATTAAAATTGAATTACCTGAAAAAGAATAAAAAACTATTTACAACTAGGGGTATAGTACCCACCCTTCGGGATGTACACCATACACAAACCGTTCGCTGCAAACAGAAAAAAATGAACAAAGAAGATAGAAGATTTAATTTTTGGCAAAAATGGTTGACATACGCAAACGTTATGACAATTGTAGTTGGGCTATTGGTGGCATTTGCAGGCAATTCATTCTTCTTTGAAATACACAATGACTATACAAAAGATGTCTTCTTCAACGGAAGTGAATTTGAGCCGAATATTTTGGAATTTAAGAATTGGCTATTTGGAATTATCGGCGGAACCATTGTTGGATTTCATGTTCTCATGGTCATGATTTCGGAAAATTCATTTAAGAAGAAAGAAATTTGGGCTTATAAGGCCATGTGGTACGGACTTCTATCCTGGTTCATCATTGATAGTGGAATTTCAATTTATTATGGGGCAGTTCATAATGTAATTTTAATAAATATGGTTGCCTTGGTCTTGATTGGAATTCCCTTGGTTATGACACGAAAAGAATTTAAAAGTGAAGCCAGCAGCCAACAATGAACAGCTATACGAGACCGTTTCCCCAGGCATAAAGAAATAAGACAATATGGCAAATGAATCAGCTGGTCAAAGACAAATTTAAAGCTGCCATAGAATCCAACGACATTCCATTGGTGGAAGAAATGCTCGCCCGTGACGAGAGTCTTGCCCATGTTGATTTAAGACCGGTCCATGCCCAAGAAAAGCATGGTTATGAATTCCCCTTAAATATCGCCAGCAAGGCTGGACGTTATAAAATATGTGAATTGCTCCTAAACTCCGGAGCGGACCCGAATGCGGCTACAAAATCAGCAGATCCGGCAGAATTTGGGATTCCCATCTGCAACGCAATCATAAACGAGGATCATAGATTGGCAAATCTATTGCTTGATGCCGGGGCAGATCCCAATGCCTATCCCTATTGCAGCAGGCCCATGTTTGAAACCCTATACAACCAAGCCAGAAGAAATGGGGTGAAAAAGGAAATTCTTAAATATGGCTTTTCGTCATACCTCAAGGAAGATCCCAGTATAGGGAAGTATGACAGCTCCAAAAGTTCCATCAAGACCTTGGTCAGCGTCTTGGAAAAGGGTGTGATCCCAAACATAAGTTCAATTGTAAGGGATGAATATATGGAACTGATCGAAAACTTATTGGAAAAATGCCCCAATGAAAAATCACCCCCCTTATCATACCCCGAGGGAAGTATTTTCGAGGGGATTGTTTATTGTTCTTCCTGGTACGGCTATCCAAAAATCCTGAAATTGGCCATGGAAAAATGCCCCGATCTTTTCAGTATTGATGTTGCCAAATGGTCGATATACCGAGGAATTATTAGCCATAACAGGGATGGTTCGATTAAGGAATATATAGAAATGTTCAAATTTCTGCTATCGTATTTAAATGAAAATAAGGCCCTGGATCAATTGAGCACAAAATCAAACTTGAATCCCTTTTATCTAATTGCCGAGCACTTTTGCTGGCCAAATAATTATGGTTATAAAGCAAAAATTTCAACTCCAGAAGATATCGTCAGAGTTACGCAATTGTTCCTGGATTTTGGATATTCAAATTATAACGAAACACATCAAGAATCAAAAATGACCCCAATTCAAAAAGCCCGGGAAAGAAGTAACCATAGGGGGATGAACGAGTTTATTGCATTAATTTCAAAACTCGATTCATAAAAGGCCCGTCGAGAACAACGGTTCCCATAAAAAGCTCTAGCCCGGTCCTCTAAAGTTGGTAACTCCCCCCGACTCTCGCCAACTTCCAAGTATTAGGTGCCACTAGCCGCACTTGTCCGCCGCTAACGGAGATTTTCGGTACCGTAGAGAGTTATCAGCGATACAATTTTGTTAAAAACTAAACATAACTGATGGCATGTAGGGTTTTTCAACGAAATTTAAAATGTTAAATTTGTAGGAATTATATAAAAGATTCTTAGATCATGATCTATATTTCTGTGTTAGCAGCAAAATAAATTCGTAGGTGAGCCTGGAAAGTGATATAAAGGCGTTCAAGAAAGATCTCAAGGGGAAAGCACCGCTTGAGATGGTAAGAAAACACATTACCTACGGGCCGTCAAGAATATTGACCGAATCCCAGTACTTTGACTTAAAGGAGGTTATAGCTGATTACTACCATCTACATCCCAGCCAAGTTATGATAGTAGGTTCAGGGAAACTTGGCTTTTCTATTGTCGATAAGCCTCATAAGTCGAAGAAACGGTACCGACCCTTTGACGATGATTCTGACCTCGATATTGCTATAGTCTCCCAAGAGCTCTTCGACAAAATATGGAAAGAAGTCTATCTATTTAATAGAAAAGGTTCTTTTTGGAAAAACAAAAAGAAGTTCATGAGTTACTTATTCGAAGGGTGGATCCGACCTGATAAATTACCGCCTGATGAAGACTTCGAAATTGCAAGTAAATGGTGGGACTTCTTTCAAATGCTCACCAATTCAGGGGATTTTGGTCCATATCAAGTGCGAGCCGGCCTCTATAAGGACTGGGAGTACCTTGAAAGCTATCATATTAAAGCAATAGAAAAATGTAAGACTATTTAGAATGAAAACAACAGCAACAAATACTAGGCTTCGAAAGTTGTTAATAGGAATTAAGGACGAAAAATTGATTCCAAGACCAGACTTCCAGAGAAGGCTCGTGTGGTCCAACAAACATCGCAATGCATTTGTGCGAACGGTGGTAGAGGGCTTCCCATTTCCAGAGATTTATATTGCTGCTGGAGATGTAAATGAAGAATCCGGAGAAGGAACAGAGGTACTTGTAGATGGTCAGCAAAGGATTACCACTTTATACGAATATTTTAATGGCACATTAAAGCTGGAGCAAGACATTACTCCGTACACAGATCTTGAAGACAAAAAAGCTTTTTTGGATTACGATGTTGTAGTTCGGGATTTAGGAAGTCTTAGTATCTCCGAAATCAAGACCATTTTCATGCGTATAAATTCAACGAACTATGCATTGAATCCAATGGAGATAAACAATGCTCGGTTTGATGGAGAGATAAAGAAATTTGCTGACGAACTAGCAAGTCACGACTTCTTTTCAGAGAATAAAGTATTTACATCAACAGATATGAAAAGAATGGGCGATACGCGTTTTGCCTTATCCCTCATAATTACGGTGATGTCGACCTACTTTCACAGAGACAAAGAATTAGAATCATATCTGTTTAGGTATAATGATGAGTTTAAAGAGGGGGGGAATCTGGCTGAGAGTTTTAACACGGTTTTTGATTTTATTAATCTATTAGAGTTTGACTTGAAGCACAAAATTTGGAAGAAGGCAGATCTCTTTTCCTTAATCGTAGAGGTATATAAACTATTGATATCGGAGAACAAATCACTCAAGGCATCAACTGTCAAAAGAAGATTAGTTGTGTTCTATAACAAATTGGATTCATTTGACCCAGACGCCGCGAATAATGAGCCGGACGTAACGGCTTATGTTCGTACTTCGAGAAGTGGAACCAATGATAGATCTGTTCGGGTGGAAAGGGGACGGATTCTAAGAGAAGTGATTCTTGGCTGATGAATAGAAAATCAATTGTTAACACCATGTTATAGCTCATGCACATACAAATCCGCATGCGCTGTCCCCACCTCCCCTCCCGCCAGTTTGCAACTGGTAGTGTACCATACCATCACAATTAATTTCCAAATGACTGCCCTTCGGCAGCTCATGGCAATAAAATCTTGAATGTTGTGGACACTAGAATAGACTTCAGTATCTGGAGACAATATTATAAGTCTTAAATAGTTCATTAAAGGAGAACTATGTAAGGGACAATAATGGTTGACTCTGAAATTATACTATTATTAGCTTTTGGAATTGTTATTTGGCTTGTTAAGCGTTCGGTTTTTAACTGGAAGCGTATTCGTCGCCGGAATTATTATCGGAACGTATACCTCAAATCTGACGCCTGGAGAAGGAAACGATATGTAGTCCTTAAACGTGACAATTGGAAATGTGTTTATTGCGGTAAACGCGCTACAGAAGTTCATCACAAGAGATACGCTAAAAAAAATATTGGAAAAGAACCTATAAAATGGTTAGTCTCAATATGTAGAACTTGTCATGACAAACGGCATAAATAAAAAAGCTTCCCTTACCCCATAGCTATCGGGAGCAACCGGGGTGCTGTGTGGCAGCCGAAAAACCGATCCATCTTTTTAAAGCAATAGCTGATCCTTTTTTTCCATCGGTAGAAAATCGATATCCAAATAAGCCCCACTGGCGTTGTCGTCTGCAACGAGCTGCGGTTTGCCTTTGACAATCTCAATGGAATCTCGATGAATATGTCCCGCAAAAATGCCCAAAAGATTGGGGGCGTCAAAAACGGCCCTGTAAAAATCAAGGGTGGTTTGCGTATGTCCGCCTTCGGGCCATTTGGGGCGCCGCTCCAATTCAAAGTTGACATCGGTGGCCGCTCCCCAATTCGGGTTTCCGCACCCAAAGGAAATTCTTTTACCGGGTGCGTACATGGGAATATGCACCAACAGCACCAACGGTACCCCACTGGCAACCTGTTCGTTGAAAAATGTCAATTGATCTGCGTTGATCTCGTAGGTCGAATTGTCGATGGCCAAAAATCGAACACCCTTTACATCATAGGCCGCCATTAAAGGGTCATTGCCCTGGTACAAGGGCAACAGTCGCTTTTCGATCCAGGTATCGCGCAAGCTCTCCAAAGGGCCCTCCATGCCCTCATAGTGCCAATCATGGTTGCCTGCTATATAGATGTAGGGAATGTTTGTCTGCTTCAATTTGGACTGTACCCATTCGATGGCGGCCTCGGACGGGAAACTAAAAATATCACCGACCAGGGTAATCACATCGGCATTTACTTCTTTTGCAAAGGCCAAGGCCTGTTCAAAAGCTTCTTCGGGGTTGGTATCCGCCTGTGTCTGAAAATGGGTGGTTTGGTTATAGGCCTTCGCCATTCGATCGCTGTATTGCCGATAGGGCATTCCCCTTTCATCATCCGTGAACAAATGCGTATCGGCAATATGCACCACCTTTATCGCTTCCTTGATTACCTCGGAATAAAAGAACACCTTGTTTTGATCAAGGGTAACACAGGTCTTAAACGATTTCTGGGCGACTTCCTTGGTCGTAGTTGCACAAGAAGTTGATGTAAGCCCCAATCCAACAAGGGCGGTCGTGGTTTTTTCGAAAAATGATCTACGTTTCATAAGGTATGGTTCTAGTCACAAAACTACCGAATTTGTTGGGCAACGTATATGAAGGCGGTTTGCCTCTTTTCACTATAATCACCGTAGGTCAATACGAAATCGGTTGATTCTTAATTGCCTGTTGAACGATTTCGTTATATTTTCAGGGTTGGTTAAACCAAGTTTGGTAACATGGTACTGCAAATGACAACAAAAATTGGGTTCGTTTTAATACTCTTTTCGTTCCCTGTGGTGTTCGGGCAGGGCTTGGAAAAATCGGAAACCATTTCTCCGGACCAAGCAGCACTTATCATAAACCGAACGGAGTATAGGGACAAACTCAAGGGTTTTTGGCTGGGATCCTGTATCGCCAATTGGACGGGATTGCCTACGGAAAACAGGAAAACAGACTTCCCTTTTTTTACGGACTCCGATTTTGGCCCTGGAAAATTTGATTATGTACTCAACCAGGATCCCTGGGGCGCGGACGACGATACCGATATTGAATATATCTATCAATTTGCCATCGAAGAAACCAATAATTATATGCTCACCGGCGAACAGATTAGCCAAGCCTGGCAAGACCATATTGGCTTGCCCCTACTTTGGGTATCCAATTTGTCGGCTCTTGACCAAATGCAAAATGGGACGGTTCCACCGGCTACCTCGCTTCCGGAAAACAATCCGATGTGGGATATGATCGATGCCCAATTGACGACCGAAATATTCGGGGCCTTTTCTCCAGGGCGTCCCGATGTGGCATTAAAACTGGCCCATCTTCCGATACGGACCACCGCCTACCTGCATTCGGAATGGGCCGCTGAATTCTACGTGATCATGTATGCCTTGACGGCATCGGTGGATAAAACGCTGGAACGAAAAGAACAGATTTTATGGATGGCAGATCAGGCACGGAAACGCATACCCGATACCTCCTATATCGCCGATATGTATGATTTTGTACGAAAGGCGTATGAAAACAATCCTGATAAAGACAATTGGGAAGAAACGCGGGATGAACTGGCCCGACGCTATCAGCATAGTGAAACCGCAGGATACATTTATAAATATCCCTGGGATGCGGGAATCAACTTTGCGGCCTCAATGGTCAGTCTATTCTATGGTGAGGGCGATTATAAAAAAACCATTCGAATAGGTGCAATGTGCGGATGGGATTCCGATAACCCGACGGCGACCTGGGGAGGATTGCTCGGATTGTTATACGGACATAGCGAACTTCAGGAGCATTTTGGTAAAACTGATTTTTCCGACAACTATAATATAGCACGTACACGATACGATATGCCTATACCCATTGACAATTTCACTGACATGTCAAAACGCGGAATCGCGATAATAGATAGCATTGTTATAGGCCTAATGGGTGGCGCGATACACGATGACCATTGGATCATTCCCAAAATACCATCCGAGATCGAAGTCGCCGTTGCCTTGGAAACCAAAGTACCATGGGTTACAATCGAAGACAACGACCCAAGATGGATCTATGAGGGATTCGAAACCACTTATGAAAATTGGAATGCTTCAGGGGCCTACTTGACCAGAGGCTATGCCGATTGCAAGGCCGAGCTTAGCTTTACCGGCACGGCAGTCCAATATTATGCATATAGGAGTCCGAAGGGAGGTGTTGTGCGTATTCTACTCGATGGGGAATCGTATGGTGAGTTCAGCCTTGAAAACCATGCCAGCGAGCATGGTCAATATTACGTCAAGATTTTTGAAAAACTTGACCTACCCTATGGTGAGCATACCATCCAAATTTTAGGGGACGAAAAACCAACGGAAAAGACCATCGATCTGTTGTCAATAATAAATGACCGATAAACAAGGGGTACTTATTTATGGAAGAAAAAGAAAAACCAAGACTTTCGCGATTGACGGCCATAATCACCCAATTGCAGTCCAAGAGAATTGTCACGGCAAAACTTTTGGCCGAAAGGCACAACGTCAGTATACGTACCATTTACCGCGATATTCGTACACTCGAAAAATCGGGGATTCCCTTAGTTACCGAAGAAGGGAAAGGATATTCCATCATGGAGGGGTATCACCTACCCCCTGTGCTGTTCACCGAAGATGAAGCCAATGCCCTGATTACCGTGGAACAGTTGGTGATCCATAACAAAGACCGATCGTTCAGTGAAAATGTATCCAGTGCCCTGGAAAAAATAAAATCCATTTTGCGATATTCCCAAAAAGGAAATGCCGATCTGTTGGCGGACCGGATCTACTTTGGCGGCCATCAGCAGAAGGAGAAAACGAGCAACAACCTGATGCAGATCCAATCGGCCATTATCCATTTTCAGGTGGTAAAGATCGGCTATGTTTCCTCAGAAAATAAACGTACCACCCGGAATATCGAGCCCTTTGCCATTTATAGCATCCATGGAAATTTTCTGCTCATTGCCTATTGTCGATTAAGAAAGGACTTTAGGGCCTTTCGAATCGATTTCCTAGAATCGCTCGTTCCGCAAAACGAAACCTTCACCCCCCATAACATGACCATACAAAGCTATTTTGAGGAATATGTAAAAAACCAAAAACACCCCTGACACAAGGCTGTCACAACCCGGTAATACGTTTGTACCAAAATAACCGTAAAAGCAATTAAAAATGGAAATTATCAAAATCGTTATCCTAGCCCTATCGGGCCTTCTATTACTCTTTGTAGGTATAATGCGATTAAGCAATCCCGCAAAAACCTATTTAAAGAGTTCTGGAATCAAACTTGCGAATGATGTCGACCTGTTAAACGAAGTGAGGGGCGTAAGCGCCGTGATGTTGTTTGGGGGAATCATCATTTTGTTGGGAACAATCATTCCACAGTTGACCCTTACCTCTTTTGTCGTCGCCATCCTGCTTTTTCTTGGATTTTTAATTGGAAGGCTGCTTAGTATTAACTCTGACGGAAAACCAAACAAACAAATCGTTCAAGGAATGGTTTTCGAACTTGTTTTGGGTGCTGCTAATGTTTTTGGCCTGATCAATACCTGGGTTTAGGTATTTATTGCCTATTTGAGCTCCCATCGAAACCGCCAGGCTGCCTTGACGGTTTACCCGCCTCTGGTGGCAGACGGGTTTGCAACTGAAGGCAATATAAGTCCTCCCTTAGTCCCTCCGGAGTAGGGAAACCGAGACATTGAAGTCCTCTCCCTACGGGGAGAGGATTTAGGAGAGGGGACTTTCCATTTACCTCCGGCCTACCTTGTCGGCTTCCAAGCTCGTATTTCATATTTCGTTCAAAATTCTTCCTCGGACCCCTCCGTCCTCCTAGGTCGGACACCTCCCCTATACTTCGACTAGGCTAAGTACAGGTTAAGGGGGGAGCCTTGCCAGGTTCAAAAAAAATCCCAAGATCATGGGGTAAGAAATGGAAAAACGGCCCACTTTGGGCCGTTCTATCCGATTCATCCATGGTTCTCTAACCAAGCGCTTTCATCTTGGACTCGATGGATTTCTGGGCATCCGATAATTGCACTGACAACTCCTTAAGGGCCTCTTGAAAGACACCCTCCCTTTTTATCGCGTCGATAAATGAAAAACTCCCCTCATTGCCATCGGATTTCAAGACTGCGTTGAACAAAAGCTCTCCCTGCAAGATGTTTGGAAAAGACGGTTGTGGGCTGGGATCTCCATAGACCAAATGCCACCATGGCGGTCCGGGCCAAGGCCAAGGCCATGGTCCGTCGGGATCATCGGGATTTGGCTTATAGCCCACCAGCTCATTGTATTTAATAAACCTCGATACTTCCTGGGCCTGAAAAATATCCTTAAGAAGTTTTTTTGATCTTTCGGTCAATCTCTTGGGATTGGAACCGGGTACAAATTCGATTGAAGCCATAATAATAGATTTATGTTAATAATTTATTTCCATTATTTATGTATTCCGTACGAAAAGGTTGACAATTTCAGTAAAGTTTTTATTAAATACCTTTCAATGCTGCCGCCGGCCTTCCTCAGACCCCTCCGTCCTCCTAGGTCGGAAACCTCCCCTTGGTTAAGGGGAGGAGCTTTGCAAGGTTCAAAAAACAATCCCAAGATCGTGCCCCGACTTTGGCAAACCAAATTAGCCGCGGTACCAATTCGAACTTTTATATTTTTACAACATGCTACCTGAAATCGCCGAATTCAACAACAAACAATCCGAGTCGGAGCAAGAAATCTGTAATCGGCTTGCGGAAGCCATCGATAAGGGGCTGCCCGAGGCCGAAAACAAAATCTGGCATCGGCATCCCGTTTGGTTTTTGGAAGGCAATCCCATTGTGGGGTATAGCAAATTAAAGGCGGGCATACGGCTGATGTTTTGGAGCGGGGCCGACTTTGAAGAAAAAGGCCTTAAACCCGGCACCGGCAAATTCAAGGATGCCTCCGTTTTGTATACCTCCTTAAATCAAATCGATTTGAACGATTTAAAACGTTGGCTTGAAAAGTCAAAATCCATTCAATGGGATTACAAGAATATTTACAAACGTAAGGGCCAATTGGTACGGTTGAAGTAAATCGTACTTCGTAATTCTAAGTTCATACCTGGGTTGTATTAAAACTGTGAATACCTTGTAATTTGGTAACCACTTTTCTCTTTTCGTCGTCATACCGGTGATGCGCTGCTGCAATCTTAAAAAAACTTTTCCATGACGAAGGCCACTATATTTCGCGACATTACTTTTTTAACCCTATTGGTATGCTCAACGGCATCTTCAGTTCCTGAAGTTCTCTACGGCCCAAATGGCATCATACGGCATGATACCGAATTAACAAAATACCGGGAAATCGGAAATCGCGCTGAATTCGACTGTGTTGGACGCTATGCCGAATCCGTTGAAAGCACCGATTATGCCGTTGGGGTCTTGATCGCCCCGAAATGGGTCTTGACTGCACAACATTTTGTTAAGGACACTTCCGTCTGGAAATTCGGCGATGCCTTTTATAAAACAAAACGGATCATCAGGCATCCCGAAATAAAACCTAACGCACAAGAAACCCAATGGACGGGGCGAGATATGGCCTTGGTAGAATTGGAAGCGCCCGTTTTGAATATTGCTCCCGCCCGTCGGTACTACGGGGCAAAGGAGTTAGGGCAGACCATCACAAAAATCGGCTACGGCTATACGGGCAACGGAAAAACAGGTATGGACGACCCAAGAAAACAACTCAAACTTGGTGGGCAGAATGTCGTTGATGCCATCGGAGGGACCTTTGAAAATAGGGAATTCAGTACCAATGTAATGGTCTGTGACTTCGATAGCCCTGAAACTGCGAAATTCAATCATTTTGGTGCTGCCACTCCGCTTGAACTAGAAATCGGCGGGTCAAAGGGCGATAGCGGCGGCGGTGTATTTATGGCCCATAACGGACAAATGGTGCTGGTCGGTATCGTTTCGGGCGCCTTGAATCGAGAAATCAAATATGGTTCGGTTATGGCTCTTGCCCGCGTATCAACCGCCAACAAATGGATCGACTCCATAATTGAGGAATAGCCGTCCCAAAATCATATCCCGACTTCGACTACGCCCAGTCTCCGATAAAAGTTGCCGACCGAGCACCACACTTATTTTTTACTTCCCACTTCATACTTCGTACCTTCCCGGCATGAATTTCAAGAACCGACGCAGATGGAAAATCATAAGGGACTATAGCATCGGCTGGACCCTTGCCTTTATTTTTCTATGTATCGTAAGGGGCGAAGGCACCCAGGAATTGGGTTCTGTACAGTTTGAAATGTGGAAGGCCATTGGTTTTTCATTCTTGATAGGTCCTCTATTTGGTGCCCTATCGGGTTATGCACAGGTTTTGACCGAGGAACACGGATATAAAAAGCTTTCCTTGGGAAAGCTCTTGCTGTTGCGCCTACTGTTTGCCGTACTTTTTGTGACATTGCTTATAGTGCTCTCCTATTTCATTGTAGGGCAGCCCGTTGACTTCCTCACATTTGCTTTTGAACCAGGAAGTTTTGCCATCTACTTCTTTATCACTTGTGTGGATATTTTCATGTTCTGTTTGCGCCAGATAAATCTTTTTTTGGGAAAAGACAATCTCGCCAAGCTTCTCCGCGGTAAATTTTATAACCCTCGTGAAGAAGAGCGTATTTTTATGTTCCTCGACCTACAGTCCTCGACGACCCATGCCGAAAACCTGGGGCACATCACCTACAGCACCATGATACAAGACTGCTTTAACGATTTGGGCATTGTTATTGAGAATGAGGCTGAAATTTATCAGTATGTAGGCGATGAGGCCATTCTCACTTGGAAACTTCGCGATGGCCTACGGAATCAAAATTGTATACAAGCCTATTACAATTTTAAAAACCAACTCGAGAAGCGACGGGACCATTATTTGAATACCTATAATTTGATGCCCCATTTTAAGGCAGGTTTGAATTCGGGCATCGTCACGGTGACCGAGGTCGGCAAGTATAAAAAGGAAATCGCCTACCACGGTGATACAATCAATGTGGCGGCCAGAATACAGGCAAAGTGCAATGCGTTGGGCCGTGAATTATTGGTTTCGGGCAACTTGGTCGATCAATTGAACGGCCAAGGCGCGGCCTTCGAAAAAATAGACAGTATCGCACTCAGGGGAAAAGAGGAAAAAGTACTTGTTTATGCGGCCAACCTGGTCAGTTAATAGGGAAGCAATCAGGTCAAATGCCCAAGCCTTGGTAGATCCTCTCAATTATTGTAGCTTTAAAACTCATCATCAAAAAATTTTATCATGAAAAAATTCACTCCCTTCGTTTTTATTTTGACTCTTTTGTTTTCGGTCTCCGCATTTGGGCAAGACGATAAGGCAGCGGTAAAGTCCGCCCTTGAAGATTATGTCAACGCACTGTATGAGGTCAAACCCGAACTGATCGAACGCAGTGTCGATACGACCTTACGAAAAATCGGGTATTGGTTCGATGGGAAGTCAGGCGAATACAAAGACAACTTGCCGATGACCTATCAACAACTCCACGACCTTGCCGGCAAATGGAACAAAGACGGCAAACAGGCCACGGCGAATTCGCCCAAGAAAATAGAAGTCTGGGAGGTCAATGACAAGACCGCTACGGGCAAGTTGACCGCCGAATGGGGCATTGACCTTTTTCATCTTGCCAAGGTCAACGGACAATGGAAGATCATGAACATTATTTGGCAAAGCCAGCCCAAGTAAGACAGAAAAAATACGAGGCCTGCCTGCCCCCATGCAGGTACGGGGTTTTTCCATTGGCACTTTGCACCTCTAACTTCAAACCTGACTTACGGTTTACCCGCCTCTGGTGGGCAGGCGGGCTTCGAACTTCAAGCATTTTTCCCTCCTTTATGCAACTATCCTAAATTCGTATTGTCTTTAAAGTGGAATTATTGCTTTAAGGAGGTTAAAAAACAGCCTAATCCAATTGGAAACCGATATCCGTTTTACGCATCGTGATCTTGTAGAAAAGTGCAAGACCGGACATTCTAGCTCGCAATACCAGCTGTATTCGCTCTATGTCGATGCCATGTACAATATCGGTATGCGCATGTTGGGCAACAAAGAAGATGCAGAAGATGTCGTACAAGACAGTTTTGTCGATGCCTTTAAAAACCTGGCGCGGTTCAAGTACGAAAGCACTTTCGGGGCCTGGTTAAAGCGGATCGTCATCAACAAGAGCATCAACCATCTCAAGGCGAAAAGGATTCCGGTAGTGCCGATGGACGCGCATGAATTCCACCTGTCGGAAGAAAAAGAGGACCTGCCAGCCGGCAGGTACGGAAAGGCGGAGGCAACGGACATCAGAAAGGTAAAAAAAGGTATTGAAAAGTTGCCCAAGGGCTATAGGCAAATCATCAACCTCTACCTGATCGAGGGATACGATCATATCGAAATTGGGGAAATCTTGGACATTTCCACCTCGACCTCGAAATCGCAATACCACAGGGCAAAGAAAAAATTAGTTGAAATCATAAACGAATTGTAATGGACAATTTCGAAAAACATATACGGGAAAATAGGGCCCAGTTCGATGAGCACAAAGCGGACAAGGAAAAACTATGGGCGGCAATCGCAGGTGAACTGAAAAAGGAGGAGCCGAAAGTGGTTCCACTTTGGAAATCCTCCTGGCTGAAAGTAGCGGCCGGCATTGCAATACTTCTCGGTGTGGCCGCCTTGGTCAACTTTTCAAACATGGGTCTGGGCAATGATATGGAAACACAATACGTCTCCAAAGAACTCCTGGATATCGATATGCACTATAAGGGCCTCGTGTCTTATCAAGTGCAATTGGTCAAAGACCATCCGAACCTAACTGAGGAAGACAAGGCCGAGTTTCTCTCCTTTATGGACGAGCTCGATTTGGAATACGAACAATTGCGTTTGGAAATGAACAATAATCTTGACAACGAAAGGGTGTTGGAAGCCATTGTTTCCAACTACAAACAGCGTATCGAACTGATCGAAAAGCTGCTGAAACAAATAAACGGTTCAAAAATACAAGATGAAGATTATGGGTACACTTTGTAAAAAACTTTTGTGGGTAGCGCTGGTTTTTGCCCTCGGACAGGATGTTGGCGCACAAGAACAGGTATCTAAGAAGGTTGAGCGCTCCTTTGCCATGGACGAGGAGGGCGAACTGCATCTGGAAAACAAATATGGCAACATCAATCTTTATGGATGGGAGAAGGATGAAACTTCGGTGGTCATCAGCATTGTCGTGAACCATAGAAAGCGGGAAAACGCCGAAGGTCTTTTGAAAAGGATCAGTCCGGTCATACGGGAAAGCGATAACTATGCGGCGATCAGCTATGAGATTGCCGAGAAGAGCAGTAGCTTTTTCGGCAACCTTTTTGAAAAGGCAAATCCGTTTGATTTTAACCGAAGTAACATACAAATCGATTACGAGGTCTATATGCCCAAAGCGGCGGAATTGAACGTCACCAATACTTTTGGGGATGTCATTATCGAAGATTGGAAAGGCGAGCTCAAAGCTACGATAGAACACGGCGACCTTTGGATGAACGCGGATTTGAACAAGGCCACGGTCGATATAAAATATGGCCGGTTGAGGGCTCGTACCATCAACTATGGCAATTTGACCTTGAAGAACGGCGACCTTGATATGGAAGATTCGAAAAGTCTGCGCATCAATAGTAGCGGAACCGATATGTCGATCAACAAGGTCACGTCTTTGGAGGTCTATTCGAACAAAGACGAAGTGATCTTGGACGAGGTCGGCACCATTTTTGGAACCCTCAAGTTCTCGACTTTGGAGCTGAACAAATTGTCAAAGGATGTCGACTTGACCCTGAAAATAGCCGATTTCCGAATATCGGAAATCATGTCGTCAAGTGCTGACATTGCCATTGACCAAGAATCCTCTGAAATAAGTCTGAACATTACCAACTTTGCCCATCGCTTTGAAGCCACCTTGGAGGAAGGTCTGGTACGCCTACCAAAGTCCTTTGAAAATGTGGATTCCAAAATGCTTGATAAAGGAAAAAAGTTACGGGAGATTTATGGCACCTATGGTCAGAATATTCAGGGCAAAATAGCAATCAGCGGAAAGAAAGGTGTGGTGCTTTTGAAGGAATTATAGCGGAATGATTCGAAAGGTATCTCGTTCTATTTTTCATTCAGGTCCCTTAAATTTTTGACAGTGCGTTTTTCAACTTCAAAAAAATGCAGGAAATGCTTTGCCTCTTCGCCCACTGGGGACTGAAATTCAACACCGATCTTTATTTCATCCATCGATGGCATGGCGGTAAGTCTGGCCATTCTATAATTTTTACCGTCAATCGACCAATGCATCGAAAAGATATCGCCTTTTCTGGCAATGGCCAACCAAAGTTTTTTTCGGTCGGGAATGACAGCACCATTGGCATCGTCTGAAGAGCCCTTGGTCACTACCGAAACAATTCCGGGACCCGTTGCATCGGAATTCTCGAAGGCAAATTTAACCCACTTGAGGTTGTCTTTGTACACCATTAAGGCAACCGCATTCCATTGAGCACCGAAATCAGGTTGTACCAGGGCCTTAACAACAAAATCTCCTTTTATGGCCTTATACAATAACGGAGCGGAGGCCGTAACGGCCTTTTCCTCTGGGTCATTGAAAAAATCAGTGCCTTTTACAACGGTTACTTGCAATACATCATCGACAATATCGAATGATTTGGGTGAATTGAGCCATTCAAATTCAGACAAAAAATCTTTTGAGATATTTGGCTCGCCCTCGATTTTCACCGCAGCAGTTTGTCCCGTACAAGGAAAGAGTGTAAAACCGATCAGGAGTATCGTCACTATTGTTTTCATGGATGCCGTGTATTTTACGTTCGAATATATGGGCTATAATCTAAAATTATAGCGAATCTTCAACAGAATCTGTTGGTTCTGTAAAACCCAATTCTGGTTCTGTAGCATATCGTTGTTGAAGGTGTTATGGTTGAATACCAGAAAGACATCCCCTAGCGGGGAGAATATCCAGTGAATACGGGCGTTGAGGCCTAAAATTCTGCTATCTGTATCGTACTGGAGATAGCTATTCAATTGTAAGTCTGAATTTACATTGAACCGTACCCTGAGTCCGGCCAGGGTCTGGTCAAAATCGCCCCAAGGCAAGCGGGCCACATTACGAATACCTTCGAATTCAAAGGCCAACAGGGCACTGGGATTCCAGTTCATTTGTAGTTCAAATTCATCAAGATTACCACCGTAGAATGTACCGAACCACCATGTAGCCTGTCCGCTTAAACGTCGCTTTCTGGCGAATTCCGCTTCTAGGCGGTATCGCATAAAATGATATCCATCTTCGGGAATGATCACGTTTTCGGCTATTTGAAAAGGGGTGAGAATGTTCTCGCCGACGGGTCGTACATTGAACTCAATACGGTCACCACTTTCCAGACGCCAGTTGATCGGTGCCGTAAATATGCTGTATGATTGCCAAACCCCATCGATATTCTTGATATAGGTGGCAAAAAATTGATGGCGCATTTGGCGCACCAACGGCCATTTGGGCCTAGGGGCATAGGTCATGCCGAAACGCGAAAAATGTACTCCCCTTCGGGGCACAAAACCCAAAGAAGGGTCGAAATCCTTGCCGATACGCGAATAGATAAGGGCCACATCCCATTTGTCATTTGGGTAATCGACCTTGAACCCAAAGGCCGATTTATCATCCATGATGTCCGCCCTATCGGTATACAAACCCCATACCCCGGCCAAAAAATTCTTATCCCCGCCAAAACTGGTGGTCTGATAGGTGAAATCTACCCCTGACATCCAACTTCCATTACGGCCAAGAGGGTCACCAACAGATGCGATCATACCCACCGAACTTTCCTTCAAGACATTGTGTCTTACCCGCATCACTCCCATGGTCGAGCTATCGTATGTTTGTCCACTCGATACAAATGATTTCGTGTTGATACCCAATCCGCCGAAAGCGGTTTTACCTACCCTTCCGTTCAGCTTCCCTCCTATTAAAATTGGAACTTCATTGGCCTCGAAGAGTCCGATTCTCCGACTGAAAAACGGAAGTACGGTACTGCTGCCAGTTCCGAACCCGAATTCAAAAATGTCGGAACCCTCCAAAAAAAATGCGCGTTTCTCGGGAAAAAAAAGCGGAAATCGCGTAAGGTTGGTCTGCCGAGTATCCACCTCCGTTTCCGCAAAATCGGTATTATAGGTCAAGGTGGCCGTTACATTGGGGCCGATGCGCTGGTTAACATCCAGGCTGGGTTCGAATTTGTATTTTGCGGCACCATCGGGCCCGATTTTATTCAATTCATTGACCAAAGAAGGCCTGACATTCAGACCCACCCCGTAATTGAAGTCCGGAAGGTTGGTCAACAGTCCCGCCCTACTGGTTTGGATCAACCATTGATCTCTTTTGACATTGGCCCAGCGAATGGTCTCCAGATTTCTTTGTATACGTCTTTCGATATTGAAACCCCATTCCTTCAATCCTTTCTTGAAGGAAATGCTCTGAATGGGAATGAAGATTTCGGTCGACCACCCATCATCGTTGACAGACACGCGGGCTTCCCAAACGGCGTCCCAATCATCATTTTCAGATTCCCCCCGCCGCGATACCAAGGCATCATAGCGTGCGGCAAGGGCATTCACGGCAATGATGTAACCTGACTGCCCGTCTAAAAACGGGTCCAATACCAGCTTTATATGGTCTTCCTCTGAAATGTCGGCATCACGGAGTTTTGAAAAACGGACGATTTTGTCCGGGTCGGGGTCTTTGCATTCAACTCCGATAAACAAACCCTTTTCACCTGCAATTACCCTGACCAAGGTAGGAAAGGAAGGTTCCCCTTTTTCAACGGGTACCGTAGTGAGAAAATCATCCAAAACCGGGGCATCGGCCCAATCAGGTTCGTTCAATACCCCATCTATTTTTACATCACCCACCAATTGGCCGGCCACAAAGGAAGGCCTGTCCGATTGACCAAATATGGGTATGGCGGAAATGAACAGTAAGTAAAGCGCCAAGAGAAATCTGTTCATCGTCCAAAAAACTTTGGGAATATCAAAAATACAAGTCCATCGGACTACAACCAAATACCTTTTAAAAGGCAATTGAGCCCTACACCGAACAAATTTTCAAAAAAAGTTCGGTTTTGGTGCAACTATTTGCACCTTACTTTGTCTATTAAGTATATCAATCAAAACAAACATTAAATGAAACAACTAAAGCGCACATTTCTGCTAGCTTTTTTAGGTATCGCCATTTCGGGCTTTGCACAAGACGAACAGATGGATGATTCCGGCGATTACCTGGAATTCAATGACCGGAACAACGTTGTTCACGGTGTGTATTTGGGCCTGAACATGCGATACGGTGAAGTAGACGGTAAAGACGCCTATATGGGTGGCCTAAAATTGGCCTATGTCGCCAATCAACAATTCGAAGTCGGATTCGAGGGAAACTTTATCTATTCGGACCAAGACTTTTTCAATACCTCGGTTGCCGAACGGGAAGATTTAATAGGTGGGTACGGCGGACTGCATCTCGAGCCCATATTCTTTAGTAAATCGCGAATCAATCTCTCGTTTCCGCTATTGATCGGCGGTGGTGGTGTGGGCTATATTGAGGATGACTTCCACGAAGACGACTTTGATGAAGATTTTAATGAAGACGATTTCGACCCCTTTTTCTTGGCCGAACCAGGAGTCAGTGCCCTGTTCAACATATCGCGCTATCTGCAAATAGAGGCCGGGGTAAAATATCGATTTACGAGCAAGGTCACCCTTAGGCCCAACGGCATCAACAATCTCAATGGTTGGTCCGCTGGAATCGGGATCAAGGTCGGAGTGTTCAATATGGGTCGGAACCGGTATAAAAAGAATATAGATGATGAAGGATAAGATAGATAGGTCTAAACGGTTTCATGAAACCATTAAAACCAAACATGTCTTTATCGAGGACAACCAGGTTTTTCTAAAACGTGATACGAGGGAATCTGTTTTATCCGATGACCATGGGGAAATATGGTGCCCGATCAACTTTCAGTGGGTTCCGGTCGTTGCCTTGAAAAAAGCCATGAAGTAATTAAATCATTAACTTGTCAAGATCTCCTGGAGGGCAGGTCAAAAACACTATTAAAAATGAAGACTTTAAAGACTTTAATTGCCTTGATGTGGGCATTGCCATTAATGGTCTCTTGTGACCATCATGCCATCAGGGCCTCAGGGGAAGTCACCTCTTTGAACTATTCCATTCCCAACTATTCAACACTAAAAGTGTCAAGTGCATTTAATGCCTATGTCACTTTTTCAGATACCGAGGAAAGTATTCGTATCGAAGCGAACGAGAATCTTCACAAGAGAATCGTTGTCAAAAGAGACGGCAATTCATTGGTGATCAAATTAAAGACGTTGACCCATGTAAGGGGCAATGCTACCCTAAATGCCTATATCACGACCAAAAATATTTCGGAGTTCGACATGGCCGGTGCCTCCCATTTGACCTTGGATAGTAAATGGCTCGTTCAAGACGGTAAGGTCGAACTAACGGGTGCATCTGAATTTACCGGGGAGGTTTCGGCCCAGCGTTTGGAGTTTGATATGCGAGGTGCATCGAACGCGAATATCTATGGAAATGTTGACGAATTATATGCAGACCTGTCCGGAGCCAGCAATATCATGGATTATGATCTTTTGGTCGAGCGTCTTAACATTGAAATGTCGGGGGCAAGTGAGGGCTTTCTTTCTGTAAACGAATCCATTGATATCGAGGCACGAGGCGCCAGTACATTGAACTACAAGGGCGATGCGGTTATAACGAATAAAGAACTAGCGGGATCCTCTGAAATCAGGAAACGGGATTAGAAATATGATAAAAATGGGACGGTAGTGGAACAACCCCTTCCGTCCTCCCCTGCTTGCCGGCAGGCAGGTTTGTCGGACACCTTCCCCTACTAGGAGAGGGAGCCTTATAATCCTATTTTGTTACCTGTGCCTTTTTTGAAGTTCGGCTTCAATATCCTTAAGTGTAAACCCCTTTGCTTGAAGTAGGACTAAATAGTGAAATAATAGATCTGCACTTTCATAAAGGAATAGTTCGTCATTGTCATCCTTGGCCTCGATAACGGTTTCAACGGCCTCCTCGCCGACCTTCTGGGCAATTTTGTTAATGCCTTTTTCAAATAGGGAAGCCACATACGAGGAATCACCTTTCCCTTCTTCCTTTCGCTGTGCAATGATTTTTTCGAGCTTTGAAAAGAACCCGAAATCTGACTTGTTATCTTCTTTCCAGCAGGTATCACTCCCGGTATGGCAGGTAGGCCCTTCAGGATCGACCGAAATCAAAAGGGAATCGTTGTCACAATCATTTTTGATCGCTACCAGATTTAAAAAGTTGCCGCTCTCCTCCCCTTTCGTCCAAAGGCGTTTCTTACTACGGCTATAGAAGGTGACTTTTTTCGATTCTTGTGTTTTTTGCATAGCTTCTGAATTCATATAGCCAAGCATCAAGACATTCTTTGTCGTCGCGTCTTGAATGATTGCGGGAACAAGTCCGTTGGACAGTTTTGACCAATCAGGATCGGTAAATTTGGTGTCTTGATTCATAGTGTTCGCTTTCAATTTTGTTTTCTTTTCTGCAAATTGGGGACCCTGTTCATACGTAACATATAAATAGGAAAGCCAAGTTCTTCTTCCTTGTTGAATATCTTGAGGCCGAATTTTTGATAGAGACCCACTAGGTCATCCGAAGCCGTATCAACGATTACCGGCAAATTATTGTTCTTGAATTTGTTGAAAACCTGTAGGATCAACTTGGCGGCGGTGACCGTTCCCTTAAACTCCTTTTTAACCGCAAAAATCATGGGGCGAATGTATTTTCCCTTCGGGTAGTTGCGTTTGACGATTTTCTGTCGCCGTAACACCTGGGGTACCCTAGAGATGCCAATACACTGAAATGCCAAGCGTAAGGTCGACCATAATTTCGATAGGCTGAAGGTGTCTCTATGTGCATAAGTTATCAATAGGCAGCTTGCGCGATTGTCGGATAAAAACACCTCTCCGCTCCGCATGGCCTTATCGAAAAGATACTCCATCAAAACACGCATTCGATAGGTACGCTTTTCATCTTGCTTTACCACAAAATTGATGGAGTTGTCTTCGCCAAGGGGCTCGAAGGCCTCGACCAAAATGTCGACCACCAAATCTTTATCTGTTTCTTTGGCTTGTATCAAGGTTGCTGATTTTCTATATCCGAACCGGAATCCCTTTTTTGTTCAACTCCTCCTTTAAATCCTGTATTGGGATTTCCTTAAAATGAAAAACGCTAGCGGCCAAGGCCGCATCCGCTTTTCCAAATTTAAAGGTATCCTCGAAATGTTGCATGTTTCCCGCCCCGCCAGAAGCGATAATCGGGATATTCACGATTTCCGACAATCTCGCCAAGGCCTTGTTCGCGAACCCATTTTTCGTACCGTCATGATCCATCGAGGTAAACAATATTTCACCTGCACCTCTTTCTTCTACCTCCCTGGCCCAGGAAAAAAGCTCGATTTCCGTTGGCACCTTCCCCCCTACCAAATGTACGATCCATTCATCGTCAATTTGTTTGGCATCGATGGCAACCACAATACATTGTGAGCCGAACTTCGCTACCAGGTCATTGATCAACTGCGGATTCTTGACGGCCGAAGAATTGATGGAGACTTTATCGGCGCCATTCTTGAGCAGTACATCAACGTCTTCAACAGACGAAATTCCTCCGCCCACGGTAAAGGGAATATTGACCTTTTCGGCAACATGATAGACCAAATCAGCCAGGGTTTTCCGTTTTTGCTCGGTTGCCGAAATATCCAAAAACACCAATTCGTCGGCTCCTTCCCTACTGTAGATCTCTGCAAGTTCCACAGGGTCACCGGCATCGCGTAAATCGACAAAGTTCACCCCTTTTACGGTGCGACCGTCTTTAATGTCAAGACATGGTATGATTCTTTTTTTTAACATATTCTGAATTACGAAATAAGAGTTATGAATTACGAATCATTTCTTTTCCTAGCTGTTTTAATGGATGCTACCGTTATGGCAAGGAGCTCATTTCCCTCTTTCCATAATTCGTTGATAGGGTGTTTTGAATTTGGTTGTATTCTCTCGAACAACTCTAACCAGTACATACTTTCGTCTACTTCTTCCTCAACTATCTTTAGCTTGTTGATGAAATCCTTGTTCGACTTAGCTCGGCACGCAGCCCTATAATTCGCACCTACCGAGCTTGAACTTCGAATCAATTGCCTAACCCATGCGTCGAACTCGCGAGATTTGGGAAATTCGGAACACATCAACCAGCAATTATAAGCGAAATTTTGAGTTCTTTTCTTTAGATTATCCATTAATCAACCCTTTTTAGTACCAATCAGTGAAAGTACTTCATTCGAAAATCTCTATTCGTCATTCGTCGTTTTTTAAGTTCAAATCCCTTCCCTCGTAAAAACCCAGGTCTTTGTTCTGCAACAGTTTTGTCCAAAAAGCAATTTGACCCGTATGGTACGAGTAGTGCTCCACGGCATGAATGACCACCCCTATGCCCGAAAAGTAAAACCCTTGTACCTCACGTTTTTTTAAAAATTGCTCATTTGAAGCGTCATTGATGGTACGCTTCGCCGTATCGACCGTATCTTTCAGTTTCCTCAAAAGTTCATCTTTGGTGAAGCCCGAATCAGTACTGAACTCTTCTTCACGGTTTCTCACATCTTCTCTTCCACCCAAGGACGAAATCACGTATTGGGTAATATTTCCGCAAAGATGTAAAATCAAATTGCCCACACTGTTCAGGTTTTCATTCGGTTTTTTCCAGATATCCTCCTCTGAAAGCCGGTTCAATGAAATGGTATTCATTCGGGTGCTTTCATCCATTCGATACAGGGCGTTTTGAACAAATTCTTCTCGAATTCTCTCTTCCATAATTAACTGGATATGATATAGTTTTCCAACTGTTTCAAACTTATTCTATGCTCATAAATGGCTTTTCCTACGATTGCGCCTTCACAACCAATCTCTTCCAATCTTGGGAGTTCATCGAAGGTTGAAATACCTCCGGAAGCGATTAGTTTCAACCTTTTCATCTCCTCGAGTCCACCTCGCCGACCGGTAGGTGCAGTCGAGAGGTCACTATTGGTTCTCGGCTGCGCTCGAACTGACCTATCGATAATTTTTTCATACAACTCGAAAGATGGCCCCTCCAACATTCCGTCCTTTGAAATATCGGTACAAATGACATACTCGATCCCTTTTTGACGATAGTATTCGATAAAAGGAATCAATTCTTCCTGCGATTCTTCCTGCCAGCCCGAGACCGCTACTTTTCCGTCGATGGTATCCGCCCCCAAAATTATCTTCTCTGGACCATATTGTGAAATCCAACCTGTAAACGTCGCTTCATCCTTTACCGCAATGCTTCCGCCGGTGATTTGGTTCGCCCCACTTTCAAAAGCGATATGCAAATCCTCATCTGTCTTCAGGCCACCTCCAAAATCGATGGCCAAATTGGTTTTGGATGCAATTCTTTCCAGAACTTTGTGATTTACAATATGTTTTGACCTTGCTCCGTCCAAATCCACCAAATGTAAATACCGAATTCCGTGGGCTTCAAACTGCTTTGCGACTTCCAGTGGATTTTCGTTGTATACTTTCTTCGTGCCGTAATCCCCTTTGGATAGTCTTACGCATTTGCCATCTATAATGTCAATGGCAGGAATGATTCTCATTTACTTTTCTTTAATTCAGTACCTGTTTGTCCAACGTCATCCATAAAGGGGAACCGCCGATACTTTTAAATCCATATCTTTTATAGAAACCATGGGCATCCTTGGTTTTTAGACCGATGGTTCTAAGATTCTTTAAAACTTCATGATTCATCATAAAGTCCATCAAAATCTTGCCATATCCATTGTTTTGATATTCCTTAAAAACTATGAAATCCATGATGTAACCGAAGAAAGTATAGTCGGTGACAACTCGAGCAAAGCCAATTTGCTTCCCTTCTTTCATATATATTCCAAAGCATAAACTATTTTCGATAGTTGACCGAACTTCTTCCATTGTCCTCCCATCGGCCCAATATGAAATGGAAATAAAATCATGGATTGCCGTGGTATCCAGCCTTGATTTATCTGTTGAAATGAATAACTCCATCTTCCATTACTTTAATAAAAAATTCTTCAAAATCCGTTCGCCCGTAGTCCCGCTTTTTTCTGGATGGAATTGGGTTCCATAAAAGTTATTCTTGGCCAAGGCCGAACTATATTTGAGGTAATAATCGGTCTCTGAAATGGTATCGTCGCATAGGGCGGCATAATAACTATGCACCATATAGACGTGTTCGTTTTCGGCCACATCTTTAAACAAATCCGATTTCAGGTTAGAAACAACGTTCCAGCCCATCTGTGGAACCTTTACCTCATTAGGGAACCGCATAACATCGACATCGAAAATACCCAGTCCCAGGGTATTACCCTCCTCAGAGCCATTGCACATCAATTGCATACCCAGACAAATGCCAAGAACCGGTTGTTTTAAAACCGGAATCACCTCATGTAAACCGGTTTCCCGAAGTTTTTCCATGGCCGAGCTCGCCTCTCCGACCCCAGGGAAAATGACTTTATCCGCATTTTGAATTTCAGATGGATCGTGACTCAAAACAGCTTCATATCCCAATCGGCGAATGGCAAATTTTAGGCTTTGAATATTGCCGGCGCCGTAATCAATTATTATAATTCTCATTGTAGATATAAAATAAGAGGTACGAAATACCGGGAATTTTGGTGCAAAGCCTCCAACAATCAGTGGCAAAACTTCTAGTCCTTAATTTCAAATCCTGCATTGTGTCATGTTTTACTTTGAGTTATACTTCGTACCTCCGACTTCGTACTTCGTATTTCATAAGATTCCTTTGGTTGAGGGCAAGACCATCTTTTCGACATCCCTTTTGACGGCCATTTTAATCGACTTTGCAAAGGCCTTGAAAATGGCTTCGATTTTATGGTGCTCGTTCGTGCCTTCGGCCTTAATGTTCAGGTTTGCCTTGGCGCCATCGGAAAATGACTTGAAAAAGTGATGGAACATTTCCGTGGGCATATCGCCCACCTTCTCGCGTTTGAAACCCGCTTCCCAGACCAACCAATTGCGCCCTCCAAAATCAATGGCCACTTGGGCCAAACAATCATCCATAGGTAGGCAAAAGCCATAGCGTTCGATACCCAACTTATTGCCAAGTGCCGAGGCAAAAACTTCTCCCAAGGCAATGGCCGTATCTTCGATGGTGTGATGCTCATCGACTTGCAGATCACCTTTAACTTCGATTTCCAAATCCATTTGGCCATGACGTGCCAATTGATCCAGCATATGGTCGAAAAATGCCAGTCCCGTTTTAATTTTGCTTTTTCCCGTCCCGTCCAAATTCAATCGAATCTTGATGTCGGTCTCATTGGTCTTTCGGTGAATTTCGGCAACCCTGTCCTTTAATTTCAGAAACTCGTAGATTTCTTGCCAATCATTGGTTTCCAAAGCTATTATCGAATTCAATTCCTCCTTTTTCACAGAAATCTCTTCCACTCCCAAATTAGTATGGTCATTGATGAATATTCCTTTGCCGCCCAAGTTTTTTGCCAATTCAATATCCGTTAGACGATCTCCGATCACGAATGAATTTTTCAAATCGTACCCGTCTGAAAAATAGTTTTTCAACAAGCCGGTGCCGGGCTTTCGGGTGTCTGTATTTTCGTGGGCAAAGGTGCGATCGATAAGCACATTCTCGAAAACGACACCCTCGTTCTCAAAACATCTCAAAACAAAATCGTGTACCGGCCAAAATGTATCCTCGGGAAAGGAATCGGTGCCCAGTCCGTCTTGGTTTGTTATCATTACGAGCTCATAGTCCAATTCTTTGGCGATTTTCCCCAAATAAGTAAACGCCTTCGGATAGAACATAATCTTTTCAAAGGCATCAATCTGTTCATCGATTGTTTCGGTTATAATCGTTCCGTCTCGATCTATAAATAGTACTTTTTTCATGTTTTCAGTTTCTTTAGGGCGGTGACCAATTTTATATTCTCCTCCGACGTGCCAATCGTAAACCGCAAGGTGTTTTCACAAAGGGGTTGTTTGCTTCGGTTTCTGGCGACAACACCTTTTTCCAATAGTTGATTGTATCGCCTGTCTGCATCGTCAACTTTCACCAGAAGAAAATTGGCATCGGAAGGATATACTTTCTTTACAAAGGATATCGTTGGCAATACTTTCTGTAACAGGGCCTTCTGTTCCAAAATCTCGGTTACTTCGGACCTTATCCTCAGAATGTTGGCAACCCTGCCTGTTGCATGTTTCTGGGTCAATTCATTGACATTATAAGGTGGTTTTATTTTGTTCAAAACCGAAACGATCTCTTCTGATGCTATACATATGCCCAGTCGAATACCGGCCATACCGTAAGCTTTCGATAAAGTTTGGGTGACAATTAGGTTGGGGAAATCAGAGAGCATGGAAACCCAGCTCGGTTTGCCCGAAAAGTCGATATAGGCCTCGTCAATGACGACCAGCCCTTCGAACTTGTTCAATAATTGTAGTACTGAGGTCTCTGAAAATGAATTGCCCGTCGGGTTATTTGGGGAACAGAGGAATATCATTTTTGTCCGCTTGTCCACAGCTTCCAAAATTCCGGTTACATCTGGCTGGAAATCTTTCTGCAAGAGTACGGTGCGATTCTCGATTTCATTGATTTGGGCTATCACCTGATACATGCCGTAGGTCGGTGGCAATGTAATTATGTTATCTACCTTAGGTTCACAGAATGCCCTGAAAAGCAAATCCAAAACCTCGTCGCTGCCATTGCCCAAAAGTATGTTCTTGGGGTCAACACCCTTCAATTCGGAAAGAACCGATTTTAAACCTCGTTGTCGGGGGTCGGGATAGCGATTGACACCATTCTCAAACGGATTCTCGTTCGCATCAAGAAAAACCATCGCCGTGCCATCAGAAATATATTCGTCGCGCGCCGAAGAATAGGGTTTTAGCCCTTTTACATTTTCTCTTATGATGTTGTTTAAATCGAACATATTATTACTATTCTTCCCTACTATTGCGGAGGGATTAAGAGAGGTATTCCGTTCTCGCATCCTATTGACCGGACCCCTCCGTCCCCTTGTAATAAGGGGAAGAGCTAATTCTCATTTTTATCTAAATCCTTGAGTCGTATTACCACTGCGTTTTTGTGCGCCTGCAAACCTTCGGCCTCGGCCATTAGTTCGATGGCTTTGCCAATATTTTGTATTCCTACTTCGTTGATTTTTTGAAAGGTTATGCTCTTCATAAAACTGTTCAAGTTCACTCCGCTATACTGCTTTGCGTAGCCATTTGTAGGTAGCGTATGATTCGTTCCAGAAGCATAATCGCCCGCGCTTTCAGGCGTATAGTTACCGACAAATACGGATCCGGCATTCTGGATATTGGCGATATAAAACTCCTCATGCTCGACACAGACGATAAAATGTTCCGGGCCATATTCATTGATCAGGTCAATGGCCGTTTCCTTATCGTCGACATAAATCAATTTGCTATGATCAATGGCTTTCTGCGCAATTTCTTTTCGGGGCAATTCTTCAAGCTGTTTTGCTATTTCCCGCTCTACATCGGAAATAAGGTCTTTCGAGGTGGAAACCAAAATTACCTGACTATCAATTCCGTGTTCGGCCTGGCTCAACAAATCGGAAGCCACGAATGCCGCATTGGCAGAATCATCGGCCACGACCAGAAGCTCACTTGGGCCAGCGGGCATGTCAATGGCCAGTCCGTATTTGGTGGCGATTTGTTTTGCCGCCGTTACGTATTGATTGCCCGGGCCAAATATTTTATAGACTTCTGGAATGCTCTCAGTTCCAAAGGTCATCGCAGCGATCGCCTGTATTCCACCCACCTTATACATCTTTGTCAGCCCGCATAAATTAGCGGTATACAAAATAGCCGGATGGATCTTACCTTCCTTATTCGGTGGAGAACATAGAACCACTTCTTCACACCCTGCAATATTTGCCGGTATCGCCAACATCAAAATCGTAGAAAATAGGGGGGCCGTGCCACCGGGAATATACAATCCGACCTTTTGGATCGGCCGCTTCTCTTGCCAACATCTTACCCCGCTTGCGGTCTCTACCTCTACCCTTTCGGTCATTTGCGCCCTATGGAAGGTTTCTATATTGCCTTTGGCCAATTGAATGGCTGCCTTCAATTCTGTCGATACCAATGCCTGAGCTTCTTCCATTTCATCTTCGGATACCCTAAAATTGTTCAATTCGACCCCGTCGAACTTTCTGGTATAATCCTTAATACTGGCATCCCCATTTTTTTGCACTTCGGAGAAAACGGTGTTCACGATATCCTCAATATCGGCCACGGACTGTGTGGGCCTTTTTAAAATGGCCTTCCAGTCTTTTCGCTTTGGATCGTATAATTTTTGCATTCAAAATCACTTTTCGATGCCACAAGACACCCCTGAAGTCCCGTCAAAGGGACAATCCCGCAAATTGATTTTTGTAATTCGTATTCCCAAGTTTGTACTTTACAATACCATTTTCTCAATCGGGCAAACCAATATTCCTTCGGCCCCGGCTTGTTTCAGCTCGTCGATGACCTCCCAAAATTTATCCTTATTAATTACGGTATGTACAGAACTCCAACCCTCTTCTGCCAAAGGTAAAACCGTCGGACTGCGCATTCCGGGCAACAATTTCAAAATTGCCTCCAATTTATTGTTCGGTGCATTCATCAATACATACTTTGATTGGCGCGCTTGTAAAACGGATTTAATCCTGAACTGCATTTTCTTCAAGATTTCCCTTCGCTCCTGGGATATTTTTGGGGAAACCGCTAAAACAGCTTCACTTTTCAATAGCACTTCGACCTCTTTCAAATTGTTTTTGAACAAGGTACTGCCACTGGATACAATATCACAAATGGCATCGGCCAGACCGATATTCGGAGCGATCTCTACAGAACCATTGATGATATGCAAATCGGCCTTGACCCCCTTTTCCTCCAAATAGTTCTTTACCGTATTCGGATAGCTGGTAGCAATCCGTCTTCCCTCGAGATCGGCAATCGACGCATATTTCAAAGATTTAGGGACGGCCAACGAAACCTTGCATTTCGAAAATCCCAGCTTTTCGGCGATGTCGATATCATGCCCCTTTTCGACCAAAACATTTTCGCCGATTATGGCGATATCAACGACCCCATCCCTCAGATATTGGGGAATGTCGCCATTCCGAAGGTAAAACACCTCCAGGGGGAAATTTCTAGATGCAGCCTTTAGCTGATCCTTTCCATTATCGATTGAGATACCACAATCCTTTAAAATCCGAAGGGAATCTTCATTGAGTCTTCCTGATTTCTGTATGGCTATTCTTATTTTCATAAGTATTTCTTTTCTTCATTCCGGTCCTTTGTTTCCATTGGCATTAACTTCTGACCAGCGTCATTCGAAATTCCTTTTGCAATACTTTCGCCTTCACGGGCAACACAAAACGGCCTTAAAAACAAAACCCGCTTGATTTCTCAAACGGGTCGATAATGAGTTTGTAATACTACAATACATTTTTACCTCGCTTGAGCGCAGCAGTAAAAATGATGATGTGTATTCTTGTTTCCCATTACGCCGTAAATGTAAAACATATTTTCAATTCTCAAAAGAATCGTTGCAAATTAAACAAAAAGAAGGTGTTTCAATTCAACCTGCCACAAATTAGTTATTGCCCAAAATCAGGGGAAGACCTGCATCGCCAGAGCCTACAACGACCACCTTCGCATTTGGCGATTGCGAAAGTTTCAAAGTAGCGTCTATACCTTTGTCCTGCAATATCTTGTCGGTCAAGGAAGCGCTCAAAATTCTGTTCGCATCAGCCTTACCCTGTGCCTCTATACGTACTTTTTCGGCCTCTTTTTCGGCCGTGACCAGCCTAAACTCGTATTCCAACGATTCTTGTTCCTGTTTTAGTTTTCGTTCGATCGCTTCCTTGATCGTCGGTGGTAGGGTGACATCCCTGATTAGCACTTCGTTCAATTGAATGTACTGATCATCAACGATTTTCTTGGTTTCCTCATAAATTTCGACCTGTATGGCATCTCGCTTACTTGAATACAACTGTTCAGGAGTATACCGACCAACCACGCTTCGCGCGGCAGAACGAATGGCAGGCAATAAAATTCGTTCTTTATACTGCTCGCTTTTTTCTTGGTGCAACTTGCCCAAATCGTTGTACTTTGGCTGAAACCATGTTGATGCATCGAGCTGAATGTCCAATCCGTTAGAGGACAAAACCTTCATTTTTTCAAATACTTCCTGTTGTCGCACCTCGTATATAAAAACCTTGTTCCAGGGTGCCACGATATGAAAACCTTCCCCCAGGGGCGGTTCATCGGTCACGACACCATCACCCAAGGTTTTATACAAGACTCCCGCCTCACCGGATCCTATGACCACGGCCGATTTCGAAATCAATATGATGAGAAGTACAATTGCAAAAATGACAGGTAGGGCAACCTTTGGTAATTTATCCATTTTAAATAGTGTTTAAGTTAATCCGTTATATTTTCTGATGAACCATTCGAGTGCAAGTGTAATTGCAATGATGCCCAACAAAATCCGAAAATCGATTAAAGATACGACTTTTTTGACGCTCGTTTGAACTGGGGTATAGCGTTCGTCGTCGGTCAATGTTTCGATGAGCCTCCCTGTTTGATCTGAATAATAAAGAGTTCCCGCGCTGTTATCGGCCAGTTGTTGCAACTTTTCATCATTGGTCGATAAAAACTGTTTTTCCACATCGAAATCCATGATGCGAAATGATCCCGATTTTGTTTGGCTTGTTTCATCGACCGAAACGCTAAAGGCATAATCCCCAGCTGTTCGGTCGGTCAGGTCAGCTTCATAAAATCCATTTTTCAAAAGCATAGGAATATTTGCAGTGGTACCATTATCCGTGTTTCTAAGTTGTAAGGTCAAATTCACGTTTGGGTTGAAATTAAAGGCCTCATCAAAATAACTGGCCCTTATGTACGCCTCATTGCTTCCTTCATAAATCGACTTGAAATCAAGTGATAATCTTTCTTTTGACTTATTGTCAGAAAGATACACCATAAGTTTACCTATGAAATCGTCAAAATTTTTAAAGCTCTGTTCGTTTCGATAGGTCTGCGAACGCCATTTCCAGATATTTTCCCCAAATAACACCACGCTCTTACGGTCCTCGATGGTGGCAGTTGAGAGCAATGGGGTATTCATTGACACCCCTTTTATTATCATTTGCAATATGGTCTCGTTTTCTACCTGAAATTCGACTGGGCCCACATCAGATTCCAAAGGAGGAAATCCATCAAAGAAAGTTTCTGAAAGGTCAAATTTTGCAAATCCCTCGTTTTTTTCCGGTATTACCTCTTGTACGGGATATCCGCTCTCAATACTATATTGCGCTTGATTTCGGTTTAAAAAGCCCAAATCGGAATGTGGACCAATTATTTCAAAGGAATTCAGGTTTTTTTGTTCCACATAATTATAGATGGCCCCGAAAGATGCGTTTGGCTGATATAGTATGAACAAGTCGACTTCATCAAGGTTCTTGTCATTCGGTTTTTTGATTGAAACCGAACGTTGTTCGTTGCTTTCAATCGCCTTTTTTAACGCACCGATATCAGGATGCATCATATCGGTTACGATGGCAACATTTGTCTTTTCATCTATGACCTCAACGGTAATGTTCTTTTTGTTGTTATTGGTATTGCGTTCATTGTCAAGGTTCGAAACCGCAACTTGTATATACTTTACCCCAATAGATTCGGCGTTCATGTTCACATTGACAACTTTTGAATTGTCTTGACCAGAAAACGTCAGGCGCTCACTATGCACTCTTTTTCCATCCGCGGAGACTGTGACGGTCTGGGTAACCTTGCCCGATCCCTCATACGCTACAAATACTTCGAGCGGATACTTATTCTTTAAAAATGCATACTTGTTTGCATTTACCTGTACGACGCGAAGATCCTCATACTGGGTCGTATCGCCAATGACAATGGGGTACACCGACATCTTCGAATCGTTCAAAGCACGTATATAATCATTCCCAAAAGTCTGATTGCCGTCAGACAATAAGATTACAGCTGAATTGTTCTTGGAGTGCACTTCCTTAAGTGTTCGCAGTGCATTTGAAATATTGGTGTTCTTGCCGACGAATGCCAAGCTATCGACCACCTCTAACTCCGAACCAAATCCATAGGACGACAGTTCGAATTTTGATTCCAGTTCAGGGGAAGAATGCAATCCTTCCAAAAGATTTTCGACATCGGTTCGAAATGGTGAAATGGAAGAGGAATTGTCAACAAGGAATATCAAGTTCGATTTTTCCAAGCCATATTCATCCCTGGAAAATTTAGGATTGATCAGAAGCAAAAAGGAGGCAAACCAGGTCAGGAATCGAAGAAAGGCCAAAATGATGCCCAGACGACCGCGATTTTTTGCCCTATAATAGTATTGAAACAGTGTCAACCCCAGAGCCACAATGGCCGCAAGGATTATCAACAGAACTGTTTGGGTATTCATCTAGAAATATTCGGATTTTGATGGCACATATCCGAGGGTAAGTTAATCGTAAAAGACAATGAATCGAAATTATTAAGAATCAATTAACCTATCCATGGGGCAATCAGGTCAACATGCCGCCATCGACGTTCAATACCTGGCCCGTCACATAAGCTGAAAGTTCTGAGGCCAAGAACACGCATGCGTTGGCAATATCCTCTGGAGAACCACCGCGTTTTAACGGAATGGCATCCCGCCAACCTTGTACTGTTTTTTCGTCCAAATTGGCAGTCATTTCGGTCTCTATAAAACCGGGCGCAATGGCATTGCAGCGAATATTCCGTGAGCCCAACTCCAAGGCAATTGACTTGGTAAAACCTATCATACCCGCCTTTGAGGCCGCATAATTGGCCTGACCGGCATTTCCCTTTACCCCGACCACACTGCTCATATTTATGATCGAACCATTCCGTTGCTTTAAAAAGGTGCGTTGCACGGCCTTGGTCATATTGAATACCGACTTCAAATTCACTTCGATCACACTATCAAAATCAGCTTCTCCCATACGCATCAAAAGGTTGTCTTTCGTAATTCCGGCATTATTGATCAAGACATCAATACCTCCGAAATCTTCCAAGACCTTGGCAACAAGAGCCTCTGAATCATCAAAACTTGCGGCGTTACTTTTATAGGCCTTCGCCTTGACGCCTTTTGACGTTAGTTCCTTCTCGAGTTCCAATGCCGATGCTTCGCTTGAGCTATATGTGAATGCAACGTTGGCCCCATGCTCGGCAAAGACTTGTGCGATTCCCCGACCAATTCCCCTACTGGCCCCGGTAACAATAACATTTTTTCCTTCGAGAAGTTTCATTTTTATTTTTTTTAATCGGTGGATGCCTTTTTTCAAAGATAGGTTTTGTTAGGCAATGGTTGAAAGAAAAAAGCCATCCTGAAAAACTTTTTTTGGATGGCTCAGATACATTTTGGCATTGTACCTATCCCATTACCTCTTTAACTTTCATTCCAATTTCCGCAGGCGAATCGACCACATGGATTCCGCACTCGCGCATTATCCTTTTCTTGGCCTGAGCAGTATCATCGCTACCGCCAACTATAGCTCCGGCATGCCCCATGGTTCTACCGGCGGGAGCTGTTTCACCGGCAATGAAACCAACTATTGGCTTTGTACTGCCACTTTCTTTATACCATCTGGCCGCATCTGGTTCCAATTGACCACCAATCTCTCCGATCATGACCACACATTCGGTTTCTGGATCATTGATCAACAATTCCACTGCTTCCTTGGTGGTCGTTCCAATAATCGGATCGCCCCCAATTCCAATGGCCGTTGTGATGCCCAGGCCCTGTCGTACAACTTGGTCGGCGGCCTCATAAGTCAATGTTCCCGATTTGGAGACTACCCCGACATTTCCTTTTTTGAAAACAAAACCGGGCATAATGCCGACCTTGGCCTCCTCAGGAGTGATAACTCCAGGGCAATTCGGCCCCACTAATCTACAGTCACGATCTTTGATATAGTTCGCGGCCTTCACCATGTCACCCACGGGTATTCCTTCGGTGATGGTAATGATTACTTTTATTCCTGCATCGGCGGATTCCATTATCGCATCGGCCGCAAAGGCGGGAGGTACAAAAATAATAGCGGTATCGGCGCCAACCTCTTTCACTGCTTCCTCAACAGTATTGAAGACCGGTCTACCCAAATGCTCTTGTCCACCCTTGCCAGGGGTTACCCCCCCGACGATATTGGTTCCATACTCGATCATCTGCTCGGCGTGAAAAGTACCTTCACTTCCGGTAAAACCTTGGACAATTATTTTGGAATCTTTATTGACTAATACACTCATTGTTGGGTTATTGGTTATTCATTTGTTCGTTCATCCGTAATCGCTCAGAACGCAAAGGCGAACAACAATCATTTGTTTGCTGCACAAAAATATGGCTTTGAATCGAATTGCAAAGCCATAGTCCTTAATGTTGCTTTAATTTTTCCAATATGGATGGAATTTTCTTCACGTCGGCCAATTGTTTTAATTTTTTTCGCGCCTCTTCGACCGGACTTCCGAAATAGGTCTTCCCTCCTTCAATTGATTTTGATATGCCCGTTTGTGCCAATACGACAGCTCCCTTGCCAATGGTAATGGCACTTGTTACTCCCACTTGGCCCCAAAGGGTCACCTCATCTTCTATGATGACACAACCCGCGATACCACATTGCGCGGCAATTAAACATTTCTTCCCGATTACGGTATCATGACCTACCTGAACCTGATTGTCCAATTTTGTTCCTTCCCCGATAATCGTGCTGCCTGTCACCCCTTTATCAAGAGTGCATCCTGCACCGATGTCAACATTGTCTTCCAAAACTACATTTCCACCGGAAATCAGCTTGTCGAATCCCTCGAGTCTGTTTTTATAGTAAAAGGCATCGCTACCCAGTATACTTCCCGAATGTATGGTGACATTGTCGCCGATAACACTATTATCGTAAATGGCCACATTTGCATGTATCAAACAATTTTTGCCGATCTTGACATTGTTTCCAATAAATACATTGGGCTGAATAACAGTACCGTCGCCAATACTGGCTGAAGCGGCAATTGATCTATCTGATTTTTCAAAGGGTCTGAAATACGCGGTCAGTTTGTTGAAGTCACGGAAGGGGTCATCTGATATCAATAAGGACTTTCCTTCGGGGCAATCGACCTTTTTGTTGATCAATACCGTGGTCGCCCTACAAGAAAGTGCTTTTTCATAGTACTTCGGATGATCTACAAACACAATATCACCTTCTTCCACCACATGGATCTCGTTCATGCCGGCAACCGGAAAATCATCGTTACCGACATACTCACAATCCAGGATGGTGGCAATTTGTTTTAATGTATGTTTGGAGGGAAACTTCATGGTGAAGGCTATAAAGTGATAGGGGCTTATTCTTTGACCCGCTCGAGATAATTTCCGTTGGAGGAATCGATCTTGATTTTGTCGCCCTCATTGATAAATAAAGGAACATTGACCCGCGCCCCTGTTTCCACGGTTGCAGGTTTAGTGGCATTGGTGGCGGTATTGCCCTTTACACCGGGTTCAGTATGGGTTACCTCGAGAGTGACATTTGCCGGCATGTCAACGGACAATGGCAAACTGTCCTCGGTATTGAAAATTATGGTGACGATTTCGCCTTCTTTTAACAGATCAGGGGCATCCAAGGCGCTTTTTTGAAGTTCGATTTGATTGTAATCATCCGTGTTCATGAAATGATAGGTCTCGCCATCGGCGTATAGAAATTGGTAAGACCTTGTTTCGACGCGAACATCATCAATTTTATGTCCCGCGGAGAACGTATTGTCCAAAACCTTGCCTGTGGAAAGGCTTTTCAATTTGGTGCGCACGAAGGCAGGCCCCTTGCCGGGCTTCACATGAAGAAACTCGACAATTTTGTAAATGTCATTGTTGTATCGAATGCAAAGTCCTTTTCTAATATCTGATGTTGATGCCATTTTTTTGGTTTCAGGTTTCTAGTTTCCGGTTAAGAACAATCTTGAAAAGCTAATATTGATGTCCGCCCATAAAGGGCGTCTATCTAATTGGTACTGAAATATCCTTTCATGATTCCCCGTTGTGAATTTCTGATAAATTGCAGAATTTCGTCACGTTCCGGGGTCGCCTCCATTTCTGCTTCAATTATTTGCGAAGCTTGGGTATTGTTATAATTTTTTTGATAAAGAATACGGTAGATATTCTGTATTTCCCTGATTTTATCGGACTCATAGCCCCTTCTTCGCAGGCCGATCGAATTGATACCTACATAGGACAGGGGTTCGCGAGCAGCTTTGACATATGGCGGAACGTCTTTACGCACCAAAGACCCCCCAGTGACAAAGGCATGGTTGCCAATGGAAACGAACTGATGTACGGCTACGAGGCCGGCTAAAATCACATTGTCGCCAATGGTCACATGACCGGCCAGGGTGGAATTGTTCGAAAATATACAATTATCACCGATCAAACAGTCATGGGCCACATGACAATAGGCCATAATCAGACAATTTTTACCGATGACCGTTTTATTTCTGTCAGATGTTCCCTTATGAATGGTCGCACACTCGCGAATGGTCGTACCGTTGCCTATGGAAACCGTAGTTTCCTCACCCTGATACTTCAAATCCTGTGGTGGTGCCGAGATTACCGCTCCCGGAAAAATATTGCAATTTTTACCGATTCGGGCCCCTTCCATTATGGTAACGTTCGACCCTATCCAAGTGCCGTCGCCAATGGTAACATTATTGTGTATGGTGGTGAAGGGCTCGACCACAACATTTTTCGCAATTTTCGCCCCGGGATGGATATAGGCTAATGGCTGGTTCATTTATTTTCGCTTTGTGATTTGGGCCATCATTTCTGCCTCGCAGGCCAATTTTCCGTTTGCATAGGCGTAAGCTTGCATATGGCATATTCCACGTCGTATCGGGGTAATCAAATCACATTGGAAAATAAGTGTATCTCCCGGAACCACTTGTATCCTGTATTTGACCTTGTCAATTTTCATGAAAAAAGTGAGGTAGTTCTCCGGGTCGGGCACCGTACTTAGAACCAAGATTCCGCCAGTCTGTGCCATTGCCTCTACCTGCAGGACACCGGGCATAACGGGAGCACCCGGGAAATGCCCGACGAAGAAGGGTTCGTTCATGGTAACATTTTTCATTCCCACGACCCTCGATTCCGTCAATTCCAAGATCTTGTCAACGAATAGAAAAGGGGGACGATGCGGTAACATCGCCATGATTTGATTGACATCCATCAGCGGGGGTTGGCTCAAATCAAATTGAGGTACTTGATTGCGCTTTTCCGCCTTGATCAGTTTCGACAGTTTTTTGGCGAATTGGGTATTCACATAATGACCAGGTTTATTCGCGATGACCTTGCCTCGAATTCGGGTGCCGGCCAAGGCCAAATCCCCTATTACATCCAATAATTTATGCCGTGCCGCCTCATTGGGTTGATGTAAGGTTAGATTGTCTAAAATACCATTGGGTTTTACGGAAAGCTTTTTCTTGTTGAATGCCTTTTCGAGCCTCTTCATGGTCTCTTCGGAAATCTCCTTGTCAACGTAGACAATAGCATTGTTCAAGTCACCACCTTTGATGAGTCCGTTTTCCAACAAGGCTTCCAGTTCATGCAAGAAACTAAAGGTACGTGCATCTGCAATTTCCGTTTTGAAATCAGAAATCCTTTCTAGGGTCGCATTTTGGGTGCCCAGCACCTTGGTGCCAAAATCGACCATTGTCGTTACCTGGTACTCCTCTGCGGGGATGACCGTAATCTCGCTTCCCGAGGATTCATCCTTGTAGGTAATGACATCTTTCACCACATACTCCTCACAATCGGCATCTTGCTCTTCAGAACCCACAATATCCAAGGCTTCGACAAAATATTTTGAGGAACCATCCATTATCGGTGGTTCGGGCGAATCGAGTTCAATAAGTACATTATCGATTTCCATACCGACCAAAGCCGCAAGCACGTGCTCCGAGGTCTGGATCTTTACCCCATTTTTTTCGAGATTGGTTCCACGCTGTGTGTTTACCACATAATTGACATCTGCCTCTATGATAGGCTCTCCTTCCAAATCCACCCTCTTGAAGGCATAACCATGGTCGACCGGAGCCGGTATGAATCTCATGGTGACGTCCTCCCCGGTATGTAGTCCAACCCCCTTTAGAATAATCTCCTTGGAAATTGTTCTTTGTTTTCTTGTGGTATTACTCACAATTATTGATTTTTTTCAAATTTGTCGATTCGCTTCACTAATTTGGGAAGGTTCTTGAAGTGTACATAAGACTTGTTATAATCCCCATAGCTAAGTGCGGGCGAACCTTGTAGAACTTCATTATCCTTTACATTTCTTCCAATGCCCGATTGGGCCTGTATCTTAACATTGTTGCCGATGGTAATATGGCCGACGATGCCCACTTGGCCCCCGATCATGCAATGTTTGCCTATTTTCGTAGATCCGGCAATACCCGTCTGGGCCGCAATAACCGTATACTCGCCTATTTCGACGTTATGCGCAATCTGGATCTGATTATCAAGTTTAACCCCTTTCCGCAAGATCGTAGACCCTATGGTCGCCCGATCAATTGTGGTACCTGCACCTACGTCGACATAATCCTCAAGGACCACATTGCCCGTTTGGGGAATTTTTGTGTATTCCCCATTTTCATTGGGAGCAAATCCGAATCCATCGGCCCCAATGATCGCACCGCTATTTATGACACAATTATTACCGATAACGACATCGGAATAGATCTTGGCCCCGGCGAAAATCACCACATTGTCACCAATGGACACATCGTCTCCGATGTAAACATTGGGATAAATCTTGACCCCTTCGCCAACAGTCACATTTTCGCCAACATAGGCGAATGCCCCCAAATAAAAGTCCTTTCCATGGATTAAGCTTTCATGCTTAAAAACAGGATTTTCAATACCTGTTTTAGACACTTTGACATCCTTATAATATTCCAACAACTTCGAAAAGGAACGATAGGCATCATCTACCTTTATCAAGGTAGTGGTCAATTCTTGTTCGGGAACGAAATCTTTGTTGACCAGCGTAACGGAAGCCTTGGTCGAGTAAATAAAGGAGGTGTACTTAGGGTTGGCCAGAAATGTCAAGGAACCCGTCTCGCCATCTTCAATTTTCGCCAGCTTATGAACCGCTATTTCAGGATTGCCCTCGACTTCACCTTCTAAAATGCCCGCAATTTGACCCGCCGTAAATTCCAAATGAGTTAAGTTATAGTGCTCGTTGTTGCACAAAAGTAATAAGAAAGTAAGTAAGTTTTGTAAAGTAAGGTTTTTTACCGCTTTTTTGTCAAGTGTTGTTTGGTAGGGTTATTAAGGTCATGACATTACCTCAATTACCAAATTCCCTATGCTTGGGATAACAATAATAGTATTTGACGTCCGACTTTGAAAAAGGGCTCAAATTAAGATGTTCGGAGGCCTTGGTCACATCAATGGTGCTTCCGTCTTTTTTTGAGATAACAATACTCTGGTGTGCGTCGTAAGCTTGATTGCTTATCTTTCCCTCAAACACAAAATTGCTTGCTTCCTCTTTGGTAAGGCCATATTGATCGGCAAAGTCTTGCAATTTTTCATCCATGGCACCTTCTGTCATCGGTTCTTCGGTGATGACAATTTTGGGCAGGTCCCTATCGATCAACATTTTACTCAGGTTCGACAACACGAAATCGTCATGATACCTCCATTCCTTTAGCGCAGCAATAATATCAATATCATCCAATTGCGCAAAAAGTCGCAAGGTAGTTTCGTCAAAATTTTTGACGTCCACTGAATTCTTCACAAAATGATCCAATGGGGTCGAACTTTTCAAAAGCTTGCCGAGGGCGTAAAGTTGCCTTGCCCGCCCAAAGACACGTATCAGCAATTGTTCCGCGGCCAATGAAGTCTTATGGAGATAGACCTGCCAGTACATAAAACGCCTCGCCATTAAGAATTTTTCAACCGAATAAATTCCTTTTTCCTCGACCACAAGTTCATTGTCGGCAACAGTGAACATGCTAATCAATCTTTCTGAATTGATATTTCCCTCGGGTACACCGGTAAAGAAACTGTCCCGCTTCAAGTAATCCAAGCGGTCTATATCAAGCTGACTGGAAACCAACTGGTTCAGGAACTTTTTGGGGTGCTCTTTCTTGAAAATCTTGATGGCCGTAGTTAAACTTCCGTTAAACTTGCGGTTCATGCTCTGCATAAAAGCCAAGGAAATTTTTTCGTGGTTCACCCCTTGAACGATGCTATGTTCCAAAGCATGGGAGAACGGTCCGTGACCGATATCGTGTAACAAGATTGCACATAATAATCCTGTTTCTTCGTCTTCGGTAATCTCGATTTGCTTTAATCGCAACGACTGAATGGCGACCTGCATCAAATGCATGCACCCCAATGCATGGTGAAATCGTGTATGATGGGCACCGGGAAACACTAGATGGGACAACCCCATCTGGGAAATTCTTCTTAATCGTTGAAAATATGGGTCATCGATGAGGTCCAATACGAGATCGTTCGGTATTCTAATAAATCCGTAAATTGGGTCGTTGAAAACTTTGAGCTTGTTGTATTGCGCCAAAATTTATTGCTTTAATCGAGCAAAGATACTTACTAAATGAACAAAATCACTATACTCTGGGTCGATGACGAAATAGATCTTCTCAAGCCCCATATTCTTTTTTTAAAGGGAAAAAATTATGAGGTAATCACATGTCCCAGTGGTCAGGAAGCCATTGACACCTTGACCGAGCAGAAGGTCGATATTGTCTTTTTAGACGAAAATATGCCGGGCATATCGGGGCTCGAAACCCTCAGCGAGATAAAGCTGATCGATTCCTCGATTCCGATTGTAATGATCACCAAGAACGAAGAAGAGTCCATCATGGAGGAAGCCATTGGTTCTAAAATTGCCGACTACCTGATCAAACCCGTGAACCCGAATCAAATTCTCTTGTCGCTGAAAAAAAATCTTGACAATTCAAGGCTGATTTCGGAAACCACCACGGCCAATTACCAACAAGAATTTCGCAAAATTGCAATGGACCTTTCGATGGTCAATTCTTTGGAAGAATGGGTACAACTCTATAAAAAGTTGATGTATTGGGAATTGCAGTTGGAGGAAATCGAGGATAGCGGAATGTTCGAAATACTTGAATCGCAAAAAATTGAGGCCAACAGCCAGTTTAGCAAGTATGTTGACAAGAACTATGCCGACTGGTTCGAAGGGCATGATAGCCCGGTCATGTCGCACACCCTTTTCAAGGAATGGATCCAGCCTGAAATAAAAGACAAATCCACCTTGCTTGTCGTAGTCGACAATTTGAGGTACGATCAATGGTATGCATTCGAGGAGACTGTGGCCAATTTTTACAAAAAGATAAAGGAGGAATCCTATATCAGCATTCTACCTACTGCGACACAATATGCGCGCAATGCTATTTTTTCTGGATTGACTCCCTTGGATATGGAGCGGAAACATCCCGATTGGTGGAAAAACGATACCGATGAGGGCGGTAAGAACCTTTACGAAAACCAATTTCTAGGGGCACAGATCTCTAGGTTGGGGTTAGACCTCAAATGGGAATACCATAAGATAAGTAGTCTAAAACAGGGTAAGCACTTATCACAAAATTTTAAATCCCAGAAAGACAATGATCTGACGGTAATCGTGTACAATTTTGTGGATATGCTCTCCCATTCAAAAACCGAAATGGAGGTTATCAAGGAATTGGCCTCAAACGATAAGGCATATCGATCTTTGACCCAAAGTTGGTTCAAGAACTCCCCTCTTTTGGAAATCATACAACAGGCCCAGCAACTGGGCATGAAACTCATTATCACCACCGATCATGGCACCATCAATGTCAAGCAACCCTCTAAGGTCATCGGGGACAAAGAGACCAGCCTGAACCTTCGCTACAAGACCGGGAGAAGTCTTACCTATGAAGACAAAGATGTGCTGGCCGCCAGAGACCCGAAATCAATTCATCTGCCCAGCATCAATATGAGCAGTTCTTTCATATTTGCCAAGAACGACCTCTTTTTTGCCTACCCGAACAACTATAACCATTATGTGGGCTATTATCGAAACACCTATCAACATGGAGGCGTTTCATTGGAGGAAATGATCATTCCATTCGTGGTGTTGGAACCGAAATAGATGTGCCGAATGGATTCGCAATATACTTTGGATGATATTGGTCTTATTGCCAAAATGATCATTGAAGAATGCCCTTCCAAAACAATCTGCTTCTTCGGGGAAATGGGTGCGGGCAAAACTACTTTGATCAAAGCCCTGGTCAAAGAACTCGGTGGTGGCGATTCAGGGAGCAGTCCGACTTTTGGAATTGTGAACGAATATCATAAATCGGATGGTTCACTATTGGGTTTTCATTTTGACTTTTATCGCTTGGAAGAAGAAACCGAAGCGCTTGATCTGGGCTTTGAAGATTACCTCACGCAAGAAACCTGGGTTTTTATCGAGTGGCCCGAGAAGATACGATCGTTTTTGCCCGAGGAAAGAACAAACGTCTATATCGAAGTAGTTGCCCCTACTACTCGAAGGATTACACTGCGTTGATTTGAGCTTATCATTTAGTCTCGGCGCGAATCGAATCGGATTTCCAATCATCTTTTTAGAACAAATCGTTCGCCCCCTCCGTCTCCTCCTAGAATCGGAGACACCTCCCCTTTTCTAAGGGGAAAAGTCAACAAGTGGGTGAGATTCAGACCTTGCCACGATCTTCTAGCAGCTAGGGTGTAGCTCCCCTCCTCAACTGAGGAGGATAATGAATTTCGTTTGCATCAAACAATTTGGCGCAAACGAAAGAAAAGGGGAGGTTGTTTTCAGACCCGCTGTCTCTCACTTCACGGACATAATAGATTTGCATCGACCCAAAATTTTATTGTGTTCAAACCGTTAATTTCGATGAAATACAGGCTAATGATCGATGAAATACACAGATTTTGCGATTAACTACAGGTTTTGTGGCTGTTTTTACCTACATTTGATGCAAGTATAAATCCTATTTCTAACCGAACTCCATGTGATAAAAGTAGCTACGAGTTCCCTAAATCAAATGAAGATGAAAGCAAAACGAATTCTTTTCGGACTATTGGCATGTGTAACTTTATTGGCTGTTTCTTGTGAACCAAATAATTCTGCCGACGGCGATCCACTTTTCGAGGATGGTGTAGATAAGACAAAGATTACGAAAGGTACCGATGCCTAAGTATCTTATAATTATGAAATTTTAAAAAAGGGTAATCAATAAATTACCCTTTTTTTCGTTGAAAAATTATAAAGAAAGCTTAACGGAGGGGTATTTTTATGAAAATGGATGTCAACAGCAAGGGAAAAAAAGCCAAACGAAGAATCTTTGTAGAAACTTTCATCGTTTTTTTTGTGATTATATCCCCCTTCATTTTTAAACTGCACGAGTTTGTTTCGAGTGACCCAGAGGCAACGGTAAATTTTCTTGGTTTCTCAATAGATCGAAATGGATTCGCCAACGTTAGCATCTACGCCTGGTTTCTTTTGGGGAAAATTGTACCGTTATATCTTTTACTTTTATGGTTCTTTTCATGCAAACATTGGTGGTATCATGGTATTCTGATTCCAATATTGATGTATACCTTCCAAATTTTCGAAGTCATTTTTTCAGAAGACAATTATGTTGACACCGACAATCTTTTGTGGTTGCTTCCGGTGTGTTTGGTGGTGGTTCCTTTTGTTTATTTGATTCGAGTCAAACTAATAGACAAATACGTACACGGCATCGATTTGGAGGCTATGGAGGCCGAACTAAACTCCCTCAAAGAAAAAGCAAATTATACGCCAACTACTGACGAAGAACTCGAACGCTTAAAGAACAACACCATTTGGGAAGTGCTCAATCGCAAGCTTAGCACCAGACAGCTTGAAGAATGGTTCGATAAATTTCAACATAGCCTTAAGAATTGGCTACACCTCAAGTTTTGAATTGGACCAAAAATCGTAAATTTGTTAAACTGCGATTTTTAGGCGCCAGATTGACTCTACATGGACCAACCCTCCTCTCCCTTTAGCAAACAACAATTGCTTCCACAAGAAGAGACCCTTGAGGTCTTGAAACAGAAAGGGGAGCTTTTTATCGGCATTCCCAAGGAAAACCAATACCAAGAAAGACGAATATGTCTCACACCTGATGCCGTAAACGCGATCACCAGCAATGGTCACCGTGTGCTGATCGAACAGGGCGCAGGGGAGGGTGCCAATTTCTCCGATAAGGATTATACCGAAGCCGGGGCCGAAATCTCAAAGGACACCAAGAAGGTATTTTCCTGTCCGTTATTGCTAAAGGTCGAACCCCCTACCCTTGCCGAAATTGAAATGCTCAACCCGCAAGCAATAGTCATTTCGGCACTACAGATCAAGACACAGAGCAAAGAATATTTCGAGGAGATGGCAAAAAAAAGAATTACCGCCATCGCCTTCGAATACATTCGCGATGAGGATGGAAAATTTCCCGCAGTGCGTTCGTTGAGTGAAATTGCCGGGATATCGTCGGTTTTGATAGCGGCCGAGTTAATGGCCACGACGAATAAGGGCAATGGACTGATGTTCGGCAATATCAGCGGGGTACCACCCGTAGAGGTTGTCATTATTGGTGCCGGAACCGTTGGTGAGTTCGCCTCTCGGTCCGCATTGGGTTTAGGAGCAAACGTTAGAGTATTCGACAACTCGATAACGAAGTTGCGAAACATACAGTCAAGCCTAAAGCAAACGGTGTATACCTCGACGCTTCAACCCAAGAACCTAATGAAGGCCCTGAGACGCTGCGATGTGGCCATTGGTGCCGTGCGCGGACAAGATCGCTCTCCTATCGTAGTATCCAGTGCCATGGTCGAAAACATGAAGAAAGGTGCCGTTATCATTGATGTGAGTATCGATATGGGCGGGTGCTTTGAAACCAGTGAGGTAACCACCCATGCAAAACCTACCATTGAAAAGTTCGGGGTTTTACATTATGCAGTGCCCAATATTCCCTCACGATACCCAAAAACAGCGTCAATTTCGATAAGCAACATTTTCACCCCTTATCTCCTAAAACTGGGAGAAGAAGGCGGACTTGAGAATTCATTGCGGTTTGATAAAGGTCTGCGAAACGGACTCTATATGTACCACGGTATATTGACCAGCAAATCGGTAGGTGAATGGTTCGATTTGAAATTCAGCGACATCAATTTTTTGATTTTTTAGTACCGCATCCCTTATGTTTGCCAAAAAAACCTGCTTAAAAAAATCAGTACACCATAAGCTTTTAACGCATAACCCCTCAACGAAATAACCTAAAATATGGCCTTCTTGAAACGTCTGGGCTTCTATCTCTTCGGATTGGCCATCGGATTGATTTTTTTAGCTGTTTTTTTCAAAAAAAAATCCGATGAAACCGGTGTCGAATTTTGCTACTTCCCGAATTGCCGTACATTAAAAGACATCCGCTCCAAACCCTTGACCTATTCAGAGGAAATAAATACGCTGCTCAGCTCAAAAAAAATGGATTCCACCGATATACAGGAAATGTTAATCAATGGAGAGGTTGATTTCAATAAGAGCGATACAAAATCAGAACCCTGCCGAATCTATTTCATTGCAAGCCAGAAAGGGTTTTTTGAGGTCAAGAACTGTCCTGAAAAAGCTGTATTATCATCATTTACCGCAAGGACCGACCTTTAGTATGCCTCGGCCCGCTTCTGGCATCGGCCATCTTGCCTATCTAAATTTTTCTCCTTTTTCGTTCTTTTTTCAATAGCGCCAGTTCACGGGTAGTCTGACCGGCAACCGAAGTGTTCTCCTCCGCCCTTCTTATCAAATAGGGCATAACATCCCTTACGGGGCCGAACGGTAGGTATTTGGCAACGTTGTATCCTTTGGCCGCGAGGTTGAAAGATATGTGGTCGCTCATGCCGAACAGCTGCCCAAAACCTATTCTTGAATCGCTTTTTGAGATTCGTTTTTCCGCCATCAGTTGCATCATTCGGTAACAACTTTCCTCATTATGGGTACCGGCAAAAATCGAGATGGAATCGAGATGGTTCATCATGTATTCGACCGCTGAGTCGAAGTTTGTATCCGTTTCCTGTTTGTCTTTGCAAATCGGGCTTGGATAACCCTTTTCCAAGGCACGTTCACGTTCCTTTTCCATATACGCACCGCGCACTACTTTTATTCCTATCTTAAAGTTACCTTCAATGGCCCTTTGGTGCAATTCCTTGAGATAATCGAAACGATCCCAGCGGTACATTTGCAAAGTATTATAGACTACGGGTTTCTTCCTATTATATTTCCACATCATTTGTTCGACCAATTGATCGGCCGCATCTTGCATCCAACTCTCCTCGGCATCGACCAAGAGGGAAACATCAAGATCATATGCCTTCTTGCAAGTCTTGTCAAAACGATCGACTACCCTAGACCACTCGGCTTCCTCGTCGGTGGTCAATCCTATATTTTGCGCAACCTTGTAGAAAAGCGAGAACCTACCGTAGCCTGTGGGCTTGAAAACGGCAAAAGGTATGGCCTCTTTCTCCTTGACGAAATCCAGTATTTTTAGGGTCTTGGCCAAGGCATTGTCTAATGGGTCTTCTTCATCTTTGCCCTCAACGGAATAATCCAAAACGGAATAGACCCCTTTTTCCCACATTTTGTCAACCACGGGCAAACAATCATCTTCACTGACACCACCACAGAAATGATCGAATACCGTGGCCCTTATCAAACCTTCAACGGGCAGATGTGCCTTTATGGCGAAATTGGTGACCAATGTTCCCATTTTGACCAAGGGCTCGTTCGCGATCATTTTGAACAAAAAATAAGCCCTTTCAAGCTCAGAATCCGATTTTAAAGCAAAGGCCGTTGCGGTATCTTCAAAAATCCTGTTCATTTTTGGTTATTTCTTAAGTCATCAAATATATAAACTGAAAAGCTATTCCTTTGCCAAATATTTACCTTTATTTGTTATGGTTTAGCAACTTTTATTTTTTGAAAAATATGGAATCAATTCTTAGCGATTCTTACAAGGTACACTTTAACGAAAAGGCCTTCGCGGCATTAAACAGACATGTTTCTTCATGTAATTATTCGAAAGTGTTCGTGTTGGTGGATGAAAATACGGAAGAGTTCTGCCTGCCCGCCTTGACTCAAAAAATTGAGGGAAAGTTCGATTTCGAGCTACTTCGAATCAAGTCGGGGGAAGATCAGAAAACAATAGAGACCTGTGTGCTGACCTGGAATGAACTGACCCATCTTGAAGCCGATCGCAAAAGTATTATGATCAACTTGGGCGGCGGCGTGCTTACCGATCTGGGAGGGTTTGTTGCTTCGACCTTCAAGCGAGGAATAGATTTCATCAATATTCCCACAACGCTACTGGCAATGGTAGATGCCTCTGTTGGAGGAAAGACCGGTGTGGATCTTGGCGCCTTGAAAAATCAAATCGGCGTCATCAACCAACCTGAAATGGTTCTGATCGCACCCGAGTTTTTGAAAACCCTTGATGAAAAACAACTACAAAGTGGTTTTGCCGAAATGTTGAAGCATGGGCTTATTCGCGATAACGAATATTGGTCGGCGTTGAAGAATGTGAAAGATTTCGAAAGGCTAGATCAATTAATTTACGATTCGGTACTCATCAAGAATGATGTCGTACTGAAAGATCCGACCGAGCAAAACCTCAGGAAAATACTCAACTTCGGCCACACCTTGGGCCACGCTATAGAATCCCATTTTCTGGAAAGTAAAAATAAAAAGACGCTTTTGCATGGAGAGGCCATAGCTATCGGCATGATTCTCGAAGCTTATCTATCAAATCAATTGACGGGACTTTCCAATGAAGAACTCAATGAGGTTTCAGCGGCTTTTCTTTCAAGGTATGAGAAAGTAGAATTCACCAAAGACGACGTCGATTTGATTATCGACCTTCTGAAATTCGATAAAAAGAATTCTCACGGTAACATCAATTTTGTGCTTCTTGAAAACATCGGTAAGGCGGTAATCGACATTCATATACCTGTTGAGAAGTTTGGCGATGCTTTTTCATACTACAAAGAACTCTAATTTCATATACTAAAAATCGAATTTGACAACTCTTTGTTCGAGCCGTCAAAAAAATAGCATAGCTTAGAAGCAAGTTATGGGAATGCTGTCATCCCGAGTCTGTCGGCACTACCCGAGCCCAAATTAAAACAATCGAATTCCGCATCTATGCGGTTAAAATTGACCTACTATGCTACGCAAACTTGTTGACTACAAAAAGTTAGACCATAACCTTGCCGTTCTATTGATCGATACCTACCCGGATGGCTATGGTGACGATGACATCATCACCTTTAAAAATGCGCATGGTGAAGTCGTCGAGGCCGTAGAGATTCAGACGAACGACACCATTTACCTTGTAAAGATCAGTAAGAGCCTCGCACAATTTATCTCTAATTTCGATGATACCATTGAAAAGGAGCTAGAGACAGGTTCAGAACGGATTCTTGAAGAAGTCGAATCAAATGAATCCGATTACGACCAAAATGCAGAACAGGAGTCAGAGGAAGATGCAGATCTCGATTGACCCCTTTACAGGTATCTTTCCCGAATGATATTTCGATGGTGTTTTTGGTGTCCCGAAATGATAAAGCCAATTGCAGCAACACTCACCTCGGCCCCACTGGCCGTTCCGCGAATCTTAAGCGATTGCCTATCGAAATTTGAAAATAAGGCTATTGTGGATTTTCTGACAGCCTTGTATTCTTCAACAATGCTTTCTTTCGACCTGCGGTGCCCAAAAGAATTCGGCACATAAGTATCTTGATCGAACCCGGGCAAGGGTGTCATATCCTTACGGGCGAATCGCAAGGCACGATATTGAAAGACCCGCTCCGCATCAATGATATGCAAAAGAGCTTCGGCAATGGTCCATTTGCCTTCATCATAGGCATAATGAAACTTGTCATCGGGAATGCTTACTATAAATTCGGGAAAGTTCTGAAGTTGCCTTTGGTGGATATCGGTCAAATCGACATCGCCCAAGGTGTCAATATAGGTTTGAAAGTAGGAGTTGCAATCCTCCGGGCTCAATTCAGACTTTCTCATGGCATTAAAATTTCTATTTGAGCTGCAGAAAAAACCTTTGATGAATAGTGTATTAGTTCAATTCATTGAAAATGGTATGCATCAGTCGTTTTTTATCATTGATGCTTTCCTCCAACGAAATCATGGTCTCCGTTCTGCTTATTCCCTCAATATCATCGATTTTGAAGATGATGTTCTTGGCGTGATTGGTGTCTTTCGCCCTAATTTTGCAAAATATATTGAACTTACCAGTGGTAATATGGGCGACGGTAACATTCGGAATTTGCTCCAAACGCTCCAAAACAAACTTGGTCTGATGTGTTTTCTCAAGAAATATACCCACATAGGCGATGAAAGAGTAGCCCAATTTGATATAATCTAGCGTCAACGAAGACCCCCTAATGATCCCAGCTTCTTCCATCTTTTTCACGCGCACATGCACAGTCCCTGCCGAAATCAGCAATTTCTTGGCTATATCGGTAAATGGTGTTCTCGTATTGTCGATTAACATATCGAGAATCTGGTGGTCTATTTCATCTAGTTTAACTTTGCCCATAACTCAATTATTTTGGGCAAAAGTAAAAAATTATAGAAATAAATGTAATGTTTTGACGATTTTTATGAATATTATGTAATAAATCGGCCGATTTGTATTCGATTATTGAATATCACTAATTAACCCATTGATTTTAGAATCATTTCGAAGGCTTGAAAGCTCTTCTTCAACACCGCAATCATAGGTCAAATGGCCGAAACAGGTATTGAGCGATCCTATCTTTTCGATTCGCGGTAAAAACCTTATTTCACCCGACTCAAGAACTTCTTCGAATAAAATGCCTACCGCGCTTTCCTCAGCATGTTTGGGGTCGTAATAATGGAGATTCTTTACAAGGACGTCAAAAAACAGTTTTCCATTTTCCGGTATTTCGAAGTAGTCCTCCATGCTAAAGTCCTGTAACGAACCATTGCTGATTACAAGTACGGCGTTTATTAAGGCTTGAAAGATCAATTCCCGGGTCCTTTCACGATTATAGTCCTCTTGAAAATGTCCTGCCTCGAAGAGTATGGTCGGGCAATTCAAACTTTGAAAAGTGTCGCCAACACAATTCGGGTTAAAGGCATCGTCATATCGCCCCACCTGATCCGGAATGACCTGTTGCAACGAACCATTCATTGCCACTATCAACTGCATGGCCTTCTCCCTAGCGTCCGTAACGCTCCTGGTCTTATCGACAGAGGGCGATAAAAACGATACGGTTGCCGGTCTATCCTTTCGGCCCACATTGTAAATCGTGCGTTGATCGTGCAAATTAAAGCAGAAATCGGGCTTAAAGGTCTCAAAAACGGTTCTAAGGATTTGGCTTTCAGGTTGGCTCAAATCCTGGGCATCCCTGTTCAAATCCACCGTATTGGCATTAGCCCTTGTATAGGCCTCGGCCCCATCCGGATTGAGAATGGGAATGATCATTAAGGTGCACTGCGCCAAAATCCCAGGCTGCCCCAAGAGATAATTGATCAAGTCAAAGACCGCCTTGGTCGTGGTCGACTCGTTTCCGTGCATTTGTGACCACATCAAAATTCGTTTAGATCCAGAACCCATCACAACACTAATTATCGGCTTTTCCAAAACCGAATTGCCCAAAGTGGTGATTTCAGCAGAACCCTGAAGTTGCTCCAAAAAATCAGACAAGTCGTCATTGGTAATATACCGGCCTTGAACATCGGCGGCCTTGATATTTTGATATTCAGAACCTTTTAGAATCATTGAACCTGTATTGACACACAAAAGTATAAGCAATATAAATTACATTTGTAACTGAAAATATTTAATTTTGTAATCTAAAGAATCATCGGATAACCTTTTTTGTTTACAAATGTGTCAAATAAATCACATGAATTTAAAATAACAACGTATATTATTGTTAATCAGAATTTTATTTATGTTTATTTAAAATTTTAATTGGTTATTTTTTATGTCTGAACATGAAATCAAGCGATAAATATGGATTCGGACAAATATATTGATTGATAAAAATTACAATGGTAAACTCAGAGGATTTTATAAAGCGGTTGGAGACACTTTTGGATTACTATGGATTGACCGCTGCCGGATTTGCCGATAAAATCAGTGTGCAGCGATCCAGCATCTCACACCTATTGAACGGTCGCAATAAGCCGAGCCTTGATTTTGTGATGAAGGTGGTGCGCACATTTCCCGAAGTCAACCTGTATTGGTTGTTGAACGGCAAGGGAAGTTTTCCGGAAAATACGAAAACCCTGACCCCACCCGCTTTGGATAATCAGGTTCAAAGGGATAAAAAGAAGAAGGTAAAGTCCGACATTGGTAAATCCATCGACAGAATTATCATTTTTTATTCTGACGGAAGTTTTGATTCCTATGGCAGCCAATAGGCGTGAATTTCGTTAATTTGCGGCATGAAATCAAGAGTACTGATTCCCCTATTGCTTTTCACCACAATATCTTGCTATCAACCTGAAAGAAACTGTGAAGACTTCAGAAATGGCAGGTTTACTTTCGACTACGTTGTCGATAGCGTTTCCAAAACTGGCATGTTTACCCGGCAAGGCGATTTGAGTATTGAATATTACGATGGAAAGGTGGATAGCTCGAGCGTTCGTTGGATAAATGATTGCGAATATGTGGTAAAAAAAGTCAATCCGACCAATATGGCCGAGGAGAAGCCGGTGCACATAAAAATATTGACAACGACCGATAATTCTTATACATTTGAATTCAGCATTGTTGGCAACAACAAAACGAAATCAAAGGGAACGGCTGTCAGAACAGACTAAATGGTCGACAAATATTCCACAAAACACTAACAAACCAATCGCTTTATAAGCTTTTTCAACCTCCTTAAACCAATCAAATTATGTTCGAAATTTTCGCCAGTCCAGATGCTTGGATAGCACTATTGACCTTGACTTTTTTAGAAATCGTACTCGGAATCGACAATATCATATTCATCTCGATCGCGGCGGACAAGCTGGAGGAAAAACAGCGAAAGAAAGCGACCAATATCGGCCTTATACTGGCAATGGTCATGCGAATCCTCCTGCTTTTCGGAATAACCTGGTTAACAGCAATGAAAAAGCCTTTTTGGGTCTTCGACAGTGACTGGATATCAGGTGGAATAAGTGGTCAAGCCTTGATATTATTTGCCGGAGGGCTTTTCTTGTTATTCAAAAGTACGCGTGAAATCCATGAAAAAGTAGAGCATAAGGGCCACGATGAGGTCGAAGTCAAAAAATCACGTTCATCTTCTTTGACCAAGGCCATTATACAGATTACCCTGATCAATATCGTATTCTCCTTCGATTCGATTTTGACCGCAATTGGCATGACCAATGGTATTTCGCCCAACTCCAACGATGCGCTTATCTTGATGATCATAGCGGTAGTTGTCTCCGTAGTGATCATGATGCTGTTTGCCAACCCTGTTGGGGAGTTTGTCAACAGGCATCCGTCCATTCAAATACTCGGGCTTTCATTTTTAATCCTTATCGGCTTTATGTTGATCGCCGAGGCTGCCCATATTGGCCATTTGGTCGTCTTTGATCAAGAAGTGGGTGTAATTCCCAAAGGTTATCTGTACTTCGCCATCGCCTTTTCGCTGTTGGTCGAGTTCTTGGATCTTCGAATGAAGAAAAATACAAAATCGGAAATCAGGGAAATCGCCTCTGAGGAGTGATTTGGTTTGACCTATTTTCAAACCGAACTATTTTTAAATGAACCAGCTCCCGATATTGAAATTTCTTTAAGATAGTCGGGTTTTGAGGTATCGGCACAAGATTGGTTGCTTCTTGAGCGAATGCCACTTTATTAGTTTGGCCGTTCAAACACCAAATCAGGATTCAACTTTTTCTGTTCTTCGAACAGTTTTTGTTGCTGTTTGACGGTCAAGGTACTGCCATCGTGGCTCCACCCTGGCGGGCCGAAGATATACATAAACTTATCGTAGAGTTTGGGGGATTTTTTTACGTCTGTCCAGATATCCTTGTATTCATGGGTCAATATCTCAATGGGATTGTGGTTTTTCGGTGGATGAATGACCCCATATTGAACATCGATATCGTCATCCAGTTCTTTCCAAGTACCAAAAATCTTATCAAAAATGTTTAGGAAACCTCCGTGGTTTTTATCCAGGTACTCCACATTTTGGGCATGATGCACCTGATGCATGGTATGCGTATTGAAGATTTTTTCAATAAATCCCATTTTGGGTACATAGACCGAATGCAGTTGAAATTGCCATAGGGCCTCGATGCCCAAACAGACCATCACGACTTCTGGCCTAAAGCCTATTGCCGGCAACCACATATAGAAAAAGGGTTTGTATAAAATGGTAAACCATCCGTTTCGAACCGCGGTACCCAAATTGAAATTATCAGAGGAGTGGTGAACGATATGGGCCGCCCATAAGACACGTACCTCATGATTCGCCCTGTGGAACCAATAGTAGGTGAAATCATCTGCCAATTGGCACAATAAAAACACCCAAATGGAATAACCAAAGGATTCATAGCCCATGATATTGGTCCGAACCCCATTAACTTCAGGATTGAAGAGTTCAAAAACGCCCTCAAAAAGCACGATGGCAAAAACCACCTTGAAAAGCGGACCGATAATGGCCGACCCAACACCCATCGCCCCACTGGCGAATAAGTCTTTCCATTCATAAAGGTCCTCGTCGCCGTGGGTCTTGCTGTAAGTAAGTTCCAATAAGATGAAGGCGATAAAACAAGGCACTCCATATACCAGGGGGTTGGTAAAATCCATTCAGAAAAAATTTTGCTAAAGATAACACTATTGCGAAACTGACCTAATAGTTCCGCTAAGAAGCCTTATTTATTGTTCTTTTTGAGTAATTCGTTTTGTTCAAGCAATAATTTCTCAATCTTCGAGAGCAGTTCGATGTCTTTTGGAGTCTCTACCTCGGCGTCATCAGGATTTTCGGCCTTGCTACGAAATCGATTGATTCCCTTCAACACAATAAATATGGTCAACGCCACGATGGCAAAGTCAACAAAAACCTCAAATAATTCACCATAACCGATCGCGACCTCCTCCACGGTATCGCTTTTTTCACGTAGAACTATTTTCTTATTTGTCAAGTTGACCCCATCGGTCAAAAGCGACAAAGGGGGCATGACAATTTTCTTGACCAGCGTATTGACCACCGCGTTGAATGAAGCACCGATTATGATACCAATGGCCATATCGATCATATTTCCCCTAATGGCAAAATTCTTAAACTCTTTAATGAAATTTTTAATCATAATCATTTAAAAAAGAGTGGTTTGCCCTTCGTCTTCATCATTCTTTTTCTTTCCTTTTCCAGCAGGTTTTTTTGGAAGGCTTTTTTCATCCGAGGGTTCCTTTTTCTTTTTGGGGACTTCTACATTTTCTTCATCAATGACCTCGATCTCCTCCGCCTTTTGAACTTCAGGCTCCTCGTAAGGCAAGGGATCCAAACCATTTATTTCCAACACCTTTTCTTTGGTCAGTTGGTTACCCATGGCCGTTATGCCCTTGACCGCAATAAACTCCTCCAAATTGATGGCGAGGTTTTCTTGGCGTTCCTTACCACGCTTTTTTTGAAATACGACCTCGGCCTGAGGGCGGTAGTCGGTAAATATCTTCTCTAAATACGATTTCGGATGGTCGGTCAATATATTTTCTTCCTTATCTGGATTATCGATCAAAAATCGTTTCACATAGAACATTTGTTTTTCACCTTCCCAATAAATGGCCGATAGGGGTTTTTTGGGGATCCATTTTTCCAAAACGATCATTTCATCTTCAAATCGCAAAGTAAGTTCGGGAATAACCGTTTTCACCAACCCCTTTTGGTTAACAATCAATAGGCGGTCCTCGCTGGTGAACTCGCCTAAATACTCCCCTCTTTCATCGATGTTCAGGCGCTGAACGGTATCATCGAACCACAATTTTCTGGGTTTGAGGGTAGATAGCCCTTTTTCTTTTAGCTCTATTCGCTTTACGGAATATTTGGTGACAATATTTCCCTTTGTGCCACGACCCTTTATCAATACATCTGCGAAGTCAACATCCCATTTCAGTTTTTTGATGCTGCCAACGGCCCTGAGGTGCACGGTCACAACTTCTGCCTCCCCATTCGGATTGGCCGAAAAATAGTATACGATAGTGCCTGCCTTGCCCTTGCCGACATCGTAGAGTTTATCCCGGGTAATACTGGTGACACTGAAACGCTTGATATAGGTGGCACCGCCCCTGCCGTCTTTGTAGATCATATTGTAAACGGTACGCTTGTCTTTTTTCTTGAATACCCCAACATGAAGAATGTTCTTACCTATAAAAGTCTTCGAATCGACCTTGGTCACCATCATCTTTCCATCTTTGGTAAAAACGATGATGTCGTCGATATCGCTGCAATCGGTGACGTATTCATCCCTCCGCAGTGAGGTTCCTATAAAACCTTCTTCCCTGTTTACGTAGAGTTTGGTATTTCTGATGACCACTTTGGCGGCCTCGATGTTGTCGAAAATCTTGATTTCGGACTTTCGCTCGCGGCCCTTGCCGTATTTCACCTTTAATTCCTTGAAATAATCAATGGCAAATTGTATCAGGTTTGCCAGATTGTGCTTGACCTCGGCAATTTTCTTTTCAAGATTGTCAAGGTTTTGCTGTGCTTTGTCCAAGTCGAACTTCGAAATTCGCTTGATCCGTATTTCGGTCAACCTAACGATATCTTCTTCGGTAACCTTTCGTTTGAGCTTTTTGACATGGGGTTTCAAGCCTTTGTCAATAGCCGCTATTACACCTTCCCAAGTTTCCTCCTCTTCAATATCCCTATAAATTCTATTTTCGATGAAAATGCGTTCCAATGAGGCAAAATGCCAGTGTTCCTCAAGTTCCCCAAGTTGAATCTCCAGCTCCTGCTTCAATAAATCGACCGTATTGTCGGTGGAACGCTCCAACATTTCCTTTACCCCGATAAAAAGAGGCTTATTGTCTTCTATGATGCAACCGAGTGGAGAAATCGAAGATTCGCAGGCTGTAAACGCATATAGGGCATCTATGGTTTTATCAGGGGATATTCCCGAGGGCAGATGTACCAAAATCTCAACCTCTGCCGCAGTGTTGTCCTCGATTTTTTTGATTTTTATCTTGCCCTTGTCGTTTGCCCTTAGAATGGAATCTATTAAAGAAGAAGTATTGGTTCCATAAGGTATTTCATTGATAATCAAGGTGCTTTTGGTGTGTTGTGAAATCCTTGCGCGAGTCCTGATCTTTCCACCGCGCATACCATCGTTGTAATTGGAAACATCAATGATGCCCCCAGTGGGAAAATCGGGAAATAGTTTGAAGCGCTTGCCCTGCAGGTGCTTTATCGATGCGTCAATTAATTCATTAAAATTATGGGGCATTATTTTGGTGGAAAGTCCGACCGCAATACCCTCGGCTCCCTGCGCCAAAAGCAACGGAAACATGACCGGAAGGTTTACCGGTTCCTTCTTTCGACCATCATAAGAAAGCTGCCATTCAGTGATTTTAGGGCTAAAAACCACATCAAGGGCGAACTTTGAGAGTCGTGCCTCAATGTACCGGGAAGCCGCTGCTCCGTCACCCGTTAAAATATTGCCCCAGTTGCCCTGTGTATCGATTAAGAGGTCTTTTTGACCGATTTGCACCATGGCATCACCAATACTGGCATCGCCATGAGGGTGATACTGCATCGTATGGCCCACCACATTGGCCACTTTATTGTAGCGCCCGTCATCAAGTTCTTTCAGGGCATGCATGATACGCCTTTGAACGGGCTTGAAGCCATCTTCGATGGCCGGTACCGCACGCTCAAGTATAACATAGCTGGCATAATCAAGAAACCAGTCTTTGTACATGCCAGTCACCCGGGTCAGGGCATCATCTTCTGGATCTTCATCATCCGAATCGTCCCACTCAACGTCTAGACCATCGGAAGGATCGGCCTGTTCTTCGGCCGGTTGTTCTTGCTCTTCAGACCCTCCCTCGTCAGAAGGTAGGTTCAGCTCGTCATTTTCGTCCATTCAATATTAGTCGGTAATTTTTATACTTAAAAAGTCTGTTTTACAGTTGATTTTCTGCTACTAAATCAACTTCTACTTTAAGGTTTTCGATAATAAACTTTTGGCGATCAGGGGTGTTTTTTCCCATATAAAAATTCAGCAGTTCCTCTATCGACATGGCCTTATCGAGCATCACAGGTTCCAATCTGATGTCATCACCGATGAAGTGTTTGAATTCATCGGGCGAAATCTCCCCCAACCCCTTGAATCTTGTGATTTCAGGTTTGCCCGATAGCTTCTCCAAGGCATCCTTTCGCTCTTGATCACTATAACAGTAAATCGTCTCTTTTTTGTTGCGAACACGGAACAAGGGCGTTTGCAAAATATACAAATGTCCTTCCTTGATCAATTCGGGGAAAAACTGTAGAAAAAAAGTGATCAACAACAGGCGAATGTGCATGCCGTCCACGTCGGCATCCGTAGCGATTACGATATTGTTGTACCGTAAGTCTTCCATGGAATCCTCGATATTCAGGGCCGCCTGCAATAAATTGAACTCTTCGTTTTCGTATACGATTTTTTTTGACATGCCATAGGAGTTCAAAGGTTTTCCCCTAAGACTGAACACGGCCTGGGTGTTCACATTTCGGCTTTTCGTAATCGAACCAGAGGCCGAATCGCCCTCTGTTATGAACAATGTACTATCTAAGCGGTTGTCTTTTTTTAGATCGTCGAGATGCACCCGGCAATCGCGTAATTTTTTATTGTGCAGACTTGCCTTCTTGGCTCTTTCACGTGCCAATTTTCGAATTCCCGAAAGCTCTTTCCGTTCTTTTTCGGCCTGTATGATCTTTTTCTGCAACTTTTCGGCCGTCTCGGGGTTTTTGTGCAAATAATTATCCAGTTGGCGCCCTACAAAATCATTGACGTAGGTACGCACCGTGGGAAAATTACCTCCCATTTCGGTGGATCCCAATTTGGTCTTGGTCTGGCTTTCAAAGACCGGTTCCATGACCTTGATCGAAATGGCACTGATAATCGATTTCCTAATATCTGACGCGTCGTAATTTCTGCCGAAATGATCTCGTATCGTTTTGACGATCGCCTCTCTAAAAGCCGATTGGTGCGTACCACCTTGAGTGGTATGCTGACCATTGACAAAAGAATGGTATTCCTCTGAATATTGGGTTTTGCTATGTGTAATCGCCACTTCGATGTCATCCCCTTTCAAATGAATGACGGGATACAACATATCGTTCGAGTTGTTGTTATCTTCCAAAAGGTCTTTGAGCCCATTTTCAGAATGGAACTTCTCGCCATTGAAGAGAATGGTCAGTCCGGGGTTCAGGTACACATAATTTTTGAGCATACGCTCGATATACTCATTTCTATACTTGTATTTCTTAAAAATCCCTGGATCCGGGATAAATGTAACCTTGGTTCCCCTTCGGCGCGTTGTTTCTTCGAGCAGTTCCTCGTTTTTGAGATTGCCCAATTCAAACTCCGCCGATTTAGATTTGCCGTCACGGGTAGACTCGACCCGAAAATAAGATGACAGGGCGTTCACCGCCTTGGTGCCTACCCCATTGAGGCCAACCGATTTTTTAAAGGCACGGGTATCGTATTTACCACCGGTATTCATTTTCGACACCACATCGACCACCTTTCCCAAAGGTATTCCACGCCCATAATCACGTACGATTACCCGTTCGCCCTGAACTGAGATCTCAATCGTCTTACCGGCGCCCATTACAAACTCATCGATACAATTGTCAATGGTTTCCTTCAAGAGGATGTAGATTCCGTCATCGGCCGAAGATCCGTCACCTAGCTTACCGATGTACATACCTGGACGGAGCCGGATATGCTCTTTCCAATCAAGGGACCGTATGTTTTCCTCGGTATATTGTGACTTCGCCATTGTGGGTTCGTAAATCGTTGTTCGTTATTTGTTGCTTGTTACTCGTTATTTTGAAATCCGATTATCCGCATAAAAACAGTACGCAAAATTGTTTCTGAAAGACCGTTAACCTATAACGGTCAACGAATAACCGAAGCAATCGCTTCATTCCTGCTAATATAAAATTCTAAGGCAGAAAACAAAATGGGGGCTTTGGAAAGTAATTAACAAAGGAAATAGGGGAATTGTTGATAGAACACGCCCTCCTATGAACGAAAACTCCAAATTCCAAATGACAAACTCCTAATCGGTTTATATTACATTCTTGGACCTCGGAATTTGGGATTTGAACTTTACAAGCCCAGCAAGTTCAAACATTAAACCTAAAATGCATCACATCGCCGTCTTGAACCACATAGTCCTTGCCTTCGACCCGCATCTTGCCGGCTTCTTTTACTTTTTGCTCACTACCGTAGTTGACATAGTCGTCATAGCCGATTACCTCGGCCCGAATAAAGCCTTTTTCAAAATCGGTATGGATAACCCCTGCGGCTTGCGGTGCGGTAGCCCCAACCGGTATTGTCCAAGCTCGAACTTCCTTTTCCCCGGCCGTGAAGTAGGTTTCCAAATCCAATAACCGATAGGCGCCGCGAATTAATTTTGCCGAACCAGGTTCTGACAAACCAAGATCTTCCAAGAACATTTGCCGTTCTTCAAAAGTCTCCAACTCAGTGATGTCGGCCTCGGTACCCACCGCCAACACGACCACTTCGGCCTTTTCATTGACGACCGCCGCTTTTACCTTCTCCACATAATCATTGCCCGATACGGCCGAATCTTCATCTACATTACAAACATACATTACGGGTTTATCGGTGATGAATTGTAAAGGTTTTATGTACTCATTTCGATCATCCGTTTCAATTTCAATGGCACGTAATGATATGCCCGACTCTAGGCCTTCTTTTACCTTTTGCAACACGGCCTCTTCTTTTTGCGCCTCTTTATTTCCGGTGCGGGCCGCTCTTTTAACCTTGTCCAGTTTTTTTTCAACGGTTTCGAGATCCTTGAGCTGAAGTTCCATGTCGATCGTTTCCTTGTCTCGAATAGGGTCTACCGATCCATCGACATGTACGATATTGTCGTTGTCGAAACATCGCAACACATGTAAAATAGCGTCGGTCTCGCGAATATTGCCCAAAAACTGATTGCCCAGGCCCTCCCCTTTGCTAGCACCTTTTACCAAACCGGCTATATCCACTATTTCCACGGTGGCCGGCAAGACGCGCTGCGGGTTCACCAGTTCTTCCAGTTTGGCCAATCTCTGGTCGGGAACGTTTACCACCCCGATATTCGGCTCGATCGTACAAAACGGAAAGTTTGCACTTTGCGCCTTCGCATTCGAAAGGCAATTGAAAAGGGTCGACTTCCCAACATTGGGCAATCCTACGATACCTGCTTTCATTTTTTTGGCGTTAGTTTCTAGACGTAAAACGCAAGATTTCTTTATTCGGCCGCAAAGATAGTTTTTCCATTATATTTAGCACACCGTAAATCAGGCATTCTTAATGGGGAAAGTAGGGCTACAAGGAATTCTATACGACGAAAAGTCATCCTATTTAAGAGGTGCGTCTTTGGCCCCTCCATTGATCAGAGAGGCGTACCGCAGTACATCAGCCAACTTTTTTGCCGAAAATGGTATTGAGATAAGACCAGGAAATTTTGCTGATTTAGGAGATTTTGAAATAAGTCAATATTTTGATATTGAAAACATTACATATGCTAATCTAAAAAATCACTCAAGACTGATTTCTTTGGGTGGAGACCATTCGATTACCTATCCCGTTCTCAAGGCCTTTAACAAAATACACGGTGGCCTCGACATGCTGCATATCGATGCGCATGCCGATCTTTATGATGAATTCGAGGGTGATAAATATTCGCATGCCTGCCCTTTTGCCCGAATCATGGAAGACAACTTGGTCAATCGACTCGTTCAAATCGGGATACGAACCCTTTCGACCCATCAAAGGGCTCAAGCAGAAAAATTTGATGTCGAAACCATCGAAATGAAGAATTTCAAGCTGTCGGCACTCCCAAAATTCACAAGCCCATTGTACATTTCCTTGGATATCGATGCATTGGATCCGGCCTTTGCCCCAGGGGTTTCGCATCACGAGCCTGGGGGACTTACCACAAGAGAGGTTCTAAATATCATTCAAGAGGTCGAGGTGCCTATTCTTGGGGCAGATATTGTCGAGTATAATCCAAAAAGGGACATTCATGATATGACGGCAATGGTCTGTGCCAAGTTTTTAAAGGAGATTCTTTCAAAAATGCTTGGGAAGTAGATTTTAGATTCGACCTTGGGTCTTTTTCCATTGCACCTTGGACAAAATACAAACAAGTCGGGCTAAGTCTATCGTCTAAAACAGGGGGCTAGCAGCTACTCCTCAGGATGCATGAAGGCCTGCTTCCCCAATAGTGTTTCTTCACTTTCCACGCGATCTTCATCGGGTACGCAACAATCCACAGGGCATACTGCCGCACACTGGGGTTCTTCATGAAACCCTTTGCATTCAGTGCATTTATCGGGTACGATATAATAGATTTCATCGCTGACAGGCTCTTGAACCTCATCTGCATTTACGGCCTTGCCATCGGTAAGTACCACATCGCCCTGTAACGATGTTCCATCCGAATATCTCCATTCATCGGCCCCTTCATAAATTGCGGTATTCGGACATTCAGGTTCACATGCCCCGCAATTGATACATTCATCTGTTATGATAATCGCCATCTTCCGTTATTTTTTTTAAGTCGCACCCGATAGTTAGAACGGAGTCTTATACCGTTTCTTACTTTTGCGCTGCAAAGGTACTCGCAAAATGAATCTTGTACAAGTATTATGAATAACCAAAGATCCAGAACAAACGCTTTTGTCAAACTCGGAACTTTTTTAACGGAGTTTTGCGAATATGCGAAAAAGAACGAAGTTAATCCGATCGATACGTGGTTCAACCGCATGGATGAGGTAGTGCGAATGGCTGGTCATAAAAATGGTTGGTTCGATAAAGAAAACGTGCTTTTTGCCCTGCAACGCTGGGGAGATCTTTTGACAAGGGAGAACCTTGAAACCTGGATATCAAAATATGAGCTAGGCAAAAATTCGAAAAAGTCTGTGGCCATCATCATGGCAGGCAACATCCCACTTGTGGGTTTTCACGACTTCCTATGCGTTCTGATTACGGGAAACAAGGCCATTGTCAAACTTTCTGATAACGACAATACTCTTTTGCCGTTCCTTTCCGATTTCTTGGTAGAAGTAGAACCTTACCTAAAGGAAGAAATCGAATTTATCGATGGAAAGTTGGCAGACTTTGATGCGGTGATCGCCACCGGAAGCAACAATACCGCGCGTTACTTCGACTATTATTTTGGCAATAAACCGAATATCATCAGAAAGAACAGAAACTCGATAGCCGTTTTAAAGGGCAAGGAAACCAAAGAGCAGCTACAAGCATTGGGCAAGGATATATTCCAGTATTACGGCCTAGGTTGCCGATCGGTATCAAAAATCTTTGTGCCGACGGGATACGATTTCGATGTTTTTTTCAAGGCGATCTACAACTTCAATGCCATTGCCGACCAAATAAAATATTCCAATAACTATGACTACAACAAGGCGGTCTATTTGATGAGCGATTTCAAAATTCTCGACAATGGGTTTCTAATCCTTAAGGAGGATATCAATTACCACTCCCCTATAGCCTCCCTGAATTACGAACATTATACTTCAGAAGATGAATTGAAAAGACGTTTGCAAAGCGATGCGGATCAGCTTCAGTGCATCGTCTCATCCAATTTCATTGAGGGCGAAGTCGAATTTGGTCAAACCCAGATCCCGGATTTGGATGATTACGCTGATGGAATCGACACTGTTGATTTCCTGTTAAAAACATAACAGAATAATCGTTCTCCCCTGGTGCTATTTTCCGTTTAATTTAAGACCTTTAGCGGCTCCGATCAAAAGACGTTACAGAACCAAATTCAGCATACTATGATGAAGCATAATTTTAGCGCCGGGCCCTGTGTACTTCCAAAAGAGGTGATGCAAAAAGCGTCTGAAGCCGTGGTAGACTTCAATGGAATGGGATTATCCCTAATCGAAATTTCGCATCGAAGCACAGCCTTCGTCGAAGTAATGGAAACAGCGCGTTCCTTGGCACTCGAATTGTTGGGCCTTGAGGACAAAGGCTATCAGGCACTTTTCTTACAGGGAGGTGCAAGCACCCAATTTTTGACGATTGCATATAATCTGTTGGAGAAAAAGGCTGGATACCTGAACACAGGTACTTGGAGCAGTAAATCGATCAAGGAAGCCACGCTTTTTGGCGAAGTGATCGAAGTGGGTTCTTCAAAGGATGAGAATTTCAATTACATTCCAAAAGGTTACGTCGTACCTAAAGATCTAGACTATTTGCACTTGACATCTAACAATACCATTTTTGGCACGCAGATCAAAAAATTCCCCACCGTCGATGTACCCCTTGTTTGTGACATGAGTTCCGATATTTTTTCGCGACAAATCGATTTCACCCAATTTGATCTCATTTATGCAGGGGCCCAGAAAAATATGGGTCCGGCAGGAACCACCTTGGTCGTAATCAAGGAAGAAATATTGGGTAAGGTTTCACGTCAGATACCATCAATGCTTGATTACAATGTACATATTGGCAAGGACAGCATGTTCAACACCCCTTCCGTTTTTGCGGTATATGTTTCCATGCTCACATTGCAATGGCTTAAAGACTTGGGCGGGATAAGTGCCATCGAGGAAATCAATGAAAAAAAGGCGCAGTTATTATATTCTGAGATTGAACTGAATCCGGTTTTTAACGGCTTTGCCAAAAAAGAAGACCGTTCGAACATGAACGCCACCTTTACAATCTCGGATGAAAAATTGAAAGGCGATTTTGACGCCATGTGGAAAGAAGCTGGCATCAATGGTTTGAACGGGCATCGCTCTGTTGGCGGGTATCGCGCATCGATGTACAATGCGTTAACACTTGAAAGTGTCGGGGTATTGGTCGATGTTATGAGCGAAATGGAACGTCGTGGTTGACAATTTTAAATGTTGAGTTCACAGATTTAAATAAAAACGTCTCGAATTGATAGAGGAACGAAGCTTTAAATTTGCACTTACTATTCTGGCATTGGTCAAAAACTTAAGGGCCAAAAAGGAATATGTCTTTGTCGATCAACTTTTAAAATCTGCAACGAGCATTGGAGCAAACGTTTCGGAAGCAGGCGCCGGGCAATCAAAAAAAGACTTTATCGCAAAAATGGCCATTGCCTCTAAAGAGGCACGGGAAACAAGGTATTGGCTCCGCCCCCTCAAAGAAGGAAATATTTTGAATGAAGGCCTAGAGGGCCCATTAAACGAGATAGATCAGTTGATCAAAATATTGACCAAAATTGTCAAAACGAGTCAGCTCAACACTCAACACCTAACACCTAACACCTAACACCTAACACCTAACAGCCTAATGAAAATTTTAGCAAACGACGGTATCTCCCAATCAGGGGTCGAAAAAATGGAAAGTGCGGGCTTTGAGGTCTTGACCACCAACGTGGCACAAGAACAACTTGAAAATTTTATCAACGAAAACCAGATTATCGGACTTCTGGTTCGCAGTGCTACCAAAGTCAGAAAGGAGCTTATCGATAAATGCCCAAACCTGAAATTAATCGGACGAGGTGGTGTCGGTATGGACAATATCGATGTCGAATATGCCCGTGAAAAAGGATTGCACGTTATCAACACTCCGGCCGCATCATCTGAATCGGTGGCCGAACTGGTATTTGCGCATCTTTTTGGAGGGGTTCGATTTCTGTACGATTCGAACAGAAATATGCCCTTGGACGGCGATAGCAAATTCAAGCAACTCAAAAAGAACTATGCAAAGGGAACCGAACTTCGGGGCAAAACCTTGGGCGTAATCGGTTTTGGCCGTATTGGCCAAGCCACCGCAAGAATTGCGCTGGGCGTGGGCATGAAAGTCGTCTATTACGATCCGTTTATTGAGAAAGCTTCCCTAAAAATCGACTTCTTTGACGGGCAGTCGGTTACCTTTGATTTCAAAAGTGTCGATAAAACCGAGGTCCTAAAGTCCGCGGATTTTCTGACGCTGCATGTACCGGCACAAACCGAATATGTTATCGGCAAGAAAGAATTCGATTTGATGAAAACCGGCGCAGCCATTGTAAATGCGGCACGGGGCGGTGTCATTGATGAGGTGGCATTGGTCGATGCGTTGGAAAATGGCAAGCTTGCGTTTGCCGGCCTTGATGTCTTTGAGTCTGAGCCAAAACCTGAAATCAAGATTCTTATGCACCCGGGCATTTCATTGACTCCACACATCGGTGCAGCTACCGGTGAAGCTCAAGATAGGATCGGCATAGAACTTGCTACCCAGATAATTGCGTTGCTGAAATAAATTCGGCTGGTACATAAGGGTTTTGACACTCTTTTTCGTACATTACGCATTCAATTTTAAACACTATACAAAAATGTCAGGATTACTTGATTTACTGAACAGCCCTATGGGCAAACAATTAATTAGCGGCGTTGCTGGGCAGACCGGTCAGCCTGAAAACAAAACCGCAGACGTTCTTAGCATGGCAATGCCGCTTCTTTTGGGCGCCATGAAACGAAACGTTAGAGACCCCCAAGGAGCGCAAGGATTGATGAACGCTCTTTCAAACAAACACGATGGTAGTATTCTAGATAATTTAGGAGGATTGTTCGGCGGTGGCGTCGATAAAGAGGTAGTAGATGACGGAGCCGGAATTCTTGGCCATGTCTTCGGTGGGAGACAATCAAATGTGGAAAGCGCATTGAGCCAAAAATCGGGAATGGACGCAGGATCCATAGCCAATATTCTAAAAATTGCCGCCCCCATCGTCATGGGCTTTATCGGCAAACAAACGAGACAGAACAATGTCAATGACGCAAGCGGAATGAACAATCTGTTGGGAGGTCTGCTTGGTGGACAGCCAAAACAAAACCAAAGCTTGATCGAAAGCCTTATTGACGCAGATGGCGACGGTAGCGTTCTCGATGATGTTGCCGGAATGGTGCTGGGAGGTAACAAAAAAGGAGGAGGTCTGTTGGGAAAACTTTTCGGAAACTAGACTCAAAACCTAATGTTTTAAAAAGCCGGTGCGTATAGCAGCCGGCTTTTTTGTACCATTTAAGCCCAAAATTTGTTACCTTGAAAAGAAAAGATGTAAAATGAAAAAGGGCATACTTAAAATTTTCGCGGCAATTGCAATGCTTGGTTTTTTGGTTTTTGGTTGCGGAGGGGCCAAGTCTTCGGTCGAGATTCCAACGGAGGAAAAAGAAATTTTCAACAAAACGGGGCAGGACACTATAAGCATCGGTTCTGAGGAATCGGATTACGAAATTATCATTGTTGATCCAGGGTTCAACCTATGGCTTCAGACCATAGCACGACCAGAGGGCTATTATGAACAGTCTTTTTTGGAGAACCGCAACAATATTATGGTCATCAACTGGAACCAAAGGGTGATACAACCTTCTCGATTTGACCCGAACCTCTATTTGTTAAGAATCGATTATGATTCAAAAATCGACTATGGCTATGAAATAAATTACAAGCTATATAACTACTTCATCTATTTTCAAAGAAAGTATAATCAGCGTTTAGGGCCTTGGCGCCCTCGAATTTAAGAAATATATTTGCCGGCGATTCCGTTTGTCTTATGAAAAAACTAAAGGCTCGCTGGGGCATACAATCCAATCTTCAGCTGATTATAATATTGATCGTATTCTCGATTACCGGTTCTGCCTCGGTATATGTTGCCAAACCTTTTTTGGAATGGGTCGGCATGAATCGAGATACTTTTGCCGAATCTTGGTGGGGCGGATTCGTCTATTGGACCCTACGATTGCTATTGATATTTCCTTTTTATCAAATACTATTGGTCCTGTTCGGATGGCTTTTTGGGCAATTCAAATTCTTCTGGGCTTTCGAGAAAAAAATGTTGAGTAGAATGGGTTTGAGCTTCCTGTTCAAATAAAGCGAACACTAAGAACATAGGGCAAACCGCATAAATACAATATTGATCCACTAGTGCGGGAATAAGGTTGAAACCCTATACGTTAAGCTCTTCAAGAAAATCATAATTTGTTCGGGCGGATCGGTCGCCAAGGTTCAAATAGGAGAAACTTAAGGTTTCTTTAACAGTCTTATTGCTAATATATTCCCTAGATTTGCCATTGATGAGAGAAAAAATGAGGTATTTAAGCATGATTGCTTTCTTGGCCCTAATGTTGGTCAAGGTTTCTGCGCTTCATATTTACTCTCATGAAGATTTTGAAGAGGATACCGTCGAAAAATGTGCTTTCTGTGATTTGGCCATAGAAAACCAAAACGCGGAAATGCTATTCGACAACGCTACAGAAGTAGCATTCCAGCAACTTTTTTCCTTCGAAGACTCCCCACTCCCATTAAAGCAAGATATCTTTTCAACTACGGAAGAGAATCTTTATTTATTTCTCAGACCCCCGCCTACAGCTTAACGGGATCTCGTTTGACCCCCTCTGATTCCCTAGAGGGAAATTTTCTTTTTAATCAGCAATGAAGATATACGTCTGTTTCATGCTCATTTTGAGTATATTAAATACTGTTTTTGCACAAGAATGCACGCACTCGTTGAGCGGTAAGGTGATTGACTTTCACGATGGCTCTCCCCTTGTCGGGGCCACTGTTTCAATTGTGGGTCTAGAGACCTCCGTATTGTCCAATAGAAGTGGGGAATATTTTTTGGATGAACTCTGCAACGGAACCTATGAGCTTGAAGTTTCCCATCCCGAATGTGCGACTACCTTTATTCCCATTGAAATAGCAGGTAATACCGCTTACACCATTAAGCTGGAACACCATCTTGAGGAACTGCGCGAGGTCAAAGTTTTTGGCGATGCCATTTTAGACAAAACCAATTCCGCATTGGAAGAATCATTGGCCTCGAGTGCCTTGGAAAAATACAGCTCGGCCAGCTTAGGGGACGCCCTAAAGGAATTGGGCGGAGTTTCGACCTTGAATACGGGTGCAAACATCGTTAAACCTGCAATTCATGGCCTTAGCGGTAGTCGAGTACTCATCTTAAATGATGGCGTTCGCATGCAAGACATGGAATGGGGTGACGAACATGCCCCAAATATCGATATCAATTCTACGGGTACGGTAACCGTTGTCAAGGGCGCATCAGCCCTAAAATATGGCGGAGATGCAATTGGTGGGGTCATCGTTCTCGAACAAGAACGATATTTCACCAAAGATACCTTGTTCGGTAAAACGCTGCTTACCGGGGCGTCTAATGGAAGAGGCGGCTCCCTCTCCTCGGAACTTACCAAGACCTATGGTAAGGGTTGGTTCATTAAGGGACAGGGTTCGTATAAAAGGCTGGGCGACAACGAGGCCCCGAATTATGTCTTGTCAAATACCGGGATTCAGGAAATTGGCGCGACCCTACAACTTGGAAAGCAACTATTTGAATGGGGCATTGACGCCCGTTACTCTTATTATGACGCTGAGATAGCGATTTTAAGAGCTTCCCATGTCGGCAATGTTGATGATTTGATTCGGAGCATCAATAGCGGACAACCCGAAGTCATAAGACCTTTTACGTATGATTTGGATAATCCGCGTCAAAAAGTTAGACATCATTTAGGGAAAGTCAAGGGCTATAAACGTTTTGAAGGTCTGGGAAAATGGACCGCGCAATATGATTTTCAAAACAATCGCAGATTTGAATTTGATATACGTCGAGGAGAGCGAAGCGACCAGGCCTCGGTTGACCTTGAATTAAAAACACATACACTCGCCTCTGACTTTAAGTGGGATTCCGACGAAAAATTGGAACTCCAATTGGGTGTGATGGGGCGTTATCAAGATAATTTTGCAAATCCGGCCACGGGCGTTCGAAGATTGATCCCCGATTATGAAAAGTATGATCTTGGAACATTTCTGATCGGAGAATACCGAATAAATAATAAATGGACACTCGATGCTGGAATACGCTATGACTACACCAAAGTAGATGCACAACGATTCTATGGCACATCCCGTTGGCTCGAAAGAAATTACGATGTTGATTTCGAAAATATAATCGTAGGTTCGGTAGAAAGCGGAGAAGTACAACAGGGCGTGATCGATTACAATCTACCTGATTTACTGGCCAACCCTGTTTTTTATTACAGCAATCTTTCGGCAACCGCTGGGTTTCAATACTATACCTCCCAGGGCAATGGTATCAAATTCAATTATGCACTGGCCCAAAGAGCCCCCAACCCATCGGAATTGTTCAGTGATGGGCTACACCATTCCGCCGCCCGTATCGAATTAGGTGACTTGCGCATCGGTAGTGAGACTTCGCATAAATTTTCATTGTCGAAAGAACAGACTTTCGAGCAATGGGGTTTTTCCATTGAACCCTATGCCAATTTTATATCGGATTTTATTTTACTGGAGCCTACCGGAATCGAGTTTACGCTTCGAGGGGCTTTCCCTATATGGAGCTATCGCCAGACCAATGCAAGAATTCTAGGTTTAGATGTTACGGCATATTCGAATTGGTCACAAAATTGGCAGACCGAACACCTTTTTTCGTTGGTCAAGGGGAACGATGTCGACAATGATATCGCCTTGATCAATATACCCAGTGCAAATCTTGGAAATAAGCTGATTTTCAACAAACCTGAATGGAATGATTTAGAGCTATCGCTACGTAGCAATTATGTGTTCCGACAAAATGAGACGCCCCCTAACATTTCGGTTTTTTCGCCTACGACAGGGGAAGAAATACTTTTGGAAATCAATCAGGCACCTGCTGCATACCACTTGCTCGACCTCTACTCCGAGGTATCGTTTGACCTTGGAGACAGAATACATTTAACGACATCACTGGCAGTTAACAACCTGCTCAACACCGACTATAGAGATTACCTGAATCGCCAACGCTTTTTCGCTGATGATTTGGGCCGAAATATCATTTTACAACTAAAACTTAATTATTAATTCTTAATCTTTTGTTATGAGAACGATCAAATTCTTATCAATGCTGGCCCTAACGGGTGTTTTATTTACTTCATGTTCAGACGACGACGACGGTACGCCCGCACCTGTGAATGAAGAAGAAGTCATCACCACCATGAACGTCACCTTGACCGCTGGTTCCCAACCTACCGTGACCTTGCAATCACAAGACTTGGATGGCGATGGCCCTAATGCACCGGTAATCAACATATCGGGTAATCTGGCGGCGAATACCACATATGCCGGCACCATCGAATTATTGAACGAAACCGAGACGCCGGCCGAAGATATCACCGAAGAGGTCGAGGAAGAAGATGAAGAACACCAGTTTTTCTTTACCGTAAGCGGCGCCATTGCCTCGGTCACCTATTCCGACCAAGACGGCGGCGGCAACCCGGTGGGTATCAGTTTTGAGCTGATGACGGGAGATGCCGGAAGCGGAAGCTTGCAAATCACCCTTAGGCATGAGCCCAAGAAACCGAATGACGGCACCTTGGCCGATGCCGGTGGAGAGACCGATATTGCGCAGACATTCAACGTGACCGTAGAATAAGGTTTGATAAACTTTTAAATAATAGAATCGGGAGTGGATGTGTTCCACTCCCACTATTCCCATGGGAAGCGAACGGACAAAAAAATGCTTTGGGGTACTGTTGACGACTATACTGCTTTTTCAGTTGTCATACCATACCCTACATGTCATTACTTCCCATACGTTAGACTCCCATGTACATCAGACGGTACATGATACCCAAATCGACAAAACTTCCTTTACCTGCGAACTATGTGCCAAATTATTGGGGCAAACCCTTTTCTTATGGGGCTTTCCCATCCTTCTATTGAACATTGGGGCCCTTCGTTTCGTAATCGACATTAGGGAATTTCTATTCGAACCCCGACCTTTGACGGCCTATTTTCTAAGAGGCCCTCCCTCTCCCTCGCCTCTATTCTAAGAACATTACTGTTGTAAGGATAGTATTCCTTCATAGTGACTTTCAACACTTTGTAACCCATCTCGGGTGCAAAGCGGTTATGATATCAATCACAACAATCTATTTTAAATACTAAGTAATGAAAAAATTACCGGTAACCGTACTCAGCGGTTTCTTGGGCGCGGGCAAGACCACCTTGCTCAACCATATCTTACATAATAAAGAGGGGCTTAAAGTGGCCGTTATTGTCAACGATATGAGCGAGGTGAATATCGATGCGCAGCTCGTTGAGAACGAAAATACCCTTTCCCGCACCGAGGAGAAATTGGTCGAGATGTCTAACGGCTGCATCTGCTGCACGCTTCGGGAAGACCTGATGGTGGAGGTAGAAAAATTGGCCAAGGAAAACAAGTTCGATTATCTTCTGATTGAAAGTACCGGTATCTCCGAACCCATTCCAGTAGCGCAGACCTTTAGTTTTGAAAGCGAGGACGGCGGTATCGACCTGAGTCGCTTCAGTTATGTCGATACTATGGTCACGGTAGTCGATGCCTACAATTTCCTAAAGGACTTTTCGAGTCCCGAATATCTGACCGACCGGAATCTGACGGATATAGAGGGCGATGTACGCACAATTGTGAACCTGTTGACCGACCAAGTAGAGTTTGCAAACGTCATCCTTCTCAACAAAGCAGACCTTGTCTCCGAACCTGAGTTGCGCAAGCTGTACGACATATTGCACAAGCTTAACCCCGGGGCAAAGATCATTCCCACCAAAAATTCGGTAGTCGAGCTTCGGGAAGTAATCGATACAGGTCTGTTCGATTTCGAGGAGGCCGAAACCTCGGCAGGCTGGATAAGGGAATTGGAAAATGACCATATTCCCGAAACCGAGGAATACGGTATCGGGTCGTTCGTTTTTCGACAGAAAAGACCTTTTCATCCCGAGCGGTTCCTCGACTTTGCAAACAACCGCTTTCCTACGAACATCATCCGAAGCAAAGGGCTGTTCTGGTTAGCCTCGAGGTCTGACCAGGCTTTGATATGGAGTACGGCCGGCGGCTCCACCAAAGTTGACCCCGCCGGGGTCTGGTGGGCTTCCATGCCCTTTTCGGAACGCATTAACTATGCCTCCTTTGTCGACAATCAAAAATTGATCGAGTCGGAATGGGTCGCGCCTTTTGGAGACCGGAAAATCGAATTGGTCTTTATCGGGCAATATCTCGATGTGCCGGCAATATCCAAGCTACTTGAAAAATGTTTGCTTACCGATAAGGAGCTAGCCGATTGGAAAAAGGGGAATTTCCCAACGACGGATTATTGGCCCATAGCAAGTTACGAACCTTTAAATGCATAAAATCAGTTAGATATGATCATTACGAACAATCTTACAAAAAAGTACGGTGACCAAATTGCCCTTGATCGTTTGGAACTCAAGGTTAATGAAGGCGAAATCTATTGCCTTCTCGGGGCCAACGGTGCCGGAAAGACCACCACCATCAATCTGTTATTGGGCTTTATCAAGCCCACTTCAGGAAGTGCCTTTATCAACCAACTGAATGTTCAGGAAAACCAGAAGGCAACGAAAAAATTCTTGGCATATATCCCTGAAAACCTGATGCTGTATCCCAGTCTTACCGCCGTGGAAAACCTTGACTATTTTTCGGGAATTGCGGGAAAAAGACTATCCAATCAAGATTTAAAGGGATTTCTTGAGGAAGCAGGATTACAACCGGAGGCATTTGATAAGCGTATTTCCACATTTTCAAAGGGCATGCGCCAGAAAGTGGGCATCGGCATAGCTTTGGCCAAGGATGCCAAAGTACTACTATTGGATGAACCCACTTCAGGATTAGACCCCAAGGCCAGCAATGAATTCGGCCATTTATTACAGAAACTCAGGAGAAATGGAGTGGCCACTTTGATGGCCACCCATGATCTATTTCGCGCCAAAGAAGTGGCAACCCACATCGGTATCATGAACGACGGCCGATTGAAACAGCAGTTCGACGCCGACGACCTTTCCCTTCCCGAACTGGAGAAGGCCTATCTCAACACCATGGAATATAAAGAATTGGCGTTATGATCTCAAAGACGTTTTTAAAGGAAACCAAGGAACTATTGCGTGAAGGGCGTGTTCGCGCCGCCTTTGTCATAGTAATCTTGTTGATGGGAGTAGCTGTGTGGATCAGTGCCCGGCAATATCGGAATATAAACGAACAGTATGCCGCGGCCCGAACGGCTGAGCGAGCTATATGGGATAACCAAGGCGAGAAAAATCCGCATTCCGCGGCACACTACGGCACCTATGCCTTTAAACCTAAATACCCCTTATCCTTGGTGGATCAAGGTGTGGACAAGTTTGCGGGCACCTCAATCTTCTTGGAAGCGCACAAACGCAATGAGGCCCAATTTAGTGCAGCGGCAGACCAAACGGGATTGGCCCGTTTTGGTGATTTGACACCCGACTTCATTCTGCTGTTCATCATACCCCTGCTCATCATTCTTCTGGGGTACAACAGTTTCACCAAAGAACGGGAAATGGGAACCCTGACCCTGTTGAAGAGCCAAGGGATATCCAATTGGAAATGGTTGTTGGGAAAATGGACGGCCCTCTTCCTGCCCATTTTTATCATTACTACGGTTTTATTCATTCTCGCCGGAGCGCTTCTGGGCAACCTCGATGATTTTGGGGTATTCAGTTGGAGTTCTTTGTTTGCGATGTTCTTAGTGTATATGGGCTATTACATCATTTTTATCAACATCGTTCTTTTGATTTCCTCAAAGACCAAAAAATCAGGGATTTCCTTGGTGGTTTCCCTTTGCGTTTGGATTCTGGCATGCTTGGCCGCTCCAAAGGCAGCAAGCAATATTGCCGAGAGTAAACACCCCTACCCTACGCGACAGGAATTTGCGGCCAATGTGCTAAAGGATAAAAAAGTAGGCTTAGACGGACATAATCCCTGGAGTAAGGAAGCAAAACGGTTAGAAGAAAATGTACTCAAGGAATACGGAGTTGACAGCCTACATCAACTCCCCTTTAATTTTGATGGCTATCGCATGCAAAAAGGAGAAGAACATGAGGCCGAAGTTTATTTCAAACACTATAATCATCTTAAAAATCAATACGCCGATCAATCAAAAGTGTATCGAAGTCTGGCGGCAATTTCACCGTATCTGCCTACTCGTTTCTTGAGTATGGCCCTGGCACATACCGACTACGCGACCCACTGGGACTTTGCGGACGCCGCGGAGCAATATCGCATCGCTACCCAAAGGTTTTTGAACGATAATTTTGCCGAAAATTCGTCCTATGGTGAATGGAGCTACCGGGCAGATGCCAATGTTTGGAAAAATCTTCCCGCTTTCGACTATAACCCACCAAAATTAGGTTCCATCCTCTCTCGAAATACTTCGAATGTAGGGATTTTATGCCTTTGGCTATTGGCCTCGTTCGGACTCTTATTCTTCACCGTTAAAACCATTTGACCATGTTATCCTACAATTTTAAATACGAATTGAAACTGTTACTGCGAAGCCGTTGGATACAACTATTGAGCATCATATTGTTGTTGCTTTTTGGCTTCTCGGCCTACAATGGCGTACAAAAAATGGAAAAGCGAAAAAAAGACATCTCCGCGGCCCATGACGAAGTCAAGGAAAACGATGCGATGATGTTAAAGTTGTTGGATTCCGTAGAGCGGGGCCTTGAGGTAAGCGTGCCTTATTGGACTATTCCCAACAGCCCCATGGCCGTGGGCAATTACCACCCCCGTGTGGCCGCAATGGATCCGCAACCCATGGCCTTTATTTCTACAGGACAAGCCGACTTGTTCACCCATTATGTAAAACCCACGGTGTCAGGAGATGATTTTGCCCTCAACTTTACCGAGATGACGAGTCCGGTGCAATTGCTATTCGGCAGTTTTGATCTGGCCTTTGTCATCGTTTACCTAATACCCTTGCTTGTCATTGCCTTTTCTTACAACGTACTTTCGTCAGAAAAGGAAAGCGGATCACTTCGGTTGTTGGCGGCCCAACCCATCGACGTCCAAAATTGGGTATTGCAAAAACTGGGATTGCGATTTTTCTGGCTATCGGCTTTGGTCGTTGGGGCCTTGACCTTGGTTTTTTTGGTGATGGATATGCATCCTCTTGCCCAAACAGCTGCGTTTTTTGGTCTATTGGGGCTGATCCTTGCCTATATACTTTTTTGGTTTGCCCTTGCATTTTTAATCAATCTATGGATTGGGAGCTCGGCAAAAAATGCTGTTGCCTTACTCGGGTTGTGGGTGGTTTTCGTGCTTTTAGTGCCCTCTGTACTCAATCAATTGGGCAATACACTCTATCCCATGCCTTCACGAACCTTGATGATCAACGAAATGCGCAGCCTAAAAGCCGAGGCCACCAAAAGACAAGATGAGATCTTGGACAACTTTTTAAGGGATCATCCCGAGTATGCACTGAACGACAGCACACAATCACGCGGATTTTACCATCGCTACATGGCTTCCCAAAAATTGATAAAGGAAGAATTGACTCCCTTGGTGAACGCCTATGAAGAACAATTACAAAAACAGCAAAACTGGATTGGAAAATTCAAATGGGTTTCCCCGGCCGTCATCGCCCAGGAATCCTTGAACCAAATGGCCGGCACTTCCACCCAAGATTATGAAAACTTCAGAAAACAAGTAGTAGGCTTTGCCGATGAGTGGCGGGGACACCTACTTCCACTTTTGTACAACAATACCGATTTCACAAAAGCGGACATAGCAAACCTGCCCGTGTTTGAATACGGCCGCCTGCAAAGGGCATCACTTGCACCGCTGGTGATTTTTTTAATTGCGATCGGGGTATTCGGCATCGGGTTTTTAGCTGCAAAAAGAAAAAAATCAAATCTAATAATTACTTAAAAAACATCATTATGATTGCGAAAGAAGAAGTAGAAAATGCCCAGAAAGTATGGGGGGAAGGCGTTGTTAGAATCGGAAGCCTTCAAAATGACAGGGGCGAATGTGAATCGTTTACGGAAGAATTTGTCGGAAAGCAATACGATTTCGGCAACAAAGAAGTATTGTTCAAACCCACAAAGACGTCGGAAAAACAATTTAGAATCACCAAAGCCGGTGCCGTTTCCTACTTTATAGGTGGCAACGACGATTTTTCCGAGGATAATGGCTTTGCCTTGCAACCTTGGACCAAGGTACGTTTTGAAAATGCGGCCTTAATACTTGAAGAAAGTCGTGCCCTGGCAATGGGCAACTATTTCTTTACCAATACCAATGGGGATGAAACCAAGGTAGAATACACCTTTGGCTATGTCAAGTCTGACAGTGGCGACCTGAAAATCGATGTACATCATTCCTCGCTGCCCTTTAATCCAGGACCTGCGGTATGACACTCGACGGATTGACATCTGAAAATTGCCTGTTCCTGGTCTGCCCGATGGACCAGATCGAAGGCATCCTGACCAGGTCTTACAAGGGCAGGGCCTTTTTTTATACTGCCCTTGGTTGCTGTTTTGAGTGGGATAAGACCACACAGAAAAGCATCGTTTCCTTCATGGAATACCGCAAAGTTGACCAAATCACCTTCATCACAAAAGTGACCAATCGATTCTATGGAGCAGCGTTCAAAAAGGGAGTCGATGCGGCGTCCTTTCCCGTCGAAAGGGAATTAGCGGCCCTACAACTGGCTATACCAGACCATATTCAAGACAAGGGTTATCCGATGTCAAAGTCTTGGCTTTTGGCGGCCCGACATCTAAAACGTCAGGAAAGACACCTCCTTAAAACCTCTTTTTTGGGTGACATGTTGACAAAACAGCAGGTTACGGTAAAAAGCATGGTGTACGACCCCGACAAAAAGATATTTAAAACACCGGACATCATTGAAAGAAAGGCTTTGGTGCATGGTTGGGTATCATTAAACTAAACCATATTCATCACGTATGATATGATTCGATTTATAGACATACAATTTCCAATTTGTTGTGTTCGCCGTTGTTCTCAAGATGAAGCCGAAGACTTTCTTATGGTAGAATCACCACCTGAAGTCATGGTTTTAAAGAGTCGCGGCGAAATCAGATTGGACATTGGAGCATCTATTTCGTTGACCGAAACGGAAAAGAGAACAATAACCGTATATGGTAGCACTTCTGAAGGTTTTTTTAACTCCATCTGTTGAAGACGGTTCTTTAAAGGATTACGATTACAGTACAGTATGAAATAGGCAACATCGCAACGATCAAAAACCTTGACAATAAATATGCAGACCATGAACCTTAATAAAACTATATATACCCTATTGGTCTCCACACTTTTGGCATTTTCAGGCTATTCACAATCTATGGAGACCATTACGGCAAAGGCGACAACCCAACTGGAACAAAAAAAACAAGGAACGAAAAAGCTTGATTTTTTGGTCGGGGAATGGGAAAGTGAAACTTGGTACCATCATAATGGAAAACGACCTGAAAGGCCTGAAAAAGGAACTTACAAAGCAGAATGGACCTTAAATGGTGCCTTTATCACCGATGCTATTTCAGCCAGTCATCAAGGGAAAATGTATTTGGGCAAAAGCTATCATTCCTATAATCCGCATACCCAACTTTTTGAGACTTGGTATTTTGACAGTGATGGCTTGGTGGTACTTTACCCCAACGGTCAGTGGGAGGATTCCAAAACACTTGTTTTCATCGGAAAAGATGCCAACCCCAGTGGCGTGGTAGAGAAGAGAACCTATTTCAAGGTTCATTCCCCTGATTCTTTTGATTTAGTGGAAAAACAGGACTATGGAGATGGTAAAGGCCTTGTAACGGTACTCGAAGTTAAATACAAACGTGTCACGAATGGTAAATAATGTTTCGTCCCAGAAAATGGGACTGAAGAAATATGGGCGTTATATTTCATGTCTTCTGTTTATATGCAATTTAATAGGACTGAAAGCCCAAGAAAAAGAAACCGATAATTTCCCCCCACCCGACCAGCCTGTTGAAGTCGCAATTGAAAGAACCCAGGCCCAAGTAAAGGTCGATGGAATGCTTGACGAGTCCGATTGGGCCGAAGCTGCCATTACCGATGATTTTTTTCGAATAGAACCCAGACAGGGCGGCACACTCAAGTATAAAACCGAAGTGCGTTTTCTATACGATGACAAAAACCTGTATGTCGGTGCATTTTGTAAAGACTCCGTTGGCATCAAGGGTATCCGGATTCAAGATTTACGCAGGGATTTCAGCTGGGGGGAGAACGATCTTTTTGGAATTGCCCTAGACCCCCAGAACTTAAAACAATATGCCCAGGGGTTTCAGACCACCCCTTACGGCAACCAACGAGATTTCCAGAATTTCAACGGCAACAATTTTGATACCGGCTGGAACACCCTTTGGCGGGTGAGAACGCAAAGAACCGATGAAGGGTATACCGTTGAAATGGCCATTCCCTTTAAAAGCCTGCGGTACAACCTTCCGGAATCTGGGAATACCATCGAACTTGGGTTTACCTTGGTTCGCTATGCCAGAAGAGATGTCGAAGTTTCAACATTTCCAGCAATTCCGCAATCTTTCACGCCCTATCGAATGACCTATGCGGCCAAATTAACAGGTATTGAGGCACCTCCGCCCTCAACCAATATTCGGGTGGAGCCCTATGCACTCTACCAATTCGACGAAAATAAAAATGGAAATCAATTGGTGGGTAAATTGAGCGACCCGAAGGTCGGAGTCGATGCGAAATGGGCCATCAATCCAAAAACAGTACTTGATTTAACGTTGAACACTGATTTTGCCCAGGCCGATGTAGACCTTGCGGTAAACAATTTAGAGCGCTTCAACATCTTCTTTCCTGAAAGACGTCAGTTCTTCTTGGAAAACTCGGGTATTTGGGCCGGTGGCCTACAACGATCGATACGCCCTTTCTTTAGCAGGCGCATCGGTCTTCAGGGGGAATTTAATGCTATACCCGCACCCATCGATGTTGGCGCCAGATTCACCCAGAGAACCGAAAAAAGTGCCTTGGCGGGACTTTTGGTACGCCAACGGGAAACCGATAATTCGGCCGGCGCCAATTTTGGGGTATTCCGATACCTAAAGAACTACGGCCGGGAAAACAATGTTGGCCTTATGGTCACCCACCGATTGGATGATGGTTACAATGAACTTGGTCTTGAAAGCAACAATAACACCACAATTACGCTAGACGGCCAAATACGACCGGCCAGTCAATGGGACGTACAATACTTACTTTCCACCTCAATTGATGAACTGACCGGTAAAACCGGTTTTGCAGGGAGAGTATTTGTCGGCAACGACAGCAATAAGTACTACTACGGCTGGGTCACTGAATATACTGATGCCAATTACAATCCCAGAATGGGCTTTGTGCGTCAAAACAATGTCATACGTCACAATCCCGGAGGGTATTATATATGGAGGCCAAAAAACGATTGGATAAGACGTTGGGATCCAGGAGTGTTTGTCAACTACAATCACGATGCCACGGATCCGAGTCGTTTTCAACAGGCCAGCTTGTATATTTTTCCGGTATTTACCTGGTTTAAAGACAATAGCTTTTTGGAGATGTCCATGACCCCGACCTGGCAGAACATCAATTTTGATTTTGCTCCATTGGGCCTGGAAATCGAACAAGACCGATACTTTTACAATAGGTACCTGATTCAGTACAATACAGATCTTTCAAAAAAATGGTCTGGAGACATTGGGGTTAATTTTGGGGATTTTTATAACGGCAACAGAACAACAATCAACGCGGCCGCCCGATTTGCGCCAATTCCGCATGCGACATTGTCATTGAACTATGAGCACAACAACATCAATGGCGTCGGTATTTTTAGAGAAGACCTGAATACCGACCTTTATACGGCAAGTCTGCGTTTGGCCCTGAATCCAAGGGTACAGCTATCCACCTTTTACCAATACAACAGCTTCAACGAACAAGGCAGATGGAACGTTCGTTTTAGCTGGGAATACATGCCCTTATCATTTATCTATCTGGTCTTTAACGATACCCAAACCGACATTTTCGACCCTACTCAACAGAGCACTCAGTTCATCAGTAAGATTACCTTGTTAAAGCAATTTTAGAACAAATCATTCGAATGATCAGTACAATTAAAATCCGTTCAATATCCGACCTTTTGGGTTCGACCGCAAGTACGTTATGTCTAACGCATTGCTTGGTCACCCCATTTTTGTTTGCCGCGCATACAGGACATGTACATGGTCATCATACCCATCCGTTTTGGTGGGGGCTTATCGATATATTTTTTATAGGGGTGTCACTGCTTGCTGTGTACTGGTCTGCAAAAAACAGTTCAAAACGCTGGATGAAATTTGCCTTATGGGTCTCCTGGGCCATGCTTGCCTTTATCATTTTAAATGAAAAAATGGAGCTTGTTCCGATTGCTGAGGCATTGATTTATATACCATCCATTGCTTTAGTGGTATTGCATCTCTACAATCGAAGATATTGTCAATGTGGGAATGAAATGTGCTGCTCCGATGTAAACGTTGACAGAAGGAATGGTGGCTGAAAAGTACAACATACATGCCCTGCTTCTAGGATGTTATTTCGGATTGCTTCCGTTCTTGGCAATATGGCATATTTCGAATCATTCCGCAGAAGACTATCACAAATCTGAAAATTTTGATGCAAATCTTGCTACGGAAAATGGACTGGACTGCAACCTCTGTATGTATTATTTTGACCAATGGGGATACATTCAGATTGCGATTATTCATCAATTACTTTCCTTTTCGATTTCCTCGGTGGAAAACCTGGTAAGTCGCTTTTACACCGACCCCATTCTGCAAAATCACCTACGGGGCCCTCCCATAGCCCGGTCATTTCTTTAAGATTTCCCTGAAAATCAACTATTCATTAAACTTTTTCAACATGTTGGAAGCGATCAAGCTTACCAAAACCTATGGTAAGCACAATGCCCTCAGTCAATTGGACCTCTTTGTAGAACGGGGCGAAATATTCTGTTTGCTCGGTCAAAATGGCGCGGGAAAAACAACCACTATCAATCTATTTCTAGGTCTGCTTGAACCTAGCAGTGGCGAAGCCTTGGTAAACGGTATACCCGTAAAGACCAACGGCAATGCGACCACCAAAATGATAGCCTACATTCCAGAAGTGGTGCAATTGTACGGTAACCTTTCCGGCACTGAAAACTTGAATTTCTTTAGCCGTTTGGCAGGTTTCAAATATTCGACCGCAGAATTATCAAATTTTTTGCTTAAAGCGGGGCTTCAAGAAGAGGTACATCAAAATAGATTGGAATCTTATTCCAAAGGCATGCGCCAAAAGGTCGGTATCGCTATTGCGCTCTCCAAAAACGCCGATTGCATTTTTATGGATGAACCCATTTCTGGCCTTGATCCCAAAGCGACCTTGGAGTTCACGAAAATTTGCAAGGAGCTCAGTCAAGAAGGGAAAACCATTTTCATGGCCACCCATGACATCTTCAATGCGGTCAACGTAGGTACGAGGATCGGGATCATGAAGGAGGGGAAACTCGTCTATACGGCGAACACGAATACAATCAATGCAAACGAATTACAGGACTTATACCTAAAAACAATTTAAAAATGAAAAATTTACATACGATACTAAAACTACTTGCATTCCTAATTAGTTCAGGTCTTGCGGCACAAGTTAGCGTCACAGGAACGGTAGTCGATAATCAAAACGAACCCATTATTGGGGCCACCATAACGATAAGGGGCAGCGAGGGCACTTTTGGTAAACTTACTAATGACGAAGGTCGGTTTGAAATCGAGGTGCCGGAGGGAACCTATGTATTCGAAGTACGCTACTTAGGGTTTCAATCTTACAACGACCAAGTGGAGATTACATCGGGTTCATCATTCAGTGTCGGAACCATAACTTTGAACGAAGGCACCGAACAATTGCAGAACGTGGAGGTCGTGGGCCGAGCCAGAACCGATTACAACAGCGACTATTCGTTCTCCGCGACCAAGGTGGCCATACCGAACAAAGAATTGCCGCAGGCCGTGGCTACGGTAACCAAAGAGCTTATTGCAGACCGTGTGGCTTTTCAGTTGCCCGATGCGGTCAAAACGGTGAGCAATGTAGCGGTCACCGGACTCTACAACCATTACAATATTCGTGGTATTACCCAAGCGGATGACGGGCAAGTTTTAAATGGTATGCGTACGCGTCAATACTACTTTTTGCAACCCATCACATCTCACTTGGAAAGAGTGGAAGTAATCAAAGGGCCTTCTTCGGTTACCTTTTCCAGTGCAGATCCCGGGGGTACGGTCAATATGGTAACCAAAAAACCTTTATTCGAAAAACGTAGCGAAGTATCCATAGCAGCAGGTAGTTTCGGTACCTTAAGGGCTACTGCAGATTTTACCGGACCTTTAAATGAATCCAAAACCTTATTGTATCGCTTTAATGCGGCTTTTCAAGAGGCAGACTCATTTAGGGATGTTGTAAACAACAATGCCTTTTTGATCGCCCCATCTTTAAGCTATATCCCCAACGATAATACATCGTTGAATGTGGAAATGATCTATAACAATGCCGAAGGCAATTTGGATCGGGGGCAACCCATATTTGGTGCCATTAACGGTGAATTTGATTTGAACAGTACTCCGATTACACGCAATGTCGGGGCGTCAAGTGATCATTACAAAAACAAGGAGTTTATTTTTATGACCAACTTCAGTAAAAAATTTACCGAAAACTTTGGCTTCAATGCCCAGTATATGAAACAGACCTGGGATGAAGATTTAGCTGAGCACAGGGTTGATGGTACGGCGGTCGATATTGATGGCAATGTAATTCCGACCTTGGCAAGATTGCGATATGACGAAAGACAACAATATTGGGAAACGGACAATTTCAGCGGATTTTTTAATTACGACATCAAAAATGATAAGATAACCAATAAGCTATTGGTTGGATATGATGCAACCCGCTGGGAAAGAAAAACAGGAGCTGGATTTCTTCGCGCCCGAAGGTATTTGACCGTCGGTGGGGGTCAATCCAATTTTGACCCGGATAATCCGGATAATTTTCAGCAAATGGTCGTAGACGGCGTAACGATGCCGGTACCTGCCGTTCCCCATTTTAATTTAGAAGATCCCTTCAATGGCGCCAGAAACACAAATGCGTATAATCTTGCTGAATTAACGATTCCTGCCAATCTCAATACGAGCAGTGGTATTTATCTTCAAAACCAATTCAAGATCGGAAAGTTTTCGGCCTTGGTCAATTTAAGATACGAGTGGTTCACCGATATTTTTGATTATGAAGGAGATGAGCAAGAATTTAAGGCAAATGCCTTTGTGCCCAGATTGGGGGTCACCTATGAAATCAACAATAACATCAGTGCGTATGCCACTTATCTGGAAGGCTTTCAGCCACACACCAATACGGTATCGCTATCGCCAACAGCGGAAGGTTTCTTTTGGGCGGCCTCACCTGGAAGATTCGACCCGTTGGAAAGTAGCTTGAAGGAAGTGGGCTTCAAGGGTGAATTTCTGAACGGAAAAGTATTTGCCAACCTGGCCATTTTTGAAATAATCCTAAAGAACATCCTGCTTGGAGATACCTATGATCTGGATAACCTTACAACAAGAGGGGAGCAACGCAGTAGAGGTTTTGAGATGGATATTTCCGGTTATGTATCCCCAAATTTTCAATTGATAGCGTCTTACGGCTTTAACAATGCAGAAATTGTAGACGATGCCATTGCGGAATTTATCGGTGAACGAATTGGGGGAGCTCCAAAACACAATGCGAATTTTTGGGCACGTTACGATTTTATGAATGAGACTTTAAAGGGAATAGGAATTGGTCTGGGTGCGCAATATGTAGACGAAAGATTTACGTGGTACAATCCCACTTACGCTACTGACAGGGTATTGTTGCCGAATTATACGGTATTTGATGCGGCTATTTATTACAAGCCGAATAATACAGGCATTCAGCTGACCTTAAAAGCAAACAATTTGTTTGACGAAACCTATTGGTTAGGGGGTCTCAATCCTTCAAGGTTAGGTCCGGGAGCACCAAGAAATATCCTATTAAATGCCACCTATAAATTCTAATGGATGATGAAGTTTTCAAATGTATGGTTATTGGCGTCGCATTTCTTACGGAACGCTACCCAGCCGAAAACCTTTTATCTCATTTATCTATTGTTTGTACTGCTAACGGTCTATGCGGCCGTTAGCGGTATTCAAAACCATATTGCCCAAAACGAAATACGCAAGGCACATCAAGAAAAAGCACGGCAGAGTTGGGAGGCGAATCCCGATAAGCATCCGCATCGCATGGCCCATTTCGGCACTTTTGCCTTTCGCGTTAGCGCCCCCTTGGGGATGTTTGACCATGGATTGGAAAGTTTCACGGGCAGTACCGTTTTCTTGGAGGCGCATAGGCAGAACAGTGTCAACTTTTCGGAGGCTTCCTTTTCAACGGGAACATTGCGCTTCGGGGAATTGAGTAACGCCTTATTGGTGCAACTGGTTTTACCGCTGATCTTGATTTTTATTGGCTTTTCAGGTATCGCTTCCGACAGGCAAAACGGTACTTTGAAGATCTTGATCTCTCAAGGCGCCAACTGGCTTGAAATCTTGTTCGGTAAGTCTATCGGACTCTTCATCGTAGCACTCCTGTTCTTTTTGCCTGTCGCTCTGGCGGTCTTGATCGCATTATCGTTGTACGGCGGTTCTATAACAAATGACGGTCTTTGGTTACGTTTTGCTTTGATCTTGTTGGGCTACATCCTCTTCCTTTTTGTTGTGGCGACTACCATTATTTTGGTATCGGCTCGAAGCAAAACCCCAAAAAATGCATTGTTACGACTCTTGGGCCTTTGGCTTCTGATGGTGGTGCTCTTGCCCAAATCGGCACAGGCCTTAGGCAATTATTGGCATCCTACGCCCACAAAATTGGCATTTCAGTCAGCCATCGAAAAGGAGGTAATCAAAAAGGGCGATAGTCACAATCCTGATGATCCCCATTATAATAAGCTACGGGATTCCGTACTGGCCGTCCATAATGTAGATGATGTTACCAAACTTCCTTTTAACTACGGTGGTTTTGTGATGCGCGAAGGTGAAAAAATAAGTTCAAGCCTCTACAAAAAACATTATGCAAACCTGTTGGAAACCTATCAAAAGCAGAACGATATCAGTCGGTTCACTGCACTGCTCAATCCCTACATGGCCATCAAACAATTTTCAATGGGCCTATCGGGAACTGACTTTTCGAGTTATGTCGATTTTCAGGAACAAGCGGATGACTATCGGTACAGTTTGGCCCAAGAGATGAACGAGCTACAGATGGAATACATCAGCCCGAAAAAGAAAAGTGGTTCCGAGGGAAAGACCCATGTGGTAGGTCATGAACACTGGGAAGAATTTTCGGATTTCCGGCATCATCCGATAACTTTCAATAAGGCGTTTGCAGCTAATTCAATGGCAGCGATAGCCATCGGGTTATGGCTCGTACTTGGCCTAGGATTACTGTTTAGAACTTCCAAAAAAGCCAGTGCCCTATGAAGTATCGTTTATTTTTGAGGCAATGCCTACGCTCTAAGGAAGTTCGTCTTAGCCTTTTACTGATTCTCATTCTGGGATTTGTCAGCATTTTTATCGGAAAACGGCACCTGGTCGCCCAGCAAAATGCCATCGACGAGGTAAAAACCTACCAAGAGCAACACTTTGAGCGCCATGTGAACCTGCACAATGATGATTTGGGACTATTGCTCTACTACGTCAAGTTTGCGTTCATCAACCCGGCGAGTCCGCTTGCTGGGTTGTCCATTGGGCAGTCCGATGTGAATCCCTCCATAAAAAGAATCACGATAAAGACCTTTGAGGCGCAAAAGCACGATACCGATTTGATCAATCCCATGAACTTGCAATCGGGCAATCTTGATTTTGCCTTCGTACTCATTTATTTAATGCCATTATTGGTGATCGTTCTGGGCTTCAATGTCGTTTCAGAAGAAACGGAAACGGGCACATGGCGTTTGGTCGCTATTCAGACCACATCAAAAGTCGGGTTCGTGATCAACAAACTGTCAGTACGGCTATTGCTGATGGTCGCCGTTCTGATACTCTTGTTCTTAACGGCGAAAATCGTGCTCGGTATTGCGTTCGACCTAGGTTTGTTGCTGATGTTCACGATGGCCTTGCTCTATATCTTTTTTTGGTTCGCAGTTTGCTTTTTCGTCATCTGCTTTAAGAAATCTTCCGGATTCAATGCACTGATGTTACTATCCATTTGGTTGATACTGCTCATTGTACTGCCTGCGGGAATCAATGCATACGTAGCCTCAAAATATCCTGTACCGGAGGCACTGACGACCGCCATAGCACAGCGCGATGGTTACCACACCAAATGGGATACCGAAAAGTTGCCCACCATCCAAAAATTTTATGGGCATTACCCCCAATTTGAAAAGTACGGCTACCCTACCGAAGGCTTCAATTGGCTTTGGTACTATGCGATGCAACAAATGGGCGATGATGATTCAGAAAAAGAAAGGGAGTCGCTCAATACCAAAATCAAGCAGCGGGAAAAAAGCAGTAGCACCATAGCCTCATGGCTACCGAACATGCACATGCAACTGGCCTTTAATCGATTGGCGGGCACAAGTTTGGGGCAACACATCGATTTTTTGAATGCCACCGAAGCCTTTCACGAAGAATTGCGTCTGTTTTTCTATCCCAAAATATTTGAAGAGAAAATGGCGGAAACCATCGACTGGGACCAATTTGAACCGACGTACTATCAGGCTGGGGAAAAAACGAAACCAATTCAGGTATTGGCGCCTTTATTTTTGGCCACTTTGTTAATAGTTTTAGTTTCAGTGCCAAGGGCGAGAAAATTATGAATACCAAACCCTATGTTTATATCTTTAAAGCAAAATCATAAATACAACCCGTAAAAATGATTCGAATAGTATTCATTGCACTTCTTTTGATTCCGTTATCGGTTCTTTCACAAAATCCGTTTCAAGAGGCTTTTAAGAATGAAACGAGACCGTTCAGAAAGGATATGCGAATCGCATTTACCGACTCGCAAAACAACCAAACCGCTCTGCCCATATCGATTATCAAAGGCAAAAAGGACGGACCGGTTTTTACAATTGTTGCGGGAGTTCATGGTTATGAATATCCCCCTATTGTAGCAACACAGAAGCTTTTACACCAAATGGAACCCGATAGTCTGACCGGCACCCTTATTATCATTCCTATCGCCAATACGGGATCTTTTTATGGCAGGGAACCCTTTATGAATCCGCAGGACAAGGTGAATTTAAACAATGCCTTCCCAGGTAAAGCGGACGGTTCGGTGACACAAAAGATTGCACATTTTATGACCACGAACGTAATTCCCGTGAGCGATGTCTTTTTGGATATTCACTGTGGCGGTGCAGCAGAGGATTTACTTCCCTTCATATGCTACTACAACAATGGGAACTATCCGAAGCAGACTAAAAAAGCCCAAGAACTTTCGGAAATCAGTGGCTTTGAATACGTAGTTTCCTATCCATTTACGCTTAAAGAATATGACCCGGCGAAATATGTCTTTAAACAAGCCTGTAAAGATGGTAAGGTGGCCCTAAGTATCGAGAGCGGCAAATTGGGCAACGTGCAAGAAGAAGCGGTCAATCGAATCACCGATGGAGTTTACCGAATGTTGGGCAACATGGACATGTACGAAAGGCGAATCGAAAAGTCTGACAAGCAAATCATTCGGCTTAATGATCAAAGATACATCGATGCGGACGCCCAAGGCATATTCTACAGCCCATTTAAGGCGGGAGATACCGTAAAAAAAGGTGAGGAAGTCGGGCACATCACCGACGAATTCGGAAATAGAATTTCTGAGTTCAAAACACCTGTATCGGGAGTCATACTCTATAAAATCGGAACACCTCCGGTAAATGTCGATGATACCATCATGTGTATTAGTGTTGTCAATTGAGGTATCGGTTCATTTTGATTTTCGAAAACCGTAGAACTGTTGGCCTAGGAAATCAGATGGCACCTTTTCGTCGCCTGGAAATCCCAAGGGAATGGTGCCGCTATCTTCGGGTATGTAATTGGTCTTGAAGAGATAATCCCATAAACTAAGGCTTATACCAAAGTTAATACCATATTTTCCTTCGGGAAGTACATAGGAATGATGGTACAGGTGCATCACAGGATTGTTGAAAACATACTTCAACGGGCCCCATGTCAACTTGACGTTGGCATGGTTCAAATGGCCAATGGCAACCGCCAAAAAGTGGACGATAATGGCCTGTTGGGGTTCAAAACCTCCAAGCAACATGACACCCAAAGTCTTTAAAGGTTTGTAGAGGATGTTTTCCATCCAATGATAACGCATATGGGCGGCAAAACCCATCTCCTTTACACTATGATGTATCTTATGAAATTGCCAAAGGAATTCATACTTGTGCAACAGGATATGGGTAAACCATTGAACGAAATCCAACACCACGAAAAAGACCAATAGTTGTGCCCAGATAGGCCACTCGCCCATACTGACCAATGATAAACTTTTCATTGAGATTCCGATATCCAGAAAAATCATTTCCAGAACTTTATAGAATCCGCTTATGGCAATGGCGAAGATGAAAAAGTTGAAGAACATATAGAAAGCATCCAGCCAAAAGTCCTTTCTAAAAATCGACTGTTCCTTCCGCCATGGGAACAGAATTTCTAACCCGTATACTACTAATGAAATGGCCACGATCCCCCAGAAAAAATTACTGTACCATGGCACCTCGAAGATGATGGACTTCCAAGTCCATTCCAAAGTGCCCAAGAACGAGTTTTTAAAGCCGTTGATGTAATCATGCATAGTACAAAAGTAATGCCGATTGGATTAAAAACAACCCCTCCGTTCCGCCAAAAAGGCGGAACACCTCCCCTTGACTAAGGGGAGGAGCCTACAGCGTGTCATCATGGTCGGTTCTTTTACCTTGGCTAACAAACTAAACCCGATCAGCTCCTCCCTTTGAATAAAAGGAGCCCGCCTGAATGGTACGGGCAGGGTGCCACGACATTTTAGTCTTGGTCGGAAGGATTGAAATGTTGAGCAAACCCCTCCGTCCGCCCGTGGCGGACACCTCCCCTTGACTAAGGGGAGGAGCTTACAACGTGTCATCATGGTCGGTTCTTTTACCTTGGCTAACAAACTAAACCCGATCAGCTCCTCCCTTTGAATAAAAGGAGATGCCATGATATTTTAGTCTTGGTTGGAGGGATTGAAATGTCGAGTAACCCCTCCGACCCATCCGATAGGTCGGATGGCCCACCTCCCCTTGACTAAGGGGAGGAACCTTCCGTGTATCATCATGGTCGGTTCTTTTATTTTTGCCAACAAAACCGAACCCTATTAGCTCCTCCCTTTAGATAATGGGAGGAGCCAAACTTGATCATTCTTTCAAATCGTACCACTCAACATTTGTCAATGGTGCTCTCCTACCCTTCTCTTCCGGTGCATAGTGCTTTTCAAGATAGTCCAAAATGATTTCTTCATTTGCACCAAGGTTCCATAGGTTCTGCGATTCTTGCATCCATCGAATGGTATTGAGCCAACCTTCACGCGTCATTTTGTTCTGTGTAACCAATTCCGCAGCGTGGCACGAGGTACAGTTGGCGATCACCTCGGTCATACCGGTATCTTGAATGAACCCGGTCTCGGCATCTATATTGGCCTCGGCCGATACCTCTTCCCCGGTTTCCAAGGGCAATTCGATTTCTTCTGTTGGCCCGCCAAAATACAGTGCTATAATAGCGGCGATAACCGCAATGGCGCAAATAACGATTAGAAATCGGTAAATTCTTCTAGATCCCTTTCGAAATTTTTTGTGTTCGCTCATAGCTTGAAATGCCCTGCCCTTACTCGCAGGCTTAACCTACCTTTACCGCAATTCGATGACAGGCATTGTTTAAATATCCCTTCGGATTCCAACCCGGCAATAACATGGGCTGACTTCGTCCATCGGAATCCGTGGCACGCGCCCAGACCTCATAATAACCTTTTTGGGGAAATTCCACACTGGCCGTAAAGTGTTGCCAGGCCAATCGATTGGCCGGTTTTTCAAGCGTACAAGGTTTCCAGGAACTCCCAAAATCAATGGAATATTCCATTTTTGAAACGGCCAATTCCCCGGCCCAGGCATGGCCCCTGATATTGAGTTTTTTCCCTTTAGGAATAATCGCTCCCGATTTTGGATAGGTAATCAATGATTTCACGGGCATCGATTCAATAATGCACATATTTTCATCGGCAACCTTCTCACCCGGAGCCACTGGTTCGCAGGGAACGCGATACGAACTTCCGCCCATTTTCGGCCCATCGTGGATCTTATTGCGTACGCTGATCCGGTTCACCCATTTTCCTGAGGCCGAAGCAGGCCATCCCCCGGCCACCAGCCTTAACGGAAAACCATGCGCCAATGGAATATCGCTATCGTTCATGGCGAAAGCCACTAAAGTCTCATCTTGCATCGCCTTTGAAATAGGTACTCCGCGTGAAATCGGTTCTTTGTTCGGATCTCGGCTCAAATGCAAATCGGCCGCATGATAACCGATATAGGCCGCATCGTTTTTTATTCCGACATCCGTCAAAATATCTTTCAAGCGTACCCCCGTCCATTGGGCACAGGATACCGCACCGATTGTCCATTGGTTTCCTTTTGCCGGTGGATTGAACTCACTTCGTCCATTTCCGCCACATTCCAAGGTCAATTGATAGGTATGGTGTTCAAACCTTGATTTCAACTCATCCAACGAATAGGTCTTCTTTTTAACCACCGATTCCCCATCGATGGTCAGCGTCCAGTTAGCGGCGTCGATATTTTCGGGAATCAACCCATTATTGCGAATGAACATGAACTTGTTCGGGGTGACCTTGTCATCCAACAAATGTGCCTTGGCCTCCATGTTCCACGGCTTGCTATTGAGCAAGGTCATATCTTCGTGCTTGTCGAACATTTTAAAGGGGTCGGGGTCTTGAAAGGCCAATGGAATATACCCGTCCGGAATCAGATGGGAAAACACAAGGTCGGTGAAAACAATACTTGAGAGCGCTCCAATAAAGGAATTTTTAATGAACTTTCTTCTTTTTGTAGGCATGGTATAAAAGTAGAAAATATTTGTTTCGCGCGAACTTCTGCTCGACCAAAACTCTCAAAAGAGGTCCCTTTATTTTGCCGATTTTTGTTTCCGCTTGCCATGAATTGGAGTCCATTCGGCCGGGTATGGACAAAAAAATTAGGGGGCCAAACAGCTTGAATACCATAAAATTTTAGTTATTTCAGCAAAAAATTAGAATGTTATGAAAATGAGATTCTTTGTAATCATTGCTTTTTTGGCCTATTCTTGCGATGAGCTCGAACCGGCCGGTTCCCCTGAAGGTAGTATCCCTCCCACCCTTACGCCCGCAACCGGGCCGGCGATTTTGGGAATGAATACGGTGATCGGTTCAAATTCTTTTGAAGACACCTATGTCGCATTACAAGAATCCTTGGCAGCCAATGCGAACATTGAAATTGTGGCGGAAGTCGACCATGCCGCAAATGCTGCCGGGGTAGGAACGACCCTTGATCCCTCAAAAATCATATTCTTCGGAAATCCCAGTTTGGGAACTCCCCTAATGCAACAAAATCAATTGGCAGGCCTTGACCTGCCCCAAAAAATATTGGTCTATCAACCTGCAGCCGATACGGTATACTTGCCTACAACAACACCCAATACCTAGCGAATCGATATGGACTGGATGCTGGTACGGCCCTGCCCACTATCGAAGAAGCCTTGGCCAATCTCACCAAAAATGCCGGGGGTGCCGAAGTCAGGGCAGCAGAAAACAACGATATCTCGCCCTCGGATGGAATTATTACCAAAATAAGCAAGCGAACCTTTGGTGATACTTATCGATCGCTAAGGGACGCCATACAGGAGAATAGCAATCTAACGATCCTGACACAGTTGAACCACAGACAGAATGCCCTGGACGTGGGGATGGAACTCGATCCAACGCGACTTATTATCTTCGGAAATCCTAGTTTGGGCAGTCCACTGATGCAAAATTCACCCACCACGGCCTTGGACCTTCCCCAAAAAATGCTCGTATGGCGTGATGCTGAAGACCAAGTACATGTATCCTATAATGATCCCGAATTTTTGAAAAAGCGACATGGTTTGGAAGAAAACGACCAAATTCTGGAAACGATTGCCAGCGCCCTGGAAAATCTTTCGAACATCGCTACGGGAAATTAGTCAAGCTTCAATAAAAAGGGCAGGGTCAATCTGATTCAACCTCAATGATTTTTTCTTTCTTCTTTTGGGCACCTTTGAAAACATAGGTATAAAACCACATGATCGTGAAGGTCGGTATTACATCCAGACCCGGCAAAAGTTCTTCGATAAAGGTGATGGCCCCGGCCGTCTGTCCGGCCCTGCCCTTATACATTCGGGTCATCAGCCACGCTGAAATTGGCGCCCATATAATATCGGAGAACGTTCCTATACCGGGTATGACAAAAGAAACCATTCCGATGGCGTCGAAGAGCAATCCCAATAATAGATTTCGTTTTTTGTTATCCTTTAATTCCGACATATTTTAAAATTAGTGTTCATGTCGAAATGAAGCAAATAAAATGCCAAAAACAATACGAGGGTCATTGCATTCTTTTGACATGGCCGTTACCACTATTGGTCTTCACAAATGTATTTGCAGATTTGTAGATAACCTCACTATCATTGGTCGAAGTTACTACCAAGGTATTGAAATCGATTTTTGATAGATCGACCAAGGCTCCATCTTCTGCCGACACTACGAAAGACTTCATTCGCGAGAATTTCCCATCCATACGGATCGACCCACCATTGGATATACTAATAACGGTAAGAGAAGGCGCAAAAACCGTAATCTTGATATCCTCATAATTTCCAGCACCGCCGTCCGACCTTATTTTCAAGGTATTGTCCTCTACTTCCCAAACAATATGCTCCAAAATAGATTCGTCTCCGGAAAATCCGATATTGTAATCAGAAGATTTTATAATCTCTATGGGTGCCCCGGCTGTACTTTCCAAGGCTTCAAATTTGTCGGGTGCCTGGGCAAAGGCCAATGTGGAAAAAAGTATGGATGCTAGCAAAAATAAGTTTTTCATTTTCTTTGATTTTAAGATGATTATCTTAAAGACACAGAAAATGGGCAAAGGTTACATTACCAAAACCATATTTGATCAAAAGTCAAGAAAGATCCGAACTGATCAGCTTCAAGAATTCATTGCGGGTCTCGATCTTTTCAAATTGACCACGGAAACCCGAAGTGGTCGTCACCGAATTCTGTTTCTGCACCCCGCGCATCATCATGCACATATGTGCCGCTTCAATGACCACGGCCACGCCTTTTGGTTTCAGGGTCGTATTGATGCATTCCAAAATATCATGGGTGAGCCTTTCCTGTACCTGAAGTCGTCTAGCAAACACATCGATGACACGGGGAATTTTGCTCAGGCCCACAATGTGTCCGTTTGGAATATAGGCGACATGCGCTTTCCCGAAAAAAGGAAGCATATGGTGTTCACATAGCGAATACACCTCTATATCCTTTATGATCACCATATCATCATAATCTTCCTTGAACATTGCGCCTTTCAATATCTCGACCGGATCTTGTTTATATCCCTGTGTCAAAAAAAGCATGGCCTTGGCAGCACGCTCAGGGGTCTTTGTCAATCCCTCACGGGTCACATCCTCCCCTATCTCATCGATGATCTTTGAAAATCGATCCTTGACCTCATTGGTAATCTCGATATTGTATTCCTCTAAATTCTTGTATGGAGCCATTTATTCTATTTGGATTATTGTTAGTGTTGCACCCAACGAATAGGTCGTGAAATTAGGGTTAAAATATCAATATTGAAAGTGCGTGAACTGTACGGATCAAGTTTAGGGTCTACAGACCACAATTGGTATTGGAAAAGGCTTCAAACTTCATGGTTGCCATACGTATCTCCCGTTTGGCAAGTTTGTCTGAACATCAAAGTTTAGGCCCTGCAATAGTTTTGCCATGTCTGTCACTTTGTTTACTTTCAAATCCTTAAATTTCTTTGGATGATCAAAGCCTCGAATATTCAAAAATTCTATGGAAACCTTCAGGTCCTCAAAGGGGTCGACCTGCATATAAAGTCCGGCGAAGTTGTGTCGATCGTGGGGGCTTCGGGAGCTGGAAAGACTACCTTATTGCAGATTTTGGGTACCCTTGACAAACAATCGAACGAGGCCGACAGTTCATTGGTCATCAAAGATATCGATGTCACAAAATTAAGGGGCAAGGAACTGGCCCGTTTTCGCAATGAACACATCGGATTCATTTTTCAATTTCATCAGTTGCTACCCGAGTTCAATGCGCTTGAGAATGTCTGTATCCCTGCATTTATCAAAGGGACGTCAAAGCCGGAAGCCGAGAAAAAAGCACTGGAGCTTTTGGATTTTTTGGGATTATCGGAACGAACCCACCACAAACCCAACGAGCTTTCGGGGGGTGAGCAACAACGTGTGGCCGTTGCTAGGGCCTTGATCAATGGTCCTTCGATTATCCTGGCCGATGAGCCGAGTGGAAATCTCGACACTGAAAGTGCCGACAACCTTCACAAACTGTTCTTCGAGCTCAGGGACAAATTCGGGCAGACCTTTGTCATCGTCACCCATAACGCCGAATTGGCCGATCTTGCCGATCGCAAACTGACCATGGTAGATGGTGTTATCGTCGGTTCAAATGTGCTAAAGGCCGAAAACGGTCCCCATTAAAATAGGTCGCCATGTTGCAAGAAGTCTGGAACTTCGTCAAGAATCCCGTTTACGAAGTAGATGGGAATGCAGATCCGAACTACCGGGGAAGGATATTCGTACAATTGTTGATCTACGCACTCGTCATCAACATTTCCCTTGGTTTCGTGGTCGGCCTTTTGGAACCTGTTTTTGCACTTGATTTCGGAAAGCATGCCATTGACAAGGCCATGGATGAATACCCAATCGCCTTTCTATTCTTGGCCGCGGTCATACTGGCCCCATTGATGGAAGAACTTATTTTTCGTGGGCCCATGGTATTCTTCAAGGATAAAAGCTATTTTAATATTATCTTTTGGTTGTTGACCTTGATTTTCGGTTTCTATCATATTACCAACTTCGATATTACGACCGCTGTCTTGCTGTTTTCTCCGCTTCTGGTCTTGCCTCAGATCATCGTAGGTGCCATTTTGGGCTTTATAAGGGTGCGCTTTGGCTTGCTTTGGGCCATCGGACTACATTCCGTTTACAATTTCGTATTGATGGGCCCTATACTTGTCATGAGTGTGTTTGATATCCCAATTCCGGCGGAATGAACCGAAGCGAGCTCAAGGAATTTCTCGATGCCAAGGTGTTGCAATACAACAATGTCAAATTTTTGGATAGCGACCCCTTACAGGTTCCCCATCGATTCTCAAAAAAAGAGGATATCGAGATCAGTGCCTTTTTGACCGCTACCATCGCCTGGGGCAATCGAAAAAGCATCATCAACAATGCCAACAAAATGATGGAATTGCTCGAATTCACTCCCCATGACTTCGTTTTGAACCATCAAGAAAAAGAACTTGAAAAACTAAAGGGTTTCGTGCACCGTACCTTTAATGCTGAAGACCTGCGCTACTTTATCAAAAGCCTTAAAAACATTTACCTACATCATGGGGGATTGGAAGCTGTTTTTGCAAAGGCTGCCACTGCAAAATCGGTTCAACCTGCAATTACGGAATTCAAAAAGGCCTTTTTTGATCTGCCCCACCCCAAGCGTACAACAAAGCATATCAGCGATCCCGAAAAGGGTTCGGCCGCCAAGCGGATCAATATGTTTTTACGTTGGATGGTGCGTGACAATGCGACAGGTGTCGATTTCGGAATCTGGAAGCGCCTCTCCCCCGCCCTGCTCTCATGCCCGCTGGATGTACATTCGGGAAATGTCGCCCGTAAACTAAAGCTGTTGCAACGAAAACAGAACGATGCCAAAGCGGTAATGGAATTGGATAGGGCCCTTCGAAAACTGGATCCAACGGATCCCGTCAAATACGACTTTGCATTGTTCGGACTTGGGATTTTTGAAAAGTTTTAATTTGCCCTCTGTAGTTTACAGACTATCTAATGGACTGGCAATCTTTGAAAGACCCCGAGGGGTGACCTTTGTATAGATTTGGGTCGTCTTGATTGAATTGTGCCCTAAAAGTTCTTGAATAAACCGCATGTCCGCCCCAGCTTCGAGTAAGTGGGTCGCATAGCTGTGACGAAGACCATGTATACCGATGTCTTTGTTAATTCCTGCTTTTTTCATGGCCCTTTTGAATACCTGTTGCAGACTTGATTTGGCATAAGGGCCGCCATATTGACCTTCTAGCAAGTATTCTTTTGGCTTGTATTCGACGTAATAATGCCTCAATAAGGGCAAAAGCGACACGGGCAATGGCACATAACGGTCTTTTTTGCCCTTTCCCCCTACCACGTGTACCATCATTCTTTTACTGTCGATGTCGGCTATTTTAAGGTTTACCACTTCCGATACCCGAAGCCCCATACCATATGATAGTTTCAACCCGATAAGGTGCTTTAGGTTCTTGGTCACATCAAATATCTTCTTGACTTCAGATTTACCCAACATTTTGGGTAATGTTAAAGGCTTTTTAGGTCGAGGAATGTCAAAGAACATTCTGGGCCGGTGCAATACCTGTTCAAAGAAGAATTTAATGGCGTTGATCTTACCGTTCATTTTGCGTTCGCCCATTTTCAATTCATGGAGGCAATACAGAAAGTAGTCTTTCAGCCTTTTAGGTGTAAGCTCGTGAACCGGATAGTCATCAAGCAATCTCAACAAGTGTGCGAACTCGGCCAGGTAGATTCGCTTTGTGCTAGGGCTGTAGCCCTTTAGTTCAAGTTGCCCGTGCATTTTTACGTAGGCCTTTTGATTTATAGGATGAAGTTCAGCCGCTTTTTCAGGTATCGTTGAATGTTTGGGCATTTTTAATTCCCTTCTTACCGAAGGCAAATCAGGTAGGTACCACGATTTTCTTGTGGCACTCCATTTGGCCGATGGAAACCGTTTGCGCAAAGCGAGCTTCAGTTCTTTATTGAACTTGAATCTCACAAGAATTATTCTTTTGCCTCGGTGTCTGTCAAGTTCGAAGGTATAATCGGTGAAATTCATACGGGTATTTTATATAACGGTTTTGATAAATATATAAAATTGTTATACAAAATGCATGATATGATTTTATTCCGGAGACCTTTATCTGCAGGAGCTTAGAAATAAATACTATCTTCGAAAAAACAATGTAAATATAGACTTATTTACGTGATGATGTTGAATTCGGCTGGCGCCGACCCGAGTCGCTACGCTGCTATGGCAGCTCCCGCCCCTCGGGAAATTCAACATCATCGAACAGGGCTACACCAAATTGCTCCCATCCCCGAAGGACGCGGCGCTTCAGCCCACCAAGCTCAGTCCTTAAGAACTCAACATATCATTGGGCTAAACGCAATTTGGCACGGCCCACTCTGTCTTTTTTAGTTTTACGTAACTTCGTTACGACAACAAAAAAACCAGGGCCGTACTGCGCGTAGCCCTGTTCGTTGTAACACATTATGAAAAAACTCATATTCGGAATTTCACTTTTGATTTCAAGCCTATGTTATTGTCAAAATAATGTGGAGACTGACTCTGTAAACTTGAGAATTTTTAATGATGGAAAATACTACATCAAAGAAGCGAAATTAAAAATCGGCGGAAATGAATATATAATAAAAGATGTCTGGAAAAACAAATATTCTGACTTTATAAAAGTACCTTACATCTGGAGAAATAATGGAATTGAAGTTACAGTAATTGTCAAGCGAATGTTTAAATATGACGAGTGGTTTACTGCAATCATTTTACCAATTGACCACGTTGGTGAGAAGAAAATTGAAAGCGGAAATTATACGCTGGAATTAAATACTCGACTGAAAAAAAAGATGCTGAAAATTGAACAAAATCTAATTGAAACCGAACAAAAATAACGTGTTACAACAATGTATAACCGCAATTACGGCGGATTCGACTACGTCCGAATCCACTCGGAATTGCTAATGTCAGTGCCAAACCGAAAAACAGTAACTTAAAACCCGTAACTGACGGTTATACGAGACCGTTAGCGGCAAGCAAGAAAAAGAAAACAATGAAATTCAAATTAATACTTCTTATATCGATTATTTCTAACTCAACATTAGCACAGAATCTGAATAATTATTTCTCAGAAGCTAATGTAAAAGGAAGTATTTCAATTTTTGACTTAGGAAAAGATAAGTGGATTTATAGTGATTATACGTTAGCAAAGGAAGGAACACTTCCAGCTTCAACTTTCAAAATTATAAATACATTAATTGGATTAGAAGAAGGAATCATAAACGGGAAAAATGACACTATGATATGGGACGGAGAGCCTAAACTATTTAAAAACTTCGAAGTCCCTAATTGGAATAAAGATAATGATTTGGAAATGGCGTTTAAAAATTCAACAATTTGGTATTTTGAAGAAATATCAAAGCGGCTCAAGAAAAGGAAATACAGAAAATATCTTAGAAGGAATAAGTACTCTAATCGAAAAAACAGAAATGGAAATGGTTATGATTTTTGGAATTATGGAGAATTAGAAGTTACTCCAATAGAACAATTGAAACTATTATTTAAACTATACCAAAATGAACTAAATTTTGACACCAAGCACCAAGAACTTGTTAAAGAATTGATGATTGAAAAGCAAAATACAAATTTTATATTAAGAAGTAAAACAGGTTGGTGTTATGATAAGATTGATATTGGTTGGTACATTGGATACATTGAAATAAAAGATAATGTAATATTTTTTGCAACAAGAATTGAAAAGGAGTTAAGTGAAGAGTTAAAAGGATTCTCAAAATCAAGAAAATCAATTACGAGAGACATTATTTATGATTTATATAATGTGGACATAAACAATTGAAAAGAAGCCAGCCGCTAACAAAGTATATGACGGTCATGCCCAGCAAAAGCTGGTCACGCCGCATATACGAGGACGATGATGTTGAATTCGGCTGGCGCCGACCCGAGTCGCTACGCTGCTATGGCAGCTCCCGCCCCTCGGGAAATTCAACATCATCGAACAGGGCTACACCAAATTGCTCCCATCCCCGAAGGACGCGGCGCTTCAGCCCACCAAGCTCAGTCCTTAAGAACTCAACATATCATTGGGCTAAACGCAATTTGGCACGGCCCACTCTGTCTTTTTCAGTTTTACGTAACTTCGTTACGACAACAAAAAAAACCAGGGCCGTACTGCGCGTAGCCCTGTTCGTTGTGGGTAATTAGACACGATAAATGACATTGAAATTGAAGGATAAAATGAATGGTAAATATAAAGTTGGTGATTTGATTTATGATGCGCATGTTTATGATGGAATGAACACTGACCTGACTGATTTGAAGTTTTACAAGAAGTGGTTGCCAAAAAACAAGGACGCTCGTATACTTGAACTTTGTTGTGGAACTGGAAGACTAACCATTCCGATTGCGAAAGAAGGGTATCATATTAGTGGAGTTGATATCACTTCCTCTATGCTTGAACAGGGAAAAGCAAAAGCATCCAAAGCCGGTTTAGAAATTGAATTTATTGAGGCTGACATCAGAACTTTGGATTTGCCCGAAAAATATGATTTGATTTTTATTCCATTTAATTCAATTCATCATTTGTATGAAAATGAAGATTTATTTCAAGCTTTCGATGTCGTAAAAAGTCACCTAAAAGAAAACGGATTATTTCTATTGGACTGTTATAATCCAAATATTCAATACATTGTTGAGGGAGAAAAAGAACAAAAAGACATTGCAGAATATAAAACCAAAGACGGGAGAAAAGTTCAAATAAAGCAGAAAATGCATTATGAAAGCAAAAGCCAAATTAATCGTATAGAATGGCATTACTACATAAATGATAGGTTTGATTCGATTCAAAATTTGGATATGAGATTGTATTTTCCTCAAGAATTAGACTCATACTTGGAGCAGAATGCTTTTTCGATTATTCATAAGTTCGGTAGTTTTAAAGAAGAGGAGTTCAATGATAGTTCTGAAAAGCAAATATTTGTCTGCAATAAATTAAAATAACTACCCACAACAATGGGTATAAGTAATTGCTTGGGTCGGTTAACAAGGGGAACATTTCTCACTTTCAACAACATCTGAATCAAAAAGAAGAATAGAACACAAAAGACACAACTACTCATGGCCGAGACAGTTATAGTCATTGAAAAATGAGTGATAAACAATCGAATTTTAAACTGTCCTATTTTTGGGGAAGGCTACAAAAAGGTGAAGACTATACATTAACGGTCTAGAATCAGAAATGACAAAAAAGCTAACTTGTTTAATGAATAGTAGGAATAAGTTTGCCCACGTTCAAACCAGCTATGAAAAATGACGAAGACTTTATCAGAATGGCCATTGAGGTCGCGAAGACGGCAAAGCGAAAAAACAACCTTCCCTTCGGCTGCATTCTTGTTGGCAAAGATGGAGAAGTTCTATTAAAGGGAGAGAATACCATTAACACCGATGGCGATTGTCTCGCGCATGCCGAAATTAATTTAATTCGGGAAGCGTGTAAAAAATACAACCATACATATCTGAACGAATGCTCCATATACACGAGTGACGAACCATGCCCCATGTGTACATCGGCCATATATTGGAGTGGCATTGGAAAATTGGTATACGGATTGAGCAAATCGAAATACTACCGAATTGTGGGCAGGGATGACCCAAATTGGGTATTTGAGCTATCGGCTAGGGAATTGCTGGAAAAAGGGGGGAGAAAAATTGAGGTAATCGGCCCCCTTTTAGAGGATGAAGCCTCCAGTCTGCATTATGACCAATAATCCAGTCGATGGTGATGTCGGAGCAATGCAACGGCCAAATGCCATTCTATTATCCGCAACACTTAAAAACTCCCGTTAAAAGAAAAGTTCTGGGTCTAAATCCCTATTTTAGTTGCAATCAAAAACTTCGCTAAAATGGTTCGTAAAACCCTATTGTTTTGTTTTCTCTTTCTGTTCCTATTTGCAAGCGCCCAAGAACGCAAATTACCGGTAGACACTGTCGTGACCACACAACACAGTGTGACGATAAATGGCAGCCCGATCAATTATACCGCAAAAATTGGTACCCAGCCGGTTTGGGATGAAGAAGGAAAACCGATAGCATCGTTGCACTATACTTATTATACCAGAAACAACGTAAAAGACAGGGCGGCCCGGCCCTTGTTGATTTCCTTTAACGGCGGTCCTGGATCCGGCTCGGTCTGGATGCATTTGGCATATACGGGGCCCCGCACTTTGAAAATAGATGATGAGGGCTATCCCGTGCAGCCGTATGGCGTAAAACACAATCCCTATTCCGTTTTGGATGTTACCGATATCGTTTATGTGAATCCGGCGAATACCGGCTATTCAAGAACCATTCCCGAAAAACTGGAAGAAAAAGAACGTGAAAAATTCTTCGGCATCAATGCCGATATCAAATATTTGGCGGAATGGCTCAACACTTTCGTAACACGCAACAATCGTTGGCGGTCACCGAAATACATCATTGGCGAGTCTTACGGCGGAACCCGCGTAATGGGGCTTTCGCTGGCATTGCAAAATCAGCAATGGATGTATCTGAATGGGGTAATCATGGTATCTCCTGCGGATTATAAAGTAATTCGGGTAGGCGGCCCCGTCTCCGATGCGTTGAACCTCCCCTACTACACCGCAGCGGCCTGGCATCACAAAGCCCTGCCGGCCGAACTTCAACAAAAAGACCTCTTGGAAATTCTTCCTGAATCCGAGGAATACACGGTCAATACGCTAATCCCGGCAATCGCCAAGGGAGGTTTTATCGGGGAGACCGAAAAGAATGCCGTCGCCAAAAAAATGGCCTACTATTCGGGACTTTCGGAAAAGGAAATCCTCGATCAAAACCTAGTGATCCCCACACGCTATTTTTGGAAAAACCTCTTGAAAGAAAAGGGCGGCTACAATATCGGACGATTGGATAGTCGATACCTCGGTATCGATCGCCAACTCTTTGGGGAAGGGCCCGATTATAGTGCCGAACTTACCTCATGGCTACATAGTTTCACCCCGGCCATCAATTATTACCTGCAGGAAGAACTTAACTTCAAAACCGATATAAAATATAATATGTTCGGGCCAGTACGTCCATGGAACAACGAAAATGATACTACCCGTGACGACTTACGCCAAGCCATGGCACAAAACCCCTATTTGAATGTTTTGGTGCAAAGCGGCTATTACGATGGGGCAACGACCTATTTTAATGCAAAATATACCATGTGGCAAGTTGATCCCAGCGGAAGAATGAAAGATCGTTTCGAGTTCAAGGGCTATCGTAGCGGACATATGATGTATTTGCGGCGCGAAGACCTCAAAAAAGCCAACGATGACATCAGGGCGTTCATTCAGCGTACCCAGGCCAACGGAAAGAGCGCCAAATACTGATTGTCGACCATCTCAAAACCCTTTCAAAAAACAAGCTTTTAGCCGAAGATCAATCTTGGTTTTCGAGCAATAAACACCCTGATTTGGCGTTAGTTAAGTGTAGAAATCAATATACTTAAAAATCCAAATCTTATGAAGACAAAGTTTTTGACCTCAATGCTGGCTTTGGCATTGATTTTTTCAACTTCCTGCAGTAAAGAAGATGACGCGACGACCGAAACGGACGCCTTGGTACTACCACCCTATGAGACCATGGCCATCGATTTCGGGGATTTCATGGATGACAACTCCAATTCGGGCAAGACAGCCCTTTCAGCCAAAGTAGGCAACAATTGGTTTTATTCCCGCATCGTTGTCGGTGTTTGGAATACTGCCTTGTTCAGCACCCTCGCCGTGCCAGTTGCCTCCTTTAAGACGGCATTTAACAAAACACCGGAATATCTTGGCGAAAATACCTGGCAATGGGACTACACCGTTGACGGGTTTGCCAGTGAATATGCGGCAAAATTGACCGGTGAACTTCAAGGTGAGGAAATACATTGGAAAATGTATGTTTCGAAAACCGGTACAGCTCCTTTTGAAGAATTCCTCTGGTTTAGCGGCGTTTCAAAAAAAGATGGTCAAAGCGGCCATTGGATATTGAACCAAAGTGCCGACCGCCCAAATGCCATGCTCCGCATCGATTGGGAACGTGAAAACGATGAAGTGGCCGGTATTCGCTATACTTGGGTACGCGAGAAAAAAGATGATGACAGTACCGATACATTCAAAGATAGTTACTTGGAATATGGACTCCAGACCGGTGACTATGATGTGTATTACAACATACATTTCTATGACACTGAGATGAGTTCTTTTTCTGATGTCAACATCGAGTGGAACCGTACGACTTACAATGGCCGGGTTCGAGCCGAATTGTATTTTGAGGATAACAAATGGCGTTGCTGGGATGAAACCGGTGAAGATGCGGTATGTGACTAATGCGCCCATAGCGGTCAATGGAACTTGACCCAAAAATTATCACGCGATAAATAAAGGCCCCGGAGCAATGCTCCGGGGCCTTGTTCTTTGGTACAGTTGTAATTTTAAAAGAGGAGCACGATCGGCCCCAACCTGGCCAGATCGATTTTTAATGTACATTTATTGCATTAACTTAACACTTTAATAATGAAAAAAATGGTTCAATGGGCACTAGCCCTGTTCGCCACAACTCAAATATGTCAAGCCCAGGATTGGGCAAACCTCAAACAGTTTCAAGACGCCAATACGAAAGTCGGGATGCCCGTTGAAAATGAAAATCGTGTAGTCTTTATGGGTAATTCCATCACGATCGGCTGGTTGAATTCCCGTCCGGAATTCTTCGAAGGAAAGCCTTATGTCAATCGCGGTATAAGCGGGCAGACCACACCGCAAATGCTGTTGAGATTTCGCCAAGATGTTGTTGACCTGAAGCCGAAGGTGGTAGTGATTCTCGCCGGTACCAACGATATTGCTGGTAATACCGGACCAATGACCCTTGCGGAAATCATGGATAATCTGAAGTCGATGTCAGAGGTGGCCGAGGCCAATGGCATCAAGGTGGTGCTCTCCTCGGTACTTCCCGCCTTCAATTACCCTTGGAGACCTGGGTTAAAGCCAAATGAAAAAATTCCGGCCTTAAACGAGATGATAAAGGCTTATGCGGATAAAATGGGCCATGTTTATCTTGACTATTTTTCGGCAATGGCCGATGATCGAAATGGGCTTCCAAAAAAATACGCCTCCGATGAAGTGCATCCAACTCCCGAAGGGTATGCGGTAATGGAACCCATGGTAGAAAAGGCGATTAAGGCAGCACTCAATTTGTGACTTTATTTCGTCTGGGAAACTGCCAAGAATATTTATCTTAACTTGTTCATGGATTTAAAGAGGGCCAATCTTGCTGTCGAACGTTAAGATTGGGGTGAACCGCAAAGGTCTTTGACCAATAAAGCATCGAGGCGATTTGGAAGGAAAAAAATGGGACACGATTGTTATTGGCGCGGGAGCGGGCGGTCTAGCCACCGCAATTTGCCTTTCAAGGGCAGGCCAAAAAGTGTTGGTTTTGGAACAACACGATGTACCCGGTGGATGGTGCCATAGTTTCTATCTCGATGGCCATCGGTTCACGCCCGGGGTACATTATGTCGGACTTCTCAATGACGGTGAGGCCACCAGCGACCTTTATCGAGGTCTTGAAATAGCCAATGAGCTCACCTTTTTTAGAATGAATCCTGACGCTTACGAGCATGTCAGATTGGGCAATGAACGTTTCGATTTTCCCGATGACTTCGATACGCTTGTAGAAAGACTCCAAAAACGATTTCCAAAGGAAAAAAAACAAATCAAGAAGTATTTGGATCTGGTTAGAAAGGTCAGTACTGAAATCCAATTGATTCCATTCCTAAAAGGGTTTTGGCAAAAAATATTGCTGCCCTATAAAACAAGGCATATGGGCCGATATGCCCTTTTCACACTTCAAAGGGTCATCGACTGGTATATTAAAGACCCCCTTCTCAAGCGTATTTTGAACATTCAATGCGGCGATCATGGTCTAGCCCCGAACAAGGTGAGCTTTCTGATGCAGTGTGGGCTTATGACCCATTATTTCAGTGGTGGTTTTTATCCCATGGGCGGCGGCGGGGCCTTGATAAAATCAATGACAAATGCCATTAAGAGACATAACGGCGAAGTATGGACCAAACAAGGTGTGCAAAAAATTCTGTTGGACACCGAGTTCAACAATAAAGCAATCGGGGTTCAGTTGCAAGATGGCAGAAAGTTGTTCGCCAATCGGGTCGTTTCGAATGCCGATCCCGAAATCACTTATCGTCAGCTTATCGGGGAGCAATATTTGAGTAAAAAATTGTTAAAGAAACTCAATAAGACAAAATATTCGGCGACCTCTTTGATGATCTTTCTTACGGTGGATATGGACTTGCGAAAGGCCGGTATGGATTCGGGCAATATTTGGATGATGCCGAACAGGAATATGAACGATTTTTATCAGGAAATGAGAACGGCCGACCTCACCAATGGCGATGCGTTCGAAGGAATGTTCATTAGCTGTACGTCACTTAAAGATCCCTCGAGCTACGATGGTAGATTTCATACGTTGGAAGCCATTACATTGGTCGATTATAAGCCTTTTGAAAAGTTCAGGGATGAAAGTGCGCAACGCTCACAAGAATATCTCGATTTTAAGGACATTTTGACCAAAAAAATGTTGAATGGCCTTGAAAAAGTGATTCCGGGCCTCTCCAAACATATTGTTCAAATGGAGCTGGGAACCCCCATCACCAATGAATATTATGTCAAGACCACCAGAGGCAGTATTTACGGTACCGAAAAAAGCCTGTGGAATATCGGGCCTTTTGCCTTCAAGAACAAAAGTGAAATCGAAAGCCTGTATATGTGCGGTTCAAGTATTCTTTCACATGGTGTCGCGGGAGCTTCACATTCTGGGGTAGACACCGCAGCGCAAATCTTGGGCTGTAACAAAAACGATTTGATCAATCCTGACGATTCGCAACAGTTACGTATATATGAGGCTGAAGACCCAACCGACTACCCCGATTGGCTACTAAAGAAAATTGAGGTAAGAAAGGCCAGGGCCACCTCAAGGCACAAGGCATCATTGGCCTCTTAGTGCATGTCAATGGTGTCACAAAAATTAATAACTTTAAGAATAATCTCCATTTATGAAAGAATATAAGAAAGAAGATCTGACCATTGTATGGAATCCCAAAGTATGCATTCATTCAGCTATATGCGCAAAGGGGGTTCCCGGTGTTTTCAAACCAAAAGACCGACCATGGATCCAGCCCGATGGCGCCACCAAACAAGAAATAATGGACGTGATCGATAAATGTCCCTCTGGTGCATTAAGTTATTATGTGGGCGAAAAAAAAGAAGAAAAAATGGCGGGACAACAGGCGGAAGTGCAAGTTAAATCAAATGGACCCCTACTGGTATCTGGCAATCTTTTGGTCAAAAAGTCCGATGGAACCGAAGAGGCCAAAACAAGGGTGACCGCTTTTTGCAGATGCGGGGCATCGGGCAATAAGCCCTATTGTGATGGGGCCCATAATGAAGTAGGTTTTCAGGGATAGGTTCTCGATCAAATACCCACCAAGACCTACTGACCTACCCTATTGGTCAAAACCCCAATGTTGTCGATGGCTATGCGTACCTCATCCCCTATTTGCAATGTGAAGTCATCAGGGGGAATGATGCCCGTACCTGTCATTAAAAAACACCCATTCGGAAAATTGCATTCCCGAAATAGATAGTCCGCCAATTCGGTGTGTTTTCGCTTCATGTTGCTCAGGCGGATTTCTCCTTCAAAAACGGTTTTTGTATCCCGTATAATCTCAAGGCTAATCAATGAATTTGGGTCGATAGGTCGACCGGGCACGTAAATACATGGCCCCAATGCGGCACAGCCCTCATAGGTCTTGGCCTGTGGCAAGTATAACGGGTTTTCACCTTCAATATCCCTTGAGCTCATATCGTTCCCAATCGTGTACCCTTCAATCGTTCCCTCTGAACTTAGCAGCAAAACCAATTCGGGTTCGGGCACGTTCCACTTTGAATCTTTTCGAATACGAACCGTTCCCATGGGCCCAACGGTTCGAGCAGCGGTCGCCTTGAAGAAAAGCTCAGGTCTATCTGCATCATACACCCTGTCATAAAATGTACCTCCGCCAGCCTCTTTTGACTCCTCCATTCTGGCATCACGACTTCGTAAATAAGTCACCCCCGACGCCCAGATTTCTTGGCTCTCCAAAGGCGCCACCAAAGCTACAGGCATGTCCGCCTGAGGCCAATCTCGAATCTCCCGCGACAATAGGTCAAAAAGTCCCCTTCTATTGATAAAGGCATTCCAGCCGTCAGATGAATTTTTATAAAAGCCCCCCTCCTTCTCGACGAAAATAGCCTGCTCCGTTTTGTATATTTTCATTTGTTATATCCGCATATATTTTATGCACTAGATGTGCAATTCCCCCAATTGAGGAATCGGTTACAATATATTGTTTTATATTTCGTCGACAAATAATCGAACATGAATAAACCATTCGACCTTGAAGGTAAGGTGGCGGTAATCACAGGTGCTAGCGGGGCTCTTGCAAGCGCAGTGGCAAAACACCTTTCTGCAAATGGAGTCAAGTTGGCGCTGCTCACAAGAAACAAAGCATCGGTATCGGAATTATTGGGCAATCTATCGCAGGAAGCAAAGGTGTTCGAGACCGATGTTCTTTCCGAAAATTCCCTTATTGCCGCTCGGCGGGCCATTTTAGACAATTTCGGCAGAATCGATATTCTTTTGAATATTGCGGGAGGCAACCTTCCTGGAGCCACTATTGGTCCCGATCAGAACGTCTTCGATCTTTCAATCGAAGATTTCAAAAAAGTGACCGACCTTAATCTTAACGGAACAGTACTTCCTTGTCTCATCTTTGGCAAGGCAATGGCAGAACTTAAAAGTGGGGTCATCATCAATTATTCGTCGATGGCCGTCGACAGGGCTATCACCCGGGTTGCCGGTTACTCCGCTTCAAAGGCGGCAATGGAAAATTTTACGCGATGGATGGCAGTGGAAATGGCAACCAAATTCAAGGGTGCCATACGGGTGAATGCCATTGCCCCCGGCTTTTTCATCGGAAAGCAAAACAAAGCGCTGCTAACCAATGAAGATGGTTCGTATACCCAACGCGGCGAGTCGATAATTCGAAATACACCTATGGGGCGATTTGGCCATGCCGACGAATTGAACGGCGCAGTTCACTTTTTATGCAGCGATGCGGCCAAATTCATCACGGGGGTTGTGTTGCCCATTGATGGTGGATTCAGTGCCTTTAGCGGGGTTTAAATAGCAATTTTATGAGGATGTTACAGACATGGCGATGGTACGGCCCAAGTGACCCTGTAAGTTTAATGGATATAAGGCAGGCCGGTGCCGAAGGAGTCGTAACGGCCCTTCATCATATTCCCAATGGAGAGGTTTGGCCCGTCGACGAAATCCAAAAGAGAAAACAGCTTATCGAATCGGCTGGATTGAAATGGTCGGTAGTGGAATCTTTGCCCATTCATGAGGACATCAAGACCCGAAAAGGCAATTATGAAGATTATATTTTCAACTACAAAAAAAGTCTGGCGAACTTAAACCAATGTGGCATACAAGTGGTTTGCTACAATTTTATGCCGGTTCTTGACTGGACAAGAACGAACCTCTATCTCGAAATGGATGATGGATCCAAGGCTTTATTCTTTCAATTTAGCGCTTTAGCTGCCTTTGACCTCTATATTTTAAAAAGGCCCAGAGCCGAGGAATACTATTCAAATTCCCAAATCGAAGGGGCAAAAAAGACTTTTGGATCCATGTCGGATTCGGATAAAAATGAACTGGTCAAAACCATAATTGCGGGACTCCCAGGTTCTTCGGAAGGATATCCGGTCGGGGAAGACGGTTATGATCTAAGCCACTTTCAAATAAAACTGGATGCGTATCAAGACATCGATGAAGGGAAGATGCGTGAAAACCTCGTTGCATTTTTACAGGATATTATTTCGACGGCAGAGGAAAATAACATCCTGATGTGTATTCACCCTGACGATCCGCCTTTTTCTATTTTGGGACTCCCCCGTATCATGGGTACGGAGGCCGATTATGCCCATATATTTGAACATGTTCCTTCACTTCATAACGGAATCACCTTATGTACGGGTTCACTGGGGGCCCGGGAAGACAATGACCTGCTGCAAATCATGAATCGTTTTGCGGAACGGGTTCATTTTTTACACCTCCGAAGTACAAAGAGGGACGGACAGGGAAACTTTTATGAGGCCAATCACCTAGAGGGTGATGTTGATATGTACGGCATGGTCCACGGCATAATATCGGAGCAGATCAGGCGCAAAAATGAAGGCCGGCCCGACTGGCAAATCCCGATGCGCCCCGATCATGGACATTTGATGTTGGATGACTTGGGAAAGCATACGAATCCGGGGTACTCTGCCATAGGTAGGCTACGCGGTCTCGCAGAACTGCGCGGTCTGGAAATGGGTATTGCCAAATCACTTTTCGAAAACTGAAAAGACTACTTTTTGATTATGGGAATCCGGACTTGGGAAGGATGCTCTTTTGAATGGTGAATTTTATTGTGGGCAACCACTCCTACACTTTCATCATAATTTTTTCCTCCGGTATTCAGATTTCTGGCAAAACGGGGAAAATTGCTACTTGAAATTTCAATACGAACTTGATGCCCCTTTTCGAAATAATTGCTGGTGGCCATCGGTGTCATCTCCAATTTATAGACCTTACCTTCTTCCATAAAGACTTGTTTATCATAACCTTCCCTGAATCTTGCCCTTTGAATGGTCTCATCAAGGTTATAGGCCCTTCCATCGGGATAAACATCCAAAATTTTAACTGTGAAATCGGTGTCCTTGGCATCGGATGAAACATATAATGTAGATTCGATAAACCCGGTCACCTCGGTACTCTCCGAAAACGGCTCGGAGGTATAGACGAGAATATCGTTTCTGGTTTCCATAGCCTGTTGATCAAATGAACCCGGTGTCAAGGCATTGCCCATGCAACAAACGTTTCCGCCATACGAAGGAACTGGATTCTTGGGGTCGTACACGAAAGAATCGGGTGAATCTGTTGACGGAGCTTCTTGCTTCAAGGTGCCGTCGCCATAAAGGCTGTTTGCATGGCCATTACTGTTCAAATAGAATGTCTTCATCTGTGCGGCCCTTGGTGGCCATACCTCGGCAGATTGCCACTCGTTGCTGCCCATGGTATAATATTGAACCCTTGGTGTTTCAGTTTTGAAGTCGTTGTTTTCTCCTTTCAACCACAAATCGAACCAAGCATATATTTGTTCATCATAGTTCAGTCGTGCATCGCCTACACTGCGTTCACCTACAACCGTATTTTCAGTAGCTCTTGTAAAGCCACAATGAAGTGTCGGTGCGATGACCATGTATTGGTTTTCCCTCACCTCAGGGTCTTTGGCGTGGGTTCTCACATGATTGAACAGGGCCAAATTAGGACTTATCGAAACATCATACCATGAAGTAAACCAAAAACTGGGCACTCCCAAATCCATATCATCATGATAAAGGCCGCCTTCGTACCATTCCTTATCATTGGGAAGGCGACGGACCATTTTATCGAAAATATCGCGTTTGCCATGGATGTTCTGCAAAAGATCCTGAATGGGCAAGTGCTTGAACGCCTTGGCCATATCTACTTTCGGATTGTCGGGGTCAAGGTCGTAAAATCGTGAAATGCGAATCAAATCTTCCTGGGAGGCGCCCTTAGGAATTCTAGGTTTGAACTTGTCGTGTTCGACCCCATATAACCACGAGAAAAACAACATTTGTTCGGCCCCGCCGCGATACCAGTTGCCCTGCTCGAAATATTTTCCGACCCGACCGACACCAGCTCCATAACCCTGTGCCACCATGGCCGCATGGGATGGGTGGTCTAGGGCGGCGACCGCCATTTGCCATTCGGCCGTGGAGGAGCAACCCAGGGTTCCTACCTTGCCATTGGACCATGATTGTTCTTTCATCCAACTAAAGGCGTCATATCCATCCGTCAGGGGTGTTCCCAAAATGTCCCACTCCCCTTCCGAAAAATAGCGTCCCCTTTCATTCTGCACGACGTAGGCGTATCCTCTTTTGACCGCCTCGTACGCTCTTTGAGCCGTTCTTGTCGTTTCCTCGCCTTCTTGCCATCTATTGAAATTATAGGGTGTACGCGAGAAAATAATTGGTACTTTCCCTTCAGATTTCGGGCGAAAAATATCGGTCGATAGGCGTACACCATCCCGCATCGGCATCATCACCTTTTGATCGATAATGGCTATTTCCCCCAACTTCTCTAGTATATCGTCTTGTGCTTTCGAGTCAACATAGCTCAATAGAACAGCTAGTGACAAAACGCACTGGTATATTGCTCTCATTTTCATTTGGCGTTTAATTGGTTTAAATATTTTCTCCATGTACTTGGTCGGGAAACTGGAAATACTATGGTGTATCGAAAGCTTCCTCCAGAATAGGTTTCATCTCCGGAAAATTGGTATCAAGATCCCCGTATTTTTTACGTTCCTCAACAATTGCCTTTTTCATTTCTGCGATAATATCGGTGTATTCAGCATTGTTTATCTGGTTATGAAGCTCTTTAGGGTCTTGTTGCAAATCATAAAATTCCCAGGCCGGTTCGCTTATTGTTTTGTCGGTACCCTTCATACCTAAGGGCCGTCCGTAGAAGAACGCAAGTTTATATCTTTCATTCCTGACCCCAAAGTGGGCAGGTCGTCGCGGATGATGCAACCAATAGCGATAGTACATTCGGTTTCTCCAATTGTTGGGAGTATGGCCTTTCAGATTCCCGCGAAAACTCTCCCCCTGGACAAAATGCGGCTTTTGTATTCCGGCATAGTCTGCCAACAGTGCCGCAAAATCGATATTTAAGATAATGTCGTCTATTCGTTGTCCGCCTTTGATTTCCTTCGGATATCGAATCACAAAGGGCATTTGCAGTGATTCTTCATAAATCAGCCGTTTGTCAAAAAAACCATGCTCCCCAAGAAAATAGCCCTGATCAGCAGTGTAGATCACGACCGTATTATCGGCAATACCCTCAGTTTCGAGATAATCTAGTAGCTTTCCAATGTTATCATCGATGGCCGCACCACATCGCATAAAATCCTTTACCAGTTTTTGATAAATTTTCTTCCTCTTTTGAACGCTATCCAGATTTTCCAAGGGATATGGAAGCCCAGGATATGATGTCCAAAATTTATCGGGTTCTGCCGTCGCCTTGTCCCAACGCTCACCTAAAAATTCAAGTTTCTGTCCTTGAAAACTTCGTCCTGTCACCGATTTATCGAAATCCAAAAGTGATTCAGGTTCAGGTATTATATCATTGATATAGAGTGAATCAAACCGTTTTGGGTAATCAAAAGGTTCATGTGTTGCCTTAAAATTGCAGAACATAAGAAACGGTTTCTGCCGATTGCGTTTTTTTAAGTGTTCTATGGTGAGGTCTGTTATTACATCCGTCGAAAATCCTTCGTACTCTTGTCCGCCTGAACTATCATAACCGTCTTTCCAATTTTCCTTGGTCTTTAGAATCGGGTTCCAATATCTTCCCTGTCCTGGCAAAACATTGAAATAGTCGAAACCCTCCGGCTGTTCGACCAGATGCCATTTGCCTATTACGGCTGTCTGATAGCCCTGCTTTGAAAGTTCCTTTACAATATTCGGATGCCCTTTGGGCAAAGGCTCGCTCAAGGTATAAACCTGATTGACATGACTGTATTGCCCCGTGAGAATTGCGCCTCTACTTGGTGTACAAATGCTATTCGTGCAAAACACATTTTCAAGAACCGCTCCCTCCTTTGCCAATCGCTTGATATTCTCGTTTTGAACGTAACCCTCCAAGAGCCCCCCATAAATACCCCACGATTGAGAAGTGTGATCATCGGAAAGAATGAATAGAATATTTGGAGGTGGGTCGTTTTTAGCTTCCTGTTGGGCTTCGGCGAATGATACACTTAAAAGCAAAAAGAAAAACAAACGGATCATTTTCGTGTTTTAAGGATGGGTTCTCAAGATACAGAAGAAAATTCAATTCTTTCTTCGGTGAAACCCAATATTGGCGGTCATAACGAATAAATCAACCATTCATCAAAAAAATACAATCTGTAGTACAAAGGCCCCGTTATGCTTCATTCAAACCCAAATATTTCATTATGGAAAACCGTCAAACACCACAAGTCAAGGTAATCAGTCAACTTTCGGATCAAGCAAGGGTATCGTTTTACAAAAAAACCTATGCACATCTGGCCGGCGCAGTGTTGCTTTTTATCCTTGTCGAAACACTATTCTTTCAAATCGACGCTATTGTCAATTTCGCTTTGTCGATGACCGGTGGTTTCAGCTGGCTCATCATGCTTGGCGGATTCATGCTTGTCACCAATTATGCCGAGCGATTGGCACTCAGCAGCGATAATGTAGGCACGCATTACGCGGGCCTCATTCTATATGTGATCGCAGAAGCTTTTATATTTATCCCTTTGATCTTCATTGCCATAATGATGGGCGGCGAAGGTGCTTTTGACATCCTCAACCAGGCAGCTATTTTGACCTTGTCATTGTTTACGGGACTTTCTGCAATCGTCTTCTTGACCAAAAAAGATTTTTCATTTTTGAAATCGGCATTGACCATCGGCTTTTTCATCGCCATCGGATTGATTGTTGCCGGAACTCTTTTTGGGTTCAACCTGGGTCTTTGGTTCAGTGTCGGTATGGTAGTGCTCGCCTCGGGCTCCATCTTATACCAGACATCGAATATGATCCATAAATATCAGTCACATCAACATGTTGCGGCCTCCTTGGGCTTGTTCGCTTCATTGATGCTGTTATTTTGGTATATTTTGAGCATCTTATCAAGCGATTAACTCAAAAGAGGAAAGAATACAAAGCATCCGGCCATTTGCCGGATGTTTTTGTTTGTAAAAGCCCCTGTTAAGGCTTAAAACTTCCGGTGGGGAAGAAATCCGTCAATGTTCATTGAGGTCTTTTCATTGGCAATTATCTCTGCGACCAATTTTCCGGTGGCAGGCCCTAAACTCCAACCCATCATGGCGTGCCCAGTCGCCAGTGTAAGATTTTGATATCGATTTGCCCTACCGATATAGGGTAGCCCGTCGGGCGTGACCGGACGAAGTCCGGTTTTAGCGCCTTTCTTTTCGTCTTCCGTTATTTCCAAATCAGGATAAAAGCGTTTGGCGCCGTTCGCTATAGCTTCCACTCGCTCTTTTCGAATTTTCGAGTTGATGCCCGAAAATTCCATCGTGCCGGCAAAACGAGTGAATCCCTTCATTGGGGTAACGGCCATTTTTGCTTCCATCAAAATTGCAGGCATTGAAATTCCAATATTTCGTTCGACATTTATTCGGTATCCCTTACCGGCTTGTAACGGAAATTTTAATCCCAGTTTTTTCGACAAATTTCCGCTCCATGATCCTGCGGCCAATACAACCTCATCCGCCGAATAGGTACCTTTGGTCGTAATCACCTTGTTTATAGCCCCGTTCTGTAATTCCATATCCAACACCTCCTCATTGGTCTTGATGTCCACTGCTGCAGTTCTTAGATAATCGAGCATTTTGGGCATGAACTCGGTCGGGGTCATATGGCCGTCACATTCATAATGAATGGCCCCGTTCGCCTCAATTTTAATGTCGGGCTCTACCTCCATCAATTGTGCCTTCGTCAATTCATTGACCTCCAGCCCCAAAAAGCTCGCCTTCTCTGCAACCTCCTTTTCGTGTTCATAAGAGGCCGCGGTCTGGTACAGCATAAGCAACCCTTTTCGCTCCAATTGAAACTTCCCCAGATCTCCCGATTCCAAAATGTCCACGTAAAGCTCTCTGCTGAGGATGTTTATGTCTTTGATGATGGGAATGGCTTTCTCGACCTTTGCTTTTGTCGAAGACTTATGAAAATACCATGACCACTTGAAAAAGTCGGAATCCAACCGTGGTTTCATGTAAAACGGACTGGATGAATTGAACATCCATTTTATGCCCTGCGCAATAACCCCAGGTGCTGCCAACGGAATGATGTGACTTGGGGTAATGTAACCCGCATTTACAAAAGAAGCTCCCGAGCTAATATCAGACTTGTCGATTACGGTCACCTCATTACCCTCTTTTTGTAAGTAATAAGCGCAACTCAAACCAACGATGCCTCCGCCGACAATTACAATTTTTTTTGCCATATCATATTACCTGAAAACCATGGGCATAGGGGTCATCGTCATCGATGGTTATTGTATTCTGCCCGTATACCTTGGCCCATCCCTTTATACTGGGTACTATCGCCATTTTGCAACCAACGACCGTTTCCGCCTCTATTTGTCCCACGAATTGAGAACCGATAAAACTTTCATGAACGAATTCGTCGCCCACCTTCAACTTGCCTTTGGCATGCCATTGGGCCATTCGAGCCGAGGTTCCGGTACCACACGGTGATCGGTCTATCGCCTTATCTCCGTAAAAGACGGCATTTCTTGCCGTGGCTTTTTCAGATATGGTTTCGCCCGTCCATAACACATGACTGACATCACGAATGGTGTCATCCTCAGGATGCACAAATTTGTCTGGATATTTTGCGTTGATCAGCTTACGGATTTCCTGACTGAACCCGATCAACTGACTTGCCGTAAAATCTTGAATGCCATTGAAATTTTGCTGGGGGTCTATAATTGCGTAGAAATTGCCACCGTAGGAAACATCAAATTTGAGTTCACCCAAACTCGAAGATTCTATTTTCAACCCGGAAGCTGCCAAAAACGACTTGACATTGATCAATTTGACCCAGTCTACTTTTTTGCCAGATCGTTGATACTCGATTTTGACCAATCCGGCGGGAGTCTCCATTCGCACCTTGCCAGGAATCTTAGGTTCGATCAACCCTTCTTCCAAACCGATGGTAATGGCCCCTATTGTTCCATGGCCACACATAGGCAAACATCCGCTGGTCTCTATGAAAAGTATCCCAAAGTCATTCTCTGGGTTCGAGGGTGGGTAAAAAATACTTCCGCTCATCATGTCATGACCCCGCGGTTCGAACATCAACCCTGTTCGGATCCAGTCGTATTCCCTAAGAAAATGTTGACGCTTGTCGCCCATGCTCTCGCCCTGCAGTTCTGGGCCGCCCGACTTTACAACCCTAACGGGGTTTCCACACGTATGCGCATCAACGCAAACAAAAGTGCTAACTGCCATTTTCGCTTTTGGTAATGTAGGCATTTATCCTGTCCTCAAGAATGGACAAGGTCACTGTGCCCTGTTCCAAAATAACCTCATGAAAATCCCTAATATCAAAATTGCTGCCCAACGCCTCCTCGGCCTTTTTTCGCAATTCACGAATCTTGAGCTCACCAATTTTATAGGATATGGCCTGCCCTGGCCACGAGATGTACCGATCTGTTTCGGTATTTATCTCGTGTAATGAAAGCGCTGTGTTTGAGGCCATGAAATCAACTACTTGATCTCTTGTCCATCCCTTGGCATGTATGCCCGTATCAACCACCAAGCGACAGGCGCGCCACATTTCATAGGTGAGTTGGCCAAATCGCTCATAAGGGGTCGTATACATTCCCATTTCCTCGGCGAGGAATTCCGTGTAAAGGCCCCAACCCTCCCCGTAGGCAGATAAATAAAGATCTTTTCTAAACTGTGGAATGCTATCCCCCAACTCCTTGTTAAGGGCGCCCTGTAGGTGATGCCCGGGAACAGCCTCATGAACGGTCAACGAGGGCAGCGTATAAAGGGTACGACTCGGCAGATCGTAGGTGTTTACCCAATAGTAGCCGGGATCAGTGCTTTTCTCGGAAGTACCTACATATCGACCTCCGGTATATTTTGGCGCAATGGCATCAGGTACGGGTGCGACCCCATAAGGTTTCCTGGGCAACGTCTTAAAAAAACGCGGGAGTTGGGCATCGGCCCTTTTGGCCATATCCCTGGCGGTCATCAATAATTCATCAGGGGTCTTGGCATAAAACCGCTCATCGGTTCGAAGAAACTCTAAAAAGTCGGCGAAACTTCCCCGAAAGTCAAGTTCTTGGATGATGGCCTCCATTTTTGCCTTGATTCGCGCAACCTCGTCCAACCCAATATTATGGATGTCATCGGCCGTATACTGGTCATTGGTGGTATAAAAGTTGATACGGTTCTGGTAGTAATCGCTCCCGCCGGGTGTTTCAAAAACGCCGATGGATTGCCGTGTTGTAGGGAGGTATTCTTCTTCGAAAAACATCTTTATTTTTTCAAACTCCGGGATGACACTGCGTTCGATCGCGATTTTGGCCTGCCGCAAAACGGAATCTTTCTGTTCAGGGGTCAATATTGCCGGAAGATTCAAAAATGGGGAGTAGAAATAGCTTTTCTTATAATCTTGAACGATATGATCTTCATAGGTCGATTCGTAGCCCTTGAAAATCACACGAGGCTGCGAGACCCCTTTCTTTAGGCCTTCACGTACATTGACCAATTGTTCTTGCATGGCCCTTGGAATATCGTTTAGTTTGGTGAGGTATTTTTTGGCCTGATCATAATTGGTAATGGGCCGAACCATGTAGGAGAGGCTAGAATGAAAACCGGCATCGGAAAGTATGGGATTTAAAAATCGTTCATGTTTAAAGAAATCGATTTTGTCTTGAAGTACAAATTTTAAGAGTGTCGCCGAAATTCGGTCCGTTTCGCTCAAATCGCCCAATGACGCTTTTGCCAATTCGTGCAATCTTGATTCTGCATATTCGGCCTCTGCCTTGTAATGTTTCTTCGTGAAAATGCCCAATGGAAATTTATCCTCATCGAAAGCCTCTCGGTTCTCATATTCATCGATTAGACCGTAAAGGACATCTTTGTTCGCCCCCATTGCGTTTTCGGATCCTTTCTGGTTACAGCCATAAAAGCAAAAGAGGAAAATGAGAAAGGAAATTTTCAACAAATTCGGTAGAATGCGGTTATATTTCATCGAAGGTATAAGAATTGTTCACCAATCTGTTTATACTCAGAGGATTCCCATCTTTCAGGGCATCCGGCAAAAGCTCGTGGGGCCAATTCTGAAAACTTATGGGCCTTACCCAACGCTTTATGGCCGACATACCAACCGAGGTAAACCTACTGTCAGAACTGGCCGGGTATGGCCCGCCATGTTGCATCGCGGCACATACTTCAACCCCAGTAGGCACGCCATTGAATATGATTCGACCCACTTTGCCCTGTAAAGCTGAAACAATTGCAGAAAAAGTATCGAGTTCCTCTGAATCCCCTAAAACCGTGCCCGTCAACTGTCCTTCCAAATTCTTCAAAACCTCAACCAGCTCATCCGGATCTTTGCATTGAACCACAACCGAAAACGGGCCAAAAACCTCTTGGTGCAGTTTCGGGTTCTTCAAAAAGACGGAACCGGCCACCTTCAAGACTTTCTGGCTGGCATAATTGACTTCCGTTCGCCCGGCATGTTCTGCCACTACATCTACCCCTTTTTGATCCGAGAGTTCCAATTTACCTTTTTCATAATTTTCATGGATTCTCGGATGGAGCATGCAACTAGGCTCCAGTTGTTCGATCTCCTTTCCAAGCGATTCGATAAAATTGTCGAGGGAATCTCCCCTGAGGCCCAAAATCAAACCCGGATTGGTACAAAATTGGCCTGCCCCGAGCATAATGGATCCCGCATACTTTTTTGCCCATTCGGCCCCTTCGTTCAGTAAAGCCGAGGGTAAAGCAACAACCGGGTTGACACTGCCCATTTCGGCAAAGACCGGTATTGGCTCTTCCCGTTCTGCTGCCATACGATAGAGCGCCGTGCCTGCAAAGGTACTTCCGGTGAAACCCACTCCTTTGATATCGGGATGCATCACCAGATGCTTTCCAACATCGATACCACTACTGTTCAAGTTTGAAAAAATACCATTGGGCATATCGGTCTTATCGGCCGCTTTGAGAACGGCAGACGCCACCAGTTCACCAGTACCCGCGTGCATTGGGTGGCTCTTAACGATTACGGGACAGCCAGCTGCCAAGGCACTGGCGGTATCGCCACCAGCGGTCGAAAAGGCAAATGGAAAATTACTTGCCCCAAAAACTGCTATTGGCCCCAAGGGTACCAACATCTTTCGAATATCGACCCTAGGCAAAGGTTCACGATCTGGTATTGCCGTATCAATTGTAGCCTCTACCCAAGAACCTTCTTCCAATAAATCGGCGAAAGCGTTTAACTGACCCATTGTTCTGCCCCTTTCCCCAATGGCCCGTCCCTCTGGGAGGCCAGATTCTTTGACATATACATCTATCAGATAATCGTCTAAAGCATCGATTTCCTTGGCAATTGCCCTTAGAAATTCGGCTTTCCGCTTCCCTGAAATCAATTTATAGCTTTCGAAAGCCCTTGTAGCCAAAAACAAGGCTGCATCAATCTCCTTGGTCGTGGCCTCATGAAAAATCCATTCATTTTCGACGTTCAATTTCGGATCGAAGGACTTATAAGTGTTCTTGCCTTCCGCAGATTGGGCCTGACCGATATAATTATGGCCTGTGATCATCGATATTTTATTTTCTTTAGTTTAAATAACTGGTCGTACTTAGATTATCCCGACTTCCAGATTCTTATAATCCGGCAATTTAGGCCTATTTTTCAAACCTTCTTCAATCACCTTAAGAACGCGTTCGCGCTCTTCCCCCTCTAACGGTAATCTCGGCGGCCTTACGTTTTCGGTACCAATACCGGTTGCGACCTCGGCCAATTTTATATTCTGCACCAGTTGTGGACTGATGTCAAGCTCCAGAAGAGGTAAGAACCAACGATAAATTTCCGTTGCTTCCTTGGCACGTCCGGCCTTTGCCAATTCATAAATGGCAACTGTCTCAGCCGGAAAGGCACAAACAAGCCCAGCGACCCACCCATCGGCACCGATCAAAAGGCTTTCCAAAGCCAAGGGATCAACACCTGTCAATATTTTTATATCATTGCCGAATCTGTTCCGCAGTCTTCCGATATTGATAATATCCCTTGTGGATTCTTTTACGGCCTGTATATTATCGAGTTTCAGAAGCTCCTCGAACATGTCGACAGTCACTTCTATTTTGTAATCCACCGGATTATTATAAATCATAATGGGCAAAGTGGTACTTTGTGCGATTTCCTTAAAATAGGTCACCGTTTCACGGTCGGTAGACTTATATCTCATGGGTGGCAAAATCATCAATCCGTCCGCACCATTTTTTTCGGCGGCATTCACGGCAGCGATAGCAACGCTGGTCGCCTGTTCCGCTATGGTCATGATAACCGGGATCTTCCCTCCAACAATCTGCACGGTTTCCCGCACTAGCCTATTCTTCTCATCTTGTGACAATGTGCTGGCCTCCCCTAGAGAGCCGCCGAGCACTATTCCGTGGACCCCGGCCGCTACCTGGGCCCGAATATTGACGGCGAACGTCTCCAAGTCAAGTTTATCATCTGAAGTAAACTTTGTGGTTACTGCAGGCATAACGCCTTCCCATTTTACGATCATATAACTTATTTTTTTGATTCGTCACAAAAATAGCTTCGATGTTGTCAAAAATTTGATTCGATATTATCTACTTTTGAGACTATTTTACCGTAATTTTGCCAATTAAAATGATTTTGATACAAAAATAAGCCTACTTTGGTTGTAGATGAAAGTATATCCCTTTGAAATACCGAAACCCGTTAAAGATAGTATAATCGTACAAATCGATAAGTGCGAAGCCTTCTTCGATAGATTGCATCAACATAAGGAAATGCAGATTAGTTATGTCGTTGCCGGACAAGGAAAATTGATCATATCGAATAGCGTGTATCGTTTTGCCCCGGGCGATATTTTTGTAATCTCTGGCAATACCCCACATTTATTTCAATCAACCGAACAGCCCGTTCAATCGCATATGATTTCGGTTTTCTTGACCAGGGAAAATTTTGGGGACGGCTTTCAGAAGATACACGAACTAGAAAAGTTGCTAGGGTTTTTAGAGGCATCAAAAAATAGCTTTAAACTGCTCTCTGAAGTTGAGGCGGTTCAAAAACTTTTGACCCAAATGGAAACAACGGTCGGTTTAGAGAAATTTGTTTGTTTTCTCAAGTTGATCAACAAAATTGCCGACGCCAAAAAATTCGGTCTGACCAATGATTTTCAACCAAAAAAGATTTCCATAGAAGAAGGCAAGCGAATGCAAACGGTATTCAACTATGTCATTAACAACTTTCAGAAGGAGATAAAACTCGATACAGTTTCCGAATTGGTATACATGACACCCAATTCGTTTTGCCGGTTTTTCAAACAACGAACGAATAAAACATTTGTCGAGTTCGTAATCGAACTGAGAATTGAACATGCCTGTCAATTGCTCGCGGACGGACAAGAGAGCTCGATTGCAGAAATAGCATATCAATCAGGTTTCACCTCCATTTCGAATTTCAACAGAAAGTTCAAAAAATTGAAGAATGCCACTCCCAAGGAATATCAAAAGAATATCAAAGTCGCCATTTCTTTGGAGTACATATAAACTCAAAGAAAAACCTTACCACGAGTGGCGGGCCGTTTGATCCCGTTTCCGTATTTTTGGGCAATTCCGAATATAACATCGAAAAAATGAAGTATTTAGTTTTTATGCTGGTCTATTTGGCAACAGCCTGTAATTCGTCACAGAAAACGGTGTCCGAAGTTAATGGGAACTCCGATGAAAAATCGGATTCCGTGACATTTGCTAGTACAATTACCGAAGAGGAGCTTAAAGAGCACCTTTTCACTTATGCATCCGATGAATTTGAGGGTCGAGAAACAGGCACTCCGGGACAAAAGAAAGCGGTTGCTTATATAAAAGCGGAATATGAGAAATTAAACATTCCGGCCGCCAAGGCCGACGGCGATTATCTGCAAAAGGTACCTTTGGAGATGACAAGGCTTCCCTCCGGTTCTATTTCGATGGATGGCAAAATATATGAACTTGGAAAGGACTTTATCACCTTTTCAAAGGCAAATGGGACCTTTGATGAAATTATTTATGTCGGGTATGGTATTGAAGAGGGTGATTATTCTGATTATAAGGGTTTGGATGTATCGGGAAAAGTGGTTATGACCAAGTTCGGCGAACCAATGAACAAAGATGGTAGTTATGTGCTCTCAGGAAATGACGAACAGTCAAAGTGGAGCAATATGTCAGAAGCACTTGGAAAAAGAGGCGAGGTTGCCAAAGCAAACGGAGCTAAAGGAATGCTTTATTTGGACCATACGAATTATGCGCGCTTCAAGGGGTATTTTGATTACATGAAAAACAACCATAGTGGCCAAATGACAATTGGCGGTGGTACAGATGATTTTTTCAACATCATGTTGACCAAGGAAATGGCACAGACTATTTATAACAAGATCGATTCGGACGACGAAGTCAATTCCTTTTCAAGAAATATCACCTTTGAATTGAGCGGGGAAAATGAAAAAATCGATTCAGAAAATGTTGCTGCCGTCATTAAAGGTTCAGAAAAGCCAGATGAGTACGTAATCATATCATCACATCTGGATCATATCGGTGTAACCGCAGACGGGCAGATAAACAATGGGGCCGATGACGACGGCTCGGGTACAGTGGCCATGCTTGAAATTGCCGAAGCTTTCAAAGAAGCCGCCTTAAAGGGCATGGGGCCAAAACGTTCAATAGTGTTCCTGCATGTAACCGGGGAAGAAAAGGGGCTTTTGGGTTCGCAGTATTATGCAGATAACGAACCGATTTTCCCACTTGCCAATACAGTGGCAAATTTAAATATCGATATGATAGGGCGAATCGACCCCAAACGCGAAGGTGAGCGAAACTACATTTATTTAATCGGCTCTGACAAATTGAGCACTGAACTACATGATTTATCTGAGGAGGTAAATAAAAAATATACCAATATCGAACTCGACTATACCTACAATGACGAGAACGATCCCAACCGTTTCTATTATCGCAGTGACCACTATAATTTCGCCAAGAACAATATTCCGATAATTTTCTATTTCAATGGAACACATGAAGATTACCACCGGCCGGGTGATACAGCTGACAAGATAAATTACGATTTACTTGAGAACAGGGCCCGTCTTATATTCCATACGGCTTGGGAAGTAGCCAATCGGGCGGATAGGGTAATCGTTGACAAAGCTTCAAAATAAAGAAGGTACTCAAAACAATGGAGGCTGGGAAATTCCAGGGCTTTGCGCCAAGGTGCAATACCGATTTCCCTTCGACCAAGCCTGTATCGAGCTTGTCGAGATGCTCAGGGCAAGCTTCTCAAGCTACCCCGCTCCACCGAAAAAAGAAAAGTCCCCTCCCAAAGGGAAAGGACTTCGTCAAAGCTATTGGGTGGAAGACCGGTTTCGAACCGGCGACCTCTAGAACCACAATCTAGCGCTCTAACCAGCTGAGCTACAACCACCATTTATTAGCGAGGGCAAAGGTAGATTTTTTTACGGGATCTTTCAAAGGAAAAAAAACGATATTCCATCATTTTAGGCCTGAAATTTGACCGAAGCCGTATCTCTAGCTTTCATTCCCTTATGGCGTTCAAAGTATAAAACATCGATGAAATGCACCATTTGAACGACCAAACACACAAATTTTGCCGTTTCACAACAATAATTATCGGTGGAGGTAATCGCAGGTTAAATTTACAAGTTCATTAACCATGGTTGAAATGTCCCAAATCAAGACCAAAACTACTTCATTGCCGAAGCTGTTCATCCAGACCTTGGTCATTCTCCTATTTGTGCATATCCATTCGTTAAAGGCCCAGGAAAATTCCAGGGATAGTTTGGAAACCAAAATCAGCCAAATGAAAAATAGGGCCGATTTCACGGTTCAGGACACTACATACATAAATTTACTAAATAGTCTTGGCTCCGAACTGCGATTTTATAAATCCGACAGCCTATTCTTATTGTCAAAGGAGGCCAAGACCCATAGCGAAGAAGTCAATTACAAGAAAGGTCAATGTCAAGCCTTAATTGGACTCGGTAATTACTATTCGGATAAAGGAAACTTCCAAAATGCGATTACAAACTTTGGTGAGGCCTTGAAAATGGCCGAACAAATCGATGATACGAAACTCATTCTTGACATTCAAAATAATCTCGCTGGCGAATATGGTTATAAGGGGGATTATGCCCATGCACTTGAGATCTATTTGAAGGGTATTGAAATGGCCGAAGTTCATGACAATAAAGTGATGCTCTCCATAATGAACGAGAATATTGCCAATATGTACGCGTCACAGAAGGATTACGAACACGCCCTCGATTTTTTTAAAAAGGTCAAGAAAATCAATGCCGAAATAGGAAACGAAGTATTTATTGGTGAAACGACAAGCAACATGGCTTCGGTTTATGCCGATATGGGAGAACTTGACTACGCCATGTTCAATATCAATAGCAGTATTGCCATCTTCGAAAGGCATGAAATAATGGATTGGCTGGCCTACGCCTATGAAATTAAGGGAAAGACCTATCTAAAGCAAAAGAAATACAAATGGGCATTGCATTGGTACCGCCAGAGCGAAATGTTACATAGAGATCTAGATGACATGCGGAGCGAAATAGATCTGCTCAATGGGATGGCAGAGGCCTATCTGGGAACAAAACAAGACAGCATATCCAAGATCTACGCAATCAAGGCCTATGAGAACTCAAGTGCCATGAAATTCAAGGAGGGAGTTCAAAAATGTGCACGCACACTCTATAAGATCAGCAAAAACGAGGAAGATTATGCGACGGCGCTTCAGTACCATGAAATCTACCATAGAATATCGGACACCCTATCACGCAACGAAAATCGAAAAAGTCTTACCATGCTGAAAACGAAAGTTGAGCATGATCGACAAAAGGAGGCCTGGGAACTCGCAAACCAAAAAGCCAAGGCCGAGCAAAGATATTATGTCTATGCCGCCCTGGTCATACTACTTATATTCCTGACGGTGACCATTTTGGTTCGAAGAAGTGAAAAAATCCAAAAAAACCTGAATTCAGAATTGAACAGCAAAAAGGATGATCTTGAGAAAAGGGAGAGCCAATTACGGGAAATCAATGAGACCAAAGACAAACTATTCTCAATTATTGGACACGACCTCCGCGGTCCCATCGGGGCTTTCCAAGGACTGCTAAAAATGTTCAGGGATGGGGAGATGAACCAAAAAGAATTCGAGGGTTTTATTCCAAAACTCAAAAAGGATATAGATCATATCGCCTTCACCTTGAACAATTTGTTATCATGGGGACAAAGTCAAATGAACGGCTTGATCACCCAACCGACCATAATATCAGTGGATGCGATTGTGAAGGACAATATTAACCTGCTATCGGAAATCGCCGACTCAAAATCAATAAAAATTGTCAGCCGTTTGCCTAACAATACCATGGCCTGGTCAGATGGCGATCAAATAGATATCGTCATTCGAAACTTAATCAGCAATGCCTTGAAATTCACACCTGAAAACGGTGTCGTGACCATTAGCGCCATTGAAAAGAACGACTATTGGGAAATCTCTGTCCGAGATACGGGCATTGGCATCGATGAGGAAACGCGCAAAAAATTGTTCAAGGCCAACTCCGCCATTACCACCTATGGAACGAACAACGAAAAAGGGACGGGCCTAGGTCTTACCCTGTGCAAAGAAATGGTCGAGAAGAACAACGGCACTATCTGGGTGGAAAGTATTCCTAACAAGGGCACTTCATTTTACTTCACGTTGACCAAGTCAAAAAAGGAATATCAAAAGGCCAGCTAAATCAAGTCGTCCAAACGGTCGATTGCCACATATCGTTCGGCGGTAAATCCTTCCCCATGCTCAACGCCTATCAACCTGCCGAGGTCTCTGGCTCGGTAAGTAACGCTATCCAAGAAGTTTTGGCTACTAATGGGTGTTTGGGGTTCATCGCTTTCGGGATCGAACATTTGTGATCTGTATGCCTTGATCGATTCAACCTTTTTATCCAGGTATCCGGTTACGTCAACCACAAAATCGGGTTCAATATTCTTCCATTGAATATAGTGGTATACGGTTTTAGGGCGCCATGCCTCCTGGACCATACCCTCTATTTGGGTTTCAATCCTGCGCAAACCACTTAAGAAACAGGCATCGCTTACCAAAGCACTTCCTTTTCCATGATCGATGTGTCTATCGACAATTGCATTACATAGTACGATATCTGGACGGTATTTCCTGATCATTTTTACGACATCAAGTTGATGTTTCTTGTCATTGACAAAAAAACCATCCGCAAAGCGTAAATTTTCGCGAGCCGATAAACCAAGAATCTTGGCCGATTCCCCAGCCTCTTGATCCCTGATTTCAGCGCTGCCCCTTGTTCCAAGTTCGCCCCGTGTCAAATCAACTACACCTACTCTTTTACCATTGGCCACTTCCTTTGCTATGGTGGCTCCCGCCCCCAATTCTGCGTCATCAGGGTGTGATCCAAAAACCAATATATCCAATTTCATTCAAGTTCAAGTTCAAGTTCAAAAACAAGCGAGGTTATTTTCGAACGGATTACAAATTCTATCCACGGTGACAAATTCACCTCAATGCAGCTGCATACTGCCCACTTTGTTCGCTTTTTCCAAAGCTTGTTCAATATCCGAGATCAAATCCCTCGTTTCTTCTATTCCCACCGAGAATCGAATCAAACCATCAGAAATACCACGTTTCTTTCGTTCATCCGCCCCGAGAAGTGCATGTGAGGTTTGGGAAGGAGATAGTACAGTACTTTCAACTCCTGCCAGACTCATTGAGGGCTTTATCAAACCCAATGATTTTTGAAACAATTGAGCGTCTATGCCTTCCCTCAGTTCGAATGACATCATTCCGCCAAAACCGATCATTTGTGATTTTGCCAATTCATGACCCGGATGATTTTCAAGTCCTGGATAATAAACAGCGTTGATATCCTTGTTCCCATCGAGATATTCGGCCATTCGCTGTGCGTTCTCATTCTGGGCCCTTACACGAATGCCCATCGTTTTCATACTTCGCTCCAACAACCAAACACTGTAGTCACTGAGGCTTCCGCCGAAACTTCTCGCCAATTGAACGATTCTAGCGATATATGCCTCAGAAGCCGCCACCGCACCAGCACAGATATCGGAATGCCCACCCATGTATTTCGTGGCGCTGTGAATGATGATATCGATTCCGAAATTGGCCGGAACCTGGTTGATAGGGCTCGCAAAGGTATTATCGATCATGGAAATCAGTCCGTGTTTTTTGGCCAAATCTGAGATCATTGCCAAGTCGGTGATCTTCAATAGAGGATTGGACGGGGTTTCTACATATATCACCTTTGTATTCTGTTTGATCAGTTTTTCAAAATCGGAAGCCTCAAGGCCTTCCGTAAATGAATACTCTATGCCAAATTTATTGAACTGTTCCACGGCCAAATTATAGGTACCCCCGTAGATATCCCCTTGTAAAACAATATGATCGCCCACCTCTAAGAACGCCAGTACCGCCGTGCTTATGGCCGCCATTCCGCTACCAAATATCAGTCCGGCCTCACAATGTTCCAATGCCGCGACCTTTTTGGCAAGCGCCTCTTGGTTGGGCGTATTGAAATATCTCGGATACCTCTTTACATCAACATCTTGAAATGCATACGAAGTACTCATATACAGGGGTGAAATGGCTCCCTTAAACTGTTCATCTTTTACTTCTCCCACATGGGTACATATGGTGTTTGGGCCTTTGTGCTTATTTTCCATAATCAATAAATATGGTTAACTGTAACATTCTGCCTTTTTCAGAGGATGAATTTACAAAGAACTTTGTGGTAATGACAATTCAATTTCATCTGGTCGCGAATCAACTAAAACCCATCTCCCCAAATCTATTCGACGATCTCATATAATATTTCGCTCCGCCCTACCCCGCCTTCGTTTAAAATAACGCCTTCGCAAATAACCAAAACCTTTCCCGATATATCACTGTTAAAGAATTTCACTGTAGCCTTCCCCAAAGAGTCGGTTCTTACATCGGCCTGCCAATGAATCAGTCGTCTTAAATCTGGAGTTTCGGAGTCTTCATCCGGATTATCATAAGCGGGACTATAAAATTCCCTTTTTGGGGAAAACTCAGGAGTGGATGCCTTCAACAAATTGGTTTTCTCAGGGAATGCTCCGAAAATCCCTTTGCCAGCATAGGTATAGATGGCCAATATGGCCGGAAACGAGGGTGGCATAGAACCACCCCTAGCCTCGGGAAAGACCTCATAAAAGTAACGGTTGGCATCTGCCGTACCTTTCAAAATCTCCACACTTTTGACTGCTTTAAGCGGAAGTTCGGGGATTAAACTAAAAAAATCGATCCTAACAGGTAGGCCATCTACCAAAACGTAAGTAAAGTCCGCACCATATACGCTGGCGTATAAAAAACTATTTGGCAATTTACCCACCCTTTTCACCGATAGTTCTTGGGGATAATTGAATAACAGCCATTTATAAAGTTGGTTGGTCCAATTTTTCTCCTTGGCCAACAATTCCTTGTTGTCGATGACCACATCTGGCATACCATGTATCGCCTTCATCTTTTCCCTTTCCGGTGTCATGATATAATCGCTGACCACTACTTCATCCAAGGCAATGGTATTTGGCAATAAATAAGGGTCTTGGGCAATATCATTAACTATTCGCTTGGTTACCGTCTTTTCGATTATGGTATCCACTGGGGCGATTATTTCCTCCATTATATAATCGATTTCAGGTATGTCCCTTTTATTGAGGTTGACCTTGAAGGTGGCATTCTTTCGAACCGAAGAGGCTGGTTCTATTACAAACTTCTTGCCTTCGCCATAACTATCGTCCAATTCAAAATTGAAATATCCGGTACTATCGATTGCCTGGTGGTAAATAGCCGGATTCTCTCCAAAAGTCATCAGGGCCAAATCGAATTTTTCATCTTTAAAGCGTTTTCCTTTTTTCCGTTTCTGAACACCCCCTATATAGCCAGAAAGTGCCAAGCCCTTTTCTGGTTGAACAATTTTCGGCCTTCGTGGTGAATCATATTTGTAATTCGTCCAACCTTGCGTCAACATCAAATAATCCAAATCCTCTAGATGACGCTCATCCTCAAAATAATAAGATGGGTTTTCAATTTCACCTCTAATATCTGACTCCAACAAAAGGTAGGATAGGATATTTCTCTTGGCAAGGTTAGTCTTTTCAAAATACTCCTTGGCCACAGCCATCACAGAAACGGAGGACTCAACGGGCCTTTCCCCTTTGCTAGTACTTAATTTAACCATAATACTATCGCGCATTCCATATTGACTTTTATCGATCTCGACCTTTAAATCTAGATTTATTTCAGGCTTGTAATTATAAAAATGACGCTCGGCGATCGGCAAATATTGTGAGTTGTAAAGTGTGGCACCTATCAGACCGTTGGGCAGTCCCGCGCTTTTGAGAGCATAGGTCAACGATCCGTTTTTCATGAAGGCTTGAAGCAGATAAATATCTTTGCCCCGATGATACAACTTGATGAAAACACTATCGGTTATTCTGGGGTTAGCCTTTAAAACAATGCGTTTCGAAGATCCTTGGTCGACTACCCGCATTACCGAACCTTGAGATTGGGCCCTCGGAATCGGAAATCTGTAGGTTTCCCCATTTTTTGAGTGCACAACTCCGAAATAGTTTTTGCCCTTTTCCGGTAACAATTGAAATTTGCCCATCCCGAGTTGATTACTTTTAAAAGAGGTCAATTCATTGTCTGCATTATCGACGATCATGCCTTGAATTTCTTCACCTTTTCCCTTATAGTTCAAGTATTTAAACCCAACTGTGCTTTTAACGCCAACGACCAATGTTCCACTTTCCGGAAAAAAATCCAAAGACCCGAAATTCTCATCTAGAACAATTGACTTTGAATAAGTCTTGTTCTGTGTCTTTAGCTTAAATCGCAAGGTCTTGACCTCACTTTCAATCTCGTGTTTTACGTAAATGGGATGGTTCCTTTTTTGCCTAAGCTGCACTGAATCGACGTCATCCTTCCAGTTCAAATACAACATCGCCCTTCCTTTGTGCAGGCTATCAAGCTCGTTCGGGTACACTCTGGAGGACACTACGTTTTTTTCACTGTTGACCCTTTTTTCAATGGCAATATCCCGAATGGGGTCTATTTTGTCTTCCGGTCTTTTAAAATTGAAAACGTCGATATAGGTAGAAAACATAAAATCGTTTCCAAAGTTTTTGTTCCATTCAGTGTAGGCCCGAATCAAATATTTGCCTTCAGGATAATTGCCATGCAACTGGAAAAAGCCCTCGGTAATACCATTTTCCAATTTCAAGATTTTGCTGTCGATTATCCGTTTATCGATGGGTTCTATCAATTCTACATGCAAAATGCCACTTATAGTCGATAAAGAGATGTCATAGGCATCGGCTACAACGGCCTTGAACCAAATGGTCTCAGAGGTATTGAACGCCTTTCCTGTGAGTTGTAGATAGACCTTTTCGGCATCCATCGAATTTGCAGGTACAGGTTCTACCTCAAATTTTTTTTGGGCTGCGCAAAAAAAGGTCGTCAACAGTAATATAATACAGCAAAGTGTTCGATATGGCATCACTCCCGAAATTGAAAGAAAGTTACAAAAGTTTGCCAACGGCTATACCTCGAACTTTTTCCAATGACCCTTTTTAAACCATATCATGGCAATAATGGCCAGAAGCACTTCGGCCAAGGTAATCGCCACAAATACACCCACAGCCCCATACCCAAAGGTCAATGCGGCCAAATACGCCAAGGGCAATTGAAACAACCAAAAAGCAAAAAAATTGATCTTGGTGGGCGTTCCCGTATCACCGGCACCATTAAAGGCTTGGGTAACGACCATTCCGTAGGCATAAAAGACATAGCCCGCCGCGATGATTTGTAGGCAAAGCCCGCCATTTTCCACAACAACGGGGTTGTCATTGAACCAACCGACTATTTCAGGTGCAAATAGCAAATAGATCACCGAAACTACGGCCATAAAAATTGCGTTGTACTTGCCTGTTTTCCAAACGGACTTTTCGGCACGTTCGGGTTGCTTGGCACCCAGATTCTGACCAACCAATGTTGCGGCTGCATTGCTCATGCCCCAAGAAGGCATCAGGGTGAACATCATCACGCGAATTGCAATGGTGTAGCCCGCAAGTACCTCACTTCCGAACTCGGACATTATTCGCATTAGGAAAACCCAGCTCGAGGTACCGATCAAAAATTGAGCGATTCCACCTAGGGAAACTCGAATCAGGTTGAGCATTACCTTAAGATTCAAAGCAATATCGCCAAGGGCCAGACGAATACGGCCCCATCCAAAGAACAAAATACCCAACTGAAACAAAACGGCGGTCCCCCGACCGATATTCGTTGCAATAGCGGCCCCCATGACCCCATACTCAGGAACGGGTCCCCATCCAAAAATAAAAATGGGATCCAAAATAATGTTCAGTCCGTTTGAAAGCACCAAGGTCCACATGGCAATGGAGGCATCCCCTGCCCCACGGAAAATGGCATTGATCAAGAAAAGCAGCAAAATCGTAATGTTACCCCCTATCAACCATTGGGTATAGCCGTACCCCTCTTCGATTAAGTCTGGTTCCGCTCCCATCAGGCCCAGAATTTCCTTGGCGTACAAAAACCCGATGAAACCTACAAGAATGGAAACGACAATACCCAACCCGATGGCCTGAACGGCGGCTTCCCTGGCTCCTTGAACATCTTTTTCCCCAATTCTTCTGGCCACCACAGCGGTAGCTGCCATACTCAGGCCAATGGCAACGGCATATACCAAAGTAATCACCGACTCGGTCAAACCAATGGTCGCCACCGCATTTACGCTTACCTGGGATACATAGGCAATGTCGACAATGGCAAAAATGGATTCCATCATCATCTCCAAAATCATCGGAATGGAAAGCATAAAAATCGCCTTGCGAATGCTGCCGGTAGTGAAATCGATTTCTTTGCCGCTGATGGCGGTAACAAAGTAGCGGTACAGCTTTTTGAATGTAAGTTTATTGGGTTGTGTCATTATAAAAGAATTATGTTGTAAGAAGGAAAATAATGTCAGTGCTCGACCGAAGTTGATCGACTATATATTGGCCTTTGGCCCTGTGACATCTATAAAAAACATAATTCTATAACTTCATGATGGGACGAAGATGCAACAAAAATTTGTAAAAAGAAAATTGAGGCCTTCGTTATTTAGCGTAATTCACCTTGTACCGCCAATAACTGACCACTCCTAAAATGCCCAAGCCAAGAATGATATATTTTACATAATCGGGAGTAATGGCCGCCGCTCCGCTTTGACCATAACTATGTAAACCGACCAGGTAATAATTGACTCCGAAATAGGTCATCATTACGCTGCCCACCGCCGCCAGGCTCATAAAATTGAAGGCCCATTTGCTACGCAGCCCTGGAATCAATCGCATGTGAATGATAAATGCGTAGACCATAATCGTAATCAATGCCCAGGTTTCCTTTGGGTCCCACCCCCAATAACGCCCCCAACTTTCATTGGCCCACTGACCGCCCAAAAAATTGCCGATCGTCAACATGACCAGACCGACGGTCAAGACCAGTTCGTTGATAATGGTCAATTCATCCAAGTTGAGCTTCATGCGTTTCTTGTTCTTTTTGGTGGTCAGCGAAATCAGCAGCAAACTTGTTAGGCCCAAGATTCCGCCAATCAGCAATGGACCATAACTGCCCACGATAACGGCCACGTGGATCATGAGCCAATAACTATCCAGGACCGGAACGAGATTTGCGATTGCCGGATCCACCCAGTTCCAACTTGCGATAGTCAACAACATACAGGCAACAAAGGCCGTGGCCGCCAATGTGATATCACTTTTTCTCGCAAACAACAAGCCCATGCCCATAGTTGCCCATGAAACATAGATTATGCTTTCATAGGCATCACTCCAAGGTGCATGGCCTGAAATATACCATCGTAATACCAGACCGGCCGTATGCCAGATAAAAAGGATGATGATGATTCCCTTTAAGGCATAGGTCAGTGCTTTCCATAATTCTTGGTGGGAAAAAATTCGGCCCAAATACTGAAACGGAACCAGAGTGACCGCCAGTCTCTTCGAAGAAAGGTCTTTTTCACCTAACCGGCCTTTAACCGACGAATTTGACTCGGCGAAGATTCTCCAAATCAATATGAGGAAAAGCAAAATTCCGACGGTCCCGTACAGCTTGTAAAGATGATTGAAAATGTTCAACTTGTTGTAAATCACTTCCGCTTTGACCTTCTCAGGGGGTGGCAATACCTCACTACCGTGGTTCTTCTGGTTTTGATGAAAGGCGGCCAAAAGTTTTTCGGCGTCAGCGTAGTCGCCTGTTTGTTTTGCCTTTTGCAACGTTATCAAATAATACGGAATCGCGTTTTTGATAAAATTCGCATATAGCGAGTCGGACACCTGGTATTGTCCATCCCGAAATTCAACATCGGATATCCACTTGTTGTTTTCATCGTTCAAAAGTGGAAAGATTTTCACGATTTGACCTCCTAGCGCCTGATTCAACAGGCTGATCCGAATATGCGCCTGCTCGATGTCTTTTTCGAAGGCATCGGGATTGTTCGTTGTTGTCGCCTCAAGAAGTACCGATTCTAGCTTATAATTGCCCTTTTCGTCAAAGAAATCGGTGGCCTTGACATATTTCTGACCCTCTGGAATATCGATAATATGTCTGATGCTATCGTTTTTGGCAAACTTGTCCAAAATTATGAACTCGGTATTGTACCAAACCGCAGGATTCATCATCATCGATAAAAAGACCTGATCTGAGTTCATGCCGTTGAACTCATCCCCGCGGCTTAACTTCCGTAGCAATTCGGAGGAAAACGTATTGATAGGCTTCATCCGTCCCCCTTCGTCTTGAATGATAAGCTTTCCGAACTTCTCGGCATGTTCTTTGGGCACCAAAGTCGCCTGCAAAACAGAATCTACCTGCTCTTGGGTAGGCATTGCGCTGTGGTCATGCCCGTCGTCAACTGAATGTTCTTGGGCGTTTACGCTAAAAAATATGCCGATGAGCAAGGAGGTCGCCAATTTTGCCTTCTTGGCCTTGACTTTTTTCAAGGCGCGACCAAGGTCCCTAAATCGAGTTTTTCCGAAGAACATGATACCCACCAATCCCAAATAGAGTAAAAAGTACCCAATATACGTTATCCAGGTACCCCATTGGTCGTGATTCACGGAAAGAACTGTTCCTTTTTCATCGGGATGAAAGCTCGATTGAAAAAATCGATAACCGCGATGATCAAGAATATTGTTCATAAAAATATCGTAATCGAACGGACGCTCATCTATCACCGTGACCTTGCTCATAAACGAAGCGTAGCCCTTTTCGGTTCCCGGGTATTTCTCGGCAATGAAATCATTCAACTTCACCGAGAAGGGAAGTTCGTACACCTTTGACCCGTAACTTAGGTTAAAATCGAGTCCACCAACCGTAAACTTAGAGGAATTGGCAGTACCCGAGGCGCCCAACAATTTTTTCTCGACCTTTTCATTGCCAACTGAGACCGCTACCACAAGTGCATCAAGGTCATTCTCTGTGCGTTCTTTTTCAGGAATGGCAACCACACCTTCACTACCTTTGACCAATGGTTCGGGAATCACAAATTGCATTCCGGCCACGGAATACAATGACCTTAGATGTAAGGTCTGAACACTGTCTTTCAAAAGGTTGCCCTGAAAGCGGTCGGCCATTCGCATAAAATTTCCTTCAAATGGCGATTCAATGGAATAGCTACCGTCAATTGTTGAAATATTGATGGCGCCTTCCGTAGCATTGTTCAACGAGAAAAGCACCCCATGAATACTGGCTACCTCGCCATTCTCCAAATAATGCTCATGGCGCGTGCCGTCACCTGCCTCTACTATCTTTAACAATTCGATACCATTGGCATCGGGAATCATGCCCTTTTTTGCGCCCTTGATGAAATCGACATATGAAATAGTAAAAGACTGTCCATTAAAATCATATGACCAAGGCAAGCTAGATTTCAGTCCTTCCGGCGTAACGATCAAGTCGTCTTGCAAAGTTCTGCGAACGGAATCGCCGGCCCCACCAACGCTAGCCGTCAAATACGTTTTGTCTGAGTAGAAGACACGTTCTGTTTTGCCCTCTCGAATCGGCATTCGCCCTTCATAACTAATATAACGCGTCACAAAGGCACCGCCAATGATGAGAATCCAAGAAAGGTGTAGTACAAGAACAGGCCATTTTTCCCACCGAAAAAGGCGATATCTTGAAATGTTTCCGATGAAATTGATCATAAAGACACCCATGATGGCTTCAAACCACCAGGTGTTGTAAATAAAAATTCGGGCGGTGGCCGTGCTATACTTGCTTTCGACTAAAGTACCTACGGCCATCGCAGTCGCAAAAATGATGAAAAGTACCGCGGTCAATCTTGTCGAAAAAAGTATATTCTTGAGCCTCGATATCATTGGTCTGTATGCTTTGATTTGCGCTCCCGCAAAAGTAGCTTGTTTTTATCAATAAGTTAAGGGCCATAGTGCTAAAATCGAGCTAAATTTAGAAAAATGGCAAAACCTACCGATGAATGTCGGAGGTACCCAAAACGGTCTTTTTAAAAGCAAACGTGCCCTCACCTATATCATCGTCTAGCAGGTTGCGGACGATTTATCGAAATGATCCGTTTTTTCACGGTCAAACATTTTGGTCAGCACTTTCACTTTACAAATGGGGCGGCATGCTCTTTTTTCATATATTTAAATAAAAAACTTAGTTATGAAAAGAAAGGAGTTTATTCAAAAAGCCATGGGCACCATATTCGTTGCTCTCCCTGGCTATGCTTTGGTTGGATGTTCAAGTTCAGATGATGGGGCCGAAACGCCAAATCCTAACCCGACCGGTGAGGTAGATTGCCTTGCCAATGGTACCGGAGTTACTATCGGAACAAATCATGGCCACACCCTTACCGTTTCCAAAGAAGATGTGAATGCCGCAGCGGCAAAAACGTATTCAATTCAGGGATCCTCTGGGCACGATCATATGGTGACCATTTCAGCGGAGGATTTCGGGAAACTTAAAAATAAGACCGCGATTTCGGTTACTTCCACCAATGATGCCGGCCACACGCATAACGTGGCGGTATCGTGCGCATAGGTCCTCATAAGGGGCCAAATGGGTTATTGAAATATATCGCTAATTTTGCGGCATGATCAAAGTGATCCTTGTCGGGAGAGGTAACCTTGCATATCATCTGGAGAGGGCATTTCAGTCGTCGGCGGGAATCGAACTCCTTGCCGTCGCAGATAGTAGAAAGAAACCTGATCTTGTTTTGTTGGAGCAGGCCGATATCTGTATTCTGGCCGTCAGCGACGGCGCAATCAAAGAGGTCGCACATAGATTCCCTAAGGGAAGACATTTGCTGGCACACACCTCGGGAAGTGTTCCGTTGGAAGAAATCAGCTCTGCCCGCAGGGCGGTTTTTTACCCCTTGCAAACTTTTTCAAAGGGAAATCCCGTTGATTTTTCGAATATTCCAATTTGCATTGAGGCGGCGCAAAAAGAAGATGCCAAATTGGTACGAAAGGTCGCAACCAGTATTTCGGGCGAGGTGCAATATGTTTCCTCCATCCAAAGAAAGCAGTTGCATCTGGCCGCGGTATTTGCCAATAACTTCACAAATCACTGTTATCAAATAGCAAGTGAAGTTTGCGAAAAACACAAATTGTCTTTCGATATTTTAAAACCCTTGATTTCTGAAACAACCAATAAGGTAATGTCCCTGTCGCCTTTTGATGCCCAAACAGGGCCCGCCCGGCGACAAGATGGGCAAACCATTCAAACGCACTTGGAGATGTTTGAAGATGACTTACAAAAGGAAATATATTCGCTACTGAGCAATTCAATTCAAAAAACGTATGGAAAAAAGCTATAAAGCTTATCTTAAAGACATCACGACCTTTGTTTTTGATGTCGATGGTGTACTGACCGATGGTACAGTCTTGATTTCGAGCGAGGGCGAACTGCTACGCACGATGAATGTAAAAGATGGCTATGCCTTGAAAACTGCTGTTACCAAGGGTTACAATGTATGCATCATCACCGGGGGAAACAACCCAGGTGTCAAGCTGAGGCTCCAAGGTCTGGGTATCACCGATTTTTACATGAACGCGCATTTAAAGGCCGAACATCTCGATGAATATCTTGACATACATGAAATAAAGCCTGAAAGCGTTCTATACATGGGCGATGATATGCCAGACATTCCGGCGATGAAAAGGGTCGCCCTACCCTGTTGCCCGCAAAATGCCGTACCGCAGGTAAAGGAGTCCGCAAAATATGTTTCGCATAAAAATGGCGGTGAGGGTTGTGCACGCGATGTAATCGAGCAGGTGCTAAAGGTCAGGGGCGATTGGGAAGGCAATTTCAGTGCGAAAAACGACTGATGTCAATGCTCAAAAAGAAACTAGAGGGCTTTAAAATCATTTTGGCTTCGGGCTCCCCAAGAAGAAAGGAGTATTTCGAACAGTTGGGCCTTGATTTCGAGATTCGCTTAAAGAAAGTCAAAGAGGAATATCCCATCAATTTAAAAGGCGCTGAAATCTCCGAGTTTCTTGCAGAGCTTAAGGGAAGGCCATTTTTGTCCGGAATAGGTCCGATGGAGCTGGTAATAACTTCAGACACCATTGTTTGGCATGAAGACCGAGCCCTGGGCAAACCAAGGGATAAAGAGGAAGCCAAAAAGATGTTGGCGGCACTTTCGGGTAAATGGCATGAGGTAATCACCTCAGTGTGTATCAACTCAATCGATGGTCAAGAAACGCGATCTTGCATTACAAAAGTCAAGTTCAAAAAGCTTGAAAAATACGAAATCGACCATTATATAAACAGATACAAACCCTATGACAAAGCTGGCGGATATGGTATTCAAGAATGGATCGGCCTAATCGCAATCGAAGAGATTCGAGGTTCATATACAAACGTCGTTGGGCTGCCGACCGAATTGGTCTATAAAATGCTTTGCGGGCGTACCGAATGACGAATTTTGAGTAACTTTATAAAAAAGATATTTATGTTCAAGAAATGGATTAGACTGGAACTGGCGGTGGTCTTTTTTGTCGCTATGGCCACCTTGGCGGAATCTTGCAAACAACAGACGGAAGAGGGTTCGAGCGATTTGGCTTTGAACGAAAACCCGGAAAAAAAGGTCCTCCCCAAAAAAGAGCTTAGCTCAGAATTCAAGGCGTATTGGTACAATGGCGAGGCCGAGATTACCTCCTACAAATTGGAACAGGCGCGTTACGGTGAGATGCGTGATGGGAATGCGGTCTTAATCTATGTAACCGAACCGTTTTTACCAGAAAAGCAGACCAAGGCCGATGGCAGCAATCCTGGCAATATTCCTGTTTTGAAATTGAACAGCACGAAAAGCTACCTGACCGGGATCTACCCCTATTCGATCATGAGCAGCAGCTTTTATCCCGTGCACGATAATCGCCATGCCATAAAGGTATCGTTCTCGGCCCAAGAGTGGTGTGGCCAGGTTTACGCGCAATTGAACAATCGTGCCAAATTTGAGGTAATGTCCCACTCCTATTTTGAAAGTGAGGCCGATCAAAACTTCAAATTGGATAAAGAACTTCTCGAAAATGAGATTTGGAACAAAATAAGAATCAACCCCGAAGAACTTCCGGTAGGCAATTTAAAAATTATCCCCTCGTTGGAATACATAAGACTCTCCCATAAAGAGTTGAAAGCCTACGACGCAACTTTAAGTTTAAATGAGAACGGGGCTACGTCCGTTTATGAAATTTCATATCCCGAACTGAAAAGAACCTTGAAAATTGAGTTTGAGACGGCCTTTCCGCACAGTATCATGGGCTGGAAGGAGACTTTTGAAAGTGGCTTTGGTGCCGGAAAAAAGGAATTGACCTCCAGTGCCAAAAGAATAAAATCCATCAAAAGCCCCTATTGGCAGAAAAATAGCAACGAATTTCTTCCTCTAAGGGATAGTCTCGGATTATGATAGAAGAATTTCTTACCAAATCCCAGTCTCAGGTGTTGGGGACGGTCATCTGCATTGCCGTACTACTCTTTATTCGATATATAAGCAACAAGGCCATCATTAAGATTGGCAGATTACGTGATAAAAAACACCATAAGAACCAAATTGGTTTCAAAGTATGTATCATTTGGTTTGGTGGCCGTAGCCTTTATCGTCATGATTTTTATATGGGGAGTCGATTTCAGGGAACTCGGCCTTGTGATGTCCTCAATTTTCGCAGTTATAGGTGTTGCATTATTCGCGAGTTGGTCTATACTGAGCAATGTAACGGCTGGAATCATCTTGTTTTTTTGGTATCCTTTTAAAATTGGTGACCGCATAAAGATTCATGATTCAGATTTCCTGGACGAGGCACTTATTCTCGACATAGGGGCCTTTCATTTGCATCTCAAAAAAGACAATGGGGAGTTCGTGACCTATCCGAATAATTTGCTTTTGCAAAAGGGGGTCGTACTGATCGAAAAAAATGCGGGCTTCAACAATTAGGATAGATTAAAGGTATTCGAAGTGACCAATATCTGTTAAAGAATATGTAATTATCCTGAGCGGCGTGTTAATCTTTCTATCTTTGAGAAACCTCTAAACCAACGTGCAATGCGTATATTATTGGTATTCTTCGTCGGCATACTTTTGACGAGCCATGACTTAAAGGCCCAAGCACCTGAGAGACCTACATCTGCAGAAATCCATCACCAAATTCAAAAGCTCAATTTTTTGGGTTCCGCGCTTTATGTAGCCGCGCATCCAGATGACGAAAACACACGATTGATCTCATATCTTTCGAACAACGTAAAGGCACGAACGGCATATCTATCCATTACTAGAGGTGACGGCGGGCAAAATCTTATCGGGCCCGAATTACGTGAACTTCTTGGGGTACTTCGAACCCAGGAACTATTGGCCGCAAGGCGAATTGATGGTGGGCAGCAGTTCTTTACCAGGGCCAATGACTTCGGATATTCGAAACATCCTGACGAAACCTTGAAACTCTGGAATAAAGACGAGGTACTCGGCGATGTGGTTTGGACCATTAGAAACTTCAAGCCCGATGTCATTATCAACCGTTTCGACCATCGCTCTCCCGGAAGCACACATGGCCACCACACCTCATCGGCCATGTTGAGTGTTGAGGCGTTCGACTTGGTGAACGACCCTGAGAAATACAAAGAACAACTCTCCCTGATCGAACCATGGCAGCCGAGACGGTTGTTTTTCAATACATCATGGTGGTTCTACGGTAGCCAAGAAAAGTTTGCGGAAGCCGATAAATCAAAAATGCTGAATATGGATGTCGGTGTCTATTATCCTATGCTGGGCCTATCAAACAATGAAATTGCTTCCATTGCCAGCAGCCAACATCTTTGTCAGGGTTTCGGAAGAATTACCACAAGGGGTTCGCAACCCGAATATGTCGAATTTCTTAAAGGTGATATGCCCGAAGACAAAACGAATATCTTCGATGGCATCGATACCAGCTGGTCGAGAATCGCTGGTGGCAAAAAAGTGGGCGAGCTTTTATACCCAATTGAGGAAAATTTCGATTTCAAGAATCCTGCGAAGCATATTCCACAATTGATCAAAGCCTATCAACTTCTTCAAGAAACGGGTGATGAGCACTGGAAAAAAATCAAATTGCAAGAATTAAAGGACATTATTCTAATGGTTTCGGGGCTTTATCTTGAGGCTTCCTCGAAAAATCCAATTGCCAACCCTGGGGGATCTTCTGAATTGACCGTTGAACTTTTGAACCGGAGCGATGCCAAGGTGCTTCTAAAATCCATTGGCATTCCAACATTGGGGCTCCGGCAAACCAAAAACATTCCTCTCGCCAATAATGAGAAGCAGAATATGGAGTTGACGATTCAAATTCCGAAGGAGACCGCATACACGAGCCCGTATTGGCTGAATGAAAAAGGTACTTTGGGAATGTACAAGGTCGATGACCAAGAGCTTATTGGCAAGCCTGAAACCCCAAGGGCGATCGAGATGGAATTTGTTCTCGATTTCGATGGAAGTGAGATTACTTTTTCAAGACCCGTCATCCATAGATTCTCAAGACCTGACAAAGGTGAAATCTACAGGCCCTTCGAAATATTGCCATTGGCGACAGCATCGATCAACGATAAGGTGATAATTTTCGCAGATGGGAAACCCAAGAACATTCCTATTACGGTTAAAGCCCATGCCGATAGTTTAAAAGGTGAATTGGAATTGCGTTCTTCTGGGGGATGGAAGGTCGACCAACAGATGAAACCCTTCGAAATCGCTAAAAAAGGGGATGCCCAGACCTTAACCTTTAAGTTGACCCCACCCGATAACGAGGATGAAAGTTATATTTCTCCGATTGTTCACGTAAACGGGCAGGCCATCGGTAAAGAATTGGTCATCATTGATTATGACCATGTTCCCATGCAGTCGATATTGCTTCCATCCGAGGCCAAGGTGGTTCGTCTCAATATTCAAAAAGTAGGGGAACATATAGGTTACATAATGGGTGCTGGTGACGAAGTGCCCAGAAGTCTGGAACAGATTGGCTACACCGTTCATACGATAGACCCTTCAAGTATCGGCGACGGGTCCCTTAAAAATTATGACGCGGTGGTGGTTGGCATTCGCGCCTATAATGTCTTGCCCGAGCTTAAGTTCAAACAAAAGTTTTTGTTGGATTATGTAAAGGAAGGTGGCAATTTGGTGTTGCAATACAATACCGCGGGTCGATGGGATAGAGCTTACGAAGGTATAGCGCCTTACAAATTGAAATTATCGCGAGACCGTGTGACTGATGAAAGTTCTGAAGTCGATATCATTGCAAAGGATCATTCCTTGGTCAATTTTCCAAACCTGATCACAAAAAAGGATTTCGAGGGTTGGGTGCAAGAAAGAGGGTTATATTTCCCGAACGAATGGAGCCAAGAATTCACCCCGATACTTTCAATGAAAGATCAAGGGGAAAATGCCAAAATGGGTAGTTTGGTCGTAGCCCCATATGGAGAGGGGCACTATATCTATACCGGTCTGAGCTTTTTCAGGGAACTTCCGGCAGGCGTTTCAGGTGCCTATAAGATATTTGCGAATATGTTGTCGATCGGCAAGGATAAGGTTGATACGGAATCAGATATCAAGGGGTAGTCATGGAAAATAAATTTATCTGGAAGAAAGAATACACCTTGGTCTTGGTGCTCAACATAATCTACATATTGGTATTTTACTACATAATGACATCCACCGTATAAATGGAAGTTCTTGATTGGGTCGTACTTTGCGCAACACTCGTTTTCATCGTTGGTTACGGTGTTTGGAAAACAAAAGGGAGTAAAAACGTAGACGACTATGTACGTGGTGGCAATCAGGCCAAATGGTGGACGATTGGTCTGTCTGTGATGGCCACTCAGGCCAGCGCCATTACTTTTTTGTCAACTCCGGGTCAAGCATTTCATGACGGCATGGGGTTCGTACAGTTTTATTTTGGTTTGCCCCTAGCCATGATTGTGATCTGTTTAGTCTTTGTTCCACTCTACCATCGCTTAAAAGTCTATACGGCCTATGAATTTCTCGAGACCCGCTTTGACCTAAAAACAAGATCGCTGGCTGCAATTTTGTTCTTGATCCAAAGGGGGTTGGCTGCGGGTATCACGATTTTCGCACCTTCCATAATTCTATCGGCCGTACTTGGTTGGGACCTCAAAACCCTAAATATTATTATTGGTATACTGGTCATCATTTATACCGTTTCTGGCGGCACAAGGGCCGTTAGCGTTACCCAAAAGCAGCAGATGTTCATTATTATGTTGGGGATGTTCATCACCTTCTTTTTTATTTTGGGATCCCTGCCCTCCGATATCAACTTGGGGAAGGCGTTGAAGATTGCCGGGGCGAGCGATAAACTCAATATTTTGGATTTTAACTTCGATACCTCGAGCAGATATACCTTCTGGAGCGGCATCACGGGGGGCTTCTTTTTGGCGCTGGCCTATTTTGGAACGGACCAGAGCCAGGTTCAACGATATCTATCCGGCAAGTCACTTCGCGAAAGTCAATTGGGGCTTGTATTCAATGGCATCTTCAAAATACCGATGCAGTTTTTCATTTTGTTGGTCGGCGTAATGGTCTTTGTTTTTTACCAGTACAATCCATCTCCGTTGAATTTCAATCCTGCCGCGACCCAGACAGTAATGGAATCAGAACTTGCCACCAAATATGCCGAACTCGAAAGAGGCCATCAAGAACTTGAGGTGGCCAAGAAAATGGCACAGGAAAAATTCTCCGCAGCCTTGTCAAGAAAGGAATACGACGCCATTGTACAGGCCAAGCTTGAAATTATAGATATAAACAAAAAAGACAGTACCAGTCGGCAGGCGGCCAAGGCCTTGATCAAGGAAGCCGATGACAGTGCCGAGACCAATGATAAAGACTACGTCTTTATTCATTTTATACTAAACAACCTACCAAAGGGACTTATTGGGCTACTTTTGGCGGTAATACTTTCGGCCGCCATGTCTTCAACGGCTTCTGAATTAAATGCTCTGGGCACCATCACTGCCTTGGATTTATACAAACGGAACAAAAAGGAAGTACTTACCGAAAAGCACTATGTAATGGCTTCAAAAGGTTTTACTTTTTTGTGGGGGGCAATTGCCATACTGATCGCTTGTGTCGCCAATCTTTTTGACAATCTGATTCAATTGGTGAATATTATCGGGTCTATTTTCTATGGAAACGTACTTGGCATTTTCCTACTGGCCTTCTTTTTCAAGTTCATTAAGGGAAATGCCGTCTTCTTTGCCGCCTTACTGACCCAGGCCGTAATCATCGTACTCTACTATTTTCTTATACATATTCACCCCGAAGGTCAAGAAAAACTGGGTTACCTGTGGTTGAATTTCATCGGGGCCGCCCTGGTCATCTTCACGGCAATGATTTTCGAAGGATTTGATAGACTGTTGAAGAATCCGCAAATGAAATCTTAGACAGCGGTTGACAGCCCCGTCAGTTACTAAATTGCAAATGGATTTTTCATAATGGCTATATTTACCTTTCCATTGCGTATTTTTTAGGACATCTTCTCACGAAATATGAAAAAAAACTATACGATAAAAGATATAGCCGATTTGGCCGGAGTTTCAAAGGGTACGGTCGACCGTGTGCTTCATAAAAGGGGGAAAGTATCGATAGAGGCGAAGGAAAAAGTGACACAGGTACTCAAGGAAATTGACTATAAGCCGAACCTAATTGCAAGAAACTTAAAGCAGAACCGGGTTTACCGAATATGTGTTTTGATCCCTGATGCCGAAATCGATAACTACTGGATTCCTGCGGAAAGGGGAATCGATGCGGCCGAAGAAGAATTCAGGCCTTTTGGCTTGATCGTAGAAAAGTTCCATTTCAACTCGAATAAGAAAAAATCATTCCACAACGTTGCCAATTTGGCCATTGCCTCTCGACCCGACGCTATTTTAATGGCCCCCGTCTTCCATCGGGAATCGTTAAGGGTCTTTCAAGAATGCAAGAGAGGAAATATTAAGGTAGCCTCGTTCAACAACTATATCGATTCTTTAAGTCTGGAGCATTTTATTGGCCAAGATCTTTATCGCAGTGGTAGGGTGGCAGCCAGTCTCATAGACAAAATTACACCAAGCGATTCAAGAATAGCCATAATCCATATTGACGAGGAGGCCCATATGCGCCAAAAGGAAATTGGTTTCAAGGATTATTTCAAGGAGAAATACAAAAAGAGTACGCAAATTGTGACCTATAGCTTCAAAACCGGCGGCAAAGTCGATGTTGAAAGTGAGATTTCCTTGTTTCTTGCCGGCCATGATTTGATCTCGGCAGCCTTTATAACAAACTCCAAAGCTTATGTGGTGGTCGAAACCTTGAAAAAGGAAAATGCGGAAATGGGCATCGTCGGTTATGACTTGTTAAAGGGCAATATCAAATTGTTGAAACAGGGTAAAATCGATTTTCTCATTCACCAAAAACCATATAGACAGGCCCATCAGGGAGTGAGCTATCTTGCCGAAAACCTCCTTTTTGATAAAGACATGCCATCAAAAAAACTATTGCCCATCGACGTGATTACCTTTGAAAATGTAGAATATTACATTGACTGACCTAATTGCCCTACGTCTAAAGGGTTAAAGTGTGTTCGAACACATTTATTTTACGAAAACGGTTGAGTTCTGGAAAAAATTACTAATTTAACCTCAACAATCGGGTGCGAAAGACAGTTATGATCCCCCTATGGTTTTCGTCCGGTATCAAAAGCTAACACAATTAATTAACTCAAAACACGCAAATTATGATCAAGCGATTATTACTACTTCTTGCGCTGCTAATGGGGTCTTACTCCTTATCGGCTCAAAGCAAAACCGTGTCGGGAACCATAACCGATGCGGCCGACGGATCGCCCCTGCCGGGTGTTAACGTTTTGGTTCAAGGTACTACCAATGGTACACAATCCGATTTCGACGGAAATTACTCCATCGACGTCGATGAAGGGGACACCTTGGTCTTCTCTTATTTAGGTATGAGTTCCCAGAGTATTACGGTAGGCTCGTCCAATACCGTAAATGTGTCTATGTCAGAAGATGCGAGTCAACTCGATGAAGTTGTTGTGACCGCATTGGGTATCAAAAGGCAAGAAAAAACACTGACTTATGCACAGCAAACGGTCGACTCAGACGAAATCACCAAAACGCGTGATATCAACTTTCTCAACAGTATAAACGGTAAGACAGCCGGGGTCGAAATCAAGAAAAGTAGCTCGGGAGCCGGTGGTTCGACCAAGATTGTGCTTCGAGGAAATAAGTCACTAAGTGGAGACAGTACGCCCCTGTTCGTAATTGATGGTATTCCGTTGGCCAATAACAGAGGTGGTCAGCCAGGTATGTGGGGAGGCACTGACTCAGGTGATGGTATATCGGCCCTGAACCCCGATGATATTGCAAGTATCAGTATTCTGCGGGGAGCGAACGCCGCCATGCTTTATGGTAGTGCAGGTGCCAATGGGGTAGTTCTGATCACTACGAAACAAGGTGAAGCCGGCAAAACGACCGTGTCTTTTAATTCGGGCGTTACTTTTGAGAGCGTCATCGAATACCCCGAACTTCAGTTTAGATATGGAGCCGTTGGTCAGGCAAAAGAAAGCTGGTCCACAACCCCAGGCGACTACGCCGACAGTTTTGTTGAGGACTTCTTTCAAACAGGTAGCAACGTTATCAATTCACTTTCGATCAGTGGTGGCAATGATAGAACGACAGCTTATTTTTCATATTCAAATACTACCGCTACCGGTATCACCCCAACGAATAAATATCAAAGAAACAATGTTTCCCTCAAGCAATCGACCAAATTGCTGAACGATAAATTGACCATTGGTTCCAATGTTATTCTTTCCATTGAGGACTCGGAGGGTAGGTTGCCTGCTGGTTACTACCTCAACCCGCTAACCGGTCTTTATTTCTATCCGAGGCAGCGAAATTTTTGGCTTGCCAGGGACAACTACGAAATCTTTGACCCAACAAGGAATTTGATGGTACAAAATTGGTTCGTTAATGACCATCACCAATCAAATCCTTATTGGATCATTAACAACCAACCGAGAACCCAGAACAATAGAAGGGTCATTGCCAATCTATCTTTGAACTATCAAATTCTAGATCAATTGAACCTTCAGGTTCGGGGTAATTACGACTATGGTAATGTGACCCGTGAACAACAGCATGCCGCTACGTCGAACTCGACCAACGTGCACCCTAACGGAACATGGGATTACCATAAGTACGAGGATCGATTGATTTATAGCGATGCCATCCTGACCTATGATTCGGATCTATCGGATAGTTTTAGCTTGACCGCCCTTCTTGGTGGGAGTTATACCAAAACTGACTACGGCGACGGGGTAAGGGTAAACCCCAGCAGTGGAAATGGACTGATTTATCCCAATGAGTTCTTTTTCCAAAACTTGGATTTGACCCAAACGCCCGTTCAGTCCGTTACCAACGGTGTCATTGAAAAACAGGGGTTATTTGCAAACGCAACCTTGGGCTTTAAGGAAATGCTCTTTTTGGATTTGGGTGGTAGAAACGACTGGGCCTCTACCCTGGCCTTGACCGGTAATGATTCCTATTTTTACCCATCTGTTGGTTTGACGGCCATCGTCTCCGAAATGTTCGATATGGGTGAAGCGGTTAGTTTCGGAAAGTTTAGGGTTTCAAGTACCACCGTGGCAAACGAAGTGCCCTTTAATAGAATCAATCCACAAAATACTATTAGCGATCCGGTCGGTAGCTTGAGAAGAAACACCACAAAGCCGTTTACCGATGCAGAGCCTGAAATCATTACCAGTACGGAATTTGGTGCGGATTGGCGCTTCTTTGGAAACCGACTTGGTTTTGATTTTACCTATTACCATATCAAGAGTGAGGATCAATTCGTCACAGTGCCTCTTGATGCCTCAGATCCAGAATCTGAAGGCCGTTATACTCAAAAATTCATCAACGCCGGGGAAATCGTTAATAAAGGTGTCGAAATATCCTTGAATGCGGCGCCCATAAGAAATGAGAATCTCGAATGGAATACTACCTTCAATTATACAAGGAACAGAAGTGAGATAGTCGATATAGGTCCAGATGACGAAAGAATCATTAACTTGGGGTCTTCTGAAGGTTATAGTTCTCGATTGGTCGAGGGCGGAAGATTCAACGATTTGTATGTGTTGAAGTTTCGAAGAGACGATCAGGGTCGAATTCTTTTTGATGATGACGGAAAGCCTTTAAGGACCCAAGAACGGGAATTGATCGGCAATCTTGACCCAGATTTTACTTTGGGTTGGAACAACACCTTCAGATACAAGCGCCTCAATGCGAGTATATTGATCAATGGTATATTTGGAGGAAACGTTTTTAGTCAAACGGAATCGATGCTTGATGGTGCTGGTGTATCGTTGAGAACAGCTCAGGCCCGTGATGTGGGTAGTGTACCGGTAAACGGGGTTGTAGAATCTTCTGGTGCGGCGGTTACCAGTGTTGACCCAGAAACCTGGTATCGATTCATCGGTGACCGAAATGGGGTTGGTGAGGCCTATGTATTTGACAGAACCAACATTAGGATAGCCCAACTTTCAGTAGGTTATGATCTGAATGTAAGCAATTGGGATTTCATTAAATCTGCATCAATTTCTTTTATCGGAAATAATCTGGCATTTTTGAAGAAAGAAGCACCGTTTGACCCTGAAATTGCGATGAGCACAAGTCGAAACTCCGTTGGATTGGATAACTTCAACCTTCCGTCGACTCGTAACTATGGTATTAACTTACAAGTAACATTTTAAAAAAATTGAACATGAAAAAGTATATATATTTATTTTCACTGGTACTGGCTCTAGGAGCCTGCACCGACGATTTCGTGGAGACGAATACCAATCCCTATGAAATTTCGGGAGAATCATTGAAACAAGATTTCAATGATGTTGGTGCCTTCTTCCCTAGTATGTTGGGAAATATTTACGGAATTCAAATCGATCACAACCTAACGAATGATTCCTTCGCGAGGCATCTGGCGACCCCTACTCCATTTGTGGGCGGTGTAAACAATACCACCTATTATATCCGTTGGAACAGATATTGGAACGTGCAATACAATAATGTCATTGCTCCGGCAAATCAAGTAATTGCAATCGCTGAGGAAAATGGCGATGAAGTCTTTGTTGAATGGGCCAATCTGATAAAGATTATTTCCATGCACCGTTTGACCGTATATCACGGACCCATTATCTATACCGAATTTGGAATAGGTAAAACAGGTGAATACGATAGTGAACAAAAATTGTACACTGCTTTCTTCGCCGATCTTGATCGAATTATCTCCGTATTAAAGGCAAACACCGATTATGCCGGTATGACCGCTTTTGATGAGAGCTATGGAGGTAGTGTTGCGCAATGGGCCAAATTTGCGAACTCATTGAGGCTACGTCTGGCGATTCGCATATCAAAAGTAGACCCGGCCTTAGCCAAATCTGAAGGGGAAAAGGCAATAGCGGATTCTGCAGGTTTGATACTAACAAATGACGATAATTTCAATATTTCGGGTTACGGTAGAAAATATCACCCGGCAGTTATTTGTTTTGAATGGAACGATACGCGAATGAGCGCATCCATGGAATCAATTTTGGGTGGCTATAATGACCCAAGAACAGATGCGTTCTTCGACCCGGTGACCGATATGTCATTGGTATCGGATCATCCAGATTTCCCGTTCAAGGGTATTAGAAATGGTGCAAACCTGGTCGCCAAGGACGATCGTCTTGACTATTCTACAATTGACATAAGTTTTAATGATCCCGCGGCGGTCACCGAGCGTAAATTGATGAGTGCTGACGAAGTATATTTCCTATTGGCCGAAGCTGCGCTTCGGGGTTGGGCCGGTGCAGGTGATGCAGGTCAAAACTATGAAATGGGTGTTCGTACTTCATTTGAACTCTGGGGAGCTGGAGGCGTAGATGATTACTTGGCTGACAACACAAGTCTTCCTCTTGACTACGACGACCCCAAAGCAGAGGGAGACGTAAATGATTTTGTGAACCGTATTATGACCACGGTAGCTTGGGATGAAGGAGCGGACAACGAGACCAAACTCGAAAAGATCATTACCCAAAAATGGATAGCGGCTTATACCGACTCGATGGAGCCATGGGTAGATCATCGTCGAACTGGATATCCATTGCTTCCGTTCAACTATCAGAATGATAGCAACTCCGACTGGGGCGTAGTGGCAGATGACGACTTTCTCAGGCGCATGCCCTTCATCAACAGTGAGCGTGAGAACAACCCGGATGGTGTTGCGGATGCAACGGCCAAATTGGGAGGTACCGATGAAATTCAAACCCGTCTTTGGTGGGATACGGGAGGACCTAATTTCTAACGAAATGAATTTTAAAAAAAAGCCTGTGGGAAGTAATTCCACAGGTTTTTTTATTCCCATTTGCCGAAATCGTATATACAATTTCATAATTTAGGAGACACTCTGTCTTAAACAGCTATTTAGATGATTAGATTCAGCAAAATTCTCTCGGTGATGTTGATCTTCACTTTGATATTTTCATGTAAGAACATTGATGATTCAAAATTATTCTCCAAAATGCCTAGTTCACATACAGGCATTAAGTTCAAAAACCTTGTTACCGAAACGGATGAATTCAACATTCTTACCTATGGAAACATTTATAATGGAGGAGGTGTAGCAGCCGGTGATGTAAATAATGATGGGCTTATTGACCTCTATTTCACAGGTAGTATGGTCGGTAGCAGGCTGTATATAAATCAAGGGGATTTCAAATTCGAGGAAATTGCGGAGGAGGCCGGAGTTTTTGCCGAGGGCCTATGGAATACCGGTACTTCGATGGCAGACGTTAACGGAGATGGCTATCTCGACATATATGTATGCCGATCTGCCGCCAAAGACCGCAACAAAAGAAAGAATGTCCTGTTTATCAATAATGGCCCTTCGACCAGCTCAGGACAAGTTACCTTTACAGATAGATCGGAAGAATATGGTCTTGACGATTCTGGGTATTCGACCCAAGGTGTATTTTTCGATTTTGATCGCGATGGTGATTTGGATGTTTTTGTTCTCAACCACTCGGTTCAGCCCTATTCCAGTTTTCGAAATACTTCGACCACACTGCGTAAAAAGACGCTACCCGACTACGCTGATAGGCTTTATCGCAATGATGATGGCAAATTCGTGGATGTAAGCGAGGAAGCGGGCATCATCTCTAGTGTTTTGGGTTTTGGTCTGAGTGCGACCATTAGTGATATTAATAAAGACCAGTGGCCCGACCTCTATATTTCAAATGATTTTCATGAGCATGATTTCCTTTACCTGAACAACGGCGATGGTACCTTTACCGAGAGTCTAAAGGAAGCTATTGGGCATACCTCACATTTCTCAATGGGGTCAGATATTGCCGACATCAACAATGATGAACAGGCCGATATCATAACACTGGACATGTTACCAGAAGGCAATTTTCGGCAAAAAATGGTTTTGGGGCCCGACAACTACCACAAAAATGAATTCTTGGTCGATGCGGGTTTCCATAATCAATATATGCGCAATATGCTGCATTTGAACAATGGTGGCACTTTTTCTGAAATTGGTCAGTTTTCAGGAATTCACGCCACCGATTGGAGCTGGGCACCGCTTTTGGTCGATTTCGACAATGATGGCCTAAAGGATCTTTTTGTGACCAACGGTGTTAAGCGAGACTACACTAATATGGACTTTATGAACTTCGCGGTTCAAAAACGCCTCGAACAAACAGGTACCGGTGTTGAGACGGCCATCAAGGAACTTTTGGAGAACATACCTTCCACAATTGAAGAAAACTATGCCTATAAAAACAATGGTGACCTCACCTTCCAAAAAGCAACGAAGAACTGGGGCTTAGGTGGCAAATCACTGTCGAATGGAGCTGTCTATGCCGATTTGGATAATGATGGGGATTTTGACCTGGTCGTAAACAATACCGACGAAGAAGCATTTGTTTATCGAAACAATAGTAATCTTCATTCAAAGAACCACTTCTTAAAACTGCAGTTAAAGGGTAACAACAAAAACACCAATGCATTGGGATCAAAAATCATCGCGAAACTTGATTCGGTAACCTTGTATCAAGAATTGTGGCCAGTACGGGGGTTTCAATCCTCAGTGGATCCTTCAATGATTTTAGGACTTGGCAAACACGACCACATCAAAGAACTTCAGGTGATTTGGCCTGATGGTTCGATGACAACCCAAAAGGATGTTGTAGCCGACCAGACTTTGGTTCTAGATCAAACCAGTGCCCAAGCCAAGTATGATAATGACAATGAAAAGGCGGCAGAGACCCTGTTTCTTAATCTCACAGCAGATAGTTTGCTGAGTCACGCACACCACGAGAATAAGTTCGATGATTTTAGCAGAGAGGTACTACTACCACAAAAATTATCGACCCAAGGACCTAAACTTGCCGCGGCAGATGTCAATGGTGACGGACTAACAGACGTGTTCATCGGGGGGGCAAAAGACCAGGCAGGCTCTCTATACCTTCAACGTCAAGATGGTAATTATACACGAACCAGTTCATTCCTTGATGACAGTTCGTTTGAAGATGTGGATGCCATTTTTTTTGATGCCAATGGCGATTCAAGACCCGATTTGTATGTGGCCAGTGGAGGTAACGAGGAAGACGACGGCCATAAGAATTATATAGACCGCTTGTACATAAACAAGGGCAACGGCAATTTCAAGAAGCGCGAGCAATCAATACCTGACAACAAGTTTAGTAGTTCGTGCGCCGTATCCCATGACATAGATCAGGATGGGGATTTGGACCTGTTCGTTGGCGCCCGTTTGATTCCGGGCAGCTATCCCCTGGCCCCAAAAAGCAGGCTTTATCTGAACAATGGGAATGGAGATTTCACCGATGCCACCAATGAAGTCTTGGGCGAGCATGCGGCTATGGGGATGGTAACCGATGCCAAATGGCACGATTTCAATAACGATGGCAATGAAGGCCTTGTTGTGGTGGGAGAATTTATGCCAATAAGATTCTTTGAGAATAACAATGGTAAGCTCACGGAGAAGAAAGTTTTGGAAAACCCGGAAAATTATACAGGATGGTGGAATACCATTGAATCGGTCGATGTGGATGGCGATGGAGACCTTGATTTGATAGCGGGAAATCATGGATTGAATTCCCAGCATAAGGCAACCCCTGAAAATCCGGTCACGATATTCGCGAAAGACTTTGACAATAATGGTGCAATCGATCCTATTCTTTGCAATTACTCGGGCGGCAAGAATTATCCTGTTTTCTCAAAGGATGATATGACGACCCAATTGAATTTTTTAAAGGACAAATACCCTAATTATTCCGATTATGCAGATCAAGCGATTCGAGATATTTTTGAGTCTGAACAGCTTGAAGGCGCTGAAAAACTAGAGGCTAGACAGTTCAGGAGCCTTCTCATTCGAAACAACGGCAATGGTGACTTCACGGCCGAGCCTCTTCCACCTGAGGCACAATTGTCACCGATTTATAATGTAACACCTTTCGATATTGATGGCGACAATGACCAAGATCTATTGGTATTCGGCAATTTCTTTGATACACGTGTAAAATATGGCCGTTACGATGCGAATTACGGATTGGTCTTAAAAAACAACGGCAGCGGTCAATTTACAGCGGTCGATCAAACAGAAACAGGAATGAAAATAATGGGACAGGTACGTGATTCAAAAATCATTGAAACGTCGGACAAGGAGAAATTACTTTTCGTCGCCCAGAATAACGCACCCTTACTGGTTTTCAAGTGGCAAAACAACCAAGATGATTAAAAAATTACTGCTTTGTACCCTATTGATCGGGTCAATTGAGGCAATCGGGCAAGTAACTATTACTGAAGAAATAATGTCTTTGGACACCTATGGTTTTGGCAAGGCAAATCCGGTGCCCATATTGTCTGAAAATCCAAAAATATTCCCATATTTCAAATTTGAGTCCTATGAGCACAAACCAAAAAGACGAGATTGGAAGGTCGTAACATTAGAGAACGACTTTATTAAGGTATTTGTATTGCCCGAAATCGGAGGAAAGGTTTGGGGTGCTGTTGAAAAAAGTACAGGTGAGGAGTTTTTGTATAAAAACGAGGTTGTCAAATTCAGAAATATCGCAATGCGGGGGCCATGGACATCCGGAGGCATCGAATTCAATTTTGGCATCATAGGGCATCATCCTTCCACGGCTACTTCTGTCGATTATCTCACCCGAACCAATTACGATGGTAGTGTGAGCTGTGTTGTGGGCAATACTGACCTTCCTTCCAACACCAGATGGACGGTTGAAATACGCCTCGAAGAAGACAAAGCCTATTTCGAGACCAATGCCTCTTGGTATAATGCCTCTCCCCTAACCCAATCTTATTACAATTGGATGACCGCTGCGGCGGTGGCCACCTATGATCTGGAATTCTTCATTCCCGGTGACCAATATGTGGAGCATAACGGAAACGCCCACCCCTGGCCTGTTGACGAACAAGGCAGGAATCTATCGATGTACAAGAACAATACCTTTGGCCCATCAAAATCTTATCACGTCGTTGGGGAGTTCAATGATTTTTTTGGTGGATATTACCACGATAGAAACTTTGGTTTCGGTACCTGGGCGCCCTATGAAGAAATGCCCGGGCAAAAGCTATGGCTCTGGGATCTTTCACGAGGTGGAGGAATCTGGGAGGATTTGTTGACCGATTCAGACGGCCAATATATAGAATTTCAGGCTGGTAGGCTTTTTGATCAATATTTTCCGGGTGCGGTAAACCCAATAAGTCAAGTTGGCTTTGAACCGTTTGTTATGGACTCCTGGTCAGAAATATGGTTTCCGTATAAGGAAATTGGCGGAATGGAAGATGCATCAAAACACGGGGTGTTAAATGTGGAATACGACAACGGCAAGGCCCTTATTGGGCTTAATGCGCTTCAAAATATCAATGAAGAGCTACTCGTAAAGGTAAATGACGAAATGGTTCTGTCTAAAAAATTGAACTTGAAACCAATGGAGGTTTTTTCCTTGGAAATTCCGGCAAATTCGAAAGATAAGCTTGAAGTAGCGCTAATGGGTACAGATTTACACTATACCAATGGCATCAATGATAAACGTTTGAAAAGGCCGTTCCATCCGGACGAAGACCTAAAAGTTTCCGAAACCGAGCAGCTCTATCAAGACGGACTTGAGGCCTTGGAATTCCGCGAATATGCCCTCGCGCATTCCAAATTGGCCAAATTGATTCAGTTAGATCCTTCACATAGGGCCGCACTTGTTGCACTTGCCGATCTTGAATACCGTAGAACGAATTTTGAAAGGGCGCTGGAGTTGTCGAACAAAGTGTTGAGAATGGACACCTACAACCCTGGCGCAAACTACATTGTCGGAATAACTTATAGGGACAACGGTGACCATTTGAACGCGCTGGAATCACTTGGGTGGGCCGCTCGCGACATCAAATATCGGTCTGCGGCATTTGCGCAAATGGCAGAGATTTATTTGGCAGACCAAAAATATGACAATGCTGAAATGTATGCCGCCAAGGCATTGACTTTCAACTTGAATAATGTCAATGCACGGGAAGTCTTACTGGTTTTGGCGAGAATTCGAAACAATCGGGAGGCATTTGAAAAATATGCAGCCGGAATAACGGAAATAGATCCATTGAACCACTTCGTCAATTTGGAAAGAGCAAGGATCAACGGTTTCGAAAATGGAATCGACTCGTTGGCACTTAGCGGGATAAACAACGAATTCATTGGTGAAACGGTGCTCTCAATGGCCATAAAATATACCGCCCTGGGTTTTAAGACCGAAGCGTTATTGACCTTATTATCGGGCCCGGCCAAGGTGAAAAATAATCTATGGGCAGCTTATCTCCAAAAAGATGCGAACCCAGTTGAGGGCCAACGGCTTTTGAATGAAGCCATCTCAGGAAATGTGAATCTCGTATTCCCCTATCGTCGTGAAACAATACCAGTTTTGGAATGGACGATAGCACAAAATGATAGCTGGAAACTGAAGTATTATCTGGCACAGAATTATTTGGCGGTCGGACTTCGAGACAAAGGGGTTTCAATTTTAAGGGAATTGGGCAATGTCCCAAATTCAGACGTGTTCTACCGTTTTAGGGCAGCTTTGATAAAGGAAGCTAGTATTGAGGAACGCCAAAATGATCATTTAAAAGCAATGGAATTGCAGCCTACCGATTGGAAGGTATTGGAAGAAACGATTCAATTTTACTTACGAAACAATAAATTCGACGAGGCCCTTGCAGTTTCCAAAAGAGCCTATAAAAAATACCCTGAAAATTATAATATCGGTCTGGCACATGCCAAGGCATTGTTGAACACGGGTCGTTTTTCAGCCGTGTTGAAAGTTCTTGAAAACATTCAAGTGCTTCCCTATGAACATGCCAGCGAGAGTCGAGAGATCTACGAACAAGCACATCTAGGGGTCGCCAAAGAGCTCCTTACCAAGAAAAAATACAAGGGGGCAATCGCCATTTTGGAAAAGTCAAAAGAGTGGCCCGAAAATATTGGCGTTGGCAAACCCTATGGCCCTGATGAACGAATACAAGATTATCTATTGGCCATCGCCTACGGTGCCTCTGGGGAAAATTTAAAAAGAGAGGAATTGCTCAAAGGCATAGTGGACTATTCCAAGGATAATGTTCATAAGTCTGATGTTGACCACGTTTTTGGGTTATTGGCCTTACAGCGACTCGAAAAGCAGGATGAACTGAAATTCTTAATGGCCAAATTGGAAAATCAAAAACCAAAAGAAAAACTGGCATTGGCCTTGTTCAGGGATGATAGGGTCGCGTCTGAAGCCTTGAAAGAAAAGTTAGATCTATCCAATAATATATGGGAGAATCTGCTATTTGCACTTAAACTCTAAAACAAAAAAAAGCCCGACGTGCGGTCGGGCTTTTTTGTTTCAAAATAATTACTATTCGATTGCACCCCACTCTTTCAAAGAGTCGGTGTTCATTTTTACGTAATCATCATTACCTGCCTCCTTGGCAGCAGCCAACGATTTTTTGGCTACTTCGATAGCGCCTTTCTTATCACCTGCCTTTGCATAGATCAACGATTGCTGGCGCAACTGCCAAAAGGCCGGCTTTTCGCTCATCGACATGGCCTTATCCATCCATTCTTTGGCCTTGTTGATGTCTTTTCCGGCATTCATGTAGTAGACCGCAGCGGTGTAATAATCCCCGGCACCTGGTCCGTTCATCACTTTATCGATATTCTCCATGACGGTAGCATCAGCACCGACACCTATTTTGACAGGTACATACACGGTATCCCAAAGCAATCCAAGATTGGCCCCTGTATCGCTCAGGTCGTCAAAGGTTATGGTAAAGGTCTGCACTGCCATTTCCTTCGGGAAATTCACTACCGGGGCCGAAGCCTTGGCTGCAACCTTTGAATCATCCCATTCCCGCGGAAGTCCACCTCCACCGGCTTCGGTATACAAGTAAACATCCCAAGAAGTAGTCCCTGGCTTTGTCAATAAGGCATAAGTACCGGCCTTAACATCAGTTCCTCCGAAAGTAACGTCATCGCTGAATGTAATTTTTGTTCTGGCGTTGGCTCCGGTCCGCCAAACTTTGTCATAAGGGACCAAATCCCCAAAAATTGCCCTACCTCGCATTGAGGGCCGTGAGTACTCCACGGTAATATCGGTCAAACCTACAGTCTGCTTCATTTTGGAAAACGGACTAGGCGCAGGCGTGTTGATTTGCGCCTCGGTCGTGAAAGAAACCAAAGCGGCAAAAAGTAATAGTGTCAATTTTTTCATTTGAATATGGTTTTTACATTTTCGCTAAAGTACATAGAATGAAAGGCGCCGTTTGTTAACAAAATCCTAAATAAGAACATTGCAATTATTGACATGATCAAGGAATGTGCGAATTACTTTTTGATAATTTGTCTAACTTTTATGTTAAATTTATTAGACAAAAATGTATTTTTGCCGAAACGAACTTATGAAATTGTATCAGCTACGATCCGAACAAAGCCTTCCCATCAATCGGAAAACTGCCTGGGATTTTCTTTCAAATCCGTACAACTTGGAAACCATAACCCCCGACCAAATGGGTTTTCAGATTCTTTCAGGTGCAGATAAGACGATGTATCCTGGTCAAATCATACAGTATAGGGTCTCCCCTTTTAAAGGTTACACCACCAAATGGGTCACAGAAATCACCCATGTCAAAGAGGGCGAATACTTTGTAGACGAACAACGTTTCGGCCCCTATGCCCTCTGGCACCATAAACATTTTATAAAGGAAATCGAAGGGGGCGTCGAAATGAAGGATATTATTGACTATAAAATTCCATTTGGCCTATTAGGTCAGTTTGTACATCCTATTCTAGTAAAAAAACAGTTGCAACGAATTTTCAGCTATCGTGAGCAAAAGCTGATCGAACTTTTCGGTGAGATGGAAAATCGCCCGAGCAAGCTCGAACATATGGTCATTTGAGATGAACAAGAAAATATCCATTTTTTGGTTCCGTAGGGATTTGCGCCTAGACGACAATGTCGGCTTTTTGGAAGCATTGAAAGGCGAGTATCCGGTAATGCCCATCTTTATTTTTGATCGAAATATTCTTGAGAGATTGCCCAAAGATGATGCTCGAGTCACTTTCATCCATGATACATTACGGCGAATGCGATCAAAAATCCGAAAAAACCACGACAGTTCCCTTGCCCTATATCAGGGCACCCCACAGGAGATCTTTACTAGACTTATCGATACATATGAAATTGCCAAAGTTTATACGAATCATGATTATGAACCCTATGCGCTGGAACGCGACAAAAATATCGGGAAACTCTTGACCGATAATGGTGTGGATTTTCTGACCTTCAAAGATCAGGTCATATTCGAAAAAGGGGAAATCGTCAAATCAAATGGAGATCCGTATGTGGTCTATACACCTTACAAAAATCGCTGGAAGGAAAAATTCAATCCGCAAAACGATATAAAAACAGCCGTGGTACACAAACACTTTGGCAACCTTATCCGGCAAGCGGAATTGGCTGATCTTTCACTAGCCGAAATCGGTTTTAAAAGGTCTTCCATAACGGTTCCATCCTGGGAGGTCACCCCGACACTTATCGAGAATTATGAAAAAACGCGCAACTTTCCCGCGAAAAACCAGGGTACTTCAAGACTAGGACCGCATCTGAGGTTCGGTACGGTCTCCATCAGAAAAATGATAAAAAAAGCGATTGCAGAAAACAATGAAGTTTTTTGGAATGAACTTATTTGGCGCGAGTTTTTTATTCAAATATTATGGCATTTCCCACATACCGTGGATAAGGCCTTCAGACCGAAGTACGATCGCATTGAATGGCGAAACAATGTGGAAGAATTCAGAAGGTGGTGCCGTGGCGAAACGGGATATGCGTTAGTTGATGCGGGCATGCGCGAACTGAACCAAACAGGTTATATGCACAATCGGGTCCGTATGTTGGTCGCTAGCTTTTTATGCAAGCACCTACTGATAGATTGGCGATGGGGCGAAGCCTATTTTGCCGAGAAGTTATTGGATTATGACCAAAGTGCCAATGTAGGCAATTGGCAATGGGCCGCTGGTAGCGGTGTTGACGCGGCACCATATTTCAGAATATTCAATCCGATGACCCAAGCTGAAAAATTTGATCCGGGAAAGGAGTACATCAACAAATGGGTGACCGATTTGAACGAGTTGACCTATCCGCACAAAATGATAGATCATAAAATGGCTCGCGAACGCTGTCTGAAAGTCTATCAAAAGGCGCTTGCGTAGTTGTCTTGTTATTGAACTCGTTTGAACTTTTTAACCAATTGAAAAAGTTCAAACGAGTTCATTATATTTAGGTCAAACGGAATGTAGAACCAATTCAAGATTGAAAATGAAAAAACCACTGCTACTTGGCCTTGCACTCATGGCATGTTTATGTACCGAAGCCCAAAAAATGACCAATGGCAAAAAAGCCATTATCGCATCTGTTGCAAAACATGAAGCCAAATTAATTGAGATCAGTGATGCCATCTGGGCGGCTGCAGAAACGGCTTTCGAAGAAACGAAATCTTCAAAAATTCTGGCAGATTATGCCGAAGCGAACGGATTCACGGTGGAACGAGGTGTTGCGGAAATTCCCACCGCCTTCACCGCGACCTATGGTTCGGGAAAACCTGTCATAAGTATCTTAGGGGAATTCGATGCATTGCCCGGCATATCGCAAAAAGCGCAACCCGAAAAAGAACCGTTGAACGAAGGTGCTGCCGGTCATGGCTGCGGACATAATCTTTTCGGCTCTGCCAGTCTAGGTGCCGCTATTGCCGTAAAAGAATTGATGGAAAGTGGAAAAATCAAAGGTACCATCAAATTTCTCGGCACTCCAGCAGAAGAAAAATTCTTTGCAAAAATATGGATGGTTCGCGAAGGCCTTTGGAACGATGTTGACGTCAATCTCAGTTGGCACCCCTCGGCAGAGACCGAGGCCGATGTACAAAGTACCTTGGCCCTGGTCGATTTCAAGGTCGAGTTTTTCGGACAGGCCGCCCATGCCTCGGGTGATCTTTGGAACGGGCGTAGTGCTTCCGATGCATTGGAACTGTACACGACCGGGATCAACTACTATCGCGAGCATATAAAACCGACCGTAAGGATTCATTATCACATTCAGGATGGCGGCCAAGTGGTGAATGTCGTTCCAGACTACTCCAAACTTTGGGTACGTGTACGTGATACCAAGCGAAGTGGAATGATGCCGGTTTACGAGCGAGTTCAAAAAATGGCCGAGGGTGCCGCAATAATGGCAAATGTAGATTATAAGATTTCCTTGATCTCGGGTATTTACGAAGTCTTGGTCAACCGCGCCGGTGGTGAGCTAATGCAGAACAATCTTGAGCTTTTGGGTCCCTTGAGCTACACCGAAGAAGAAACGCAATTCGGAAAAAAAATACAGGAAGCAACTGGAAAGCCACAGGTCGGTATGGTAAGTGAGATCAAGCCTTTTCAAGAAACAAAGGAAAATCCCGGTGGTGGCTCTACCGACGTGGGTGATGTCAGTTGGAATGTACCTAACATCAACCTAGGGGTTACTGTTGCCCCGAAAGATACTCCTTGGCATTCATGGGCCGTTGTGGCTTGCGGAGGCATGAGTATTGGTCACAAGGGCATGATCCATGCCGCCAAGGCATTGGGAATGACGGCGGTCGATTTATTCGAAAGCCCATCTTCCATAGAAAAAATAAAAGCGGAATTCAAACAACGAAAAGGCGACGAGGTATATAAACCGATCATTCCGGATGGACCGCCACCCATTGGTAAAAATTGAGCAAAACCCTAACAGGAAATTGCGAAAGCTCACAAAAAAATAATAAATCAATGAATAACACAGTTCTGAAAGTATTCCCGCTGGGATTTCCCTGGGAAACCCAAGATCCTTTTTTATTTGCAGTTTACCATTTGGACCATTACCCGAAAGGGAACGAACAGATGGGTCCGATAGCTTCGCTGGAAGGTCGTAATTTGGGTAATGATTTTGTACTTAAAGATGGATGGAGGATGTACCATGGAACTACAATTCCCGGATTTCCCTATCATCCCCATCGAGGTTTTGAAACGATCACCATTGTCAACAAGGGGTTTTGCGATCATTCTGATTCGTTAGGGGCCGCAGGACGCTTTGGTCAAGGCGACGTTCAATGGATGACCGCAGGTCGTGGGGTTCAACATTCCGAAATGTTCCCGTTATTAAATACCGACAGGGACAATCCGCTGGAGCTTTTTCAGATTTGGCTGAACCTACCGTCAAAGGGAAAGTTCGTCGACCCTCATTTTAAAATGTTGTGGCATGAGGAGATTCCTGTTGTCAGGGAAGAAAATGCCATGATCAAGGTCATTGCCGGGAACTATAAAGGAACTCAGGCGGTTGAACCGGCTCCTGACTCATGGGCCGCCGATAAGGAAAATGAGGTTGCTATTTGGAACATACATACAGAACCAAATAGTGATTTCACGCTCCCAAAGGCATCTTCGGACGTGACTCGAACTTTGTATTTTTATGAGGGTGTCGATATCAAGATTTCGCAGGAAACAATCTTGGAAAATCACGGTATTGTTCTCGACCCTTTAAGTGATGTGAGCATTACGACAGGTGGTCAGCCGGCCCATTTCATCCTCTTACAGGGAAGGCCTATTGCCGAACCGGTAGTTCAACATGGTCCTTTTGTAATGAACACCCAAGAAGAGATTCGCGCGACCATGAAGGAATACGGACTTACCCAATTCGGAGGCTGGCCCTGGCCCTACCCTGATAATGTGCACGAAAGGGAAAAGGGTAGATTTGCTTTATATCCCGATGGGAAATTAATTGAAAAGTAAAATTTCATTCCGTATTGCAAAGCACGCCATCATAACCCCTAAAATGAACAAAATCAGGGTCCTAGTTTTTTTCTCGGCTTTGCTCATTCTTCAAGTCGTGAATGGTCAGTCAAAGGAATTTGATATCGTCATTTATGGCGGTACTTCCTCCGGTATCGCAGCCGCCATTCAAAGCAGCCGCATGGGAAAATCTGTTGTATTGATAGAACCCACCACTCGTATCGGAGGTCTGACTACGGGTGGTCTAGGGCAAACCGATATTGGCAATAAACAGGCAATTGGTGGCATTTCACGTGAATTCTACCAAAACATCAAAAAATATTATGATAATCCCTCGAGCTGGAAATGGCAGAAAAAGGAGGATTACAAAGATGGTGGGCAGACCAGAACGAAAAAGGGGGAAAACACCATGTGGACCTTCGAACCCTCGGCAGCCCTTTCGGTATACCAAGAGATGATCGACCAGGAAAATATCACCTTGGTTTATAATGAACGGCTGAATAGAGCTACCGGTGTTAAAAAGATCAAAGGGAAAATCCTGTCCATCGAAATGGAAAGTGGAACGATTTTTTCAGGTAAAATGTTCATAGATGCCACCTATGAAGGCGATTTAATGGCTAGTGCGGGCGTCTCATACACCTATGGTAGAGAAAGCAATAGTAAATATGGCGAGACTTTGAACGGGGTACAGGCGAATATGATCAACACCTCTTTGACCGGTATTGTCTCTAAAAATGCTCATCATCATAATTTTGTTCCGGGGGTTGATCCTTATATCGTTAAGGGCAATCCAAAAAGTGGGTTGTTACCCAATGTGGTCGAAAAACCCGGTATTGAAGGCAGCGGTGACAAGAAAATACAGGCCTATTGTTTTCGAATGTGCCTTACGGATGTTGCCGAAAATCGTATTCCCTTTAAAAAACCGGACGGGTACAGGGAAATCGATTATGAGCTGTTGTTTAGAAATTATGAGGCCCGAAAGGGGTCTATTCGCGATATGTACAGTTATGGGAATTCGTTGTTGCCTTGGATCAATTCCGCAATGCCCAATCGTAAAACCGACACCAACAATAAATTCGGTTTTTCCACAGATTACATCGGAAGCAATTACGACTATCCCGAAGCTTCCTACGAGGAACGTGAAAAGATTATCGAAGCGCATCGGGATTACCAAATGGGCCTAATGTGGACCTTGGCCAATCACCCTAGAATTCCAAGTGAGGTACGTGAAGAAGCTTCTAGGTGGGGCACGACAAAGGATGAATTCGAAAGGCCGGACGGCTGGCAACAACAACTCTATATTAGGGAAGCACGGCGCATGATCGGCGACTATGTAATGACCCAGCATAATTGTGAGGGTCTTCAAATTGCAAAAGATCCCGTTGGTCTGGCTGCCTATGGAATGGACAGCCATAACGTACAACGTTATGTAGATGTAAACGGCCATGTACAAAACGAAGGCAACGTTGAAGCACATAATTTTAAACCATATCCTATAAGTTATAGGTCGATCGTTCCAAAGAATGGGGAATGTAAAAATCTGCTTGTACCCGTATGTCTCAGTGCCTCACATATTGCCTTTGGTTCGATTCGTATGGAGCCTGTCTTCATGGTCTTAGGACAGTCCGCGGCGACGGCAGCAACATTGGCAATTGCCAATTCATCATCGGTACAAGACGTTCAATATCAAGACCTACAGAACGAATTATTGAAATATGGACAGCAGCTAAAATGAATCTCGAAGCACTGGGTTCACCGAGTGGCCCATGTCAGGGAAGAATGTCAATTGTGAATTTCGCCAAAGGTTCATTTTCGTCTTTGAGCGAAGTAGGATAAAAAACAGGAAAATATATACGAGCCTCGGAAAAATATGTACAGGACGAGAACCCCGGCGTTATAGTTTTGCAAAGAACATACTTTGAACACAAAGCAATGTCAGGTTTAAGATCAAAGTGGACTATGGGATTGGCCATACTGATGGCACTTCTGCTTTTGCTATATGTTATCGGTAGAAAATCAGCGCATGCTGAGCTCGTTATGGAGGCAAGTCCACAACAAATATGGAACGTTTTAATGAACGAAGAAGACTACGGAAAGTGGAATCATGTGTTAGTCCCCAAGGAGGGTGAAATTGAAAAGGGAAACAGCCTGACCTATCATTTGATCAATCCTAATGGGACAATTATTGAATTTGAATTCAAGGTAATGGAATTGGTTCCCATGAGGCTATTGAATCAAGAAGGAGGCTTTCCAGGAATATTTACATTCGACCATCGCTATATACTGGAGCCCGATGGAAAGAGCACGAAGGTGACCATACACGAAGATTTTCGAGGAATTGCCTCACCTTTTTTGAACCTGGGTTGGATACAGGAAGCATATAAAGGATTAAACGAATCACTTCGTGACCATGTACTTGAATCAAATGCCAAAAACAATGACTTTCAATAATCATTCTGAACTTTAAAGCTCTTGAAAAAACTTAAAAAAATAGTTAGACGCATGTTAATATCGATTGCTGTGCTTATTGCACTATTGGCAATAGGCTATTGGGCCTTTGTAAATTTTTACCCATCTTTCGGTGGAGATATTTCCGAAGAAAGACGAATACAATATCAGTCTTCCAAGCAATTTAAAGACGGTGTTTTTGTAAACACCAAAGACGTTCCTAAGGAAGCCAGTTTTTCTGAGACGCTTTCCATAGCTCGAAAGTTCTTCTTTCAAAAGGTTGAAAATGGAAGGCCGGACAAAGACCTAGAAGTTCAAAAAATAGATTCAACAGCCATTGCTACCTATCAAGGCACACGCCTTATATGGTTTGGGCATTCCGCTTTTCTCTTACAGATGCACGGAAAAAATATTCTTATCGACCCAATGTTCGTTAATAATCCGGCGCCCCATCCATTGCTTGGGGGCAAACGCTTTAGCAAAGAATTGCCCATTGCAATTGAAAAACTTCCAAAAGTCGACGCCGTTGTGATATCGCATGATCACTATGACCATCTCGATTATGAATCGATCAAAAAACTGAGAAACAAGGTAGAGTCATACTTTGTGCCGCTTGGAGTCGGGGTGCATCTCGAAGCCTGGGGCGTCAATAGCAACAAAATTACCGAAATGGACTGGTGGCAAGAAACCAGATTTAAGAGCATAGAATTGGTATGTACTCCAGCACAACACTTTTCGGGTCGAAAATTGAACAATGGTCAAAGTACGCTGTGGAGCTCTTGGGTGATAAAATCTGATAGCACGGCCATTTTCTTTAGTGGTGATAGTGGTTACGGTCCCCATTTCAATGAAATTGGCGAACAATATGGCCCTTTTGATTTTGCCATGATGGAATGCGGACAATACAATAAAATGTGGCCGGATATCCATATGTTTCCTGAAGAAACCGTCCAAGCCGGAATCGATGTCCGGGCCAAGACCATTATGCCCATACATTGGGGCGCCTTTAAGCTGGCCTTGCATTCGTGGACAGATCCAGTTGAGCGCGTATCAAAAAAGGCCCAAGAACTGCGAATACCTTTGGCCACACCGAAAATTGGGGAACCGATTGTAATTGATGACCTGCCAAAGCCCAATTCGGTTTGGTGGGAATAGTCAAATTTCGATTGTCTCATTCATAGTCAAGGCCATTCACAAAAATTAAAAAAGAAAACCAAAATAGGAAAGAAAAGCGGCAGTTGTTATTTAAGAATTCCGTCACAACCGCTCTATCTTGGCCCCTATAGCTTGTAAACGAGTATCGATATTTTCATAGCCCCGATCGATCTGTTCGATATTATGAATGGTCGAAGTGCCCTTTGCCGAAAGCGCAGCGATCAAAAGTGAAACTCCTGCTCGAATATCGGGAGATGTCATCGTTGTGGCTTTAAGGGTCGATTCGAAGTTATGGCCCATGACCGTAGCTCGGTGAGGGTCGCAAAGTATAATCTTGGCGCCCATATCGATTAATTTGTCCACAAAAAACAAGCGGCTTTCGAACATTTTTTGATGAATAAGCACCTCTCCCTTGGCTTGGGTCGAAATCACCAAGATAATACTCAATAGATCGGGGGTCAGTCCGGGCCATGGGGCATCGGCAATGGTCAAGATAGAACCATCGATATAGTTTTGTATTTCATAACCGTCTTTATGTTCAGGAATGAAAATATCATCTCCACGACGTTCCAATTGAATGCCCAATTTTCTAAAGACCGACGGAATCAATCCGAGGTCGTCCCAGCTGACATCCTTAATGGTCAATTCACTTTTGGTCATGGCCGCTAGACCGATCCAGCTGCCGATTTCAATCATATCGGGCAACATTCTGTGTTCGGTTCCACTCAATTCGTCAACCCCTTCTATGGTCAAAAGATTTGAACCTATACCGGAAATCTTGGCACCCATTCGATTCAACATATTGCATAACTGCTGCAAATAAGGCTCACATGCCGCATTGTAAATCGTGGTCTTCCCTTTTGCCAAAACTGCGGCCATTACAATATTGGCCGTACCGGTCACCGATGCCTCATCCAAAAGCATATAGGTACCTATTAGCTTATCGGCCTCCACGCCATAAAAATGTTCTTCACGATTGTACCTGAATTTAGCCCCGAGCTTGATGAAGCCTTCGAAGTGCGTGTCTAATCGACGTCTTCCAATTTTGTCACCTCCCGGCTTGGGAATGTATCCTTGACCGAATCTGGCCAACAAGGGGCCCACCATCATAATAGAGCCTCTTAGTCCGCTACCATCCTTTTTGAAATCATCTGACTGAAGATAATCCAGATTAACATTGTCGGCTTGAAAAGAATAGGAACCCTTCCCCAATTTTTCCACCGAGACACCCAAATCGCGCAAGAGCTGAATCAACTTGTTTACATCAACAATATCTGGAATATTATTGATCACGACCTTTTCAGGCGTGAGCAGTACGGCGCACAAAATCTGCAAGGCTTCGTTCTTGGCACCTTGGGGCGTGATTTCGCCTGAGAGCTGGTGCCCCCCCTCAATTTTAAAAGTTCCCATTAAGATTTAGGTGGTTTAATACCGCTTTTTGCCGCGGTTTCGGTTGTTTTTTTTGGAATGGCTGTTCGTGCTTCGGCTGTTGCCCTTGCCGCCTCGGTTCTTGAGAAATTGCCCGCTTTCGGTAAGGTTTTCCTCTTTTGAGGCCAGGTCTATGGCACCATCGCTCAATTCGTGCAAATGTCTGAAGATAATCTTATCCTCAACGGTGTCTTTGTTCCAGTTCAGATAGCACTTCTTCATATGATTGGCTATTGCGAATTCAAGCCCATCGCGCATATCGCCTTTCTCCCATTTTACGGCCACATCGATCATTCGCTTGATATTATTGCCATAGAAACGATATTTCGGGTGATTCTGGGGATACTTCAATGGTTCTGGCTTCTCTTGCAACTTTTCCTTGCTCGTAATCGGAAACGGCGATTCAACGTCCAACTTAAAGTCCGACATGATAAACAATTGGTCCCAAAGTTTATGTTGAAAATCGGGTACATCGCGCAAATGAGGCTGAATATTGCCCATAACGCTTATAATCGCCTGTGCAACCTTGTTGCGTTCTGCTGGATCTTCTATCGAAACGGCATGGTCTACCATTTTCTGAAAATGACGCCCATATTCAGGAATGATAAGATGCGGCCTTTCCGTATTATATTCTAGGGTTTCTACTTTGTTCAAACTGTGATATTTATGCTATTAAAAGCGTATTAGTATAACGAAGCCAAAATAACAAAATTATGTGGGCCAAACTATTTTATAATGAGATTACCCCTTCTATATGGCCTACTTCCTTGTATTTTTCAATGACCTCATCAGGATTTCTTAGATTGACGGTAATGGATACACTGGTATACTTACCGGTTTTTGATTTTTTTGATTCGATGACGGCCCCCGCATTGTCAAAGATATTTTGTATTTGTTTTATCTTCTCGTCGTCGGTGGGTACGATGAATTTGTAGAGATAGTTTGAGGGCCAAGCGCTGCTTTCTTCGAGTTGAACTCTGAGTCGTGAATAAAATTCTTCCGATTTTTCGGTATCCATGCAAGGTTTTTTGCAAATATAGGCTTTCGATCGCTATTTTTGAACTAGACCTAGATTCATATAAAACCATCACATTTGAGTCCAATAAAAATTGTGATCACGGGTGGGCCTGCTACGGGAAAGACCTCTTTAATCGAAGGACTTGAACGAGAAGGTTACACCTGTTTTCAAGAAATAATAAGGGATTTCACCGCCATAGCCAGGCAGACCGGGGATCTTAGTTCGCTCGACACCAATCCTATAAATGCCGTATCGGACCCTCTGGAGTTCAATCGAAAACTATTGGAGGGAAGAAAAAATCAATTCGAACAGGCTGAAAACAGCAACAAACCCATCGTCTTTTTTGATCGGGGAATTCACGATATTTTGGCCTATATGGATTATTATGGACAGGCTCTTGGGCCCAAATTCATTGAGGCGGCCTTACTTTACAAATACGACTTTGTATTTTTACTTCCCATGTGGGAGGACATTTTCGAAACCGATGAGGGCCGTTTTGAAAGTTTTGAAGACTCCCTAAAAATTCAAGAATGCCTTCGAGATGGATATGAGCGCTTTGAAAATACGGTTATTGAAGTGCCCTTTGATAATGTTGAAAACCGGATAAAATTTATTCTTGATACGTTAAATCAATAGAAGTTGAAAAAGTCTCCCGTTGAAATTTTAAGGCAATTTTGGGGCCATGGGGGCTTTAGAGGCTCGCAAGAGAATATTATTTCATCCATTTTGGAAGGGCGTGATGTACTGGCCCTATTGCCGACCGGAGGAGGTAAATCGGTTTGCTTTCAGATACCGGCGTTGATGCAAGAAGGTATTTGTATAGTCGTTTCCCCTTTGATTGCCCTTATTCACGACCAGGTAGATGATCTTCGGAAAAAGGGAATTAAGGCTGTCAGCCTGGCAGGAAGCATTCCACAGCTCGAGCTGATAGACCTGCTTGACAATTGCCAATATGGCAATTACAAATTCCTCTATCTCTCCCCAGAACGATTAAAACAAGAAATCGTCCTCAAAAAATTGGAGGAAATAAATGTAAACCTTATCGCAATAGACGAGGCACATTGTATATCGCAGTGGGGCCACGATTTTCGTCCGGCCTATCTCGAATGTGACAGGCTGAGGGCCATTTTCCCTGAAATACCAGTCATCGCCTTGACCGCCACGGCCACAGACCAGGTCATCAAAGATATTCTCGACAGCCTTAAGTTTATTGACCCTTTGGTAGTTAAGGACTCCTTCTCCCGAGACAATATTTCTTTTGAGGTGATTCGCACCGAAGACAAAAGATACTACCTCAAACAGCTATTTGTCAAAACCCATAAAAGCGCCATTGTTTATGTGCGCACTAGAAGATCGACCGTAGAAATTGCGAATTACCTGAATGCGAACGAACTGAGTGCCGATTTTTTCCACGGAGGATTGGACAATGGGGAAAAAAAGAAAAAGCTTGGTGCGTGGCTCGCAAATGATACCAAAATTATGGTGGCCACAAATGCCTTCGGAATGGGAATCGACAAGGCCGATGTATCGCTCGTGGTGCACTTTCAAATTCCGGACTGCCTGGAAAACTACTTTCAAGAGGCCGGTAGGGCCGGTCGCGACGGCAGTCCGGCAAGAGCCATTTTACTGACCAATAGCTCGGATGAAGATTTAGTAAGCTCGCAGTTCATAAGTGTGTTGCCAGATACTCCATTTCTCAAAAAGGTATATAACAAACTCAATAACTACTTTCAAGTTTCCTATGGCGAATTGGTTGTCGATGCTTTTCATTTCAGCCTGTATGACTTTTGCGAGACCTATAAACTCAATACGCTGCTAACGTATAATGCCCTTCGCATTCTGGATAGGAACTCGGTCATTTCACTTTCGGAATCCTTTTCAAAAAAAACAGAGATAAAGTTTATCTGTTCCAAGGTTGCCCTTTTCGACTATTTGGAAAAGAACAAAAAAACCGCTCCGATCATTCAGACAATTTTAAGAACCTACGGCGGTCTTTTCGATTTTGAAACCAAAATAAATATTGACCTCATTGTCAAGAAGACAGGCCATACGCACAAACAGGTCTTCGAAGTCTTGGAGCATCTGAAAAACGACGGGCTTATTACTTTTAAGGCCCAAACAAGTGATATTGAAATTCACTTTTTGGTACCGCGTGAAGATGATATTACCATCAATAATTTTGTGAAAAAAGTTGAGGAACTGCACAAGACCAAAGTTGAAAAGCTTGAGAAGATGTTAGAGTATGTACGCAATAAGGTCATTTGCAGAAATCGTTTGTTGCTCTCTTATTTTGGGGAGGAAAAAAACCAGAACTGCATGAATTGTGATGTATGTGCCCGAAACGAAGATATCGAAATATCTCGGGAAACGACTCAGCGAATAATATCATCGTTACGCCACGGGAATAAATCGTCAAGAACCCTAATTGCCCAACTTGGGTTAAAAAACAAAGTGGTTATCGGTGGCTTACAAAATTTACTTGAGGATGGATTGATCAAGATAAACTCAAAAAACGAATACGAAATAGCAGAATGAAAAAATTACGAATCGTGTTTATGGGTACTCCTGAGTTTGCGGTGGCAACATTAGAGGCGATATACGAGAACGAACATAAGATAGTCGGTGTAATAACAGCTCCCGATCGCCCAGCAGGTAGGGGTCGAAAGCTACAACAATCCGCTGTAAAACAATATGCCCTAAAAAAGGAGTTGCCGATACTTCAGCCAACAAATCTCAAGAGCAAAAAGTTTTTGGACGAATTGAAATCGCTCAAAGCGAATCTTCAGATAGTCGTGGCCTTTCGAATGCTCCCAAAAGTCGTTTGGGGAATGCCAAAATACGGTACCTTTAATTTGCATGCATCTTTACTACCCAATTATCGGGGTGCGGCACCCATTAATTGGGCCATTATTAACGGAGAACAAAAAACCGGGGTGACCACCTTTTACATAGATGAAAAAATCGACACCGGTGAAATACTGTTACAGCAAGAAACCGATATTGATGAAAATGAAACCGCCGGCGAGCTTCATGACAAACTTATGGCCATTGGTGCACGATTGGTCATTCAAACTGTCGACCTTATAGCCTCTGGCAAGGCAACCACGGAAAAGCAGGTCGTGAGCGAAGAAATAAAGTCGGCCAATAAGATATACAAAGAAACTTGCCAAATCGATTGGCAAAAGCCATTGGCTGAAATTTACAATCACATAAGAGGACTTAGCCCATACCCCACCGCATGGACCCATTTAATAAACGGTAAGGAAGCGATATTTCTAAAAATTTATAAGGTTTCAAAGGAAGTCGATTCGCACAATCATAAAATCGGAACCATTTTGGCTACAAAAAAAGAACTAAAGGTAGCCGTCAAAGGCGGATATATTGTTTTGGTGGAGGTACAATTTTCGGGTAAAAAAAGAATGCCAATTAGCGATTTATTGAATGGGCTGAAAATGTCAAAAAATGCCCATGTCCGCTAAACCCCTGCTATTATTGGCCTGAAAGGGTGTAAAAAAAAGGCTACTTTATCAACAAACCGCCCGAGTTATCAACAAAAACGGCGATTTCCCCCTGTTTTACTTGTGTCCGATACAAATCCCCATAAATTTGTGAAGCGAATAATCATTTTAACAACAATTAATTTAATTACGTTATGAACAAAACAGAATTAATCGATGCAATGGCAGCCGACGCCGGTATCACTAAGGCAGCTGCTAAGAAGTCGTTGGAATCTTTCTTGGGAAATGTAGAAAAGTCACTTAAAAAAGGAGACCGCGTATCTTTGGTCGGTTTCGGATCTTGGGCTGTTTCTAGAAGAAATGCAAGAGAAGGTAGAAACCCATCTACTGGACAAACTATCAAAATTCCAGCAAAAAATGTTGTGAAGTTCAAAGCAGGTTCTGATTTGGCAAGCTCAGTGAACTAGTCCTAAAAATTATAGAACTAAGGCGTCTATCTATGGGTAGGCGCTTTTTTTATGGCCTCTTTTGGAATTTATAAGAATTGTCTTATTTTAGTGATTAAGCATATCTTGAAATGGTAGGTTTAAAACCTAAAAAAGGAAAGCTTTTGATCGCCGAGCCCGCCCTGACCGGTGACGTTTCATTCAACCGTTCCGTGGTTCTTATTGCCGAGCACAACGAAGAAGGCTCGGTCGGCTTTATTTTGAACAAACCCCTTGAATATCAAATAACGGATTTGGTTTCAGAGATAGAAATTCCGTTTCAAGTTTATAATGGTGGTCCGGTCGAACAAGACAACCTTTATTTCATTCACAAAGTGCCAAATTTGATAGGCAATAGTATTGAAATCTCCGATGGCATCTATTGGGGAGGAGATTTTGACAAGACCATTGAACTAATCAATACCCAAGCCATTTCCGAGGATGATATCCGCTTTTTTTTAGGTTATTCAGGATGGGCGTCGATGCAATTGGACCAAGAACTTCTCTCAAAATCATGGATCGTTGTCAAGAACAAATATGAAAGCAGTATCATTCAAAAATCGTCCATCGCATTTTGGAAGGAGAAGATGGTAGAGCTTGGGGGCGATTATCTGCTGTGGTCAAATTCACCGGAAAATCCGAGTTTGAACTAGTCATTCAGCCCTGGCCAAAGCATTTAGCTTTTCTATCAGGTCATTTGCCGTCGAATACCCAAACTCTTTTTTACGATATTTGGTTATAGACCGTATGCCTTGTATCGCATTGGTCAAAAACAATTCGTCGGCCTTCTGCAATTCGAATGGAGATATCGAGGCCTCTTCGATTTGATAATCGGTGGAATCCTTCAAGAGTGTCATCAGCTTTTTCCTGATAATTCCGTTTAAACAACCATCTTCAAGAGGAGGGGTTTTGAGCAACCGGCCTTTTACTAGAAAAAGGTTGGCATTCAATGCCTCGACAACCTGTTTTGACCCGTTTAGCAATAGACAATTCTGATAGCCGTTCTCCTGGGCAAAAATGCTTCCGAGCACATTGATTATTTTGTTATTTGTCTTCAAGGTAGACAGCATATCGGCATTCGCATAGAAATCACGAAACAATTCGACTTCGTAGGGCTCGTTCGAAATGGAAAAGGTCTTATTCTCAAGTGGATGCGCCTCGATGAAGTACGAAATGTTTCTGTCTTCAGGCAGATATACCCCTCCGTCGTTTCTGAAAACCGTTAGTCGAAATCGGGCCGCTCCTTCCATCAAATCATTTGCTGTCGCTGTATTGAGCAGTTGTTCTTCCAAAAACTCCATCGTGAATTCCATCGGTATTTCCATCCGAAGTATGCGCATTGAAGACATCAAGCGAAAATAGTGTTCTTCCCAAAAGACCAATTTACCATCAACTGAACGGATTGATTCGAACAATGAATCACCATATCTGAGTCCCCGGTTTCTGTGGGTCAAAAAAACATCATCTTCTGAAACTAATTGTCCGTTGAAATTCAGCATAGAAAAAGTCCCGCTTTTGACGGGACCAAATATATTTATATTGCAATAAAGTTTATTTCGACCCCAGTACCTGTTTCAAACTAGATACTTGATTCTCCCAAAGCATCTTTGATTCTTCAACTTCATCTTCCTCTGCAAAATCGGTAATGAACAATGAGACATCTTTGGTAATCTCGTCGACTATGATCTTCATTTCGAAGAAAGTGTCATCATCATTTTCTTCCCAGGCGAACTTTACAAATTCATCGCTTTTTCGCTTCAGCATTTTAGCTTCTTCCTCGGCACCGTCCCAAATAAAGCTGAACATTTCACCTCGTGAATTCACGTTATCGGCAAACCATTCAGAGAGTCCTGACGGTGTTGCCAAATACTGATACAGCAATTGCGGTGAAGACTGTATCACAAACTCAAGTTCATACTTTATTTTATCGCTCATTCAGAATAGTGTTTGTTCGGCCAATATATATATTTCCGAATGATAAAAAAATATTTAGCATAGAATATTTTTAATCTGGGTTTGTTGATAGGGATGAAATTATACTTTATATTTGCACCCATTTTTAAAGGGATTCGGCGAGGTAGCTCAGGTGGTCAGAGCGCAGGATTCATAACCCTGAGGTCGGGAGTTCAAGTCTCCCTCTCGCTACTAAAAAAGGATCGCATTTTTGGCGATCCTTTTTAATGGTACGTAATGGCCTTATTTACTAAGCCCACCAGAAGATTTTTCGATCAGCTTGCTGAGCTTTTTTATATCGGATTCCTTAATGTTATATCCCCCATCTTCATCCAAGTATATTATTTCACCAGTCGTACTATGAATCACCGAAATAATTCGCTTTTGATTAAATTGAGTGTGCATTAAATAGTAAAAATCATCACCTTTCACTATTTTGGAATTCAATTCATCATTAGCAACTAACTTATATTCATGTTCGTATTTGCCAAAAAGCTCCCCTGCCGTCCTTGTTTTTCCAAAAGTTGCCGCCATCGCATTATACTTCTTTAGGCTCCATTCAGGAACATATAAGACATTATTACTCAATGCCTTGAGCCTGTCCTTTTTTTCGATGCCTTCCTCAATTTTTAAATTTTCGGAATTCTTCAGTCTTCTGTTCAACTCTTGAAAATAATTTTTTACATATCCGATATCATAGTTATAAAAACCGGGTTCTTCTCCATATTTTTCATTGATTTTATCAAGACTGCCAATCTTCATCTTACCGCCGGCCGAATAAGCAACATCTTGACGTAATCTTATATTTGGCGTGAAGAAAATCTCAGCAATGGTAATGTCATCAAATTTAAGTTTACCTTTTTTGCCTTCCTTAATGTTTTCGAATATCGAGACCTTAAACTTAAAGGAAATATATGCCCCTATCTTTCGCATCTGTGGCCCCATAATGCCTCCCGTTTTACTTTTTGAGTATACATTGTCAATCAGACGAATGACCATATTGGTGGGCGAAATGTATTTTTCAGATAGATTATTGTAGGGATTATACTTTTCAGTTTCTTCTTCATTCAGTTCTTCTTCTACAAATGTAATTTCGTTAAGTGTCCAGATTTCATTGATAGCAGCCTTCAGTTCTTCCTTGTCCAAAGTAGAGTTGGGAACTACAAAAATGGTCTTGATATTCTTTAATTTATCAAATGTTTCTTGCTTATGTGCAGAAACATACAGATTAATTGGCGATTTACTTTTTCCAATGTTCACTTGGGCAAAAGTTGTAATACCAATGAATGACGATAAAATAAACAAGGTTTTAAATTTCATAATTCGGTTTTATGAGTGATATAATAAAACCGTCGAATCTTCTTTTTATTGTTTTAAGAAGGTTTGATTATAACATCGGAAAATAAGACTGAAAATCGAAGTGACGCAGATATTATGTCAAGAAGTCCCTAATATTTTATAGCACCTTGTCTGTTTTTTTCAAATAGAAAAGTACATTCTTCTCGATGCGTTCTTGAATGTTGGAAACATCGGCTTTTATAAAAGTCTCGCCCGTTATGTTCTCATAAAGTTCGATATACCTTTCTGATACCGATTCGATATACTCTGTGGGCATCTCAGGAACCGTCTGCCCCTCAAGACCTTGAAATCCATTTGAAATTAACCACTGTCGCACGAATTCTTTTGATAATTGTTTCTGGGGTTCTCCCCTACTTTGCCGCTCCCCATACCCCTCAGCATAAAAGTACCGAGACGAATCGGGCGTGTGGATCTCATCGATGAGCACAATTTTTCCTTCTTTGGTCTTGCCAAATTCGTATTTTGTATCCACAAGAATCAAACCTCGAGATTGGGCAATTTCAGTGCCACGTTCAAAAAGGGCTTTTGTATATTTTTCCAGCGCCCGATAATCTTCTTCCGAAACTATTTTGCGTTCCAAAATGGCATCCCGTGAAATATCTTCATCATGACTTCCCTTCTCGGCCTTAGTGGCGGGAGTGATAATCGGTTCGGGGAATTTGTCATTTTCAATCATTCCACCAGGCATAGCAACACCGCACAGTATACGCTTGCCAGTTTTATACTCTCGTGCCGCATGCCCCGAAAGATACCCCCTAATCACCATCTCGACCTTAAAAGGTTCACAAGCATGGCCTACAGCGACATTGGGGTCTGGGGTCGCCAGCAACCAGTTAGGCACGATCTCTTTGGTATCTATCATCATTTTGGTGGCGATCTGGTTGAGAATCTGCCCCTTAAATGGAATTCCCTTCGGCATCACCACATCAAAGGCCGAAAGGCGATCGGTGGCCACCATGACCAAAATGTCGTTTTCTAGTGCGTAAACTTCGCGAACCTTGCCTTTATAAACACTTTTTTGTCCCGGAAAATTGAAACTGGTATCGGTAATCGTATTGGTCATTTTTGAGTTTTAGGCTTCACACTTCGACTGTGCTCGCTGTGACAGATTTGAGGTTATACATTTCGCGATTTGACATGCATACCATCAATTTTGATGTTCGATTTTTCGATATGCGGTGATTACCTTTTTGACCAATTTATGGCGAATTACGTCTTTATCATCCAAATAAACAATGGCTATGCCTTCAACATCCTTTAAAATCAAAATGGCTTCCTTGAGTCCTGAAATCTGACGGCGGGGTAAATCAATTTGACCTGGGTCACCGGTGACCAAAAACTTGGCATTCTTTCCCATTCTTGTCAAGAACATTTTCATTTGGGCATGCGTCGTATTCTGCGCCTCATCAAGAATAACAAAAGCGTTGTCAAGCGTTCGACCACGCATAAAGGCCATCGGGGCAATTTGAATTGTCCCATTTTCGATATAGTGGGCCAATTTTTCAGATGGGATCATATCACGTAGGGCATCGTATAAGGGTTGCATGTAGGGATCTAATTTTTCCCTCATATCACCCGGAAGGAAACCTAGATTTTCCCCGGCTTCCACTGCAGGCCTTGTCAATATTATTCGCCTTACCTGCTTCTCTTTCAATGCCTTTACCGCGAGGGCTACGCCCGTATACGTTTTGCCAGTACCCGCCGGACCGATGGCAAACACCATATCATTCTTTTTTGCGGCATCTACCAATTTTCGCTGGTTTACGGTCTGGGCCTTTATCAACCGACCACTAACACCATGTACCAATACCTCTCCGCTTTTTTCGGGCGACTCGTAATCTTCCCTGCCATTGCTCGTCAATACACGTTCGATGGCATTTTCATCCATCTTGTTGTATTTCGCCACGTGGGCTGTCAACATATAAAAACGCTTGTTGAATTCCTCTAACAGTTCCTGGTCGCCATAGGCCTTTATTTTGCTGCCCCTGGCGACAATTTTGAGTTTCGGAAAGTATTTTTTTAAAAGATTGATATTCTCGTTTCCCTGACCAAAGAATTCCCTCGGATTGATGTCGGTAAGTTCCAGCTCTAGCTCGTTCAAAGATTTTGTTGGTTTAGAATTGATGAAAAAGATAAATTTCGGAAGGCTGTTATTTTGTTATAATTTTGTACTACAAATTTATACAAAAAATAGGTTTGACCTTCCTTAAATATATCAACATTGCCATATGGCGATCATTACACTAACCACTGATTTTGGTCTAAAGGACCATTTTGTCGGTTCTCTAAAAGGAACTATTTACAATGAATTGCCCGACGCCAAAATTGTTGATATTTCACATGAAATCGGCCCATTCAATATTCAAGAATGCGCGTACATTCTAGAAAATTCCTATGAAAACTTTCCAGAGGGAACCGTTCATATCGTGGGGGTCGACTCTGAACGAACTCCAGAGACAAAGCTTTTGGCAGTAAAGCTTAATGGTCATTACTTCATTTGTGCCGACAATGGCATTATCGGTCTAATTTCAAAGGAAACACGGCCAGAAAAAGTGGTGGAAATAGCAATACCAAATCCTGATTATGGATCTTTTCCCTTAATGGGGGTATTTATCCAAGCCGCTTGCCACATAGCTCGAGGCGGAACTCTAGAGGTTGTCGGAAAACCATTCAATGAATTGCTCGAAATTCGCGAATTCGCACCGACCGTTACGGCCAACGGTAATAAAATAATCGGTTCGGTCATCTACATCGACAATTACGGAAACGTCGTCACCAATATTCATAAGAATTTTTTCGAAGCGTATAGAAAGGGTAGAGATTTCGAATTGTCGGCACGTACAAAGACATTGACGAAAATTCATGAAAAATACAGTGATATCGTCGATTTTGAAGTCGAGAAAAACAAAAGAAAAGGTCCAGGGGAGCTTATGGCACTTTTCAATGCCGCCGGAAATATTGAAATAGCGATTTATAAGAGTAGCCCGAATGCCGGAGGTAGTGCTTCATCCCTTCTTGGGCTCGACTATTTGGATGCCATCACCGTAAAATTTAAATAAATGCTTACCCGAATCGTGAAATTGACTTTTGAAAAGGATAGAATTCCCAATTTTATGAAAATCTTCGAAAAACACCGAAACCATATTTTGGATTTTGAAGGATTTATTTCGTTGGAACTTTATCAGGACAGTGGTGATTCACAGGTCTTTTTCACACATAGCAAATGGGAAGATGAATCATCTCTCGAAAATTATCGCCGTTCAGATTATTTCAGGAATGTCTGGTCACAGACCAAATTACTCTTTGCGGCAAAACCGGAAGCATGGAGTCTCAAAAAAGTCCACCCCGCTTTAAGTCGCCACACTTAATCCTGAATTCTCTATCTCCATCTTTGATTTTGACTTATAAACATTGTTGTGCTAATCTCGGACGAGAACATTTTTGGTTCAACGGAAACCACCTTTGAAAAGACAATGGAAAATCAATCATGCTAGGCTTTTGGATTGAATAGTGCCAAGCGCTCGATTAAAAGAACGACCATCTAAAAGCGTACAATTCAGAATGGTCGATGTTAATAAGTTTCTTTCGCTCGAAAAGACATTTCAAATATCTTTGCTAGGTTACGTAGGAAATTTACGGAAACCCCAATTCCCTTTATTCATGGAAGGATACGGGAAGGCCAAAAACTAGATCAAATCAATGAAATTTATCGTATCAAGTACCTATTTGTTGAAAGAGCTGCAAGTTCTTGGTGGTGTCATCAATAATAGCAACACACTACCAATTCTTGACAATTTTCTATTTGTTTTGAATAAAAACAAATTAACGGTATCGGCTTCTGACCTAGAGACGACCATGAGTTCTGTTCTTGAAGTCGATTCTGACAATGATGGGAATATTGCAGTACCTGCCCGTTTGTTATTGGATACCTTAAAGACTTTTCCCGAGCAGCCATTGACTTTTGTGGTAGCGGATAACAACACTGTTGAAATCAGTTCAGATCATGGTAAATACGCCTTGGCCTATGCCGATGGTGCCGAATTTCCGAAAGCCATTGAAGTAGCAAGCCCAAGTACCGCCACAATAATGGGCGATGTTTTGGCCACCGCAATAGACAAGACAATTTTCGCCGCGGGCAATGATGATCTTCGACCGGTAATGAGCGGCGTGTTTTTTCAATTTTCGCCAGAAAACCTGACCTTCGTTGCGACCGATGCCCACAAGCTGGTCAAGTATGTTAGGGAAGATGTGTCGTCTTCTGAGGTGGCCGAATTCATCATGCCCAAAAAGCCACTAAACTTACTAAAGGGAATCCTAGCTGGAAGTGAAGATGATGTCACTATTGAATATAATGATAGCAATGCCAAATTCAACTTGGGCAACACCATATTGATATGTCGGTTGATAGATGGAAAATATCCCAATTATGAGGCAGTCATTCCGAAGGAGAATCCGAACAAATTGACCATTTCAAGAAATCAATTTTTGAGTTCGGTACGAAGGGTCGCCATTTTCTCAAACAAAACAACACATCAGATAAGGCTTAAAATTGCAGGGGCCGAGTTGAACATATCGGCAGAGGATATCGATTACAGCAACAAGGCTGAAGAACGCCTGACCTGCGCCTATCAGGGTGATGATATGCAAATAGGTTTCAACTCGCGCTTTTTGACCGAAATGTTGAACAACCTCAATGCTGATGAAGTATCGCTTGAAATGAGCCTACCCAACCGAGCGGGAATATTGACTCCGGTAGATGGACTGGATGAAGGCGAGAACATTACCATGTTGGTCATGCCGGTGATGCTGAACAACTAAAAAAGGAATAGCTAGATTCGAAACACGAAAATTTAGGGTTTCCATACAAACACAATAAAAAATCCGTCAGGTGTATTACCGCGACGGATTTTTTTGTTTTTGAATCGCCAATAACCCCCTATACGAACTTCATACTTAAGGGGTAGTAAGGCTTGTCACCATTGCTGGCCTTTATGGCGTTGATAATCGGGAATATGAAATAGAGCACCCCTAGGACCAAAAAGCCTAGTAAGCCCAAACCAAACAATAAGACCAACGGAATACAAATCAGTACATAGATGAACATGCTGATTCTGAAGTTGATAATCGATTTGCCGTTTTCATCCATATCAATAACCGAATCGCGTTGGGTTAGCCATATGATCAACGGTACTATAAGTCCGCCAAGGCCTGTGACAAAGTCAAGAAGTTGACTAAGATGGGTGACGGCCAATAAACTTTTATTCTCTCTTTTCATGATAATTGTTTTAAAGATTGATGTAAACATATGACGCTTGGGAAACAGATTTGTTACATAAAAATCTCCGAATACCCTTTGTTTATAGTTAATTGAGCTCGTAGCATCGTCAAATATTGGGAAGCGCCACCAAAATTTTTTGAAATAAAAAACCTCGAGATTCATTCTCGAGGTCTTGATATCGTTCGAAAAGGCCTACCGTTTCTTTTGCAGTCTTGCCAGCTTTTCTTTTTTCTTGGCCACACTGGCCTGAGATTTTGAAATCTTACCATTCAATTTTTCGATGGCCACCGGAGATAATTTTCCTTTGGCTTTTCCTTTGGTAAGCTTTTCGTTCAACTTTACAATCTTCTGCTCTTCTTTTGCAATGGCCTTTTTTTGTGATGAAATGGATTTCTCCAATTTCTCTTTTTTCTTAAGCTCTTTTTCGGCTTTTTTACGTTCTTTTTCTGCCTTTGCCGCCTTTTTTTCAGCTTTCTTTTCCGCTTTTTCAGCTTTTTTCTTGGCCTCCTCCATTTCTTTGGCCTTTTCCAATTCCATGGCCTCCATCTCAACCTGTTCCTGGGCAACATCAGTCGAATCGGCTACTGTTTCGACGACTTGGCCGTATGAAAGTCCTATTGTCATAAGTGCTGTTGCCAGGGGCAACATCCATTTTTTCTGCATGATCTAAGTGTTTTGTTAATGTTCGTGTTTATGGTACGAAGTTATAAATAAATACGTCCTTGAGGGTCAAAAATCGTTCCAAGCTATATCAAATGATACCGCTACCATTATAAAACTGTATGGTATCAGGCTGGCCATTGGTGGAAATCGCGGCGATATACCCTTCGGCTGGAACAAAAGAATGGAGTTTCCAATTGTTTTCTTGTGCGGGAATCCCATCTATTTTCAAAAACTCAGCTCGAAAATCGTCATCCATGGAGACGGCAAAAGAATCCAATGGATAAGAAAGCCCTTGGCCTACAGCTTTGATAAAAGATTCCTTTCTTGTCCAACATCTGAAGAAGGCCATGTGTCTATCGACTTCGTCAAAGGCCGAAAGGGCCCTTATCTCTTCCTTGGAGAAAAAGTTCTCCGCCAATTCAAGGGTGTCAAAATCATTTTTTATTTTTTCGATGTCGACACCAAGACCGGGATGTTTAGTGAATGCGATAACAATCTGTGTTTCTGAATGTGACACATTAAAAATTATATCGGTAGGCCCATCATAAATTGGTTTTTCGTAGGGTGTATACCTAAAAACAATATCCTGTGGTACTCTTTCAAGATAACGTGCTAACAGCATCCGTAGTGCGTGCCGCCCGGTAATATAAACCGACCTATCTTTATCAAAACGGTACTTACTCGCCCGAACCCTTTCGGATTGCGCTAAAACTTGCAACTTCTCTTCCAACTCAGGTCTAGAGGTGGCGGCTGAAAACGACCAAACATGCACATCCTTTTTTGGCAATACAAACTGGTGATCTATGTTTAGGCTATTACTTTTCATTTACAATGATGGGTGGTACTCCGACTAAGTCCAAGAGTACTTCAAAAGGCTGAATCACAAGAGCATACCATCTATGGTCTTGGCTACCATTTGAACATCAGGCTCATCAAACAAGGTACGGTGGTCTCCTAAGGTTTCAATAATCTCAACACCGTCGAGTGCAATCTCCTCCCAGGATCGAATATACTCCATATTAAAGCGTTTATCGGCCTTTTTGGTCAAAACTAGTTTGATATCCAGTCGGTGTGGTTGCCATTTGTACTTAGTATAGATATCGAAAAGATGTAAACGAATTCGTTCTGTATTCTTTTGCTCGACCGAGCCAAAGAGTTTGACCCATTGCGGTCTCAAATACATATTATAACGATCGGCAAACATTGTACCAACTACTTTAGAAGGGTTATTCAGCATGCGTTTAAAAAAACCGGAAAGACGCATCTTCATTCTTGTTTTGGTCATCAAATGCCGTTGTTCGGCCATGGTATCCATCACAATGAGATTGGTCTCAAAACCCCCTGACTTCAGAATTCTTGACATTTCGAGCCCTACTGCAGTACTGAAACAATATACCATCAGGTTATACGGACCCTTAGGCTGCACGATTTGAATTTCCCGGCTATAGGCCTGCGCCATTGCCTCGATATCGTTATGCATACTTTCATTGCCAAAAATGCCGGAAGGTTGCAATGCATATATAGGCCTATCCGTACTCAAATATTTTGCCAAAAGGTTATAGAAGAAAACATGGCCGCCACCTGCATGTACGCAAAACAAGGCCGGTTTCGTTCCTTTGGCCCGTACCGGGGCCAAATTTTTCCATGAGGGAGAATTCGAATCGGCCCCTGCGGTCAACAAAGATGCGATCGAACCGATGGTTTTATGCTCGAGCAGGGTTGTTGGGAGTAGATGAACCTTCATTCGCTTGTTGATAATGGCGAACATCTTGGCCGCTAACAGCGATTTTCCGCCCAAGGAGAAAAAATCGTCTTTTATTCCAATAGAGGAACGCCCGAAAAGATGTTCCCAAATTTTCACAAGTTCCAATTCGGTCTCATTGCGGGGTGCCACATATTCCGTGTTATCTTTGATTTTTTTAGCTTCTTGGTTTTTTGCTGATTTTGAGTTTTCAAAAAACGGTATTGAAACAAGTAAATCCTGCAGCGTTTCCCCTTGGTCAACCATAAGTATATTCGACATTAAGGTTTTCCAGTTTTCTATAAGCCAGCTAAATGATTTTCGATCGACCACGTCAGGAGATGCCGATATGGTGAAAAGTATCTCTTCATTGGGAACCACGGCAATTGTAACCGGGTATGTAGAGGTGATTCCACTTTTGTAATCGACCATTTTAAGCACCGTATTTTCCGATTGGGCAAGTGGAAAATTTTCAAATATCAAAATGCTGTCAAACAAGGGTCGCGCCTCGGGCCATTCTATAAAAGAAGCTATTTCGTCTAGGTTGACATGTTCATAGTTTCGGGCCTTGTGCTGTCGTACCTGAATATCTTGGAACCAATCAGAAAGTTTTACTTCCGTATTCAATAAACTGCGTACCGGTTGAACATTCATGAACATCCCCGTTAGCAATTGGATGTTAGGAAAGTCAGCAGAACGCCCCGAAACTGTTACGCCGTAGGTTACATCATCAGTATGAAAATATCTGCCTAAAAGAATCGACCAAGCCCCTTGAACCAATGTATTCAATGTCACCTTACATGCCCGTGCCAATAACCGGAGCTTTTCAGATTCACCAGAAGACAACTTTAGACTTGAAGATAATGGTATGATTCCATCAGCAGCTTGGCTCGAATCTCCAAAAAGTGCCACATCCTTGAAGTTCTCAAAAGATGAAGACCAAAATGCCGATGCCTCGGCCATATTCTTTTTATCGATCCAATTTAAATACGACTTGAACGAAGGGAGTACGGCTAAAAGCGGTTCTTGCCCCTTGATCAACGCATCATATATTATCAAAAAGTCATTCAAGATAATCTGGGAAGACCACCCATCGATCAAAAGGTGGTGGGTCGGCCAAAGAAGTCGATGTTCATAATTGCCACAATTAACCAGAGTAAAGGTTAATAGCGGACCATTTTCAAAATTTACGCCTTTTCGAAAGGTTACATCCTGTAGTTCTTCCCATTTCTTGTCATTATCTTGCCTTGTAGATTCGCTCCAGTCAAAATAAGTGAGGCTAATCGTTCTTTCATGATGCACGATAGTTACAGGCTTTTCGATATCCCGCCAATGCACCGTGGTACGAAGTACGTCATGACGTCGAACCGTCTGGTTCCATGCCTCTTCAAAAAGAGATAAATTCATTGATCCGTTCAAAACACAGACGACATTCAAAAAGCCCTGATCATCCTTATTAATTAGATGATGAAATAACAGCCCCTGCTGCATATATGTCAGTGGGAAAATAGCCTTGATCTTAGGTTTTTTTGCAATCTCCATTTCTATTCAAATTGCCTCATCAAATTGTCAAGATCATCTTGATTTAAATCTGCTTCGGGGAAATCAGAAGGTGTATAATTACTCCCTTCCTCCGTGGAGCAATGATGTAATAAGGCTTGCAAGTTTTTTTCAAAGTTCGTTGCAAGATCCACAATCGTGGATTCCAGATACAAATCCGTAGTATAGCTCCATAGGAGGTTCAATCTACCATTTTGTACAAAGGAGTTTATTTCGAGCACATTTGTGCGCTCACTTGAAGCATCCCTGACATCTTCCCAAAGATATTCATAGCTTATATCCGAAGCCTCGAAATTCTCCTTCAAAATACCCAAATAATTGAATATTAACTGAGGTGGGCTCGTCGAAGAAAAGTTATCATTTTTGGCAATGTACTTTAACAGGCCATACCCAATACCCGAATTGGGTACAGACCTTAACCTTTCCTTTACCAATTTCAATTGTTCCCCCACTCCATTATTTTGAGCCTTTTTAAATCCCAGAGGGAAAAAGGAGGTAAACCAACCTATGGTATTTCCGATACTTATACCTGCGGTTTCGCTATCTCTTCCGTGTCGCTCTATACCAAGGGTGACCCCTTGTGATCCCGACCAATCGGTGAGGGTCGTGCATAAAGTAGATATTAAAAGCTCCTCGGTTTGTGTATTATAGGCTTCATTGGCCCGATCTAGAAGAAATTGGGTACGTTCCCCATCAATTGAACTTCTGTACGTTGCAATAGAATCCTCCCTATAGATGTGTCGTTGAGTTTCAACATCTTTGGGAAATGGGAAATCTAATTCAGATTGAGACTTCCAATAAGCTATTTCATTCTGAATCTCAGGTGATTGTGCCAAAGATTCCAGGCTTTCTGTCCATAACTTGATCGAGGCTGTTTTCTTTTCCAATTGAACCTTCTCCTTTTGCTGAAGTTGTTTAACAACACTGCGAAAATCTTCAAAAAGTAAATTCCAAGACACCATATCAATGACCAGGTGGTGGGCAAGCATAAAGAATTGATTTTGTTGGGTGTTTCCACATTCGAAATAGAGTCCTTTGAAAAGCCCTCCTTCGGAAAGGTCAAGCTTTTCCTGAACTGACACCAAGGTTTGGTGAATCCGTTCTTTCTGCCTATTGATTTTCTTTACATCTCCTACATCGAAGTAGTGGAAAGACTCGACTTCCCGATGTCTTTGGATTTTTGCCCTCCATTCACCCCCTTCTTTATAAAAACTAGACCTAAGCGCTTCGTGATGACCGACCAGTTGACTTATTGCCTCCTCAAGAACCGAATATTCAATGTCTTCGGGGTGCGATACTTTTACCATTTGGTTCCAATAATGGGGGGCCGACTTATGAATTTCAAAAAACCAGTGCTGAATCGGGGTCAAGGGAATCTTACCTTCGACGACCTCATCATAAATGTTTTCAGGTGTGTTTTTGTCCACAAAAAGGGAAAGTTCGGCAATAGTCTGATTTTCAAATAATTGATTTGGGGAAATTGTCATTCCGAGTTTACGTGCCTTGGCGATTATTTGTATACTCAAAATAGAGTCGCCACCTATCTCAAAAAAATTGTCATTGATATTGATGGGGCCAAAGTTCAATACTTCTTCCCATATCATTAACAGTTTGTTTTGTGTATCGGTAAGGCTCGCTACCACCTCGGTCTCTTCCCTTGTGGCCGCCGACCTGACCTTGGAAAGCTGCCTATTATCGACCTTGCCATTGGGAAGTGTGGGAAAAGCATCCAAAGCTACAATATTTGAAGGCACCATAAAATCTGGCAGATTCGCTTTTAGCTCATCCCTTAAACGATCTACGTCAAAATCTTCTTTTCCTTTTACAAAGGCCACTAAACTTTTACGTCTTAAGCCGTTCTTTTTATTCAGGTTCGATTGAAAAGCCTGATTCAATTTGAGTAAAAACAACTTTTTGCCCTCGGGAGATAATTTTTCGATTCTGTGTTGAATATCGGTATTCATTATTTTATTGCCTTAACTACAATCATTGTGTTCGCCCACCAAGTATCATGTACATCGTTAGGTACCTGCAAATTGATTTTTTCTACGCTGAAAGACGTGAAATGTTCCAGTAATTGACGTTGGTGCTCACGACTAAGTGAATCGATTTCGTTCGAAAAGTAGGAAAAAGAGCCGCCTGGCTTTAAATGATCTGATGCGCTTTGAAAAAAATGGGCCGCAAAGGTTATACTTTCCTTTACATATTTCATGTATTCTTCTTGATTAAGGGGATAGGTGTGGAAGAAAATACCGTCAAAAAGCCCAACGGTATCTATCGTATCTTGCCAAAGACCCTTTACCATCTTGATATTATTATCTGGATACTTTTGTTTCCATTTGTAATATCTGTCTATTACGGCATTGTTGCATTCCATTATCACATGTTTCCGCACCTTATAAGATTGAATCATATCTGAGGCGATACCTCGACCGAATCCCAATTCAAGAATATCACCCCCTGCTTGACAGACCACTCTTGCCATGGCCTCCATGAGCGGAATCTGCCAATCTTCCATAATCTGTCTATCCGAAAGATTGCCTTGGGTACGGTCGACCATTTCGTTGATGGTCTCGCCCGGAACAAATTCTTTGGCCTGTGAATCCAATGCCTTCAAATCGGCCACAAATTCGGTGATTGCCCTATTTACCATTGCATTACGCTGGACTTCACGCGGTGGATCAATGAAATGATCATCACTAATGGTTAGATTGACCTCGAACTCATTTGATCTTCTGATTCGTTTCATGCCAACATTTTTTCATTGCAATTTGTGTATTAGAAATTCTTGCTCCTTCTCGCTTAGGTTCTCCACCGTGCGCAGTATTTCTTCCATATCTTTCAAATCCATTCGATTTTCAAGCTTCTGTAGCAGTTCAGCGGTCTTCATATTTTCCATATTTAGCGGTTCTAGTTCTTCCAGGTCACTTTCGACCATGACCACCGCCCTATCCACAAAACTATTTGCAAGAATTACTTTTTCGATCTCGGCCAACTCGATTCTATACCCTCGTATCTTGACCTGTTGGTCTTTTCTACCGAGGAATTCAATATTACCATCTCGACCATATCGTGCCAAATCACCGGTTCGATAAATTCTGGTTTTCGCACTAGAGTGTGCTTCGAGCACGACTTCCCTGAATTGTTCGACAGTATCGTCAGGGAGATTTAAATAGCCTTTGGTTAGTCCCAATCCACTTACACATAATTCCCCAACGGCTCCGTAGGGCAATACTACATAGTTGTCATCCAAAATATGTACACCTGCATTGGCGACAGCTTTTCCTATCGGAATCGGTCCTTTCAAATCGTCTCTTTTTATTTGGTGTGCGACACACCAAACGGTAGCTTCCGTAGGCCCGTATTCGTTAAATAGGGCAACATTCCCCAAGGCGTTGAAGTGCTTAATGCACACAGAAGTTGGGCAGGCCTCACCTGCAACGATTACAACGGCTAAACTCTGCAAATGCTCTTCATTGCCATAATCCAAAAGCAGTTCATACAGCGATGGCAAAAGTAGGGTATGACTAACTTTGTGTCTTTGAATCGTCGCTACCAATTTTTCTATATCCTGTTCGATTCTTTTCTCCGAAATAACCAAGGTACCACCGGTACATAGTGTCCAAAAAATACCTGCCTTTGAGCTATCAAATGCGATTGAAGATAAGAGTAGAAAGGCTTCGGGATCGTCGTTGTAAAACTTGAACCGTCCCAAAGTAGAATTAAGAATATTTTTATGTGAAATCGGCACACCTTTAGGACGCCCGGTACTTCCCGATGTGTAGATTAAATAGGCCAAATCTTCAAGATCCACTTTTGGCAATTCACAATTGTCGTGAATAGAACTTAAAGGCAATTTATCAATGTTGATGGTGGTTACGCCGTATTCTTCAACAATGGAAACACCCTTCTCATCACATAAAATTAAACCTACTTTCGCATCATCGAGCATAAAATGAATTCGCTGGTAAGGGTACTCAAGATCAATGGGTAAATACGCGCAACCTGCCTTAAGAATGCCCAAAACACCAACGATCATATCTATGGATCTTTCCGTAGCTAAGCCAATAATGGTGCTTTGCTCGTTGATAAGACCCAAAATACTTTGGGCAACCATGTTGGCCCGTTGCTCCAGTCTTCCATAGGTAATCGAATCTTCCCCAAAGGCTACTGCCTTTTTGTCCGGATGCTTTATCGCTACTTCTGAAATCAAATCATGTATTCCTTTGATCGATGCGTTCAATTCGATATCGGTCGACTCTTCTTTAGAAAACACCTCCTTCTCTTCATCTAGAAGCATTGGAATCTGGGCAATCCGTCTGTCCGGGTTTTCAACAGCGCCCTCCAACAACAACTGTAAGTGACCTTGTAACCGCTCAATCGTCTCATTTTCAAAGATATCAGTCGCATATTCGAAAATGGCCGACAACGATTCGTTCTTTTCGGAAATATATAGTGTAAGATCAAACTTCGCCACTTTCGTATCGAACGGAGCCTGCGAAATTTCAAGGCCGGAATCGAAATCGGGCGAAGGCGGAACCGCATGGTATAAGAACATTACATTAAAAAAGGGGGTTGAGTTCAAAGACCTCTCTGGTTTTAAGGTCTTGACCAAATCTTCGAACGGAACATCTTTATTGGCAAAGGCCTCTAAGGTTGTTTTTTTCACGCTACCAACCAGTTCCTTAAAAGTCATTCCCGGGTTAAGTTCGGTTCGTAAAACAACGGTATCATTAAAGAAGCCGATCAGACCCTCTAAATATTTTTGGTCTCTATTGGAAATGGGCGAACCTATCAAAATGTCTTTTTGCCCGGTATACCTGAACAGAAGAAGATAATACACTGATAATAACAGAATAAAAGGAGTTGTTTCCAATTCGTTTGATAGTCGCAATATCGCTTTCGATAATTCGCTTGAAAAAATTTGGCTATTGAAGGCTCCCTTAAACGTCGGTTGCAATGGAGGGGGAAAGTCTTTTGGTAATGTTAGAACGGGTAATTCTCCCGAAAGCTTTTCTCTCCAGTAGTCCATTTGATCGGCGTCGATAGTTTTCTTTCGCTGCCAATATGCGTAATCTTGGTACTGAATTTGAGGAACCTTTACATCAGGGTTTTCACCTTTGGCAAGAGCAACATAGTTTTGAGCCAGTTGTTGCCTAAAAATAGTCATCGACCATTTGTCCGTGGCAATATGGTGCAGGTTGAGTAAGAGGATGTGCAAGTCGTCAGAGAATTTATAAAGTGAACATCGGATTACCGGACCATTCTCCAGATCAAAAGGTCTTATCGAATCGGCCAAAAACATTTGTTGGATTCGCTCTTCATCTTCAAAACTAATTTCAGAACCAACGTTAAATTCAGAGATATTCAACTTGTCCTTAGCACCTACATCTGCGAAAGGCACCCCATTTTTCAATTTATATGTGGTACGTAAGATATCATGGTTATCGTAAATTATTTGAAGTGCCCTGAAAAGACAGTCGATATTGAGATTTCCTTTGAAGACGTAAGCTTCGGAATAATTATAAAAAGGATTTCCCGGATGTAGTTGTTGTAACATCCACAGCCGTTCTTGACCATGCGAAAGTGGTAAAGGTACATTCTGCGGAGCCTTGGACATTGCTTCATCAGACTCAGACTTCTGCTTGACCTTCCATCGTTTCAATATTGAGCTTTCTTTTTTTTCTTTCATGGCCTCAGGTATTTGTGCACGCTCCGAACTTTAACGCAAACCCACCAACTGTGCCAACTTAAAGGCCTGCTTGCGCAGGTAATCCTCTACCAAAAGATTGACATCGAAGGCCCGCTCAATAAACCAATATAATGATATCAAAATCAAAAGTAAAGAACCATACACCAGTATCTTGGGATAAAGTTTCGACTTTCGAATCAAATAAAGAATTGGAAAAATCATTAGAATGATGACCAACTGGCCTACTTCAACACCAATGTTGAAACCTAATAAGGACCAAGTCAAAAATTCTGAGGTCAACCCAAGGTCAGCAAGCACGCTGGCAAAACCAAAACCGTGAAACAGGCCAAAAACAAAGGCTATGACCCAGTCTTTCCCTTTAAAAATAGGTTTGATGTTGTGATAGGCGGCCAATCCAATCGAAAGGGCAATGATCGATTCTACCAATCTCGAAGGAAGGTTGATAATTTCAAGAGAGGCCAGGCTCAAAGTAATGGTATGCGCAATTGTAAAAAAGGTTACGATTTTAACGATATAGATAAACGCTGGTCTAAAACGCTGAACGGGAAACCAGTCCCATGTGATGAAACCTGATTTCTTAATGGTCATTTCAGGTTTGTTCGAGGGATCGATTCTGGTATCGTGCCATCTTCTTACCACTGATGGCAATATAAGGGCCAAAAGGAACAGAATGTGGTCAAGACCGATCCAAATATGCCAGACCCCTTGCCGAACCATGGCCATAAAACCATTCCAAACCGAACTATCGGTCAATGAAAGTACTTCCTTGGTACTATCAGGGGTAAAACTTAATGAAATTTGAGCCTCATTATTTATAACACCGGCCTTCCAATTATACTCTATGAGCAAAAAGCCCCTGTGCGTATCATCCTTTTCAAAGATTCCGTCATATTCAGTTTCCAGTTCATCTGGGATTTGGGTTGTATTTCCCAGTTTAAAATTCAGCTTTATGAAAGCCCCTAGACCAACATTGTCCCTTGTTGGATCGGTAAAAATGATCTTGTGATTTCCATAGGTCGATTTAAAGGAAGTATGCTGTAGAAAATATTTTTGAAGCTGCTCTACGTAAGGTTCAAAATCTTCTAACTGTGCGCGCTTATCGAAGTTTGTACCCAGTATTTTATTTAGATCCACATAATTAACCTCGATGCGTCCTTCAATACCGTCGTTCTCGTACACCCTCAGATAAATATAGCTCTGGTTGGGCTTATGGGCATAGGACCAAATTGGTGAAAAGACTAAAAGAAATAGGGTGATTCTAAGAAAATTTGCCATACTGCGATGCTTAGATTTTAATGAATGGAATTACAGTCAAGTAAATCATTTTAGATTTAGAGCACCCGCAAGAAAAGCTAATTTTTTATCTTATCTAAAAATACACGATGAACGGATAATTAAAAAGCCATCATCTTAAAGATAGGTCGTTTTATCGAAAGAAGTCATAAAAAGTAGGGTAGAATGCCGTAAAGTTGTTAATTTATCAAAGATTTGGGTGCTCGAATCAAAAGATTACACTACTCACTATGCAAAATGAACGACCGAAGACCTTGATCTTGTCAGGTGACGATGTTAATTCAATAGTTGACATGCACGGCCTTGATAATTTGATGGATCTTCTACTGCACGAACTGGACGAAGCACTTAAGACCTTTGACAAACGAACGACTGAGATACCTATTCGCTCTGGCTTTAATTATGAAAAACCGAGTCCAGGGCTAGTCGAATGGATGCCCTTGCACAAAAAAGGCGAAGAAGTGATCATAAAGGTCGTCGGTTATCACCCAAGAAATCCTGAGACCCATAGTTTACCCACTATATTGTCAACAATCTCTTCGTACGAGACCAGCACGGGCCACCTTAAGGGAATTGTCGATGGCGTTCTATTGACCGCTCTTAGAACTGGGGCAACCTCTGCTATCGCCAGTAAGTATTTGGCCGATTCGAACAGTTCCGTTGTCGGTTTAATTGGATGCGGGGCTCAATCCATTACCCAGCTACATGCCCTTTCAAGGCTTTTCGAGATACAAAAAGTATTGATTTACGATGTAGATAGGTCCGCTATGCAAACCTTTGGCCAACGTTGTGAAGTGTTCGATATCACCAGCAACATCATAATAAGCGATATAGCAGAAATTATGTCGCTGAGTGATATCGTATGTACGGCCACCTCGATCAATGTGGGTGAAGGTCCTTTATTCAATAATGTTCCCATAAAGAAAAACATACATATAAATGCGGTCGGTTCAGATTTTCCCGGAAAAATCGAATTACCCATAGATCTCCTCAAAAATAGTCTGGTGGTACCGGATTTTTTGCAACAAGCGGTAGTTGAAGGCGAATGTCAACAATTGGAAATGGCCGATATTGGACCAGACTTAGTCGATCTGATACAAAATCAAAAGGGTTTTGCTTATGCTAAAAGCACCTCGACCGTATTCGATTCAACGGGCTGGGCCCTAGAAGACCAGGTCGTAATGGATTTATTTCTAGATCTGGCAAGTAAATTTGGTATTGGTTCGGAACTCGTAATCGAGAATACATCGGCAGATGCAAAAAACCCTTATCATTATTTCTTAAGTAGCGTTCAGATTTAATTTACCCGGGTTTTAAATTTACAAATCTTTACCTTTTTATATTCAAAAAAAAGCGTAACAACCTGTTAACGATATACTTATATGGATTTTTCCTGGAGCAAAGAACAAATTGATTACAAAAACAAAGTCATTGATTTTGCGAAGAAAAACTTTGCCAAATCTTATATAGGCCAAGATCGAGAGAGTATTTTCTCCAGAGCTGATTGGGAAAAATGTGCGGATTTTGGTCTCCAAGGGTTGGCAACGCCAGCGGCTTACGGTGGTACCGACAAGGAGGTTGATATACTAAAGGCAACCCTAGCCATGGAAGGCCTTGGTTACGCATGCACGGACAATGGACTACCTTTCGCCCTGAATGCACAAATGTGGACGGTACAATTCCCAATTTTACAATTCGGCACCGAAGCGCAGAAAAAAAAGTTCTTACCCCCCCTAGCTTCGGGTAAATGGATTGGCTGCCATGCCTTGACAGAACCAAACGCCGGATCAGACGTCTACAATATGGAAACAACGGCTGAGAAAGTCGATGGAGGCTATATATTGAACGGTACAAAACAATATATCACATTTGCGCCCATAGGCGATGTTATTTTGGTCTTCGTTAAGACAAATCCGAAAATGGGCAAATGGGGAATTTCGGCTTTTTTGGCTGAAAAAGGAATGAAAGGTTTCACTTCTGGCCTAAATAGACCGAAAATGGGCCTTCGCACGGTACCGTTTGGTGATCTCATCTTTGAGAATTGTTTTATCCCCGAAGAGAATCTATTGGGAAAGGAAGGCGCTGGTTGGGCTATTACCAATAGTTCTTTGGAGCATGATCGGTGCACCATACTTGCCGGACAGCTTGGAACTATGGAAAGACAGTTGGAAGAGACTATTGAATTCGTCAAAAATAGAAGCCAGTTTGGCAAGCCTGTCAGCTCTTTTCAAGCCGTATCACATCGCATTGCGAACATGAAGCTGCGGCTTGAGACCTCAAGACTACTGCTTTACAAGGTAGCATGGCTAAAAAGTCAGAGTAAATCGTCTATGATGGAATCCGCGATGCTAAAACTACAACTTAGCGAGAGCTTTATTGAATCGAGCTTAGATGCCATAAGAAGCCATGGGGCCCATGGTTATCTTAGTGAGTTCGAGGTTGAAAGAAACCTTCGCGATTCGGTAGGTGGGGCCATTTACGCGGGAACCTCCGATATTCAAAGAAACATTATTTCAAAACTACTGGGACTCTAAATCACATTTTCAATGATTTCCACCTTGCCCCATATAATTGAGTCAGCCGCGGAAAAATTTCCTGATAGGGAATCGTTCCGGTTCGCTTCAGATAGTCTCAGCTATTCAGAGTTAGATGTGAAGACCGACAAACTTGCTTCACATCTGGTGTTGAACGGGGTCGAAAAAGGCGACCGGGTAGGCGTTTATATGTTCCGATGTCTTGAGACAGCCATAGCTATCTACGGTATCATGAAAGCCGGTGCGGCCTATGTACCATTAGACCCGTCTTTGCCCATAGCAAGAATTGCATTTTTATTGAACGATTGTGGCATTGAACACCTCGTGACCCATGATGCCCTGACCAAAAAACATCGAAGACTGCTTGAATTGGATACCCCCTTGAAATCAATTGTGGGCAGTGTCAACGAACATGGGATTCCCGCCATTTCTTGGGAAAGTATTTTTGAAATGCCCTTAAAAAACTTCAAAGGACCCGTGCTCGAGGGATCCGATTTAGCATATATTATGTACACCTCGGGTTCTACCGGCAATCCAAAAGGCATAATGCACACACACCGCAGCGGGCTGAGCTATGCCAAACTTTCGGTACGCGAATTTGACCTTCAAAAAGACGACAGATTGGCGAATCATGCACCGCTACATTTTGATATTTCTACCTTGGGTTATTTGTCGGGCCCATTGGCATGTGCCACTACCGTAATCATTTCCGAGGGACATACCAAAATGGCCACAAGTCTAGCCGATTTGATAGAGAAGGAAAAAATATCATTGTGGTACTCCGTACCACTGGCCCTGATACAATTGTTGCAAACCGATTCGATGGATAAACGCGACTTATCGGCTCTGCGACATATATTGTTCGGAGGGGAAATTTTTCCGAACAAGTACCTGGCGCAATTAATGCAATTGTGTCCGCAGGCTAATTACTACAACGTTTATGGCCCTGCCGAAATAAATCAATGTGCCTGTTATCGAATAGATAAGTTGCCAGCAATGGATGCACACATACCGATAGGCGCGGTCTGGGGCGAAACCACCTATAAAATACTGGACACCAAAGACACCCAAGTTGCAAAAGGAGCGGCTGGCGAACTTGTGGTAGCTACTTCTACGATGATGCGAGGTTATTGGAATAATGCAGAGTTGACCGAAAAATCGTTTTTCCGCATGGAGGATGACGGTAAAGCAACCATCTATTATCGCACCGGTGATATCGTCAGGGAAAACTCAAATGGAGAGCTCCTCTTTTTGGGAAGAAATGACCGTCAGGTAAAAATTAGGGGCTATCGTATAGAGGTAGATGAAATCGAGGCTGCAATTTTAAGGCATGAGGCTGTTTACGAAGCTGCGGTCGTGGTCTTGGATAAATCGGAAAGTGAAAAGGAAATTATGGCCGCGGTAGTGCTCAATCGATCGGGCGCAGTCGAGACAAAGGATATTCTAGACCACTGTAAGATGAGTCTTCCCCCTTATGCGGTACCCCAATCCATTGAGTTTATGCACGACTTTCCAAGAACAGGTTCGGGAAAAATAGATAGGAAAAAAATTATGAAAACATATATCAGTACATAATATGGACAAAATTATTTTGGAGTACATAACCAACGAGCTCACCAATGAGCAACTAGATGATGTTCTGGAGTCTGATGACGACCTTTTGGGCGGAGGAATTTTAGATTCAATGGGTATGATGAAACTGATACTTTTCATCGAAAACGAGTTTGGGGTTAAAGTTCCGCCAGAAGATATGGTCATCGAAAATTTCATGACGGTAGGCCATATAACCGTTTATCTGAACAATAAAAAAGCTTGAGTCAAATCGTCAACATATCGAAAAGGTCCCTGACACAAAGTCAATTGGCAATCTGGATCGGCCAACAAATGGCACCTGAGATTCCACTGTACAATACCGTTTACACCTTTGACATTCATCTGAAGATAGATGTACGCTTGTTTCAGCTTGCGTTCCAGCGACTAATTGGGAATGCAGACTCCCTGCGCACCATTTTTCAAGAGGAAGACACCGTACCCTATCAAACCATTTTACCAAAAATCGAGTATGATCTTGAACTGGTCGACTTTACGACGGAATCTGGTGATGACAAATTTCAAAACTGGGTGGTAAGTCGAAGCCGAATACCTATTGATTTGAGCAAGTGCCCTTTCGATTCCGTATTGATCAAGGCCGGTGAAAATCGTTTCATCTGGTTTCTCAATATCCATCATATTGTTACCGATGCCATCTCCACTACTCTGCTTCACAGAAAGATGTTCGAAAATTATTGTCATTTGACAGGCCAAGATCAAATTGAAATGGATGCTTTTCCAAAATTCGATGATTATGTAATATATGAGAACGAACAACGCACAAGTAAAGAAAATCGTGTGGCTCTTACCTATTGGGGTGAAAAGAACGATGCGATTTTAACACCTCCAAAACTCTACGGTGCTGAAAATAAATCACTTGAGACCGCCTCGGAACGGGTGAAGTTGAGTCTAGGTGCCGAGCGCTCCGAAAAACTTAAGAAGCTTCTCTTAGAACCACAGGTAAGATCCCTGACACCTCGCTTAGGACTGTTCAACCTCTTCTCCACCTTGCTGTTCACCTACCTATATCGCGTCGGGGACCAAAAGAAAATCACCATTGGTACTACTTCACATAATAGGCCAAATCAACAATTTAGGGAAACCCCCGGATTGCTCATTGAAATCTTTCCACTGGTGATGGAATTGAATGATGGCGACTCTTTCCTTACCGTCTTACAGCGGTGCAGGTTAGAGACCAACGATTTTTTACGGCATGGGAAACCCGGAATGTCAACAGCCGATACCACTCGCAGTTTCAATGTCATATTGAATTATATGACCTCCAAATTTGACTCCATAGATGGTATTCCTATGGAATCAGAATGGGTTCATGCCGGGCACAACGACCCTACCCATCACATACGCTTTCATGTTTATGATTTCGACGATACGGGAAATCTTGAAATCGATATAGACCTGAATAAAGCAGTATTTCATGAAGAAAAGAGGGATCTGGTGCCGAAGCATTTTTTGAATTTAATCGATGCTTTGTTGGAAAATATTGACCAGCCTATTTTGAATCCATCATTGATAACCAAAAAAGAGAAAAAGCTTCTTCAAACCAGTTCGGAGACCTTTGACCGCGAATTGAATACTGTTGTTTCGAGCTTTGAAAACTACGTAAAAAAGGATCCAGAGGCTATTGCGGTCAGATTGGGTGATAAGAAAATCACTTATCAAAAATTGAACTCCAAAGCCAATCAACTTGCAAACTATCTCAAAAAGGACGGTATTGTTGCAAAAGACGTAATCGGCGTACATTTGAATCGCAGTCCCGAATACCTGATTTCAGTCTTGGCAATATTGAAGCTTGGCGCCACCTTTGTTCCCATTTCTTCAGATCAACCACTAGAACGAATCGATCACATAGTGAAGGATTCCAATAGCACAATACTCCTTACCAATTCTAAGCTATTTCGTAGTATTGCCACTATAAATGTCGACATTCTCAATTTAGATCGGTTATCGAAAACTATTGAAGATGAATCGATTGAATTCAAATCTGATATTCACCCTCTAGGTTCAATCGCCTACATGATATACACCTCCGGTTCGACCGGAATGCCCAAAGGGGTGTTGGTTTCCAATGCCGCCTTGACCAACTATATCAGTTGGGCAAAAGGTCATTATGCACATGACGAACCCTTTATCTTTGCGCTATGTACATCGATCGGTTTCGACTTAACTATAACATCGACGTTTTTACCGCTTGTCACCGGTGGGGAACTTATAATCTATCCTGAAAATTCAAACGGCCCTGATATTGCGGTCATGCAGGTAGTTCAAGACAATTTGGTCAATAGTATCAAATTGACACCTTCGCATTTGGCTTTATTGCAGGAGACAGATTTAAGTGGGTCAAAATTGAGGCTCATGGTTGTTGGAGGGGAAGATTTCAAAACCTCTCTTGCCCATGCCGTACAAAATTCTGTTGGACCGCATCTAAGACTATTTAATGAGTATGGACCCACTGAGGCTACTGTTGGCTGTATCGTAAGTGAATACGACAAGGGCGTGCATAAGAATCTATCCGTGCCCATAGGAAAACCAATTACCAATATGTCGGCACATGTCCTAGACGCCAATAAAAACCTGGCGCCCATAGGGGTCGTAGGGGAATTGTATCTGGGAGGAAAGGGTTTGGCAACCGGCTATTCCCAAAATGAGCGCTTGACCAATGAAAGCTTCATTGATAATCCATTTCTGGAAAATACAAAATTGTACCGTACAGGTGATTTGGTGAGATGGAACGAAAACGGCGAACTGGAATACCTGGGGCGGGTCGATGAACAGGTAAAGCTCAACGGATTCCGCATCGAATTGACAGATATAGAATCAAATCTTGTGCAGTATCCTGATATATCCAATGCGGCGGTAGTACTTATGGATTCTGAAAAAAACCATGATGAAAAGAACATTGTGAACTGTCGGGAATGTGGATTGCCGTCTTCTTACCCCAACATCGATTTTGACGAAAACGATGTTTGTCATCTATGCAACTCCTTCAAGGGCTACAAAGAGAAGACCGATAAATATTTCAAGACCGAAGAGGATCTGAAACATCTCTTGACCTCAAAAAAAGATGCCACTAGAAAATACGATTGCCTCTCGCTCTTGAGCGGCGGAAAAGACAGCACCTATGTACTGGCGAGATTAATCGATATGGGGCTCAATGTACTGGCCTTCACTTTAGACAATGGCTACATTTCAGACCAAGCCAAGGCCAACATCAACCGAATTACGGAGAAATTGGGGGTTGACCATATTTATGGTGAAACGGAACATATGAACAAGATTTTCGTCGATAGCCTTCACCGACATAAAAATGTGTGCAATGGTTGTTTTAAGACCATATATACCCTGAGCACAAAGGTCGCATTGGATAAGGATATTCCATTTATCATTACAGGACTTTCAAGAGGGCAATTTTTCGAAACACGCCTTACCGAAGAGCTTTTTTGGAACGAAGATGCGGACGGCACAACCATTGATGACACCATTTTGGAAGCACGTAAACTGTATCATCAAGAAGAAGATGCTATCAAACAACATCTAGACACATCTATTTTCGATCGGGCGAACACGTTCGAAAAAGTGCAATATGTTGACTTCTATCGTTACAGCGATGTAAGCTTGACGGAGATGTTGAGATTCCTAAAGGAAAAAGCCGATTGGGTAAGGCCTACCGATACTGGACGTTCAACCAACTGCCTAATCAATCAGGCAGGCATCCATGTTCATAAAAAAGAGCGTGGTTATAGCAATTATTCCTTCCCTTATAGTTGGGATGTTCGGCTCGGACATAAGAACCGTACTGAGGCCCTCGAGGAAATCAATGAGCATATCGATGTCGAGGAAGTAGAGCGTATGCTCGATGAAATTGGCTATACCCGGTCTCTTCAAGCCAACAATGAAAGAAAACAATTGATTGCGTTTTATACCGCAGGTCAAAAAATTCCCACCGTGGATTTGCGGCTGTATCTATCCAAAAAATTACCGGAATACATGCTCCCTGTCAATTATGAGTATGTGGAAGAACTACCATTGACCAATAATGGAAAAGTCGACAAAGAAAGTCTACGCGCTTTGAGCGACGCTCAAATGGAACTAGACACCCCTTATGTCGCACCGCGCAATGAAATCGAAGAACTAATGGAGGGCATATGGAAAGAGGTACTAGGCCTTGAAAAAATTGGGATCAACGACAATTTCATCGCCTTAGGGGGACATTCCCTTGCGGCAATACGAGTAACCGCAAGGCTGAACGATGAACTTCAAACGAAATTTCCCCTGAACAAAGTGTTCGAATTGCCGACCATTGAAGAATATTCGCTTTTTATCAAAGAGCAGCTAACGGCCCTATTGCAGGAATAACCAAAATGGAACAGACAAAAACACAAACAACACATAGATCCAAATGGACCAAACACTTTGCTTTGCTCTTAAGTCTATTGTATTTGGCGAATCCGCTATACAGACCGTTACAAGTGGTATTGCATGAAACCATCTCCTTACTTGAGGCACCCGACTCGGCCATCGGATACAACTCAATCCATAGTATGGATAACGAAAAAGGCATTGCGATACATGAACACAATACATTAGAGCTTGAATATGGCCATGAAATTATCGACTTATTAGGTTTGGCGTTGAATACCTCAGAAGAACAAAAAACCTCTGATGAGTCGATTCCCGAATCGCCCAAAGTCGACAAACATGTAGTTGTTCAAGGATACGGCCTTGGCCGATTCCAAATACTGAAAGCATCCAAGCAATATTTCTTCCCCGTTGCTAAATCCAAACTGGGATTTCCTGAAAAATCCAAGGAACCCCCACGGTTTTCATAACCTACCTCGAAGGAAACAATTCAATCCTTCAACAGCGGAATCAACAAAAGTTTCAATTCAGTAATTCGGCGATAAAATCGTAACGACAGGTTTTTCGTCCCATAATCTTTTTGCAATGAAAACATATTTTATTCATTTAACAATGTACTTCGCCTTTATGGCAAGTCTTAGTGCCCATGAACTTTCGGGCACGGTGGTCGCAGCAGATGACAAACCCATCGAAGGGGTAGGTGTCTACAACAAAACAACGGGAGGTTATACCTATACCAATGTATCAGGTTTTTTCGAATTAGACGATATTTCTGTGGGCGACCTTATCTATTTTTATAGTTTGGGTTATAAAACCCAAGAAATTACCATTCAAGAATCACAGCTGGATAGTACGGTTAAAATTATACTCGAAGAATCCGCCGTGTCCTTGGATCAAGTGGTTCTAGTTTCCAAGGTCAACGCATTGAGTAATTTCGTCAATGTTGACGTGAAGGCCAATCCGGTAAAATCGTCTCAGGAAATCCTGAGAAAAGTACCAGGTCTTATCATTGGGCAACACGCTGGCGGTGGTAAGGCCGAGCAGATTTTCCTGCGTGGCTTTGACATTGACCACGGCACCGATATAACCATTGATGTAGACGGATTGCCAGTCAACATGGTTTCACACGCTCATGGACAGGGGTATGCAGACATGCACTTCATAATTCCTGAGACCATCGATAATATCGATTTTGGAAAAGGAGCCTACTATGCGAACAAAGGCAATTTCAACACCGCAGGTTATGTTGGCCTTCAGACCAAAAAAAGTATCCGAGACAATGTAATTTCGGTAGAGGCCGGTATGTTCGACCTGTTACGAACGGTCGGCTTGCTCAAAATCACAGAAGGCGATTACAGCAATGCATACCTAGCTTCAGAACTAGTGTTGACCGATGGGCCATTTGAGTCGCCGCAGAACTTCAACCGGCTAAACCTTATGGGGCGCTATAACTATAACAATCAAGAGAACGAAGAACTGAGTATTACGCTATCGCACTTTCAAAGTAAGTGGGATGCCTCTGGGCAGATTCCCCAGCGAGCGGTAGGTCAAGGTCTTATTACCAGATTCGGCGCAATCGATGATACCGAAGGTGGTAACACCAGTCGCTCTAATTTCTTGGTAAATCATTCTAGCCAGCTCGACCATCATTCGCGTTTAAAGTCCAAGGCGTTTGTTTCAAAATATGATTTTGAGCTGTTTTCGAATTTCACATTCTTTCTCGAAAACCCCATCAACGCCGACCAAATACGTCAAAAAGAAGATCGCACTATTATTGGTGCCGAGTCGGCTTACGAACACTCAATCCATATTGGTGACCACGATTCCCAGTTAAAATATGAAGTAGGTTTGGGTTTTCGCTACGACGACGTCAATGACGTACAACTATCCCGTACCAGAAATAGAAAAGAGCTTTTGGAACGACTGGCCTACGGCAATATCGATGAGACCAATGGCTATGGTTTTTTCCATTTGACATATAAAAAGAACAAATGGACTATAAACCCGGGCTTGAGATTAGATTATTTTAAGTTCGATTATGAAAATTTATTGACCGAAGCCTATGATAGTCGCAGTCAAGATGAAGTGTTTTTAGGTCCAAAACTGAATATACTATATGCCGCTAACCCAAACTTGCAGCTTTTCGCCAAAACAGGAATCGGCTTTCACTCCAATGATACCAGAGTGGTAATCGCCAACGAGGCCGATAAGATCCTGCCTGCTGCTTACTCAGCTGATTTGGGAGCCATTTTAAAGCCCACGAACAAACTCGTTCTCAATGCGGCATTATGGCAGTTATTCCTGGAACAGGAATTTGTCTACGTCGGGGATGCCGGTATCGTTGAACCCAGTGGAAAAACCCAACGCTACGGAATTGATTTTGGTCTTCGCTACCAGCTGACCGACTGGTTGTATTTGAATGGGGACATTAATTATACCTATGCCCGAAGTACGGAAGAGCCAGAGGGTCAAGATTTCATTCCGCTAGCTCCCGACCTGACCTCGGCAGGGGGGCTTTCATTTAGAAACTTGGGTAATTTTTCGGGAGGAATTGACTATCGTTTCATCAAAGACCGGCCGGCCAACGAGGATAACTCAATTGTTGCCGATGGGTATTTTATCACGGATATGAATTTGAACTATAATTGGAATAATTGGACTTTCGGACTTATTGTCGAGAACCTGTTCGATTCGGAATGGAACGAGACCCAGTTCGCCACCGAAAGCCGCTTATTCAATGAAACCTCTTCCTTTGAGGAAATCCACTTTACACCTGGAACTCCCTTTTACCTAAGGGGAAAGATTACGGTGAATTTCTAAATACGTATTTTTGAAGAAAAGAATTTAGTGCAATTTAAAGACAACATCATAGCGCTGGCAACCCCTTCGGGAGCTGGCGCTATTGCTTTGATAAGAATTTCTGGGGATGATGCGATTTCATTGGTAGATGGTCATTTCAAATCGGTTTCCGGTAAGAAGTTGGCGAAACAAAAAAGTCATACCATACACCTAGGCCATATCATTGAAAAAGATAAAACCTTGGATGAAGTTCTGATATCAGTTTTCAGGGCGCCGAATTCATATACTGGCGAAAACGTAGCAGAAATATCATGCCATGGTTCACCCTATATCCAGCAACAGATCATTCAACTATTCCTGCGGAATGGGTGTCGTATGGCCGACGCAGGAGAATTCACCCTTAGGGCATTCCTCAACGGGAAAATGGACTTAAGCCAAGCGGAGGCCGTCGCAGATTTAATCGCTTCCAGCAATGATGCCAGTCATCAAATTGCCATGCAACAAATGCGTGGTGGTTTTTCTTCTGAAATCGAAAAACTTCGTACAGAGCTGTTGAACTTCGCCTCGCTTATCGAATTGGAACTTGATTTTTCAGAAGAGGACGTTGAGTTCGCCGACCGCAAGGAATTCGAGGGATTGATCATACGTATTGAAAAAGTGTTGAAGGCATTGATCGACAGCTTTGCGATGGGAAACGTAATCAAAAATGGTATCCCCATCGCCATTGTTGGCGAACCCAATGTGGGGAAATCGACATTGTTAAACGCACTTTTGAACGAAGAACGTGCCATCGTCTCCGAGATCGCCGGCACTACCCGCGATTCAATTGAAGATGAAATTTCGATTGGGGGAATAGGATTCCGTTTTATCGATACGGCCGGAATTCGAGAAACCAAAGATATAATAGAGGGCATTGGCATAAAAAAAACATTCGAAAAGATTGAGCAGGCGCAGGTGGTAGTTTATTTGCTAGACGCCGCGCAGTTTCAGGTTTCCGGTTCAAAGTTTCTGATCGAAATCGGAAAGATAAAGAACAAGTATCCCCAAAAGGCATTTTTAGTAATTGCCAACAAAATAGACCGCCTTGACGAAAAAGCCAAAGATAGCCTAGATGCTGCCCTTGGTGAGATCGAAGGGCTTCACGCACAGTTGTTATCGGCAAAAACAAAAATTGGTGTTGCGGATCTTAAAAACAAGCTCCTGGAATTCGTAAATACCGGAGCATTGAAAAACAGTGAAACAATCATTACGAATACCCGGCATTATGATGCTCTGCTAAAAGCCTTGGAAGAAATTCAAAAGGTAAAAACCGGTATGATCGAAGGCCTGTCCAGTGACTTGATGGCCATCGATATTCGAGAAGCTTTACATCACCTTGGGGAAATTACGGGGCAGGTGACCAACGATGAACTACTGGGCAATATATTTTCAAATTTCTGCATCGGAAAGTAAGACCTCAATTTTCATAAAATTTGGGCTCCAACCATAATAAGCCGATACAAAGGACAAAAGGCACAAAAAACCACAACGGATTAATCGGTGTTCGGGTACTTGTCTTCATTTCGGCCACCGATCTATTATTAAAATTCCTTGTGTTTTCTTCAACGGTTTTTGCCGTAATCAAAGAGTTCCATTGCGTAGAATCCAATACGTAATAATCATAGGCTGACGCACTATCCCCTGCAACCGATATGCTATTCCAACCCGATTGACGTGGATAGGTTCTAGCATTCCATAGGTAGTCAAGATCGGGATCCTGAATTATAGGTATAACACCGCCTATACCATTCACCACCTCAACATCTTTAATATTTGTTCGAAGCTTGAAGTCATAGGGTTGATGTTGTACCGCAAATACGGAATTTGGTTCCCAGACCAGCGTTTCTGATTTTCTATTGCTCAATTCCCCTATGATCTTTGCCCAAAGCTCTTTGTAGATTTCAGCTCGACCGGTAAGAATAAGTTGAAATGAATTACGCAATACTGTTGTGCCCACCCTACCCTTTCCTATTGACCTATAAACTGCAAGAGAAGTTCCTTCTGAACTTTGGTGAATGGGAACCATCAAGAACTTTGTAGCTAGGTCATATGGATAAACATCAATCTTAATCTTCGGCCATTCGTCCATAACAATCTCAGAAATTTTCGTCGAGCTTGTTTCAAAAAAGGATTTTTTATTCGGGATTCCAAACAGACTTTGATCTGGTTGAACAAAAACTCCAAGCCCTGCTTCCCTTATAGAATCATCAAGTGAAGACCGCGAGTTCGAAGAAAGCTTTCGATAGGAAGTGGCATCAATTATCAAAAGATCAAATTCTTTTAGATTTTCTTTTGTTAATCGATAGATTGGCTTTCGCTCAGAATGGACATATTCAAATTTATATTTTCCTTTTGTCAATTGGCTGCGCACCTGCAGTTCATGACCCATTTCAGTCAAATAGTTTTTTAAGTATTTGGTCTCAAAAGTGGGAAAATCATTGATAATCAATATTTTAAGAACTTCACTTTTTCTTACAACTACTGGAAGCGGTTCTCTTGATATAACTACACCAGCCGAGTCTTTTTCAACCAAGGAATAAACAAACCTTCCTGCTACCCTCAAGTCTGCCAGAAGGTTTATCCGTTCTTCCCTATTGCCTTCAAAGTCTACTGAATCAATGCCAATGCCGGCTGGGTCCTCAAGGAGAAGGCGATTACCCTTAGAAGGATTTTGATAGGCCAGACTTACTTTTAGATTAGATCCGACAAAACCACTATTACCATACTTCAACCTGGTGATTCCCTCAATAGGTTCTCCACCTAAATATTTGACCGCAACTCCTTTGGTCTGCCAGAAATCGAATGGGGCGATTCCTTCGCCCACAACAAACAAGGTATTGACGGAATCCAATTTTTTTTGAAAGGGCCTTGACTTCTCATACTCAATAATTTTTAGTTCTTTGTGAACGTCCAACAAACTGTCAAGCTGTTTTTCTTTATGATTTGTGGTAACCATAACCGCCAATCCCTTTTGCAGGATCTCAACCATAGTCGGTTTTAACAACAGAAGTACCAAACAAACCAATGCAATTACGGAAAGAACCAATTTGAAAATCAGTTTCTTTCCAGAGGAACTCGTCAATTCCTTCCAAATAAAAACACCAAAGAGAACGATAGCCCCAATTAAAATGGGCCAAATGTACTGGTCGTTTATAAAGATGGACCCATCACTCATGAGCCTGCAATTCCTCTATGAACAAATCGTTTAGTCCTTCGTAATAAATATTTGTCGTTTTCGGGTTTGGTGCAGCCTTCGGGATGGCTTTCATCAAACTCATTTGAACCTCCTTCAAAACCTGGACTTCTTCTTCAGTTCCCGATGCCAACCATTTCAGGTGTTGTAATGTTCTTAAATATTTTCCGGGCTCGGCTATCGCAATTTGTGCCAACTCATTTCCTGCCCTGTCGAAAATCTGTTTTTCCGTTTGGCTCACTCCCCGTCTTTCGAACAATATATTCTCAATGGCCCGAACGGCACTTTTCATATTCGCATTAGAATCATGTCTTTCAGGTTCCACTATTGTTTGAAAATTTTGAACTTCATCGATTTCACCGGTCAATCTGACATCCTCTTTAATAGGCGGGGGGTCAAAACCAATGCGATGAACGTAAATGCGGGCACTGTTCTTAATTTCTTGTATCAATTTCAAGGCCCTATATTGATAGGGAAGGGATTTTTTGGGAGTGAACAACCTTAGGTGCAACTCGGCATCCCACATTTCTGACATTGCTTGCCTCAACTTAACCTTTAAAGACTGAGTGAACAAAGTAGATTCTTCAGGATCATCGTGGTTGTGCAAATAATCGTGCAATGGGTCTTCTTCATGTGACTCGGTTGCCTCTTCGTCATGCGCATGGTCGACCAGATTATGCTCATTGTCCCCATCATGGTCGTGAGTGTACTCTTCCAATGGGTCATCTGATTCATCATTCTCCTCAGGTGGGGTTGGTTGTCCTCCTTGGATTCCAGAGTCGGCTTCATCACCCATAAATTCACCGTACTTCAATCGCAACGCCTTTTGGTCAAACCCCAATTCATTGCTCGTGGAATTGAATTCATGTCCGGTCAATTCCGATTTTTGGGCAATCAACTTTTCGGTATCAATTATCAATTGACGTTGACTTCGGAAATAATCGGGCATCAAATCTGCACCCATGGTACCCTCTACTGAGAATTGATCGGTGACCGTGTCTTTGATTATTGCAAAAAAGGTCTCGCTTCGACTGATATTCGCTCGCGGCCTTTTGGTATCAGTTACCTCAACATAGAAATAAAGTTCATCCCCTGGGGTCATTTTGATCCGATCCAGGTCAATTTCTTTTGATAATTCGACACTCTTTCGACCGGGAGAAAAACCTGTATCAAAAGAAAGCTTCTCCTCTCGAAACTTAACAGACTCCCCTGAACCCTTACTTACCGTGGCCACAATTTGGGCATCCGAAATACCATAATCATCACTTAACAAAGCTTTCAATTCAATTTTCTTTGGTTTGCTGAATTCGAAAGAAGTAAATGGTTCAACACCCTTTATTTCAAGCCCGGTCGGCCGATCTTTGGTAGTCTCCAGGGCGTAGAGGTCTGAAACGTGAATACCACCCCTTTTGTCCACAAAACGAAAACTATAAAACCCGGGATCCTTTAATATCATCGACAGTTTATAATGAACGTTATCCGATTTCATCGAATATATTTTTGAGTTGCTCACCAATTGAACGCTGTCTACAGGTGAATCGAATGAAATTTTCCAATTCAATCGTGAACCTTCCAAAGCTTTCACATTCATGTCGGTGGTTGTCCTTGATTTCACTCCGGTATACGAGGGATATTTTATGGTAACACTTTGACCTTCAATTTTCGGTGGATCAATTGACTTGGCCACCGAATCAGACGGCCTAAAACTGATTATATTATCATCGCCCGACTTATTGTTTCGATCGATTCCAACATCTTTAAATAATCCGACCCAAGAGAGAAAAAAACCTGCGAAGACAAATGCGGCTGCCGTCAAAAATGATCTCCTCAAACCCGATCTGGGTATTATTTTGTTGGCACTTTTCTCCAATGATTTGGTAATTTTTAAAGATTGTAGTTGGGCCAAACTTGACAACTCGGCTTCTGTAAGTAATAATAGTCCAGAACTATATTCGACCGAATTGATCTTTTTGTCGATCAGATTGGTCAATCTGGATAAGGTAAGTTGCCATGGTTTCTTTAGCCAAACAATCAGTAAAATGACAACCATAAACAGCCCGAGACACCAGACCCAATGCAGACCCGCAATAAATAAAAACAATGATGGGCCAATGGCATACAGTAAAATCTCGTACAACATTTGAAGTTGCCACTTTCTTCGAAGATCGATCAGTATGTTTTTACCGGCTTCGTTCATTGTTTTCTGTACTTTGCCGTGATTCTCTCGACCACTAGTATTAGAATCAAAGGAATCCATAACCATGGGGAGAGATCCATTAATCTCAAATGGTCTTTGCGAGGCGGATTCTTCGATTTAATCGGAAGTAATTCGCTGATATCGGCCATACGCTTATCAAAAGCTACAATTCTTTCTTTTAAATTTGGTCGAAGGTCGAGTATCTGAAACAACTGCTCCGGTAAATTCTCTTTGACCACGTTTTCAGGGTTCAAGGCTCTTGTTATGTTAAACCTATTTCTTGCGCCAGTCGGAACGATCAATTTATTTGACAACTCATCTGGGCGATAAGAAAGTGTTTTTCCCAAATTCTCGGGTGAAAGTTTTGGACTAAGCCAAACAAGTTGGTCATAGTTCAAAGAGTCCCTGGCATCTGTATCGTTGTCGAGTTTCACATTCAAGGCAGTCCTGAGGTATCTTCCAATCGCCTGATAGGCCGATTCCAAATATCTCGCCTGATCAATAAGCGAGTCGTCGTGAAGAATCTTTACCTCAATTGGGTTTACTTTCCGGAATGGCACAACATTTCTTTCTTGTTTACTCGCAATTTCAAGGCTGTCGTCTAACAGGCGAATTCTTTCATCCTCCCTCGAAAATTTTTCCTTCGCAAAGGAAGTTCTTCTGGAATCTCCCCTTAATTTCAAAGATGTAAGGTCTTGACCAGTATCGATTGCCTCAACAAATTTTTCAACGGAATCCTGCGCATCAACAACTATCCACCGTACGTTTGAAGGTGCTTTAGGTCGCATCCCCTTCAGGCCAACCTGTAAACCATTTGTAAACACTACGATACTATCCGCGGACAAGCCATCCATTTGGGTGGCCAGTTGCCAATAGTTTGGCACCATAGGTTCTTCTTTCAAAAGATCAATTTCCTCTAAAGATGGAAAGTCTGGACTCAATAGACGTAAGCTCTCCGCAGGAACCGAATCCACTAGTGCCATAACCTTTTCATTCGAAATCAGGGCTTTTTCAATCAGGTAGACTATGGCTGTCTCTTTCATTTTCCCTGTTAAATGCGGTCGCGCCAAAATAAAGGATATCAAAGCAAGTGCCACAAGCCTCATGACCAACAAACCAACTTCATTTAACTTCAGGCTATTGGTCTGCTTGGGATCCATAGTTTTTAAATGCTCGGTACTTCCAACTTTTATGATTTTGATCTTCTTTCTGCTCCAAAAATGAATTGCAACGGGTATGGCAAGTGCCAAGAGCGTCCATAAATATGCAGGATTGAGAAAAGTCATTTCAATATAATCTGCTTCGTTGCTTCAAATACATAGTTAATATCTGGGCAATCGGCATGCTCAAATCGAATAATTGGTAACCAATGTCCTTTGAAAGCAAAATCTCCTTGATTCCGGCCAAGCTTATATTCAAAGAGTCCAAATAGTCCTTTTTGGCCTTTTTTGTGTTTACTCTATGGCGCGACCCTGTTTCCAAATCTTCAAAAATCAATTGTTCTGAATAATCAAATCTCAATTCTTGACTTCCCATGATATGAAAGACAACAACTTCATTTCGAGGGGATTTTAGCGACTTTATGACCGATGTCAACTCTTGATTTTTTTCATAAAAATCGGTGATGAAAACGAGAAGTTCTTTTCGGCCACCTAAACCGATTTTATCCGTTAGAAATGGGTCATTTGGCCATTTTCCGTTGACATCAATATCTATCAAACCCTGCAAAATTCGGTTGAAGTGCTGTTTGTGTACCTGTGCATTCACCGAGTACAGGTTCGTGTCGTTGATGGCATAAAGACCAATACCATCTCCCTGTTTTTGGGCCAAGTGGGCCAAAGAGGCAACGAGCACCTTGGCATAGTCAATTTTTGAAACTTGTCCCTCTTTGTGAAGCATCGATTTACTGGCATCGACAACAAAATTGACCGAAGTATGGGTGTCCAATTCTGATTGTCTGACATAATACCTACCTGAACGGGCGAGCATTTTCCAATCTAGAAGACGCATATCGTCTCCTTGTTCATATGCTCTGTATTGGCTAAACTCGAGTCCTTGCCCAACCCTTCTGCTCTGATGTAAACCAGATAAATAGCCCTCCACAATGACTTTCGAAATCAACGAAAGCCCAGATATACTATTTATTGTTTCCGGTCTTAAAAGTTGATGGTAGTCTTTCTTCGCACCCATAGTGTTTCCAATTAAGCCGAATTAGCCGAAAACCGGGTCATTTTCAATAGCTGAAGTGTTACCATGTCGGTATCAATTCCCTCGGCCTCTGCCCTGAAGTTGACAATAATGCGATGTCGCAATACCGGCAATGCCACATATTGCAAATCTTCCAAGGTTACAGATAATCTTCCTGCCTGTAGTGCCCGGGCTTTCGCTGTCAGGATCATCGCCTGCCCTGCCCGTGGTCCGGCACCCCAACTGACCCACTGCTTCACGTAATCGCTAGTAGAGGCTTCTGGTCTTGTTGCCCTTACTATTTCACCAACGTAATGCACAAGCTCATCACTTATCGGCACTTCGCGGACCAGTTTTTGTAAACGTAGAATTTCCTCACCAGAAATAACTGCCCTTACCTTTTCGATTTTTGTCCCCGTTGTACTTTTCAATATTTCATTTTCCTCTTTGGCCGTGGGGTAGCCAATTTTGATGTAGAACAGGAAACGATCTTGTTGCGCTTCGGGCAAAGGAAATGTTCCCGATTGTTCAATTGGGTTTTGCGTAGCCAAGATGAAGAATGGGGGGTCAAGGTGATATGTCTTTCCTGAATAGGTCACCTCAAACTCTTGCATGGCTTCCAATAAAGCGGCTTGTGTTTTCGGTGGGGTTCTATTGATTTCATCGGCCAAAATAATATTTGCAAAAATAGGCCCGCGATTAAACTCGAAGAATTTTTTACCCGTTGAGTGGTCTTCCTCTAAAATATCCGTTCCGATAATATCCGAAGGCATCAAATCAGGAGTAAACTGTATCCTTTTAAACTTCAAATCAATCGCCTGGGCCAACGTTTTGATCATCAGTGTTTTTGCCAAGCCCGGGACCCCTTCCAAAAGCGCATGCCCTCCAGCCAAAAATGTAGTCACTAAATGTTCGATGGTCTCTTCCTGACCAACGATTACCTTACCCATCTCTTTTTTCAAATCGGTCAACTTGCCCGTCAAGGTTTCAACCTCTTTCTTAACTTCCACTAATTGTTTGTCCATTCAAATTTTGTTTATGAAGTCAATGCGTACATAACAATGTTCACTCCAAACCTTGTGTTGTCGATCTTATACCACCTTTTATTTCTAAAATCGTAGTCCCATTCACATCCATAGTCTTTATTACTGTACAATACCCCTATTCTACCATTGATTTCAATTGCCTTTAGGTATTCATGAACCAAGTCATCTCCCCAGCCATTCAATTCTTGTGAAGTTGTCGGCGGTCCATCTTCAAATTCAAAGAATATATTGTACAATTCATGATCGTTAGGAATTTTCTTGAGTGAATCCGGCCCAAAAATCTCGTCCATTTGCCTTTCAAAGGACTTTGCAAAGAGACCATCTATATCATGATTGCAGTCATCAACAAAAACGAATCCTCCATTGTTGACATATTTTTCGAAATTCTCTTTCTCTTTTTTGGTGAACTGCACCAACTTATGGCCTGATAGATAGCAGAAGGGGCATTTAAAAATATCGCCCCCTCCCAAAGTAATTATGTTTTCTTGCCTCTCAACTTCCAGAGTCGTGTACTCCACCAATGAATTTAGAAGATTGGACGGCATTCGCTGATCGACGTCCCAATCACCGGATTCATATTGTAAGCGAGTAAAGAAAAATGCATTGCTCAAGATCAGAAGGTCTTTTATATTTTACCATATTTGTAAAATGAAAACTGGCTGCAAAGAATTCATCTATACAACCAGTCATCATTTCAATTAAAGGGTTTAAACCGCATCGGATAGGCTGGTGAAAGTAAAATCCCTTATTTTCATATAAGGAATCAAATTTCCGTCAACCCTTGCCTGTCGCCCAAGCGTTTCAAGATTGTTCAACATGATAATCGGGCTTTCATTGAACCTGAAGTTCTTTACCGGATGCTTTATGACACCATTTTCGATATAAAAAGTTCCATCTCTAGTCAATCCGGTATATAGCAAGGTCTGGGGGTCGACCGATCTGATGTACCACAGGCGAGTCACCAAAATTCCCTTATTGGTGCTCTTTATCAAGTCTTCTAATGAAGAATCGCCTCCTTCCATTATAAAATTATCGGGGTAAGGTACCGGATCTACACCTTTTTCTTGTGCCCAGAAACGACTATAAGCGAGGTTTTTAACGACTCCGTTTTCAATCCAGGTAGTTTTCGTCATGGGTTGACCGGCTCCATTCCATGTGGAGGTTGGCACCTCTGGGTTCAATGGGTCTGACCAAATATTCACACGCCCATCCACTATTTTTTCACCTATTTTGGTCCCTCCCCCTTCTTTTGACATAAAACTTCGACCTTCATCAGCTTGTCTCGCATTCATAGCATTACCTAATCCATTTAGTAGTCCAAGGGCTGCCGAAGGTTCAAGAATGACCGTATATTTGCCAGGCTCTATGGCCTTTGCTTCCCTTGACATCACTGCTTTGTCTATAGCTACTTTGGAAGCTTCGGAGGCATCAAATTTCGAAATATCGTTAAAATCCCGAGTAACCCACCCTGATCCTGTTCCGTCGTTCGTGCGCATAGTAACCGTGAAATCGGCATTGGTCGATTTATTATAGGCAAAAAGTCCGTTCGAGTTTATCATTGCCTCAAAACCCGCGGAGTCATTCAAAAACCCGGCCGCCGTCACGTCTTGGGCCGCCGCAGGTGCTATACTGCTATTTGCAACCTCTGCACGATATTCCGGCGTGATGTCCGCCGTTTCTTGCACATAGGTAATCGAGGGGTCATACTTTTGCGGACCTAACGGAGGCATAAACTCAGGATTTTCCGGAGATAATTTTGCCAATTCTTCAGCTCTCGCCACTACCCGTCTCAAAGATTCATCATCAAATTCATCAATTGTTGCGGTACCCATGCGCTTGCCAAAATTCGACTGCACCACCAAAGTTTGGTTAGACCTATGGCCAGCTGTCGATACGGTATTTCTTGCATATCGAATATTGCCACTTTCACTTCCATTTAAATTGATTTCGCATGCATCGGCCGTTGAAAAACTTAACGCCCTTTCCATTATTTTTCGGGCTTCTTCTTCTGTATATATTGCCATTTGTATTGTTTTTTCGTGAATCTGATATTAAATCGTTCTACCCGTATTGATTACATTGATGTCATTGAATCGAGATGTAGAACTACCGTGTGAGACCGCACTTATCTGCGAGGGTTGTCCCTTGCCATCGAAGAATGATCCGAAAAGTCGGTAATCGTTCTGATCACATATTTTGGTACAAGAATTCCAAAATTCCTGTGTATTTGATTGGTATGCAACATCATTCAGCATTCCCACTATCTCGCCGTTCTTGATTTCATAGAATACGGTTCCCCCAAATTGGAAATTGTAACGTTGTTGGTCAATGGAGTATGAACCACGGCCCGCGATGTAAATACCCTTTTCCACATCTTTGATCATTTCGCCAATGGAATACGGGTCTTTACCGGCTTCCAAAGAAATATTTGGCATTCTCTGAAATTGAACGTCATTCCAGCTTTGTGAATAGCAGCAGCCATGGGACTCGTTCTGATCGATCATATTCACCTGATCACGAATAGCTTGATAATTCACCAAGACTCCATTTCTAATGATATCCCACTTCTTGCACTTTACCCCTTCATCATCGTAACCGACTGCACCCAGTGACTTGGGTTGGGTTTTATCGGCAAAAATATTGACAATATCACTTCCGTATTTGAAGTCGCCCGATTTCCATTTGTCCATTGTAGCGAAGCTTGTTCCCGCATAATTGGCCTCGTAGCCCAAAACGCGATCTAATTCGGTCGGGTGACCTACCGATTCATGAATGGTCAATCCCAAATGATTTGGCTCAAGCACCAAATCGTATTTGCCCGGGTCCACAGATTTTGCGGAAAGCATTTCTTTTGCCTGTTGGGCCGCTATCTTTGCGTCTTCAACCATATCATAACTGTCTCGATATAGGGTGATACCGGCCGCACCCGAGAGTTTTTCCGATGCGAGTCCGTCCATATACTCATATCCCATGCCCATCGGTGCGCTCATTGCTTGGCGCGTTTTAAACTTGCCAGCGCCTTGGTCGACCGCGGTGACACCAAACGTCGGCCAAATTCTATGTACATCCTGGTCGATATAGGACCCATCGGTCGATGCAAAGTATTTTTGCTCATTTACCATAAACAGTGCGGAGTTCACAAAGTTTGCCCCATTTTCAAGGGCGGCGGCATTGGACCTTAGAAGTAAATCCACTTTTTCGGAGACGGGTACTTCCTTGAAGTCTTTTTTTATGGGGGTCTTCCAAGAAACTTCACCATGACCAGTAACCGGAGCCAATTTCACTGGTTCTTTCTGGAATTTTGAGTTTGCCTTTGCGATGGCTATGGCCCTCTCGGTAGCTTTTTTTATGCCATCTTCGGTAACGCTATTCGTAGATGCAAATCCCCATGTGCCATTTGCGATTACGCGAATACCGATACCAAAGGACTCGGTATTCACTACATTTTGAACCTTGTCTTCACGTGTGAAGACATACTGGTTCAAATATCTACCGATTCTTGCATCGGCGTAGGTGGCCCCCATCGATTTAGCCGTATTTAGCGCAACATCGGCCATTTGTTTTTTGACCGCCGTATCCATACCTGGCTCCAATAGTGCCTCCGCAGAAATACTATTTCCCATCATGGAGGTAGGTAATATCAATGCGCCAGCCCCCAAACTGGATAGTTGTACAAAGTCTCTTCTTTTCATACGTTCGTGTTTATTATGTATATTCTTTGAGTTAATCTGGCTTTTGCGTAATCTATTTTTTCGTTGGACGGAAATTAAGGAATTTTAGGAGACCGAAACAGGCATTCAGGCATTGTACCTATGTTAAAAGAAGTTAAAGTTTAGTACATTCATCTATCTGTTGAAGTCTAAAAGCTTTATGGAACACAATCTTTTCGTAAGTTCCAAATCCTTAAAAATGAGCTTCTTGCCTTTCTTCTATTCAAATTAGAAATGTAAACCCTATTTTTGACTTCCAAACCTTATGCATGCTACAAATCTTCAGTAAGAAAAAATTTCTAGTGGATTATTTGGAAGGCTTGGTCGATATCCACAACCATATTCTTCCTGGTATAGATGATGGGGCACAAGACGTTGAGCAGTCAATTGAACTAATCAAGGGCTTCACTGAGTTTGGATGCCGAAAGTTCATTGCTACCCCACATATCATGCATGACTACTATCCCAATAACAGTGAAACGATTGGCGACGCTTTGAAATTGGTCAAGAATGAATTGGTCTTAAGGGATATGAAATATATATCGATCCAGGTGGCAGCCGAACATATGATTGATTCAAATTTTGAAAATATACTTGAAAACAATCAAGTAATGCCTTTGGACAAAACCTATCTTTTGATCGAAATGTCTTATTTACAGGCTTCAATTAATTTTGATACCGCAATACAAATGATAGCTTCAAAACGCCTCTTTCCAATCTTGGCACACCCAGAACGCTATATATTTCTTCACAATAGGCTGAAGAAATATAAAAAGTTCAAAGAGAGTGGTATCCTTTTTCAAATGAACCTCTTGTCATTGGGCGAATTTTATGGAAAAGAAGTTCAAAAAACTACCTTTAGGCTCTTGGAAGAAGGACTAATCGACTTTGCCGCTTCCGATGTTCATAACACGAATCAGTTGAATGAGCTAAAGTCTGTGCGAATCTCGAAAAAGACCTTGGATCTCATGATTCCCGTTATCAATAATACGATTGCCAATTTTTCCTAGTCCCAAGTTTTCAGTGTCGGTGTCATTACTATTAGTGTCTTCGCACAAGTAATTGCTTTTGAAAGCTTTCACCTTTTTCATCAATAGTCTTAATGATATAGCTCCCCTGTTGATATAAGTTAACATCAATGATGTAGTTTGTCCCATCTTTGATTTTGTTGGGATCATAGGATCGCACCAACCGCCCTAAGATGTCAAATACAAAAATCCGTTCAATAGTTGCTGAATCTTTGAAACTAAGTGTTACAAAGGTCGATGCTTGATTAGGGTAGATACTCATGCCAATATCATTTTTGTCTTGCCCTATAATGAATTTACCCGATCCACCGCTAGCTGTACCCAATACCTCTATGGCGTTGATCACCGGGTGGCGCTCCCCGTCCACGGCGTCCCTAGAATCGAAGTCGATGTCGAGCACCCCGCCGGTGACACTCACCGTGTGGGCCTTCACCAACATAGCGTCGGCGCCCACCTCGGCGAAGATGTCCAGATCGTCCTCGACCAACTGGCCCTCGACGCTCACGTCGAAGACACGGCTGCCCACACCGCCGGACCCGCCGCCAGTGGCCCCGAACCATACCTCCGCGAAATGGAGCCGTACCGTATACTCCCCATCGGGAACGGGGATATCGTAGGACATCCGCTGCGAACGGCTGAAGCGTATGCTGCTGTAGGGCTGCGGAAGGCCCGTCTGCGGCCTGTTCAGTACACTGCCCGTATCGAAATAACCGTCCGCCATGAAATCCTCTCCGTTATAGCTCGCCTCGGGGCCGCCCGTGTTGATGCGCAGGGCGAAACCGCCCACCACGGGCTCGGGGAGTACCGTCACCGCCACCTCGTCGATGGCGGTGCCGTTCTCGTCGTCGGTCACCGTCAGGCGGAAGAGGTAGTCCCCCTCAACAAGGCCCGAGGCCGTCAAATCCGCAGTGTCCGTACCGGTTAGCGACGCCGTGTTCGGACCACTGACTTGTGACCATAGGAACGTCACGGCACCGCCATCGGGGTCATCGCCAGTACCGCTCAACGTAACACTGTCCGCGGGAAGTTCAATGCTCAAATCAGCACCTGCATCCACCAGCGGAAGCTGGTTCAGGGGACCTTCGCCCAGAATCTCGATGGCGTTGATTAAGGGGTGGCGCTCCCCGCCCACAACGTCCCTAGAATCGAAATCTAGGTCGAGTACTCCATCCGTAACGCTTACGGAATGGGTCTTGACCAACATGGCATCGGCACCGGCTTCTGCAAAGATGTCCAAATTGTCCTCGGCCAACTGCCCTTCCATAGTCACGTCAAAGATCCGACTACCGACACCGCCGGACCCGCCACCCGTGGCCCCGAACCAGACCTCCGCAAAGTGAAGTATCACCGTATATTCCCCGTTGGCCAGTGGAATATCATAGGCCATTTGCCGCGATGGACTATACCGTATACTGCTGTATGGCTGGGGCAACCCTGTCTGTGGTCTGTTCAGCACGCTGCCCGTATCGAAATACTGATCCGCAACAAAGTCATTCCCATTATAGGTCGTTTGCGGGCCACCTGTATTGATGCGCAGGGCGAAATTGCCCGTGGCCACCGGCAATACGGAGACGGTAACCTCGTCAAAGGCGGTGTCGTTCTCATCATCGGTCACCGTCAGGCGGAAGCGGTAGTCCCCCTCCACAAGGCCCGAGGCCGTCAGGTCGGCCGTGGCCGCATTCGACAGTGTGGCCGTGCCCGGGCCACTGATTTGTGACCATAGGAATGTCACGGCACCACCGTCGGGATCGCTGCCCGATCCGTTCAAGGTGGCGTCAGAGGTCGGCAGTGTAATGGTTTGATCCTGGCCAGAATTTACAATCGGAACAGAACCTCCACCAGACTGTACCACTAAAGCTACATCATCAAAACCCGTCTCGTTCTCATCATCGGTGACTGTCAATCGAAAAACATAGTTACCTATCAACAACCCTGTCACGGTAAGGTCTGAAGTGTTCTCCCCACTTAGCTCAGCTGTATTCGGACCACTAATTTGTGACCATTCATAATCGGTAATCTGACCACCATCGGGATCGTTACCCGAACCGTTAAAAGTGGCACTTGTGGTCTGCGGAAGCGTTATGGTCAGGTTGTTTCCCGCATCGGCAATAGGATCTTGGGTTGTTGGAGAGTCCCCTAAAATCTCGATGGCGTTGATCACCGGGTGGCGCTCCCCGCCCACGGCGTCCCTAGAATCGAAGTCGATGTCGAGCACCCCGCCGGTGACGCTCACCGTGTGGGCCTTCACCAACATCGCGTCGGCGCCCACCTCGGCGAAGATGTCCAGATCGTCCTCGACCAACTGGCCCTCGACGCTCACGTCGAAGACACGGCTGCCCACACCGCCGGACCCGCCGCCAGTGGCCCCGAACCATACCTCCGCGAAATGGAGCCGTACCGTATACTCCCCATCGGGAACGGGGATATCGTAGGACATCCGCTGCGAACGGCTGAAGCGTATGCTGCTGTAGGGCTGCGGAAGGCCCGTCTGCGGCCTGTTCAGTACACTGCCCGTAGCGAAATAACCGTCCGCCATGAAATCCTCTCCGTTATAGCTCGCCTCGGGGCCGCCCGTGTTGATGCGCAGGGCGAAACCGCCCACCGCGGGCTCGGGGAGTACCGTCACCGCCACCTCGTCGATGGCGGTGCCGTTCTCGTCGTCGGTCACCGTCAGGCGGAAGAGGTAGTCCCCCTCAACAAGGCCCGAGGCCGTCAAATCCGCAGTGTCCGTACCGGTTAGCGACGCCGTGTTCGGACCACTGACTTGTGACCATAGGAACGTCACGGCACCGCCATCGGGGTCATCGCCAGTACCGCTCAAGGTGATGTCCGAGGTCGGCAGTGTAATGTCTCTATCGGGGCCCGCATCGGTAATGGGAGCTGAATTGGTTGCTACACTTTTATTCTCGAAAATTCGGGGTACGATATTGTCCCACCCAATAGAGACTATATCCAAATCACCGTCATTGTCAATATCGACGACCTGGGCCCCGTCGTGATGGTCAAAACCAGTACTTCCGGCATCTATAGTTTGTCTGATCCAGGTTCCTGAATTACATAGGTCATTTTGAAAGGCGATCAGACGGTTACTACCCTTCCATTCTCCCACAACAATATCTTCATCGCCATCAAAATCAATATCAGAGACAAAGACGCTCAAGCTTCCATTAATGTCCGTGGCCAAAATATGCTTTGTCCAATTCTGTGTTGGGTCATCCGGTGCTTCGAACCAGGCAAATTCGTGTCTTTCAGTATTCGAACCCAGGCCTAATTGACCAACAACCGCATCCAAATCGCCATCACCATCAAAATCGGCCAATTGGGCCCTGTCTGGCGTAGTAACATAGGAAATACCCGTCTGAAAGGTGGTAAAACTGCCATTGCCTTCATTTCGGAGCCAATTACTTGATTGAAATAAATCCAAATCGCCATCCCCATCAATGTCACCAGCCTTTACATCTTCCCCAAGCGAATCATCACTGATATCGATCAACGTCCATGATGTATTCACGGGATCCGCCGGAACGGACAACAGTTGCATAGGGGAACCCGTAGATTCTGCCCCGTTCCAATTGATCGCCATTTGAAAAGGGCCTCCTGTTTGATAAAATCCGCCTGCGATACCGGCCAAAAAGGGTTCAGAATAGTCGGTGTCACCAGACGGAATATTGGCATGTACCGTAAAATTACCCGAACCATTGTTCTCGGCCCAGACCATGTCAGCACCGGTATAAGCTCCGGTAGTCCCCAAAAGGTCCATATCACCGTCCCCATCAAAATCATATACATAGGCCACATTATTAAAACTGCCCCCAATTGCACTGCGTAACCAGTTTCCGGATGCCGAGCCCGGATTTTTATACCACCAGCCTCCGGTTGCGATATCCTTTAAACCATCACCATCCAAATCGTGATTCGGAAGAATGTACACCGATCGATAAGGCAGCTCGTTATCTTCAAGTTCATGAACCTGCCATTGATCAGGGAAAACAGCGGTATTGCACACCGATTGGTCCGTCACATTGACCGAAATCTCGTCGTAGATGCCAGTCGGACTGTGGTCGGGATTAAACAGTTCCAGTTTTATGGTGTGGGTTCCCAGACTTAGATTTTCGATGGCTATTGGTCCATAACTGTAGTGTGGCCCCACCATCGCATCATCGATATAATAGTGCATGTGGGTGCCTCTCTCTTGAATTTCCCAGTTTTGCACCGTGAAGGAAACCTCAAATGATTGATCGACATCAGCGCCATTTTGAGGTGAATTGATGGCTATTGTAGGGGCAATGTCAAAGGTATCGGGCGATAGAATCTCGATTGCCGAAACCTTGGGGTTTTGAACTACAGATGAAAATTGAATCGTGACAAATCCGTCGGTGACCAAGACGTTATCAAATTCCTTTATCAATGCCGTAGCCGGGCCAACTTCATTTAAAATATCAAAATTCGTCAATACCGTATTTCCTTCTATACTGACGTTAAAGATTCTTGAACCCACACCTCCCGGGGTATTACCGACCCCAAAATACAGTTCTGCAAAATGCAATCTTAGGTCGAATTCACCCGGTGACTGTAATGGGATGTTATAGGTGAAGGCACCAAATCTTTCCGTTTGATATATGGCATCATCCGTAGTATTCGATATTGGAATGGAATTAGTATACAGGGAGCCCCCCGTCACATACTGATCGGCTATGAAATCATTGGGTGTTGCTTGGGTTTCAAGGCCGCCCGAGTTGATGGCTATCGCGTTGAACTGTGATAATTGCAAGACTTGGGGCACAACTGGCAGGCCTACATGGTTTTGAACACCTTGTATCGTGAGTTGATAAACCTCACCCAAGGTAAGCTGGTCATAAGTAATCAGCACTGACCTATCATTTTCCTGAAGTTCTGCCGACAAAGTGTTTATTCCATCAGAAATCATGTAATTGGAAATGTTTTCGGCTGTCGTTTGTGTCACGTACTCGTTGAAATGAATAAGTGTCTGTGAGGAACTCAAAGCCTCAAAGCTTACAACATCGGGAGGGGAATTGTCAATGGAAACCCCAGAGCCGATGAATTCGACATAATTAAGGTCGAAAATATCCTGTTGACCAGGATTGCCCTTGAATACAAAAAAGAGGTCATGTTTACCGCCTGGGTCGGTGAAAGTAGTTTCTATATCGATCCAATTGTCAGCTCCACCAGTCGTTGGAACAGCAGCTGTAGCCAAAAGAGGCCCATTTGGACTATCAATTCTGAATTCAATCGTTCCTCCTTGGGTAGCCGTCGCTACCCTATACTTGACCGCATTGATATTCAATAAATTTCTTCCATCAAAGCTGATGTATCCCCCATGATCCACCCTAATTGCTTCGCTACCTCCTACGAAATCATCGGTGTTTGAAATTTTCTCGACTCCGAAGCCTGTGGAATAAAACTCGGCCTCTTTTCTTTTGGGATGCAATGTAATTTGATCAAAAGAGGTCAAGCCCCCTTGGTCGGTATAATTTGCATTGATGACAAAGAAAATATCCATTTCACCATAGATGTCATGTGAGCCGGGGTCTAGATTCAATATTTTTGGACATCCGTCAATGGTTGCCAGGTCATGAAAGTGGTTCAAGTGCCCTAATGAGGGAATAATGTTCACGTCTTGACAATCAATACCATTGTTTGCCGTACTTCCATCTTCAGGATCGCTCACTGCAACATTGAGATTGACGTCATCGTCCCAATTCATAAAACCTCCGTCAACGGGCGAATCGAAACTAATACTGGCCACATTATTGCCGGCATAGATTGCCAGGTTCTGAACCCCAATACCCCCATTACCATCATCGACCTTTAATTGTACATTGAATGTTCCCGTTGAGGTAAATGTAAAGGTTGGATTTTCCTCTGTTGAGTCAACGACGCCATCGGTTTGAAAATCCCAGGCATAATTCAACGGCAAATCACCATCGGGATCAAAAGTGCCGTCGCTTGAAAAGTTCACGGTCAACGGAAGTGAACCGCTTTGCACATCTGCACCTATAGAAACGGTAGGCGGGGTATTCGAGACGATTGCCGTATAGTCGACCCGAATCAATTTGCCGGTACCCGTATTGGAAGGGCAGCAACCCGTTCCATAGGCCAATAAGTACATATGGCCATCTGGGCCTATTTCCATATCTATTAAACCATCTTGAGAAGATGGAAATACAAGTGGTGCAAGTTGCTCATTGCTTGTGATGTCACCATTGGAATCCATTTTGACTGCCCAAATTTTACTCGTATTGAAGTCATAGTAGAAAAACATTCCATCAAACTCAATTGGTAACCTTTGTAGGTCGGTCAAAGTATCGTCAAAGTAGTACCGTACACCCGCCAGGTAACTTTTATGAAAAAACTCAAGCCAAGCGGGCTTGGCCGCGGGTAGGTTGGTCAAGCCTGTATTCCAAGTGGAGTTATTTTTAGGAGTGGCAGGGTCATTGTAATATTGTGGACTCGCATAAGAAATGAGGTAAGAATCATTATCAACTCCCGAAAAATAGGGCCAACCATAATTTCCAGCGGTTTTTACCAGATTCATTTCATCTAGACCCTCAGGGCCTAGCGTACTGGGTGAATTTGCATCAGGGCCCACTTCTCCCCAAAAAAGCCAATCTGTATTTTCTTTGTCGACAAAAATCCGGTATGGGTTTCTGGCACCCATTACATATATTTCCGGTTTTGTGTTTGGCGTACCCTCCGGAAACAAATTACCCGAGGGTATGCTATATGTACCATCAGGCTGTGGTGTTATACGCAACACCTTTCCCCGAAGGTCGTTTGAGTTACTTGAGCTTTTTTCTGCACTTTTGACAAAATCAGTTTCGCTGAGGGCGCCATAGTCCCCATGGTCGGTATTATCGCCAATAGCTATGTATAAATTACCTTGCGAATCAAAGGCCATGTCACCACCTGAGTGAAGGCTAAGTGCCCTTTGCGTGTTCCACTCAAGCATCACAATCTCAGAATCCATAGCTATGGTGTCCCCATTCATTGTGAATCTTGACACACGGTTCTTTGACTCGAATTGCACCGCATAATGTAGATAGATATGGTTATTTGCTGTGAAGTCCGGGTCAAAGGCAATACCCAAAAGTCCGTCTTCGAACTCATGAAAAACGGGAATATTGCCTGCGAAAACGGTACTCTGCGAGTCAGGTTTGTAAATGGTCACCTCTCCATAACGGTCGAGGATAAAAATCCTACCATCAGGGGCGAATTGCATCGTGGTTGCGTTCCGCAATCCGGTCAGTAATTCTACTTTTTGAAAATCTGTCGGCAGTTGGGCTTGAGCAAAAAAAAGGCCCCAAACAAAGGTCAAAACAAAAGAAATGTCTTTTACGGATGAGGCCGCCCTCAATAATGCCATATTCATAAATATCAGAAATTTGATTTGAAACAGTTCGCTTCACCATTTTAATTCAGTACCATGGCTTCATTTTGATGAGTATAAGCCACTGGTTAAATTAAAATACAATAAGCCAGACACTTAAGTAGTAAAAATATGTTCTTTTGCCGGCTAAAAGAAATATAGCCCTCCTTATTCGTTTAATTGCCCTGGAGCCTGCCAAAATGCATACTACGAAAAATAAAAGTTGGAAAAACCCGCATTAAAAAAGGACCCCCAATGCTTTAAGGGGTCCTTTGTATTTTTTAAAAGTGACTTCTACTAGTTGTCCACAACCAATTTAATCAATCTAGGTTTGCCCTGGTTCATACCGACACCTACGAAGTAAATACCATCCCTTAGCATAGAAACCGGTATGTCATAGGTGCCATCTACAGACAGCACATCCGCCGCGTTGTAACCCGCTATATACCTACCTCCTACATCGTGCAAATAGATGTTCAACACCATAGTATCGGCCGGCGCATTGATAACACTGATTTTAGCCATTCCTCCTTGGGCGGGGTTTTCCGTTAATATCACTTCCATTTTGCCGGCGACATTGGTTACCGTAATGGACAAAGACGCGGTGTTCGTTTGGCCCGCCATGTCCTCAACGGTAAGTGTAACCATATAGACCCCTGCGGTTTCATAGATATGTACTGGATCGGCTTCCGTAGAGGTCATTCCATCACCGAAGTCCCATGCATAGCTCACCACACCCACATCATCAGTTGAGTTGCTACCAGTAAATGTAACCTCAAGAGGTGCGATCCCGGTTAATGGATTTGCCTCCGCGACTGCGACAGGTGGCATATCACCGCCTTCTGGTTGCACTATGACGGATACTTCATCAAATGCTGTTTCATTTTCGTCATCTGTAACGGTCAATCTAAATACATATTCTCCCGCCACAAGATCTGAGACAGTCAAATCCAATGTTGTATCCCCTGTCAAGGTCGCCATGGATGGTCCGCTCTCCTGCGTCCACAGATAAGTCAAATCTCCTCCATCAGGATCATCTGCCGTACCTGTCAAAGTTGTACTGTTTGTAGGCAACTCCACAGTCTGATCTGTACCGGCATCAACGTTGGGCGGTCTCGTTTCAAGGACTTCAATACCCGAAATCTTTGGATTATCGGTTACTGGGCTCAAAACAATTGTAAGATTCCCGTCGCTGACAGCTATTCCCGTAAAACTTTCAACAATTGCAGTCGCACTACCTCCGGCAGCGACGAAAATATCATAGTTATCGACCGTTTGTTGCCCGTTCTCAATATCAATATTAAAAACTCGGGATCCCGCACCTCCGCCTGAGCCGGCCCCTGGAACTCCAAAAAATATTTCAGCAAAATGGAGATTCACATTATGGTTCCCGTTCGTAACGGGAATTTCGTAAGTCAAATTTCCAGTAGCATGGAAACGCTCGGTTTGATACAACTCGTCATTTTCGGTATTGGCTATATCAATCACGTTTTCAAAAGGGGTACCGCCAACGAAATGCTGATCGGCCTCCCAATCTTCACCATTAAAGGTCAAAGCTGGTCCACCGGAATTGATGCGCAACGCCTGAGGTTCTCCTAGAACTGTAACCATGGCTTGATCAGAACCAGTGTCATTGTCATCATCAGTAACCGTAAGTTCGAATACATAAACACCTTCTACAAGGTCGCTGATTTCAAGGTCATCGGTATCCATACCATTCAACGTAGCCATTGATGGTCCACTAACTTGGGTCCACTGATAGGTGGTAATCGTTCCGCCATCGGGATCTGAACCAGAGCCGTCAAGAATCAAACTATTATTCGGCAGGGTAATTGTGCGATCCTCCCCTGCATCGGCAATTGGCATATTTGAGTTTCCTCCGCTAACAAAAACCTCAATGCCAGAAATCTTTGGGAACTCAACAACCGATGTCAATGTAATGGTGAGCGCACCATCATTCACCATGACATCAGTGAAACTCTCTATTATTGCGGTGGCACTACCACCGGCGGCGGCAATGATATCATAATTAGCTACTTGTTCTTGACCATTCTCGACATCTATGTTAAAGACCCTAGAACCTTCTCCACCACCCGAACCGGCGCCTGGAACACCGTAAAAAATTTCGGCAAAATGCAAATTCACGTCATAATCACCGTCGGTAACCGGTATTTCGTATACCAAGGTACCCGAAGTATGATACCTTTCAGTCTGATACAACTGATCATTTGTGGTATTTGCAATAGCGATAGGATTGTTGGTGGTACCTCCCCCAGCAAAATACTGGTCTTCAGACCAATCGATGCCGTTAAATACATACGTAGGTCCTCCTGAATTAATCCGAATTGCGGGAAATTCATCGGACACCGTAACCATAACCTCGTCAAAACCAGTGTCGTTCTCGTCGTCAGTAGCGGTCAGTCTAAAAACGTAATCGCCCAATACCAATCCACTGGCAGTCAAATTCGTTGTGGTTTCCCCGGATAGTGTAGCGATATTTGGGCCGCTAATCTGTGTCCATAAATAGGCCGTTATTGAGCCTCCATCAGGATCCGTGGCGGAGCCACTCAACATCGCAGTATCTGTGGGCAAGACAATTGTTTGGTCTTGCCCGGCATCTACTATAGGATCATTACTTACAGGAGGCGGAGTCCCATTTTCATATATTCTGGGCACCATATCACCAAGCCAGCCATTTGAAACGACATCTAGGTCCCCGTCATTATCAATATCCACGACCCGAGCTCCGTCATGGTGTTCCAAATTGAGCGCACCATCATCTATTACTTGAGTGATAAAACTTCCCGAATCACAAAGGTCGTTTTCAAAAACGATCAATCGATTGGACCCCAACCATTCACCAACAACAATATCTTTATCTCCATCGAAGTCAATATCTGCGGCAAACAGACTGAGGCTACCAGCAATGTCTGTGGCTAGGCTGTTTCGTACCCATGGCTGCGTCGGATCGGCCGGGGCGGCAAACCAGTCCAAATCAAATCTACCCGCTGTATTTGGCAAACCTAATTGACCAACGACAGCATCAAGGTCACCATCACGATCGAAATCAGCCAATTGAGCCCTATCTGGTGTAGTAACATAAGTAATACCTGTTGAGAAGGTTTCCCAATTTCCACCTCCATTATTGCGAAGCCAATTGGGTCCTTGAAAAAGATCTAAATCCCCATCATCATCGATATCACCTGCTTGAATATCCTCACCGGCCGAATCTGGACTTATATCTACCAAAGACCATGTTCCTGTCGTAGGATCAGGTGAAGACGGAGTTAGCATTTGCACAGGCGAACCTGTTGTTTCTGCACCGTTCCAATTTATTGCCATTTGATACCCGGAACCAAAATCGCCTCCTGCCAGGCCGGCCAAGAACGGCTCGCTATAATTTGTGTTTCCAGCAGGAATATTGGTAAATACGGTAAAACTGCCTAGACCGTTGTTCTGTGCCCACAATAGCTGGGCGCTTTCATATTCTTCGTCGGGGGCAATACCCAATGCTGTTCCCAATAGGTCCATATCGCCATCTCCATCAAAATCATATACATGTACAACATTGCCAAAGGTACCTCCAATCGTATTTTTTTGCCAGTTTCCTGAGGCTGTTCCAGGGTTTTTATACCACCACCCTCCGGTAACGATATCCTTTAGACCATCTCCATCCAAATCATCTTTGGCAAATGTATATACTGCCGTATACGGATTTGCCTCTAGTTGGTGTACCGTCCATTGATCTGGAAAACTTGTTTCATTACAAACAGGCTGATCCGTTACACTGACCAATACCTCATCAAAAATGCCCGTGGGTGTATGGTCTGCATAAAACAATTCGACTTTGATTGTATGGCCACCTATGCTCAGGGCATCGATTGTTATTGGGTCATGACTGTAATATGGCCCTACCATAACGTCATCGATATAGTAATGAATGTGGGTGTCACCTTCAAGAATGGTCCAATTCTGTACGTTAAAAACAACGTCAAACGGTTGGTTCACCTGCCATCCATTTTCTGGGGATACAATGGTTATATCTGGATCGTTCCCGCCTGTGAAAGTACCTGGAGGTAAAATCTCAATACCGGATATTTTTGGATCACCGGTTATCTCGTCCAATGAGATTGAGGCAAAACCATCGGTCACCGATACGTTGTCGAACTGCTTTATCAAAGCAGTTGCAGGTGCAACTTCTGCCGAAATATCAAAATCAGTCATTACCTCGGCACCTTCTATCGAGACGTCGAATACTCGTAAACCGGTACCGCCAGGTTGACCGCCCACCCCGTGATAAATTTCGGCAAAATGCAAGCGGATATCGTACTCTCCATTGGTCGGAACCGGAATTTCATATGATAAATTTGCACCAGATGTAAAACGCTCTGTTTGATAAAGTTCATCATCATTGGTACCATCAATTGGGATATTATCCGAATAGGTCGAACCGCCACTGAAATACTGGTCGGCACTGAACTGCTGGCCCCCAACAACCAAATCTGGACCACCTGCATTAATTCTGGTCGAACCTACAACTGAAATTGGATAGGTGTCTGTAACAACGGCTATTCCTGATACATTCTCAACATTGCTAACGGTTAAATTATATGATGTGCCAAAGGCCATCGCGGAAGAGGTCAATACAACAGTTCTGCCGTCAGACTGGAGAACGGCGTTAGAAACCGTTATGCCGTTATCAATGACATAATTTGTGCTTTGCTGGGCGGTAATCGGGTCGACATATTCCGAAAACTCGACACGTACCAGTGTGGACGACTCGGCAACTGCTTCATTGACCAAAGGTGGTGAGTTATCGACGGATACGCCCTGACCGAGAAATTCTACATAGTTCAAATCGAAAATATCAGAGCCGCTACCCGTAAAAACAAAATACAAATCGTTCTTACCTCCGGGATCCGTAAAGCTCGATTGCACTGACTGCCAGTTATTAGGACCCCCTGTTGAAGGCACAGGTGTCGTCGCCAGAATGGTGCCAGTAGGTGAACCAACTCTTAACTCAATGGCTCCCCCAGTAGTTGAAGCGGCAATTTTGTATTTTACATCCGTGATGTTGACAAGGTTTCTTCCTTCGAATACTATATAAGCGCCGTCATCAACACTTATCGCCTCACTTCCTCCCTCCAACGGATCTGTATTGCTGATAACGGTTACACCACTTTGCTGATCAAAGTACTCCGCTTCTTTTCGTTTGGGATGGATTTGTATTTGGCCAAAGGATATTAGCCCTCCCGTGTCCGTGTAGTTGGTATTGAACACATAGAATATATCCATCTCACCGTCAATATCATGGCCTTCATATGCCAAGGTGAAGTTCTGGGGACATCCGCTAAGGGTTGCCAAATCATGAAAATGATTTAAGTGGCCTAGGGCGGGTACAACGTTCACATCATTACAGTCAATTCCGCCACCAGAGGTACTGCCGTCCTGGACGTCAACTACTTCCAAGTCAATACTGATATCGTCTCCCCAACCCATTAGACCTCCATCGAGTGGCGAATTAAAGGTGTAAGTAGCCCTATTGTTCCCGGCATAAATTGTTACTTCTTTGATACCCACTCCGCCATTGCCGTCATCGACCATGAGACGCGCCGTATAAGTACCAGCCACGGTGTAGGTATATGATGGGTTCTCTAAACTCGAATCTTGGTTAAAAGTGTTGCCGTCATATTCAAAATCCCAGGCGTAGCTAAGCGGTGAGTCACCGTTAGGGTCATAAGTTCCAGCACTTGAAAAATTAACGGTTAAAGGTAAAGACCCATCTACCGGATCGGCATCAAGAAAAACAACAGGTGGTGTATTCGTAGTAATTCCCGTATAATCGACCCTCAATAGTTTTCCTGTTCCGTCCCCATTATTACAGCACCCTACACCATAAGACATTATGTACATATGACCATCGGGTCCTATCGCCATATCAAGATAGCCATCTTGGCCACTTTCAGGAAATATGGACGGTGCCAATTGCTCGGTACTCACAATGTTACCCTGGGCATCTAGCTCTGCTGCCCATATTTTACTTGTGTTGAAGTCGTAGTAGAAAAAGAGTCCATCAAATTCCACCGGGAGCCTTTGGTCGTCTGTTAGATTGTTATCATAGTAATAACGTGGGCCCGCAAGATAGCTCTTATGAAAAAACTCCATCCAAGCTGGCTCAGCGGCCGGCAAGTTGGTAGCTCCCGTATTCCAGGTGGAATTGTTAACAGGAGATGCAGGATTATTGTAGTATGGGGCACCAGGCCCATAATTTATTTGATATGCGTCGTTATCAACCCCTGAAAAATAGGGCCAGCCATAGTTTCCTGCCTGTTTTGTCAAGTTAATTTCATCAAGTCCTTCAGGTCCAAGAACACTAGGAGCGTTCGCATCAGGACCCACCTCGCCCCAAAACACCCAATCCGTGTTATCTTTATCGATAAACATACGATATGGGTTTCGCGCACCCATAACGTATATTTCATCAAGCCCACCTACACCCCCAGGGAATAAATTTCCTGACGGAATCGTATACGTTCCATTGGGCAGCGGTGTAATTCGTAAAATCTTGCCCCTATAATCATTGGTATTGGAAGACGATTTTTCAGCACTATTATCGGGATTTACTTCGTCGACGGCAGCATAGGAACCATGGTTCGTATTGTCTCCTGTTGAAATATATAGATTACCGAGCGAATCAAAGCCCATATCTCCTCCGGCGTGAAAGCTATTGGTACGTTGTACATTCCAGTCCAACATGATAACCTCGGAGCTAAGGTCGATTGAATCTCCGTTCATGCTGAATTGTGATACCCTATTCTTAGATTGCCCAAGCACGGAGTAGTACACATAAATTTTATTGTTCGAGGAGAAATTTGGGTCAAAAGCCATTGCCAATAAGCCATCTTCAAATTGATGAAATACAGGAATGGTTCCAGCAGACACCTTAGACTGTGTATCTGGCTTATATATAAATATCTCCCCGAACCGATCCAAAATAAAGATACGGCCATCAGGCGCGAATTCGATAGAGGTAGCATTCGTAAAATTGTCAGAAACTTCGACCAAGGCAAACTGGTCTGGCAGTTGGCCCCTAACACTGGCGGCGCAAAGAACTAAAAAGGTAATCGATAAAATTGAGATGACTCTTCTGAAAGTGCCCCTTTTTAATCTTTTGTAACTCTTCAACAAAACAAAAAATGAAAGTAATATGTCAAACGCGGGAGAGGGACCGGTGTAATCTTTTTCCATAATTCAGTGTATGTTTATAGCAATTTTTATCATTTGTCCTAAGCAATGTTAGGTCGGGGCAACAACCCGCAAAGATAACCTAATAACAACTTATAGCAGAAATACCCTACTGTTTTTCGTTCAAAAACTTTGGTTTCTCGGTTAAGTGCTTTTTTCAATAATAACAACGGTTTTCGCCATTATTTCGTATTTTGAAAACTACTTTAAGCGAATCATGAGGCATTATTCTGTCGGGGTCAAAAGACAATAATGAATGTGAATGTCTTGATATCACATCAATATCGGGGGAAGCTAGTTTAGAATCTATTTCTAGGGTTAACGATCAGGGTGTTTCCTATTCAGAATTTCCACCATTTTTTGGTGGTTTTCCCATATCCATATCCATATTTGCCACCATAGCCCAAATTGGAATCTTTGACGTCGTTAACTACAAATGCCAAGCCTTTAAGCTTTCCTTCCTCCTTAAGTTTTATGGGAAATTCAACCACTCGACTTTCTGTGAAACCTGCCCGTGTAACATACAATAGATGGTCGGCGTACTTACTAATCAGTAACGTATCGGTCACGACCATCAGCGGGGCTGTATCAACTATTACGTAATCGTAATTCTCGGAGACCTCTGAAAATAAGTCCTTTAACCTATCACTCATGAGCAATTCAGAAGGGTTAGGTGGAATCTTGCCAGAATATATTACGTCTATAGTATTTGTGTGTACAAGCATTGGGTTAATGATATCTCTTGAGGTGAGATTTTCGTCATACAAGTACTCAGTGAGACCTGCATCTTTATTTCTTGTTGGTTTTTTCCCCAATTTATCGACATCTTTACTAGTGAAAAATGTGTAGAGCTTAGGGTTTCTAATATCTGCCCCAATAAGTAGGACTTTCTTATTTGTATTGGCAAAAATCATTGCCAAATTAGATGACAGAAATGTTTTGCCTTCACCTGAAATACTGGATGTTATGAAGATTAGGTTATTTTTTCCACTAGTTCTTGAGTTTATCAAATAATCTAGGTTTGTTCTAAGAATCCTTAAAGATTCACCTAGAACCGAACGATCCTCTTTTCGAACAAGAATCTCATCCTTCTTTGATAATCTGGGTAATTCTGCCAATACGGGCACATCATTAATCAACTTCTCCAATCCGTTTTTACTATGAATTTTATTGTCCAATAGATCGTTTGCATAAATCACCGAAAATGGTAACAATAGCCCTAAAATAAGGGACGCGAGGTAAACTATCGATCTTTTAGGCGAAACCGGTAGTCTACTCTGAAGATAAGCATCATCGATAATCTTTGACTTTGCAGGACTCGAAGCCGCGGCAATTTGTGCTTCTTCGCGCTTTTGAAGTAGGTAGAGGTATAGATTTTCCGTGGTGCCTTGTTGTCGCTGTATGTTGGTCAATTCTCTTTGATTTTCCGGCGCTCGGTAAATAGTTCCTTGTATTCGGGCCATTTGATTTCGTAATGCACTAACGCTCATGCCTACATTTCTTTCCATAGAGGAAAGACTTGATTCCATCGTCGATTTCAGCTGGTCCAGTTGTTCATTTAGGTTTACCACAATGGGGTTGCGTTCATCGGCGCTTTTCAATAGTCTATTCCTTTCGGCAACAAGTTCGTTGTATTTTGCCTGAGTCGCTGTAAAGGCGCCACTGCCGACGTCTACGACCGGCATCGTTTCATAGCCATCTTCTCCGGCAACATATTGTTTAAGTCCGCTAACTTGTTGGAGCTGTATTTCTGCATTTTCCAATTGCTGTCTACTAGCGGAACTCACTTGAACTGCTGCTCCTACCTCAAGCCCGCTACCGGTCATTCCCTTTTCGGTCAACAATTCTTGCGCATCTTGGTCCACCTCGGTCAAACTAGCCGAGATACTCGTGATTCTATCGTTTATAAACTTTTCCGTTTTATCTGCAACAGCCTTTTTGTCCTCGATTGCATTTTCATTGTAGTTCAAAACCAAATTGTCGATTATATCGATGGCCTTTTGGGGAACAGCATCTTTGAGGGTCACATTGATAATGTTGGAATATTCATCAGCGATTCCAACGTTGATTTTTTTTTGATAATTTTCGGCCACCCTGAAAATAGGACTGACTGAAACCTTTAACTTCCTGCCCTTGAACTTTTTAAAATAAGGGTTGTTGGGGGTAATAACAATATCGCCTATTTCCGAGGGTATGTTTTTGCCAAAGGAATACATTTTGACCGGACTGTCCCTTTCCAGGCTATATCCAAAATTGTTATTGGAATTTAGCTCTATGAAAAAGGTAAAATCCGAATTGTCTATAATTGAATCCCTCTCGATAAAATTAATCTTAAAGGGACGGCCATTATATAATTCAGTGTCTTTGACATTACCCAAGGACATAATTTTGAGATTTAAATCAAGACTCTTTACCACTTCAATGAAGTTCGACCTGGAATTAAAAATCTCAATCTCATCTTCCACTTTATTCGTACCGCCTCCTATCAAGTTCAAATCTTGAAAAGCCGAAAGTTCAGATGAGGAATTCTTATCTTCTAAAATCTGTATTTTTGCCTTAGCCGCATATTCGGGAGTGGTATAACGAATATATAGTGAAGCAACTACCACAGCAAACAAAATGGATAGTATGAACCATTTCCAATGCTTGGTGTAGGTAGTTAGAATTTCTTTTAAATCAACCTTATTTTTTGAAAAATCTTTGGAGACCGTGGCCATTGCGATGTAATCAGTTAATATACCGGTTAGGAAACAAGGAGTTTAATTGGTTCGAGTAATCAGCAAAACTGTCGAGGTGATCAAAAGGGAAGCAATGGAAACCCATATCGACACCCTACTATCAAAGGCAGATGCGTTTACTGCCGACTCATTGGGTTCAACGTAAACCACATCGTTTTGAGTCAGATAGTAAACAGGGGAATTAAGAGCCTCTTTTTTGGTAAGATCGATCCTTGTATAAACTTTGGTTCCATTAAAATCTCGAATCACCATCACATTCTCCCTGATACCCTTAATTGTCAAATCGTTGGCCAGCCCTATTGCCTCTAAGACCGTTATCTGCTCACCGTTTACCGGATATGTTCCAGGCCTCCTAACCTCTCCCAGAACCGTTACTGAAAAATTCTTAAGGCGGATATTGACGATGGGGTCCTTTAAATATGGACTCAGCTTATCTTTCAAAAGATTCTTTGCCTCCTCAGGCGACAATCCAACCAACTTAACCGCGCCCAAGACCGGAAAATCGATCTCCCCATTTTTATCGACTATATAGTCCAATTGCTCTGCTCTCAACCCGCCATCTTCTGAAGCTTTTATCAGATTAAAAGGTATACTTGCCTGGGGGTCAAGTGTTGAGACGTGGATACTAAGCACATCGTCTATCTTGAATTTATTGGTATGCGAATTATCACTAACGATGGTTTCATAATCACCCGCATTTTGAAAATACACGACGTCCTTTTTCGAAGCACATGATTCTAGAATAAAAGTCGAAATTATGCAGATAAGGAAAAATGCAATAGGAGATTTTACTTTGAACATCTTAAATGAATTATGAATTAATTATGGTGCAAGATTAGTAAAAATATTTAGGATTGCACCACCTTGAGTGTAGGTTTATCGCCACCTTCTTTTTTTAGTTCTTCGTCTAAATCACATAATTCAGAATTGTTCGAAACGTATTCTGGGACTATATTTTTCATCAATTTCACCGTATTTCCACTAAAAAACATGTTGGTTATGCACAGTTCATCAATTTTGGACCTAACATCCGCATAGTCCAAGTCTCGAACCTTGCTTATCTTGATTTTTTTATGATATGTGGGAAGTGTATTTTCTCCATTCGCCAATAATTCCTCATACAATTTCTCTCCAGGGCGCAGACCGGTAATCTTTATGTCAATATCTTCAGGGTAATTCAGCCCTGAAAGCTTGATCATATTTTTCGCCAAATCGAATATTTTGACCGACTCGCCCATGTCGAAAATAAATATTTCACCCCCATCTCCCATGGCACCAGCTTCTAAAACCAATTGGGATGCCTCTGGTATGGTCATGAAATAACGCGTGACATCTTTATGGGTTAAAGTCAATGGACCGCCTTTTTCTATTTGCTTTCTAAATAATGGAATTACAGAACCATTAGAACCCAGTACATTACCAAAACGTGTTGTTATGAACTTTGTCTTTTTTTCTTGTTCCATACAACTAATATACATTTCGGCGATTCTTTTACTGGCTCCCATGACGTTAGTCGGATTCACAGCCTTATCGGTAGAGATAAAAACAAATTTTTCGACCTTATGGTTCATAGAAAGATCAGCTATCGTTTTAGTTCCCGCAATGTTAATCTTAATGGCCTCATATGAATTGTACTCCATCAGGGGAACATGTTTATAGGCCGCCGCGTGAAAGACAATATGTGGCTTGTACTCTTGAAAAATATTATTCATGCGGTTTTTATCCCTAATGTCACCAACAATTGGAATAAAATTGTGAAATCCGTTTTGTTTTAAATCTTGTTGTAGGTCATATAAAGCTGATTCGGCCTGATCGATAATAACCAAGGACTTATAGCCGTAACTGCAGATTTGTCTAACGATTTCACTACCTATTGAACCGGCACCTCCTGTGACCAGAATTACCTTATCTTTAAGTTCCTTGTCGATTTTTTGATTCTTGATGCTGATAGGTGCTCGATCTAACAAGTCTTCAATCTGAACCTGCTTTATCTGAGATGCGCGAAGTTCTCCATTTATCCAGTCCTCGACCGGTGGGACAATTTTTACCTGCACAGGATATTCTACAAGGCCTTCGACCAAATTCCTGAGTTTTTTCGGTTCAATATTTTGAATTGAGAAAATAACTTCTGAAATATCCTTTTTCAAAAGAAATTCCTCGGTCAACACGTTCTTGTGAAAAACGTTTACCCCATTTATTTGCTTACCTACTTTTTGATTGTCATTATCAATATATCCAACAACCCTCGACCTGCTTTTTGAGTGATTGGTTAAAGCATTGTGCGTTAATATTCCAGATTCTCCAGCACCGTAGATAAGAACATTCTTATTGACCTTCATGTCTTTTACCAAATAGGTATTATATAAAGCCTTAAAAACATATCTCGAGGCGGTAAGGCCGATAAAACTTAGAAGACTATGAATAATCACGATGCCACGAGGAACTGTGAAATTCTCAAAAACACCCAATTCGGTGTTCACCAACACCATAATGATCATTAAAATACTACATGTGCAAACCGCATTAAATAAATTATAAACATCTCGCACGCCCGTGTGGCGCACTACGCCTTTATAAGAGCCTACAATCAAAAAGGAAATCAAAGCGACCAAAGCCACAAAGGGCAATTGCGTATAGAGCATGTCCACATCGAAATCCAAGGAAAGGTTGAACCGGATTATATAGGCCAAAAAGAAGCTTATACTTACCGTTAAGACATCAATAAGCAACACCAACCACTTTGAGGCATAACGGTTGGTATTCGATGAAAGGTAATTTTGAATCATGGGGTCAGTGTATTTAAGATCATAGCAACAATTCTTTCCAAATCTTCTTCGCTGAGATTTGAACCACTTGGCAAACATAGTCCTCGCTCAAACAGATCTTGTGAAGTTCCATCAATATAATTCTTATACGTTTCAAAAACAGGTTGCAGATGCATTGGTTTCCATAAAGGTCGTGATTCAATATCATCTTTAAGTAATGAAATCCTTATTTTTTCCCGAATTTCGAAAGAGGGTGTCAATATGCAGGTCAACCATCGGTTGGAGTAAAATCCACTCGGCTCATCCAAAAACTCGATTTCATCCAAATGACCTAGGCATCTTTTGTAATATTGATAATTCGATCTACGCGCTTCGATTCTATCGTTCAAGACTTCCATCTGCCCTCTTCCAATGCCTGCCAAAACATTGCTCATTCGATAATTGTAACCTATATGTGAATGTTGATAATGAGGAGCATCATCCCTTGCTTGTGTGGCTAAGAAAATGGCTTTGTTTTTAAAATCTATGTTACTTGTTGTCAGTGCGCCGCCACCAGAGGTCGTGATTATTTTATTTCCGTTGAACGAAAATATTCCAATATCACCAAAAGTACCGCACTTTATATTTTCATAAGAGCTTCCCAAAGCTTCGGCACTGTCCTCCACCACAGGTATATCATATCGTCGGGAAATTGCCCTAACCTCTTTGGTCTTATATGGCATTCCATAAAGATGCACCGCGACAATTGCCTTTGGTCTTTTACCATTGGCAATTGAATCGGTAATGGCCTTCTCGAGCAGTTCTGGCGAAATGTTCCATGTGTCACTTTCGCTATCTACGAAGACAGGCTCAGCACCTAGATACAAAATCGGATTTGCCGAAGCTGAAAAGGTAAAGCTCTGACAGATAACAACGTCACCTTTTGAAACGTCAAGAAGTTCAAGCGCAATGTGTATCGCCCCGGTACCCGAACTTAGCGCCGCAACATGTCGTTCTTGTCCAACATACGTTTCTAAAGACTTTTCAAAAAGATCAACATTCGGACCCAATGGAGCTACCCAATTGGTATCGAAGGCCTCTTTAACATAGGTACGTTCCTTTTCTCCCATGTGAGGTGACGAAAGCCATATTTTAGTCTTGGTCATCAAAGTCATACAAATCTAGAGAATAATTCAACATCACTTAGCCAACAGTATATCCCTTCAGGGTATATTCTTTTAACAAGGTGAACGTTCAAAAATCGTTTTTAGCATGTCTCACTTTAGTTCAAACTCCACCGACCATCAAAATTAAACATAATCGCCCTTTTAAGTTTAGAGGTTCCTAGGTTATTCGTTAAAGAGCAACCATTACAAGACCACCAGCAGAATATTCTGACACACATCCCTGTTGAATTGTATATAATCAGTATTCAAAAATGGAACGTCACCGATGTTGATGCGTCGTTCAACTCCTTTTTTGCTTCATTGGACACAATACCGTATAAATGAATTCGTTTGACAACAATATAACAGTGTTTATAAAATTATTTCCAATCTTTGCATGCCTTTAAAATCAAATCTGAATGAAAAAAATTACTAACATATGCTGTATTGGTGCGGGTTATGTGGGCGGACCGACAATGTCGGTAATTGCCAATCAATGCCCTGAGATAAAGGTGACGGTCGTCGATATCAATCAGGCAAGAATTGATCAATGGAACGATGAGAACCTAGATAACCTACCCGTCTACGAACCGGGTTTAAAAGAAATTGTCGCCGAAAGTCGCGGTAAGAACCTTTTTTTCACCACTGAAGTTGATAGCGCCATTGATGAGGCCGAAATGATTTTCATCTCGGTAAACACCCCTACAAAAACCTATGGGAAGGGTAAGGGTCAAGCCGCTGATTTGAAGTATGTGGAATTGTGCGCTCGAAATATTGCAAAAGTTGCCAAAGACGACAAAATAATTGTTGAAAAGTCGACCCTTCCGGTTAGAACGGCGAGCGCAATCAAAAGTATTCTGGACAATACCGGCAATGATGTGAAGTTCGAAATTTTATCGAATCCAGAGTTTTTAGCTGAGGGTACGGCAATCGATGACCTTCTTAATGCTGACCGAATTCTTATTGGAGGCGACGACACCCCATCTGGTCAAGAAGCAAAGGATACCTTGAGTGCTATTTATGAACACTGGTTGCCCAAAGAGCGCATACTACAGACAAACGTATGGTCGTCAGAGTTGTCCAAACTTGTGGCAAATGCCTTTTTGGCACAGCGGGTTTCATCAATCAATGCAATTTCGGCACTTTGTGAACGTACCGATGCTAACGTTGCCGAAGTTTCCAGGGCAATAGGAACCGATAGCAGAATAGGGCCAAAGTTTCTCAACGCCTCAGTGGGCTTTGGTGGTTCTTGTTTTCAAAAAGACATTTTGAACTTGGTCTATATTGCCCGAAGCTATGGACTGGGCGAGGTAGCCGATTATTGGGAGCAGGTGATTATCATGAACGATTACCAAAAAAGACGTTTTGCAGAAAATATAATCTCCACTCTATATAATACCGTCTCTGGTAAAAAAATAGCTTTTTTAGGTTGGGCATTCAAAAAAGATACCAACGACACGAGGGAATCAGCCGCAATTTATGTAGCGGATGCCCTTCTAGATGAGCAAGCGGAAATAGTTGTATATGACCCAAAGGTATCTGAAAAGCAAATCTATGCCGATTTGGATTATTTAAATTCAAGATCACCTGACGAGAATCGAAATCTACTTACAGTCGTCGATGAGCCGATGAAGGCAATAGAAAATGCCCATGCCGCAGCTATTTTGACCGAATGGGATGAGTTCAAGTCATATGATTGGAATTTGGTTTATGACAAAATGCTAAAACCCGCTTTCCTTTTCGATGGAAGACGAATATTCGATAAGACCGAAATGGAGGCCAAAGGGTTTCAATATTACAAAATCGGGCAGTCATGAAGATACTGGTGACAGGGGCCGCCGGTTTTATCGGTTATCATCTGTGCGAAGCGCTTTTAAAGCGCGATATTGAGGTGATCGGGCTTGACAATATCAACGACTACTACGATGTTGACCTCAAATATGGCCGCTTAATGCAATTGGGAATTGAACGAAGCGGCGCTGAGCAGTTTGATGTAATAAACGAGAGCACAAAACATGGCCGAAATTTGACCTTTATACGTATTGACCTAGAGGACCGTTTGGCACTTCCTAAACTTTTCAAGAATAACGATATTTCCATTGTATGCAATCTGGCGGCCCAAGCAGGGGTGCGATATAGCCTTGAAAATCCCGAGAGCTACGTAGATAGCAACATTGTTGGTTTTTTGAACCTATTGGAATGTTGTCGACATTACAAAGTTGAGCACTTGGTTTATGCCAGCAGCTCTAGTGTTTATGGGCTAAACAAGAAAATACCGTTTTCTACAGATGATAATGTGGATCATCCGATAAGTTTATATGCCGCAAGTAAAAAGAGTAATGAACTTATGGCGCACACCTATAGTCATTTGTACCGTTTTACGACGACTGGCCTTAGGTTTTTCACCGTTTACGGTCCTTGGGGACGGCCTGATATGGCGCTTTTTCTTTTTGCTGATGCCATTATGGCTGGGCGACCCATTAAAGTTTTCAATCATGGGGAAATGGAAAGGGATTTCACATATGTCGATGATATTGTCGAAGGCATGGTACGGGTATTGACCAGATCGACCGAGCGCAAAGAATTGTACAAGGTATACAACATTGGCAATAACAAAGCCGTTAAATTAACGGAATTCATTTCCGAGATCGAAGCCAATATGGGGAAGAAGGCTAAAAAGGAAATGTTGCCCATGCAGCCTGGTGATGTATATCGTACATGGGCAGACACAGGTCCACTTATAAGAGATTTCGACTATAGTCCTGATACCCCGATACAAAAAGGCATCAAAGAGTTCGTTGATTGGTACTTGGATTATTATGGAGCGTGAATTTAGTTTGACCATATATGATAATCCTAACGTAATTGTAGTGCTACATGTTTGTAAAGTCTGATTTATGGAAAATTCGCAAAAATCGATAAAAGTTATCTATTGTATGGGTTCAGGTAGATCTGGATCGACACTATTAGGTATTATTTTGGGAAATCATCCTGATGTTTTCAACTCAGGTGAAATCAATAATGTAAAAGGGTTTACCGAAAATAGGTTTAGTTGCTCCTGCGGCCAGGAAATAGACTCGTGCACTTATTGGCCAAGGGTCATAAAAAAATGGGGAATGCTCAACACCGGGGAAAAACCTGATCAAACGATGAATAAAACCCACAAAATTGAAAACTTTAAATCCCCGATGGCCTGGTTGCGAATCTTGACAAGTTATTTCATAAAATCTTCTTACTTTCAGGATTACATCAACAGTCAATATAACTTCTACAGGGCCATTGGTGAAGAAAGCGGCAAATCAATTATTGTTGATATTTCGAAAAATCCTCTTCGAGCCTATGTTTTAAACAAGCATCCAAAAATTGATGTCAAAATTATCCATTTGGTGCGCGACGGAAGAGGGGTAGCTTGGTCGAGAAATAAGTACGTCAATCCGAATGTGGTACAAAAGTCCATTAGGCGTACGGCCTTTTTTTGGTCAATAGTCAACAAACAAGGTGATTTTGTAAGAAGAAAGGTCAAGAACTCCTGTTTGATCTTATATGAGAATTTGGTCAAAAATCCTGAGGTGACACTTCGCGAAATTGCTGATGCCGTAGAAATTGAAGCTGATCCATTGATTGACGGATTACAATCCAATTTAGCTCAGGAGGAGACACATATCATGGCCGGTAACAAGTTACGTCGCGAAAAATCGATTAAGCTGAAGTTAGACGAGGAGTGGAGACAAAAACTAGACTCGAAGAAACAAAAAACATTTGTAAGACTGGCAGGCCGTGGCTTGCGAAAATATGGTTATCTATAGATTATGTCCCTGATGGAAAATGAACTAAAAATTGCAATCAAAGCCGCTTCAATGGCTGGCAAGGATATTTTAAAAGTTTATGATCGACCCGATTTTGGAACTGCCAAAAAAAGTGATGATTCTCCGCTTACCGATGCCGATCTCGCGGCCAATGAGGTAATCAATTCCATATTAAAGTTGACCGATTATCCTATCATAAGTGAGGAAATCAAGAACGAGGATTTTTCGGAAAGAAAGACGTGGAGTCATTATTGGATTGTAGACCCGTTGGACGGAACCAAGGAGTTTGTCAAAAGAAATGGCGAATTCACGGTGAATATTGCACTCTGCAAAAATGGAAGTCCCATTTTGGGTGTGATCTATGTTCCGGTATCCAGAGAATTGTACTATGCCGACGTGCACGGAAACAGGGCTTATAAATCAATCTTAGATGAAAACCACGAATTGGTCGGTGAATTGTTTGATCCCGCTGAAATAATTGGGCCTTCTAAATCAGATAAAAAGAAATTACGCGTTGTAGGAAGTAGGTCCCATATGAACAAAGAAACTTTGGATTTTATTGGTAGTAAGGAGAAAGAGTATGAAAGTGTCGAAATTGTATCAAAAGGCAGTTCGCTCAAATTTTGTTTGGTGGCAGAGGGCAAGGCTGATGTTTACCCAAGATTTGCGCCAACCATGGAATGGGATACTGCGGCCGGACAGGCTATTTGCATGGCGGTTGGGCTCAAAGTAATTTCAGACGAAACAGGCGAAACTTTGACGTACAACAAAGAGAACCTTTTAAACCCTTATTTTTTGGTCGGCACACAATGACAAAAATTTCCTACAAAAGGCATTTGGCCAAAACAATAACTTGGCGCATAGTTGGCACTATTGATACCATTGTCCTTTCATGGATCATTACAGGAAACCCTTTTACCGGAATTAAAATTGGTTTCTCAGAGGTAATTACCAAAATGGTTTTGTATTATTTTCATGAAAGGGCTTGGCTTCGAATCGGGGTTGAAGATAGTCGTAAGAGACATTTGATAAAAACAGTTTCATGGAGAGTGATTGGAACCTTAGATACTATACTTTTGTCATGGTTTATAACAGGAAGTCCAGAGACAGGTCTGAAAATAGGTATCGTCGAGGTTATTACAAAAATGGCGCTCTACTATTTACATGAAAGAGGCTGGTACCGAATCAATTACGGCCTGGATAAACGTGAAAGTGAAAAAAAATGGAAAAAAATATAGTTGCATATAAATATGGTTTGTCCATTACAGAGAGGAGAAAGGGAAATGGGCACAATTCGTTTCTAATATTTTTTACCGGACTATCGGGCTCCGGAAAGTCGACAATTGCCAACGCTTTGGAAGAAAAACTTTTTGCCAGGGGAATAAAGACCTACGCCTTGGATGGCGATAACATAAGACAGGGAATTAACAATGATCTTTCCTTTAGTCCAGAAGATCGATCCGAAAATAACCGTAGAATCGGTGAAGTGGCCAAACTATTCGTCGATGCCGGAATCGTCGTGCTCGCAGCGTTTGTAGCCCCATATGAGAAAGATAGGTTATTGATCAGTGAAATAGTCGGATCGGAAAACTATGTTGAAGTTTTTGTGAACACCCCTCTTGAAGTATGCGAAAAGAGAGACGTAAAGGGCCTCTATAAGAAAGCCAGAAGGGGAGAGATTTCAAATATGACGGGTATTTCCGCCCCGTACGAATCGCCAAAAAAACCGCACATCGAAATCTCGCACGAAAACACAATCGATCAAGCAGTCGAAATTATATACAACTCAATTCAAAATAAAATAAGCCTCTAAGTCATGAGCAAGTATTTTCTAAATTATTTAGATGAACTGGAATCCGAAGCCATTTATGTCTTACGCGAAGTTCAGGCCCAGTTTCAAAACCCTGTTATACTATTTTCAGGAGGAAAGGACTCCATTCTGGTAACGCATTTGGCGAAAAAAGCCTTTTACCCTAGTAAAATCCCTTTTGCATTCATGCATGTTGATACAGGCCACAACTTTCCCGAAACAATCAAATTCAGGGATGATCTTATTGCCTCTTTGGACGCTCGGCTGATAGTTGGTTCCGTTCAAGAGTCCATTGACCAAGGTCGTGTCTCAGAAGAAAAAGGTAAAAACGCTACCAGAAATGCACTTCAGATAACCACTTTGCTCGATGCAATTGAGTCCAATAAGGTTGATTGTGCCATAGGTGGGGGGCGAAGGGATGAAGAAAAGGCCCGGGCAAAGGAAAGATTCTTTTCGCATCGTGACGATTTCGGCCAATGGGATCCCAAGAATCAACGCCCCGAACTCTGGAACCTGTTCAATGGCCAACATTTTGAAGGTGAGCACTTCAGAGTTTTCCCAATAAGCAATTGGACAGAGATGGATGTCTGGAATTATATCAGAAGAGAAGAAATCGAAATTCCATCCTTGTACTTGGCTCATGAGAGAGAGGTTGTATGGCGAAGTGATTCTTGGATACCAAACTCAGAATTCCTGGTTTTGGACGAGAGTGAAAAAATCGAGGTTAAAAAAGTGCGTTTCAGAACCCTGGGCGATATAACAATTACGGGCGGAATAGAATCAGACGCTGATACCCTTGAGAAAATCGTAATGGAAGTCTCGGCCATGAAAAAGACAGAACGCGGAAACAGAACCGATGATAAGCGTTCCGAAACTGCAATGGAAGATAGAAAAAAGCAAGGATACTTTTAAGTCAGAATCAAGAAGTCAATAAAAATGGAAATAAGTAATAATCAATTATTGCGTTTTACAACAGCAGGTAGTGTCGATGACGGTAAAAGCACTCTAATAGGTCGGCTTTTGTACGATTCAAAGTCAATCTTCGAAGATCAAATCGAGGCAGTAGAGAGCACGAGTCAGAAAAAGGGACATGAAGGAATCGATTTGGCACTTTTCACCGATGGCCTGAGAGACGAACGTGAACAAGGTATCACAATAGATGTCGCCTATAGGTATTTTACGACACCCAAACGAAAGTTTATAATTGCCGATACCCCTGGGCATATTCAATATACGAGGAACATGGTCACTGGTGCTTCCACGGCCAACGCAGCCATCATTCTGATAGATGCAAGGCATGGGGTTATCGAACAGACCAAAAGGCACGCTTTCATTGCATCATTACTTAACATACCCCATGTTATCGTTTGCGTGAACAAAATGGATCTGGTTGACTTTAAAGAGGATGTCTTTAATAGAATCGTAAAAGAGTTTGAGGGCTTTTCCTCGAAAATGTTAATCAAAGATTTTCGATTTATACCGATAAGTGCCCTATTAGGAGATAATGTGGTCAACCGTTCTGAAAACATGAATTGGTTTTTAGGAGCCCCCCTACTCCATACTTTGGAAACTTTACATATCAGTAGTGATATTAACAAGATTGACATGCGGTTTCCGGTACAGACAGTGCTGAGACCCCAACGAGAAGGCTTCATTGATTTCAGGGGCTACGCAGGAAGGTTGGCGAGCGGCGTCGTTAGAAAAGGGGATGAAATTACCGTTTTGCCGTCGGGGTTTACATCAAAGGTGAGGTCAATCAATGGCCCCAAAGGTGAAATGCCCGAGGCTTTTGCACCCATGTCAATCACTGTAACTCTAGAAGACGATATTGACATTAGTAGAGGTGATATGATCGTTAGATCCAACAATATGCCTAGGGCGAGTCAAGATCTAGAGGTTATGCTTTGTTGGTTAAACGACAATCCGGCCAAACCAAGGGCAAAGTATTCGATACGTCATACAAGCAATGATCAGAAAGCCATAATCAAGGAGGTTATATATAAAATCGATATCAACACCCTAGGCCGAAAAGGAGATGATAACAAGCTTGAGATGAACGATATCTGTAAAGTTAAGATTAGAACAACCAAGCCACTAATGATTGACGAGTATAGGGAGAACCGTACTACCGGAAGTATAATTTTGGTCGATGATGCCTCAAACGAGACCGTAGCCGCCGGTATGATCATGTAATTTTACGTCAAAAAATCCGTTATTGAGGCAACGCGCTGATTACAACGAATAAACGTAGCTTATAGCGAATTATCGAAATGGAATAGGGCCCTTAAGGGATTATCTTACTTACTTTGTGTTATGAAAAAACTGCGATACGCATTCATTTTTGTTTTCGGTCTTTTCTTCTTCTCGATCCTATTGGCATCAAGTGTCAGGAATATATATATGTCAAAAGACGGAGGTAAAGGAAGGCTTGGATTTTTGGCACAACCGATAAAGTTTATGGCGGAAACCCCTTCAATCGTAAAAAAGGTGATGGCCCCGCCGGAATTCTATGTAAAGAATCAAGGGAACTTTGACGGATTTAGTTATGAGAAAACCACCTCACTAAGTGATTATCCGAATTTATTGGTTTCCTATAAGGATGAAAAATTTGGTCAGAAATTCGAGCTGTTCGACATAAACAAAGGAAAATCATTAAAACGTTGGAGTCCAGATAATGCCGCATTATACGAACAAGCGTATAACGAAAATAATCCTGAACGACCTATTAAAGGCAGTGACCTTTATTTTATGCACCCTTTCATGACCTCTGATAGCTCGCTTTTATTTACTTCGCAGCTGACCAGTTTGCTGGCCAGAATCGACAAGAACAGCTCGCTGGCCTGGTTAAAGAATGATAGGGTCTATCATCACACAATTGAAGGTGATGGAGAAGGCAATATATATGTTTGTACACGTCCGTTTGAATCTGGGAGATATGATTTCTTACCTGGTGAATTTGACGAATACAAACATACATTGTTGGATGATCATATCACCATATTGGATGAGAAGTCCGGTAGTGAGATGTTTAGCAAATCAGTTATTGAAATATTGGTTGAAAACGGTTACCAAGACCTCTTGCTTTACAAGGGGCAGATAATTAGCGACCAGATCCATCTTAATGATATCCAACCAGCTAAAACTGATTCCGAATTTTGGGAAAAAGGTGATTTACTGGTTTCTTGTAGAAATCTAAGCACCGTATTTTTGTATCGCCCCAAAACGAACAAAATTATTTGGTTAAGACACGGTCCATGGTATAATCAACATGACGCCGACTTTTATGAAGGGAATAAAATTGTGATTTTCGGCAATGACGTTGTGCGAGAAGAAAGTGTAATAGATGATCGCATCACAAGTACGAACCTATCATTCTCAAAAAGCAGGGACCATAACGAAGTCTATGTTTACCATTTTGAGAATGATTCCATTGCAACGCCATATACTAAGTTATTGAAGGCTGAAAAAGTGCGCACTATAACATCCGGGCGTTGTGACATTTTGGATAACGGTGATTTATTTGTGGAGGATACCAATAATGGAAGAATCATTATAGGTGATTCTACGAATAAAAAAATAGAATATGTAAAAAGACTTGATCAAGAGCACATTTCAAGTCTTTTTTGGAGTCGCATTATTAATTAAAATTTGAGTTATGTTTTTATACCTAGGACCTGGACTCGGAGGCGGAATTATAGCCGTGATTACTGGAATCTTTCTTACCTTTTTCGCTTTTTTGGTCGCTGTTTTCTGGCTTCCAATCAAACGTTTTTTCGGTTTATTCAAAGGTAAGCCCAATAAAGAGTAGTTCGTGGTTTATGCTGTATTAGTCGTACTAACGGTTCTTTCCTGCATTCTTTTTGAGTTTTCGGGTCTTTCAAATACGCTCAAGAATCTGGTGGGCTCTTATCGTCATCAATTCAAGGTAATGGCCAACAAAAATTTGACCGATGAAGTGAAGCAAAAAGAGCTCATGAAATTAATCTCGAAGCAAGTTGTACTAATAGGAAAGCTGATTTTTGGAATTTTTCTTTTCATTGCCCCTTTTTTAAGTCTTTTCCTCCTAAAGAATTTAGACGAAGCGCTTAACCCAGACATTTTGATTACCTGGTGGGGTCTCTTGATTCCCATAATTACGGTAATCTTCTATGTGCTCCTAAAACGAAAATATGGCAAGCTATTCGGCAACCGATAAATTTCTGCATAAATTCTATCTTGGTAATTATGGTATTTCCAAAGCTACCTTTGAAATGGAGGAAATCCTGTACGGTTCAAAGGCCATGAATCTTGAAATCGATCAATTCATCTTTGTTACTGGTCTTGCGAGGTCGGGAACCACAGCAGTAATGCGCAAGTTGTTCGAAACGGGGCATTATGCCTCCTTACAATATTCGAACATGCCTTTTTTGTTAAGCCCGAACTTATGGAAACGTAATTCAAATATCGAGGCTCATGAACGTGCCCACAAAGACGGAATTATAATAGATGGAAATTCTCCCGAAGAATTTGACGAATATTTCTGGAAGGCCTTCCTTAAGGACTCCTACATTAAGACTAGCGGACTTGCCATCAATGAGATCGACCAGAAAACCCATGAAAAGTACCTTGCCTACATCAAATTGATATGCCTTGCCAAAGGGAGGACAAAGTACGTTTCAAAAAATAACAACAACGTTTTGCGTCTTGACGCATTAAGAAAGATTGATGGTTCTAGAATAATTATCTTATATCGCGACCCTATCACCCATGCCGCTTCTTTAATGAAACTTCATAAAAGTTTCTCACAAGACCAAGTGGAAGATTCGTTTGCCCTCGACTACTTCAATTTTCTGGGGCACCATGAGTTCGGTATAAACCATAAACCTTTCTTGCTGACCGAGGAATTTGAGCAATATAGAACTAAGTTCGACAAAGACGACTTCAATTATTGGTTGGCGATATGGTTGAATTATTATAGTTATCTACTAAAACACAGAGAAACAAATGATATTTTTATCTGTTTTGAAAAATTAATTGCGGATCCCGATTTTGTCTATGGCCGCCTATCCGAGAATCTTAAAATTGATTCTTTCAAACCTTCTGAGAAGCATAGTCCTACAGCCTATCCCGCTCCTGTCTGTGACGAGCAATTATTGAAAAGGTGTTCAGAGGTATACGACAGGTTATCCAAATAAAATCTGTACAAAGGTTGAACAATTCAATATCACAATAAACTTAATTTCTGAATGAGTATACAAAATCTAAACTTCGACCCCAACGCTAAAGTACTAGTTACTGGGGGTGCCGGCTTTATTGGATCAAACCTATGTGAGGCCTTATTGAACAATGGAAACTATGTTGTTTGCCTTGATAATTTTTCCACGGGCAAAAGGGAAAACATCATACCATTTATCGAATTGCAGAATTTTAAGTTGATCGAAGGAGACATTCGAGATATGGAAAGTTGTTATGAGGCTTGTAATGATATTGATTATGTTCTTCACCAAGCCGCCCTAGGCTCCGTGCCGCGTTCGATAAAAGACCCGATAACGAGCAACGAAGTAAATATTTCCGGTTTCTTAAATATGTTGGTCGCCGCTCGTGACTCAAATGTCAGGCGTTTCATTTATGCCGCCAGTTCGTCAACATACGGCGACTCAAAGGGCATGCCCAAAGTAGAAGAGATCATAGGAAATCCACTTTCTCCCTATGCCATTACTAAATATGTAAATGAACTGTATGCCGGCGTTTTTGGAATGACTTATGGTATCGAGACCGTCGGTCTTCGATATTTTAACGTTTTTGGAAGAAGACAAGACCCTAATGGTGCTTATGCAGCGGTAATTCCCAAATTTACTATGCAGCTAATGAAACATGAGTCTCCAACAATAAATGGGGATGGCTCTTTTTCAAGGGATTTTACGTATATAGACAATGTTGTTCAAATGAACACTAGGGCTATGATGGCAGATAATAAAAAAGCCTTGAACACCGTTTACAATGTAGCCTTTGGCGAACGAACCGACTTGAACGAACTTGTGAACCTCTTAAAGGAATATTTAAGTGAATTCGATCCGGAAATCAGTAAAGTCGAAGTGATATACGGACCTGAACGACAGGGTGATGTACCCCATTCTTTGGCTTCTATCGAAAAGGCAAAAAATTTACTGGACTATAATCCCAAATTTGATATCAAAGATGGTCTAAAGGAAGCCGTTAACTGGTATTGGGCAAACCTAAAATAAAAACAACTTATGAGTTCACCAAAAATTGCGGTAATAGGTCTTGGCTATGTAGGCTTACCATTGGCCAGACTATTTGCAACCAAGTTTCCGGTCATCGGATTTGACATCAACAAAGAGCGAATCAATGAGTTAAACGCAGGGATCGACAGCACTTTAGAGGTTGAAGACCAGCTTTTACAAGAAGTGTTGGTGAACTCCTCAGATATGTCCAAAGGTCTTTATTGTACTGATCAAATTGACAAGATTGCCAATTGTAATTATTTCGTGGTCACTGTTCCAACTCCTGTCGATAGTACAAATAGACCTATTTTGACACCCCTCTATCGATCTAGTGAAACCGTAGGGCAAGTCCTCAAAAAAGGAGATATTGTAATTTACGAATCTACAGTGTATCCCGGCGTTACCGAAGAAGAATGCGTTCCAGTTCTTGAAAAAGTAAGTGGTTTGAAGTTCAACGAGGACTTTTTCGTCGGTTATTCGCCTGAACGGATCAATCCTGGCGACAAAGAACATACTGTTGAGAAAATTTTGAAGGTCACTTCTGGATCGACTCCTGAAATCGGAAAAAAAGTAGATGAGCTATATGCCTCGGTCATAAGTGCGGGAACGCATCTCGCTCCAAGCATCAAGGTTGCCGAGGCCGCAAAGGTTATCGAGAACTCCCAAAGGGATATCAATATTGCCTTTGTTAATGAATTGGCGAAAATTTTCAACTTGATGTCAATAGACACAAGTGCCGTACTTGAGGCAGCAGGCACCAAGTGGAATTTCCTTCCATTCAAACCCGGCCTTGTAGGTGGGCATTGCATTGGCGTCGACCCCTATTATCTTGCTCAAAGAGCCCAAGAGTTTGGATATCATCCTGAGATCATACTAGCAGGCCGTCGCATGAATGATAGCATGGGAAAATATGTTGCATCGGAAGTGGTGAAGTTAATGGTGCAGGCAGATATAAAGGTAAAAGGCTCGAATATACTTGTTTTGGGTATCACCTTTAAGGAAAATTGTCCGGATGTGCGTAATACCAAGGCCGTAGATGTCATAGAGAACCTCCAAAACTATGGAATCAACACCGACATTTATGACCCGTGGGCCGAACCCGATGAAGTGTCTCATGAATACAATCTGGAAACCACTAAAACACTTCCCGATAAGAAATATGATGCCATTGTTCTTGCCGTGGCCCATAAAGAGTTTTTGAAATTGGATTTGAGAACCATGCTCCAAGACCAGGGCATTTTATATGATGTAAAGGGAATATTGCAATGTAAGGTCGACGGTCGCCTGTAGTAGTACTATCTTTTTTGAATAAATCGACAAATAGTTTTTAAAACACCTTCCATTTCTGGGGTATTTCCCCTCATGTATTAGGCAACCGCAATTGCTGTGGCAATCTAAACGGTCGTCTTTTCATCATGATGTATAGGAAAACTATGCGGTTCTGTGCATTTCATCGAATATATTCCAAAAAAAATGTTAAATCCCTTTTCCTAGACGTCCGTTCATCGATCTTTCCGGGTATATACCGACAATTGTCATAACAATTTTGACCTGATTTTTGCGTTAGCTCATTTGTGATTATGCATTTCGTCGAAAAAAAGATGTTTTTCGTCGATTAATCCAAGTAAATATTTACTATTGCAAGATTTACCAACTAAAAAATGACCAGGTAGCCCTATGAGATTTAACCCCACTAATTCCCACAGTCATTTCGTATGCTTTGTGTTGTTGTCTTTGATTTTGATTTTGTCTTGTAGCAAAGACAGTGATCTCTTGAACGATGCGCTATTCAATGAAGCGTCTCAATCTATTGAGGAGCGGGAAGCAAAAGAAGCATCATCGGCGGAAACCGAGGAAGAATCATCACCTGATACGACTCCAGAACCCGAAATCATTACCGAAGAAGTGTCAAATGAAGAAGATCCGGTAGACCCTTTGGAAGGCCTTGAGGCTAGAACAACCAGTTTCCCACCAATTCAAGATGCCCATTATCAAAGTGGTAAGTTATATAATCAACACATCATCAGGTTAGAGGAAGGCCACCGAACAAGTTATCTGAAATTTGATTTAGGCCAGATAGATTCGATTGGAGGGCATATTACCGCAGCTACTTTGCAATTCACGATCAGCAGTGATGACGGTGATGGCACCATCAAAGTATTCAGGGGAGAAACAACCGATTGGACCGAACATGATTTGAGCTCCACGCCAAAATCGGGTGTTGAACTTGGGAGTTTGATCAAGCAGTACAAAATTGGATCGACAGAAGAGATTCCACTTGAGGCCGAACACCTAAGAGCCCAATCCGAGACCTTGATAATGGACCATGAAGATGGTAACGATTTGGCTTTCGCCTCCAAAGAACATCCCTCAGGTAACGGGCCAAAACTAGTGGTTACCTATAATGCCCCTGAAGATGCCGAAATCATTGTACCTGTTGAGACCGATGCTTCCCTACCTGTGGAAGAGGCCACCAATGAAGATGAAAATGAGGCCCCCATGGCTGTCGCTGATGGAAGCCCCTCTACAGGAAAGGCACCGCTGGAGGTAACATTCAAGGGCAGTAATTCTACCGATGACAAAGAGATTACCTCCTACCAATGGAATTTCAAGGATGGCTCTAGCTCAAACATCAAAGATCCTACCCATGTTTTTGATGAACCCGGCACGTATAACGTTTTACTCAAGGTTACCGACGAAGAGGGCCTTGAAGATACCGATATTGTGACAATCACTGTAAATGACGAGGAAAATGAAGCTCCCAAGGCCGTTGTCACAGCTACACCAACATCAGGTGTGGCTCCTTTGGAGGTTCAATTCAAAGGAAGTAACTCAACAGATGATAACGGTATCTCAAGCTATTCTTGGAACTTCAAGGATGGGACAACTGCCTCCAACGCCAATCCGAGCCACACATTTAATGAAGCGGGCGAATACAAGGTAAGCTTGACGGTAGAAGATGAAAATGGCTTGACACACTCGAAAACAATCACTATAACGGTGGAGGAACCAGCAGAAAATGAGCCCCCAAAAGCAGTTGCCACTGCCACGCCATCCTCAGGAATCGCACCACTGGAAGTACAGTTTAAGGGCAGTAATTCGACGGATGATAAAGGTATTGACAGTTATCATTGGGACTTTAAAGATGGATCCACTGCCACTAGCAAAAACCCATCCCATACATTTAGCGAGGCCGGCGAATATAAGGTGAAGTTGACTGTTACGGATGAAGATGGACTTCAAGCGACGAAGACAGTAACCATCACTGTCTCAGAACCTGCCCAAAATGAACCCCCTAAGGCCGTTGCAACAGCGACACCCAATTCGGGAGATGCGCCTCTCGAAGTACAATTCAAGGGAAGCAACTCCACCGATGACAATGGTATAGCTACTTATCACTGGGACTTTAAAGATGGTTCTACGGCAACCAGCAAAAATCCATCACATACATTCACGGACCCAGGTGAATATAAAGTAAAATTGACCGTAAAAGACGATGATGGATTGGAGGATACCAAAACGGTCACCATAAATGTAACCCAACCCAGTAGCGGAGGTGGGAACAATGGAAATTATCCTTCAAATGCCGTTTTTGCTTCGGATTTTGGGTATAAATCAGGAGACGCTACCGAAGCATTTGAAGACGCTCTGAATTCTGGAAATTCCTTCATTGTTATTGACAAACAAAGCAGTGATTGGATTATTAAGCCAACTAGAATTTATGATTTGAGAAATACAACCATTGTGTTTGAGTCAGGTGTGGTTTTGAGAGCTAAATCAGGTGCTTTCACGAAAACCAACGACATTTTGTTACAGTTGGCCAGGGCCAATAATGTTGAAGTCAGGGGGTATGGCGCGACCCTAAAAATGAACAAAGGGGAGTATTCAACGGGCGAACATAGGCATGCCCTGTCGATTGCAAAAGGAAACAATGTTACAGTAAAAGGCCTAACCTTAAGGGACAGCGGAGGCGATGGCATTCATATCGCTGGAATGGAGACGGGAAGCTATTCGCAAGATATTACCATTGAAGATATTCTTTCCACGAACAACAAAAGACAAGGAATGACCATTGTAAGCGCGAAAGATGTGTGGGTAAAAAATTCGGTATTTGAGAAAACTAACGGCACAAAACCTGAGGCGGGTGTCGATCTTGAACCCAATTTTGCCAGTGAAAGGTTGGTAAACATCAATTTTATCAACTGTAAATTCAGAAACAATGATGCAGCAGGTTTTATGATTGCGGCAGGACTTATGACAAGTTCTTCAACCCCAATTAGCGTTACGGTCAGAGACAGTGAGTTTAGTCATAACTCCAAATCCCCTGGTAGCGGAATCCCAAAAACCGAAATAAGAATTTCCGCGGGTACTACCACAAATACCGTTAGAGGTACTGTGCGATTCGAAAGAGTCACTTTCAATGGAAGTAATCATAGTATTATGAGCACCAAGAAACCTGCGGATGCCTTCAACGTAATCTTCAAGGATTGTACGGCCAAAGATGTGGTCAAAAGTGGAACTGACTCGCCAATAGAACTACAGGCAAGTTCTGTGGAAAACACCTTGGGTGGTTTTACGTTCACGAATTTCTACATAGAATACACTAAAAATGTTCCTTTTATGGAAATAAAGGCCCCTAGTACGATGACGGTCAAAAATATTACCGGGAGCTTTACCATAAAAGAACCTAATGATCATCCATTGAGGTATACGGGAAGTTACAATCCTTCAAAAAATGTAAATGTATCAATAAACTATAATCATATCAATTAATAGATTTTAGGGATAAAACCTATTAAAATTTGGTAGTGAATTTCAATTCCAAATTTGCATTTTTACTTGAATCGTAGTTTATATATTCAATATTGCCAGGGTTGGGTTTTTCAAGCGTTATTTCACCTGTGATATCACTTACCCCCCTTAATGTACCCAACCTAGAACCTCTTATGGTCATAAAATTAACCTGTGATTCATTATTGATAAATAAATGATTGAACTCATATCCGCCTAATGGACCACTCGTTTTATAATAATCTGGCACTTCGAGATAAACGGTGGGCGACTCTCCATTTTTGCTTGTATTTTTCAATTTGCAGCTGTTAAAAACCACCTTAAAGGCATCTGCCCTTTTTCTGCTGTATAAAAGTCCCCATCGGGAGTTCTCAATCAGGCATTCTTCGAAAAGGACTTGGCCTTTGACCGGATTGTCTTTGTTGGCCGAAATTCTTATTTCGGTCCCTACCCTGGGGTTCTCAATAGAATTGTTGTTCGACAAAACGCAATTCTTAATGGTGATGTCCAAATCTTGTGAACTGCCATTCGATTTCCCAAAGGCAAGCATGATGCCCGAACCGTAGTTACCGCTAAAGATACAATCGTGGATTTCTACCCCTGTAACGACATCCGTCGCCTTATTCGGTTCGATATCCAGTCCCGCTCCCGGCATGGTTCCAACAGTATCCTTAAAGAGACTATTTTTCACCACAATATTTTTCACGCTAATTAAGGTCATTCCCTGTCGTCTATTGTTAATGGACTTTATATTATCAATATAGATGTTTTCTGAGTATGCCCTCGCCCTACTTCCGGCCACGTAAATTCCATCACCGCCAGTATCGCGAACAGTGATATTCCTAATTTCAATATCGGTGCAACCCCTTAGGCTGATACCATGTCGCCACTCGCCATCCGTATATTCAGATTTGTTCATAACAATCTTTGATTCATTCCCGATAATTACAATACCTCTACAGTTCGTAAATGTGAAAAGGGCATCATTGGTCTTTGGAAAGGCACCTGGTAAAGCTCTTAACTCAGTTCCATTTTCTAAGACGATTACCTTGTTTTTCAAATTCGCAAATCGCATTGGTCTCAACAACCAGGGTTTGCTCTGATTCGCAATCACAATTGTATCGGCATCCGAATTTAGTGCTCTTCTTAGTTCCTCGGTACAATTATCCACATAATCAAAAGTTACCCTCATGGATTGGGTAAATCCCTGAAAACTTAAAGTCATTGTTGACCAGAAAAAAAATATAGTCGAGATTCTCTTAATTTTGGAACTCATAAAGTGCTCAAATTACAATGGTCCAAATGGCCTGAATATTAAGTTATCAAGCAATAATGTAATGTACAAAGTTTCTTTAATTATTAGATAATTCAAGTACCGATTTCCAAAAAAGCCTTATCAAGACAGCTCAAAAGATCTATTCATCGACATTTGGATACTCGAAAAGTGCATTTTGTCTGATCATCGAATTAAATAACGTTTTGTCGATGTTTTACATCGGAAATCATGCATTTCATCCAATAAATCAGTCTTTTCACAACATTTTTTGCTGAATGTCAGTTAATAGAAGTGTTTCGTTCAACCTATGCACCAATCAAGGAAAATCTGAAATGTTAATTAAACCTGCATTTCGTCGATTAATCGGGCATTTAAACGTCCAGCAAGACCGAACCGACGTATAAACATGTATACCAATCAATATAAAACAACACACATGAATTAAGAGAACAGCATCGAGGTAAATACCCCGACCGTTCTGAAAGCCCAAATCAGAATTATAAACATTAACCTACTCTATGAACCCCCACCCTATCTCTAGGACCAAGCAATTGGTCGTTCTTACGTGTATCGCCCTATTAAATTTCGCCTGTAGTAAAGACACGGACCTTTTAGCTGAATATATCGTTTCTGAAAGTCTCGAATCCTATTATTTAAAAAACCTGGCTATTGACGACAGTTATATAGTGTCAAGCAATGGCAGTGCCACTTTCGACGTCTTGGAAAACGACACCTTTGAGAACAACAATGTGGTAATTGTCGGAACATCCTCACCTCAGAGCGGGACGCTGACAATCAATGAAGACCAGACAATCACCTATACGCCCACAGAGGAAATAGTCAATCAACCAAACGTTATCATTTCCGATAAATTCACCTATGTTACCGAGACCACTAATCAAAGCGATGAAGTGGAATCTCAGGAAGCCACGGTCAACATTTCTATTGGATTTGGAGAGTTGAAGGCCTTTCCCGGTGCCGAAGGTTTTGGAAAATATTCCCTTGGCGGCAGAGGCGGTCAAATTGTCGAGGTAACCAATTTGAACGATAGTGGACCTGGTAGCCTAAGAGCCGCAATCGATGCGTCAGGGCCAAGGACCGTAATATTCAAGGTCGCTGGTTATATCACGCTTAATTCGCCACTGATCGTTAGAAATGACAAGATTACCATTGCTGGTCAAACCGCACCAGGTCAAGGCATTACCTTAAGAATAAATCAAAACAAAGATATTTACTGCTTGAAAGTAAAAGCAAATGACGTCATAATCCGAGGATTAAGGTTTCGCCCTGGATTGACTCCTAATAATTCCGTTAGCGGTGACGCCCTCCAACTCACTGCCGGTAACAGAATAATGATAGATCATTGTTCGTTCTCATGGTCGGTCGATGAACTAGTAAACCCTTGGGGCGCTTCTAAGGTGACCTTCCAAGATTGCATTTTTTCGGAAGCACTTATGTTTGCCACACACGCCTATACCACTGACCCAAATAGCCCAGAATACCGAAGTCCCCATAGTATGGGATTACTCATTGGCGAACAATCAAATGAGATAACGATCTACAAGTCAATCTTTGCGCATAACAACCAAAGAAGTCCACGCATAGGGGGCGGAAATGGGTTGGCTTTCGAATTTGTTAACAATATCTATTACAATTGGGGTGACTTTAGCACGGTAATAAGCGCCGGTAACAACAAGTCGGTCAATTTAATCAACAATTTATATATAAAAGGTCAGAATTCAAATGTAAATCGATACCCTATACTTATTGCCGATGATGTTAACGTCTTTGCCAAGGGAAACATCAACTCCTTTAGAAAAAACAATACACTACCCGAATTGAACGCCTTGGGTCGTCATACGTCTCCTTTTTCAAACCAAGCCCTGGAAAGTACTTTGCGAAATTCGCCCTTCGATTTACCTCTGGCTCATACGGAAGTAGTTGAGCCAAGCACCTTAATATCTGAAGTTACCAACTCGGCTGGGGGTTTTGCCAAGGATGATGTCGATATTCGCATAATATCCGATGTGACCAATGGCACCGGGCAGTTAATTGACAACCCCAATCAAGTAGGCGGATACCCTTCAATTCAATCAGGGTCTGCCTATATTGACGAAGACCGTGACGGTATTGATGATAGTTGGGAAGAATTGAATGGTCTTGACCCCAATAATCCCAATGATGGAGCCGAAGATCTAAACAATGATGGCTTCACCAACTTGGAGGATTTTCTACACTTTCTCACCTTGAAATAAAAGTAAGGTTCAATAAAATTGGCTGATGGCCCAAAAGCTTATGCATGGCTTTCTTTCAAATCAAGGAAGTCCCTAGGCCAAACCAAATGCTTTCTTCATTTTTGCATGAGGGGATGAAATAATCTAAGGAAAAACAAGTTATTCCCTTGTACACATATTATTCAATTCTGGTAGATTGTCGAATCAACGCGTCAGGCCTTAAGAATAATTTATTCCAAAGCGAAATGAACGAAAAAATCAAACTGGTTTTACTTATAGGTAGTGGTAGAAGTGGTTCTACGCTTATAGACAGAATTGTCAGTATGGACGATGAGGTGTTCGGTGTAGGTGAGTTAATAAATTTTAATAGTTCGCTTTTTAAAGAGTATTGTTCATGTGGTGATATAGTAGAAAACTGTTCATTCTGGTCTGAGGTCATATCTGACCTTCGTTGGACCGAAGAAGATTTTCAAGACTTCAAGCAGCTTAAGCTCCAGTTTGACTATGCAACTAGAGGACGGGTATTTAAAGCTAGGGATTATACAGGCCATCCTGACTTTGAAAGGTATTTGTCTAAGAACAATAGCCTTTTTAAAGCCATTGGTAAAATGAATCGGGGAAGAGTTGTCTTTGATTCCTCAAAATCGCCGCAGCGAGCCTTAAATCTTAGTAAAAGTGACCTTTTTGATATCAAAATCATATATCTTATGAGAGATTCAAGAGGTACCGTCTGGTCTTTCAAAAAGAACTTTCAAAAAAATCTCAAAGCCGGTATCCAAAAGGATATGAAAGGTAAATCATTGCTGAAATCGGTATATTCTTGGATTGCGGTAAATTGTAGAAGCTTTTCTGCCATTCAATCGATGAAATCGCCCGCATTATTCGTCAAATATGAGGAATTTTGTGAAGAACCTAAATCGCAAATCAACAGAATATTGAGGTTTATATTTGACGGTGACCGCAGAGAGACCATCGACTTGAACAACCCAAGAAGTGTTGACAACCATACGATTGCAGGTAACAGACTCAGAATGCAAAAGAATATAGTGGTAAAACCTGATATCGAATGGAAGGGCAATCTAAACATTTTCCAGAAAACACTGGTATATCTCTTGACCTTTCCATGGCTTTTTAAATTTCGGTCTTCAATCAAATGACATCATTTTCAAATCCACTTTGAAGCCCCATAAAACGATAATAGCGGGACCTCAAGAATTCATTTTTTGATGATGAAAATCAAAATCGTTGTAGTATGTGCAGGTGTTAGACCCCTACCAAGAAATCGGGCATGTGCTGAAATTTCAATATTCGCTCATTATCAACTAGGCATTGCGGCTGGCTTTTAACATATTTGCATAAATTTTGTAAGCACCGAGAAGCTAGGCAACCAAATTTAACTAAAGAACCTTTTCAGCATTGTGGCAAACCAAGATTTGAAAAAAAAGCCCAAAATCGCCTTTGTAATATCCTCATTGACATCTGGAGGTGCCGAACGTGTTGTTTCGGTACTTTGCAACTCACTATGCAAAGACTATCAGGTCACCCTGATTATGTTGACCGAAATGATCCCATTCTACAAAATCAACAAAGAGGTAGATATAATTCCTTGCAAGAAGGAACCGAACCACGAGAACGGTTCAATTCGATCTATTTACTCCAAATATTTGCTTGTCAAGAAAATAGCTAGGATTCTTAGGTCAAAAGAAATTCAAGTGGCCATAGGCTTTATGCGAACTTCTAACATCTTGACCATTCTAGCAGCCAAATATTTGGGCATTCCCGTTTTGGTATCTGAACGTAACCATCCGGTGGTAATCGACAGAAGTCAGTCAAAGCTTTGGAAATTACTCATGCGCCTTACCTATCCAAGGGCAAATAAGCTTGTAGTACAAACCGAACTAATTAAAGACTACTACAACAAGTTTGTACCGGAAAATAAACTTGAAATAATTCCGAACCCAATAAACCCTGACTTCGAAAGTTTATCCAATGGGCGAAGTGAAAACATAATATTGAGCGTTGGCAGTCTAATACCCCAAAAGGCACAACATCATCTAATCAATGCCTTTGCAAAAATTGCTCCTGGCAATTGGTCGCTGAAAATATTTGGTGAGGGAGCAAGAAGAGAGGAACTGGAGCATTTAATTAGGAGCCACGGAATGTCGGATAAAATCGACTTGCCGGGTAGAAGCCAAAAGATTGAAACCGTTTATCAGAGTGCCAAAATTTTTGTTCTTACATCCAACTATGAAGGCTTTCCGAACGTTTTGCTCGAAGCGATGCATTTCGGGCTGGCATGTATCTCAACCGATTGCCCAAGTGGACCTGGTGATATATTGGAAGATGGTGTCAATGGATTTTTGATTCCGGTTGGAGATGAGAAGGCTCTTGAGAAAAATTTGAGCATTTTAATAGAAGACAAAGAACTCAGGCAAAGTTTTTCGGAAAAGGCCAAGGAAACCTCAAAATACTATTCAATATCCCGAATTAAGGATTACTGGGTTAATTTAATAGACCAAGAATTAAATACTTAGAAAAAAATACCAAATGAAGTCTAGCCTGGGTTCAAGATTTCGAAGTTCATTGAAAAAGCTCTTTTCAAATCCTTTGATTTTGAATGTAGCCATAGTCGGTTCTATGGCCTTGGCCATCAAGGTTGTTTCGTTTTACAAGGAAACCCTGATAGCCTCTACATTTGGTCTCTCCTTAATGTTGGACACATTTTTGATTGCCATACTGATACCAGGGTTTATCCAAAATGTATTCATTGGCGCTTTACGTAATATATTTATTCCAAACTACATTACCGAAATCAGCACAACCAATGAACGGGGTTCATTTCAGGCCTTGGTGTTCTGCATAGTTACGGCCATTATGTTGTTTTTTGCGGTCTTAACATACCTCCTATCCGACTTTTTTGTCGAAATGGTTTTTCCCGGAAAAGATGTCGAGTTCTATTCCCTGGTAAGGGAGCAACTTTATATTGTTCTCCCTAGCCTTTTCTTTATGGGGTTTTCCTCAATTGTTTCTGGACTATTGGAAATCGGAAAAAAATTCTTTTTATCAACACTTGCCGGGGTTTTTCCTGCAATTACGACCATAATTGCTTTACTTTTTTTCAAAGAGGTTTTAGGAAATAAGGTGCTTGCCATTGGTTTTTTGATCGGCACGATAATGAGTTTGATATATTATATCATTGTTTGTTTCCGAGTACAGGTCATAAGTCTGAAGCGGCCAAAACTGAACGCGAATTCAAAATTGATGTTGCGGCAATTACCGGCAAAAGTCACTTCAGGTTTTTTGACAGGGATAAATCCCTTCGTAGATCAATACTTTGCAGCTCAGCTGGCCATTGGTTCAATTTCTGCTCTAAGTTATGGCGTAAAAATTCCATCTTTTGTCGCCGGAATAACGATTATAGCCATTGGCAATGTGGTTCTACCCCACTTCGCCAAAATGATAAACGAAAATCGTCGAATGGCATTTCACCATTTGTTCAAAATGCTAAAAACAATTTTCATAGTAGTCGCAATTGCCGCAACAGCCCTAATAGTATTTTCCCAACCAATTGTGTCCCTATTGTTTGAAAGAAAAGAGTTTACAGCCGATGATACCGCTATAGTTGCACTCGTCATGCAGATACTGCTGGTCTATCTCCCATTTAAGATATGTTCGATTACTATGGTGAAATTCTTGACAAGTATTAACGAAAATAAATTTATGGCCTATACCTCAATTTTCAGTCTTACAACCAACTTGGTGATGAATTTTGTTCTTATACAGTACTATGGGTTGTATGGTCTTGCCCTAAGCACAACCATTGTTCAAATATCGGTCACGACGATTTTTTTTATTTATATTAAAAGTTTATATAGGAATTTCGGATATTCGAATAAATGAAGCTTCTTAAGTACTTTATACTTGGGCTTTTCTTGCTCAATTTGTCCAGTATTGTTTTTGCAACGAGTAGTGCAATTCTTGGCAGTGTTTTGAGCTACGCCTCTTTCCTGTTGATTTTCGCTTATTATATTTTCTTTCTTAGGGGTAAGCCAAATTATTGGTTGGTTTATATTGGCCTAGCCTATTTCATCATTTCTGGTCTTCAGATGTATAAAGTGATAGGCGATCGTGAGTTCGTTATTTTAATGATCAAGTTTTTTATTTTGGTTCTGTTTGGAAATAGTTTTTTTAAAACTGTTACCAAAAAGGAGCTAATGATTTTCTTAATGATTGGTGCCCTTACGGTAATTTTGAACCTTCTACTATTTTCTGACGAATATGGTAGGTACAGTGGTTTTTACCTAAACCCAAACGCCGCAGGATTGGTGTGCATTGTGGGTTACTCATTAAGTTTTTCCATAGAAGACAAAAGACTTAAAGCAGTCGGGCAAATACTTTTTACCATTGCCGGTCTAGCCACCTTCTCAAGAACCTTTATGTTACTATGGGTTCTCGTCAATCTCTTGTCGCTGCGAATAAGTATAAAAAACATACGAATTTTAGGCTTGGGTCTAGGGTTGGCTATATTATTATTGATCTTTGGAGAAGTCTTTAACCTAGGTGGATTAAGGTTTCAACAATTTCGGGGGATATTGACCAATGAAACTTCGGCTTCCGATCTGCAAGAGGGCTCCAGAACTGAAACATGGGCATTGTTCTATGACGAGGTATTGGCCAACCCGGTGTTGGGAGATGGTTTTGGCAAATTTCAAACCAGGGGGCTCTATAGGGTCGGCAGTCATAATACCTATTTGATGGTTCTCGGTGAGTCAGGTATTATTCCATTCTTGGCTCTTGTCACCTTCATCTTGTACATTATCATTTGGTCGAACAAATTATTTAAAGTAGACCCTTCCTTGTTATTGATAAGTACAGCCCTCGGCATTTATTTGGCCACCAGTCATAATTTTTTTGACACCTACTTTAAACTATGCATCCTAATGTATGTCCAAGGGAAAATCAGACAATATCGGGAGGAACCATACAATGAAACAATAACCCCGCTTAATCATTTGGGAACCAAATCCAATTCCTAAAAAACCTATGAGCAAAGAAAAACTAAGAATTGGTCTTTTATTAGATAGCAATATTGTTCCCAACTGGTTCTACAAAATGATTGAAAAAATCCTAGAATCGGAGCACTCGGAAATTGTTCTCATCATCAGTCCGAATAGGGCAAGCAATACCTCAACATCGCGATTGAAACTGCTATGGAAAAGCCGAAGGACATTGCTTTATCTTTTATATCTAAAATTGGAGGACAGACTTTTTAAGGTATCTCCCAATGCTTTCGAAACACGAAATCTATCCGATTTGATCGATTGCCCCACACTAATGGTCACACCTAAAGAAACCAGATTCAGTGACCGAATTGATAAGGCAGACTTGGAAAAAATAGCTGATTTCAAGATCGATGTACTGATTAGGGGAGGGTTTAAGATTTTAAGAGGCGGAATTCTGAAGATAGCCAAATACGGCGTATGGTCTTACCACCATGGCGACAATGCCATTAACCGCGGTGGACCGGCAGGTGCATGGGAAGTGTTGGAAAACTGGCCCAAAACCGGAGTTTTACTTCAAATATTGACCGAAGACCTCGATGGCGGAATTAAACTATTTGAGTCCAATTCGCGAACGGACTACCTAAGTATCAAAAGGAATAAAAATCGATATTATTGGAAGGCGCTATCATTTATACCCCGTAAACTGGAAGAACTCCACGTTTTGGGTGAGAAAAAATTCTTCGAAAAAATCGACGATTTGAATGAAATGCCACTCTTTTATTCGAACCGGCTTTACAAAATGCCAACCAATGCCCAACTCTTGAAGAACATCCCTGGGAAATTTCTTCATGTGCTAAAAACACGGCTCGCTAATATATTCTATTTCAATCAGTGGATTCTTCTCTTCAAATTTGAAAAAGAAAACAAGATGTCCAAATCGTTCTTTAGATTCAAGAGAATGATTCCCCCAAAAGATCGCTTCTGGGCAGACCCGTTTATTTTGCATCGAGACGGGACTTACTACATATTTTTAGAAGAGTACGAATACAAATTGGGTAGGGGCAACATTTCAGTCATCGAAATGGACGATAAAGGGAATTATGGGTCATCAAAAATAGTATTGGATAAGGAGTACCATCTTTCCTATCCGTTTATCTATGAGGAAGACGATGAACTCTACATGATTCCCGAAAGTTCTCAAAATAAATCGGTAGAACTTTATAAATGTACCGAGTTTCCATTGAAATGGGAATTGGTGGAGGTCATGTTCAAAGATACAATGGCAACCGATGTTACGATATTCAAGCAAAATGACACCTACTGGTTGTTTGCGGCCTTAAGGGAAAATGAAGGGGCACCATCAGATGATGAGCTTTATCTATATCATTCAGAAAGTCTTGTTGGCGGTAATTGGGTACCTCATCCCATGAATCCAGTGGTATCTGATGTCGAGTATGCTAGACCTGCCGGAAACATCTTCAGATATAAGGGAGGATTGTTCAGGCCAGCGCAGAATGGTTCAAAAGGTTACGGCTATGGCATTCAAATTCGTGAAATCAAGATATTGAATAAAACGGAATACCGTGAAACCCAGGTACAGTCTATCCATCCATCTTGGGATCGGGATCTCATTTCAACACATACCTTGAATTCAGAAGGCAAACTAACGATTATAGATGCCCTTATTAGGCAAAAAAGATTTTTTTAGTTTAATGGTGAGATATTATTTGACAAAAAAGAGCGTTCTTGAATTGGAATAAAATCCCGAACTAAGTACTACTTGAACTATTTAGACCTGAGGGACGGAAATCCAAAAAAAATACAATATCTGACCTATGTGTGGAATATACGGCTCTACCTTACACTACGACACCGACCAAATAAAAGCTAAACTCAAAAGAACCGCGTTTAGGGGGCCGGATCAAATGGGATACGCCGTATTTGAATCTTTCGACGGAGGTCCTGTTGTTTTCGGCCATAACAGGCTTTCGATAATTGACTTAGACCCCAGGTCAAACCAACCCTTCACCTATGGGAAAGACGTTCATCTGGTTTTTAATGGCGAGATATATAATTTCAAAAAGGTAAAGGAGAAGCTTCTCCAAAAAGGCTATAGTTTCAAGACTACCTCGGATACTGAAGTAATTTGTGCTGCTTACAAAGAATATGGAACCGCGTGTGTAGATGAATTTGTAGGAATGTTTGCCTTCGTCATTTATGACAAACGGAAAGAAATTTTGTTCGGAGCAAGAGACCGGATGGGGCAAAAACCCCTTTATTATTATCACAATGGTAAAGACTTTGAATTCGCCAGTCAATTATCATCCATTGCTCTTTACAACGACAAACTATCAATTTCAAACGAATCAATTTCGTACTATCTGTTTTGGGGTGCAGTTCCTGACCCTCATTCGGTGTTCAATGAAATCAAAAAGCTAGAACCTGGCAATTGTTTCGAGTTTGACTTAAGAAATGGGGAGTTCAAATCTTGGGAATATTGGAATATTGACTATGAGGGTCGACATTGCTATGAACGGACCTATGAGGAAGCTGTCTCAGAATTGGAAGACCTTTTATTGGATTCTGTCTCAATCAGACTTTTTGCCGATGTCCCCGTAGGTGTATTTCTTTCGGGCGGAATTGACTCGTCACTAATTGCCGCCATCGCAACCCAAAGTACAGAAGAGAAAATTAAGACCTTCTCTGTCAAATTTAACGAAAAGGGCTTCGATGAAAGCAAATATGCCGGACAGGTAGCTGAGACGTTGAACACCGATCACAATGTTATCAATTGTAACTATGAAGAGGGATTGGACCTTATAGAAAACTTCTGTGAGTTTTATGACGAACCCTTTTCCGATTCTTCCGCGATACCATCAATGCTTCTTGCCAAGCATACCAAGAGGCAAGTCACCGTTGCCTTGTCGGGTGACGGAGGTGACGAAAGCTTTTTAGGTTATCATCGATATATGCCAGATAAAAGGTCCAAAGCGTACAAAGTACCCTATGGAATTCGAAAAGGCATATCCAACATGCTTAAGTTATCGAACAATAAGCGATTCAAAATGGCCTCAAAATCATTGGCGCTTAAAAGTTTTGAGCACATGTATCTTAATAGGATGACCCAAATGGACAAAAATTGGATTGATACCGATTTCGATGCACTGAATGTCAAAGAAGCCAAATACCTATTCCATAGTAAAAAGAATATTTTGGAAAGACTTTCCGATTTTGATTTGAAGACTTACTTAAATTGGGACATCAATACCAAAGTCGATAGGGCAACGATGGCATTCTCGTTAGAGGCAAGGGCTCCGTTAATGGATCATCGAATAGTGGAATTCGCGCGTTCTTTGCCTACCCATTATAAGTATGAAGGAAGCAATCAAAAGAGAATATTGAAGGATATTCTCTACAAGCACGTGCCCAGGACCATATTTGAAAGACCAAAAGCCGGTTTCACAATGCCTTTTGGCGAATGGTTCAAGGGAGAACTTAAAGATTATGTGCTTGCCGAGCTAAACCCAAATCAATTGAAGGATATACCGAATATAAATCGTAAAAGAGTTTCAGAAATGATTCAAGAGCACTTGACAGGACAGTGGAACCACTATCATACGATTTGGAAATTACTTATATTAAAGCAATGGCTGAATAACTTTTCTTAGGGCATTCGGTTTAGTTGAACTATGGTCGGCCCAGGTGAATTGACCTTGACCTATGGAACAGTAAATCGTTTATTTCAAATTATGGCCAATTGCAAATTATTTTTATGAACAAACTTAACTTATAAGAAGATGGTTGGCAGGGTATTTAATTTAATTCGTTCAACCTATAAAAAATTTACAATGCCAGGTGATGCGTACTTAAGGAGCATTGGAGGTTCCGTTGGGGAAAACTGTAGAATCTTAACCACTTCCTTTGGTTCTGAACCATGGTTGATAAGTATAGGAGATCATACCACCATAACCTCAGGGGTCAAATTGCTGACACACGACGGATCTACCTGGTTGGTCAATGACGAAAAGGGAAGGCGGTATTCATTTAACAGAATAACTATTGGGAGTAATGTTTTTGTAGGTGTCAACAGCATTGTTATGCCGGGTGTTTCCATCGAGGATAATGTAATAGTCGCGGCGGGAAGTGTTGTCACCAAATCGGTTCCGCAAGGTACTATTGTTGGAGGCAATCCGGCAAAGATAATTGGTTCTTTTGATGATTACGTCGAAAGGGCACTTGCCCAATTTGTTTCAGATGATGAATTGGACCAAAATCTCGACTATAGAACTAGAATAGAGCAAATAGTGAGTAAGGAGAATAAACCCTTTTTAAAACAATAGTCCGAGCTATGAACCATATTACAAATATTTTGGCAAGAAATACAGCAAGTAGTTGACCAAGCTTTTTTCATGAATCATTCAATCATGCTTTATATTAATTGATTTGAAAATAAAAATACTTTTTGTCATTCCGTCTTTAAGAACAGGTGGGGCCGAGCGTGTTATGGCTTTTTTAGCTACTAACATCAGTAAGCAAAAGTTCTTGCCCCATCTCTTGGTGGTCGGGTCTGACGAGCAGGTGTCTTATGATGTAAATGGTGTTGACTGTACTTTTTTGAATAAATCAAAAGTAAGGCATGGCCTACTGGGTATTACAAAATATATTAAGAAAAATAAGCCAGATATTGTCTTTGGTGCCATTGCCCATCTTAATACCTCTCTGGCACTGATTTCGATTTTCTTTCCGAAAACGAAATTTGTCGGTAGGGAAACCTCGGTAACGCTAGATGGTACTAAAAAAAAGAAATGGTCGCTATCCCATAATTTGACAAGACTGCAAACTTCCAACTTAGACGCAATTGTGTGTCAATCTAACGACATGCAGAAAAATCTCATAGAGAATATGGGCTATAGAAAAGAAAAAATAAGGGTAATCAACAATCCTATCAGTTCCCGTTTCAAACTCAAGCGAAAAAGGGAAGAAGACAAATTGAATCGACTTATAACAGTCGGCAGATTGGTGAAGATAAAAGGTCATGAAAGAATTTTAAAGGCTTTAAGACGTATGGCCCTGCCCTTTCACTATACCATAATTGGCGACGGCCCCGAGAAAGAAAACATCAGGGCGCTTTCCGAGGAATATGGCCTGAAATCAAATGTAACCTATATCGCTTTTTCGCAGAAGGTAGAAGACCATCTTGCCAAAAACGATGTTTTTCTGCAAGGATCTTATTCTGAAGGTTTTCCTAATGCTTTACTTGAAAGTTGTGCGGTCGGGACTCCTGTCTTGACTTTTCCGGCCCCTGGTGGCACTTCTGAAATAGTCCAACAAGGTGTAAATGGGTATATAGCTGAAAATGAAGACGATTTTATCGACAAATTGGAGCACATGCTTAGAAACTACATGAGTCCGGATGAAATACGCCGATCAGTTATTGAAAAATATAATGAAAAGAAAATACTTGCAGATTACGAAAACTTCTTCGAATCGTTGAGGTAATGGATTTACTAACAAAATGAAAATACTTCAATTCATAAATTCCCTTTACGCCGGCGGTGCCGAGAAATTACTGGTAGATGCTGCAATTGCCTACCGTGATATCGGTCTTAACGTCGATATACTTTTGTTAAATGATACTTCTTCACCTTTTAAACAGATTCTGAAGAAGTGTCCCGATCTAACCGTTCACTCAATTGGTCAAAATATCAATATTTATAATCCTTTGCTCATATTCCGATTAAACAAGTATTTTGAAGAATATGACATCATTCATGTGCATCTTTTCCCATCTATATACTGGGCGGGTCTCTCGAAGTTTTTCAAATTGACCAAAAAACCATTAATTATCACTGAGCACAGTACAAACAACAATAGACGGGACAAACCGATCATGCGCATGCTAGATCGATTCATATATAGGCAATTCGAGCATATAGTAACCATTTCTGATGCGGCAAAAGAGAGTTTAATAGAGCACTTAGGGCAAAGTTTCAAGAATATAAGGACCGTAGAAAACGGCGTTGACCTCAAAGCCATACATGAGGCTAAACCCTATTCAAAAACTGATCTAGGTTTAAGCGAAGATAGCTTTGTGCTCATACAGGTTTCAAGTTTTAGGTATCCTAAAGACCAAGCCACAGTAATCAAAGCCTTAAAAATATTGCCTGACCATACACATTTAATTCTGGTCGGGGATGGACCCTTAAGAGATGAAAACGAAAAGTTGGCAAAACAACTTGGGGTGTCAGAGAGAGTCCATTTACTAGGCATTAGAAATGATGTGCCCCGTTTATTGAAATCGGCGGATGTTGCCATACTCTCGTCAATCTATGAGGGCCTCTCATTGTCTAGCGTTGAGGGAATGGCTTCCGGTAGACCGTTTATCGCAACCGATGTGCCAGGGCTAACGGAGGTCGTAAAAGATGCCGGTATTCTTGTGCCGGCAAAGAACGAGACCAAAATGGCGGAAGAAATTATCGAGCTTATCAAAGATGAAGCGCATTACAAAAGAATAGTCGAAAAATGCCTTATGAGGGCCAATAATTATGACATAAGGTCCATGGTCGAAAAATATGCCAAATTGTTCGAGGCCATACAAAACTCAAATTAGGTTTACGTTTCTACGAATTGCTGACAAAATAGTTTAACCATTGCATATGAAAAAACTTGTGCGAATTACAACCGTTCCATACTCTATGGGTAGTTTGCTTAAAAATCAATTTAGGTTTATGTCAGATTACTTTGAAGTAATCGGCATATCGTCAACGACACCAAAAGGGTTTTTGGAATATATAGCCGAAGATCAAGGCATACGCACGATACCAGTGGAAATGACCAGAAAAGTAACACCGTTCAAGGATCTAATGGCAATTATAAGGCTTTATAGGATTTTTAGGCATGAGAAGCCCCACATTGTCCACACTCACACTCCGAAGGCCGGAATGGTCGGTATAATCGCAGCTTATCTGGCACGGGTTCCGCACCGTTTGCACACAATTGCGGGGTTGCCACTGTTGGAAATCACGGGATTTAAACGAAGTATACTGAATATTGTTGAAAAAATAACCTATTCCTGCGCCACTAAAGTGTATCCGAATTCACAAGGCCTAAAACAAATTGCAATAGATTTAAAGTTTGCGAAACCTGAAAAGTTGAAGGTGATAGGTAAGGGTAGTTCCAATGGCATTGATACGAGCCACTATGACTCTGGTCTTTTCTCGACCGATGAAGTAGAAAAGCTTAGAACCTCCCTTGGTATTGACAAACAAGACTTTGTTTATCTCTTTGTGGGAAGATTGGTCAAGGACAAAGGAATAAATGAGCTCGTGAAGGCTTTTGAAAAACTTGCATCGGAAATCAATGGCTTAAAACTTCTATTGGTGGGCTTTTATGAGAAAGACTTAGATCCTCTTGAGAAGGCCACCGAGCGGAATATCGAAACCAATGAAAACATTGTTATGGCGGGACCTCAAAGAGATGTTCGCCCTTACATGGCCTTGTCGGACCTATTGGTTTTTCCTAGTTATCGCGAAGGCTTTCCGAATGTGGTTATGGAAGCTGGGTCGATGGGTTTGCCTTGCATTGTTACAGACATAAATGGGTGCAACGAGATTATCATCAATGGAGAAAATGGAATGTTGGTGCCTCCTAAAAGTGAAGATGAGCTTTACAATTTGATGAAGGGTTTATATCTTGACCACAAAAAACTGAAGAATTTGGCCAAAAATGCGAGGGAATTAATTACCTCCAGGTACGAGCGAGAGTATATTTGGTCAGAGCTTTTGAAAGAATATCAACAACTAAATGAAGGGTCTCGTTCTTAGAATACCAGTCTAGTAATCCATTCGTTACTAGTTTCAAATTCAAAAACGCACTTAATCCTATATTTTCTGTAATTTTTCCAATTTATTACAACCTCATCAACTTATGTGCGATATTTGTGCTCTTTGGACGCAGAACCATCTCATTCGCATTTCTGACCTAAACACGATAACCAAAAAAAATGAGCAAAATAGCATTAATCACAGGTATTACTGGCCAAGACGGAGCATATTTAAGCGAGTTTCTACTAAAAAAGGGGTATGTAGTACATGGTCTCAAGAGAAGGTCTTCACTATTCAATACTGATCGGATTGATCACCTGTATCAAGACCCCCATATTGAAGATCGAAATTTCATATTACACTATGGCGATATGACCGATAGTACAAATCTCATTCGATTAGTTCAAGAAATACGGCCTGATGAAATCTACAATTTAGCCGCTATGAGCCATGTTCACGTATCCTTCGAAATTCCTGAGTATACAGGAAATGCAGATGGTCTGGGAACCTTAAGAATATTAGATGCCGTGCGCTTATTAGGACTTACCAAGAAAACAAGGATATACCAGGCCTCAACATCTGAATTATATGGAAAGGTACAGGAAGTACCTCAAAGTGAGACCACCCCATTCTACCCAAGAAGTCCTTATGCGGTTGCCAAAATGTACGCCTATTGGATCACGGTCAATTATCGGGAAGCTTATGGAATGTACGCCTGTAATGGCATATTGTTCAATCACGAATCACCTATTCGCGGCGAAACCTTTGTAACCCGAAAAATCACAAGAGCTACTTCTCGTATTGCCTTAGGCTTACAGGATAAATTTTACCTAGGTAATCTAAACGCCCAGCGAGATTGGGGTCACGCCAAAGATTATGTACGCATGATGTGGATGATTCTGCAGGCAGAGGAACCAGAAGATTGGGTAATCGCGACGGGCAAGACGACCCCAGTACGCGATTTTGTGCGCATGAGTTTTGCTGAAGTGGGTATTGAACTTAAATTCAGTGGTGAGGGAGTGAACGAAAAGGCGTTTGTCGAAAAATGCAACAATCCTGATTATCAATTAGAAGTTGGCAAAGAAGTTCTTGCCGTGGACCCGGCCTACTTTAGACCAACAGAAGTAGACCTTTTAATTGGTGATGCCTCCAAGGCCAATAACAAGCTTGGCTGGATACCGGAATACGAGTTAGGGGATCTCGTGAAAGACATGATGCAAAGTGATTTAAAATTGATGCGAAAAGATAGGTATCTTCAAGAAGGTGGATATCGAACCCTGAACTACTTCGAATAGCAATGGAAAAAAACTCCAAAATTTATGTTGCCGGCCATCGCGGTCTGGTTGGCAGCGCCATAGTAAAAAATCTTGAATCGAAAGGTTTTACCAATTTGGTCTCACGAACCCACTCAGAACTCGATCTGACCAAAATGGACGAAGTTCAAGGCTTTTTCAAAAAAGAGAAGCCCGAATATGTCTTCCTTGCTGCTGCTAAAGTTGGTGGTATCGTCGCAAATAATACATATAGGGCTGAGTTTATTTACGATAACTTGATGATTCAGAACAACGTTATTCATCAGAGTTTTAAATACGGGGTAAAAAAATTGATTTTTTTGGGCAGCACTTGTATCTATCCTAAAAACTGTCCCCAGCCAATGAAAGAAGATTATCTTCTTACGGACATACTTGAGTACACGAATGAACCGTATGCGATTGCCAAGATTGCTGGTATAAAAATGTGCGAAAGTTACAACCTACAATATGGCACTAATTTCATTTCGGTCATGCCCACTAATCTGTATGGACCAAATGATAATTTTGACTTGGAAAAATCACACGTACTTCCAGCTTTAATCAGAAAAATACATTTGGGCAAGGCACTCGAAAGAAACGATTGGGAGGCGATTAGAAGCGATATTCACGCCCTGCCAATTCAAGACATCGATGTGATGAATGATGATGAAAATACCATCTTGGAAAAGCTTTCTCAATATGGTATTTCCCTAAACGATGGGGAAGTTGTGGTTGAAATTTGGGGAAGTGGAAAACCGCAACGCGAATTTTTGTGGTCTGAAGACATGGCCGATGCCTGTATATTTCTAATGGAAAATATTGATTTTAAAGATATGATTCCCGCGAATAGTGCTGAACCTAGAAATACCCATATCAATATCGGCACCGGGGTCGATATATCTATAAAAGAACTCGCTTTTCTAATAAAGAAAGAAGTTGGTTTTAAGGGAGGACTCAGGTTCAATACCAACAAGCCCGATGGGACTTTTAGAAAATTGACCGATGTCAATAAATTAAACAATTTAGGGTGGAAGAATAAAGTAGACCTTGACGAAGGGATACAACGAATATATAGATGGTATTTGGGAAGAAGTTCAAATTGACTTGATATTAATTAAATCAAGGAATCGCGATTTTCGTGATATTCCAATTTTACCCTTTATCATATTAAATTGCTTTTAATCCATTGTATTAGTGTTTATGGGATTTAATCGATAATTTGCACTTGTTTTTGCGAAACAAAATATATGTACCGCCGTTTTTTTAAGAGAGGTTTTGATTTTGTTGCTGCGTTACTCGCCCTGATCATCTTTAGTCCGGTTTTCATTCTGATACTTATCCTGCTGCTAATTGCCAATGAAGGCAAGGCATTTTTTGTTCAAGCCCGTCCAGGAAAGAACGAACGTGTATTTAAGATTTTGAAGTTCAAATCGATGAACGATAAAAAAGGAGCTGACGGGGAACTGCTTCCAGATGGAGAGCGTATTACCCCAGTAGGTGGTTTCGTTAGAAGTACATCTCTAGATGAGCTGCCTCAATTGATAAATGTACTCAAGGGAGATTTAAGCTTGATTGGCCCTCGCCCTTTGCTCATTCAATATTTGCCTCTTTACAGCGATGAACAACGGCGCAGACATGAAATTCGACCGGGTATCACGGGCTGGGCCCAGGTAAATGGAAGGAACAGTATCTCATGGCAGAAAAAATTCGAACTTGATGTATGGTATGTTGACAATTGTTCTTTTCTGCTTGACCTTAAAATAATCTGGCTCACCGTATTAAAGGTCATCAAAAGGGACGGTATTTCGTCTGAGACCAGCGCAACCATGGAATTTTTTGAAGGAAATTAGAAACACGACTTCCCCCGCGACCAATTATTTAAAATAGAACAAAGAGGCAACCTTTGTCAGACCAACGCTTGATTAAATAATGAAACTCAGTTACGTCATTCCATGTTACAACATGGAAAAATACTTACCGGAATGTGTGGAGAGCTTGTTGGACCAAAATATGGATCCTGCGGACTATGAGGTTATCATTGTAAATGATGAATCAAAAGACCGAACATTGGAAATTGCGAACAAATATGCAACTAACCATTCCAACATTAGGGTTATTGATAAAAAAAACGCCGGGGTCGGCGCAGCGAGAAACTCGGGCCTCGATAGGGCTTTGGGCGAATACATCTATTTTTTAGATCCCGATGACTATTTGGCTAGGAATGTCATTCCCAAATTATTGGAAATCATTGCAAAAAACGATTTGGACATATTGACATTTAAAAGCCATAAATTTAAAAAAACCGCTCCGAAAGATTCCACGAACATACATGAGAACCATGACAGAATCGAGGTTTTAGATGGAATTTCCTATGTAGCCAAGTACAAATACAAAAACGAGATTTGGTGGTTTGTCAGCAACCGGGAATTTATGGTCAAAAGTGGAATTCGTTTCATCGAGGGCCGTTGGATGGAAGATGCCATTCTCTGTACCGAAATCATTTTGGCAGCCGAACGAATTGCCCATGTTGAACTGGATATTCACCGATATCGTGTTCTTCCGACCTCCGCGATGCGCAACAAGACACCTGAGCACTACAATAAGGTCATTTATGACAATGCAAACGCAGCGCATGTTTTTGAGAATATCATCAAAGAAATTCCATCGAATCATCCAAATGCCAAAGAATGTATTAACAGGTTGAAGACCCGTCAACAGTCGTTCGTTTTCTTTTTGATGGTTAGGTTGATGAAATCTGATATTTCGGTAAAAAAAATCCCTGAAATGTTGGAGGGTTTCGAAAAGATCGGCGCCTATCCATTGAACAATTTTTTAGGAAAGGATTATCACGGCTTCAACTATTCCTTTCTCGTTTTTATCTTTAATAATAAACCATTGATCAATCCGTTTATAAAAGTGTTTAGAACCTTTTATACCTTTGTTCGATGAATATATTGATATCCTCTGCCGGAAGACGTGTTTCTCTGGTCAGGGCTTTCCAAAAGGAACTTGCAAAGGTATTCCCAAGGGGAAAGGTAATTGCCTCGGATGCCAACCCAAGATTATCTGGTGCCTGCCAAATAGCCGATGGTAATTTCAAAGTACCGCGGGTAACTTCCCCCGATTACTTTGACTCATTGATTTCGGAATGCAAAAAGTGGAACATTTCATTGATGATACCCACTATCGATGCTGAATTGTTGCCTTTAGCCAAGAACAAAGGACAGCTTGCCGAAGAAGGAATCAAGGCCATCATTTCAAGTGCTGATTTCGTCGGAAAGTGCCGTGACAAAAGGGAGATTCACAAATTCTTCGAATCGCACGGAGTGGCCGTCGCTAAGGAATATGATAAAAAGAATTTTGAACTGCCCATGTTCATAAAGCCTTCTGATGGCACTAGAAGTCTGGACACCTATCTTATCAGAAACAAGGATGAACTAACCGATTATCATTTTGAGAACGAGAAATTGATGTTCCTACAATACCTCGACCATGACCTGTACGATGAGTTTACATGTGACCTTTACTATGGAAGGGACAATCGCTTGAAATGTGCTGTTCCAAGAAAGAGAATCGAAGTGCGTGATGGTGAAGTCAATAAGGCCCTTGCCCTGAATAATTCATTGGTGGACTATATAAAGGGCAATTTATCACATATTGAAGGTGCCGTTGGTTGCCTGACCGCCCAATTTTTTAAACATAAATCCGATTCGAATATCTATGCCATTGAAATCAATCCGAGGTTTGGAGGGGGCTACCCCCTATCTTATCTGGCCGGGGCGAATTTTCCGAAATGGATTATCGAAGAATATCTGCTGGATCAAACAGTCGACGATAAATTTAGTTGTTGGGAAGATGAGCTTCTCATGATACGTTACGACGATGAAATACTTGTACATGGATTTAAAGGTTGATCATAAAACGGTCATCGTCTTCGACCTTGACGACACCCTTTATAACGAAATGGACTATCTACGTTCAGCGTACAAGTCGATTGCGAAGAAATTGGATGCAGAGAAATGGGAAGCCCTATTTGCCAAGATGTTTTCCCTTTTTCGAAGCAAAGAGGACGTTTTCGAGTTCGTTTCGATAAAATACGGTAATGACAAAACGGCATTGATATCAAGCTATCGGGCTCACGAACCCAAGTTATGCCTGTTCGACAACGTGATGGAGGTCATCAATAAAATTAAGGAAAAAGGTGGTAAAATCGCAATCATCACCGATGGAAGAAGTAGTACACAACGTGTCAAAATAAAAGCCCTGGGACTACTTGATTTAGTAGACAAAATCATTATCTCAGAAGAAGTCGGTTCCGAAAAACCAAATGAACGAAACTATAGAATTATTGAAGATAGCTTTCCAAATTGCAATTACCTATATATGGCCGACAACCTGAGAAAGGATTTCATCGCCCCCAATAGGTTGGGCTGGAACAGCATCGGGTTGGTAGACAATGGCTTGAACATGCATTTTGACGGCCATCTTTATTTTAACAAAGAATGTCTCCCGAATAATTTTGTAACATCCTTCAAAGAAATAAATATTGTTTAGAATGCTATTCCGAAGGTATGCCTAAATTTATCATTTGCTAATCAACCAAATATTTCTCCAAATCAATAGAACTTAAAAGTGTCAAAAGAAAATTTCAAAATAGGTTGCATAGGATCGAACCTCGAATCTCATGAAAGTTTGAGTTTCTTGATTGGCCAGGGATGTAAAATAAATACCCTTATTACCCTGCCGAGTGGTGAAAACAAACATGTATCCGATTACTTTGATCTGCACGATTTCTGTGAAGAGCATGGTATAAATGTGGTAGATACTCAAAATGTCAATTCACCTGAGACCATCGAAACAGTAAAAAAGCTTGAGCTCGATTACCTATTTACCTTGGGCTGGAGCCAAATTTTCAAAGAAGACTTTATCAATTGCTTTTCGCAGTTTGTAGTGGGAACACATCCATCAAAATTGCCGTATGGGCGTGGTCGCGCTCCCCTACCTTGGACAATCATAGAAGATCAGAGCTCATCCGCCGTAAGCTTTTTTAAAATCGATACCGGTGTAGATACTGGCAAGTTGATTTTTCAAAGGGAGTTTGACATTCCGGAAAGAACCTATGTCAAAGATTTATACGCACAAGTCGGCAAAGAATTGGGCAATGGGTTTTATGAAATTTATAAGCTGATTTCTTCCGGAGCGAAAATCAATTTTCGGGCACAAGACAAAGAAGGCATTACCGTAAGAGGAAAACGTTCGCCAGCAGACGGTTTTATAGACTTCAATAGGACCGCCGATGAAATAGATCGGTTGATTCGAGCTGTAGGGGAACCCTATCCCGGGGCTTATTGCTATTACAAAAACCGCAAAATTATTTTTTGGGAAGTTGATATGGACGAAGACCGCAATTATTTTGGGAGTCGAGGCCAGATTCTCAAAAAGAATAAAAATGGTATTCTTGTACGCTTTTCAGACAGCAACCTTTGGCTCAATGCACCTACCTATGAAGATGGTCGACCAATTGAAATGAAGTTCTTTAGAGTTGGCGATAAGCTGGGATATAATGTTCAAGATGAGATATTTAAATTAAAAAAACTTCTGAAATAATGTTGGAACTTTTCAATAAAATATTGGTAATAGCAGCCCATCCTGATGATGAGATTTTAGGTGTGGGTGGTACAATACCTCAATTGGTGAAAATGGGCAAACAAGTGGATGTCTTGATTTTCACTGATGGAAGTAGTACACAATACTTCAATAATGAGGCCATTCTAGAGGACAAGTTCGGAGAGGCAAAAGAGGCCAATGATATTTTGGGTTCTAATTTGTTGCCCAGAGAAGATTTTCCTGATATGCGACTTGATACCGTGGCCCATGTAGACAAAAATATTGCATTGGGAAGAATTATTTCCGGAGGAGGGTATGACACTGTTTTTGTGCAGGACAGAACTGACATCAACAAAGATCATAACGAGCTATATGAAAGCACTTTGGTCTCATGCCGTCCTTATCCAGGTCAGAAAGTGAGGCATTTGCTCTCCTACTACGTGAATTCTTCTACAGAATGGGGCAACATGTTGAAGAAAAGGGCTTTTAATCCCAATGTGTTTATAGATATCACCTCTACTATCGATGACAAGTTGAACGCGATGTCCAAGTACAAGACAGAGCTTAGGGATTATCCTCATCCCAGAAGTCTGGAGGGCATCCGTAATTCGGCCAAATATTTTGGGAATATGGTCGGCATGGAATATGCAGAGCCCTTTTATTTGGTCTTTACGAAATAACCGTCTAAAATTTAACGATCTCGAATTCAGAACGTCGATTTTCACGATGTTCTTCTTCGGTACACCGCACATTGTCATCACAGTGATTTGTAAGTCTCGCCTCACCTAGACCTGAACCGCTCAATCGCCCAGCATCTATTCCAAGATTTATCAAAAAGTCGATTGTTCGTTTTACACGCCGTTCCGATAGCCATTGATTGTATTCATCAGTACCTCTGGAATCGGCATGGGACGTAATCTCAAGTTCGATCTCCGGGTTGTTCCTCAGAATCTGGGCCAAGCCTTCAAGAACTCTCTTGGCCTCGTTATCCAAATAAGATGAATTCAGGGCAAAATGGGAGTGCCCCAAGGCAGTGATTTGATCCATCAATTTTTGTTTTCTGGCGTCTTCGGCATTTTCCTTTTCCCGCTCCAAAGCCGCCAATCTTGCTTTTTCCTTCTCCTGGGCCAAACGCTCGGCGAGCAAGGCCTCTTCTTTTAGGCGATTTGCATTGGCAATGGAATCGGCTACGCGCTGCTTCTCTTTCTCCATTTCTTCTATAAGGGCTAGCTTCTCTTGTCCCTTTTTTGATAGGCCTTTTTCGATATTGAATTGATAAATTACACCTGCGGCATGTTGAATGTGGTTCGAAGCACCATTATTTCCCATCGCCCATTTTCCTGAAGAATTGAAATCCAACGCCCATCGGTCTGAAAGCCAAGTGCGAAATCCGACTACCGCATTATAAGTACTACGGGGTTGATCATTGGCCCTTGTGTATCCCAGGCCACCACCTAGATAGGGGTCGAACCATGATGTTTCATTATAAAGTTTGTTCAAATCATAAGTAATACGGCCGTCAATACCCAAATAGGAGGTTGCCTCCGTATTTACCACACCATCTATAATTTTACCGACTTTGAACCTGTTGTAAGTGGCGATTGCCTCAAATGACAAGCCGCTTTTTGTAGTTGCACCGTAGTTTATTCTTGAAGGAAATGGAACATAATTCCATTGAGAGTCGAAAGCGAACAATTCATCGGCCATATCACCAGAATCATCTACGAAATTGAAGCCTAAGCCCAATACCGAGGATTTTACCACAATACTGTCCTTCGCCGTTAGCTGCAGTTCTTCGGCCATTGGCCCCGTACTCTCAAGGGAGTCTTGATTTACACTTTCCTGTGAATAGGAAAAATGGAGAAGTAAAAACGCCAAAAATGACGCTATCAGAGTAACATTTTTCATAAGCAGGTTTTTGGGGCTGATTCGTACGTAAAATTAGTAGGAAATCAAATGAGCCTCAAAAAACCGCTATGAACAGGGAAAAATATCGTTAAATACCACAATTATGGACTATTCCACCTTGTCGAAGGAAATCTTTTTTTCGGTCAACGGCATCTTATAGACGAAGAAAGGACTAACTCTTGCCATATTGTCCATTTCGTACTTATCGCGCTCGCTTTCAGCGCTTTTAGACATCCCCAGAACCATTTCTTCATCCGTTTCACTGATAATCGATAGCTTTTGGGGATTATCGTAATTTTCTTCGGCGGAGCACACAACCACCACCATATTTTTGGTGAAATCTACATCCGGCACCGGGAGTCCTGGTTTTCTGGTTCGATTTACTCTGGAATAAAACAATTTAAGGGCCTTGGCCGTGGTTATAACCATTGTTTCAGTAGAATCAGCACCACTATAGCTATTGGCTGCAACTAGGGTAAGCCCTTCGGCCTTCACCGAATTTTCTTTTGAGACCATCTTTTTTTGCCCATTACATGAAAGTATAAATACGGTGACACCAAAAATGTATAAAGAACACTTAATCTCAGTAATCAGCTTTTTTAAATCTTTGCTCATAAGCCTTCTGATAAATTTCCTCATAAAGGGGTAAAATATGCGTAATATCAAAGGAAATCGCTTTTTTATAGGCGTTTTGCTTAAATTCCTCAAGAGTCCGCTCATTACCTAGGATTTTCAGTGCATTTTCAGCCATTTCCCCGATATTGCCCACATCGCTTAAATATCCGGTGATTCCCTGTTTGTTGACCTCGGGAATACCTCCGGTGTTACTTGATATGACCGGAGTTCTGTTCACCATGGCCTCCAACGCCGCCAAACCAAAACTCTCGGTTTCCGAAGGGAGTAAAAATAGGTCTGAAAAGCAAAGAATACGATCTATTTCATTGCTATTACCCAAAAAGATCACCTTTTCGGTTATTCCAAGTTTACGACATAGAACTTCGGCATTTTCGCGTTCTGGCCCCTCGCCTACCAAAACGAGCTTGGCTGGAACCTTCTTCTGAATCAAATCGAATATTTTAACTACATCGGGTATTCGCTTGACCTTTCTAAAATTACTTATATGGGTGATTATCTTCTCATCATCCTCCGCCATTAAGGAACGTTGGCAATCCGTAAAGGTGAGGCTGTATTTTTTTCTATCAATGAAGTTGGGTACCACCTCGATTTCCCTTTTTACATCGAAAATCTCCAGGGTACTGTCCTTTAGATTTTTCGAAACGGCGGTTACCACATCGCTATTATTGATACTGAAGGTAACTGCGGGCTTATAAAAAGGATGGCTTCCGACCAAAGTGATATCCGTTCCATGCAAGGTCGTTATCATCGGAATGAAAATATTTTCGTCTTCCAGCATTTTTTTGGCCATATAACCTGCATAGGCATGCGGAATGGCATAATGTACGTGCAACACATCGATATCGAATAGTTTGATGGTGTCGACCAATTTGCTTGACAAGGCCAATTCATAAGGCTGATAGTGAAAGAGCGGGTATGTCGGTACACTCACTTCATGAAAGTGAATATTGCTCCCCAGGGTTCCCAATCGAACAGGCTGTTGATAGGTAATAAAATGAACTTCATGACCCCGACCGGCAAGAGCAATTCCCAATTCGGTGGCTACAACTCCACTTCCACCGAAAGTAGGGTAACAAACTATAGCTATTTTCATCCCTCAAATTTAGTGAAAACCAAGGTTTTGGTCGTAGAACCGGTATTTTCTTAACACAAGTTTATATTCTGTAATCTATTCGATTATGGCATCGTAGATAACCTGTTGTATACGGGTTCGCAGCCCCGATTTGATAAGTAATGTATTCGAAGCGCTCGGATATGTTCGGTTTGACAAGAAGACATAAACGATTTCTTCCTCGGGATCGGCCCAAGTATAGGTACCGGTAAAACCACTATGGCCAAAGCTTTTGCGCGATACACATCCACAGGTTGGGCCTCTGTCTTTCAATTGTGGTTTGTCGAAACCTACCCCCCTGCGGACATTTCTCTCGCAGAAATAGCAGGTATTGAACTTTTTGATGGTTCGGCCTTCCAAAAATTGGGTTCCCCCATAAAAACCGCCCTGCAAGTACATCTGCATGATCTTGGCAACATCATTGGCATTGCTAAAAAGACCTGCATGACCACCTACCCCACCTTGCATTGCGGCCCCCATATCATGTACATATCCTTGCACAGTTTGGTATCTAAAGTACTTATCTTCCTCGGAGGGCACAATTTTGTTCTTTGGAAACTTCTCCAAAGGATTGTAGCTTGTATTAGAAGCGCCAATGGGCTTATAAAGGAAATTTTCTGCCAGTCTGTCTAAACGGGTTTTTTTCTTATCCTCGATATATTTTTTCATGACATAGTAGGCCACATCGCTATATCGGTATCTGTTAGATTTGAGATCCTGTCTTCCTATTCGGTTATAAATCGAATCTCTATAGGCATCGGTCAAATATAATTGATCGGTCACCCGTATCGAAAAACCGTCGGTAGGGCTTTCTCTATAAAACTCTTGTGACGGTTTTCTGTTCTTGTCAAGGGTATCCACATAAAATGCTATCCAAGCAGGTAGACGCCCATAATGCGATAAGGCCTTTAGTACTGTAACATTTTTTAGCTCAGATTCGGCATAGGCCGGTACCAAATCAGAGAAAGTATCATTTAGGTCTAGTTCACCGTCTTCTTCAAGTTTCATAACCATCGGCAATGTGGCCAATATTTTGGTTATTGATGCAAGGTCATAAATATGGTCAGGGGTTATCGAGTCCGCAGATTTGTATGTAGGCTTTCCAAAACCCTTATTATATATCACCTTGCCCTTTCTTGCAATCAATACCTGGGCACCGGGAAACATAAGTGAATCAAGTCCATTTTGTACCAAGCGATCTACCTCGGCTAGCTTATTACCGTTCATTCCGACCCTCTCGGGTACACTATAACCCAATCTGAGCAGCGAGTTCAACTGAACATTTGTATTGACCGGGAATTCTTTGTTTGCCGTTACGGGAAGAACCCCCTTGGCCGGTATTGCCCCAAAAATCAATTGAGCGGCCTTCTCTTGCGCCAATTTGCTGTTTTGATAGGCGACTACCACCCCATCGACATAGTTGAAAGAGTTCACGTCCAACAAGGCATAGGGGTTTGTAAATATCGTAAGTATCACGTTCGATGTTCGCTCTTTTGCAATTTGTTCAAGCCAAAAGAGTTCATTTTTGGAAAACTTGTAAGCTTTCCATGGACTTTCATTGCTTCGATGGTGTCCGATGATTATTAGATTGTATTCCGATAGTTTTTTCTTTAGCGTCGCAATGTCTTTTCCATTGACCTGGGTAACTTTGGCATACTTGTTCAATTCCCTTATGAATGGTTCATTTGTCGCATCACCAAACTTGACATAGGCTATTTTCTTATTTTCCAATTTTTTGACGCCCATCAAGTAAAATTTATTCTTGAGGACAGTAATCGCATTCTCGATCGCCTCTTCATATAAAAGGTCATCTTTCAATGAATTCAAGTCTTGATAGAGGCCTTCAAGTTTAATGGGGGCATAACGGTGAAGGCCCACCTTGAACTTTGCCCTTAATATTTTTTTTACGGAATGCGCCAACCGCTCTTCCGAGATCTTACCTCTTTCATAGAATTTTATCAGTTTCTTTTTGGCATCCGCCAAGGCAGTTGGCATTAGCAGAATGTCATTACCGGCCAAGAAGGCCTCCAATTCGACTTCACCGTTCTTTCCTCGATCCGCGGCACCTTTCATATTCAGGGCATCAGTGAACACCAGGCCCTTGAAGCCCATTTCTTCCTTTAAAATTCCGGTAATGACCTGTTCGGACAGTGAGGAAGGGACCTCTTTTTTAATTTCCATGGAAGGAACCTCTAAATGTGCTACCATTACGCTGCTTAAACCTGAGTTGATCACCTTCTTATAAGGATAAAGCTCCAAGCTGTCCAATCGCCTACGGGAAAATTCGATGACCGGCAAAGCATTGTGAGAATCGGTGGCCGTATCACCATGGCCCGGAAAATGTTTGCCACTTGACAAAACTCCTGCGCTTTCCAATCCTTTTGTGAATGCCACCCCCATTTTTGCGACATTTTCCCTGTCCTCACCAAAGGACCGATTTCCGATTATCGGATTCTTCGGGTTCGTATTGATATCGACCACTGGGGCAAAATTGATATGTACACCTAGACGTTTGGCGTGTTTCCCGATTCTCTTGCCAATTTTTTCGACAATCATGCTGTCCTTTATGGCACCCAAGGTCATATTCCAAGGAAAAGCATAGGTGGAGTCCAATCGCATTGCCAAACCCCATTCCGCATCCATCCCCACCAACAGTGGAATTTTGGAAGCAGCCTGATATTCGTTGGTGAGTTTGGCCTGTCTAGCAGGGCCTCCGGTAGAAAATATAACACCCCCGATCTTGTGCTCTTGAATCAAGGCTTTGATTTCATCGGTAGTGGATTTCTTTTGATCTGAGGCTACCATGACCATGAACAATTGGCCAACCTTTTCGTCCAAAGACATTTTCCCGTATTGTGCATCGACCCAATTTCGCTGGGCAATACTGTCCCTTGTCAGTAAAGGATCACTTTGTGCCCTTACGCCCAACAGGTAAAGAAAAAATATGGGGAAAACTAAGTAGGTCCGCATAAAAAAAGCTTATGGCAATAACTGAAAACCACCCAAATTATTGCATTTCATCGGATTTTTAAAGCATGTAAAACCTCTGTCTTTGGAGCAAAGTCACATGAACCGTGAATGCCAACTTTCAGCTGCGGGAACCTCCCAAAAATCTTCGTACTCGCCCTTCGTGGCGACCAAATTGTTAAAAACGATGGTTTTGGACGAGACCGCTTTCTTTTTGGCCATCTTCTTAAAATCGGCCAAGGGTTTGTATGCAATGAATTCTCCCTGCTTATAAGAGACGTTCATTTTATCCAATAAATCGATATTAAATTTCTTTTCCAAAGACATGATGTAATGTACCGATGCATCAATTGAGCAACCGGATGCAGCTTGATGGCCTTGATCTAAAGCAATGATTATAAATCGTTTGTATTTGATTTCAAAACCAGCCTTTAAATCACTGCCATGCGCTGTCCAGTCATTGATGAAATTCTTCAGTCCATCTTCTATTTCCACAAGCTCTGCTGATGTTAAAGACCTATTCGCTTGGTAAATCCAAACCCTCGAAGTATCCGGCAATGTGTTGAAATCAACTATCATAACTAAATTCTCGCTTCACAATAATGAAGCCTTTGTTCAATGGGAAGTTCAAAATCATTATTCGTGCCAATTGACACATTTTTTCGAACAAAATCACAAATCCTCGGCGGAGGCGATCATTTCAGCGATGTCTAGCACATCGATTGAAGACTCCTTTTCCTTGTTCTTTACTCCATCTGTCATCATCGTGTTGCAAAATGGGCAAGCAGCGGCAATAATTTCGGGTTGTGTCTCAAGTGCCTGTTCAGTGCGTTCGATGTTCACATCTTTGTCGCCTTTCTCCGGTTCTTTGAACATCTGTGCTCCACCTGCTCCACAGCATAGTCCTCGTTTTTTACAATTCTTCATCTCCACCAATTCGGCATCCAGTTTACGAATGAGGTCTCTTGGGGCCTCATAGACATCGTTCGCCCTTCCCAAATAGCAGGGATCGTGGTAGGTTATGCGTTTCCCTTTATATTTTCCACCTTCTAAGGTAATCCTTCCCTCTGAAATCAAATCCCTCAGAAATTGGGTATGATGTACGACCTCATAACTCCCGCCAAGACCTGGGTACTCATTCTTTAGGGTATTAAAGCAATGCGGGCAGGCGGTCACCACCTTTTTTATCGCGTAAGCGTTCATCACCTCAATATTGCCCATTGCCTGCATTTGGAACAAAAACTCGTTGCCGGATCGTTTAGCGGGATCTCCGGTGCAGCTTTCCTCGGTACCCAAAACAGCAAAAGAGACACCTGCTTTGTTCAAGATCTTTACGAAAGCCTTGGTAATCTTCTTAGACCGGTCGTCAAAACTTCCCGCACAACCAACCCAAAAAAGCACTTCGGGTTGCTTTCCCGCAGCGAATAGTTCTGCCATCGTCGGTACCTTTAGTCCGTTCTCCATACGCATAGAAACTTTAATTTTCTTGTACCCAATTCACCCGGTCCATTTGGTTGAAGGGCCAAGGTGCCCCATTGTTCTCAATATTGCCCATCATGTTGTTCAGTTCCATAGGCGCGGCGGATTTCTCCATGACCAGATATTGTCGCATGTCCATGATGATGGACAAGGGATCTATGCTGACGGGGCAGGCCTCTACACAAGCATTACAAGAAGTACAGGCCCAAATCTCTTCGTTCGTGATATAGTCACCCAACAACTGCTTGCCATCATCCTTGAACTCACCTTTGTTGGAATCGATGTTCTTGCCCACTTCCTCAAGTCGGTCCCGGGTGTCCATCATAACTTTTCTGGGTGACAACTTCTTACCAGTCTGATTGGCGGGGCATTCGCTAGTACAACGTCCGCATTCGGTACATGTATAGGCATTCAGCAACTGAACCCAACTCAGATCCATAACATCGGAGGCGCCAAATTTCCCAGGGGGAGCGGCTCCTTCAACTGGTGCGGCGAACGGGTCGGCATTCGGGTCCATCATCAGTTTTACCTCATTGGTAACAGCTTCAAGGTTCTTGAATTGGCCTTTCGGACCAATTTTTCCATAATAGGTGTTCGGGAAGGCCAACAATATGTGCAAATGCTTGGAATAATACAGATAGTTCAAAAAGAACAAGATGCCAATGATATGTAGCCACCAGGCTGACCTTTCAACCAAAACAAGGGAAGCGGCCGACATACTATCAAATAGCGGTAATAAAAATTGACTGATGGGAAAAGAACCTGCCTGATTGTAATGCTCGACCCCCATTTGTTGAAGTTTTAAATCCGAGGCATTCATCGTCAAAAACAGCAACATCAATACAAATTCGATGTAAAGAATCATATTGCCATCTTTTTTAGGCCATCCTTTCATTTCAGGCTTAATAAACCGCTGCAATCGAATGCCATTTCTGCGTATCCAAAAAACAATTACCGCCACAATAACTAAAAAGGCCAATATCTCAAATGAGGCAATAAGAAAGTCATAGAGCTTCCCCATGGGCGCGAATAGGCGATGCGTACCCAGCAAACCGTCTAAAATTATTTCAAGTACTTCTATATTTATGATTATAAACCCTATATAGACGATCATATGAAGTAATCCTGCAATGGGTCGAACGACCATTTTTGTCTGCCCCAGCGCAATCATAACCATATTTTTCCAACGCAGGGGTTTGTTGTCAGAGACGTCTACTGCACGTCCAAGTTTGATGTTCCGGGATAATTTTTTAACGTTTTTGGCAAAAAACCCAATTCCGAGAATCAGAACAAAGGCGAATATGATCTGGGGCAATAGTTCCATTTATTGCGGGTCTGTTTGTTCCGCGGGGTCATTTTCAGGCAGCTCGTATTCCTTTTGCTTTTTACCAAAAACGGACACGTTGACATATCGCTTCGGGTTCAAGCGAAAATCTTGCAGCAAAAGATCCAGTTCGCGGGATGCATTGGCCAAATTATTGTAAAGCTCCTCATTTTCCATAAGTTTCCCCAAGGTACCTTCCCCATTTTCGATTTTCGTCAATACCTTATCCAGATTTGCTATGGTAGACTCAAGGCTTGCCAATGTTCTGCCAAGTCCCGCATTATTCAACGAATCGGACAGCTTTGCAAAGTTGTAGGTCAGCTCTTGGAAATTCGTCAGGGAGCTGTCGAGCTTCAATTCATTCCGATTCAAGATTCGATTAAGAACCACTGCACTTTCGTTGAGGCTTCTCATGGTGTTGTTAAGGCCTTTAAGGGTGCCCTGCAGGTCTTTTTTTGCGTCATCATCCAAAATCTGGTTAACATTGACCAGAAGCGAATCGGCATTGGTAAAAGCATCCTCGACCTTCAACTGTAGGGGTGTCAACTTTTGTTGTACCAATTCGGTAAGGCCAGGTCGTGTCTTTGTTGCCAAAGTATCCCCTGATGTGGCGCTAGCGCTTCCATCGAAAACAGGATTCACACGTATGCCCTTACCCCCTATTATGCCCGTGTCGTACAGTTCGGCCGTGCTATTCTCTGAAAATTCAAAATCATTGTTTACCGTAAAAGTGACGAGCAGCTTTCCCGATTTATCCCTGAACTTGATGTTGTTCACCGTGCCGACATTGAAACCATTTATCGTTACAGGTGTACCTGGCTGTAACCCTCCGACATTTTCATAGACCGCATAAAAGGTCTTGTTGTCATCAAATAGATTGGTAGACTTTAGGTAAGAAAAACCCAAAATGAACAACAGAATACCACCGATTAAGATGATTCCCGTCTTGATTTCCCTGGATATTTTCAAAAGGATGGTTTTATCGTTACCAACAAAATTAGAAATAAATGTCGAAGCGGTGAATTATTCCGAGACGTATTTTCTGGCCTCTTTCACATCGATTCGCACCCCATCTTTATAGGCAACCAAGAACGAGGTCGTAAAACCTTTGGCGTCGGCTACTTTTTTTAAAAGATTGGCCTTTATGAAGTTGTCGGCACTGCCATGCATATAGCGATACAGCCCTTTATAGGGCTCTTTTGTTATTTCGCCAAGACCCTTAAAAACGGCATCATTGGGTGATAGGTCTTTGCCACTTGCCATCAATTGTACCCTAAACTCGATATTTACCTTAGGTTGCTCAACTTCAGCCACCACTTCTTGATCATTAGAGACCGTTTCGGTTTCTTTGTCGGCCATCTCATCAGGGGTATTGGTCATAGTTTCGGGATTCTCAACTACGGCCGATTTTACCATCTTGATCTCTTCTTTGACGATTTTAGGTTTACCTGCCTCGTTGACTTCGGTGACCACCACTTCAGCCACTTGCTCTTCCAGCTGGTCGGTCGAATCAACATCTTCGACCCCAACAGCTTCATTTTGGTCGTTTTTTGCAATCGATTCCAATGCTTTTTTTTCGGCTTCCTCAATCATGGCAGCAACATCGTCATTCGCAGTTTGCGGTGCTTCATTTACGATTTCCTCGGAATCTTTCATGTTTTCAGGGACATCTTCAGCCATTTGATCGGATACATTCGACGAATTGGCCACCGTCTCTTCCACACTGCTTGAATCGATCATGTCGACGGCAGGATTGTCGGGGTCTGGGGCACTGGGCATTGAACTGATCGAACGCTGTCCGAAAGTGGCAAGCGCGTTGCTCTTATAACCCAGGATAGCATCGGCAATGGCAGTTCCCATTTCATATTGCCCTTTTGACGAGTTCAGGTAAGCACCCTCCTTATCATTGGTCAAAAAACCGGTCTCGACCAGAACACTTGGCATAAAAGTCTGGTGAAGCACAATAAATCCTGCCTGTTTGACCTTTCTATCTTTCCTTTTGAGCTTATTCGAAAAATTATCTTGAATGCCCTTGGCCAATGAAATACTCTGATCCAAAAATTCCTCCTGCATAATGGTAAGACCGATAACAGATTCGGGCGAATTGATATCATAGTCGGCATATCTGGTCGCATAATTATCCTCCAGGTAAATCACCGAATTTTCCTTTTTTGCGATTTCAAAGTTCTGCTCGTTGGCATGCAGCCCTAAAACAAAAGTACCTGCCCCATGGGCATCTGAAGAATGAGAATCGCAGTGCACCGATACAAAGAGGTCTGCATTGGCCTTATTGGCGACCTCGCCACGTACATAGAGGTCAACAAAAGTGTCATCTTTTCGGGTATAGATTACCTTCACACTTGGGTCTTTCTCCAAAATCTTGCCCGCGTGCAACACGATGTTCAACGCAATGTTCTTTTCAAGATAACCATTGCCCAAATTTCCAGGATCATGTCCTCCATGGCCTGCATCCAAAACAACTACAAAAGGGTCTTGCGCATATAGACCGGAATAGTTTTTTCCAAAAGAGAAAAGAAGAAGGGCACACAATAAAATTGGGGTTAGCAGTAGCCGGATTCTGTCCATATTAAGTAGCTATTTTAGCGCATACAATATGGTTAAATTTATTGTAATACGCTATTAGGGGAACCAAAAATATATGTAAGTTTGACCGTGATTCCCGAGAGTACCAAGGGTACGGGTACCGGCCAAACGGTTACAAAAATAGGATTTATAGCCTTGCAATCAAACAAACATCGCTCACTTTTCGTATTGCTGCTTGTTCTTGGTGTTTTGTCAGGTTTCGCCCAGGAAGACCAAATCATCCCACTACCGATAAAGGCTTCGCAGGATACCATAATTGCCCCCTTGTTACTCAGAAATGTCGAGAAAGACACTGTCGAAACCGATTCGGTCAAGGCAATTCAAAATTCTGGTGAAGCCCCCCTATTGCTCGATAAAATCAAATACAAGGCAAAAGACTACGTACGCCTCAGCCAAAAAGAACAGAAAATATTTCTCTACAACGAGGCCGAAATCTATTATCAAGATACCGAACTCAAGGCCGGAATAATTATCATGGATTATGTGAAGAATGAAGTCTATGCAGGCCGTTTAAAAGACTCCTTGGGCAACTATACCCAATTACCCTATTTTAAACAAGGAGACAATGAGGTAAGGCCCGACTCGATCCGCTTCAATTTTGATACGGAAAAGGCACTGATCTTCAATTCCCGTACCGAGCAACAGGCAGGTTTGGGGCAAGTGGGCAGCGATAATATGAAGGTCTATGCTGAAATTACTAAAAAGGAGAATGATTCGGTCTACTTTTTAAGTGAAGGTAAATTGACCACGGCCAAAGATACGGTCAATCCTGATTACTACATCCGTGTAAGAAAGGCCAAATTCGTACCCAAAAAGAAGGTTATAGCAGGTTACAGCAATCTCTATATTGCCGATGTGCCAACGCCAATCGCATTACCCTTTGCCTATTTTCCACTTACCGTGGGCCGAACCGCCGGTCTACAGATACCTACCTTCGGGAACGACCCGAACAGGGGTTATTTTTTGCAGAATGGCGGTTATTATATTCCTTTCGGAGACGTGGCCGACCTTTTGCTCACTGCAGATTTCTATACCAACGGTAGTTATGGCTTTAGGGGGCAATCGATTTATGCAAAGCGCTATCGCTACCGTGGAAACATAAACTTCAGATTCGAGAACCTTGTAACCAGCCAAAAAGGATTCAGCGACTATAGCAGAAGTAGTATTTACAACATACAGGTTTCACATTCCCAAGATGCAAAAGCCAGCCCTAATTCTCGATTTTCGGCATCGGTCAACCTCGGCAGTAGCTCTTATTATCAAAACTCCCTGCTGCAGCAAAACCTTCCATTGACACAGACCAATAGCTTGAATTCCTCGATTTCGTACTCGAAGACCTTTCCTGCTTACCCATCGGTAAACATGAGTCTTACAGCGTCGCATAATCAAAATACGAATACCAATGTGGTCAATCTGACCCTGCCGACTTTTCAGGGAAGCATGGAGCGTATTTTCCCATTTGCAAAAAGGGAAGGTATCAAAAAAGGGGCATTGCAGAACATCAATTTTCAATACGATGTCAATTATAGAAATAGCATCACAACGAACGATGAGGATTTTTTGACAGGTAGGATGTTCGAAAATTCCTTGATGGGAGCCCGTCATCGCTTGCCAATAAGCACCAATTTCAAGGTCGCCAAGTTCTTTAGTGTTACCATGGGCGGCACATACGAAGATGTATGGGCATGGGAGACCTACAATAAGCGGTTCGATGAGACTGAAAATACAGTGGTCACGGATACGATAGCAGGTTTTGACCGATTCAATAAGTATAACATGAGCGCTAGTGTCGGCACAACCTTATACGGCACCTTCAATTTTGGGGAGGATAAAAAAATACAGGCGATTCGACATGTCGTTCGACCCTCTTTGAGCTACGGGTACACCCCCTCTTTCGAGCAATTCTACGACGAATATGTCAATGAAAATGGGGAGGTAGTACAGTTTACCAGGTTTCAAGGCACTTTGAATGGTGCGCCTTCGCTGACAAAATCAAATAGCTTAAGTTTTTCGCTGGCCAACACATTTGAAGCCAAAGTGAGGGATAAGGATTCAACGGCGCTGGAGCCAAAAAAAATTCCGCTTTTGAGCAATTTCAATATTTCTACGGGCTACAATTTTGAGGCCGACTCATTGAAACTGAGCCCATTGAGCGTCAATGGTGGTACAAGTATTCTAGATCAAAAAATGCAAATCAATTTTTCGGCCGGTCTCGACCCATATGCCATAGATAATAACGGTAGACGAATCAATGTTTGGAACAAAGACAATGGGGGAAGCCTCTTAAGACTTACCAGGGCCAACCTAAACATTAGTTACAAAATCAGCAATGATACTTTCAGAAAACGAGACGACGATGAAGAAGAGGAAGGGGAGGAAAATCAATACGATTATGTCGCCCAAAGCGGGGGAAGGGACGATGGGCTTTTCGGAGAAGCAAACGATTACGATCAAAGGCGAAGAGAAAATGAGAGGGATACCGACGATGTGGAAAACCCGATTTATGGCACCAAAATACCCTGGGACTTCAATCTAGCATATTCGGCCTCGTATTCCAATTCGGCGCGACAAAATGAATTCAGTAGTCATTCGCTCATGTTCAACGGAAATGTCGAACTATCTCCTAGATGGAAGGTCGGTGTCACCTCGGGATACGACTTTAAAAACAAGGGATTCACCCTTACCCAGTTCCGATTTCAGCGAGATTTGAAAAGTTTTGACCTGCGCTTTGATTGGACGCCCTTCGGCACGTATGAACGTTGGTACTTTTTTATAGGCATCAAGAGTTCGATATTGAGCGATCTGAAATGGGAAAATCGAAGCCAACCGTCTATCCAAAGGTAAAGAGACTTGAGGTTCGAAGTAAGAGATACGAGGCACGAAATTGAGAAGTACGGAGATTCAACCTTTTGAAACAGAATCCAAAAGTCCCATTATTGGGAAAGGAACATAAACCACGCAAATGAAAACAATTATTTCAACCCCAAACGCCCCAGCTCCAATCGGTCCTTATAACCAGGCTGTATTGATTGACAACACCTTGTACATTTCGGGGCAGATTCCAATGGATCCCAAAACCGGAAATTTGATAGAAGGTGATATAGCCAAGGAGACCAAGCAATCGATGGAAAACCTCAAGGCTATTTTAAAAGCGGCGGAAATGACATTTGAAAATGTGGTGAAGTCGTCTATCTTCTTAAATGATATGCATCAATTCTCAGAGGTCAACAAAGTTTATGCCTCTTATTTCAATGAGGAAACTGCACCCGCGCGCGAAACTGTGGAAGTGGCGAACCTTCCGAAATTCGTCAACGTCGAAATCTCGATGATCGCCGTAAAATAGCCTAAAGAGTCTCTCTATGGAATTCCATTAGACCTTCAATGGGTCGTTGTCTTATGACCCCCACAATCAAATCGTTGCGCTTTAAGACTTCAATCAACTCGTCCTTCAAATAATAGGCAATACTGCCTACAAAATTGATGGGCACTTTGGTAGCCAATTCAAATTGCATGATGTAATTATTGACAAATTGCTGTAGTCCCTTATCGATGACACCTCTACTATATGGGTGATCCTTGTTCTCAATCAAAAATCTTGCGAAAGTTGCCAAATAGGTGTTCGGATTGGGCTGCTTGTAAAGGTTTTCCTTAATTACATCGGGGTCGAGATCATATTCCTCGGCGAATTTGATGCCTAGGTCCTGTGGCATTTTATGAAAATAATAATCACGTATCAATTTTCTGCCGAAGAAATTTCCGCTTCCGTCATCCATGGGGATATATCCTAGTGAAACTACCTTTTGAAAAAGTTGATGACCATCATAGTAGCTACAGTTCGAGCCGGTGCCCAAAATACAAACGATGCCTTGATGACCTATTTTGACCGTAGAAAAAATGGCGGCGTAGGTATCCTCTTTGACATCCGTTTGCGCATTGGGGAAAAAATCCGAAAATATTCCCTTGAGAAAATTTTTCATTCGGTCGGTGCCACAGCCCGCTCCATAAAAATATAGTCGTTTTACCTTCTCACGATTCTTCGATAGCTCAAAATTATTGGCAAGCCGATCTTCGATGACAGGTCTTGTCAACACCTCGGGGCTCAGACCAAGTGTTTGGGTCATAAAAAGCTGTTTTCCCTTATCGTCAAGGGCAATCCAATCAGATTTTGTGGCCCCGCTGTCTACTATTAATATCATTGGCGTTCCTTGAGGCGTTAGAGCGAGTTTACATGCAAAATCAAGTCTATCATTTTGTTAGAAAATCCGGCCTCGTTGTCGTACCAAGAAATCAGCTTGTAGAATTTCGAATTTAGCTCGATTCCGGCTCCGGCATCAAAAATGCTCGTACGGGGATCGCTAACAAAATCTTGCGAGACAACAGATTCTTCGGTGTAACCCAAAACACCTTTCAATTCGCCTTCCGAAGCTGTTTTGAAAGCTTGCTTAACTTCATCATAAGAGGTATCCTTTTCCAATTTAACGGTCAAATCTACAACGGACACGTCAGCAGTTGGAACCCGAAACGCCATTCCGGTCAATTTACCTTCCAAAGAAGGGATGACCTTGGTAACCGCCTTGGCCGCACCGGTCGATGCCGGAATAATATTCAACATGGCACTTCTGCCCCCGCGCCAATCTTTTTTTGACGGTCCGTCAACGGTCATCTGTGTCGCAGTGGTTGCGTGAACAGTGGTCATCAAAGCCTCGTCAATTCCAAAATTATCGTGTAATACTTTGGCCATTGGTGCCAAACAGTTCGTCGTACAAGAGGCATTTGACACTATGGTGTCAGAGGCTTTCACGTCTTCGTGGTTAACGCCCATAACGAACATGGGGGCATCTTTTGAAGGGGCTGAAATCACTACTTTTTTGGCTCCTCCGTCAATATGGTATTGGGCCGTTTCAAGCGTCGTGAATATACCGGTACATTCTGCAACAATTTCTGCACCAACAGCATCCCAACCAATATTCTTTGGATCCCTTTCGGCAGTTATTCGAACTTCCTTACCGTTGACAACCAGATTGCCTCCTTCTACCGAAACCGTTCCATCGAACTTGCCGTGTACCGAATCATATTTCAGCAAATAAGCCAAATGATTCACATCGAGCAGGTCATTGATTGCGACGACATCCAAATCGTCATTCTTGACGCTCGCCCTAAATACTAACCGCCCAATTCTTCCAAAACCGTTAATTCCTATTTTCAAACTTGACATTCTTAAGTGTTTTTATGATTATTAGTTATGTTGTCATTATTTCAGAAACCCTTACAAGTTCCTTGTCCATTTTCGTATGGCCCTTTATGGCCTTTTCCAAAGGTGTCAATATCAATTCATTATTTCGAACACCTACCATAAGATTCGTTTTTCCGTCCAAAAGGGCTTCAACGGCCTTAACTCCCATTCTACTGGCAAGTACCCGATCGTAACAAGTGGGTGAGCCACCTCGCTGCATATGGCCGAGAACGGAAACCCGAACGTCATAAATGGGCAGGTGCTCCTCGACGTACTGCTTCAATTCGAACACGTTCTTGCCGGTCGTTTTATCCCCCTCGGCTACAATTACAATACTGGATGATTTACCAGATTTCTTGCTCCTTTTCAACGATTCCAACAGTCGGTCAAGACCTAGATCCTCTTCCGGAATCAGAATTTCCTCCGCACCCGCACCTACGCCTGCATTCAAGGCAATGTGCCCGACATCACGACCCATCACCTCGACAAAGAAAAGTCTGTTATGCGAACTGGCCGTATCACGTATCTTGTCTATCGCTTCGACAACCGTATTCAATGCGGTGTCAAACCCCAGCGTAAAACTCGTGCCAAAAATATCATTGTCAATGGTTCCTGGAATGCCTATAATCGGAAATTCGTACTCTTTATTGAACTGTAGCGCCCCTGTAAAACTGCCGTCACCACCTATGACGACAAAAGCGTCTATTCCCTCGGCCATGAGCTGGTTGTATGCCATCTTTCGACCTTCTTCGGTTCGAAATTCTTCGCAACGGGCCGATTTTAAAATAGTCCCCCCCTTGTTGATAATATTGTTGACACTTCGCGCGTCCATCGGCTTAAAATCACCTTCGATCATCCCCTCGTAGCCCCTATATATACCAACACAATCGACTTTCAGGTAGGCGCATGTTCGAACCACCGAACGTATAGCGGCATTCATACCCGGAGAATCCCCTCCAGATGTGAAAACCCCGATTTTTTTTATAGTCGACTCCATAAAAATTTTTAAGCCAACTAAAGTAGCAAAGATATTTGAAATGCCTACCCGGTATAATTGAATTTTTCAAGCGTATTGCACAAAAAGCAAAACATACGCCATTTTAAAATCAAATCGCAATTTTGGATAGCCGTAAACTGAAAAAATCACAAACCTTTGGTCTTCGGATAGAATCGAATCAGACTATCTTTTCCCATGACGGTCGTAGGAACGCTTTCGGTTTTTGGAAGTTCCTGTTTCTCCTTCCCTTTTTCCTCCTCCTCTACCTTACGGAATATTTTACGGAACAACTCCTTAAAGCTATCAAAGTCGACCTGATAAGATAATCCGGCTCCTTGGGTATAACCTTGTCTTTCCCCTATAAATTCCTGTATCTCACTTTCACGATTGAAAAACTTGGCGCTCAAGGTACCTTCTTCATTTAGAAGCAATTGCAATTCGAAATCGCCCGCAACAACGGTCTCGGTATTGCCCCCGACCGGTACACCTACCCTACCGTTTAAAAGCACTCTGTCGCTGATTTGGGTGGAAACGGAGACACCGATTCGATCTTCGGTCTCGTAAGCTAGATTGGGGTCATTGAAACCTTGTTCATAAGAAAGACCGAATTTGAAATTGTCGTTTTCCCCGCCCAGCACTTGGTTCAGCAAGCTGGAAGCCGATTGGATCAGGTTGCCCGTAACGGCTTGTGAATTGATACCACTTTGATCGTTCACAAAAGATCCTTGGGCCAACAAGAATATGGCATTCTTTTCCTCGATCGTGGGGTCTTGCAATTTATATTCAAGCTCTGATTTTACGATAGAGTTCGTTCCAGGAAAATCTATATCAAATTCTATATTCATATTCTCAAGCTCACCTGTCATTTGGATTATGACATCAGTAGGAATACGCCTAGAGTAAGGGCTATCAAGTAAAGGGGCCGGGTTCGCATTCAATGAATAAAAGGCCCTCATATCTACACTGGCCGCCAGAGGATCACCATCCCAATAAATATCCCCACCCGGCTCAACCGTAAAGGTTTTATTGATTACCCCACCCAATTTATAATTGAATTCCCCGGTGACAACGACGTACTGCCCGTACATCTGAAAAGTTCCATTGGTATTGATCCTCATCAACAAAGGACCTTCACCGGTTCCTTTCAAGTTGCTTCCAGTCTGGGTATCGGTAACGATCATGACCTCCGCATCATCTGTGATGTCTAGATCAAACTCCATTTCGATACCCTCATAGGTATCTAAAACCCGTTCTTCCTCTTCCTCTACCACCGAACGTTTCTGTTCAAAAGTGATGAACGAATAGTCGCCGACAGTTGCCACATCACTAAGAGGGATTTTCAGTGAAGTTCCAGGTGCCGTTTTACCATTTACGGTAATATTCAATGCATTGGTAGGGCCAAAAATTCGACCTGTTCCGTTAAGAAATCCCGTTCCATAATAAAGTTGGTCTTCGTCATACTCGGTATTCAAAAGTAAAAACCGCTCGTTATTGGTGTCTACGTCAAAATCAAGCACCCAATTGTCGAAATGATCATGTGTAATGGTTCCGTCGATGGTTGCTTTTGTTCCGACTGCGACATCGGTCAGCACCACGTTGTCAAAATCAAAGGTCTGTTTGGAAAGATCGACCCTGGAATTGTTGGCGAAATCGTAGTCAACGTTTAAATATGGAATTCCCAAGCCCGCATTATCCATCGTCAATATTCCACTAAAATCAGGGTTGTTCACCGGTCCACTGATTCGAGCATTGCCATTGAGATCACCACGAATATTGCCAATTGACCCTTCGCCCAAGGGTGAGAATGGTTCAAGGTCAAAATCATTGAAGTTGACCAAAAGATTGGCCTCGGGCAGGTCTCCCTCATTCTTGATATTTCCGACCACGCCAAGCTTTTCAACATCCTTGTCCGTAATTTGCGAATTCACAACAAAGTCGGTCAGGTCACGGTTGCCGACAATGCCCACGGTCAAATCGCCGAGACGAATATCATTGATGGCAAAATCGTCAACACTCAAATTTGAAGAGGGCAAATAAATGTCATCTTTCTGAAGAACGTTCAAGGTACCGTTGACTTCACCTTGCAATCTCAAGCTATCGATACCTGGGGTAATCTTGTTCAAGGATACAATCTTGAACTGTAGCTCTAGGTCTTTGTAAGTTGAATCGGCCAATTGCCCACGAAGGCGAATTTCTTCCCGTTCATTATTGTGCATTACTATTTCCTTTATGTCAATGCTGTCCAAGGTGCGATTCAATATTACCTTGTTCTGATTATTGCCTTCTTGGTTCAATATCCATTTATTGCCCTTGAAACTGACATCGGAGGTTTTGAGACCAATGACCGATTTGTTCTCCTCATTAAAGGTGTGGTAGAAATTCAGGTTATAACTGTCGTTGTACTCACTGCCGCCTTTAAATTCAGTTCTAAAGAACAATGTATCTTTTAAGGTCGTATTGATCAGGTTGAAGTCTTTTACATCGTAATAATTGGTCGATAAATCGCCTACTGAGACAAAAGTGTTGAACAATGGGTTTTTGTTGTCAATGGTGACTTCGATTTCGTCGGCCTGATTACCATAAGCGGCAATGCTCGGAGATCTGAAGTCAAGTTTGAAATCTCCGTCATCGGCAATTATATTTCCCTTTATAAAAGTGTTCGGGTCGAATTTCACCTCCGGAAAGAACACGTCTACAATCTTATTATAAATTTTGAAATTGAATGCCAATGTCTGTCCGTCCGAAATTTCGAATGGTCTATAGTTCGTATAAATACTGCCCAATGAATTCTGTACCAACCGACCCAATTCAGACACCTTGAATTTCCCTTTCATGTAACCGGTGATAATATCTGGGGAATTGATGTCAATTATACGTGTAGAGTCATTTTCAAAGGATGAAGACACCTTGAAATCATCGAAATAATAGGTGTCATTTTTATTCTGGAAATTTGTTTTGGCAAATTTTATGTCGCCCACAAAATCGTCTAATGTATTTCCTGAAATATCCATGTTTACATTTCCCCTGAAAATCGAAATACTATCGTTGATAAAATTCAACTTCTTTAGGTCCATATAATCGACCGCCGCAATAAAATTGAAGTTATTCGGACCATCTCCCAAATCGGCCAATCCTTTAAAACTGAACTTAACATTTTCATCATTACTAATTAACGAACCATCGAAAAGTTGCTCTTTAAGAATGCCCGAAACCTTTAGGTCATTGTACTCATAGCCATTAAAATCTATAGCATAGACTTGCCCAATAATTTCCGTATTTAAATTTTTAAGAAGAAAACCCTGGCCCTCTACGTTAAAATCCAAAGTGGCGTTGCCAAGGCTTTTGTTTTCAACAAAGCCACCCAGGTCAAAATCTATCAACGAGATGAAACCATTGTATGACGCATTGTTGATATTATCGATATTCGTAAGATTCAAATCGGCATAACTACTACCAATGGCCGTATTCAAATTGACCTTGGCATCAATCGAAGTCTCCGTGACCTTGGTGTCTCCGCGAATTGTAAACTGGCCGAATTTTTGAAACGACCTAGGCCATGATTGTCCTAAAATATTGGGCAACAATGATCTTAATTCGTAGTAGCTGGTAGTCACGTTTTTCATTTTGCCTTCCATCGAGAAAGGTTCTGACTTGGAAAACAAATTTTTGAAATTGAAATCTCCCCGAATACCGGTATTATCTGAAATTACAAATAGGTCATTGGTGTTCAAATCGTTCAACACCCCGTTGATACTTGAGGAGAAAGTCGCAGTTTTACCTTTTCCGAATCGGTCGTAAAGCAAATTTATTTCATCAAATGCCACCGTCGATTCATCGAAGTACGCCGTAACCTTAACCTTGTCGAAGAAGTCTGTGAAATCGCTTCTTTCATAATCAAAAATGAGGTTTCCGATAAGTTCAGATTCCGGGGTCTTGATGCTCAACGAATCAAATCTCATCTGCTGCTTTGTATAGGCAAAATCAGTTGCAAGTCGGTCTACGTTGATACCTGTCTTACTATTAAAAGACATCGATTCAATGCCTACGTCGACATTGGGGCCGAGAATCTGAAAGTCGTTGCCCGCAATATCAAGACCTTTAAAATCCAATACATTTTGATTCTCGAGGTTTTCGTCAATAAGTCGAAACCGACTATCTGAGATATTGATCTTCGAAGACGAAAAGAAGAAGGGTGGGGTACCCGGTTTTCTCGGTTTTCCGTCATCCAACTTGTCGATGAACACTTCTAGGTTGGTACCCACACTATCTTTGTACGTCTTCAGCTTAAAGTCAAGGTTTTCAACTTCTATATCGCCGAATTCCAGCTTTCCGTCAATCATATTCTTTACGCTCAATACGGAAGTTGATAGTTGATCGACGTAGAATAAAGTGTCTTTTCTGAAATCCTCTATATAGATTCCTTCTAGGGCGGTGTCCCAAGAAATCAGGGAAACGCGAAGTTTTTCAATATTGATATTGGTGCCAAATTCCTTATTGATCGAGTTAGTGGCATATTTGGCAAAACGCGTCTGAATAACGGGAAGGGAAAGTACTATCGTGCCCAAGACACAAATTAGCACAAGCACCAACAAAGTTCTGACCAATATTTTTCGCAACTTTCTGATAGTGCTCTTTCTTTTAACTTTATAACGAAACTATACCACCTTTTCTTTTATGGGCCAACCACACTTTTGCATCTAAATTTTCTCTTATCAAAAGGCCAACGAACCAAGGGGAATCCCAGGGAAAAGCCTATTTCTTATTACACAAAAGCCGTTCTGATGGCCATCTGAACGGTTCTGAAAAAAGTTGAATATCTTCGTATCTCCAATTTTTATTCCAAACTTGGTGAAAAATGAAAACTTCTACATTCTAGCAATAGAATCTTCTTGCGACGATACCGCAGCGGCGGTATTATCAAACCGAAAGGTTATCAGCAATGTTGTCGCCACACAAAAAATACATGAACAATATGGGGGCGTCGTACCCGAACTTGCTTCAAGGGCCCATCAGCAAAACATCGTTCCGGTCGTACATCAGGCTTTGACCATAGCAAATATCGACAAAAAACAGTTATCGGCCATAGCCTTCACAAGGGGGCCAGGTCTGATGGGATCTCTTCTTGTAGGAACTTCTTTTGCCAAATCCCTTGCTTTGGGACTCAAAATTCCACTTATCGAAGTCAATCACATGCAGGCCCATATTCTCGCGCATTTTATCGAGGAGGAAAATAGCACTCGGCCCAAATTTCCGTTTTTGGCCATGACCATTAGTGGTGGGCATACCCAAATTGTTCTGGTCAAAGACTACTTTGAGATGGAAATTTTGGGAGAGACATTGGATGATGCCGTTGGCGAGGCGTTTGATAAGAGCGCCAAAATTCTCGGGCTGCCTTACCCCGGAGGCCCGCTTATTGATCGTAACGCCAAAAATGGTGACCCCAACAGGTTTCCTTTTCCCAAACCCAGGGTTGACGGACTTGATTTCAGTTTCAGTGGGCTCAAGACAAGTATTCTTTACTTTGTTCAGAAGAAAGTCAAGTCCGATCCAAATTTCATAAATAAAAACTTGAACGATATCTGTGCTTCTATCCAGTTTACAATTGTCGAAATTTTGATGGATAAAATCAAAAAGGCCGTGACCAAGACCGGTATTACCCAAGTCGCCATAGGTGGTGGGGTTTCGGCAAATTCGGGTATAAGGGAAGCATTGGCCGAGGCCGAAACGCGATTGGGCTGGCAAACCTATATCCCCAAATTTGAATATTGTACCGACAATGCCGCGATGATCGGAATCGTGGGGAGTCTGAAATATGCGAATAAAGAATTCAGCAATCAAGGCGTTACGGCAAAAGCAAAATATACCCTTGATCAAAAGCCCGTTCAAAAATGACGCAACTTTTTTATAATTCGAACTTAAAAGAAAATAGTGAACGCTTTTCGTTTTCTCCCGAGGAAAGCAAACATATCGTCAAGGTATTACGCAAAAAGGTGGGCGATATTCTATTGATCACCAACGGATCCGGTCTGGTATTCAAAGCAAGAATTATTGATACGAGCCATAAGAAATGTGAAGCGGCCATTCTTTCCTTTGAAAAAAAGATTGAACCGATGCACCATCTGCATTTGGTAGTTGCCCCAACCAAAAACAACGATCGCTTCGAATGGTTTTTGGAGAAGGCCACCGAAATAGGCATTAATGAAATAACGCCTATCATATGCGAACGCTCTGAAAGGAAAGTAATCAAGTTGGAACGAATGCAAAAAGTGATCCAGTCGGCCATGAAACAGTCGCTACAGGCGTTTTTACCTAAAATCAATGAGCCAATTGCGTTGAACGATTATTTGGCCAAAGAGCAAGAAGGATTATTATTTATTGCCCATTGTGCCGAAGGAGAAAAGTTGGAACTTAAAAGAAGAGTGGCCGCAGACAAGGACATCACAGTACTGATAGGCCCAGAAGGCGATTTCACGGAAAGTGAAATCAAAACTGCCCTCGAAGCCGGATTTCTACCAGTCTCCCTGGGCAAAAACAGGCTTCGCACAGAAACTGCCGCCTTGGTGGCCTGTACAACCGTGGCAATCATCAACAATACCTAAATACCGCGCCAAGCCGAAAAATAATCTTCTTGGCGCGATATAAACCAACAACAACAAACGAACTACTTGAACCAGTCTGAACCCGTAGCTCCTAAAATATCAAGTTCTTGGTTCTCCAAAACCAGTATCAAGCGAAATTCTTCATCGTGACGGACGATATCAGGTATTTTCAATCTTTGTGTGGCCAAAACCTCTTCAGAATCAATGACTTTTTCGGCCACCACGATATTACTATTTGACAGCGTTCTATTTCTATTTTCCCCACGTTTGACCTTTGTTACGCGTTCATTTAATACCAAAAGCGCCCTAACCCCCAGATCATGGCCATCTTGAATACCCATGAGGTTAAAACTGAACGAAATCCCATCCCCGTCCCGTATCGCTTCTTTCAAAACAATTTTATTTTTACTGCCAAGTGAACCGTACTTGGCTATTGCCCCCCTTAATTTTTGGGCATTTGATCCAACAAAATGCTCCATTCCATTGACCACGAGCTGGGGTGTATAATTGCTTCGATTTTGAAATTTATTGTTGTATTTCCGTTGTTTGAAGGCGTATTCGGGTTTACTGAATGGGTCTTCCCAGCCGATATAGTTCCAATAATCGACATGGTATGACAGCGCAAATACGTTTTTACCATCTTGATTTTTCACTTTTTCCAAAAGCGCATCCGCTGCAGGACAACTTGAACATCCTTGGGAGGTGAACAATTCCAAAACCACAAATGAGTTTTGTTCCTCTTTGGGCGAGCTGCTTTCACCGATTGTCTCCTTTTGAGATGAAAAAGAACGCCCGGCCAAGACAAATATGAGGGCCAAGAAGACTATTCCGCCAAGAAAAACACTTTTCCCCATGAATATTTTTAAATTTGAGATTCGTATGGAATACGTCATGAAAAAATGAAAAAACTTACGGTTCTCTTTACTTTTTGTTTGGTGACGATCGGCACGTCAATGAATTCACAAGAATTGGCCATTTTAAAATATAACGGTGGGGGTGATTGGTATTCCAATCCGACAGCACTGCCGAATCTAATCTCTTTTTGCAACAAAAACATTGGAACAAAGTTGAATGACAAGGCCAGAACGGTCGAAGTGGGCAGTTCGAATATTTTTCAATATCCCTATTTGCATATGACCGGGCACGGAAATGTTGTCTTCTCAAACGATGAGGCAGAGAATCTTAGAACCTACTTGTTGTCGGGTGGATTTTTACACATCGATGATAATTACGGTATGCGACCTTATTTGGAAAAAGAGCTCCTAAAGGTGTTTCCCGACAAGAAATTGGAAGAATTGGGAGCCGACCATCCTATTTTCGACCAGCACTATGAATTTCCGGAAGGGTTGCCCAAAATTCATGAACACGATGGAAAAAGACCCCAGGCCATGGGAATCCTTCACGAAAATCGATTGGTATTATTATTCACCTTTGAAAGTGATTTAGGGGATGGTTGGGAAGATCCCGCCGTTCATAACGACCCACCTGAAGTCAGGGAGAAGGCCCTTAGAATGGGTGCGAACATCATTTCTTACGTATTCAAGCATTAAAATGAACGCAAAGACCATTTCTCAGGGTATTCTTAGGGCGGTTGCAATAATCGTCGGCGTGGTGCTGCTAATTTACTTTCTATACCAGATTCAATCGGTTTTGGCATATTTGGCCATTGCCGCCGTCATTGCCTTGATCGGCAGGCCCGTGGTTCTATTTTTAAGACGAAAACTGAAAATGCCCAACACTTTGGCCGTTGTACTTACCATGCTTTTGATTTTAGGAATTTTCGGGGGCATCTTGGCATTATTTGTTCCGCTAATTACCGAACAGGGCAAGAACCTTTCTTTGCTCGACATTGAAGATCTACAGCAAAAAGTGGAAGGACTCTATCGCGAAATTACCCAGTATTTGGGTTTGAGCGAGATAGATATCGAAAGGAGTATAAGGGAATCAAAAATCTTTGAAAACCTCGATTTTCGGTTCATTCCCAATTTTCTGAACTCCGTAATCGGAACGCTTGGCGACCTGAGTATCGGATTGTTTTCGGTTTTGTTCATTTCTTTTTTCTTTTTGAAGGACAGCAAACTATTTCAAAATGGGATTTTGACCTTTGTACCCAAAAGAAATGAATCGAGAACGGTGAATTCCATTGAAAAAATAAACAACCTACTCTCGCGCTATTTTGTTGGGCTTTTGCTTCAAATACTGATTCTTTTTGTGATATACACAATTGTTCTGTTGATAGTGGGCATCGAAAATGCCATTGTAATTGCATTTCTCTGTGCCTTGTTCAATATCATTCCATACGTAGGGCCGATCATCGGTGGTGTCTTGATGATCGTGCTTACAATGACCAGCAATTTAGGGGCCGATTTCAGTTCGGTAATATTGCCAAAAACGGGATATGTTCTTATCGGTTTATTGATTGGTCAACTCGTGGATAATTTCTTCTCTCAACCGTTTATTTTTTCGAATAGCGTGAAATCTCATCCGTTGGAAATTTTTCTGGTGATCATTATCGCCGGTCTACTTTTTGGGGTGGTGGGAATGATTGTTGCCGTACCCGGATACACCGCAATAAAGGTCATTTTAAAGGAATTTTTGGCTGAAAACAAGATGGTCAAATCACTTACCAAAAGTTTATAGTCTTAGTTTGAATAAAGATATACTAAAGACTGGTATACAAAAATATATAAATGAGAATTGGAATACTGACATTATGTCGGTTTTGCTAAAAAAACCTGTTTTCGAAGGCATTTCACAAAAAGAGCTCGCCCAGCAGCTCGAAGGAAAAAAAAGGTGCAAAAAGAAATTGCCGACCTGGTTTAAAACCCCACGGATTTACTATCCAAAAAAGCTTAATATCGAGCAATCTTCTTCCGAGTTGGCCGCCTCTTATAAATCCGAAATCATTCATGGAAAACGCCTTTTGGATCTTACCGGTGGTTTAGGTGCGGACAGTTATTTTTTTTCCAAAGAAGTCAAGGAAGTATATTATTGCGAAATCGATGGGCAATTGTCGAAAATAGCCGCGCATAATTTTAAGGTTTTAGGAGTGGATAATATTAAGGTATGTTCAGAAGATGGAATTTCATTCCTTAAAAACACAAATTTAAAATTCGATTGGATCTACCTCGATCCATCCAGGAGGCATAATACCAAGGGAAGGGTTTTTCGCCTTTCTGACTATGACCCCAACATATTGGAACATATTGACCTGTTGTTCGATAAGAGTGAAAACATTCTGTTGAAAACATCACCCCTCCTCGATTTATCAGCTGGAGCAAAAGAGTTGGGGTGCGTGTCGGAAATTCATGTGGTGGCCATAAACAATGAAGTAAAAGAACTTCTTTGGAAGCTTGAAAAAGGTTTTTCCAGTCCGGCGGTAATCAAGGCAATCAACTTCAAGGGCAAAAAATCGGAAACTTTTGAATTCATACCAGATGAAGAGCGGGCAGCAAAATCAATTTTTTCTGAACCACTTAAATATTTGTATGAGCCAAATTCATCCATACTCAAGGCAGGTGCCTTTAAGTTGACCGGGGAACGTTTTTCCTTATCAAAACTGCATGAGCATAGTCATTTATATACCTCGGAAGAACTGCATGAATTTCCGGGCCGCATTTTCGCCATCGATGGTGCACATAAATATTCGAAAAGAACCGTCAAGTCTCTGAACATTAAAAGGTGCAATATAAGCGTGCGAAACTTTCCCCATAGCGTCGAAAGCATTAGAAAGATGTTCAAACTTGGATCAGGCGGGGAAACCTATTTATTCTTTACCAAAACCGACAAAGGTCATTTGGCCGTTTTGAACTGTAGAAAAGTTGAACGCCGACTTGGCCATATTTGAAAGAAAATACTCTAGTTCGGTCAAAACATTATAATCGAGAGAACAATTGCCGCACCTGCTTGTCTAACCATCTCAACATTACAGTATTATCAACAATTTCGGCATTTGCATTGCATTATTCATACGGCATGCTCTATAACATTGTGGATTTTATCAAGAAATTATAACATTTTTGATGTTATTGTTTCATTAAATTTTCCTAATATTATCCCAAATTTGGGTTTTTCTTTGCTCGGCATTCGTCTGTCAAGCGTTGAAAAACCTTAAAATTTGAAGATTAATTTAAACTAACAAACAACTAAAATGATTATGAATCAAAAAAGTGATTGCAATTCGTTAAGGCCCGTGGGTAAGATTACCAGTTTTGGTATTGGGCTTTTGTCGATGATGATTTGCCTAGGCTCGCAACTGGCATACGCAAATCTTGAAACTAACTTTACAAAGGTTGTTCCTGAAACATCCATCCAATCGACAGTGACCGGTACGGTGGTAGACGATCAGGGTATACCATTGCCCGGTACCAACGTATTGGTCAAGGGAACCACGAACGGAACCCAAACCGACTTCGATGGAAACTATTCGATCAATGTAGATGGAGATGCTACATTGGTTTTCAGTTATTTGGGTTTCCAAACGCAAGAGGTTGCAGTTGGCGGACAATCCACCGTTAATGTAACGCTAGCGCCTGATGCGGCCGCCTTGGAAGAGGTAGTCGTTACTGGTTATCAAACTGAAACCAAGCGAGAAACCACTGCAGCGGTGTCTATTGTAAAGGCTGAGGAATTGGCGGCTATACCATCAGGTAACGTTGAGCAGCAGCTGGCAGGTCGTGTGGCCGGTGTCACTGTTGTAACAAACGGGCAGCCAGGTACGCTTTCACAAGTTCGGATTCGCGGGTTTAACGCCTTTGGAGGTAACGAACCCTTATATGTGGTCGATGGTGTACCCATTCAAAACATCAACTTTTTGAATCCAAATGATATTGAGACGACGACCGTACTTAAAGATGCTGCCGCAGCTTCGATTTATGGAGCAAGGGCTGCGAACGGGGTTATCGTCTATACGACAAAACAAGGGTCTCGAGGTTCGGAAAGGTCAAATATCACTATTGACATACAAAGTGGTATCACCGATCCAAATGTAGCTGGATCTCCGAAAATGTTGAACCCTCAGGATATGGCGATATGGACACACCGCGCTTATGAGAACAACGCGGCGGCAAATGGCGTAGCTCCACAGTATACGCATCCACAATACGGTTCCGACCCTACTCCAAGATTTCCAGATTATTTGCACGCAGATGGTCAAAACGGGGTTTTCGAAAGTGATGTCAATTTGGCCCAGATCCGTTCAAATTACGAAGCGGACCCTGAAAACGTTTTCTTGATCCGACCTAATCTGGCCGGAACCAACTGGTACAAGGAAATTACTAGAATTGCGCCCTTGAGCCGTTTAGCGATTGGCTTTGATGGCGGCAATGAAAATGGTCGCTACTATATGGGGCTCTCGGCACAAAGTCAAGCTGGTATTTTATTGGAAAACGACTTTGAACGATATACGGCGCGCTTCAACTCAGAGTTTGACATCACCCCTTGGTTGGCCTTTGGCGAAAACCTTCAGGCTACCTACCGATCCGTAACCGGTCAACAAGGTGGTAACGGTGGTCAAGGTGTTTCCGATGATGAATCGGAAGTGCTTTCGGCCTATCGAATGCCGACCATTTTACCGGTATTTGATGAATTCGGCAGTTATGCCAGTACTAGGGCCGGAGGTTTTAACAACCCGCGGAACCCGGTCAGAAGGCTGGTTCTTAATAATGGGGACGATATTGCCTATTCGGTGGAGGCGTTTGGAAATATTTATGCAGAGCTAAAGCCAGTTGATGGACTTCGTATACGCTCGAGTATCGGTGGTCAATACTTCAATTTTACCAGCCAGAACTACGGTTTTAGATACTTAGGGGATTCCGAGCCGGAGGCCAGTAATTCGTTCAACGAGTTTTGGACCTATGGTTTTCAATGGATATTTACCAATACGGTCAACTTCGATAAATTGTATGGCAAACATAGAATTAAGGCGCTTGCCGGTATAGAGGCCATCAATGGTGCTAGCAGCCCTAGAACGGGATCCAGAGGCCGTAATGTCAGCGGGTCGGGTATCAACCCCTTCTCTACCGATTTAGATTTTATTACCTCATCGACGGTACAGAGTCCCGTACTCAACGGTGGCATCAGTAAAGGAATTAACTATAGTTCTTTATTCGGGAAGTTGGATTATAACTTTGATGAGCGCTATTACGTAACTGGTGTAATTCGTAGAGATGGATCTTCCGTATTTGGTGAGAATAATAGATATGGTGTCTTCCCAGCGGTATCGGCCGCATGGCGTGTTATTGGGGAACCCTTTATGCAGAACCAAGATTTCTTGAGTGATCTTAAGATTCGTGGGGGTTGGGGAGAAATGGGTAACTCGAACAACGTGAGCCCTACCAACCAGTTCTCTCTCTTTGCGTCAAACCCAGGAAGAACATTATATCCGATAGGCGGTCAGAACAGTGGTGTCGATGAAGGTTTTGCGGCCAGTACCATTGGCAATCCTGATGCCAAATGGGAGACCAGTACGACCTTGAATATCGGTTTTGATGCGTCATTCTTTAATGATAAACTGGATATTATTTTAGACTGGTGGGAAAAAGACACCGAAGACCTCTTGTTCCAAGTACCCTTGGCAGGTGTCACTGGAAACCACGCGGCTGCGCCCTCGGTGAACGTCGGTGCAATGTCGAACAAAGGTGTCGATTTTCAGATCATCGGTCGCGGTAATTTCACGGAAGACCTTTCTTTTCAGGTTACTTTGAACAATTCCTTCCTTAAGAATGAAGTCGTTGAGTTTGCCCCGGGTATCGAATTCTTGGATGGAGGCAACTTCAGGGGAATCGCCCCGACGAGAAACCAAATCGGTAGGCCCCTATCCTCATTCTTTGGCTATCAAGTCATTGGTTACTTCAATAGTCAAGATGAAGTTGATAACTCGCCTGCCCAAGATGGAAAAGGCCTAGGTCGTTTTCGTTATGCCGACGTTAGTGGGCCTGATGGAGTACCTGATGGAGTGATTACGCCTGATGATAGAACATATCTTGGAGACCCTGTACCAGAGTATTCAGGAGGTGCCGTATTTGAATTGAACTACAAGCAATTGAAAATGGAGATGTTCTGGAACTGGGCGACCGGCAACGAAATCTTCAACCAGTCTAAATGGTTTAGGGATTTCTTCGGTTCTTTCGAGGGATCGGCCAAAGGGGTCGCGGCCTTTAACTCATGGACTCCAGAATTGGGCAACAATGCAGCAGCCCCAATCTGGGAAAGTGCTTCCAACCTGAGTACAAATGGCGCTGCCAACTCATGGTATGTTGAAGACGGTTCATATGCACGTTTGCAGCGTTTGGCCCTATTGTATTCGTTTGACGATAAAGTAAAGGATGCTTTGGGTCTTACCAAATTCGAATTGGGCGTTTCGGCCAACAACCTTTGGACAATCACAAACTACAGTGGTCTGGATCCAGTGGTCGGTGGTGATGCCGATGTTCGGTTCGGCGTCGATGTGGGTAACTATCCAGCTACGCCGCAGTACATTCTTACATTAAATATAGGACTGTAATGGACCGTGATAAAACCGTGATATTTATATCAAAAAATAATAATATCTTTAAGCAAAAATATACTATGAAAACAATAACTAAACTAAGAAAGTTACCAGTTGTGCTTGCTGCCGTGCTGATGGTAGGGGTGTCGTGTAGCGATGAATTTTTAGAAGTTGCACCGGCCGGATCCTTGGCTGGCCCTCTATTGGAGAATCAAGCCGGTATCGACGGACTTTTAATTGGTGCCTATTCCGCACTAAATGGGGTATTCGGCAACCGCTTCGAAGGCCCGAACCACTGGATTACCGGTTCAATCTGTGGTGGCGAAGCCAACAAAGGTACGGATGCCGGTGACTATTCGGCGATCAATCCTGTTCAACGTTATGAAATCGACCCAACGAGCGGCGATATCAATAATTTTTGGAGAGGCCGTTTTGAAGGAGTCGTGAGATGTAATGCTGTTTTGGCCACCCTAGCGGCCGCAGGTGATCAAGTTACCCCTGCTGAAGCCGCCAGAATTGCCGGGGAAGCCAGATTGCTTCGGGGGCATTTCTACTTCGATTTGAAAAAGCACTTCAACAGTATTCCCCTATTCGATGAAACCGTATTGGCGGCCGATGTGCCTTCAGTACCAAACACACCGGATGTGTGGGGCTTTATTGAAGCTGATTTCCAGTTCGCATACGACAATACACCGGCCGAAAATGGCGCAGGTCGTGTCAATAAGTGGGCAGCAGCAGCATATATGGGCAAAGCCAAGTTGTTTCAAGGTAAATTTGCCGAGGCCAAAACATGGTTTGACGATGTCATTGCCAATGGAGTTACCTCGAATGGTTTGAAATATGCCTTGCTGGATGACTATGCAGAGATTTACAATGCAGAGAATGACAACCACGCAGAGGCTGTAATGGATGTCGAGTCTGCGAACAATTCGGGCAGTACTCAAAACGCAAACTATTTTGATGATTTGAACTACCCATACAATACGGGTCCTGATGGCCCCGGAAACTGCTGTGGGTTCTTCCAGCCTAGTATTGAGTTAGGTAACTCGTTCCGTACCGATGCTTCAGGATTACCCTTGTTGGATGGCTCTTACAATGATCCGGCCAACGAAGTGGCAAATAACTTTAAGCATGTAGTTGTTGACGGTAACGATGAGGCCTCTTTTGTCGAAGATGCTGGCAATTTGGATCCGAGAATAGACCATTCCATAGGTAGAATGGGCATTCAATATTTGGATTGGATCGAGCATCCCGGTTCGGCATGGATTCGTAGTTTCCCCTATGCGGGACCTTACTCTCCCAAAAAGTACATCTATTATAAGTCACAGGAAAATAGCTTTACCGATGGAAGTTCTTGGACACGTGGGTATGCTTTGATGAACTATACGATTATCAGATATGCCGATGTATTGCTTATGGCTGCAGAGGCTGAAATCGAAGCAGGAAGCTTGGATAAAGCTTTGGAATATGTGAATATGGTTCGGGCAAGAGCGGCCAAATCGGAGCATTGGGTCAAAAATGCCACTACAGGTGCAGACGAGGCCAACTATGTAATTTCCGAATATACCTCCTTTCCGGATAAGGCATTTGCGACCGACGCCGTTCGTTTTGAGCGAAAGTTGGAGCTTTCAGGAGAGGGGCATCGCTTCTTTGACTTGGTTCGGTGGGGTGTTGCGGCAGAGGAGTTGAACAAATATTTGGCCTATGAGTCACAGTATTTGGTCACCAAATTCGGTGGAGCAAGCTTCACGGCAGGTAAAAATGAGCTTTACCCAATTCCTCAGGCTCAAATCGATATTCAAGGGACCGATGTGTTGACACAGAACCCAGGATATTAACAAGTTGATATAATTTTAGAAAAACCCTGACTGTTCGGTCGGGGTTTTTTGTTTCTTTCCCTTCCTAATCGCATCTTTGCACTCTTACTTTATTCGATACCGAAATGAAATTTAGGTTTTGCTCCCTTACCCTTCTGATTTTAATTTCTATAATTGGTTGCTCAAAGGATAATTCGCCCCAGAAACGTTTTCAAAAGGTCGAAGCTTCCCAATCTGGTCTAAAGTTCAACAATCAACTGACCGAAAACGATTCCATCAACATCATTGACAATGAATTTGTTTATAATGGCGCTGGGGTTGCCCTTGGAGACATTAATAACGATGGCCTTGACGATATCTTTTTTGCAGGAAACCAAGTTGACAACAAGTTGTTTCTAAACAGGGGGAAGCTAAAATTTGAGGATGTGTCAGGCCAATCTCAAATCGACAAACCAGCTTCCTTGATTTGGTCTTCAGGGGTCTCGATGGTCGACCTAAATCTCGATGGAAGGCTAGACATTTACGTATGCAATACCTTCTACAAAGATTCGGTAAGGCGCAAAAACCTGCTTTATATCAATCAGGGTAACGATTCAAAGGGAATTCCGAAATTCTCTGAAATGGCCGATGTATATGGCGTTGCCGATAACACTTATTCTTCCCATGCCCAATTCTTCGATTACGATAACGATGGAGATCTCGACCTTTTTATTGGCGTTAACAGGATTGAGGGAATCAACCCGAGCCAATTCAGCCCTTTGGAAGATGATGGAACATCCACAAGTAGAGATCGTCTGTATAAAAATGTTTGGAATGACAGCTTGGGGCACCCTCGGTTTGAGGAAGTCTCCGACCTCGCCGGAATAAGGTATCATGGCTATAGCCACAGCACTATTATCAACGATTTTAATCAAGACGGGTGGACGGACATATACGTCGCCAATGACTTTTTGAGCAATGACCTGGTCTACATGAACAATCAAGATGGTACCTTCACAAATCGTGCGGGTGATTTGTTCAAACATTTTAGCCTTTCTTCAATGGGCAGTGATGTGGTCGACGTGGATAACGATGGAAGATTTGATCTATATACCACGGAAATGCAGCCGTATTATAACAAAAGAAAAAAGCTCTTTCAAGGCCCTAGCAGTTATCAAAAAGAGGTTTTTACCAAAAAATACAGATACGAACAGCAGTATACCAGAAATACGCTGCAATTGAATAAAGGGGTAAATCCTGAAACGGAACTTCCGATTTTCTCTGAAATGGGAATGTACGCAGGCATACAGGAAACTGACTGGAGTTGGGCTCCCCTATTTGCCGACTATGACAATGATGGCTGGCAAGATCTTTTGATCACCAATGGCTTTCCAAGAGATGTTACAGATCGAGATTTCGGTGACTTCAGGGTTACGGCCAGTCGTTTGGTCAGTAAGGAAGTGTTGATCGAGGCCATTCCTCAGATAAAGATTCCAAATTTCATCTATAAAAATAACGGAGATCTCACTTTTACAGATATGACAAAAGAATGGGGCCTGAACTTTGGAACCTATTCCAACGGGGCCGCCTATGGTGATCTCGACAATGATGGAGATTTGGACTTGGTCATCAACAATATCAACGAAGATGCCCTCTTATTGGAAAACAAGACCTCTGAAATAGATGGTGAGAACCATTATCTAAGAATTAAGCTCAACGGAAATAAAAAAAATAGGGGCGCCATCGGCGCCGTCATCGAAATCTATCAGGATGGCAAAGTTCAAAAGAAGTCCGTTCTTTCTGGTCGCGGTTACCTTTCAAAGCCTGAAAACACTCTTCATTTCGGACTCGGAAAAAGAAAAAATGTCGATAGTGCCGTAATAACTTGGCCCAATGGCAAATTGCAAAAACTTGATGAAATCGCAGGGGACACGATTATGGAAGTTTCGTTCGCCAAAGAAGGTAGAATGGAAAAAAGGTTGGATTCTTCGGGTACACCTTTCTTCACCGAGGTTGCAAAAAAGTATAATTTGGAACATGTCGCCCATGATGCCGATTTTATCGACTTCAATTTTCAAACGACCATTCCACATAAATTTTCACAATATGGCCCCTCGGTTTCGGTGGGCGATGCCAACAACGATGGTCTAGATGACCTATTTATCGGTGGAAGCAGAGGTCATTCGCAAAAATGGTTTTTTCAGCAATCAGATGGAACTTTTGAACAACGGGAAGTCAGCTATTCCAAAAAGGAGGAAAAATTGGAGGAAGATGCCGGTACCCTACTCTTCGATGTGGATGCAGATGGAGATTTGGACCTCTATATCGCTAGAGGCTGCGCGCAATACCCACCGGGGCATGAATTTTACCAAGATGTGCTTATGCTCAATGATGGATCGGGCAATTTCATTTCCGTGGAAGACGCACTCCCGGAGATAAAGTCCAATTCTTCATCGGTCAAGGCGGCCGATTATGACCGGGATGGAGATCTAGATCTTTTCATCGGTAGCAGGGTACTTCCGTTTTCATATCCCGAACCGGATAGATCCTATATCCTCAGAAATGAAAGCACACCGGGGAATCCGCGTTTTGTCGACGCCACGGAAGAAGTATCAACACAGCTTTTGTTTCCAGGTTTGATAAGCGACGCCCTATGGACCGATTTCAACAATGATTATTGGCCAGACCTAATTTTGGCCGGAGAATGGATGCCTTTACGGTTTTTCGAGAATAGAAAAGGAAAATTGGTCGAAATCTCCGAAAAGATCGGTTTGAACGACAAATTCGGATGGTGGAATAGTCTTTCGGCCGCAGATCTCGACAATGACGGCGACATGGATTATATTGCTGGCAACTATGGCCAAAACATAAATTTCAAGGGAACGCAACAAGAACCTATTAGGGTTTATGCCAAAGACCTTGATCAAAACGGAAAAATAGATCCGCTTATATCGTATTTTCTAAGGGACAGTGCAGGTACGCGAAAAGAATACCTCTATCATCCGTGGCAAGATGTTACCAAGCAGTATGTAGGCATTCGCAAAAGCTTTAACTCATTTGGTGAGTTTGGCGAAAAAACGCTACCTGAACTATTTCCCAACGGTCTTTTAGATGATGCCAAAGTATTATCCTTCAATTACATGCTTACCTCTTGGGTCGAAAATTTAGGTGACGGAAAATTTAAAACACATGCCTTACCGATAGAGATACAATTAGGCCCCACCTTTGGTATTTTACCGACCCATCTCGACAATGATGGCTATCTTGACATTTTGTTGGTCGGTAATGATTTCGGAATGGAGGTGCAACAAGGGCCAGCCGATGGACTGATGGGGTCGGCATTACTTAACAATAAAAATGGAGGTTTCGAGCCGGTCGACCTGGAAAAAAGCCACTTTTTTGTTCCCGGGGATGCAAGGGGCTTGGTCGATATTACAACTTCAGGTGGGCATACACTGATAGCTGCGACCCAGAATAATGATAACATCAGGGTTTTCGAACGCAATGCGCCTTTGAAGGGCCAAACAATTGGGGTTTCGCCCAACGAGGTAAAAGCGGAGGTTGAATTTGACAATGGTCAAATTCAGCTACATGAATTCTATTGGGGAAGCACCTTTCAGTCACAAAAGAGCCGCTCATTAAAAGTTTTGCCTCGGGTGAAAGAGATTCGCTTCTATGATAGCTTTGGCAAGGAAACAAGGGCAATTTCACTTTAGCATACCGAGACTAATGCTCGTTTTTATGCTTATAGTCCCCAAAACGATATTTCACGGTACGTTTTAGCGGAATGTTCATCCCATTCGTGCTTTCAAGCCATTCATAGATGGCGGCAGACATCGATTTGGCAATTTCTTGTTTATCGGGGTCCGCGATAAGATTGTGCATTTCTTCGGGGTCATTTTCCAGATCATAAAGTTCGTTTCGATCCCAAAGCCCATGATATTTCATGTATTTGTATTTATCTGTGCGCATTCCGAAAACCGTTGGTGTCATAGGAAAATCATATTCCCAATAGTATTCGTAAAAGACTTCTTTTCGAGTAGGCGCATCTTTGTCTTCGGTCAAAATCGGAATGAACGACATTCCAGGCATATCTTGCGGTTGTTTCACCCCGGCCTCGGCCAAAATAGTGGGACCGATATCTATATTTTGAACCATTTGTTTTGGGGTTTTTCCTCCATCGAAAATTTCCGGGCAGCGAACCAGCAGTGGCACCTTGACCGATTCTTCATAAAAATGTCGCTTGTCGATCAAACCATGTTCTCCCCAACTAAAGCCATTGTCGCCCATATAAATGACCAATGTCGATTCATCTAGTCCTTCTTCTTTAAGGTAATCCATTACCCTGCCAACACTGTCATCGACACCCAATAAGGTTTCGCAGTAATCTACCACCATTTCGTGGATATCCCGGTTATCGTGATACATATAGTCGACCCCGTGCCAGCTGATCCGTTGGTCAGCAACCCATTGGGGCCATTTCAAATCACGATACTTGCCTGTTTTCGTTTGATCATAGGTCGTCGGCAGCTTTATTCGTTTCCCTTTATATCTTCCCTTATGGCGCCGGGCGGGTTTGAATCCCGCATGAACGGCCTTGTGCGATAGGTAGACAAAAAACGGTTTTTTCTTGTCGCGGTTATTCAGCCAGTCGATGGCATGATCGGTCAATAGGTCGGTGATATAGGTCGAATCTTTATAGGCCTTTCGTTTCCCGTTTATGTTCAATGTCGGATTATAGTAGACCCCTTGACCTGGGAAGCTTTCCCAATGCGAAAATCCGGGTTGGGGTTCATCGCCATGGTCTCCCATATGCCATTTTCCAAAGAAACCTGTTTGATAACCTGCTTTCTGCAAATACTGTGGAAAATAGGTCAAATTGCCGGGATCGGGGGCCTGATTGTCAACAATGGTGTGCGAGTGCGAGAATTGACCCGTTAAAATCGAAGCGCGGCTGGGGGAGCAAAGAGAGGTCGTTACGAAAGTATTCGGTAAATAAGCGCCTTCAGCGGCCAGCCTATCCATATTTGGGGTTTCGAGCCAAGGGACCTTTCCGGTAAAACCCATATAATCAAATCGATGATCGTCGGTGAGGATGAAGATTACATTTCGTGGTTTTTTCTTTTTGTTGGGTTTAGGCTCGGTATTCGAATACCCATTGAACATGAATACTGCACAAAGAAAAAGTGGTATAAGTCGCGTTGTTCTCATCATAAATATTATTGATTTTTTGCGTTTCGCCGCTGCTTTACAAACCAATCATAAAGTTCTTCCGTGGTATAGGCCCTCTCCCAAGAATTGTGTCCAACCCCCTCATATTTGGTGAATTTTACATTTTGGCCGATTGCCTTCAATTTCCTTACCATTTCCTCGGATTCGGATATGGGTATTGATTTGTCTTCGGTTCCATGAAAGACCCATATGGGCATGTTGCGATCGATCCATGCTGCATAAGGCACCGGGGCCATACCACAGACCACCGCCATGGCCGCGAACTTTTCGGGGTATTGTACGGCAAGTTCCCATGCAGCACTTCCACCCCTACTCAATCCGGTCAAATAGATTTTGTCTTGATCGACCCGGTTGTTCCTGACCACCGTATCCAAAAGTTGTACAACTGCTTTGGTATTCCACCACTTCTTTTTGTGAGGATTTTGAGGTGCCAAGATCAAAAATGGAAATTGCTTGCCCTCCGCTATCAATTTTGGAGGGCCATTGCTCTTTAGCTCATCGAGTTCACCACCTGACTCTCCTCCCCCGTGCAAAAACAAAAGCAGCGGGAAGTTCTTATTCGTATCAACATAATTCTCCGGAAAATAAAGATAATACCTTAGGTCTTCTACATTGACCGTTTTTAAGGTATCCTCGATCAAGTTTGTTTGCGCCCGGCAGCCCTGAAGCGATAACACTATCATTAGAATTGAAACCGAAAACCGCATGCAAGACTTTTAAGAGTCAAAAGATACGGAAATTGTAAAAAGACGGAAACAAAAAAAGCACCTCTAAAGGTGCCTTTTTTTCATCTGTACCGCTTATCTATAAAGGGTGAAGTGCCCAATGTAGTGGATTTTGCTTTTGTCATTGGCATTCACTTCGTACCAATAGTCTCCCGAAGGAAGTGGTTTTCCCTCATAATTGCCGTCCCAATTTTCGGTTTGGTCCAATCGGGCAACAACCCTACCATAGCGGTCATAGATTATCACCTCTATATTCGGGAAGAAGTGCCTGTTGTTCGGTGCCCAGAAATCATTATTGTTATCTCCATCGGGTGTAAAGAAATTGGGTATCTCCAACATTCCCGTAAACTCAAAAGGAATGGTGACCACGGCCACACAACCATTTTGGTCAACCACTTGAATGGTCACAACGGTACTTTCGTTCGTTGTAAATATATTGTCCTCGCCCTGTGATTCTCCCTGAAAGAAGTATTCGTAACCGCCGTAACCACCTTCGGCAGTTGCGGTAACTTCGTTCGGTCCTGTTTTTTCGGCGGTCAGGGTCAAAGGATCGTATGCCTCCATTGTAAATTCCACCATGTTCGTGCAACCATTTTCATGGTAGATATAGACGTTATGATCTCCAGCATCCAAATCACTCCATGTATAGGTCGTGGTCGCGTTCGACGAAATGGCATCCGTGGGATCGACCGGGTCTAGGGCGAACAACAATTCGGGGTACAGACTTGCATCCAGCATGTCTATTGAAACAGTGCTGTTGGGGAATATCCCCTCACAACCATACTGAATGATCGGTTCTGCCGTCAAATCAACCCCTATTTCAATAGGTATGATCACATCGGTAAAACAAAGGTTCGCGTCTTGAACAATAACAATATACGATTCGCCCCCTATCAAATTGTCAAAATAGAGACCGTCGTTTCTTGCGAAAACTTCACTGCCATCAGAGTTGGGGCCGATCAGTTTGGTCTCATAGTATTGGACACCGGTGCCGCTATCGACAAATGGTGTTCCGCCGGTAATGGTCAACTGGGCCGTACCATCCTCAAACCCAATACAGGTCTCCGGAGTTGTGGTAACATCCGTTATAATCAATTCATCGGGTTCGGTTACCGTGATAAAATCCTTTTCAAAACAACCGTTTTCATCTTGTATCAATATCTCATAGGTGCCTGCGGCCAAGTCTTCAAAAGTGTACATACCCGGAGTGGCCGCATCGCTGAAGAACTCATTGAAGTTCGGTTCAATGGCAAATTGAATCAAGCCTACACCACCACTGGTTACCTCGACCGAAATTGAGCCATCAGTTTCCCCAAAACAACTGATCGGGCCAGGGTTGGCATCGAATATGATCGGTTCTGGCCTTATGATCTCAAAAGGGCCGGCAATATCACTACAAGTCGCTCCACTGGTCACAGCGATATAATAAGAGGTGCCAGCATCCAAACCTTCAAACGTGCCATGATCCTGAGGGCCTCTCAAAAGAGTGGCCGTACCTGCAGGGCTAAAGGCATCTACCGGGTCACCATCATAGAGATAGAACATGTTGTTGCCCACCCCACCATTGGTAAAGGATTCAATACGACCATCCAGTTCAGAATTACATGAAATATCATCGACCGGAGAGTTAGGCAAAATACTAATATCCGAAGCATCGGTCATTGTAATACCGTTCGAACGTACGGGCAAACAAGTATTCGAAGCATTCTTTTTACGGACATCAAATTGATATGTAACCCCTGCCGGTCTTTGAAAGCGTTCTGAACTACCTACTAGGTCAATATAGGCCCCAATAGCTACACCGTCTTCAATGATAAGATATTCATATGCGAAGGCAGGGTTGTAGTTCGCTATACTCAGCTCAATTTCACCCATTCCACCGCAGCCCGGTACAGCCGTTTGTATCAATTGTGGTTCGACTGGTGGTGGAGGGTTCACGAAATAGGGCTCGGTGACACCCACACAGTCGAAACTGGAGGAGACCTCGATGGCATACCAACCACCACTAATGTATCCACCGCTCATACCAATGAAGGTAGGCGAATTCTGTAGTCCGCTTGTCGAAGCAATATCGGTATTGTCGTTGCTGTTCAAGTATAGCAATCTGTAGTTATACCCCGCTCCTGGGAAACCTCCGGTCGCCCCGGCAGTGGCCGTGACCGCATCGCCCGTAGTGGGATCGTAAGCTTCCAAAATGGCATTGTTCCCATTTGGGCAGACCAACGCCTGAGGTTCACGAATACCCGCCATAATCGGCGGTATCGGGTCCAAGGTTATGTCAAAAGTATCGGTACAGTTCTCCACATCACGGATTTCAACGCGATAGTCGCCACTGGCCAAGGTCTGGAAATCATTGCTTGCGCCAAAGGGAACAATTTCAACATAACCCGACCCATCATCACGAAGTAATCTATACTCGTAGGGCGAACTATCCCATCCATTGATCCCATTGGCCTGAATATGGCCCGTATCTTCATTACAACCCACATTACCGATTTCTGAAGCCGTTACGTCCAAGGCCCCGTTCGGCGACCGAATGGTCTCCACATTGCTATCTCCCGTACAAAATGGTATCGCAGTAGAAACAACTTCCACAAAGAAATTTCCTCCTGGAAGACCGGTAATGGTCTCCGGATTATTAGCGGTGTCAAAAGAACCAGTAGCGAGTATGGTTGTCTTGCCCGGGTCACTTCCGCTATACACATTATAGGTATAAACGCCTGTATAATCCGTAACCTCGATGGACATTTCCCCATCGCTGGCCCCAAAACATGAAATGGGTTCGGTTTCGGCAATAACGACCGTTGGCTGAATAGGCTCATTAACCGTATGTACCGGCATCGGGTAGTCACAGCCGTTGGGCTCATTATCGGTTACCTCAAAAATATAATCGCCTGCCGCCGGTAAAAACACGTCTACGAAATTATTGCCGGGCGTATTGGTCACAGGTGGAACTGCCACAGCCGAGACCGTGTTCACCGTAAAATCAGAAGTACCGATAACCTCTATGCGAACCCTTTCGGGGTCCCTACAATTTAAGGGGTCGATTTGAACAATCGAGGGTACCACATCGGTCGGTGGATTGATCGTTACACTGGTTGTCGTTTGGCAACCATTGCCATCGATCGCATAGACCGTTATATTCTGCACACTACCATTATCCACAATTTCAAAGGTATTGCCAGACTGATAATTCGAAAACCCGCTAATACTATACTGATAGCCGCTACCGACAGTTCCCGGATTACCCGGGTCAACGGTTACCGTCAATGTCGTCGAACTGAAGCGATTCGCTCCTGGTTCACAGGTAAAATCGGGTGCTGCGGCAGAAATCAAAAATGGCAGGGGTTCATTGATTTGAATGTCCTCGGCGACTACGACACAATTTCTCGCCGATCGCACCTCGACATCATAAAGACCAGCGCTTAATCCACTGAAGGAACCTGATCCATTTTGCTGAATAATCGGAGTGGTCGTGTTGGCATTGTAAAGTGTATATTGAATGGGACTATCTGTGTCGGTTCCGGCCTGGAGCAAGATGTCGATACTGCCATCACCGGCCCCGTTACAGGAAATATCGTTGTCTAGAACGCTGCCAATTACGGGTACGACCACCATATCCATATTAATGTTGTCCACCAAAAATGTACAGAAACTCACTCCGTCAAATACGATATTATCCGTGACCATAACTTGATAGCTTCCAGGGCCGATGCCACTGAATACGCCTGTACCGTTAGGTGCGCCGATCGGTGTGCCAACACCATCCCTTAGCTGGTAGCTGAAATCCCCGCTTCCACCATTGGTGGTTATCGTTATTTCGCCATCCGCATTATTACAGCTAGGGTCCGTAGTGAAGCCTCCAGAAGCCGATAGGAAATCATAGACCGTAGCAGTTCCTTGACTGTCACATCCATTTGCATCGACCACGTCGACGATATAGTCACCCGGACTAGCGACGGTATAGGTATACTCCCAATGGGTACCGTTATCTACAGGGAATTGCTCATCGCCTCCTAAGGTAAATCTAGGGGTGTCTATTGAATTGGGCACTGTTACGACGATATCGAACGAAGTTGATAGAACATCGCACTGATTGTCCACAACAAAGGTCGGAACCGGTAGGTTTGGCTCCAATTGAATGACCGTGGCTATGGCAAATGAAGTACATCCGCTTACATCACGTACATAAACATCATAGCTTCCCGCGGCGGCGACAAATGAGGTATTGGTCGTCCAATCAGCAGCTGTCGGTGTAACACCGGTATCCATATAGGCAAATTCATAAGGGCCTCCTGCCCCACCATTGCCTTGTACCACAATTTGGCCGGGCGAATTACAATTCGCGGGTTCTTCGGTAATAATATCGATCGAAGGAAGATTCTGATCTATTATCACACTGGCCGCATCGGTACAGTCGTCGGTCAGATTGGTCACGATAATCTGGTAATCCCCGGGAAGTTGCAAGGTCGTGTTCGCGTAGGGGTCCGTTCCTGGCGTAACCGTTTCCAACGTTGTTCGAGTACCATCATCGTTGTTGACGATTTCTATAAGTAAGTTGTCGACCCCTGCCGCAAATCCTGTCACCGAATAGGTTATTTCCCCATTGCGATTGACATCGCAGAATCCAGGTGTTGAACTGGCCGCGACATCCAAGGTGGTGGGACCATCGACCGGTGGTATCTCTTCCAGATAGACACATCCGGTTGCCGTATCGGTCACTTCAACGGTATAGGTCACACCGTACTGCAAGTTGTTAAAGGTATGTCTTCTTGGTGGTATGTTGGGCGATACCGGAGGTAGGGGATCATTCTCCAACCGGATCAAAAATGGCCCAGTTCCCCCGATTATCTCAACCGTATTGCTGAAACCTGTCGCCGAACAAACGGGTACCACGGGATCGGGCACCACGTCGACCGTACTTTGGGTAATGGTAACAAAGTCTTCATCCCTACAGCCATTGGCATCCAATGTAACCAAGCGGTAGTTTCCTGGAATTAGGGCAGGGTCTAAAATTTGAATGGGCAAAGCCGCTGGATTTACATCGTCCATTCTGGCGATTTCAACGCCAAAAAGGTCTTCGATGATAAAGTCATAATTTGGGCTTCCCGGAGTGACGCTCGTGATTTCAATCCCACCGCTTACGACTCCCGCGCTACATGTCGCTACCACTTCGGTGGCCGATGTATCAGGTGCACCGGTAGGATCGGTGGTAACAATGGCATCGGCCGGCAAGGTTTCACAGCCTCTGGAATCCCGTACCAAAAACGGATAGGTACCAGCCGCCAAATTCGAAAAGACAGACTGGGTGCCCCATCCACCTCCATTAAAATTAATTTCGTAGGGAGGAATGCCGCTGGTTGCATCAGGGGTTATGGTAACAACACCATTATTGGTGCTGCCACAACTCACCGGAATGATACCTACAGCCGCTGGATCAATATTGATCGGTGGATTTAAGGTAATCGGGTTCGAATCGGCCACACAACCCTGATTATCGGTAACTCTGAAAACATAATCGCCCGGTACGTTCGTATCATAGGTAAATGAAGTGGAAGTCAATGGGGTTGCTCCACCAAAAGCACCTCCATTATGGCTAACTTCATATTGCTTCGGACCGGGCCCAGAGGTATATCCGCCCCAAACATCGACCTGAATCTGCCCATCGGCACCGCCACAGGGTATTTCTGTTACAATACTTGTATTGACCCTTAATTCGGGATTGATCGTAAAACTAACATCATCTCGGCAGTTATTTCCATCGACAACCTCAATGGTGTAACTACCGGGGGCCAATCCTGAAAAAGTAGGGCTGCCCTGCAAAGTGCCGCCATTGATACGGTATTGATGTGAGGCAAGAGGTGCACTACCGGCCGCAGAGGTGACCGATACCGTTGCACCGGTGCCCGCAACATAGCAATAATCGGTCAAGGCTGAATTTATTGCAATCGTGGGCGCATTCAATGGTGTAAGATCAAAATTGTAGGTAGCCGTACACCCTTCGGCATCTTCGACCGTCAAAGTATAGGTGCCTCCTTGGGGAAGGTTACCAAATACCCTTCCCGATTTGGGCCCGATCGTTGTTGAACCATCAGGGAACAATAATGTATACCGATTACTTCCCCAACCCCCAGTTGCATTGGCCACAACACGGCCCAAATTACCATTGTCGCAAGTCATTGGGGTGACATTTCCTGTCAAGCTTATCGGTGTCGGTGGCTCCTCAATGTCAAAGGAAGCCGTATCGGTACAACCGGTATCGACATCGGTAACGGTAATCGTATATGTACCGGCGCCTGATAGGGGCAAGTCTACCTCGGCATCGTTTTGGGGGGCACTTTCGGGAGCTCCATTGATATTATAGGTATAGTTGTTGGCGAAACCGTCAATCAAAAATGTTCCCGTACCGTCGGTCGCTCCCGTACAGACACGTAGGTCACCACCAGATTTCACGCGTGCCCGAATTGTACTTTGTAAGGCAGGGGAGAATCCTTCCGTATACGTACAATTGTTGGCATCGGTAATTTGAAATATATACGATTGCGATGCATCTATATCATCAAAAGTGTCATTACCCCCATTATTTAGCGTGATAGGACTGATAATACTGTAATTTACAATGGCGGCGCTGCTGGTCGGTATCAACTGTACATCTACCGTGTTTGCCGCACAGTTACTGTCAGAAGACACAAAATCGAGGTCTGTTGGCGGGTCGACATCCAAAATGGTAATAGGTGTCAGCTCCAAGCGACAGCCACCACCATCTTCGATCATGGGTGTATAGGTTCCCGGCCCAAGGTTTGGGTAAGATTCTGTGGTGGTGAAGTTAATACCATCGATACTAAAGACGTAACCGCTTCCCGAACCTCCCGAATAGGGGCCCGAAAAGTCGATTTGCCCCCCATTGACCCCTCCTGAACCATCACAGGTACGATCCGAAATCTTGTTCGCATTACCCAAAATGGCACCCACATTGGTCACTGTTACCGGCGGCAGGCTCATCGTACATTCAAAACCTCCCTGCTGATATCGAACCTCAATATTATTATAGGTGCCAGCCGGAACTGAAATCTGCGGATTGGTATCCCATGGATCTGCCGAATCTACCCTAAAGGACAGATTGTACCCCATGGCATCATTGATATTGAAGTTGATCCTTGCGCCACCGTTGGAGCAAGTACCATCGATTCCGTTTGCGGTTACATCGGGTGGATTCAAACTCTCAACACTGGCCGATGCGGGTATCGTACACCCATTGCTGTCGGTGATGATGAAATCATAGGTGCCGGGCGCCGTCACCGTATAGGTCGTCGTTCCCGTATAAGAGGGTTGTGGTGGTCCACCATTGACGGTAAAGGTGTAAGGGGCCGAACCACCTGTTGTATTCACTGTGATATCGACATCGGTAATCGTCGAACAACCAAAACTACTGTTGACTTCCGTTGACGCGTCCAAGGCGGATAGACCGTTACCGATCACAATCGGATTGTTAGAGGTATCACGATCTTGACGGGGCGGGTCGATGCCATTCAAAGGGTCGCCCGTACACTGTTGCGTCTCCACCTGTACCGTATAAGTGCCAAAACCTACGGCGGCAAAGGTGTAGGGATTATCAGGGATGAACGCCGTAAACTCTTGGGCCACTAGATTTTCATCGAGCAAAGTATATTTGAACGGACCGGGTACGCCACCAGTCACGGTGGCCGTAATCGAGCCGGTGTCCCCTGAACATTGCGCATCGACAAAGGTCACATCGATACCGATATCCAATTGATCGATGGTAATCGGGGCATACGGGTATTCGCAGGTATTCGGTGTGTTCTGCAATCGCGCCTTGACGATATAGGTTCCGGGATTCAAATTATCGAATATCGGGCCTTGCCATGGGCCAAATCCACTACCGCTATCGATACTGAACTCATAGGCGCTTGAAAGATTCGTAATCTGTATACGCCCAGGTACACCACAGATAAAATCGGTCTTGACATGGCTCTGGGTAATTGTACTTTTCTTGACTTCAAAATAGTAAGGTTGCCCATCTGCCAAAACCCGGAATTCAGCCCCCGTGCCGGCGGAAATTGTACTTGCATCCAAATTGAATGTGGGACCCGTGCTTACGGTCGTATAACATGAGGGTGTAGTTACCGGACATGGTTCGGAAAGATCCGGGGTACAAGACCCTCCCAAAATCTGCCACTGAACAGTACCATAACTCCCTGTCAACGAAACGGTTCTATCATCGGAATCACCGCAAAGGTTAAAGAGGGCAATGGTACTACCGTCGGAGGAACAAGCATTGGTATCGTCTGGGTTGGCAATAATGGTCATAAACATAGGCGCTACCGCAGTAGTATTGCCAGGGCTGACCGAATTGGTCTTGATCCATGGGGTCACTGAAGTCTCTTCGGGTAATTCGTCGTTTTTCGTACTATCTTTCTCAAAAACGGCGGCAGCTTCCACGAACAACTCCAATACCGTAGTATTGGCTATGGCCGTGGTACAAACTACTGAACAAGCGATCAATAGTGTGGCATACAGGAGATGCCTTGTTTTTTTTGGGAGCATAGGTTAAGTCGTATTTGGAAGAATATTTAGATTTGGGGTCTCTATATTCTCAAGAGTAATTGTTTGGGCTTATATTTTCTCTTTATCTTTAGGCACTTTACAGTACCTTAATACATTATCCTCTAACGTAATATTATGAAAAAAAGTATCATATCTTTCTATTTGATCGTTGTATCGCTCAGTTTTTCATGTGCTCAGGATGCTGAAAACCAAGTAAATACTCCCGATAAAGTACCTTTCGATGCCGAGTTGTTGGTCGATGAGCCGTTGATTCCATGGGGCTTGGCGCTGCTTCCCGATAAGAGTATTTTGATTACAGAAATTTCTGGCAAACTTTATCATTATAAAGAAGGAAAAAAGAACGAAATAGGCAATGTTCCCGAAGTTTACAAAAGAGGTCAGGGCGGACTGTTGGATGTGGCCATTCACCCCGACTTCCAAGATAATGGGTGGATCTATATGACGTACTCCTCCTCAGAAGGAGAAGGAAAGGGCGGAAATACCAAATTGATTCGGGCAAAACTGGAAAATAATACACTGACCAACATTGAAAACCTGTATAAAGCAGGACCAAACACGACCAAAGGGCAGCATTTTGGCTCGCGAATCGCTTTCGATAACGACGGATACCTCTACTTTTCGGTCGGGGATCGCGGTAACCGTGACGAAAATCCGCAGGATATCACCAGGGACGGTGGTAAAGTATATCGACTCAATGCTGATGGAAGCATTCCCGATGACAATCCGTTTGTCGGTAAAGATGGCGCCAAAACGGCCATATATAGCTACGGACATCGGAATCCCCAGGGCTTGGCGAAAAACCCGATAACAGGGGAGATATGGGATAATGAGCATGGCCCGAAGGGCGGCGATGAAATCAATGTGGTCAAGGCCGGGGCGAATTATGGCTGGCCGATAATTACCTATGGAGTCAACTACAGCGGTACGCCCATAACCGACAAGACCAAAATGAAAGGTATGGAACAGCCCATGCATTATTGGGTTCCGTCGATTGCGCCCAGTGGTATGGCCTTTATTTCCACTGATAACTACGGAAAGGATTGGAAAGGCAGTGTTTTGGTGGGTTCGTTGAAATTTCAGTATTTGGAACTGTTGATTTTGGATGGAAACAAGGTAAAAGACCGGCTTCAATTGATGAAAGATGAAGGTCGTGTACGAGATGTGGAAGAAGGCCCCGATGGCTTGATCTATGTGGCCGTAGAGGGTAAAGGGATTTATAGGCTAAATCCTAAAAGTTAAAGTGCGGCCCCCCTCCTCTCATCATCCTGAGCGGAGTCGAAGGGCAAGGGGAGGTGGCTCGGACCTCCTAGTTGTCAGATCGAATGCGGTCGGGGCTTGTCAGGTCGAGCGCAGTCGAGTTACTCGACCAGACATTGTTATATTCATGAAAAAATATATCTTAATTCATATCATCTCAATAATAACTTTAAGTTCGATCACGGCTCAGGAATCTGATTTGGAAGAAAGCATGCAACGGGGCAGTGAGATTTATGCAGACTTCTGTGTGACCTGTCATATGGGAGAAGGCGAAGGAGTTTTGAATACCTATCCCCCACTTGCAAATTCAGATTATCTGATGCAAAATCGCGAAGCCAGTATTCGTGGGGTCAAATTTGGGCAGCAAATGGAGATAGTCGTAAATGGCGTCACTTATAACAGCGCTATGCCTGATCCAGGGCTGGAAGATGAGGAAATTGCCGATGTAATGAACTTTGTTATGAATTCTTGGGGGAATTCGACAAATGAAATGGTGACCGTTGAAGAAGTAGCTGAAGTCAAAGAATAATATCAGGTCCCGGCTTCAAGTGCTGCTTTGACCGACCCGTGCTTTTCAAGGAGTTTTTCCGCCGCTTCGTATGCAATTCCCAATCCCTCCGAGACATAGCGCACCCCCCTGTCGACCAATTTATTGTTGCTGAGCTGCATATTGACCATCTTATTCCCCTTGACGCGGCCAATTTTGATCATTAATGCCGTGGAAATCATGTTTAACGCCAATTTTTGGGAGGTGCCGCTTTTCATTCGAGTGCTCCCGGTGACAAATTCGGGTCCGACATTCATCTCAATTGGTATTTCTACCGACTTTGCCAAAGGCGAACCTGGATTATTCGTTATTCCTGCGGTAAGCAATCCGTTTTTCCGTGCATCTGCGATACCCCCCAAAACGTAAGGCGTCGTTCCAGAGGCCGCGATTCCCACCACAACATCGAGATCATTTATATCATGGGCCATCAAGTCTTTCCAAGCTTGTTCCTTATCATCCTCGGCGTGCTCGACCGACTTTCGAATGGCGATATCACCACCGGCAATCAAACCTACTACCCTTTCGTGGGGCATTCCGTAGGTAGGTGGAATTTCAGAAGCATCCAAAATACCCAATCTACCACTGGTTCCGGCGCCGATGTAGAATAAGCGCCCCCCTTTTTCAAAGCGTTCCGCCAAGGCGTCCACCAATTTTGTGATTTGGGGAATGGCCAGAGCAACGGCGTCCGCAACCTTTTTATCCTCCTCATTCATTTTTTGAAGAATGGAAGTAGTACTCAATTGCTCTAAATGGTCGTGATTGGATGGGGTTTCAGTTATTTTGATATAATCCATAGAAAGTTTCGGGTTCAAAAATTGGCATAAGCTTCTAAACGAATCAACTTTTTTAAAGCAATCGAATATCGTGATTTTTAAAAGGGTTCAGCAACTCGTTTTCAGGCTCCAACTCAGTTATCATGGTATTGATGGCGTTGATATCACAGGTTTTATAGCGATGCTGCGAATTCAGTTTTTCCGAAATCGACAAAAGTACCGTTTTTTTGGAGCACTTGATAATTGCCTTTTTCACTTGTACGATGTCCCAATCGAATTCGGTAAGGCCATAATAAGAATCGACATAGCCGGTACCGATAAAACTATAATCGACTTTGATCTCGGAAAGGTTATGTATCGCATTCGCCCCGATGGCGATCTGTGCTTCCTTGGAGACCTGCCCACCTACCAAGATTACGGTAACATTGGGTTTTCCCAAAAGTTCCATCGCAACGGGGATACTATGCGTAAAGCAAGTCAGATCAAGGTTTTGTGGAATCAACCGTGCCAATTCCAAACAGGTGGTGCCCCCATCCACGAAAATGACGGAACCATCTTTCAAGAGTGTAACGGCTTTTTCAGCTATTTTACTTTTTTGTTCAAGCCGATAAATATTGTTGTTTCTTGTGCTATTTGTGGTGAATCCCAAAGAAATTGCCCCGCCATGAACTTTTCGCAACTTGTTCTCGGCATCGAGCTCTTTTACATCGCGACGAATGGTATCTATTGAAACATCCAAGGTCTCAGCTATGTCGGTCAACAAGATTCGGTTGTGAAGTTCTACTTCGGTCAAAATGGTTTGTTGCCTTTCCTCTTTTAGCATTTTTGAAAATTATATAGCTCACTTCAAAAACCAAAGGTAATGAATAATATTGATATGCCGTTTTTTGACGTTTTAATTTTCGATAATCATAAAAAAAGCAAAAAACGGCAAAATAAATTGCAAAAAACGGCAAATATCCAATTTAATGCATACATTTGCATGATTTTTAATTCCAAACAAAAAATGATAGCACCTTTAACAATGAAACCTAAATCGGAAAAAACAGGGCAGGATATTAGCTTCAAACCAGTTGGCCAATTTGAGGAAACACGCTTTGAGAAAATTCACAATGTGATTTTTGAAGATTCCAATGAAGCTTCGATCAAAGTAGCGCAGGAAATTGCTGCGTTGATCCGTGAAAAACAAAAATCGGGTGAGGCATGTGTACTCGGTCTGGCAACGGGCTCTTCCCCTATTAGGGTGTATGAAGAACTTGTAAGAATGCACCAAGAAGAAGGCTTGAGCTTCTCGAATGTTGTCACTTTCAATCTAGACGAATACCTTCCGATGGAAAAGGACAATCATCAAAGCTATTGGTACTTTATGCATGAGCACCTGTTCAACCATATTGACATTCCCAGGGAGAACATACATATTCCCGATGGAAGCGTTGCAGGAGAGTTCGTGATAGAGTATTGTCTGGCCTATGAAAAAGCCATCAAAAAATTCGGCGGCCTAGATTTTCAGTTGCTCGGTATTGGCCGAACGGGGCATATCGGATTCAACGAACCTGGATCGCACCGCAATTCAGGCACCCGGGTCATTACCTTGGACCATATAACAAGAGTCGATGCCGCACCGGCCTTTTTAGGAATCGACAACGTACCCAGAAAGGCCATTACCATGGGAATCTCCACCGTAATGTCTGCCAAGAGAATCGTACTATTGGGCTGGGGCCATAACAAGGCTGACATCATCAAAAAAACAGTTGAAGAGGAAATTTCCTCGCAAGTACCCGCCACTTATTTACAGGAACATAAGAACTGTACTTTCGTCCTTGATACCGGTGCCGGAAGTGAGCTTACCAGAAACAAAACCCCTTGGTTGGTCGACGAGTCTCTTGACTGGAGCGAAAACCTTACGGCAAAGGCGATTGTTTGGCTCTGTAGTGCAACCGGAAAATCAATTTTGAGCTTGACCGATAAAGATTACAATGACAACGGAATGTCGGGGCTTCTCACGGCACAGGAGTCCTATGACCTGAACATAAAAATGTTCAATAGACTACAGCATACGATTACCGGATGGCCCGGTGGTAAACCGAATGCCGACGACTCCAATAGACCTGAGCGAAAATTGCCCGTAAAGAAGAGGGTCATTATTTTCAGTCCCCACCCCGATGACGATGTTATCTCCATGGGGGGCACCTTCGACAGATTGGTCGAGCAAGGTCACGATGTTCATGTGGCATATCAGACCTCGGGCAATATTGCCGTCTCGGATAAAGATGCCCTTAGGTATGCCGAAATTTCTAAGCGAATACATCCGTCCAAAGAAGCGCAAACGATCATTGATGGCCTAAAAGCCAAGAAGGAGAGTAGTTTTGATTCTGTTGAAGTTCGAAAGCTCAAAGGCAACATAAGAAGAGGTGAATCTTATGCGGCGACACGGTACTTGGGCCTCGAGGACTCAAACGTGCACTTTCTGGATTTGCCGTTTTACGAGACCGGCACCATCAAAAAGAACAGCTTATCTGAAGCCGATATAGAAATAATGATGGATATCATTAGCACGGTAAAACCGCATCAGATTTATGCCGCAGGAGATCTGGCCGACCCTCATGGTACCCATAAAGTGTGTCTCGATGCTGTTTTTGAAGCATTGCAACGATTAAAGTCAGAACCTTTTATGAAGGATTGCTGGCTTTGGCTTTATAGGGGAGCTTGGCATGAGTGGGATATCAATGAAATCGAGATGGCTGTTCCCATGAGCCCAGATCAAGTACTCAAAAAACGAAATGCCATATTTTGCCATCAATCGCAAAAAGATGGGGTCATGTTTCAGGGGAACGACTCAAGGGAGTTTTGGATGCGGGCAGAAGAACGCAACAAGGATACCGCGGCCAAATATAGAGCCCTTGGCCTATCTGATTATGCGGCCATGGAGGCATTTGTCAGATACAAATTCGATTAACGAAAAGTTTATTTTGAGTTCAACTCCTCCCCTTTTTCAAGGGGAGGTGGATTTTTCCACAAAAAGCAGAAAATTCGGAGGGGTTTGCGCCCTATAAATTATACGAATCATTAACTTGAAAAAATAACATCGTCCTACAACCTCCCGGCCTTGGCATTAAAAAAAGCATCCTCTCTATTAGCCGCAATGTTAGCTGTTTCATGTAGCGTTTTCAAACCTATCCCCCAACCCGAGCGCGAATTTCGTGGTTTTTGGGTAGCCACGGTCGTCAATATCGACTGGCCTAAAAATGGAAACGATGCCGTTGACAAACAGAAAAGTGATTATCTAAAAATCCTCGATTTTTACCAAGACCTCAACTTCAACGCGGCCATCGTGCAGCTTCGTACCGCAGGAGACGCATTTTATGATTCTGAATTTGCACCATGGTCCCGATTTTTGAGCGGAGTGGAGGGAAAAGCTCCCGAAACAGGTGAATCCCTTTTAAAATGGATGATCGACGAGACGCACCAGCGCGGAATGGAGTTCCATGCTTGGCTCAACCCTTATCGGGCGACTTTCGACTTAAAAACGGAAATTCTGAGCCCCACACACGATTATTTCCTGCACCCGGAATGGATGCTGAAATACGGCAAGAAATACTATTACAATCCCGGACTGCCCCAAGTTCGAAAACGAATGGTTTCCGTAATCGATGAAATCGTGACCAACTATGAGGTTGATGCGATTCATTTTGATGACTATTTCTACCCGTATACCATTAAGGGCGAGGTTTTTAAGGATTCATTGACCTATGCCAACCATCGTTTGCCCAATCAATCTCTTGACGATTGGCGTCGTAGCAATATGGATTCCCTTATTAAAAACAGCTTTGAGACCATAAAAAAAAGAAAATCTTGGGTCCAATTTGGGGTTAGTCCCTTCGGTGTATGGAAGAACAAATCGACCGATCCAAAAGGCTCTGACACCCAGGCGGGACAGACGACCTATGAAAATCTCTATGCCGACCCCATACTTTGGATGGAACAGGGTTGGTTGGATTATCTAGTTCCTCAAGTGTATTGGAGCATGGACCTACCTGTTGCCTCACACCGGAAAATCGTCGACTGGTGGGCCAACAATACGACAAATACAAATCTGTATATTGGGAATGGCACCTACAAAATCCGCAATAACAGTGACAAGGCCTGGGATCACAAAAAAGAACTTCCCAATCAATTATTGCTGGCCAGAAAGACAGAAGAGGTCGAAGGTAACGTTTTCTTCAGTGCCAAAAGCTTGATGAACAACAATGAAGATGTGGTCAAATTTCTCAAAAAAAAATATTACAAAACTCCTGCAATGCCCCCTGCCTTACCAGGGGTAAAAATCTCAATGCCAGAAAAACCTGTATTTAAATCTATAAATAACAAAGGTGATTTCATCAACTTGATTTTTAATGACTTGTCAAATTATAAATATGCCTATTTCTTTTCATCGGGAAGAAAAGCAAAAGACCATTATCCCTTTAAAAAGGTTTTGGGGGCGGCGACCCAGGTACATGGCAATTTGTTGAGGATCAAGCGGTCCATTCTAGGAAACAAAAAATATATCGCAGTCCGTTTTACCGATCGATACGGAAGGGAATCCGAACCGATAGTCGTACATTTAAAACCAACCAACTTATTATGATCCAAAAAAACAAATGGGCCTGGATTTGGGTTCCCACCCTTTACTTTGCACAAGGCCTCCCTTACGCCCTGGTCGTAACCGTCTCGGTTATCATGTACAAAAAACTGGGTATTAGCAATGCCGATATTGGCCTTTATACAAGTTGGTTGTACATACCATGGGTCATCAAACCCTTATGGAGTCCGTTTGTAGACCTCAAAAGCACCAAGCGCAATTGGTTTTTATGGATGCAATTGCTCGCTTCAGTGGCACTTTTAGCCATTGGTTTCACCCTGCCAACGAATATTTTCTTCGTAACCACTTTGGCCTGTTTCTGGATGGTCGCCTTTGCCTCTGCAACCAATGACATTGCGATTGATGGTTATTATATGATCGGCCTGACAGAAGATAGGCAATCGTTTTTCGTAGGTTTAAGAAGCGTTTTTTACAAACTGGCCAATGTTACCGGGCAAGGCTTGCTTGTTGTACTTGCAGGATTTTTGGAGAACCACTTCGGTGACAATACAAAAGCATGGTCGTATACAATGATCTGTGCAGGTGCCCTCATGCTTCTATTTACGATCACCAATTTTTTTGCGGCCCCAAAGTTTGAGGGTTCTACCGCCATAAAGCTTGATAAGCCGAAAGGATTTGTGGAGGTGTTCACATCGTTCTTTTATGAAACCCGGAATGGGAATTGCCCTTGCATTTGTCCTATTTTTTAGGCTTGGTGAGTCGCAACTGGTAAAAATGGCCTCTCCCTTTCTATTGGACCCGACCTCTGTCGGTGGGCTGGGCTACACAACCTCGGAAGTCGGTACGATTTATGGTACCATCGGGGTGATCTTTTTGACCATTGGCGGCATTTTAGGCGGAATCTTGATTTCCCGCGATGGGTTAAAAAGATGGATGCTGCCCATGCTTATCGCCTTGAACGCGCCGAATGCCTTATATGCCTTATTGGCCATAACGGAGACCACGGCCGCCTGGGCGGTCACGGGCACCGTTATCGTCGAACAGTTCGGCTATGGCTTTGGCATTGCAGGTTTTATGGTGTACCTGATCTATTTGGCCGAAGGTAAATCAAAAACATCGCATTATGCCCTGGCCACCGGCTTTATGGCCTTGGGAATGATGTTGCCAGGATTGATCAGTGGTTTCATGCAAGAATGGCTGGGCTATGACGGATTCTTTATTTGGGTGGTATTGGCCGCACTCCCGGCCTTTTTCCTGCTAAGGTATATCGATTATCCAGCCGATTTCGGAAAAGCTAAAAAGGAAGATCAACAGCATGCTTAAATACAAAGAAGCCACCAAAAAATTGTCTTTGAAAGAGAAAGTCGGACAGTTCTTTATGCCGGCAGCCTTTATCAACGATACCGAAGAAGAGATTCAACAATTAGAGGATTTGATTCGTGAACAAAACGTGGGCGGGCTCTGTTTTTTCCACTCGCGTGCCAGTGCGGCGACGAATTACGAAGGCCGAAAGGAAATCATCTACAACAAAAATAGCTTCGAAACCTTAAAAAAATTGATCTGGCGCTATCAGTCAGTTGCCAAATATCCCTTGTTGATTGCCATTGATGCCGAATGGGGTCTGGCGATGCGTATCGAAAATACGCCACAATATCCCTATGCAATTACGCTGGGGGCCGTACAAGGCAACAATGAATTGATTCTTGAGGTTGGTAGGAACATTGCCAAAGATTGCAAAGCGGCCGGTATACATTGGAATTTAACTCCTGTTGCCGATATCAATAATAATCCTGACAATCCTGTAATTGGGTATCGCTCATTTGGAGAAAATCGTGAATCGGTAACCGAGAAGGCCTTGGCCTTTGCAAAAGGTATGCAGAATGAGGGCATTTTGACCAGCGTAAAGCACTTTCCGGGTCATGGTGATACGGCTACCGACTCTCACTTGGGGCTTCCGTTGATTGATAAATCGAAGCAAGAATTGTTGCATAATGAGCTTTATCCCTTTCAAAAGCTTATCGATGAAGGGATTGATTCGGTCATGGTGGGGCATCTGTCGGTGCCCGCCCTCGCAGATGGAAAAAAAACACCCTCGAGCATTTCAAAAGAAATCATCAAAGGGGTTCTCCGTAAGGAAATGGGGTTTAAAGGTGCCGTTGTTTCAGATGCGTTGAATATGCATGCGGTTTCCAAGAAATATCCAAAGAAGGGAGAATTGGAATGGCTTGCCTTCGATGCCGGGAACGATGTACTCTGCTTTGCGGAACATACCATTGAAGGAATTGAAACCATTCTCAAAAATGCAGCTGCAGAACAGATCGAGGAATGTTTTCAAAGGGTGTGGAAATTAAAGGTAAAGGCCATTTCAGACGACCCATCGGTTCGGGCCTCCCTCCATGGATCCCGATACCAGTTACATCGAGAACTGCCCGAACTTTCAACCTTTCGCGATCAGGCGCTTTGAACACAAAAATTGCCAAAAAAAGCCTGACCTTGAGCAAAGGTTCCAAAAATGATATTCAAAATTTTTGTGCAAATGATTTTATTGGAATAGAAAATTCATATCAAATTGAAAATCATTTTTTTAAAGGAATTAAAAGGAATAAAAACTTTAATTTATATGAGCTGGGGGACGATGATGCTTCGAAAGGAAAAAACATCCTTTTGGCACTCTTTCCCCCACAGGTAAAACCAACCAATGATTTTGGATTTTCCATTGATGAAATTAAGGCCATAAACGACCTGATCGATTCAAAAAATGTAGTGCTTTATTTGTTCGGAAATCCCTATGTCTTGAATCATTTCAACATAGAAAACGCAAGAGCGGTGGTAGTTGTCTATCAAAATTTTAAGGAATTTCAAGAGGTAGCGGCGAATCACTTTTTGGGTAAATTAGAGGCGAGAGGAAAATTACCGGTAGCTATTTAATAAAATTGTCAGGCGACCTGCTGTCAAGACCTGATCATCGATTATGAAGAAATATAAGATTATAGGTTTAATGTCAGGCACTTCTTTAGACGGGCTTGACATCGCCCATTGCCATATTTGGCAGGAAGAGACAGGTTGGAAGTTTGAAATCAAGGAAACAAAGAGCATTTCCTATTCCGTTGAAATGCAAGACAAATTGAAAAATTCGATTTTCTTGCCAGCTGATGAGCTTTTGATTTTTCATAATTCATATGGAACATGGTTGGGTGAACAGACAAGGTTATTCATCGACGAAAAGCAATCTTGAAGTGGACGCCATAGCATCTCATGGGCATACCAGCCATCACCAACCTGAAAACGGATTGACCTTTCAACTGGGATCTGGGCAACATTTGGCCAATTCGAGCGGTCAAAAAGTGGTTTGTGACTTCCGCACGAACGATGTGGCCCTAGGCGGGCAAGGAGCACCCTTGGTTCCAATCGGTGACAAATTGCTTTTCGGCAACTACGACTTTTGCCTTAACCTTGGTGGTATAAGTAATGTCTCCTTCCAAAAAGATGGGAAGCGTATCGCTTACGATATCGGTCTCGCAAACATGATCTTAAATCATATTACGAGAAAAAATGGCCTTGATTATGATAAAGGCGGACAATTGGCCAAAAGTGGACAAATAAATTCCGTTATGCTCGAGAAATTGAATGCATTGGAATATTATCGGCTTCCAATACCAAAATCCACCGGTTATGAATGGTTTATCGACCAAGTGGTTCCCATTGTTGATGAAACCGATGATTCCATGGAAAACCTGTTGTGTACATCTGTGCACCATATTTGCGAACAAGTGGCCATTCAAATAAAATTACATTGCAATAGGCCCCAAAATACCTTATTTATATCCGGTGGGGGAGCCTTGAATGATTTTTTGGTTGCGACCCTGCGCGAGAAACTGGGTGCCAAAATCGAGGTGGTCACCACTGAAAGTAAATTGATAGAATTTAAGGAAGCTGCAGTGTTCGCTTTAATGGGTGTGCTTCGACTCGAGAACAAAATCAATGTGTTGGCCTCGGTTACGGGGGCTCGTTCAGACTCCTCGAGCGGGGTAATCTATTTACCAACTTAAATCTATTCCAAATCGCTATATTAGTTTCTTCAATAATCTAAATCCAACCTTGAATGTCAGAACAACAAAAAAAAGCCAGCGCCTATTGGAAGGAAAACGTGCGCTATCTCTTTATTCTTCTTGCTATTTGGTTTGTGGTCTCGTACGGGGCCGGCATCTTATTCAAGGACGCATTGAATGAAATTAAAATCGGTGGATTTGAGCTGGGATTCTGGTTTGCCCAGCAAGGTTCAATCTATATTTTCGTAATTCTCATTTTCGTATATGTGCGGTTGATGAACAAGTTGGATAGGAAATACGGATACAATGAATAGCACTTCAACTGAGCCGCAAACAGTTTCCAGTCTTCTGGTGAACACCGAAAAACCTTTACGCTGATGGATGTACAGACTTGGACCTATATTCTAGTCGGGGTAACATTCACACTCTACATCGGCATCGCAATTTGGTCGCGCGCAGGCTCGACAAAGGAGTTTTACGTGGCTGGCGGAGGGGTTTCCCCCTTGGCCAATGGTATGGCCACCGCGGCTGACTGGATGTCAGCTGCCTCCTTCATTTCCATGGCCGGACTCATTTCTTTTATGGGATATGATGGTTCGGTCTATCTCATGGGTTGGACAGGTGGTTATGTGCTCTTAGCATTACTTTTGGCTCCCTATCTGCGAAAATTCGGCAAATTCACGGTACCCGATTTTATTGGCGACCGTTATTATTCGGATACGGCCCGAATCGTTGCTGTAATCTGCGCCTTGATCGTTTCCTTCACCTATGTGGCAGGGCAGATGCGCGGTGTAGGCTTGGTATTCTCAAGGTTTTTGGAAGTTGAGATCAATACGGGCGTTATCATCGGAATGATCATCGTTCTATTTTATGCGGTTTTAGGAGGAATGAAGGGTATCACCTATACCCAGGTCGCGCAATACTGTGTATTGATTTTTGCCTTTATGGTGCCCGCAATCTTTATTTCCATTCAAATGACCGGCAACCCAATTCCACAATTGGGCATGGGTTCTCAGATGAATGACGGATCAGGGGTCTATTTGTTGGACAAGCTCAATGGGCTTTCGACCGAATTGGGATTCTCGAAATACACAGACGGCAAAAAGTCGATGACCGATGTTTTCATGATAACCTTGGCCCTAATGGTGGGCACGGCGGGACTACCCCATGTCATTGTTCGTTTCTTTACCGTTAAACGCGTTCGAGATGCACGTAAATCTGCCGGTTGGGCCTTATTGCTGATTGCAATTCTATATACCACCGCTCCCGCGGTAGCGGTTTTCGCCAGAACCAATATGATCAATACGGTCAGCAATGAAGAATATGCAAACATGCCCGAGTGGTTCAAAAAATGGGAAACCACGAAATTGATCTCCTTCGACGACAAAAATGGAGACGGTAGAATAAAATATGTGGCGGACAAAGACAAAAATGAATTGACCGTCGATCGTGATATCATGGTTTTGGCAAATCCTGAAATCGCCAACTTACCGAATTGGGTGATAGCACTGGTGGCCGCTGGCGGTTTGGCAGCAGCTCTCTCTACGGCAGCAGGACTTTTATTGGTCATCTCATCTTCGGTTTCCCACGATTTGATCAAAAAAGTCTTTAACCCGAATATTTCAGATAAGGGTGAATTGTTCGCAGCCCGTATCTCGGCAGTCATTGCAGTAATGATCGCCGGGTACTTTGGCATCGAACCTCCCGACTTCGTTGCGGCGGTAGTGGCCTTGGCGTTTGGTTTGGCGGCAGCCTCATTTTTTCCGGCCATTGTGTTGGGTATATTTTACAAGCGCATGAACAAAGAAGGGGCAATTGCAGGTATGGTGGTCGGTATTTCGTTGATGATTTTCTACATGCTCAAATTCAAATTCGGCATATTCGATGGTGGAAAAGAAGCCGTTGCCGGTTTAGAGAAAGACTGGTGGTTCGGCATTTCCCCGGAAGGGTTCGGTAGCGTTGCTATGTTGGTCAACTTTGTCGTTTCTATTTTGATCATGCAGTTCACACCGGCTCCCCCAACAGACGTTCAAGAAATCGTAGAGGATATTCGCATTCCCAAAGGAGCTGGAGAAGCGTTAGAGCATTAGAATTTTTAATTATTTTTAGGTGTCTTGCCTGTCTTCGACAGAGGCAGACCGACATTCGAGCACAACATCATTACAATAAGATAAATCAAATAACACCGTCACGCTGAACTCGCCTGTACCGAGTAAAGGTCGAAGTGTCAAAGCGTTTACGGGAAATAAATTCAATCAATGAGCAATTACCACATCAAACACCTGGAAGAATATTACCAAGTATATCGGAAATCCGTTCGAAACCCTGAAGCTTTTTGGGAGGAAATCGCCGAGGAGCATTTTGTTTGGCGAAAAAAATGGGACAATGTCTTGAGTTGGGATTTCTCAAAACCCGAAATCAAGTGGTTCGAAGGGGCAAGACTCAATATTACAGAAAACTGCCTCGATCGTCATATTCCGATCCGGGCCGATAAAACGGCCATACTTTTCGAACCCAATGACCCCAAGGAGGAGGCCGAACACATTACCTATCGTCAACTGCACCAACGCGTATGTCGTATGGCAAATGTCTTGAAGGAAAGTGGGGTGAACAAAGGCGACCGGGTTTGCATATATCTTCCCATGATCCCTGAACTGGCCGTGGCACTTTTGGCCTGCGCCCGTATCGGGGCGATACATTCCGTAGTGTTTGCAGGTTTTTCGGCGAACGCACTTGCGACCCGAATCAACGACTCCGATTGTAAGACCGTGATTACCTCCGACGGATCTTACCGAGGCTCGAAGACGATAGACTTAAAAGGCATCGTTGATAAGGCCCTGGATGATTGCCCTGGAGTAAAAAAAGTCTTTGTGGTAAAACGCATCGGAAGTGAAATTGAAATGAAAAAAGATAGGGATGAATGGCTACAGCCCTTAATGGACAATGCCTATGCAGATTGCAACGCAGAAATTATGGATGCCGAAGATCCCCTGTTCATTCTTTACACCTCCGGTTCGACAGGGAGACCAAAGGGAATGGTACACAGCATAGCCGGTTATATGGTGTACACCGCATATACCTTTAAAAATGCATTTCAATATAGAGAGGAAGATGTGTATTGGTGTACAGCGGATATTGGCTGGATTACGGGGCACTCGTACATTGTTTACGGACCATTGGCGAACGGGGCGACCACGGTCATGTTCGAAGGGGTTCCTTCCTATCCGGATTACGGACGTTTTTGGGAAGTAGTCGAGAAACATAAAATAAACCAGTTTTACACCGCGCCCACAGCGATCCGAGCTCTTGCAAAGGAAAGTTTGGATTTTGTGGAAAAGCATGATCTGTCTAGCCTCAAAGTCTTGGGCTCGGTCGGGGAACCAATCAACGAAGAAGCCTGGCACTGGTACAACAATAATATCGGCCAAAAACAGAGTCCGATTATCGATACTTGGTGGCAGACCGAGACAGGTGGAATGATGATAACACCGATTCCCTACGTAACCCCTACCACACCCACCTATGCCACTTTACCATTTATCGGGGTACAACCGGCCTTAATGGATGAGGAAGGAAACGAAATAAAAGGCAATCAGGTCTCGGGAAGGCTATGCATTAAATTCCCATGGCCTTCAATTGCGCGGACCATATGGGGCGACCACGACCGCTATCGCGACACTTACTTTTCAGCGTATGAGAACATGTATTTCACAGGGGATGGTGCGATGCGAGATGCTGTTGGTTACTATCGCATCACCGGCCGGGTCGATGATGTGATTATCGTTTCCGGGCACAATCTGGGAACCGCACCCATTGAGGATTCAATCAATGAACATCCTGCCGTTGCAGAAAGTGCCATCGTAGGTTTTCCACATGATGTCAAAGGCAATGCTTTATATGGATACGTGATTCTGAAGGAAACCGGGGAAAGTAGGGATCGCGACAACCTTCGAAAGGAAATCAACCAGCAGATCACCGAGCAAATCGGCCCAATTGCCAAATTGGACAAAATTCAGTTCGTACCTGGACTGCCCAAAACACGCAGTGGCAAGATTATGCGGCGTATCCTAAGAAAAATCGCTTCGAAAGATACTTCGAACCTAGGGGATACCAGTACCTTGCTGAATCCGGAGGTAGTCAAGGAAATTATGGATAATGCGCTTTAGTTGAAAAACTGCTCTTATTTGCTCCTTCCCTTTTCCAAGGGAAGGTGGCATCGAGCACATCGCAGATGACGGAAGGGATGGAAAATCCGATATCTTTTTTATTGGTCGAACTTTTTGGTGCTTGTGAAAAACCTCTTCTGATTCCGCCCTATTGGTCGGAACCAACTTCCCCTTGTAGGGTAAGAAACCACAAACAAGCGACCCCGAACAAAGCTTGAATTTTTGAAGACTTTTGCATTTCTTGGTGTTTTAACCGTGCCCAGCATAAAATGACGCCAACAATGCTAACCAGCGACCCTTCTCGCCAACAAAGGTTTTTTTGCAAAAGCGATGAATATCAGTAGGGAAATCAATCCGCATATGGCAAGGCCCACAAATAACGGCCAAACGGTATCGTCAACAAAGCTTCCGATATAGTTGGCAATGGGCACTGCCAGTACTGTGGACACAAAACCGTTGATCGCCGCGCCGATCCCTGCGATATGGCCTATAGGTTCCATAGCGATAGAGCGAAAATTTCCCCATAAAAATCCTAGACAAAAAAACTGGACGGACAAGAAAGCCACAAGAACGGGGACAGACGGATTCGGTTTATCCCAAAAATATCCGACATAAAGAAGGGCAATGACACAGAATGCAGAAAGTGCCATTAAAGAAAGCCTTCGCATACCAAATCGCAACACCAAAGTCCCATTTAAAAAAGTAGAGAGACCGATTGAAATTGCCAATCCGGCAAAAATATAGGGAAACTGTTCGGGCAGCCCGTATTGATCTTCAAAAACATGCTGAGAGGCACTCAAATAGACCAGAAACGCACCGGTGACAAAACCCGATATAAAAGTAAAGGCAACCGTTTCACGATATTTTATAAATTCCTTTAGGCCGTCGACAAAAACATTCTTGGTGAACGGAATCTTGTATTCGAGCCTAAGTGTTTCTACCTGGCGCTTCCAAAACCAAATACCCACGATCAGCGCGAAAAACAATTGCATATAAAAAATGCCCTCCCATCCTGAGGCGTCCAAAATCCATTTTCCGATGGCCGGGGCTACTACCGGTATCAATATAAAAAATGCGGTCACAAACGACATTACCCTTGCCATATAATTCCCCTTATACGTATCTCGAATAATGGATATCGCCATTGTTCTCGGAGCAGAAAGCGCTATACCCTGTAGTATTCGGCCTGCGACCATAATTTCCAATGAAGGGGCAAACAAACAGATAAGGCTAGCTACGGTGAACAAGATAAATCCTGCATAGACGATGGGCTTTCTGCCAAAACTATCGGATAACGGACCGAAGAACAATTGCCCTACCCCCAACCCCAGAAAAATCATGGTAATCAGTAACTGGTTGTCAGTCGGGTCGTGGCTATTTATCGAAACCCCGATATGTGAAATTGCGGGCAAAATCGCATCGATTGCCAAGGCCACAATTGACATCAAAGCGGCCATCAATGCCACAAATTCAAAATTGGGTTTTGCGTTTCGGTCTTGCATCCGGCAAAAGTAGGCATATGGTGATAGAACTCTGTCCAGGATATCGAATAATTTCAATTATCCGCCAACGGGACAACCGATGAATCTAGAAACAAGATGCTCGAGACTGGGACCAAGATCAAAGAAAGGGCCTTGGCTCGAGCTTCTTGAAGCGAAGCGGTCTTATTTCTTTTTCGAAATATGTACTTTTGATAAAAATCATTCAGAATGCTCATTATCGGAATCGCTGGAGGCACGGGCTGTGGAAAAACCACCGTAGTCAATCAGATTGTTGACGAACTTCCGGCTGGGGAAGTTGGGGTGATCTCACAAGATTCCTACTACAACGATTTGTCCCACCTTACATTGGAGGAGCGCAAAAAAACGAATTTCGATCATCCACAGTCGATCGATTTCAAATTATTGGAAGAGCATTTAGCCCTTCTACGGGAGGGTAATCCCATCGAACAACCCGTATATTCTTTTTTGGAATGCAATCGCACTGGAGAGACGGTTCTTACACCACCGAGCAAAGTCATGATTATCGAGGGCATCTTGATTCTTACGAATGCCAAGATCCGTGAAATGATGGATATCAAAATCTTTGTGCATGCCGATTCAGACGAAAGACTTATCCGCAGATTGAAACGGGATGTCAACGAGCGCGGCTGGAACCTCGACGAAACCCTTGACAAGTACCAAACCAACCTGAAACCGATGCACGAACAGTTCATTGAGCCCACGAAGGAATACGCCGATATCATTATTCCGAACAATAGGTACAATACGGTGGCGGTAGATATTATCAGGGGTGTCATCAATGAAAAATTATCGTAGGGCAATGGGATGGAAAGACCTTAAAAAGAAAAAATGGTTCAGCGTATTGACCAATATGTATGTCTTGGTTTTGACGGCCTTTGTTGTATGGATGGTTTTCTTCGACACAAATTCCCTTCTCATTCACATGGAACTCAGAAAGCAGATCAAAAGCCTTGAAAAGACACAACAATTCTTGAAAGAGGAAATTGAAAAGGACAAAAAAATAATCGAAAAGCTTTCCGATCCAAAAGAGATGGAAAAGTTTGCCCGTGAACAGTACTATCTTAAAAAAAAGGATGAAGAAATCTTCTTGATCGAATATGAGGACAGCTTGAAAAACGAAAATTAGCTGTTCGAAATAAAGTTCCATAATTCAAATCAAAGGTTAAGATCGGATTTTGGCTTGGGCGCTAGACCGTATTCATCAATCCCTACCCTTAGTCAAAGTCAAGATGCCTCTTAACGAACTTTAACGCTATATACGGTAGATGTTCACTTCGTGTTAACAAAATTCATTTTTTGGCATTGTTATTAATCGTATTTTTAGCCCCTAATCGAGGTTGGTAATGGGTAAAATAATTGCAATTGCAAATCAGAAGGGCGGCGTCGGAAAGACAACCACAACGGTCAACTTGGCCGCATCATTGGGTGTTTTGGAAAAGAAAGTGTTACTGATCGATGCGGATCCCCAGGCCAATGCCACTTCAGGCTTGGGCATTGACGTTGAAAATGTGGAAGCGGGTACTTATCAATTGCTAGAACATACGAGAACGGCTCAAGAAACTATTGTTGGTACTGACTCCCCAAATGTCGATTTAATTCCGTCACATATCGATTTGGTCGCCATTGAAATCGAACTGATAGATAAAGATGAGCGCGAGTACATGCTAAAAAAGGCCATTGCCGAACTCAAAAATGTCTATGATTTCATTCTCATCGATTGCGCCCCATCATTGGGCCTCTTGACCTTGAATGCCTTGACGGCGGCCGATGCTGTAATGATACCTATCCAATGTGAATATTTCGCCTTGGAAGGTTTGGGCAAGCTATTGAATACCATTAAGAGTATTCAGAGGATACATAACCCGGATCTTGATATCGAGGGCATGCTATTGACCATGTACGATTCGAGATTACGGCTTTCAAATCAAGTGGTCGAAGAGGTACGAAAGCACTTCGCAGATATGGTTTTTGACACCATTATACAGCGTAATGTTCGCTTGAGCGAAGCACCCAGCTACGGTGAGAGTATCATAAAATATGATGCCAGCAGCAAGGGGGCCTCCAACTATCTCAATTTGGCAAATGAGGTAGTCAAGAAAAACATGGAATTGGCATAATGGCAAAGGCTACCAAAAAGCAGGCTTTGGGCAGAGGGCTTTCAGCGCTGTTGAAAGATCCTGAAAACGATATTCAATCGGCCTCCGATAAGAATGCCGACAAAGTCGTCGGCAATATCGTCGAATTGGATATCGATGCGATTGAGGTCAACCCTTTTCAGCCAAGATCAAATTTCAACGACGAGGCATTACATGAATTGGCCTCTTCGATTAGGGAATTGGGCGTCATTCAGCCCATTACCGTTAGAAAACTCGATTTCAACCGGTACCAACTGGTTTCGGGTGAACGAAGATATCGCGCCTCAAAATTGGTGGGGCTAAAGACCATACCCTCTTACATTCGTATTGCCAATGACCAAGAGTCATTGGAAATGGCACTGGTCGAGAACATTCAGCGTCAAGATTTAGATCCCATTGAAATCGCGCTGTCCTATCAACGGCTGATCGACGAAATTCGATTGACCCAAGAAAAGTTGAGCGATCGTGTCGGCAAAAAACGTTCTACGATAGCCAACTATATGCGCCTGCTGAAGTTAGACCCGATAATTCAAACAGGAATACGAGATGGGTTTCTCAGTATGGGTCATGGCCGGGCCTTGGTAAATGTAGAAACACGGGAAGATCAACTTGCACTCTATGAGAAAATTGTGGGCCAAGGTCTTTCAGTGCGGGATACCGAGCGGGCCGTGAAAGTAAAAAGGGAGGGGCAAATGGCTTCCGATGATATTGGGCCCAAAAAAAAGGCACCCAAGTTCGCGGACGAAGGTTCCACATTGCTTTCAAAACATCTGGAAACATCCGTTTCGGTTACGGCATCCAAAAATGGAAAAGGCAAAATTTCCATTCCCTTCACTTCCGAGGAAGAATTCCAAAGAATAAAAAAAATCATCACCAGTGCGTAGGTTGCTAATCCTATCAGCAGCCTTTCTAATGGTAATAGGGGCATTCGCACAAGAAGATAAAAAGGAAGAAAATGCGGTCGACTCCCTGCGTACAGACCTTCACGAAGAAGGTATCGTGCTTCAAGACTCGATGATCGTAAAGCGAAAGGCGATAAACCCCCTTGCGCCGAGTAGGGCGGCATTTTACTCGGCGGTGTTACCTGGCCTCGGGCAGATTTACAACAAGCGTTATTGGAAACTGCCCATCGTATATGGTGCGATTGGTGGTGGCATCTATGCCTATACCTGGAACGATGGTTGGTATGACCGTTTTAGAACGGCCTTCAAAAGAAGGCAAGCGGGCTTTACGGATGACGAGTTCTATGACCGTGATAATAACAATTCTCCCGATGACCCGCCCGATTTTGATCTTGACGTATTGGAAAACCAACAAGAACGATTTCAAAGAGATCGGGATTTATGGTTATTGGTCACCATTGCGATGTACGCATTGAACATTGTTGATGCAAATGTAGATGCCCATTTAAAGCAGTTCAATGTTGACGAAGACCTTAGCTTTGATTTTGAGCCCTTCATGGATTTGGACCCAGTGACCATGGATCCCAATTACGGAATGGCTTTAGTAATAAAATTTTAATCGATGCGAATAGCACTCTTCGGGTATGGAAAAATGGGAAAGATGATCGAGCAAATAGCTCTATCAAGAGCGCATGAAATTGTGGCGAAAATCGATCTTGGTTCTGAAGACCCTGATTTCGAAAATATCGATGTAGCAATTGATTTCAGCATGCCTACGGCCGCCTTCGAGAATATCACAAAATGTATTGAAAATGGGGTGCCGATTGTTTCGGGAACGACGGGTTGGTTGGAAGACTATGATAAGGCAGTTGCATTTTGTAACGAAAAAAAGGGAAGCTTTATTTATGCCTCGAACTTCAGCATTGGAGTGAATGTTTTTTTTGAATTGAACGAATACTTGGCAAAGATGATGGGTAATTTAAAGGAATACAAGACTTCGATCGAAGAAATACACCACACTCAAAAACTTGACGCCCCAAGTGGTACAGCAATCACGCTGGCTGAAGGCATCATATCAAATTCGGAATATACCGAATGGGAATTGAACAAATCGGATGAAGGAAAACTTCCCATTCATTCAAAACGGGTCGGAAATACCCCGGGAACCCATACAATAGGTTACGATAGTAGTATTGACTCCATAGAGATCAAACATACGGCACACAACCGTGAAGGTTTTGCCCTCGGAGCAGTTACGGCGGCAGAATGGATTATTGGCAAGACGGGAATTTTCACTATGAAAGATGTGTTAAACCTTGGTTAAGGCTTACAATAAGTTCTATTTAAAAACGCTTAATTGCATGAATCAAAATAGTCAATTACCATTAACGAATAACTTTTTCATATGAACGGAACGCAATGGATAATTTTCATTCTGGTGGTACAGGCCATTCACTTCTTGGGTACCTGGAAGTTATATGTCAAGGCAGGTAGAAAGGCCTGGGAAGCTGCGATACCAGTATATAACGCCATTGTGTTGATGCAAATCATTAATCGCCCCAAATGGTGGGTAATCTTATTGTTCATTCCAATTATCAATTTGTTGATGTTCCCTGTGATTTGGGTCGAGACCATACGCAGTTTCGGTAGAAATAAACTATGGGAGACCTGGGCGGTTATTTTGACCTTGGGCTTTTACATCTACTACGTTAATTATGCATTGGACGTTAAATATATTGAAAATCGAGACCTTAATCCCAGAACGGCCGCAGGTGAATGGGTCAGTTCAATTGTCTTTGCCATTGTCGCCGCCACTTTGGTACATACTTATTTTATTCAGCCCTATGTGATTCCGACCGGCTCTTTGGAAAGAACATTGCGAATCGGCGACCTCCTTTTTGTGAGCAAATTCCATTATGGTGCCCGAACGCCCATGACCACGGTTGCGGCGCCGATGGTTCATGATACACTTCCTTTATTGGGAATAAAATCCTATTTGAACAAACCGCAACTACCCTATTTCCGGTTGCCGGGTTTTAAGGATATCAAAAGAAATGAAATTGTCGTCTTTAGCTGGCCAGCGGATACGGTACGTGTCTTTTTTAAGAAAGAAAAAGGGGTAAAAAAGCCCATTGACAAGAAATCAAATTACGTAAAACGCTGTGTTGGCCTACCCGGGGATTCACTGGAAGTCAGAGACGGATATGTCTATGTCAATGGAGAGCGGAATGTACTTCCCGATAGGGCAAGACCAATGTTCGACTATAACATCTACGCAAAAAAAGGGGTCTCTTCGCGGTTCTTGAAAGAAATCGGGGTTACCGATTTTAGAAGAAAATATATTATTGGTTCGTTGACGGCCGAGCAGGCCAATGTCTTGAATACCTATGTTTTAGGTGTTCGGGCCAGAGACGACGGAAAACAGGAAATTTTCACCAAAGAAAGCGGAATACCCGTTGAAGTTATTCGAAAATATGGCATTGCCATTACCGAGGAGAGCAGTCTTTCACGTCAAGCAAAGTTGACCCATGAAATGGTCGAGAAGCTGAAGGCCAATTCACAGATTGATTCCGTTGTTCGAATTATTCAGGCCAAAGGGGTGGCCGGTTACAATATTTTTCCACAAAGTACCGACTATAAATGGAATACAAGCCAATTAGGGCCGATTTACATCCCGAAAGAAGGGCAAACAGTAGATTTGAACCTTAACGTATTGCCACTTTACAAAAAGATCATTCGCGATTACGAGGGCAATTCCGTTGGCGTAAGGGGAAACCAAGTAACCATCAATGGAGAAGTTGCCGATACGTACACCTTCAAACAAGATTACTACTGGATGATGGGCGACAATCGTGATGGGTCTGAGGACAGTCGCGCATGGGGCTACGTACCTGCAAATCATATCGTGGGCACCCCAATTTTTATTTGGATGAGCTTTGACAATTTCAATGAGGGCATAACGAAATGGCGTCCGCGTTGGAATCGAATTTTTACCACCGTACACGGTAACGGAGAACCCGTTTCATATTTCAAATACTTTTTGCTCGCCCTAGCGGCTTATTTCATAGGGGACTTTTTCTGGAAAAGACGAAAGAAAGGTAAAAGTTAATAAACGCCATTGTATTTGAACTTGACACTAGAATTTGAGCTTGATTCGTGAAAACCCTCCTTCACCCTACCTATTTTCCCAATATAACAACTTTTGCAACCCTAATTCAAAAGAGCACAATTTGGGAAGCAGAGGACAATTATCAAAAGCAAACCTATAGAAACCGTTGCCACATTTGTACCGACAGGGGGCGACATGTATTGAGCATCCCCATAAAACATGTTGGCGGCAACCAAGGCCGACAGAAATATAAGGACGTCAGGTTGGATAATTCATATCGTTGGCAAAGGCAACATTGGCGTACTTTACAAACGGCTTATAGAACCTCGCCCTATTTCGAATTCTACGAGGACGACCTCGCCCCATTATTTGAAGATGGGCACACTTTCTTATTGGATTTCAATTTGACGACAATTGAGACCATGTGTAATTCTTTGCAAATCGAAATGCAGCGGGAAAAAACCGTATTGTATGAGAAAAATCCTGTTGAGGTCATTGATGGCCGCTTTTTGGTCAACGCAAAAAAGAAAATCAACTTTCCCCAAGAAGGGTATACACAGGTATTTGGCGAACGTCATGGCTTTATCGGGAATGTCAGCATTCTTGACTTGTTGTTCAATGAAGGCCCAAATGCCGTTTCCTATTTGAAAGCGCAAAAATTGATTTTTTTTGATGCTTAGGTTCTTCATCCATTACGGCATCCATTTTTTGGTACCGATATTTATCGGAGTTTTATTTTACCCCAAGGAAAAAAGACTTCAAGTCATTTCGATCCTGCTTGCCGGAATTGTCATTGACATCGACCATCTAATTGCCAGTCCGATCTTTGATCCGAATCGATGCAGTATCGATTTTCATCCATTACACCAGTATTGGGCCATTGCCATCTATATAGCACTTTTATTTTTTAAAAAGACAAGAATTTTTGGCATTGCGCTTTTGATACATATTCTTGCGGACGCCATCGACTGCTACCTTATATTAGTTCAATCGAACTGAGGCCAAAACAGGATAGTGATCGGAGTACCTCTCATTAAAATTTTTGTGCGATATCACCTCAAACTCGGGATCTGCCAAAATAAAATCGATACGAACTGGTAGCCCGTGAAAAATGTATGTCCTTCCAAAACCTTTTCCCATTTCAATGAAGGTGTCTTTTTTATCCCCTTTTATTAAATCATAGGTACGTGAAAATTGGGTGCTGTTGAAATCACCACAAACGACTATCGGATGGGGAACGTCAGCGCTATGCTCTAAAAACATCTTGGCCTGTTCTTCCTGTTTGGCAAAGGAATAGGCCAACTGTCCGTATAGCTTTTCAGATGAGCTTTTACGAATGACCCCCCGACCAGGAGTAATTCCCAGTGACTGAAGATGTAGGTTGTATATTCTGATGGTGTCATTATCTTTTAAGATATCGGCATAGGCCCCTAGACTCGAAGTATCAGGGAAACACAATAAGTCGGCTTCCAATATGGGGTACTTTGAAAAAATTGCCATGATATTTCTCCCGCTCATGTAAATATAGTCGAGGTATCTATAAGGATATTCGGGAAATTCATTTTGCCTGCGATAATGCACTTCCTGGATACATAGAATATCAGGGGCCTCAACTTCTATCAATTTCTTGATATCTTTAAAAACCGTATTGCTGGGTAATTCCTTCGATTTATTGAAACCACGAACATTATAGCTAAGTATGGTCAAATCTTCCTCCGCCATGCTCTTATTTTCAGGCCATAACTTCACAAAGTCTCCAAATACAACATTTGCAATGAGCAAGCCAAAAAAAGACATCAAGAATAGCCATTTCCTTTTGAAGACCCAGTACAAAAGAAAAAGTACGTTCAAGCCAAACAGCACGGGTACCGTCAGACCAAGAATTGAGAAAATGGGAAATTGTCGAGCGGAAAAATAGGGCGTCAAGGTGGAAAGCGCCAACATGAATGCCAGAATAATATTTAAGCCTACCAAGACCTGGTCAAAAAGCGAAGAATTTTTCAAAATCTAATCTTCTTTGCCTGCTTTGAACAAAAAGTCCTTTTCCGCCTTTGAAAGGCTTTCATAACCCGACTTACCGATCTTATCGAGAATAGCATCAATTTTCCGCTGATGGCTTTCTTTCTCATAATTGACCTTATTATTCTTCGAGGTCGATTTCTTTTGTCGCTTATGCACTGTTTTCAATGGGGATTTCTTTTCTTTTGACTTGAACATACCGGCCAATCCATCCAGAAATTTAGAGAATCCGGAACCGATGTCCTGCCCATTGGCCAGTTGACGGGCATATACATAACCCAGAAGTGCTCCTCCCAAATGGGCAATGTGTCCACCGGCATTTCCATTCGGAATTTGTATCAAATCGAGCAGGACCAAAAAAGCGCCGAGGTACCACAATTTGATATTAAAAAAGATGACCCGAACCTCTTGATTGGGAATATAGGCACAAACAAAAATCAAAACAGACATTACCCCAGCGGACGCCCCGATAATACCGGAAGTGTTCATTTTCACCAGCCCGGGCAAAAGGTTATAACTCAACATAAAAAGCAGTCCTCCCGCGATGACCCCCAAAAAATAGACGTTTACAAACGTTTTAGGGTCAAAAAGATTAAGGAGAATACGAGCTGAAAAATAAAGGATAAGCATATTCATTGCCAAGTGCCACAGCCCTCCGTGAAAAAAGGAATAGGTGACCAATGACCAAGGTTGGCCCAGAAATTCAAAAAAATCCTTTGGGAGCTCGAACCACCGATCAATGGCATTTTTGGGCAGACCCAATAAAAATGGAATCAACGCATTCAAAATGAAAACCGCCACAATGACAACTATCAATTTTTCAGCGATACTGAGCGTCGCATATTTATATCTCAATCCTCCTCCACTCATTTAAATAGTTATTCGTTAATGGGTTATTAGGTAATGAGTCGATCAAACTTAAACAGTCCATTATAGCCATTGACCGTATCTTCAAAGGCTGCCGTTTGAAGATTTAGCGATCCCAGCGCCTATGGTTAAAACTGTTCTTTTTCCAGTACCACATCATAATAGCCCCAATAATCGCACCGCCTACATGAGCCATATAGGCCGTGTTGCTCGGGCTGAAAAAAGACTGGCCGGTAATGGCCGAAATTATATCCAACAAAATAATTCCGGGAATAAAATATTTCGCCTTAATCGGTATGGGTAAAAAAATCAGCATCAATTCGGCATTCGGGTTCATCATCCCAAAGGCGGCCAAAACCCCCATAATACAACCGGATGCGCCCACCATTGACGCGTTGTAAATTGGATAGAGGTCCCTCAGGTTTCCTAACTGACTACCCGTCAATTCGATATTGGTCTTGTTTGAGGTCAACATTTCGACAATCTGCGCGGTTGAAAGTCCAGAATCGACCAATTCCGAAAACATCGGTATATAATTAAAGTAATAATATCCCAATTGGAACAGAACAGCTCCGAGACCGGCGGAAAAATAAAGAAACAAAAACCGATTCTTTCCCAAACTGCGTTCTACCGGGGTACCGAACATCCACAGGCCGAACATATTGAACAAAATATGTGAAAACCCCCCATGCATGAACATATGGGTCGCTATTTGCCAAACTTCAAAATTGTCATTTTTGGGAAACCAGAGGGCAAACCATTGATACATCTGATCGCCATAAAGCTGGGTAGCTATAAAAAAAAGCACATTGATGATAAGCAGGTGCTTGACGGCATCGGTAAGCTGAAAATTCATGGGCTAAAATTTATTGGCAATATCGGTCTCGCTGATCGTGATATGTATTCTTTTGTCGAAGGGACTGAGCAAACTTTCTTTACAGGCAAATAAATCATTGACCAGGGCCATCTGCGATTCTTGGTCCAATTTTGTACCGGTCTTTATTGATAGTGCTTTGCACAAAGATTTGGACAGGCGATCGGTCTGGGAAAAGCTGTCATTGACACCTTGGTTCTGATACTCTGCCAATAACTGATCTAAAACCGTACCAACTTCGGTATCCAACATAGAAATCGGTATCCCTTTCAATTGAACCGTTTCAGCATCTATCGTTCCAAAATCAAAGCCCAAGGCGGTCAACTCGCCCTTAATCTCTAGGAGCCTGGCCGTTTCCGTCTTTGTAAAACCAATGGAAAGTGGAAAAAGTAATTGTTGACTGACCGCCTCCTTGGATGTTCCTTGTTTTAAAAAGCGCTCGTAAAGTACCCGCTGATGGGCCCGTTGTTGATCGATGACGAGCATTCCTGAACGAATGGTCGTCACTATATATTTGCCATGTAATTGAAATGTAGTAGTCGGATTATTGACTATTTTATCATCATCGAAAATTGAACCGGTAATCGAATCCGATTCATATCGCATGCCGCTGAAATCAGCTTCTTGCCCGACTTTTGATTCCAGGCCAACATACATATTTTCCCAGCCCTTGGCCGATTTCTTTTTGGGCACCTGAACCGAGGTGCCGCCACCAGATGAAAACGGATTGAAACCAGGCTCGACCTCAACCCTTGGCTGGGAGGCAATTTTATCTTTGAAACTATAGGGCACTTCCAAATTCTGGTCTTTCTCAAAATCGAGGGCAGGCGTAACATTGAACTGGCCTAGGCTATGCTTTACTGTAGATCTGATAATCGCGTATAAGGTGTGTTCATCATCGAACTTGACCTCTGTCTTGGTAGGGTGAATATTGATATCGATAGAGCCCGGATCTACCTCGAGATATATGAAATACCCAGGGTGGGTGCCCTGCCGCATCAACCCCTCGTAAGCTGCAAGAACAGAATGATGTAGGTACGGACTTTTAATAAAACGGTCATTGACAAAGAAAAACTGCTCCCTCCTACTCTTTTTGGCAAATTCGGGTTTCATTATAAAACCAGATATTTTGACCACTTGCGTTTCTTCGCTGAGAGGCACCAATTTTTGGTTGGTACGCGAACCGAAAATGTGTACGATTCTTTTCCTTAAACCCGAGCTTGGTAAATTAAAAAGCTCACTGCCATTATTATAAAATTGAAAGGCAATTTTCGGGTGCGCCAAAGCAACACGATGAAACTCGTCGGTTATATGCCGCAATTCGACTTGATTGGATTTCAAGAAGTTTCGTCTCGCCGGAATATTAAAAAATAAGTGCTTGACGGAAATCGACGTCCCCTTTTGAGTGGCACAGGTTTCTTGAAACACAATCTTACTGCCCTCGATCTTTAAGTGCCAGCCAATGTCTTCACCCCTAGTTTTTGTCTGCATTTCGACATGGGCAATCGCCGCTATTGAAGCCAAAGCCTCGCCACGGAAACCTTTGGTATCGAGTTTGAAAAGATCTTCGGCCTTTCTGATTTTCGAGGTAGCATGTCGTTCAAAACTCAATCGAGCATCTGTTGCGCTCATGCCGACTCCGTTGTCAACCACTTGAATTAGCGTCTTTCCACCTTCCTTTACTATCAGCTTTATGGATGTCGAACCTGCATCAATGGCATTTTCGAGCAATTCCTTTACAACCGAAGCAGGCCTTTGTACAACCTCTCCTGCAGCAATTTGATTCGCAACATGATCAGGCAAAAGTTTAATGATGTCTGCCATTATTTCGGAAAGAATATTGAGATATCAAAATCGATAATGTAAAGAAAAATAAAGATCAAAACGGCAAGGATGACCAGCATACGCAATCGTAGGTTTTTATCACCCTCGCGCCGAACATCCTCGATGGCATTACCGAACTTGTTTTTCAATCCACGCGTTACATGGGCCGTTGTGCGATATTTATCGAACCGATGTTCTAATTTAAAGGGGCTACCTTCCCCTTTATCGTCGTAGTAACGAGGGGAATAGTCGAACGTCTTGTTCTTGCGCAACTTGGTAAATTTTCTCAAAAAGCCCATATCTTCAAATTTACTTAAAATCAAAAAACATGCCGTATATGAACAGCCAAAATTTGTTAACAGAAGTCCGAATTACGAAACACGAAATCAGGGATACAAGGTTTGAAATGCAATTTTGGAAGGCAGGCCTTTAAAGTGTGGGGTTCCGAACTTACCTGCCAAGGGTAGCCATTTTGATAGCGGCAATGGCCGCTTCGGTTCCCTTATTGCCATGTGCTCCACCGCTGCGGTCTTTGGCCTGTTGCATTGTATCGTCGGTAAGTACACAAAAGATTACGGGTACGTCGAACCTGACATTCAGGTCCTTGATGCCTTGGGCCGTGGCACTGCAAACAAAATCGAAGTGTTTGGTCTCCCCTCGAATCACACTGCCGACGGCAATGACCGCATCGACTTTAATTTCGGTGAGCATTTTTTTACAGGCGAAGGTCAGCTCAAAACTGCCGGGGACATTCCACCGAACGATGTTTTCGCGTAAGGCCCCGCAATCAAGAAGGGTCGTTTGGGCCCCATGATACAAGCCCTCTGTAATCTCTTCATTCCATTCGGAAACTACGATTCCGAACCGAAGCGATTTCGCATCGGGGATTTCGTTCTTATCGTAATCTGAGAGATTTTTGTTCGCGGTGGCCATAATTACTGTCCGCTTTTGGCCATTCCGATATAAGCATCTATCGTGTTGGCCTCATCAGACCCGGCATAATCATTCTTGATCCTTTCAAAATATTGTAAGGCCTTATCTTTTTGACCAAGCTCCATTGCAGTAATCCCAGCCTTATAAAGAAACTTGGGCGTGGTATAATCATTATTGCTATGCGCCATGGCGCTTTCATAAAACCCCAAAGCATCATTTGGCTGGTTCAGTTGCACAAAAGCATCGCCAAGTCCGCCTTTGGCGAGGGCCCCCAAAATAACATCATCAGACTTAAAGCTTTCGAGATGCGAAATGGCCTCTTGGTACTTCTGCATGTTCAAATAGGCCATTCCGGCCGAATAGTTGGCCAAGTTCGCCGCTTTGGTACCAGGGTATTCATCGATGATGTCCAAAAAGCCGTATTTACCTTCAGCGCCATTGAGTGCCAAATTATACAAAGAATCCTTAGCTGCCGTATTGGTCAAGGCCTCATCAAAATATTGCTGCGGATAGTACATTTCATTTGCCGCATTCGATTCTTTTGGCCCCAAGATAAACTGGTTGTAGGCCAAATAACCCAAGACTCCGACGGCAATGACCCCAATAATGCCCAAAATGTAGTTTTGATTCTTGGCAACCCATGCTTCGGTCTTCGAAGCACTTTCGTCCAAAGTGCTAAAAACCTCGGCAGTAGTACTTTCATGTACATCTGACTGCAGCTCCTCTGCTTTGTTCTTTGGCTTGTATCCTCTTTTCTTGTATGTCGCCATCTTATTTTTATTGGTCGCGCAAAAATAAAGTTTTTATCGAAAACCAATAGCGAATTTATCCGTTATTTTTCGATATTTTGCGCATGCTTATCCCTTGGGTAAATAACAAAATCATGCGCCTCGAGAGACTTTCGCTTATCAATTACAAGAATTTCGCTTCCGCGGATTTCGAATTCGACATGAAGATCAATTGCTTTGTAGGGGCAAATGGCATCGGCAAAACCAATATTCTCGATTCAATTTATCATTTGGCCTTTGGTAAGAGTTATTTCAACCCGGTCAGCAGTCAGAACATCAAACATAATGAAGGTTTTTTCGTAATCGAGGGTGAATTCAATAAGCAAGATCGCACCGAAAAAATCGTTTGCAGCCTAAAACGGGGCACGAAGAAAATTATCAAGAGAAATGACAAAATTTATGAACGTCTATCTGACCATATTGGCCTTCTTCCGTTGGTCATCATTTCCCCGGCGGACAGGGACCTGATCATTGAAGGAAGTGAAACACGTCGAAAATTCATTGATGGGGTCATTTCGCAATCTGACAAGGCCTATTTACAGCATCTTTTAAAATACAATAAGGTCTTATCGCAACGCAATGCGCTTTTAAAATACTTTGCACTTAACAATACTTTCGATTCGGATGGCCTATCGGTATACAACGAACAATTGGCCAAATACGGAACTCCGATTTTTGAAAAGAGGATGCACTTCATGGAGGCCTTCATTCCGATTTTCAAAGAACAATACGCAGAAATTTCCGGGGGCAACGAAATCGTAACCTTAGGCTATCAAAGTAAGGTTGCGCAGAATGGAATCTTAGAACTGCTGGAAACACATCTTGAAAAAGACCGAGCCCTTCAATATACATCGGTCGGCATTCATAAGGACGATTTGGGCTTTGAAATTGAAGGACATCCAATAAAAAAATTCGGAAGTCAAGGCCAGCAAAAGTCATTTTTGATAGCTTTAAAATTTGCGCAATTCCATTTTATAAAGGAGCAGGCAAAAAGCACCCCGATTTTACTGTTGGATGATCTTTTCGACAAATTGGACGAAGATAGGGTCGCCCATATTATCAAATTGGTCAACAACGAGAATTTTGGGCAGATATTTATAAGTGATACCCATGCCGAAAGAACCGAAGCCGTGGTTAAGAATATCCATCAGTCCTATAAAATATTTAAATTGTAAATCAAATGTTAGCGGTTTACGGTTTAGAGTTTCTCACTACACTCTTTATGATCAATAAATTTTTGAAGATCGTCAAACTAAACGCCCGCCTGCCGAACGCTCAGGTAGTCGAAGTCCACTCTAATCAGAGTCTAAAACGACTATGTTTGATGGGATGTTTAGTTCTTTTGATCGGTTGCACCGAAAAAATTTCAAAGGAAGACCTCGAATTGCTAAATGGTTATTGGGAAATTGAGAAAGTGATCTTTCCTGATGGAAATTCAAAGGAATACAGCGTGAATACAAATGTTGACTATATTTCCACTGATGGTGAACGAGGTGTTCGCAAAAAAATGCAACCCAAGTTTGATGGTACCTTCGGTACTTCAAACGATACCGATGTTTTTGTGATAGTGAAACACGGAGACCTATTTTCAATGTATTACAATACCGAAGACAACATAGACCCCGATAAAGAAAGAGTTGAAGAGCTGATTGCGTTGTCAGAGCGTAATTTTTCGGTTAGAAATGTTGATGGATTGACTTATGTTTACAAAAGATTCGAACCGTTCAATTTAAAGGAATAATGGCCAAACGCAAAAACGAACATTTAAATTTAGGCGAGGCACTGGGCGAGTTCATCAAAGAAAATCGTCTACAAAAAGGAATTGATAAGGTAAACGCGCGGCAGGCCTGGGTAAAACTTATGGGCAATGGCGTGAACAATTATACCACGGAAGTCGAATTGAGAAACAGTACGCTATACGTCTCCCTCTCTTCTTCGGTCTTGCGTGAAGAATTGAGCATGGGGCGCTCAAAGATCATCGTAATGATCAATGAAGAGCTGGGGAAAGAACTTGTGAAAAAATTAGTTCTCAGATAACAAAAACCCGGCAAGTAAAACTTACCGGGCAACATTATTTAGATTGCTCTTCTCAGTATACCTCTCTTCCCGAAAAATGAAAAGCTCCCTCGATAGCGGCATTGTCATTGCTATCAGAGCCATGAACCGCATTTTCCCCAATGTCTTTTGCATATAGTTTGCGTATGGTTCCCTCGGCAGCTTCGGCCGGATTCGTCGCTCCGATCAATGCCCTGAAGTCTTCGACCGCATTATCCTTTTCCAGAATGGCTGCCACAATTGGTCCACGCGTCATGAACTGCACCAATTCGGCAAAAAATGGACGCTCTTTATGAATCGCATAAAACTCTTGTGCGTCGCGTTTGCTCATTTGTGTATATTTCATGGCCACTATCTTGAAGCCGGCAGATGTTATTTTCTCCAAAATGGCACCGATATGTCCATTTTCAACAGCGTCTGGCTTGATCATGGTAAAGGTTCTGTTCGTCGTCATCTCTAAAAATTTTGGGCAAAAATACGCTTTTCAAGGTAACACACAATTTATTGGTAAAGTTGTTCGTCGATACGCCTGTATTTTTGGCCGTCGATCAATGAATTAAGAATCCTTCTCTATTGTCTTGGGTGCAAAAGAATCGAAACTCCGATGCAAATCGGTTTTACCTGGTTTTAAAAATACCGTATTATAAGAACGTGATTTGTTAATAGTTGTATCTTTGCGCCCATGAATTTGGAGGATATAAACACGGTAAAGCAACTGTTTTCCGTTCCACAGAAAGTAGTTATCGTACCTCATAAAAATCCCGATGGTGATGCCATTGGCTCCACCTTGGCATTGTGGCACTATCTCAAGAATTCAGGTCAAGAGGCGACAATTGTCTCACCAAATGACTATCCCCAGTTTTTGAAATGGATGCCCGGAAATGACGAAATCATCAATTTTGAGCGGGAAAATTCGCAGGCCAAGGAAAAAATTGAGTCCGCCACATTGATCTGCACCTTAGACTTCAACCATCTGGGCAGAACCGGCCAAATGGAAAACCTTCTCAATTCGGCAGATGCCGATTTTATTATGATCGACCATCATCAACAACCCGATGATTATGCCAAGGTAACCTACTCTGATGTGTTCATGAGCTCGACTTGTGAAATGGTCTATAATTTCATGGAGTTTCTTGGGGACACGGACCAGATTACGCCAGAAATAGCCACCTGTCTCTACACCGGTATCATGACGGACACAGGTTCATTCAAATTTTCCTTGACCACGAGTAGAACGCACAGGGTGGTGGCCGATTTGATGCAAAAAGGGGCCCAGAACACTGAAATACATCACATGGTATACGACAGCAATACCGCAAATAGAATGAGACTTTTGGGCATTGCACTGGGCAACTTGGTCATTTTGGATGAATTGAACACTGCCTATATCACCTTGACACAAGAAGAACTCGACTCATGCAATTATCAAAAGGGCGATACCGAAGGTTTTGTGAACTACGGACTCACCCTGAAAGGAATTAAGCTCGCAGCTTTTTTTGTTGAGAACAGGGAAGAGGGTATCATCAAGATTTCATTTAGGTCAGTCGGCAATTTCTCGGTCAACCAATTGGCGAGAAAATATTTCGAAGGAGGTGGCCACAATAACGCTGCTGGTGGTAAAAGCGATCTCTCGATAAAAGAGACCGTAGAAAAATTCAGATCGATTCTAGGGGAGTACAAAGAAAGTTTGGAATGAAATACATTTTATTGATACTTCTATTTATAGGTTTATTCAGTTGCGGTGGCCCGGAACCTAGACGACCTGTTAAAGTACAGTCGGGCAGCTTTTATAAGCAATCGGCCGAACGCAATAGACAACTATTGGCCAAGGAGGAAAAACTGATTCAACAAATTATCGAGAGCGACACAACGCACATCTACGAGCACAGTGAAAGTGGTTCATGGTATTTTTTTTCCAAAAAGAACGATACAGATGACTATACCCCACATCCGGATGACCTGGTAACATTGACCTATAATCTTCTTAGTCTAGCGAATGATACCATCTATTCCATGGAGGACATCGGAATCATCACCTATAAGGTAGACAAGCAAGAACTGTTTCCAGGGTTGAGGAGCGCTGTCAAATTGATGAAAGAAAAGGAAACCGCAACTTTTCTTTTTCCCTCGTCATTGGCCTATGGTTACCACGGAGACAACAATAGAATTGGCGTAAACGTTCCTTTGCGATCAACGATCGTATTATTGAAGGTAGAGAGACAACAAGATAGTTTATAGAAAACGATAACAAATAATCTAAAATTGATAACAAAATAAAAATCCAATTTATGAAGCGTGTTTATTTTTCATTTTTGATACTCACAATTTTGGCAAGTTGCAAAAGTCAATATGCCGACCTTGGTGACGGACTATTCGCCGACATCAAGACAAGTAAGGGCAATATCATTGTCAGATTGGAGCATGAAAAAACTCCGGTGACAGTCGCCAATTTCGTAACCTTGGCAGAGGGCACAAGCCCTTTTGTCAGCGAAGAATTCAAGGATAAGAAATTTTACGATGGGCTTACCTTTCATCGTGTCATGAATGATTTTATGATTCAGGGCGGGGATCCGACGGCTACGGGATCGGGCAGTCCGGGTTATAGGTTCATGGATGAGTTGACCGATTCTTTGCACCACGATAAAAAGGGAATACTTTCAATGGCCAACTCTGGCTTTGAAACCAACGGCAGTCAGTTTTTCATAACGCATAAGGCTACACCATGGTTGGATGGTTATGAAAACGGGTTTCTCAAAAACTGCAAGCATCCAAGAATTGCCTGCCATACCGTTTTTGGAGAGGTTACCGAAGGTCTTGACGTAATCGATTCCATTGCCACCGTTCCTGTAGATCCGACCTCGAACAAACCGCTTGACAATGTGACCATGAACACGGTCAGTATCATTCGAAATGGAAAAAACGCCAAAAGTTTTAATGCCGTTCAGGTGATGACGGATTATTTTGCCAAAGAGGAAGAAAAACTAGCGGCTCTGAACAAGTTGAAATCAGAAATGGTCACAGCGTTTGAAGAACAAATTGCAAAGGCCGAAGAACTACCGTCAGGACTCAAAATTCTTAAACTAACCGAAGGGGAAGGTGAAAAGCCAAAAGTCGGCCAAAAAGTTAAAATACATCATGCAGGTTTTCTAAAGGACGGAAGCTTGTTCGATTCAAGCGTTGAAGAAGTAGCAACTAAATTCGGCGCCTATGATCAAAGTCGAAAAGATAGTGGCAATTATGAGCCTTGGGAAATCGATTATAGCCCTGAGGCGCGGTTAATCTCCGGTTTCAAGGAAGGACTGCTTACAATGAGGGTTGGAGACAAAATACGGGTTTTCATCCCGCCACATTTGGGCTACGGTGCCCAAGGTTCAGGCCCGATACCTCCCAACTCGGATTTGGTCTTTGATTTGGAACTGGTATCCATTGTCCAATAAAAAAATTGAGATAAAAAAGGAGCCTTAAGAAGGTTCCTTTTTTAACTCTTTCCATTTACACCTTGGCACCATTGGTCACCTCAATAATTCATTACATTTGAAGGGATGAAGCTATCCCTAAAAAATGGCATTGCGCTATCCTTGATCCCACAGGTTCTAATGGTAAGGTGGTTGGCCTCGAATCCTGATTTTGTAGAATCATACTACAGTCGGGGTATTTATCCTTCGATAAGTAAAGTCCTTCGTTTTTTCTTTGGATGGATTCCCTTTTCAATTGGTGATTTTGTATACGCAACACTTATATTATTGGCCATACGATATCTTATTTTAAATCGAAAAAAGATACGCCGAGACCTTAAAGGTTTTGGCCGAGATATTGCCATGGTTTTGGCCGTGGCCTACTTCACCTTTTATATGATATGGGGCTTGAACTACTATCGACAGCCAATCGAAAAAGCGTTCGGAATCGGCAACAGGTATGATCAAAACGAATTGGTCCAACTGACGGAAAAATTGATCTCGAAGACCAATGATATCCATTGGCAAATCACTTCGGATCGTTTACAAGCGGTCAAAACTCCGTACTCCAAAAATGAGATGGCCACAATGGCCTTAAACGGATACGACAACTTGCAAGTTCGCCATCCAATGTTCAAATACCAAAGACCGAGCCTGAAAAAGTCAGTCTTCAGCTATTTCTTAACCTATATGGGCTATAGCGGTTATCTCAATCCGTTCACGAACGAAGCACAGGTCAACGCAAAAATTCCAAAATTCAGATACCCTTTTGTTAGCAGTCATGAGGTTGGCCATCAAATTGGATATTCCGCGGAAAACGAGACCAACTTTGTCGGTTATTTGGCGGCCACCGAAAACGAGGATATCTATTTTAAATATTCGGCATACACCTGTGTTTTAGGCTATTGCCTCAACGAAATCAAAATTAATGATGAAGAAAAATTCAATCGCCTATATAACGAATTGAATCCGGGCATCACCAAGAATTATGACGAAGTCGCCAATTTTTGGGCGGCCCATGAAAATCCATTGGAACCTGTTTTTAAATCTATTTTCAATACATTTCTCAAGGCCAATAACCAAGCAGACGGCATTCAAAGTTATAGCAAAGTAGTAGCGTTGTTGGTCAACTACCATAAGAGGTATCCTCTTTAAAATGGCCGTAAAGTTTATTTTATTATACCATTCCCTTTCCCTACATTTAAACGGCTAATTAAAAGAACCAAGACATATGAAAATGAGACTATTGGCACTATGGCTTTTGGCCTGTTGCCCAACTCTTTCGGCTCAAGATTATTTTCCCAAAAACGACGGCGTAAAAGCAAAGAACAACAACTATACGGCATTTACAAACGCAAAGATTTACATCACGCCGACAGAGGTAATTGACAATGCGACCTTGCTCATCCAAAACGGAAAAGTAGTGCAAGTAGGCCAATCGGTGACCTTGCCTAAAAACACGGTTCAAATCGACTTGAGCGGCAAATCGATATATCCTTCTTTTATCGATATTTATTCCGGTTTTGGCGTAGCCATGCCAAAAAAGCTCCCGGCTTCGGGTCGTTCGGCACAATATGAGGCATCTCGAGACGGTTTTTATTGGAATGATCATATCATGCCCGAAAACGATGCGGTCGAAAAATTCAAATACGACGATAAAAAAGCCAAGGAACTTCGCAAAGCGGGTTTTGGAGTGGTCAATTCCCACATTAAAGATGGTATTGCCCGTGGTACAGGGGTTTTGGTAGCCTTGAACGGATCCGGTAACGATGCCGACCGAATATTGGACGATCGCTCGGCACAATATTTTTCATTCAAAAAAAGTATTGCGAAAGGTCAATCATACCCCACCTCCTTGATGGGCTCCATGGCCTTATTGCGCCAAATGTACTATGACGCCGATTGGTACGCCAAGGGCAATGTCGATACCAAAGATCGTTCTTTGGAGGCATTGAATTCGAACAAAGACCTGGTTCCGATTTTTGAAGGTGGAAACAAAGGCAACGTTATCCGAGCGGATGGCATCGGTGATAAATTCGGAATCCAATATGCCATCGTCGGCGGGGGTGACGAATATGAAACTGTCTCCGATATCAAGGCCACCGGTGCAAGATTGATTTTACCCCTGAACTTCCCTGACGCCTTTGATGTATCAAATCCGTATGCGGCTACTTATATTTCCTTGGCCGAAATGCGAAATTGGAACCAAGCACCGGCCAATCCTAAAATATTGGCGGAGAACGGTGTGACCTTTTCCTTCACGCTGCACAATTTAAAATCCCCTTCCAAATTGAAGGACAAGCTGATGAAGGCCATCGAATACGGACTACCCAAAACTACCGCCTTGGAGGCCTTGACGACCGTGCCCGCACAAATATTGGATAAATCGAACATAATCGGGTCACTTCAAAAAGGACGTCAGGCCAACTTTTTGATTACTTCGGGAGATTTTTTTGAAAAAGAAACTACTCTTTATGAGAATTGGGTGCAGGGCAATAAAAATGTCATCAATGACATGTCCCTAAAGGATATTCGGGGTGATTATACATTATCGGTCTCCGGTACGGACTTCAAACTAGCGATCACCGGGGAAGCGGAAAAACCCAAGGTCGAGGTCAAGCAAGATACCGTTAAGCTAAAGTCTCAATTCACTTATAAGGATGATTGGATGCAACTTTCCTTCGCCGACAAGGATAAAAAGAGCTATAGAATGACGGGGTTGATTTCAGATGGCGATAACCTTAGCGGCCGGGCCATACTTCCCAATGGCAATGAAACCTTGTTTTCTGCAAATCGCACAGCCGCATTTTCGGGGAAAGAAAAAGACAAAAAAGAAAAAGAAGCGCCTGAACTGGTTGCTGTCACCTACCCCAATGTAGGCTATGGTTACACATCCGTGCCAAAAAGAGAGAACATGCTATTCAAAAATGCGACGGTATGGACAAGCGAGGATGAAGGGATTCTCGAAGAAACCGATGTTTTGGTCAAAGATGGAAAAATAGCCAAAATAGGCAAGAATCTCAAGGCGGGAGGGGCGACGGTTATCGATGCCACCGGAAAACATTTAACAGCAGGCGTCATCGATGAACATAGTCATATTGCAGGGGTGGCCATCAACGAGGCCGGACACAACTCTTCCGCAGAAGTCAAAATGGAAGATGTCGTGGATCCAGAAGATGTTGGCATCTACCAAGCGCTCGCAGGCGGTGTAACATCTTTGCAGTTACTTCACGGCTCGGCCAATCCGATCGGCGGCCGTTCTGCTATCATTAAGCTGAAATGGGGCGAAAGTGCCAAAAACATGATTTATGATAACAGTCCGAAATTTATCAAGTTCGCCCTAGGTGAGAACGTGAAGCAGAGCAACTGGCAAAGTTTTAGTCGATTCCCGCAGACACGAATGGGTGTGGAACAGGTCTTTACAAATTATTTTCAACGGGCCAAGGAGTATGGCGAAAAGAAAAAAAGCGGTCAACCCTATCGCCATGACGAAGAGATGGAAACGCTTTTGGAAATTCTCAATGGCGAACGTTTTATCAGTTGTCACTCATATGTACAAAGTGAAATCAATATGATGATGAAAGTTGCCGAAAAGTTCGGATTCAGAATGAACACCTTTACCCATATTTTGGAAGGGTATAAAGTAGCCGACAAAATGGCCGAACATGGCGTGGGTGCCGGTACTTTTAGTGATTGGTGGGCCTATAAGTACGAAGTGAACGATGCCATTCCGTATAACGCCGCCATCATGCAAAAACAAGGGGTTACCGTGGCAATCAATAGTGACGACGGCGAAATGATCCGAAGACTGAACCAAGAAGCTGCAAAGACCATCAAATATGGTGGACTATCAGAATTGGAAGCCTGGAAGACCGTAACTATTAATCCAGCTAAATTATTGCATTTGGACGACCGAACGGGCAGCATCAAGGAAGGCAAGGATGCCGATTTGGTCCTCTGGAGCGACCACCCCATGTCGGTCTACGCCAAGGCCGAAAAAACGATAATCGAAGGCGCTACTTATTTTGATCTGGAAAAGGACAGACGGCAACGGGAAGCTATAAAGCAAGAGCGAAACAAATTGATGACCCTAATGCTCAAGGAAAAAGAAAACGGTGGAAAGACCCAAACGCCAAAAGGAAAGAAGAAAGAAAAAATGACTTGTGAGACCTTATGAACGATGGCCTAAGAACCTGCTACCGGAAGGCAGAGGATAGCTGATGGGTTGAAAACCTCATATTGCGCCGATAGACTAAAGACAAGAAGCATAAACAAAATAAGATGAAAAAATTAAATCATTTACTATTGACCCTGGTCCTCACGCTTTCAGCGCAAGCCCAACAAACCCCTGCCCTACCGCAAAACGAAGCCATAACGATAGAAGGTGCAACTGCGCATTTAGGAAATGGGGAGGTCATCGAGAATTCATTGATAATGTTTGAAGATGGCAAGTTGACCTTTGTCGGAAGCGCAAACAACAAAATTGCGAGGAAGGGCCAAAAAATCAAAGGGCAGGGTAAACATGTCTACCCAGGGTTCATTGCTCCCACCAAAGCTTTGGGGCTGATAGAAGTCAACGCCGTTCGTGCAAGCAACGATCAGGATGAAATAGGGGATTTCATTCCGCATGTGCGAAGTTTGATCGCGTATAACGCAGAGTCGAAAGTGGTCGAAAGCATGCGGCCCAATGGTGTTTTGTTGGGTCAGATCACACCCCAGGGCGGCCGCATTTCAGGTACTTCGTCGATTGTACAGTTCGATGCCTGGAACTGGGAAGATGCCGCTGTCAAAGCAGATGATGGTATTCATCTTAGATGGCCTCGGAGTTTTAGGCAAGGTCGTTGGTGGATGGGCGAAGAACCCGGCTTTAAACCAAATGATAAATATCAAGAACAAATTACGGAGGTCGAAACTTTTATGCAGGGTGCTGCAGCCTACGGTAAGGGTGCCGCCAAAGAAATGAATCCCGCTTTTGCGGCCATGCAAGGGGTTTTTGACGGGTCTCAGCGACTATATGTATATGCTGATGGCGAAAAGGAAATCATTGATGGCATCACCACAGCAAAAAATGCCGGAGCGAAATATGTGGTGCTGGTGGGAGGTTATCATGCCTATAAAATAACTGATTTCTTGAAGAAAAATGATATTCCTGTTTTGGTGCAGTTCACCCATAACAATCCCGCGTTCGATGATGAGGACTATGACCTTCCGTACAAGCTGCCAAAATTGCTGATGGATTCAGGGTTGCTCGTTGCCATTCAAAATGGGGATGCATCGAATTTTCAAACGCGTAATCTACCTTTCTACGCAGGTCAAGTAGTTGGCCAAGGTCTGGAAAAAGAAAAGGCACTTCAACTCATCTCAGGTAATACGGCAAAGATTTTAGGAATCGATGACAATTACGGAACCTTGGCCGTAGGTAAAAGTGCAACACTCTTTATTTCCGAAGGGGATGCTTTGGATATGCGCGGCAACAAATTGTCGCATGCCTTTATCGATGGCAGAAATATTTCCCTAGAAACCCATCAGACCAAGCTTTGGAAACGCTATTCAGAGAAGTATGAGGGCGAATAGTCCTCGTCTTGATTTATTGAAGAACACCTTACCAATCACCGATATCCTTTTGTATAGACGGTACGGTTGGTCGAAGACTGGCCGTTCAACAATCCCTCCCTGGTGGTTTCGACGATCAAGGTCGGTTCCCACGGTGTGCCCATGGGCGGTTCAAGCCAAAGTGTTTGGGTAAGTTTGCTAGAAAGCCATTTTCCGGTTTTGGAATCTTGAAAAGGGTAGGTAGAGGTAATAACCAGTCTGTTATCCTTCCATATAGTGCTGGAAACAATAGGTTTCAATGTTCGGCCCATTTGAATGGTATTATCGGTCTTCGAACCATCCAGGGCAAAGCGATACTTCACTAATTGTTGAATTTCCCGTGGAATGAATACCACACGCTCAACCTGTAATTGCCCAGGTGTATGTTGAATCGATATTTGATTGCCCCATCCACTTCCCAAGGAGGGCTCCACAGGTTCGTCGACACGATTGATTACAGAGACCCGATGCAAAACCGTTGTCGACCAGCTACCTGAAAAATCAGGATTCTCCATTGCTGCGCTCCTCGGGCCCAGGGCGGTTCTATCTGTACGCGTATAGGTTTGCACAGGCTTTCCTGAATTGACGGGCGGAGCTATATACGGGTCTGCCGCATTGGCACTGGCCGTTACCCGAGGGTGTTTCACGAATGTCGCCTCATATTCCTTCACAATACTGTCCATAATGCCGATGACTCCCGGGTAATAATCCTTAACATCGATTTCCTCCCTGGGGTCGACCTTCAAGTCGAATAGGCGTACGAGGTTTTCTGGATCGGAATCCGGTATTTCCGTCTTATAAACGTACCAAAGTTTCCAATCCCGCCATTTGACAGCCATGATTTGTCCGAATCGTTGTGCAAAAATGGCACTTTCGCGGTTAGAGCGTTTTGCCTGCCCTCTAAAAATGGGAGTTGGTCGACGCCGTCGATGATTCGGTCCTGGGGTACTGCATCAGGTCTACCGGCCGCATTGAGAATAGTGGTAAATAAATCTACCTCATGTACCAGCTCATTGGAAACCTGTCCTGCTTTTATTCTATTGGGCCATCGTATTACCGCGGGAGTTCGAATACCGCCTTCCATGGCCGAATTGTAATAACCTCGCCATGGGCCGGGCGAACCTCGCCATGGGCGCCTCATCTCGGCACCATTGTCTGTGCACCAAATAATCAAGGTATTGTCTTTAACACCGGATTTTTTCAATTGGTCTAAAATCAACCCTACGTTATAATCGACATCGGCCATGGAGTCACCCATGTCCCCCGCCCCCGTGGTACCTGCCTTATCGGGATGGGGCAGGGCGGGAAAATGCAACTGGGTCATCGCATAATATAAAAAGAAGGGGTTACCTTTCTCGGCATGCTCTTTTATAAAAGCCCTACTTTTTTCTGCTGCTTCTCGATCGATAGTGCGTCTGGTTTCAGGTGTAAAGGGCTTTACTTTTTTGGAAGGGGAACCCGAGGTTCCTTCCCAAATGTAGGGGGCGGGCCGTAAATTGGGGTCGAATCCTTCCATGGTGGGGAACTGGGATACATGTGTAGTACCAGGTATACCGTACCATTCGTCAAAGCCTTGCTGGGTCGGCTCGCGCTTGCCATGCCAATTCTTGGCGCCTAAATCCCATTTGCCAAAAAGTGCAGTGGCATAGCCAACGGATTTCAAGCGTTCCGCTATTGTTTCTTCCCATAAAGTGGTGCCCGAATAATAGTCTTCCCCGGCCCTGACTGCATACCTGCCCGTAAGGATGGCTATACGTGAAGGGGTACAGGAATATTCTACGTTGAAGTTGGTCAAACGTATGCCTTCCGCACCTATTCGATCAATATTGGGGGTAGGTACGCCACGCGCACCGCCGAAGGCGGATACTTCTCCAACGCCCAAGTTATCAGGAAAAATCAAGATAATATTTGGCTTGTCTTGGGGATGGCCGATTCCCGTACCGAGAACCAAGAGCATCAAAATAAAGATCAGGCGGTTTAAATTATATGGCCTCATTGACGTGTTTTTTCTGGCTATGGCAAGTAAGTTACTAAAAAGAGGGGTATTAAAAATGCGATGGTTACCCATGAAATTGGCCATGATCTCGGGTAGGTGAAAATTAATGAAGTGTCATAATTCACAACCACCCCGCCTTCTCCCTCCGGTCGAAGACACCCCTCCTTTGTAAGGAGGGGAATCACGTACTGACCATGACATCTATCGCAACATCCCTTTATGTTAAGGAACCCCTATTTAGTTCCTCTCCTGAACGCCCGCCTGACGGACGGGCAGGTAGGCAGTCGAAGGATAAGGTGAAGATAGACCGTTCCAAAAACACGTGACGGAAGGAGCCACAAGCAATCCTCTCAGCTATACCTCGATTAAAAACCGACGTTTAATGGATTTATTGATGAAATAAAAACAATTATTTGCTATTGGGTAGCCCCCCTCCTTTTCAAGGAGGGGTGGCCCTGACTTTTTGATCAGGGACGGGGTGGTTTGCCCAACTGTTTGTTAGTTTTGAACCATGACACTTCACAATCGAAAGGAACTGAAGGCGTTTCGTAAAGAATTACGAAACAGTGCTAACTCGGCCGAAGCCTCCCTTTGGAAACATCTTTCCAAACGTCAACTAAAAGGAAGAAAGTTTCAAAGACAGCATAGCATCGGTAAGTTTGTGGTTGATTTTTACTGCCCATCTGAAAAGCTTATCGTTGAGTTGGACGGTCAAGGCCATATCAATCCAACTGCTGAAACGTATGATGCAAAAAGGAGCCACTATCTTGAAAATTTGGGCAACAAGGTAATTCGATTTGAAAATAAAATGGTGTTCGACCATCTGCCATCGGTACTGCAAGAAATAGAGGACAATTTCGGGCGGGGTGAAAATTAATGAAGTGTTCCAATTCACATAACCACCCCGTCTTCTCCCTTCGGTCGAAGCCACCCCTCCTTCGTAAGGAGGGGAGCTAGATACTGCCCAGGAAATTTCTGGTCGCATCTATTTAAATTTAGGACCCTCTTTAGCTCCTCCCCTCAGCCGAGGGGAGGTGGCCCTGACAATTTCGTCAGGGACGGAGGGGTTGGCCTTCACCAATGTTGTTCTTGACCCTTAAACAAAAACTAAGTCCTTTTCTAAAGAAAGATATCTCATATGCGGACTTGCAATCGTGGGCGAAAGGCATTCGAGTTTCTTCCAAGACTCAGCTATGAATCCCGCCAGACTTGTCCTTTAGCATCATTGGTTTTTGGTTGCGAACCACAGCCAGAATCTCGGAGAGCACGGCAATGGCGACTTCTTGCGCAGTTTCCGCCCCAATATTGAGTCCGGCTGGGCCGTGGATACGGTCCAGCAATTCTTCGTTTGGCTCAGGGTCACGTTCCAAAAGATCGTTCAACAATTTCTCACGTCGTTTGGAAGGGCCAAGTATACCCAGATATACCGGTAAGGCATCCTTTATGGCCAAGAGGTATTTGAGGTCGCGAACATAACTGTGCGTCATCAAAATGACCGCGGTCTGGTCATCGATACCATCCGCAGAAAATAATTCCGGCTCAACCGCTAACATTTCCTTGATTCCGGGAAAATCTTTGGCCGTTTTCTTCTCGGCGGCCGAGGCTACAACCGTCACTTCCCAACCCGTCATCGAGGCATAAGATCCCAATTGTACGGCATCATGCTCAGCACCGATAATCAACAATTGAAAGCAGGGCACCTTGGTCTCCGAAAAACGGGCATAATCATCTTGCTGCACAAAAGAATCCCGAACGGGTATCTCGGTTCCGGAAAAGTCAAAAAGGGTTCCCATATTTTCATCATCACCTTCATCCTTCTTAAAAAAGGATATGATGTCAAAATTTTTACGCCCCTCCAAAACGCCCTCAAAGGCCTTAAGGAATTCATCCCCAGGTCGAAAAGGTTCGATCAAAATATAGAGAATGCCTTCACAGCCCAAACGGTAACGGCCATCATAGGTCATCATTTTGGCAATTCCGGTTTCGAAAACGGATTGCGTTTGTCGTAGAATTTCTTTTTCGACACAGCCGCCACTGACCGCCCCTATCATCTGCCCATCTTCACGTAACAACATGCGAACGCCAGGTTTTCGGTAAGAGGAACCATCCAAATCGACCACGGTCGCCAGAGCCGTTTTTAAATTTGCTTTTTGCGCCAAAAGATAGGCCGCCACCATTTGTTTAAGTTCGTGCGTCATGTTAAAGGCAAGTTATTAAAATCATGGCAAATTAAAATTTGACTATCTTGAATTTGATTACAGAGGTTCGGAGTTTAAAATAACAAAAAGTGATCGATTCGTTCGACAGGGAAATAGATTATGTTCGCATTGCGGTGACCGACCGCTGTAACCTGCGCTGCTTTTACTGTATGCCGGCCGAAGGAATCATTTATGAGCCGCGAAAAGATCTGTTGACCTATGAAGAAATCATCAGACTTTTACAGATTTTAGGCCATATCGGATTTAAAAAAGTGCGATTTACCGGCGGTGAGCCCTTTTTGCGGAAAGATTTTATGGACTTATTGGAGCAGACCACCAAAATCGAGGCCTATGAGTCGATTCACCTTACATCAAACGGAACGCTTCTAGGCAAGCATATCGCAAAATTAAAAGCCCTAGGGATTACCAAAATCAATTTGAGCCTTGATTCCTTGGATGCTGGGCGTTTTCAAAAAATCACACGAAGGAACGATTTCGGCAAGGTAATGCGTACGTTCGATCAACTGCTGGAAAACAGTTTCGATATAAAACTGAATGTGGTCGTTATGCAGGGAATCAATACGGAAGATATCATTCCGATGGCCCAATTGGCGAAGGATCATCCCGTCGATGTCCGTTTTATTGAAGAGATGCCTTTTAATGGAGGTTATAAGGAAAACCTGCAAATGTACGCTGCAAAAGACATTCTAAATGACTTACGGCAGCACTTTCAAAATTTGGAGGCCTTGCCCGGAAAGCACGGCGATACGGCGACTGTTTATAGTATTCCTGGTTATCGTGGCAATATTGGGGTTATCGCTGCCTTTTCAAGGACCTTTTGCAACAGCTGTAATCGATTGCGGATCTCTGCCAAAGGAGAAATCAAAAGTTGCCTCTATGACGATGGGGTCTTCAATATTCGGGATTTTATTCGTGCAGGCGCCAGTGACAAAGAAATTTTGAAAAAGTTCAGGGAAATAGTCCGCTTGAAACCTAAAGACGGGTTCGAGGCGGAGAAATCGAGAAAGAACATTTCGAAATCTTTGGAAAGTATGAGTACAATTGGTGGGTAAGGGCTTGAAGCGAATGGCAAAAAAATGAACGACACCTTTATTCCATACGAAACGGCTCTTTCCATTTTAGAGGAAAATAAGGGTGATTTTCCCGTCGAAAATAGAAATCTGGAAGATTGTATCGGGTCCTTTTTGGCGGAGGACTTGGTTGCCGATCGTGACTTCCCTCCTTTCGATCGTGTGACCATGGACGGCATTGCGATCGCTTACGAACGTTTTCATCATGGACAACGTAAATTTAAAATAGCCTCCATTGCCGCGGCAGGTTCACCACAACAGTCACTGGCGGACCCTAAAAACTGTATGGAGGTGATGACGGGTGCAATTATGCCCAAAGGGGTAGACACGGTCATCCGTTATGAAGATTTAAATGTTCTCGATGACACTGCCACCATTGCCATAGACACGGTTAGGTATCGACAGAACGTTCATTTCAAGGGCAGTGACCTTCTGAAGGGGACCACCATTGTCGCAAAGGGAAAGCAACTCTCAAGCGCCGAGGTCAATATTGCGGCATCAATAGGAAAGTCTCGACTCCAAGTAAAAAAACTGCCAAAGACCATTATTTTTTCCACGGGAGACGAATTGGTCGCCATTGATCAAAGCCCCAAATTACATCAAATCAGAAGATCGAATGTTTATGGCATACAGGCCACTTTAAAGGAATGGGGGATTTCGGCAGATCTTCAGCATCTAGCAGATGACAAATTGAAAATGGAAAAAGCCATTTCAAAGTCGCTCGAAAATTATGATGTATTGGTTTTTACGGGCGGTGTCTCAAAAGGAAAGTTTGACTACCTGCCGGAGGTGTTGGAGACCTTGAAAGTGAAAAAGCATTTCCACAAAGTGCAGCAACGGCCAGGAAAACCATTTTGGTTTGGTACCAACGAAGCCGGAAGAAAGATTTTTGCCCTTCCGGGGAATCCGGTTTCCTCATTTGTTTGCGTTTATGTCTATTTGAAATATTGGTTGACAAAGTCCTTGGGCATTACCGAAAAACCATTTTATGTTCAGCTAAAAAAAGACGTGAAATTTGCACCCGATTTGGTTTATTTTTTGGAGGCCAGTCTTGAAAGTGATAAAAAAGGAAAATCAGTTGCCGACCCAAAAAAAGGCAATGGTTCGGGTGATTTTGCCAACTTGGTTCAAACGGATGGTTTCTTCATCTTACCACAGGGTAAAAGTGAATTCAAAAAAGGCGAGGCGTATCCTTTTGTCAGGTATCGAAATGTTTTTTGAGGTTACCTGTCCCTCCTCTGAAGGGAAAGGAGCATACTCAACGTTAGAATGTGAATTGCAATCCGTTGATCAGCAACACCCGAATGCCCACAAATAAAACCAACACCGCCGTTATCAATTTAATCCCCTTGCCGGTCAGCTTGCCTAAACTTATCCTAATCCCCAATTGTCCTCCAATAAGTACGGCCACAATGAGAACGGACGCTTCGAGCCATGGCACTTCAAAAGTGCCATTCGTAAGCAATCCGCCAATACCCGAAACCGAATTCACCAGAATAAAAAAGCTGGCCAAGGCTGCTATTTTGATGGATTTATCCCAACGCATATGATTCAAAACAGGAGCCAAAAAGATGCCGCCGCCAATACCAACCAAGCCTGAAAGTAGGCCAATTCCAGCTCCTAACAGATAGGTCACATAAGGCGGGTAATTTGAGTTTGCCTCCTCTGATTTCTTCGTAGTTATTGTCTGAAAGATTAGGGCAGCGGCAGAAAGGATCAGGGCGCCCCCAAGAATGATGAAAAAGATATGCTCCTGAAGCCGAAATCGTGCCCCAAGAAAAGCAAAAGGTATACTCATCAATACAAATGGAAGAAACTTCTTCAAATTGAAATGCCCGTTTTTGAAATATAAATAAGTGCTGCCGCCGACCACCACAAGATTACATACCAAAGCCGTGCTTCTGATTGCAAAAAAACTTGTGAATACCAGTGTAAGAATGGCCAAATAGCTAGATCCGCCACCAAAACCGACCGAAGAATACAAAGTGGCAATGACAAAAAAGCCGAGTGCGAGAAGACTCAATTCTTGAACGGTCAAGTGCATGTGGCAAGAAATTCGTTTAAGCCTCCGAAAACACTATAAAACGAAGTGTCCGGATAATGCTGAACCAATCTTTTAAGGGCAATTTCGCTGCGTTTTCCCGATTGGCAAAGTAGGTAAACGGGTTGTTCAAAATTAAGTTCCATCCCCTTTTCTTCAATAGCGTCCAAGGGAATATTGATGCTATTCGGCAAATGGTAATTTTGAAATTCTTCTTCCGTTCGTACGTCGATCAATTGAATTTCCGAATTGAGACTTAGTAACTTCTGCAATTCTTCAACCTTAATTGTAGGCACCGTCTCGCACGGGTCCTCCCATTGATACGAATCTTGAAGTTTTGCAATTGTCTTATTTTCAGGAATCGATTTGAATTTAATCTTCTGGGATGACTGATCAAGTCCATTAAAAAGTAATAATTGCCCTGATAGCACGGCTCCCACTCCAGTGATGACCTTAATGGTTTCCAAGGCTTGGAGGTTTCCAATAATTCCGGGAATAATTCCGAGAACCCCATGCTCACTACAATTTGGCACCTCATCCGCTTTGGGCATGATCGGAAATAGGCAGCGATAGGTCGGCCCCTTCCCAAAATTGAAAACGCTGAGTTGACCTTCATATCCATGCAAGGCCCCATAAACAAAAGGTTTGTTTAAAATCACACAGGCGTCGTTAACCAAATATCGTGTGGGAAAATTATCGGAAGCGTCGACCACCACATCGTAGTCCGAAATAATTTTCAACGCATTTTCCTTTACCAAAAAAGTATCATGTCCGACCAATTTGGTTGCGGAATTTTTGGCCCGTAATTTTTCTTGAATCGCAACGGTCTTCGGTCTACCAACATCGGTTTCATCATAAATGACTTGACGATGTAGATTACTCAAGGACACCGTGTCATTATCAATGATTCCCAGGGTGCCAACCCCCATGGCATTTAAATACGTTAAAACGGGAATACCCAAACCACCTGCCCCTACCACCATTACTTTGGCCTCGGCCAACTTCTGCTGGGCCTGAGGTCCGAAATCCTTTAAAATGGTCTGTCTATTGTAGCGTTCTAGACTCATCGGTTCCTTATGTCTATGTCAGGGTTATTTCCCCTATGTAGGGAAAGGTGGCCTCGATTTTTTATCGCCGTCTGAGTACACCTCGCCCCATCAAGGGCGGGGAACCCGATCATCCCATGGTCAATTTCTCCAATGCTTCCTTGTATTCCTCTTTCGAATTGGCATTCAAAATCACATTCTTATGCTCTGGAAAAACCAGTTTTGTATTGTTATTGATCAAAAACTTTCTGGGGCAAGTGCCGTTACCTTCCCCTAAATATGAAATGACCTCCTGTAACGCCTGAGGTTCCCAAATGGCGCACATAGGTTCTGGTAGGGGGTTTTCTTTGTTGGCAAAAGCGGTGGCAAATTTTTCTGGGTCTCGCTCACTGATGAGTTGCTCCAAAGCCGGCAAATCCATCAAGGGCAAATCACAGGCCAATACCAACCAGGCAACATCTGGATACCGGCTATGGGCCGAAAGCATGCCATTGAAAGGTCCCCTGAATTTATCCTCATCGGCAATTGTCGCGAATCCGAAGGGTACCTTGACCTCTTGTTCGGCCCGAAGGCTGATAAAGGTGCGTTCGCAGACTTTTCCCAACAGATGGTACAAATGTTCTCTTTGGGGAAATTGATGGTACTTGATCAACCCTTTATCAGTACCCATACGGGTACTTTTTCCACCCGATAGAACGAGTCCGTATAGCTTAGCGACTGAAGTCATTTTTTCCTCCTGATTTTTGTTCCAACCGAATATCCAAAATCTGAATATCATGAGATAAGGCCTTGCACATATCATATATGGTCAAAGCTGCTACCGAGACTCCTGTTAAGGCCTCCATTTCAACTCCGGTTCTCTCGGTACAACGTACTTTACAATTAATATTCAGTACATTATGTCCGGGATCAATATTTATTTGAACCTTCGAAAGGTTTAATTGATGGCAAAGTGGAATTAGCTCGGCCGTCTTTTTAACAGCCTGAATACCTGCAATCACAGCCGTTTGAATAATGCTACCTTTATGGCCCAAAAACTCTCGGGAAGCCAAGGTTTCAAAAACATCCGAAGGAAAATGAACTCTTCCAGATGCCAAGGCCATCCGTACACTTTTTTCCTTATCTGAAATGTCGACCATGTTGGCGGCACCTTTTTCATCGATATGTGAAAGCTCGTCGCTCATTTTGTTACGGATGGGCTGACACCCAAACGGTTTTATTCTTGAAAATTTCTTTCTTCCAGATCGGCACGGTTTCCTTTAAGGTGTCTATCATGAACCTACAGGCAGCGAAACAAGCATCGCGATGGGCCGACGAGGCCCCAACGACCACTACGGGCTCCTCGACTTTTTTTGCTCCAATCGCATGGCGCATGACCACTTTGTTCAAATGCCACTTTTCTAAGGCTTCATTCGCGATCTTTCGCATTTCCTTCAACGCCATTGCGGTATAAGTTTCGAATTCCAAAGAAACAACCTCCTCATTGTTCGTAAATTCCCTCACAGTACCCACGAACACACAAATGCCACCACTCTTCGAATCAGATAGTTCTTCGTAGACCTTCGACAGTTCTATATCATCGACTATTTCTATAATCGGTTCGTTCATCAGCCACCACTTACTGGAGGAATCACAGCTATCTCGTCATCCTTTGTCAATACCACATTATCTTCGGCATATTCACTGTTCACCGCAATCGCCAATGATGAAAGTTTCGCAAAATCAGGGTAATCAACGGCCAAAATTTGTTTCAATTCAGCTACCGACTTGGGCAAACTGTCTTTTTCAGATAAATCTATTTGAGAGCTACCGACAATATCCTTGGCTATTCCGAATAACAACAATTCCATATTTCAATTGAAATGAACACACAATTTACTTAAAAAATAAGGATTTATGGGGTCTTTGTGACCACTTTGGCATTTTCGGGCATGCTGTAAAAACCCGCATTTTTTGCGGTTTTTTGCAGTACCACGTCTTCAAAAAGGGTAGGCTCTCGAGGCTCTTTGATCGTTCGGCCCTCGTAATCGTGCCAGGTAATGGACCTAGGTAATAATACACCGTCTACTTGCCCCCAATCATTATAGCGAATCCATTTTACATTATCCGATTTTTCACCGCTGCGATAGGTGACCGTATAGCCCAACCAGGTCATTTGATGGGTCTCGGGTTCATAATGCAGATAATATTCATCTTTGGAAGACACACCTACTCCATCTTTAAATGTAATTCGAACCCCGGGATACTTTTTCCCCTCAAATTCAAGGTCGGCAGTTTCGGAATAGACAATTCCCTTATCCGCCAATACAAAAGGCATGGCGTAAAAATAAAACATGAGGTTATGATAAAAAATTGGGTCTCCCTTGTAGCTTTTCTTTTCATCCAATAACCAAAAGTCCTTTCCGTCGAACCCCATGGCCATTTCGGATGTTTCGATTTTTTCGTGCCGTGAGTATAAATCTATTGTATGGGTTTCAGGGGACGTTTTCGGTAGCGTAAATGATAGGGTACGATTCTTCTTCCAATTGGCCAGCCCGCCGTGGGCCTCGAAGACCTTGTTCATAGCTGCCGCAGGAGCGCTGATCCTCATGATTTCTACCGGTTCCGTTGTTTTCCGACTTTCTTCGATCTGTTGTTTGGGGGCCTCTTTACAGCCCATGAATAGCATTACGACCACACCACACAAAATTCTTACCATCATATATTTTTAAGATAAATCACATTCGTCGGGGGAAATCGCTTTTCTTTACTTTTGCTCGGATGGACGAAATTAAAAAAATCACAAGTCTTAAGAACCCATTGGTCAAAAAAATCCTTTTGCTCAAGGAGAAATCCCGGGAACGAAAGAAATTGCGATTATTCGTTTTGGAAGGATTGCGTGAATTGGAATTGGCATTGAAGGGAAACTATGCCATTGAGACTTTGCTGTATCAAGAAGAATTAATCTCAAAAAAGGCCATTACTGACATTTTAGGTTCAAATCGTCCGTCGGAAATCGTTGCGATTTCAAAGACCGTATACCAGAAATTGGCTTATCGAGAAACCACTGAAGGCATCATTGCCATTGCCGAAACCAAGTCACATCAGCTTGAAAACTTGAAATTCAAAAGCGATAATCCCTTGGTTCTTGTTGCCGAGGCACCCGAAAAACCAGGAAACATAGGGGCCCTTTTGCGAACGGCGGATGCTGCAAATCTTGACGCGGTAATTATTGCGGACCCCAAAGGGGATTTATACAATCCGAATATAATACGCTCAAGTGTGGGTTGTGTTTTTACCAATAATATCGGCATGGCAAGTTCACATGAGGTCATTGATTTCTTAAGAAAAAAGAGCATTTCAATTTTTACTACCTCGCTCAACGCTTCAAAAGCGTATACCGAAATCGACTTTACCGGGGCCTCCGCAATCGTGGTCGGAACAGAGTCAACAGGTTTGACAAGTATTTGGTTAGAACAGACCGGTCAAAATGTTATCATTCCCATGGAGGGTCAAATTGATTCGATGAATGTCTCCGTGTCCGCCGCAATACTTATCTTTGAAGCGAAAAGGCAGAGGCTGCAAGGTCTTTGATTTCGACTTACGACCCAATATTCTATGAACAATTCACTCTTCTATATCATTATCGGTATTCTGCTGTTTCAATTCCTTCTGGCGACTATTATGAATTTCTTGAATGCCAAACGCTACGGAGATCCGGTACCTGAAGAATTGGCCGATGTTTTTGACCAAACCGAATACCAGAAATCGCAAGATTACAAAAAGACAAACTATCGATTTGCAATATTGACATCGACCTTCTCCATGCTGATAACCTTGGCATTTCTTATTTTGGGCGGCTTTGAATGGGTCGATGAAGTCGCAAGGGGCATCACGAACAATTCAATTCTGATCGCATTGATCTTTTTTGGAATCATTGTAGTTGGAAGTTCGATATTGAACCTTCCTTTCTCTTATTATCGAACCTTTGTTATCGAGGAAAAATTCGGTTTTAACAAATCGACCCTCAAACTGTTTATTTGGGATAAAATCAAAGGTTGGTTGATGCTAGCCGTGATAGGAGGAGGAATTCTGGCGGCCATTATTTGGTTTTTCGAGTGGGCCGGAAGCAATTTCTGGATTTATGCATGGGTCGTTGTTGCCATCTTCTCCGTTTTTATGAACCTATTTTATAGTCGTTTGATCGTGCCCCTGTTCAACAAGCAAACCCCACTCGACGAGGGCAGTCTGAAGACCAAAATCACGGAATATGCAGAAAAGGTCGGCTTTGAGTTAAAAAACATTTTTGTCATTGATGGGTCCAAGCGCTCGACCAAGGCAAATGCCTATTTCTCAGGTTTCGGAAGGGAGAAACGGGTCACCCTTTACGACACCTTGATCAATGACCTCGATGAAGAAGAAATCGTTGCTGTCTTGGCACATGAAGTAGGGCATTACAAAAAGCGCCATATCATATTCAATATGATCGTCTCATTGCTCATGACAGGGTTAACGCTATTTATCCTCTCGCTTTTTGTCAATAACCCCGAGGTCTCTAAAGCAATCGGCGTCTCGAGGCCCAGCTTTCATGCCGCCTTGATCGGTTTTGGAATTCTTTATAGCCCGATTTCAGAATTGACCGGATTGGTCATGAACTATCTCTCGCGGAAATTCGAATTTCAGGCCGATGATTATGCCAAAAATACCTTCAGCGGAGCACCCTTGATTACCTCACTTAAAAAATTATCACGCAACAATTTGAGTAACCTTACGCCTCATCCGGCCTATGTATTCATGAACTACTCGCATCCTCCCTTGATCGAGCGCATTCGAAATTTGAAGTCGTGAATAGCCTTAAGAGATAAATTGTTTCATTCACCTAGGAGAGCGCTACTGGGCACGAATTTTGTTGTCTAGTATCAAAGATCGCCGTATTTTTATTAGAGATACCGTTTTAGACCGCTGCCGAGAGGGAACGCCAAAACAGATGGTAGCATTTATCCCGCTGTACGGCGGGAACCCTTTTTATGGGCAAAAAGTAAAATCTGTCATTGAGCCAGAAAAATTGAAATGACACAAGCTGCGATAGAAATAGAGAACAAAGAAATCGCCAAGCAATACAAAGAGTTGCTTCGGATCAGTTATCAGACCTTGTCTAGGGATGACAAAAAATTGATACGGGCTGCTTTTGAGGTTGCTGTCGATGGGCATAAAGACCAGCGCCGAAAATCGGGCGAGGCCTATGTGTTCCATCCCATTGCGGTTGCGAAGATCGTTGCTTCCGAGATAGGCTTGGATGCCATCTCGATCGCCTCTGCCCTATTGCATGATGTGGTCGAGGATACCGAATATACCTTAGACGATATTGAGCGCATGTTTGGGGAAACCGTGGCACGAATCGTTGACGGACTCACCAAAATTGCCCACCTTAAAAAGGATATGAGTACCTCACAGCAGGCCGAAAATTTTCGGAAAATGTTGCTGACCCTGCACGATGACGTTCGCGTCATTTTGATAAAAATAGCCGATCGCTATCATAATATGCTGACCCTTGATGCAATGCCTGAGCACAAACAGGTACAAATGGCCTCTGAGACACTCTATATTTACGCCCCCCTCGCCCATCGTATCGGATTGTACAATATAAAGACCGACCTTGAGGACCTAAGCCTAAAATATACAGAACCCGAGGTCTACAATGATATTGCCGGAAAAATAGAAGAATCCAAAGAGAGTCAGCAAGAATATATTGATACGTTTTCCGGGGTCATCGATAAGTCTTTAAAGAAAGAAGGGCTCAATTATGAGATAAAGGGACGGATGAAATCCATTTTTTCCATCCGAAAGAAAATGAAGGTACAAAATGTTGCCTTTGATGAAATTTATGACAAGTTCGCCATACGCATCATATATAAATCCGATACGGAAAATGAAAAGTTCATTGCCTGGAAAATATATTCTATAGTGACGGATCATTTCACTCCCAACCCCGTAAGATTGCGTGATTGGATTTCGTCTCCAAAATCCACGGGATACGAGGCCTTACACATTACCGTTATGGGGCCCAAAGGCCGGTGGGTCGAAGTGCAGATACGGAGCGAGCGAATGCATGAAATTGCCGAAAAAGGTTATGCGGCCCACTTCAAATACAAGCATGGCGAGCAACAAGAACAGGGCATCGAAGTTTGGTTGAACCGCTTGCAAGAGGCCTTGGAAAACACCAACGGCAATGCGGTCGACTTCGTCGAGGAATTTAAACTAAACCTGTACTCCAAAGAAATATTTGTCTTTACCCCCAAGGGAGAGCTTAAATCGTTGCCAAAAGGCGCAACCCCACTCGATTTTGCGTTCAACATACATACCGAAGTAGGCCTTAGAACCCGTGGGGCCAAGGTGAATGGCAAATTGGTACCGCTCAATACTACGCTCAGTAGTGGTGATCAGGTCGAAATTATGACATCTGACCAAGCCAAGCCCAATCAAAATTGGTTGGATTATGCGACAACTGCGAGAGCTCGGGCCAAAATCAAATCCTCTTTAAGGGAAGAGAAAAAGTCGACGGCCCTTGAAGGCAAAGAAATTCTGCGGAGAAAACTGAAATCGCAAAAAATAAAACTCAACGAAGACTCTATCAACAAAATGGTGGCCCATTTCAAACTGACCACCAGTCTTGACCTGTTCTACCGTGTTGGCATAGGTGTCATCGACAACCAGATGATCAAAGATTTTGCCTCATCGTATAACAATGCCTTTATCAGTTTTTTCAAAAACAAAATACGGCGGAACCCAGTGCCCGAAGATATCGATAAGGAGGAGATTACCTCAAAATTCGATATGCTTGTCTTCGGCAAGGAAGAGGAAAAACTTGAATATACGCTGTCAAAATGTTGCAACCCCATACCCGGTGATGAAGTATTCGGATTTATAAGTGTAAACGAGGGTATCAAAGTGCACAAAAAGAATTGTCCCAACGCAATTTCGCTGCAATCAAACTATGCGTATCGCATAATCAGTGCACGATGGATTGATTCGACCCAAGAAGAGTTCAGGGCCGACATACAACTGACCGGTATCGACAATTTGGGACTTGTCAGTGAAATAACCCAAGTAATTTCAGACAACCTGCACGTCAATATGCGTAACCTGAATTTCAGTACCGACGGCGGAACCTTTACCGGAGAAATCACCGTGGTCGTCAAGAACAAATCGATGATCAAGAAACTCATTGCCAATCTCAAGCAGATCAATGGCATCGAAAAGGTCAGTAGGGTTTAACGCACCATGTGAATGGTTGAAGCATTGAAATAAGTTGAAAACTTTGAACAAGTCGATCAAAATATAATTCAAATATAGCCGTACCTTTGCATTTTTGATGGCATTCACAACGCAATGGCAAAAAACAAAGATCAAGAAATCGTAAAAAACGTCTTCACCACCTTCCTCGAAGACAACGGGCACAGAAAAACACCCGAACGCTACGCCATACTCCAAGAAATCTATGAAAGCGACGATCATTTCGACATCGAATCGCTTTACATCAAGATGAAAAACAAGAATTATAGGGTCAGTCGTGCCACTTTGTACAATACCATAGAATTGTTGTTGGATTGCAAATTGGTACGTAAACACCAGTTTGGAAAAAACCAGGCACAATACGAGAAATCATATTTCGATCGCCAGCATGATCACGTGATACTGACCGACACCGGCGAGGTGATGGAATTCTGTGACCCCCGCATCGAATCCATCAAGAAGACTATCGAAGAGGTTTTTGACATTAAGATCAGTAACCACTCCTTATATTTTTACGGCACCAAGACGAAATCGGCAGATCTGCCGGAAAAAGAAACCACTAACCAAACCCAATGATAGCTTGGGGAAAAATTAATACATGGCGGTAGATTTACTGTTAGGCCTTCAATGGGGCGACGAGGGAAAAGGAAAAATCGTTGACGTACTTACCAAGAACTATGATATAATCGCCCGATTTCAAGGAGGGCCAAATGCAGGACATACCTTGGAGTTTGATGGTATCAAGCACGTCTTGCACACCATTCCATCGGGAATTTTCCATGAAAATGCGGTGAATATTGTCGGTAACGGGGTCGTCATCGATCCGGTCATCTTCAAGAAGGAACTCGACAATCTCAAAAAGTTCGACCTTGATATCAAGTCAAAGCTTCTTATTTCAAGAAAAGCACATTTGATTCTGCCGACTCATCGTTTGTTGGATGCCGCATCGGAAGCCTCAAAGGGAAAAGCCAAAATAGGATCTACCCTTAAGGGCATCGGCCCAACCTATATGGACAAGACCGGGAGAAACGGAATGCGGGTTGGAGACCTCGAAATGGACAATTGGCAAGAAAAATACCGTGCCCTTGCCGATAAGCATGAGGGTATGATCGATTATTACGATGTTGATCTACAATACGACCTGAAAGATTTGGAGGCTGATTTTCTCCGCGGTGTCGAAGAGCTGAGAACTTTGGATTTTATCGATAGTGAAGAATATTTGAATAATGCCCAAAAAGCAGGTAAGAAAATTTTGGCGGAAGGGGCCCAGGGTTCATTGCTCGATATCGACTTCGGCACCTATCCTTTTGTAACTTCTTCGAACACCACGGCTGCAGGTGCCTGTACGGGCCTGGGTGTAGCTCCGAATAAAATCGGTAAAGTCTTTGGTATTTTCAAGGCCTATACCACACGGGTCGGCAGTGGGCCGTTCCCCACTGAACTATTTGATGAAGATGGTGCCACCATGGGGCGGGTCGGCAATGAATTCGGTGCCACCACGGGAAGACCTCGGCGTTGTGGCTGGTTGGACCTTGTCGCCTTGAAATATGCCGTGCAGATCAATGGGGTAACCGAGCTGATGATGATGAAAGGTGATGTGTTGAGCGGTTTTAAAAAATTGAAAATTTGCACCTCCTATGATTATAAGGGCAACAAAATTTCACACCTTCCCTTCAATATCGAATCTGAGAATGTGACCCCCATCTACACCGAAGTCGACGGTTGGCAAGCCGACCTTACAAAAATGACAACACCCAGCGAATTGCCTCCGAACTTGAAAGGGTATATCGATTTTTTGGAAAAAGAATTGGAAGTACCAATCAAAATAGTTTCGGTAGGACCGGACCGTACACAGACAATTCACCGTTGAATTCGCTTTAAATTGTTTTAAGCTGCAATTTCGGTGGATTTGACTTCACATCTACTTTGTCAAGGGCAGGCTAAATCCGCACAGGATGGCCAAAAACATAAATAAAGCATTGCAACCGGTAACTGACCTTTATATAAAATCCATACACCCGGTAAAATAAACTTATGGCGTTGTTAAAATTGGCGAGTAAATCAATACATATCATGGTACCGGTGGCACTCATTTTTATGGCCCATCAAATTTGCAGCGGACAGGTTTCAGGAAACATTGGGGGCAAGTACAAAGACGCCTATAAAAAATATTTAAGCGCTACCTGCCCTATTCCTGTGGACAGCATCGAACATTTTGTTTATTTCGCCCGCGATAGAGGCCAAATTATCGATCATCCGTTACTTACGCATCCGACGTTTAAAGGTGCCCAAATCATGTATTTCTGGAAGAGCTTTGAACCTCAAAAGGGTCAATACGATTTTTCCATATTAAAAGAAGATTATGACTACCTCAAAAAGCACGGCAAAAAACTGTTCGTACAAATTCAAGACGCAACATTTTATCCCAACAACAATGCCGTACCAGATTATCTGCTGACCAATGAATATGAGGGAGGCGCTACAATACAGTTCAATGAAGATGGAGAACCGGCCGGCTGGGTAGCGAAAAGATGGAACAGAAAAGCAAGAGAGCGCTTTGGGCTATTTCTAGAAGCATTGGGAGAAGCGTACGACGGAAAAATTGAGGGAATCAATCTTCAAGAAACGGCCATTGAAGTGAGTAAAAAAACCGATAGCACTTTTTCAGAACAAAATTATGTCAATGGACTAAAAGCAAATATGTTGGCTTTAAAAAAGGCTTTCCCAAATTCGACCACAATGATCTATGCCAATTTCATGCCGGGAGAATGGTTGCCATGGGAAGACAAAGGTTATCTTAAGAGTATTTACAAATATGGCCAGGAAATTGGTGTGGGGTTGGGAGCACCAGATTTAATGGTAAAAAGAAAAGGACAACTAAACCATGCCCTAACACTAATGCACGAAGGTCGATATACCGTACCCCTGGGAATAGCGGTTCAAGATGGAAACTATATTGGGGAAACCGGAGAAGCCGGTAACGAAACAATCGACGGTTCTACCGAAAACATCGTCCCATTGCTTCATGGGTTTGCAAAAGACTTTCTCAGGGTAAATTACATGTTTTGGGTTGATCAAGAACCTTATTTTACGGAACACGTAATTCGGTGTTTTCCGAAAAACCAATAACCGAAAAATATACAGGGTATAATAATACATCCTTTGAAAAACCTCAGTACGTCCCGATGCCCATCGTAACCGATGCAGATTATATTCGTTTTACCCAGACTATCTTTTTCCTAGTTGCCCCATTTATTTGCCATAGGCTCAATGTGAGACCTGAAAACATAATAGCACAATCCGATAAATACCTAAGAAGCAATGTTTTAGTAATTGAAACATATGTTTTAATATATTTGGGCAAACCACCCCCATTATGAGAAAATTGATAGCTATAGGTTGTGTACTGATCATTCTTGTATCCTGTGCCGAAAAGAAAGAGATCGACCAAACGACCGATTTTCAAACTTTTATCGAGAACTTCAACGCCGCAGGTGATGCCCCTGTGGTTCCTGATTTGAGTGCAAATTACTTTGCTTCAGAGCTGAAAACCGTACGTAACCAATTAAAGGAGCTTTTGGCCATTGATACGGCCCAACTGTCGTTCGAGGATAGAATCGATTGGCGCTTTGCCCATAGTATTTTAAAAGGAAAGGAAATTCGGCAGTCAGAACATCTTTCCTGGAAAATGGATCCCCGAAAATACATGCGCTTTAGGGAAATTGGAAACCTTATTGAAAAACCGGGGGATACCACCGAAAAATTGGTCGGTCTCGAAAAAAGACTTTCCATGCTTCCCATTCAGTTGGAAAATGGACAGAACCAATTGGGATTCTATGTACCCCGTTTTCAAGAACTTGCCGTGTTCATGGCCGAAAATGCCAAAACCCTTTTTGAGAATGACCTTCCTGAATTTGTGGCAAAATCTGGCGGCTCTGATATCCTTATTTCGCTAATAGCCGATGGAAAAAAGGCTTTGGAAGCGTATTTGGTTTTTTTGACCGAGGAACTTCCAAAAAAGGAAGAAGGAAGCTTCGCTATGGGGCAAAAGACCTATAATCTCATGCTCAAAGAACAATTTCTTCTTGACTATAATGATGAGACGCTATGGCAGTTCGGAAAGTCAAAATTCGATGAAACCATAGCAGAGCTTGAGGCGTTGGCCAAAGAATTGGACGCCAATAAAACTTGGCAAGAACTAGCTACCGAAATTAAAAACGACTACCCCGAGCCCCACCAAATGATCGAGGCCCATCAACTATGGGTCGATAGCTCGAAAGCGCATATCTTAGGAAATAATTTGATTCCCATACCATGGGATGAAAGGGTTCGAGTAGTGCCGAGGGCTGAATATCTTCGTAAAACCTCATACTACGGAAACTTTTCTCGCGCCCAGGGCAAGGATTCCGAAGGTATCTTCACTGCTCAATGGATGATCAACCCCTATGAGGACCAATGGGATAACAAGACAAAACAAGAGTACCTTGTAGAACACGATTGGGGCGTAATCATTGTGACCGCGCCGCACGAGGCCTATGGGGGGCACCATGTGCAAGGCCTTTACCAATTGCACAACCCAAGCAAGCTCCGAAGGCAGAATGGTCTTTCAATGTTCAGTGAGGGTTGGGGACTGTACAACGAACAATTAATGAGTGAAACAGGGTTTTTTCCAGATAAGGGAATACATCTCAGGCAATTACAACTTAGATTGTGGCGAAATGCCCGTGTTGTCTACGATGTAGGTATGCATACCGGAAAGATGTCTTACGAGGAAGCGGTTTCCATGATGGTCGAAAAAGTAGGCTTTCTTCGATGGGCCGCCCAGCTCGAGGTGGATTCAGCCTCTGAGAGACCGGGCTATTTCATAGGCTATTTTATGGGGATGAGCGAAATTCTTAAAATGCGCGAATTATACAGAAAAAAGATGGGTGCGGATTTCACGCTAATCGATTTTCATGAAAAACTCTTGAAAATTGGCAATATGCCGCCCAGGTTGATGGAGGAATCCCTTTTAAGGGATTGATCAACCTGTTGCGTCACATTTATCTAACAAGAAACTATACAATGAAACAACCAATTATTACCTTCTTCATCGCACTATTCTCGATATCTTGTTATTCCCAAACGATTCTTAATCCTGCTCCAGACCGTAAAGATGGAGAAGGAGATGGACCTTTTGAACGTTTGATCATTCGAGGGGCAACCATCATCGATGGTACCGGCGCACCACCGGCAGGACCGATGGATCTGGTAATCGAGGGAAACCGCATCGTTGAAATTGTGAACGTGGGTGTCCCACATGTGGGTATCAAGGATGGGAATCGTCCACAAGGGGCGACCAAAGAAATAGATGCACATGGTGCCTATGTACTGCCTGGATTTATAAACTTACACGCGCACATGGGTGGAGCCACCAAGTCACCCAATGCCGAGTACCCCTACAAATTATGGATGGCACATGGTATCACGACCATTAGGGGCGTACCCGCAGCTGATGTTGCTTGGACGCAACGAGAAAAAAAACGGAGTGCCAAAAATGAAATCGTGGCCCCTCGAATGGTTGCTTTTCATACCTTGGGTTCTGGGGAAGATTGGAAAGGTGGCGCCGTACACACCCCCAAAAAAGCAAAGGAATGGGTACAGTGGGCCTCCCAACAAGGTGTTGAGGGAATAAAATTTTTCAATCATTATCCAGATGTTCTCAAAGCCGCAATTGATGAGGCCCATAAATACAATATGGGTACAGTGGCCCATATTGCGCAACCAATGGTCGCACAAACAAATGCTTTGGATGCGGCCAGACTCGGTCTAGACAACATGACCCATTATTATGGATTGTTCGAAGCCTTATACAAAGATGAAGATGTACAGCACTGGCCACCCAACTTCAACTATAACGATGAGCAGCATCGCTTTAGTCAGGTCGCTTATCAGTGGGATAAAATTCACGCGCGTGGCAGTGAAAAATGGCAAGCTTTGATCGAAGAATTCCTTGAGTTGGAGTTCATATTGGATCCAACGATGACCGCCTATCTAGCCGGTAGGGACGTCATGCGAGAACGCAATGCTGAATGGCACAAAGAATATACGTTGCCGACACTTTGGGATTTCTACACCCCCAATAGGGAAAATCATGGCTCTTATTTTTTTAATTGGACTTCTTGGGATGAAATCGCCTGGAAAAATTTCTATAAGGTATGGATGTCATTCCTCAATGATTACAAAAACGCCGGCGGACGTGTTACGGTAAGCGACGACGCTTCCTTCATTTATAATCTATGGGGATTTGGGTACATTGAGGAAATGGAATTATTGCAAGAAGCCGGCTTTCATCCCCTTGAGGTCATCAGAGGTGCTACCCTTCACGCCGCCCAAGCAATTTTCGAACCCAAGGGAAAGCCCATTGAATTCGGGGTAATACGACCCGGATTGCTGGCCGATTTGGTAATCGTTGAGGAAAACCCAATTGAAAACCTTAAAGTACTCTATGGAACTGGTTTTTTACGTCTGAACGATGAAACAGGCAAGCTTGAAAGGGTAGGTGGAGTTAAATACACCATGAAAGACGGAATTATTTACGATGCCGTAAAGCTTCGGGATGATATTCGGGAAATGGTGAGAAATCAACAATGACCTTTATCGCAAACTAGGTCCATGCCAATTTTCACATCAGCTAGGGAGAAACGTCTATGGGTAGGGGCACTGATGGTGGTGGTCGTAATTTTTATTACACTGTTTGTCGGTCGACCTCTAGCAAATTTATTTACCGACGGAGATGTACGCGCAGCCATTTTTTTTCTTGTCATGCTGCTGGTAGGGGCAACAATTATAGCTCATGGGCTAAACGCAAAACCCAGCCAGCTTGAAATTTCAATCCTGCTCGGAATTGTTGCGGTCTATACCATGTTTTTTCTTAGGCTGGGGCTACCTGAGCGCACCCACTTAATCGAATATAGCGTTTTGGCCATCTTTATTCATAAAGCGATTGTCGAACGCGCGCGGAATGGGAAGAACATACGGGTGCCGGCACTATGGGCAATGGTCTGTGCTTTTCTTATCGGGGTTTTGGATGAATGTATCCAGATATTTCTTCCAAATCGGGTATTCGACCTGGAGGACATTCTGTTCAATGGTATGGCGGTAACTACGGCAATTGGTTCAAGCCTGATACTGAAGTGGACCCGTAAAAAGATGGATAAAACTTAAATTCGGAAGTTAGCGATAAGCTTAAATTGTACCACCGACCTAAGAAAAAATGAAATGAAATACGTTGCGGTCACCTTTATTCCAATACTTCTCTTTGTGCTAAAGCCCACTTTTGAAAAAGCGGGCGATTTCGACGTCAAGAGTGGAGATCACATGGTTCAGACCGGTTTACAAAAACAGGCCTTTACCGTGCTCGAAGAAAAGTGCAACGTCTGCCATGTCAACAAAAAGCGAACCGATGTCTTTACCTTGGAAAATATGGATTCGCTTGCTTCGGATATCAACAAACAGGTTTTTATCAAACATAAAATGCCTAAGGGCAGAAAGATCAAATTAACCGAATCAGAAACCGAACTTCTAAAACTTTGGCTCGCGGATACTTTGGCAGAAAAAGAATGAGGGTGTCAAAGGTGTTTTTCGACACCCACCATTTCCTTTAAAACTGTTGAATCAAATAATTGATCAAATCAGTGGTAGTGACAATGCCAATCAATTCTTCATTGTCTATTACCGGTATAGCGTGAAACTCTTTTTTTGACAATAGTTCGGCCACTTCCTTTATTGTAGTTGACGAAGATACACTGACCAGGTTCTTGGCCATGACCTGTTCGATCGTGAACATATTGTACACGATCGTCTCGACCGACTCCTCGTCCTCACCTACCCCATCGGCAAAACTTATGCGTAACAAATCGGTCAAACTTAACATACCGATTACCTTTTTGCCGGTTACAACGGGTATATGTCTAATCTTGTTTTTCTTGAAGAGTCGTTCGGCAGTGTCCAAATCATCATTACTATTAAGGGTGATGACGTTCTTGGTCATAATTGCAGAAATAGGCGTTCTTTTTTTCATGTCGAAGCTTTTTTAAATTCAACCTAAAACTACAAGCTACTTCTTGGAAAAATTATGACAAAAGTCATTATGGAAACGATTCTGAAATGGAAACCTCAAAGACCGAGAATGAAAAAGAGGCCATAAATGGCCTCTTTGAACAATACGATATAGTAATTTTATTTCGCCACGTTGACGGCACGTGTTTCACGAATCACGGTCACCTTGACTTGACCTGGGTACGTCATGTCAGTCTGGATCTTCTGTGATATCTCGAAAGAAAGCTGGGCGGCTTTTTCATCGCTCACCTTTTCGCTTTCAACAATTACACGTAACTCCCTACCGGCTTGAATCGCGTAGGCCTTTTGTACACCTGAAAACCCAAAGGCTACATCTTCAAGATCCTTCAATCGCTGAATATATGAATCTAGCACCTGTCTACGCGCACCTGGTCGTGCGCCACTGATGGCATCACAAACCTGTACGATAGGTGAGATCAGGTTCTTCATTTCGATTTCGTCATGGTGCGCTCCAATGGCATTACATACATCGGGCTTTTCGCCATACTTTTCAGCCCATTGCATCCCTAGAATGGCATGCGGGGTCTCTACCTCAGCCTCGGTGTTAGGAACTTTCCCAATGTCATGGAGCAGTCCTGCACGCTTGGCCAGCTTTGGATTCAATCCCAATTCAGCGGCCATGATTCCACAAAGCTTGGCGACTTCCCTCGAGTGTTGCAAAAGGTTTTGCCCATACGAGGAACGATATTTCATGCGACCAACGGCACGTACCAATTCAGGGTGCAACCCGTGGATACCCAAATCGATGATGGCACGCTTACCGACCTCGGCGATTTCCTGTTCAATCTGCTTTTCGGTCTTCTTGACGATTTCCTCGATTCGTGCCGGGTGAATCCTTCCATCTGTAACAAGTTTATGAAGTGAAAGACGGGCAACCTCCCTTCGAACGGAATCGAAGCAAGACAATATAATGGCCTCCGGCGTATCATCAACAATGATCTCGACACCCGTTGCAGATTCAAGGGCCCTAATATTGCGACCTTCGCGACCAATAATGCGCCCCTTGACATCGTCCGATTCCAAATTGAAGACCGACACGCAATTCTCGATGGCCTCTTCGGCACCCACCCGTTGTATCGTGTTAATTACAATTTTCTTTGCCTCTTGCTGGGCGGTGAGTTTGGCCTCTTCTAGCGTAGACTGTATGTAGGACATCGCATCGCTTTTGGCCGTCTCCTTTAACGATTCCAGTAGTTGGGCCTTGGCTTCCTCTGCCGAAAGACCTGATATGACCTCGAGTTGCTGTACCTGATTTGTGTGCAGTTTCTCAAGCTCGGATTTCTTCTTGTCCAAAAACTCGCCCTTATGGTTTACCTCCTTAAGTTTTTGGTTTAGCTGGTCATTTAACTTTTTGTTCTTCGCCAGTTCATTGCTTATTTGCGATTCCTTGTCCCTTGTTCTTTTTTCGGCCTCGCCAATTTTTTTGTTCTTATTGACGATAACCTTCTCGTGCTCGGCCTTAAGTTCCAAGAACTTCTCCTTGGCCTGCAAGATTTTATCCTTTTTGATGTTCTCGCCCTCGAGCTTAGCTTCCTTAACTATGGCAGAAGCATCTTTCTTCGCATTGGCAACTGTCTTTGAGGCCTTGCCCTTTTCCATAAACTTGGCAATCAAAAATCCTATTAAAAGTCCCGCAACGGCGCCAATAATGATAGTTGTTATGTCCATATATATAATTTTGCTCCGCTTTGAAAATCGTTCAAAGCCATTATACAGATGCCACCTAAGGACGGCATCGGCAAAACTCTAAGTCTTGCATAAAAAAAAAGCCCACATCGGAGAAGTTTTGTACAAACTCCTATAAACAGGTTTAGGGCTAACAGGCTGCTCAAGGATCCTTATGCTAGTAAGGCCTGCTTTTACAACCTAAACTCACCCTTTTTAAACAAATTAATGTTGAGTTCGTCAAAAGATAATACCAATGTGGGCAGTAACTAAATTATTTTAAAGAACGTATTTATTTCAAGCCAAGCTTTGAGCTTACCAATTCATCGAGCGCCGACAACCGTTCAAAGGCTTCTTTCGACCCTTCTGATGTATCGATACCCCGTTGTTCGATTTTCGAGGCAAATTGTAGGGCGCACATGGCCAAAACATCTTGCTTGTCGCGAACCGCATAGTTCTGCTCGAACTTTTTTGCCAAATGTTCAATATTCTTGGCTGCCTTGCGCAGGCCTTCTTCTTGACTCGGGTCGATCGTAAGCGGATATACCCTATCTGCAATTGAAAGCTTGATCTTCAGCTTTTCCGCCATAGTTGTTTGAACATTATTCCGCCAGTTGGGCGATACAGTGATCCAAATCTCGGATCAAACTATTTATTTTAAGCTTAGCTTCTGTTTTATTCGTATTACTGCCAAGCATTGAATTTGCCAATTTTAGCGATTTGTACTTTTCTTCCCATTCCGAAACGGAATTCTGTACATTTTGATGGTTGTTTCTTATGGAGTTCAATTCACTCTCAAGCTTGGCGTTGGCCTGGTTCAATAGTTCTAACTTATGGAGCAACTTACTGATTTTGTTCTCCAGGGAATCAACGATTTTAACCAATTCGCTCATCTGCAAAACTCAATGCGTTATACACAAAGTTAACATACATCCAACGATTTAGCAACGCTTTTTTCAAATATTCTTGAAGTAATACTTTAAGGCAATTATTTTCGTTGAATAAAGGGGCGAAAACATAATTCCGAATGACCTTTTTCGAAGTCATGGGGTTTAATTACCTTCGCCATACCTTGATCTTAAGATGAAAAAGACCGCATTTTTCTTACTGTTTCTATTGTCTTCCTTTGGTTTTTCGCAAGAGGAATACCCGAAGGATGCTTTTAGGTCTCCTATGGACATTCCGTTGATCTTGGCCGGTAGTTTTGGTGAATTGCGATCCAACCACTTTCATTCAGGAATCGACATCAAGACCCAGCGTAGACAGGGCCTACCTGTATATTCAATTGCCGACGGCAGCGTTACGCGCATTAAGATATCCCATTGGGGATATGGCAAGGCCATTTATATCGCCCACCCAAGTGGCCATACCTCTGTATATGCCCATTTGCAAAAATTCGCACCTGAAATCGAGAGCTATATCAAAAAGGCACAGTATGATAAAAGGTCTTATGAAATCGAAGTCTTTCCCGATTTTGGTGAGCTCAAGGTAGAAAAGGGACAGGTAATTGCCTATGGCGGCAATACGGGTAGTTCGTCTGGGCCACACCTTCATTTCGAAATCAGGAACAGCGTAACCGAAAAACCGACCAACCCGTTACTTTACGACCTTGATGTCTTGGACGCAACAAACCCGATTCTGGTCAAACTTTACGGCTATCCGTTATCAAAAAATGCGCAGGTGAACCAAAGCAATGGCAAGGTGGCGCTGAATTTCAGAAGACAGAAAGATGGCAGCTTCAAGGCCGACAAAGTCAATGCAATAGGTACGATCGGACTCGGTATTATCGCTTTCGACCGACAAGATTTGGCCGCCAATAAGAATGGGGTCTTTTCAGTGAGGCAATCCGTTAACGGAAGGGTCTATTCCGAATACGATTTTGAAACATTTTCCTTCCGGGAAACACGATACATCAACACCTTCATCGACTATGACCACTACGGAAGGTATAGGCAGAAAATCCAGCGTCTTTTCAAGACCCCGAGCAACAAACTGAGTATCTATAATGAACTGTACAATGATGGAAAAATAAATGTAAAGGAGGGACTGTCGTATTCCGTTGAAATTTTAATCAAAGACCTGAAAGGCAACAAGGTAAAAGCCATCATACCTATCGAAGGGAAACGGGAAACGCTAAAGAACGAAAAGAAAATCAAAAAGACATCTGATTATATCATTGCCAAAAAGCCCAATAATTTTGAGTTAGGCGCTGCCAACGTATATTTTCCGGCCAATACGTTTTATGAAGATTTTTACATTGACCTGAAAAAAGGCCAAGATACGGTTACAATCCATAACAACAGGGTGGCCGCCCATCGTAACTTCACGATTACTTTTGACGTTTCCAAATATTCCCAGGCAGAGCGTGATAAAATGTTCGTGGCAAGGTTGAATCGAAAAATGAAGCCCAACTATGCCTCTACTTTCAAAAGAGGAAAAACCTTTACTACCCGCACAAGAAATTTGGGAACCTATACTTTGGCCAAAGATTCCGTTCCGCCGAAAATAAGGCCCAAGAACTTCAAGGAAAAACAGTGGCTGAACAACTACAATTATCTGAGTCTACATATTTCAGACGATCTTAGTGGCATCGATTCGTATAAGGCTACTCTTAACGGAGAATGGATTCTTATGGAATACGAACCCAAAAGAAATACCATAACCTACAATTTCGACGATAAGATTCTTGATAAGAAGGAATGTAACCTTGAAGTAGAGGTTACTGATAACGTTGGAAACAAAACTATCTTCACCAGCACGTTTTTCAGAAAATAAATGGTTTGAAGTGTCTTAAGACCTTATTGCTTCTCTTCTTACTAGGCCCCACATCATATCTACAAGGGCAACATGCGACCATTACCGGTGTGATATTGGATGTCGAAAACAACATTGTTCCCAAGGTGAACATCACCGACGGTAAGAACGGTACTTCGTCAAATGAAAATGGATTTTATATGTTGAAAATAACCGCCGACGAGGAAACGACCATTACTTTTTCGCATTTAGGGTTAAAAGACATAATCGTTGAAAACCTAATTCTGAGAACGAACGAGATTTTCGAGTTCAATCCGATCATGAAGGCCGATGCAATTCAAGTCGACGGTGTCACTGTCACACCTACCGGTGAAAAGGATGTGGAGGGCGTAACCACGATTCCGGCCAACATCGTGCGTCGCATACCCGGGGCCAATGCAGGAGTGGAGAACATATTGAAATTGCTTCCTGGAGTATCCTCGAACAATGAACTAAGCACGCAATATTCAGTGAGGGGTGGGAATTTTGACGAAAACCTGGTCTATATAAATGAAATCGAGGTCTATCGCCCTTTCTTGATCCGGTCGGCACAACAAGAAGGCCTGAGTTTCGTTAACAGCGATTTGGTACAGGGTGTGAAGTTCTCCCCGGGAGGGTTTCAGGCGAAGTATGGCGATAAAATGTCCTCCGTTCTTGATATCACCTATAAAAATCCGACCTCTAAGGGCATACAATTGGATCTAAGTATGCTTGGTGCCAGTGCGACGGTCGAAACCATCTCAAAAAACAAAAAGCTAAGCAGTGTTAGCGGCCTGCGATATCGTAACAATGCCCTTTTGGTCAATAGTCAGCAAACGAACAGTAATTTCAATCCGGTCTTTATCGATCTACAAAGTTATTTTAGCCATCATTTCAGCAAGAAATTCAACCTTGGGTTTTTGGGCAACATTTCAGTCAACGATTATGAGAACGAGCCATTGAATCGTCAGACCAATTTCGGCACCATAAACGAACCACGGTCATTGACCGTTGATTATGAAGGTCGCGAAAACAATAGATATAGTACCGTTTTTGGAGCATTGAAGGGAACCTATATTCCGAATGACAGAACAGATCTTAAATTGATAGCCTCTATTTACCATACCACGGAGGAAGAATATTCAGATATAATCGCACAGTATGAATTAGGTGATGTCGATACCGACCTGGGCGGTGACACCTTTGGTGAACCGACCGTTTCGAGGGGAATAGGTTCACAGTTTGATAGATCGAGAAACGATCTCGATGCGTTGATCATCAATCTTCAACACAAAGGCACCCATCGTTTTGACAGGCTTGAACTGGAATGGGGTGCTAAATATTCATATGAGGATATTCGAGATCAGCTCAGGGAATCGATTTTTATCGACTCGGCCGGATTTAGTATTAGACCTCCTTTTTCGGGCATTCAAAACAATGAACCCGAAGAACCCTTCTCAGGGGACCTGCTACCCTATTTCGGAATAGGTGCCTCGAACTTTGTCAAAACCAATCGTTTTACAGGATTCGTTCAGTTGAGCCAAAGAGACGAATGGGGCCAAACCAATATTTATTACAACATTGGTGTTAGAACACACCGCTGGACGGTCAGTGGAAGGGATGTTCCCAGGGAATCACAGATGGTTTTTAGCCCACGGGGACAGTTTGCACTTAAACCCAATTGGCAAAAAGACATACTGTTCAGGTTGTCAGGCGGATTATATCACCAGCCACCCTTCTATCGTGAGCTGCGCGACAACAGCGGTATGGTGAGGTCGAACGTTAAGGCCCAAAAGTCATTTCATTTGGTTTTTGGCAGTCAATACAGTTTCAAACTATGGGAGCGGCCTTTTACCCTGCTGGGCGAGACCTATTATAAATACCTCCAAAATGTCAATACCTATACCTTAGATGATGTACGCATACGATATGTCGCCAACAACAATGCAACGGCCTACGCCTATGGAATGGAATTCAGAATGAACGGTGCCTTTGTACCCGGTACGGAATCATGGGTAAGTGTCGGCTATTTAAAGACCGAGGAAAACAGTGCTAACAGAGGCTACATTGCAAGACCGACCGACCAACGTCTCAAATTGGGCGTCCTTTTTCAAGACTATATTCCGAATATCCCTAATCTGAAAATGTACCTCAATCTGGTCTATAATACGGGGGTACCCGGTGGTTCGCCGAGTTATGCCGACCCCTACATTTTTCAGAATCGATTGGATTCCTACAAACGGGCCGATTTGGGAATTTCACATATTTTTGTAGATTCCGAAAAAAAATATCGGAAAGGCCATTGGTTACACAAGTTCAAAGAATTCAGCGCGGGCTTCGAGGTTTTCAATCTGTTCAATAACCAGAACTCGATAACCAACACCTGGGTTCGAGATGTAGATAGCAAACAACAGTTCGGCATACCTAATTTTATGACCAGTAGGGTGCTCAATCTAAGATTGAAAATGCAGTTTTGATCATGATGAAAATTCCTTTTATTAAAATATCTTTCAAGGTGCTGCTCATATTGCTATGGTCGCCCATCGTCTTGATCTCGCAGAAGAACATTTATGAAAGCGCAAAGTTTGACGAGCTTGCCCTCGAGCATCGCACACTAGCGATTTTGCCATTTCTGACCAACCTTGATCTTGACGAGGAAATGTCGAAACAAGAGCTCAAAGACCTCGAAGGGCGCGAAGGCTATGCCGTTCAGGATGCTTTGGAAACCTATTTTTTAAAACGTCGAAGAAAGAAAAAATTTCAGGTCGAATTTCAAAACACCAAAGACACCAAGGCCATTCTAGGGCAAAACAACATTACCTATGAAAATATCGATGTCTATACGATAAAACAACTTTCAGAGATATTGGGAGTCGACGGTATCATCAGTGGAAATTTGGATCTTAATATTCTTCTCTCGAAAGGTATACCGACCGGGTTCAGCATACTCGATTATTTTTCAGGGGATTCAGATTATGGAAGGATAGGCATTAAGATAAGTGATGGTATTACCGGAAAGCTGCTCTGGAAATATGAAAAGGAAATCAATAAAAAATCGGGTAAGAATACAACAGACCTTATCGATAAAATGATGAAGCAGGCCGCTCGAAAATTTCCTTATGACCGCGAACGCAAAAAAGACCGAAAGAAACGGGAAAAGCTGAACAGATAGTTCGCACAGGTGGCCTACAAACGTTATTGATCTACAAATTCTTTCAGTGTAGAAATGGTATAATCAAGCTCTTCTTTAGTATTATAAATGGAGAAGGAAAAACGTATCGACGGTTTTTGAAGATCTTCTTCCGAAAGTATCTGGCTCAAAACGTGCGAACCCATTGCATTACCCGATTGGCAAGCACTTCCTTTTGAGCAGGCAATTCCCTTGACATCTAAATTGAATAAAAGCATTAGGGCCTGTTCTTGACTTACAGGTAGGTTGACATTGACCAAGGTATATGTGCTTTGGTCAAGGTCACCAGAAAGTCCGTTGAACTTGGCTCCCGGTATTTCCTCCTTTATCCTTTTGATAAAATATTCTTTCAGGCCCTTGACCTGGGCCGTTTCCTTTTCTAGGTTATCATACGAGCGAACAAAGGCTTCTTCGAGACCAAGAATATTATGATAGGCCTCGGTGCCGGCCCTAAAACCTCTTTCTTGAGCCCCCCCTGAAATCATAGGCCTCAAACCACAGTTTCTTCGTAGATAGGCAAAACCAACTCCTTTTGGGCCATGAAATTTATGGGATGCGGCCGTCATAAAATCGATTGGGGTTTGCTGCACATCCCACGGGTAATGCCCGATGGATTGCACCGTATCGGAATGGATCAGCGCATCGTACTCCTTGCACAATGCACATACGGCCTCGATATCGATTTTATTTCCGATTTCATTGTTCACATGCATCAGACTGACCAATTTCTTTGAGTCGTCTTGTTGCAACAATGTTTTCAAATGCCCCAAATCGGGATTTCCGTTCAAGTCTAAATCAACATAATGGACAGCGATATCAAATTCTTGTTCCAATTCCTCGGCCGTATGCAGTACGGCATGGTGTTCAATTTTTGAGGTAATGATGGTCTTGACACCAAGGTCCCTCACCGAACAACGAAGTATCATATTATCGGCCTCCGTACCGCCCGAAGTAAAGATAATTTCAGAGGGATGGGCGTTCAAATATTTGGCAACGGTCTTTCGGGCCGTTTCGATGGCCGTTTTAGCCGTACGGCCAAAACTATGCGTTGAACTGGGGTTGCCATAGCACTCGGCCAGGGCTTTTTGCATTCTTTCGATTACCTCTGACCTGACACATGTTGTGGCGGCATTATCCAAATAGACTTTATCCATTATTGCATGATTATAGATATCTCTGATTCAGCAGACAAATTTAAGGTTAATTTATAGGAACATTCCCCAAACATATGCCATATTTCATTTAGTTTTGGCATATGAAACGAATTTTGTTTTTGGCATGTCTGTGTCTTTTTGCATCATGCGATGACGGAGACTTACAAATAGAAACCATTGATTTTGACAGCGTTGACCCACAAACTTGTGGGACGGTAGATTTGGATACCCAACTATTCTTTAAAATTAATGGGGATGAGGCCTTGATTCTTGAATTGCAGAGCGGGCTATTAAAAAACGAGCCTACGGAGGCCGATATTACCAGTACCATCGGTTCACAATCAAAATTGACCTATCGACTTTTTTCAGACAACGTATCAAGCGATTATTTTTGCGCTGATGTTCCCTTGACCGAACCTACCGTAATAAACGAAATTGTTGCCCAGAACGGGATGTTGACAATTTCCACGGCCGGCGTCGAGACCGACACGGTCACCTTTAACCACACCATTACATTGTCTGACGTTTCCTTCATTACGGGCACCGATGCACGTATCACCGACCTTAGCATAAATGAATTCGGCACCGTAAGCACTACGAAAACCGAATAGGTTTAGGCATTCTGAAAAACATATACCTCGGTGGCACCCGCCCCGTACTTTTTGTATTCGGCATCATAATACTTCACATTTTCGTAACGCCTGAATAAGGTATAAAGCTCTTCCCTTAAAATCCCTTCTCCCACACCATGTATGAAAACCACTTTCTGAATTCGCTTTCGAATGGCAAATTCAAGTTGTCTTTTTGCGGTTTCCAATTGTAGATTCAACATTTCATGATTGGTCATGCCCTTGCTCGATTTGACCAATTGGCCAATATGTAGATCTACCTCCATTTTAGGTGCATTTCTTTCTTTTTTTGGAGGAATGGAAGGTTTCTTTTTCTTCGGAAGCTCTTTTTCCGCTTTGGCCTTGAGGATATCTTGACTGTTGATTTGCAGCCCTCCCTTTGCCGTTGCTTTTACCAGTTCGTTTATTGAATAGGTAAGTTCAAAGTCCTCTTCAGATACAATAGTGATTTCATTTCCGTCAATATGTACGACTGTGCCGTTTACCGTATCGTCAAGAACTTCAACCTTATCACCTATTTGAAAAACATCCATTATTCTATCCTATTTAGCAAAAATATGGTAATTTTCAGCAAGCAATGGATGCCCGATGATAATACAATTGTATCAATTATTTTTTTCCTTGGAGGATTATATGATGCCCTGTCTGAATAAAAAATTGTTTGGGTTCGAATGTCCGGGATGTGGACTACAACGTTCGGCAGCACTTATTCTCAAAGGTGAATTTATGGCGGCCTTTGAAATGTATCCGGCAATTTATGCGATAATCCTGCTCTTCGGATTTTTACTGGTCAATCGCTTTTTCGCCATTAAATATTCCAATCAAATAATAATCACCTTGTTGATATCGACCGTCACATTGATATTGACCAACTATGTACTTAAATTCATTTAACGAATACCAATAAATCATGGAACAGCAAAAACTTCCCAACGTAACCATTGCCCTTGTATTATCGATTATTTCATTTCTATGCTGCTTTTGCAGTTCGGGGCTGGGAGGCATTATAATGTCGGGCATAGCATTTATACTTATAAGAAAGGACGAAAAGACCTATCTATCAAACCCAGCCGATTATTCAAATTTCAGTCAATTGAAAACGACTAAGATAATTGCGATAATCGGACTTGTTCTTGGAGTTCTAACTTTGTTGTATACCATCTACAAAATTCAGGAAATGGGCGGTATCGATGCCTATATGGAGCAAGTGCAAGAAATGATGGAACAAATGGGCATGGAACAATAATGATATGACTCAAGAACAGCTACCCGGGGCAAGTAATGCGGTAACCATGGGCATCGTAGGGCTGGTGCTATCTTTTTGCTGCTGGCCGGCCGGAATCATTTTCAGTATTATGGCCCTGAACGGGGCCAAGAAGGCCGAACGATTGCATGAGGCGAATCCAGAAGCCTATATTGGTCATGAAAGTGCCAAGACCGCAAAAATCCTGGCCTATATCGGTATTGCACTGGCAATAATCTTTTTGGTATTGACCATCCTATACTTTGCGGCGATTATCGCCCTTATTGGTATGGAGGGTATCCAATCTGAGTTTTAGGGAAAAGAGGTGTTTTGAAAGCCTTGTTCAACGTCATTGCGTTCGTGATGACCATATGGCCGACCTTCAAAACACCCTTTTTTCTACTTCTTAAACGCTCTGAGGGTTTTTCTTATTATTGAAACACAGTCCAGTAATTGTTCTTGGGTCATCACCAAAGGTGGGGCAAATCGAATGATATTGCCGTGGGTCGGCTTGGCCAGAAGTCCGTTTTCCTTCAATGCCATACAAATGTCCCATGCTGTCGAACTATCTTCGGTATCATTGATTACAATAGCGTTCAACAACCCTTTGCCCCTTACCAGGCGTACCAGGTCTGATTCCTCGACCAATTTTTGCATTTCGCTGCGGAACAACGCTCCCAATTCAGCGGCGTTTTCAGCCAGATTCTCATCACGCACCACTTCGAGTGCAGCCATTGCAACTGCACATGCCATGGGATTTCCGCCAAAGGTCGAACCGTGGTTGCCCGGTCTGATCACCTCCATAATTTGATTATCGGCCAACACTGCAGATACGGGAAATACTCCACCAGAAATAGCCTTACCCAAAATCAAGATATCGGGTTTGATATCAGAGTGATCAACGGCAAGCAGTTTTCCGGTACGTGCAATACCGGTTTGCACCTCGTCTGCAATGAAAAGCACGTTCCGTTCTTGACATATTTCATACGCCTCCCTCAAATAGTTTTCGTCAGGAACGTAGACCCCCGCCTCGCCCTGAATGGGCTCTACCAAAAACGCGGCAACGTTCCCATCTTTCAGGGCCTCACGCAATGCGTCAATGTCATCATAACGAATGGAGATTATGCCCGGGGTAAACGGACCGAAATTCTCTGTTGCAACGGGGTCGTTGGAGGCACTGATAATCGTAATAGTCCTACCGTGAAAGTTGTTTTGGCAGACCACAATTTTCGCTTGGTTCGAATGAATTCCCTTTTTTTCATAACCCCACTTTCGGGCCAATTTGATGGCCGTTTCAACGGCCTCGGCCCCTGTGTTCATGGGTAAAACCTTGTCGAAACCAAAATAATCGGTGATATATTTCTCGTATTGGCCGAGCATATCGTTATAAAAGGCACGAGAGGTCAGGGTAAGGTTCTCGGCCTGGCTTTTTAGCGCCCCAATGATTCGCGGGTGACAATGTCCTTGGTTCACCGCCGAATAGGCCGAAAGAAAATCATAATACTTTTTGCCCTCCACGTCCCAAACATGAACGCCTTCTCCGCGGCTCAATACAACGGGTAATGGGTGGTAATTCTGTGCTCCATACTTTTCTTCCAAAGCGATTGCTTCTTTAGAAGAGATTTTTTCTAAAACTGACATGATAAAAATTACTTTAAAATAAACTTCAGTAATTCCTTCTGCACCTTTATCCTTTCGAAGACTCGAAAATTCAGCGTAGGAGAGAAATCATCCTTGTAGAGCCGCTAAATTACTAAATATTGGCATATTTCAAACCATCGTATCGATGAACTACCTATCCAGCTTATGGGCCATGCCCGAAACTTGAAGCTCGAGTCTTTTAATTTCGCGAAGTATATCGTTCTTGTCCATTTGCATCCAGACATAAAGTTTTAACATGCCCATGGCGATCATACATAGGAAACCTGCTGATGCCCACTTGATGAGCATATTGATTTCCTCCGTGTTTAAAAATTGAACGATACAATACACAAAGAGTATAAAAATGATCAAATGTACTATGTTCATAGTTATGGCCAACCAGCCCATTTTTCCGCGATAAACGTCGCCTATTTTGCCAATCAGATTTTTCTCTTCGAGTTCATCATAGAATTTGGCCTCTTCTTGACTTAGGGTTTCTTTAATTAGTTCATCTATTTTTTCTGTTTCCTTTCTCATGATATTGAGTTTTATTGTGATTCCCGTGAACCTGCCCATTGGCGGACAAGGGCGAGAATCTATTCATTGTTTTAAAATTGTCTTCAGTTTTTCCCTTGCATGGAACAATCGCGATTTTACGGTTCCTATATTGATATCCAATATTTCCGCGATTTCCTTCAGAGCGTATTCCTCTGTATAAAATAAACGCAAAACGATTTGTTGCTCTCTGCCGAGGGTGCCCATTGCCTCCTTTAATTTCTTTATTTCAACAGACCGATCATCATCCTCTTCAGATATCCCTGTATTGGCTTTGTACTGCTTTAGACGTTCTCGATTTCGAGCGTTTCTTTTTACGAAATCCAAAGATTTTCTGGTGACGATCCGCATGGCCCAACTGCCGAAAGAATTGGGGTCTTTCAAACTATGTATCTTGCTTATGATCGTCGCCCAACATTCCTGGGCTATATCTTGCGAAACATCGACATCGCGAACGTACCAATGGGCCTGTCTACAAAACCTTGTGTGATGCCGATTGACCAGAAGTTCAAGCGCCTTTTTGTCGCCGCGCTGATATTGTAACACCAACAAGGAATCAAACACTTTCTGAGGCTTCATTTTCCAGACTTCTATTATAAAGACGGCCAACTATCAAAAAGGTTCACTTTTAACTTTTTTTAATAGTATGGCATTAAAGATAGCTGTTATAAGTGCATTGCTATTGTTACATTTGATGCATGCGGAAAAAGAAAAAGCGACCGCTTTTTGAAAATGTCGAGGTAATCGATGCAGGTGCCAAAGGCAAGACCATTGGCAAGGCGCCCGATGGCAGGGTCATTTTTCTTACCAATACCGTACCCGGCGATATTGTCGATGTACAGACCACCAAAAAAAGAAAAGCCTATTTCGAGGGGGTTGCCACCAGATTTCACACCCTTTCAGACAAAAGGGTCGAGCCACATTGCCAACATTTCGGGGTATGTGGCGGATGCAAATGGCAAGATATGGGTTATACACATCAACTACATTACAAACAAAAAGAGGTTGAAAATAACCTAAGGCGAATTGGTTATTTAGATCTACCCGTGATATCCCCGATTCTCGGATCGAAAAAACAGTACTTCTATCGCAATAAAATGGAGTTTTCCTTTTCAGATAGTCGTTGGCTGACCTTGGATGAAATCCAGTCTGATGAAGAAATAACCGACAAAAATGCCTTGGGCTTTCACATTCCCGGTATGTGGGACAAAATTCTTGATATAAAAAAATGTCATTTGCAGCAAGATCCCTCAAATGACATTCGAAATGAGGTCAAGAAATTTGCTTTGGAAAACGGGCTCACATTTTTCAACCCAAGAAATCAGCAGGGTCAGCTGAGAACCTTGATGATTCGAACATCTTCCACTGGTCAGGTCATGGTCTTGATTCAGTTTTATGAGGATGACCAAATAAAACGGGAAGCCCTATTGAACCATTTGAAAGAAACTTTTCAAGAAATAACCTCTTTGCAATATGTCATTAATCAAAAGCAGAATGACACCATTTACGATCAAAAAGTGATATGCTTTGCCGGGCCAGATCACATTTATGAGGAAATGGAAGGATTGAAATTCAAGATCAATGCAAAGTCTTTTTATCAGACCAATTCTGAACAAGCCTATGAGCTTTATAAAATTGTTCGTGATTTTGCAGATTTGGCCCGGGAAGAATTGGTATATGACCTCTACACCGGTACCGGAACGATTGCCCAGTTTATTGCAAAAAATGCCAAAAAGGTAATTGGTATTGAATCAGTGCCGGAAGCCATAGCCGATGCAAAAGAAAATGCCCGGCAAAACAAGATCGACAATGTAGACTACTTTGTCGGAGATATGAAAAAAGTCTTGAACCAAGAATTCCTAAATGAAAATGGAAGGCCCGACATTATCATAACAGATCCCCCACGCGATGGCATGCACAAAGATGTCGTGCAACAAATTTTGAATATTCGTCCGAATAGAATAGTCTACGTTAGTTGTAACAGTGCTACACAAGCAAGGGATTTGGCAGTCATGAAAGAATTCTACGAGATCAAAAAAGTGCAAGCCGTTGATATGTTCCCCCAGACCCATCATGTTGAAAATGTCGTACTTTTGGCGAAGCGATAGCGTATGAAAAAAATTGCCTTGGAATTTATTGTTCTCTCCGGAATCATCTTTTTTTCAGCATGTGAAAAAGACGATATCTGCGTCGACGGTGATACGCCTCAATTGGTCGTTCGGTTTTACGATCAGTTCGATACCGCAATGTTAAAGGAGGTTCAGGCCTTAGAGGTCAAAGGAGTCCTCGATGGCGAGGTTTTCGACGTAATCGAGAATGTCTCATTGACCGAAATCAAAGTTCCGCTGAGGGCCGACGCGACTACGACTTCCTTTTTGATTACACGAAATCTCGATCCGGAAGATCCCGAAACAGCCGATATAGATACCCTTACCTTTAATTACGATCTCAATAAAAAATTTGTTTCCCGGGCATGTGGCTTCGTGATGAATTTCGAAAATATTCAAGCTACGATTCCGACCGATGACAATAATTGGACAAAAAATATTGAAGTGATCACGACTTCATTAACCCAAAACGACACCATCGCCAATGTCAAGATATTTCATTAGTCTTTTTCTATTATTGGCGTTTACCGGAGTTCGGGCACAGACCGATTCTTTGCAGACAGTAGTTAAGGATAGTGTTCCGGTATACAAACAAAAATATGGTCTACGTGTCGGAATCGATATCAGTAGGCCCCTAACAAAATTATTTCTTGATGGCTACAGTGGAATAGAGTTTGTCGGGGACTATCGCATAAGTCAAAAGCTATATTTAGCGGGCGAATTGGGGCGTGAAAAAAAGACGAAGCAAGAAGACCTGTATAACTTCACGACCACGGGCAGTTATATTAAATTGGGTGTCGATTACAATACCTATGCCAACTGGTATGGGGAGCAAAACCTAATACATGTGGGTGGGCGATATGCGTTTGGAACTTTGGGACACACCCTGAACAGCCATCAGATCTTCGATTCAAGTCGCTATTGGAACCCTGTGGACTTCCCTTTGGGAAGCATCGAGCCGGAGGAATATGATGGGCGTACGAATTCATGGTTGGAAGCGGTGGTCGGAGTCAAGTTCGAGATTATCAAGAACATATACATGGGGGCCAGTGCACGAATTGGTTTTTTGCTCACCAATGCCAACCGAAATACCAATTTCCCGGATCTGTTCATCCCGGGGTTCAACAAGGTAACCGATGGAAGCAGGTTTGGTGTGGGCTACAATTATTCACTGACCTATTTCCTTCCGCTATATAAAAAGGCGAAAAACCCCAAAAAACCAATAGAAGATCAGCCGACCGAAACTGAAGAACAATAGATCACTCTGTATGTAATGCCTTTCGTTTTCTACTCCCCTCATACATTTCGTATTTCACAAACCGGGATTCTAGATGGCTATTGAATACTTTTATTTTTTTCGATGTTCGCAATCCTACATACTTTAAGGCCTGCATATTCGAAGTAATCAACCAGGCATTGGTACCGGGGTAGCCCTGCTTCAAGGTATCGCCAATCGATGCATAGAATTCTTCCATATTCAAGTTCAACCGCTCGCCATAGGGTGGGTTGAACACCATATGTAAAGGCCCTTCGGTAGGTTTTTCGGTATGAAAAAAGTTCTTTCTTTCCACTGATATAAATTCCGCTAGATTTGCATTTTCAATGTTCTCCCCAGCTTTTCTCACAGCCGATGGTGCCTTGTCGTAACCAATGATCCCATGATGGAATTCCCTGCTCTTGTTCAGGCATACCTCAACAATTTTTGCGTAAAGTTCTTCATCGAAGTCAGACCATCTTTCAAAGGCAAAACCCTTGCGATTGATATTTGCCGGTATGTTGCAGGCGATCATTGCCGCTTCGGTCAAAAAAGTACCGCTACCACACATGGGATCCATAAAATCGGACTGGCCTTCCCAACCGCTCAATAATAAGAGCCCCGCCGCCAATACCTCATTGATTGGGGCAATATTCGTCGCTATGCGATATCCTCTATGATGTAGCGATCTGCCAGAACTGTCTAACGAAACATTACATCGTTCATTTTGAATATGGATATTGATCCGTAGATCGGGAAACTTCACATCGACATCGGGTCGCTTACCATCTGTTTTTCTGAACTTGTCGGCAATGGCATCCTTTGCCTTTTGCGAAACATAAAGCGAATGCGAAAAGTTTTTCGAGTTTACGGTTGAATCAATGGCGAAGGTCATATCAACGGAAAGGTGTTCGCTCCAATCCATTTCAAATATTTTTCGGTAGAGGTCGTTTTCATTTCTTACGGAAAACGAATGGATCGGTTTTATGATCTTGATCGCTGTACGAAGGCAAAGATTCGCCTTATACATAAACCCTGTGTCACCCTCGAAGGAAACATTGCGTATACCAGGAACAATGTTTCCACCACCAAGATTTTGAATTTCCCTGGCCAGAATCTCTTCAAACCCAAACAAGGTCTTTGCCACCATTTTGAAATTTCCACTCATAATCCCAAATCAGAAGTTGCAAAAATAGGTTAAATTTGGCCCACAACTTTCAGGTTCAAGGTTAATGTTAAAAGTTAGTCGTACTCAACGAGACGTGATACTATCGACGATTTTCCATTAGCTTTTAATCCAAAGAGAGCCTATGACCTACCTACTACTAATTCTAGCCGTTCTACTCAGCTTCGGTTTCGTTTTCGTCACAAAACCCAGGAACAAAAACCATTTCAAGCTTCTGTTGGCTTTTAGCGGGGCCTTTTTATTGTCTTTGACACTGTTCGAACTTTTTCCGGAAGTTTATGAAAGATCGGATGCAAGAACGGTCGGGCTCTTTACAATGCTCGGCATATTGTTGCAAATATTCTTGGAGTTTTTCTCAAAGGGCGCCGAACATGGGCATGTGCATATCGATAACGACAAAAGCAATTTTCCGGTTTTGGTCTTTGCCAGCCTATGCATCCATTCTCTTTTGGAAGGATTTCCCATCGAAAACAATGGTGCCATTTTATATGGAATACTGATGCACAAGGTGCCCATCGCTATCATCTTGAGCATCTTTTTACTGAACTCGAAAATCAAACTTTCGTATACCCTGTTATTTATTTTTCTCTTTTCGCTGATGACACCCTTAGGCTCATATTTGGCTTCAAATTTTGAGATTTTGACGGATTACTATGTTCCCATCACGTCTTTGGTCATTGGGGTCTTTCTTCATATTTCGACGGTAATCCTCTTTGAAAGTTCTGAAGGCCACACCTTCAACTTACGAAAGTTGGTCGCTATCGTCTTTGGAATTGGAATCGCCTATTTTCTGTAAATCAATCGATCAATTCGAAAAGCCTGGGCAACCAAAGTGAAATCTCGGGGAAATAGGTAATGATCATGAGTACCAAGGTCATGACGATCAACAAAGGCAACAACGGCCTGATAACCTTGGTAACGGGCACTTTTGCGACCCCACTTCCCACAAAAAGCAGGGTACCTACGGGCGGGGTACAGACCCCAATACAGAGGTTCAAGACAATTATCATTCCGAATTGAACGGGATGCATTCCCAAGGCCACGGCCACTGGAAGAAATATCGGCGTGAAAATCAGGACGGCCGGAGTCATATCCATGAAAGTTCCGATAATCAAGAGAATAATATTGATCATAAGAAATATGACGAATGGGTTGCTTACATTGTCAAGCAAAGCCGAGGTCAACATTTGCGGAATTCCCTCAAACGAAAACAACCACGACATGGCCATGGAGGTAGCAATCAAGAACATAACAATTGCGGTGGTTCTTGCACTACGCAAAAGCAAGGGTTTAAAATCGCTAAACTTCAATTCCCTATTTATAAAACCCAATATTACTGCATAGACCACAGCTATTGCCGCAGCTTCCGTGGCCGTAAAAACCCCTGCGACTATTCCGCCCACGACAATAATCAATAGGGTCAGGCTTAAAATCGCCCTTCTAAAATCCAAGAAAAGCTTTTTGAGGCCTACGCGTGGAGCCCTGGGTAGTCCTTTCTTTTTGGCATAGACATACACCATTATCATCAGTGCCAAGCCTACCAATATTCCTGGAATATACCCGGCGATGAACAAAGCCGCGACAGAGGCCGTTCCTCCACTGGCAAGCGCGAAAATAATAAGCACATTACTAGGTGGAATCAACAGTCCGGTAGTCGAAGAACTAATATTCACCGCTGCGCTAAACTCTCTTGGGTAGCCCTCGCTTTCCATTTTGTCGGTCAAGGTGCTTCCTATTGCCGATGCCGCCGCGACCGCAGATCCCGATATTGCCCCGAAAAGCATGGCGGCAATAATGTTTACGAAGGCCAGCCCACCAGGAAGGCTTCCAATCAAAGACTTTGCAAAATCAATCAAACGTTTCGCGATTCCTCCGGTATTCATAATCTCCCCTGCCAAAATAAAGAAGGGAATGGCCAACAGTGCAAAATTGTCAATACCCGTGGTCATGCGCTGTGCCGCCGTGGTTGTCGCCGGCAAAAACGCGATATTCAATATCAGTGTCAAGGTAGTCGAAATCCCAATCGCATATGCCACCGGTACGCCATAGGCCAATAAACCGATAAAACCCAGAAATAGAACAAGTATGCTAATGGTCTCAATGCTCATTTTAAAAATTTAATTTCTTGATGTTATAAATCGAAAAAAATAGGATCATCAAACCTGATATGGGAACGATGGCATAAACGAACCCGAGCGGAATTTGGAGTGCCGATGAGACCTGACCCAGACTTAAAGTGGTATATACCAAGTTGCCACCGCCAAGTACCATAATTATCAAAGCAAAAAGTGCCATGAAAACCTGAATCACTTTTTTTCGCTTTGTTTTCTTTTCTTCTGGAAGTTTCGATAAGAGAAAATCCATTGATAAATGACCCTCTTTTTGCCCGTTGATGTAAGCAGCTCCCAATACGGTAAGCCATATTAGGGCAAATCTGGCGAATTCTTCCGTAAAGGAGCTTGATTGACCGACCACGTAACGTGATACCACCTGCCATACCACATCAATCACCAAAAGACCAAAAATAACCACCAATAGGGTTTCGATAATCTTATTCAATAATTGGTAGGCTTTTTCCATCAATTTGAATTTATCTTTTCGATAAGCGGTTTCAAACTAGGGTTTTCCATTAAACGCTGCATAACCGGTCTTGACTTCTTGACAAAAGGTTCCTTGTCAGGATAAATAAATTCCACACCTGCTTCTTTGAGCATTTTCATATTCTCTTGAACGGTTTCGGCCCAAAATCTTTTTTGCTTCGCCACACTTTCTTTTGCGGCGGCCTCTAACCAACCTTTCTCTTCATCGGAAAGTCGATCCCAGAACTTAGTACCTATAATGACCACATCGGGCACCATGGTATGTTCATCGAAAATATAATATTTACAAACCTCAAAATGATTGGAGCTTACGAAAGAAGGAATATTGTTCTCGGCCCCGTCGACCACATTTTGCTGCAAGGCGGTATACAGTTCGCCAAAGGCCATTGGCGTTGCCGATGCACCAAGGGTATTTGCCATATCGACCGACATCTGGTCGTTCTGTACCCTAACTTTAAGTCCATTGAGGTCATCGGGTGAATGAATCTGCCTATCCTTGGTATAGAAACTTCGGGCGCCTGCATCATAGAAACAAATACCGCGCAATAAATATTCAGTGCCACCTTCTAAAAGTTGCTTCCCGACCTCGCCTTCCAGGTTCGCGAATAGATGCTCACTGTCCCTAAACAAATAAGGAATTACCGTTATTTGATATTCCGGGGCGAAATTTGACAATGCCGAGGCGCTTACCTTGGTCATGGCAATACTTCCGATCTGTAAAAGCTCCAAGGCCTCGCGCTCTGAACCCAACTGCCCGTCAGGAAAAATCTTTATCTGTAATTTGCCGCCTGATTTTTCGTTCAGGGATTCCTGCATCGCCAAAATACCTTTATGCACGGGGTGCACGGTCGGCAAAGAATGTGCAAAGTAGAGAACTTTGTTATTTCCAACGGAAGCGCAAGAAAGAATCAAAAGACATGCGAAGGAAACGAGAACCATTGAAAAGTACTTCTTCATCTATCTTCCTTTACAGTTTTCGCCATTTTATATGCCTCAATGGTCGTGTAATACTTCGAAATCATATTGGGGACCTCCCACTCAGGAAGTTTTCCCGCCTCAAGATATTTTAAATAATTTTCGGTGACCTGGGCAAAATGGGCCTCATGCCCTATTTTAAACTTATCCGGAATGTCAATTCGCCATAGCCCATTATCCAATTTTTCGGCGGTCGTACCTGGGAACAAATTCTGCACTTCGTTTTCGATGGTGTTTTGAAGTATGTTATCAAAAGGCCCTTTGATCGTCGGCTGAACATAAAGTACCGGTTTGTAACTTTCATCCTCTCCCTGTTTGATAATCAAATCGCACTTTGTGCCGCGCATAACACTGTAATGCGTATCTCCGGTACCCTCAGGCGCCTGATAGTTCCATATTACTGAAACCTTCGCATGTTTGCCATTTATTTTATAAATCATCTCACCATTGCAATACACATGAAGCCTACCCTTGATGATATCCTTCTCCAAGTATGACGGAAACTCCTCTAGGCCGGTTACCTTTGTAAATTCCTCTTTTGTCAAAATTGTGGGCCAACGCCGGGCTTTGACCATTTCTACATTGGAGGAATCCAAGACTTTCCCAGGAAAGGCTTCCCACTGGACCAAATCGACCAAATGAGTGGTCACGTCCACAATTCCTTCGCCTTCTTCATTGACATCAAAAAACCAAGGCGGGCGAACCAGGGCACTCCCCGAGACATATTTGAAGAAATGATGGACACTTTCCTTGCTTATGGCAGGTTCCGCCGCGGTTCCATCGACCAGTTCGCCAAAAACATCGGGAATGGTGCTCAACAATTTCTGCATCATGGTAGTCGATTCGAAACGCTCGGTCATAATATCATAGATGAGCACCCCATTTTCATCAGCGATTTGAAAGGCTTCCTTTAGTTTTTTGAATCCTTCGGTATTTATGACCAACGGCTTGTCGGCATAGACATTCAACCCTGCTTTTACCGCTTCAAGTACATAGTCGATTTTTTTGGAGTTTTTGCCCGCCACGATCATGACATTTCCGGGCTTGTCGCCGAGCATTCGATTCAGATAATCATCTCCAAGATTTTCTTCCATTTTCCAATGCGTGGGGCCCTCGGTTCGAGAATTATAAGATTTAATCTTAGTCAAGAAGTCTTTCACCTCAGGCCCATCTGGGGCATAGACATAAATCGTGGAATCAACTTGAGGGTACATGGACTTATGTACCAAGGCCGCATGAAAATGCCCTGGATCCAGGGTCATCAATTTTACTTTTTCGACCTTTTCTTCATCCATAACTTTGTCTGTGGATTTTTTTTCTCCGCAGGAGAAGCAGAGGAGAACAAGTAAGAGTATTTTGTATCTCATTTAAAAGAATTATATGCGTTCATGTTCCCTCCCCTAGCAAGGGAAGGCGCTCCCAAGAGTTAAAATATCACTAAGCCTTCACATAATCCGTACCGTAGGGCTTTCTTTGTTCCCTTCTCAGCATGGCATTGGCCTCGTCATCATTGACGAACATTTCTTTTTCGTCATCCCACTCCAACTTACGGTCAAATTGCATGGCAATATCGCTAATCAGGCAAACGACACAAGCCTTATGCCCTTTCTCTATTGGGGAGATCGGTTGCTTTCTCGACTTGATACAATCTAGCCAATTGCCATGTTGATCCGCTATTTTTTCGAGATGGATTTCTTCCTCTCCAATCACGGATTCCAAAATCTTTGGGTCTGAAGCATTCAAAGCCTTTGCACTCTTCTCTTGGTCTACCGGGTCTGAGGCCGATGCCTGATAGGCGCCACGGGAAACGAAAATCCAACCTTCGTCGCCAATGTACTTGACCCCATTGGTATAACCTCCGCTGGTATATACCGTCATTCCGTTTGCATATTCATGCTTGACCAGAAAATCGCCATGCACATTCCAGAGGCCCGACTTGGGGAACTCTGCAAGCGCCTCCACAGATTTTGGCCCGGTCAGCTCCGTATTCATGCCCCAAGCAGCGGAATCATAATGATGTTGGCCCCAACCGGTAATCATCCCCGCACCATAGCTACGAATTCTCAACCACCCTGGTCTGCTATAGTCTGCTTGCGGATGCACGCCTATTTCAGTATAGGGTACTTCGGCCGTGGAACCCAACCACATATCGAAATTCAGATTTGACGGTATGGGCATCGCTGGTGCCTCGGGCCCTGCAGGATCACCGGGCAGTCCGATCTTGACCGTATGAACCTTGCCGATTCTGCCGTTTCGCACCAGTTCGGCCGCTACCCTAAACTGAGGCATCGCCCTTTGCTGTGTACCGACCTGTAGAATAACATTATTGTCTTGAACGGCCTGTTGAAGTTGCTGCCCTTCCCTTACGGTCAACGAGGTTGGCTTCTGCAAATAGATGTCCTTTTTTGCAATGGCCGCTTCCATGGCGGGCTGCGAATGCCAATGATCCGGGGTACTAATGACTACGGCATCAATGTCTTTGTTCAATAACAATTCCCTATAGTCACCATAGATTTTGGTATCCATATAATTGGCCTTGCCCGTCTTTTCTTTATAAAAGCCATCAACCAGAACCTTGGCATCGGTCGCCCTTTTCGAATCGACATCGCACACCGCCACAAAACGGGCATCTTCAAAACGAATGGTATCATGAATGTCATGGTCCCTCGCAATTCTTCCGCAACCGATCTGACCGATATTGATTTTATTGCTCGGTGCATCCTTGCCTAAAACGTGGGCGGGGACAATTGTTGGAAAACCTACCATGGCCGCCGTGCTTAAACTTGTTTTCTTAATGAACTTTCTTCTTTGCATGTTTTGCATATTGGTTACTCAATAACTTTGATTTCCAGTGGGCTGGCAAATGATTGCCAATAGGCCTCTGCCTCTTCTGGGGTCAATTCGCCCTCAAAGACCACCATTCGATAGTTCAACTGATAATCTTTATTCGGTTCTATTTTCCATTCCTTATGACGTATGGGGCAAAATTCGAAAAACATATCTCCCCGACCTCCGTTGGCATCTATTGGCCAAATGCGCATCGGTTCTGGATGCATTCTATTCTCGGGATGGCTCATGAACAATATTCCGTTTGTTCCCTGCCCATCTGAAGATTCTCCGGTAACGATACACCAGCGTGCATTTGTTCCATCGGCTTCAAGTCGATTCTTTCCTTCTGAGGTAAGTACGGAACAATTGTCAGATTTCCAACGCTCATTGAATCGCAACCCTATTCCACCGCCATAGCGATACGCCTCGAATAAGATACCATCTTCCAAGGGGGTGTGGAATGTCGTCGTGTAGTCGAACATATAGCGATCAGCCTGCCCGAGATTCCATAATCGTACATGTAAATCCTCGTTGAGCGCTACTTGTGGGGCACTTTCCGTCTTGAAATCCCAATGTTCTTGCGTCGCTGTGAAAGAGGAAAAAACACTGCCTGATGAAGTAGTTTTGAACTCCTTGAAAAGAACGGTTCCCATTCCTTCCCCCAAGTTCCAAAAATCGACCCGCGTCGTATCGATTCGCGTATGTGTCCATGGTCCCCAAAGCCCGTAATGATGGTAATGATCAGGTGGTTGAATCCGCGTTAAAGTATCTCCCTTAGGGGTTATGATCGGATGGATATATCCTGACTTTTTAAAAATGGAATCCACACCCTTTGGGGGATAGGTCATTTCATAGCGATATTGTAATACGGGCTGGCTTTCAAAGGATAATTGTAGATTGCCCTTCTTTTCAATGGACCATAAACCTGTTGTGCTTTTTTTTATGCCTTCCGTCGATTCAATGGTATAGGCAGGGGAATTGCCCTGAAGATGCACAAACCACATTTTCTTGGCAACACTATCGATTTGATAAGCCACTTGTTTGCCCTCATTATACAACACGAATTCTTTGAAATCAATATCCGCTAAACCATAAGGAACAGAAACTACATTCAAAAAACCGTCGCCCTCCTGGATTTGGAAACTGAATTTTTCTTTTTTATCACATGATGTAGAAAACAACAAAAGACAAAAAATAAAAATGGGTTTCATAGAACAGGTTTAGACGACGGAATTTAATAAAAAAACTAACTCAAACTAACAACTCTTTTTTAACCCTCTGGCTCTGGTATCGTCGTCAAAGGGGGAATATTATTCTCAAATCCCGGATAACCTTCATTCTGATTGATTCTGCCTTGCGTATTCGCATTGATAGCAGGGGCCGGAACCGGCCACAGAACATGATACGGGCTCATCGTAAAGGATACACCAAAAACCGTCTTAAGCCCGGGGACGTTATAAAAGTCGGTCACCTCCATGATTCGATCGTACCAGAAATTCTTTTGTGAAAAATTTTCAAGGTTATATGATTGCCCGTTGTAGGCGGCTCTTCCAGTTTTGGCAAAAATATAGGCTATTCTTGTCAACTCCGTTTTCCGGTTCTCTTCATAATATAGTTCTCGTGCCCTTTCATCTAAAATGTAATCGATATTGACATCGGCAGCGGTTATCGGATCAGCATTGGCCCTGGTTCTAACCGCATTTATATCGGCAGCCGCTGAAGCATTATCACCATTCCAAAAATGGGCTTCGGCTCTTAAAAGATAGGTTTCGGCCAATCGGTGAATATACCAATCACCATGACCACCAGAGGGTTTTACAGCCGTGGGATCCGGAACGAACATCTTGTATTTGGGAAAACCGTACCAGTTTCGAATCGTATCGGAACATAATGGCGTACCATCTGGCAGGTAAAGCTGGAGATTTGTGTTGTAAAAAGGATTTCCGGCTTCCTGAAGACTAGGGGCATTATAAACCAAGTCTTCCATATCTAACCAATTGCCCAACTTATGACGCTCATCGTTATTTGCATTTTCCCAAACATCGATGGTGCTATAGCGAGTGCCCCGGTTACGACCGATTCCCCTACCAATCTCCAATACTTGTGCTATTTCTATGGCAGGATCGTCAGACATTCCGTTTTGACCGTCGGGCGTATTGATAAAGCGCCACCATAAAGGTGTTGCCTGGCGCATAATGCTCGTGCCGTTACCAAAGTCGTTAGCGGCACCGACATCACGAAATTCCAGCCGATCTACCCCGGCCAGTATTGTTTCCGTATTGCCCGGAAGGCTTTTGTTTTCAACCTGGTGCAGGTCCCATGTGACATCTTTTGTGGCATCACCCGCTGAACTTCCAAATCTATTTACCATTAAAGCATATTTTCCTCCGTCTATTAGCTGGGAGGCGCTGGTAATGGCCTCGGTGAAATCGCCCAGTGAAAGATTGACCTTTGTTAGAAGGTGCAAAACAACCCCTCTATTCACCTCGCCCCCATTTGAATCTTCATTCACCATGTTTACGGCCTGGTTCAATTCATCTTGAATAAACCTAAGAATAACATCGCGTTCCGTGCTAACAAAATCCAATCTTGGGGAACCCACCTCTTTCAAAACCAAGGGAATATCCCCGAATTGATGTGTCAGACGATAATAAGCAAAAGCGCGATGGAACATTGCCCGGCCCAAAATATCCGCACGTTGTTCGGGACTATCGAATTCCGCATCGTCCAATCTACCGATTACAGTATTGGCAAATTTGATGTTTTCATAAAAAGTATCCCAAAACCAGCCTATTCGATTAAAGTTTGCGCTATTGAGATTTGCATCGGGCAATATCTGTGCATTCAGGTCTTGAGCGGGTCCCGATTTATCGGTAGTACCTTCAATAGCCACTTCCGAAAAGATGTTTTCGGTTATCATAGGGGCTCCGTCGCCATAGTATTCCGTTCTAATGTTGTACAGCGCATTCGACAATAGACTGTTCAAACCATTCGGCGTGTTCAAGGCATTCGCTGGGGTAAAGAAAGATTGTGGTTCGGCGTCTAAAAACTCTTCTTCACAAGAAGTAGAAACAATCGCCAATGCACTCAAAAGGAGTACTATTTTTTTTCCGTTGTGCTTTATTATATTTTTCATTGCTACTTTTTAAAGAGTTATATCTAATCCCAAGGTGAAAAACCGTACCGATGGTTGACTGATATTATTTTGGAAATTTCCTTGATCATTCACGAACCTACCTTCAATGCTTACGGGTTCGGGATCATAAAAATCCCAGTCTTTGGCCCATACGGCCAAGTTTCTGGCATTTATATACAATCGCGCGCTGCCAATGGACAGCTTGTTCAAAAATTCGGTATTGAAACGGTATGCCAAGGTTACGTTGCTCAGCCTTATAAACGAAGCATCGCGATAGACGTTAAAGGTAGAGGGGCCATCGACCGAAAACAATCTGGCATAATCATTTCGCGGGTTCTCAGGGGTCCAATAGGGAGTTTGAATCGAATTGGTTCTATCGATAAAACCGTTCTTGTTTCGTGCTTCGTTGAACAATCGTTTTTGACCCCAGTTCGAATACATCTCGAAAGAAAAATCGATATTCTTGTACAAGGTGAAATTATTTGACATGCCCCATCTAAAGCGCGGGGTACGGTGGCCTTGAAACACATTGTCATCAACATCTAAAATGCCGTCTCCGTTAACATCGCGTATAATGAAGTCTCCGGGTTCCTGGCCAAAGGCGGCTGCTTCGGCTTCCTGCCCCAATTGCCAGATACCAATGGCCTCACGACCCCAAATCACATCAGTAGCCTCTCCGATAAACCGTTGGTTTACCAAATCGTCGAGTTCATTTCCATTTTCGTCAAGGTCACCGTATAATCTGTTGATCTTATTTCTGTTCAAAGAGAAATTGAAATTCGTATTCCATTGGAAATTTTCACGATTGTAATTCTGCGTGGACACTTGGAACTCAAAACCGCTGTTTTGAATTTCGCCGAGATTGGTCAATACCTCTTCAAATCCAGTAACGCTAGGTAGGCCCCTTGTAACGATAAGGTCATCGGTAACACTTCTATACCCTTCCAAGGCCCCTTCGATCCTACCATCGAAGAGGCTAAAATCAAGACCCGCATTAAAGGCCCGCGTACGTTCCCACCTTAGGTCGTTGTTCTCTAGCGTCGAGTTGTTAAATGTAGACACCTGAATGACCTGACCATTTGGGTCTGTATTTAAAAAGTTTCCGGAAGCCAAACGGGACAGGGCGGCAAATCGCCCGATATTTCGGTTGCCATTTTCCCCATAACTTAATCGTAACTTTAAGAAATTTATCGTGTTGGAGTTAAAAAAGTCTTCCCCTGAAATCACCCAAGCGCCTGAAAACGACGGAAAATATGCTCTTTTGTTGTTGGTGCCAAAGGCCGAAAAGCCGTCTCTTCGCAATACTGTATTGAATATATAGCGCGAATCGTAATTATACCCCAATCTGGCCATATAGGCGTCACCCGTGCTGGTAATATCCTCGCTATCCACCGTCTGAACCGTACCTGCCTCAAGGTTGCTGAAACCAAGCGCATCGCTTGGTTGAAAAGTATTGGCCCTGGACCTGGTGAAAAAACTTTTAAATTCTTCCGCATAAAAAAGGAAGGTCAGGTCGAAAACGTGCTTTCCAATGGACTGATTCCATCTCAATATATTGTCCAATTGCCATTCATTGATCTTGCTTACTTGTCTTACTCCTGAACCCACTTGGTTGTTAGGACTTGCGGCAAAAGAAAAATCGTAAAATTCATCAAACTCCAGTCGACTTACAAAACCCAATTCATAAGAGAATCCCAAAGGTAATTTGACCTTTGCATAAACCCTTGAATTGAAGGCATGGTTTAAATCGACTCTGTCTGAAAAATCGCGACGCAAGAAAGCGTTTACAGCTCCCGCGCCATTATCATCCTGGGGGCTCAATCGAATATTGCCGTCGTCATCAAACTCTGAACCCCAGGGTGAAGATCTTTCGATCTGCCGCCTTTGAGCGGGAATCGACCCGTTGTCTTGTCTGGCAAACTGTGTGTTCATTCCCACAGTCAGCCAATCGTTTATCTTGGCATCTAGATTTAATCGAGAACGCAAAGCCTTAAATTCTTCACCCACGGTAATGCCCTCGTTATCGGTTCGCCCTAGCGACCAATAATAGTTCAAACCTCCATTTCTGCCAGAAATACTAACATTCTGTTCATTTCTAATACCGGTTTGATTGATTCTGTCGTACCAATCGATGCTTTTGCCCTCCAAAAAATTACCTATCTCTACATCTTGGAATCCGATACGGTTCAGCCAAACACGGGTCGGATCTCCTTGACCGCCATCGTAGGCCAACCACTGATCCAAGGTAAGACCCGAAGGCAGGTTGTTGGGGTCATCGAATATTCCGGGATTTTCGCGCGCCTGGTTACCCCGACTACTTTTAAATACATCCACACGCCAAGCAGCAAAATCGGCAGCGCTATATGGTCTTTCGCGAGATGCGTCCTCTGCAATTCCCACACTGGTATTTACCGTAATAATTGGCTTATCGGAAGTCCCTCTTTTGGTGGTGATGATGATGACGCCATTCGCGCCCCTCGCTCCATAAACAGCTGCCGAACTGGCATCCTTTAGCACATCGAGCTTGGCAATATCCTGAGGCGCGATATCGGCCAAGCTGCCGTTAAAAATAAAACCGTCGACAACGATCAAGGGCGATGCATCGGCAGTTATACTATTGTTTCCCCTTATCTGAATATTGCTGACACCACTGGGAGAGTTTGAAAATCCAACCGCAAGCCCCGCAACATTACTACGTAAGACATCAGTTACCGAGTTTGTCGATTGATTGGAAACCTTTGTGGCATCCAATTGGGTGATGGCACCTGTCAAGTCCTTTTTCTTTGAAGAACCGTATCCCACCAAAACAACCTCGTCCAAGGTTGAGGCACTTGACTCCATCGTTACATTGATCCGCGTATTGCCCTCAACAGGTATCTCTTGGTCGGCATAGCCGATAAAACTAAAAAGTAATGTAGCATTTTGATTTGAAACCTCAATGGAATAATTACCATCGAAATCTGTGGAAACCCCATTTGTAGTTCCCACCTCCACAACCGAAGTACCCGCTAGGGGAACATTAAATTCGTCTAAAACAGTACCGACTATCGTGAAACTATCTTGGCCCTGCATCGATGATCCGGCCATAAGAAAAAGTAAGATGAAAGCCAATATACTTCCATCGAATTTGCATTGTCTAATAGAGTTTTTCATATAGGCTTAATTTAGATTGGTAGTTTAACATGACTTTTTGCAACGTTCGAGTCACATCGAACAAATCTATAGAATTGAAATTAATTACGCAACCGATTGCGTAAAAATATCACAAAAAAACATCATTTTTGTTAATTATTTTGTTAATATGTTAAATATTATATAGGTATTCATTAAAATACCTATATTTTATTGATGTGATAATTTGTTTTACGCAATTTTTTTAAAATAATATTTTTTTATTGCGTATTATTGTTCTTGTTATTTTTGCAAGCATGAGTAAAAAAGTCACTATTTATGATTTAGCGGAAGAACTCGATGTCTCCCCGGCTACAGTTAGCAGAGGACTCAATAACCATCCTTCTATCAGCGAAGCGACCAAAGAGCGCATCATTGCAGTAGCAAAAGCATCTGGTTACCGAACCAACAAATTTGCCGTCAACCTTAGTAAACAAAAATCAAATACGATCGGAGTCATTGTTCCTAGACTCAACTCATATTTTATGTCAACGGTTTTGGCCGGTATCGAAAAAGTTGCCAACGACGTTGGATACAATTTGATAATCAGTCAATCCTTAGAATCTGAAGCGAAGGAAAAGATGAATGCCAAAACACTTTACGACAGTGGTGTTGACGCCCTACTCGTGTCTTTAGCATACGAAACCAATGATTATAAGCATTTGACAATATTCACCGACCGCAAGATTCCGCTATTGTTTTTTGATCGGGTTTTTGACCTTCCCACATGCCCCACCATCCTCATCGACAATAGGGCTGCCGGCTTAATGGCCACAGCACACCTCATAGAACAAGGGTGTACCAACATACTACATATTGCAGGAAACCTTAAAAGAAATGTCTACTCGGAACGCTTTGAGGGGTTTAAAGAAGCCCTCGGGAAAAACGCACTGCCATTCGATAAAAAGGAAAATTTGCTTGAATTGGACCTAGATCCGAAAAAAGTACATCTCGCCTTGAATCGATTGAAAAACTCAAAAGTTGGCATTGACGGTATTTTTGTTGCGAACGATACTTTTGCTGTGCATTGCATCAAAGAGCTTATAAAGGAAGGATTTAGCATTCCTCAAGACATTAAAATAGTCGGGTTTAACAATGACCCTGTTTCTGAAGTAATCAGTCCTAATTTAACCACCATTGAATACCCTGGTTACAAAATGGGCGTTTTGGCGGGGCAAAGCATTATCGGTCATCTGAACGGTTCCATAAATCTGCAATCGGCCAATTCCATTACCTTAAATCATAAATTAATAATAAGGGAATCCTCTTTGAAATAAAAATCCAATGAAAGGCTTTACATCAATCCTCTTGACACTATTATTATATGTTTCTGGTCACACACAGAGCATGCAAGAAATTAAAATTACGGAAGAATGGCTCTCTAAAATCGAAAAACTGGCCCCATCTGAAACTACGGTAAAAAATGTCGGTAAAAAGAAGGTGCTCGTTTTTTCAAAGGCCACTGGGTTTGACCACTGGACGATTCCCCATAACGCAGAAATGTTGAAGATCTTGGGCAAGAAGACGAATGCCTTTGAAATACACATTAAATATGATCTTGAACAGTTCGAAAAAAAGAATCTCAAGCAATATGATGCGGTGGTCTTCAACAATTGTAATCCGAGTGGACCCGACCGTGATCTTTTTGCAGATTTGCTTCGACAAAACACATCCCTATCGGATATGGAAATCAAGAAGATGGCCCCGAAATATGAGTCAAACATGTTGAATTATGTTAGAAAGGGAGGTGGCTTGATGATACTTCATGGTGCTATCACGGTACAGAACAACTCATTGGAATTTAGCAAAATGACGGGAGGTAGTTTTGATTACCACCCAAAACAACAAGAGATACATGTTAAGGAGGTCGATTTGAACCACCCGCTGGTAAAGGCTTTTAACGGGAAGGGATTGACCCATTTTGATGAACCCTATTTTTTCAAGAATGCATATTCCGATTATAATTTTCATCCCTTGTTGTATATGGAAGTAGATAAACTAGAGGGCTTGAAGGAAGCGGTCGATGAAAAAGTCATTTACCTTTCATGGATAAAAAGATATGGCAAGGGAAGGGTTTTTTATAGCTCCCCATCACACAATGCCCACAGTATGGAACAAGCTGGGCTACTGCAATTCTTCTTGGATGGGCTTCAATATATCACAGGGGACTTGGAGTGTGATGATTCGCCGATAGGAAAAAAATAGTTTTCCTAGGCCAAAATGTCCTTGACCACATGCCCGTGCACATCGGTCAGGCGATACCTACGACCTTGATGTTTAAAGGTAAGCCGTTCGTGATCGATGCCCAAAAGATGAAGTAAGGTAGCCTGAAAGTCATGTACGTGCACTCCATTCCGAGTCACATTATAACTGAACTCATCGGTCTCTCCGTAAACCATTCCCGGTTTTATGCCGGCACCAGCCATCCACATAGTAAAGCAGCCCGGATGGTGATCTCGGCCATAATTATCAGCGGTCAATCTGCCTTGTGAAAAACTTGTGCGCCCGAATTCACCGCCCCAAATGACCAAGGTATCCTCGAGTAACCCACGTTGTTTCAGGTCGGTAATCAACCCTGCGGTGGCTTGGTCGGTATCCAGGGCCTGCCGTTTTATACCCTTTGGGAGTCCACCGTGTTGGTCCCATCCCATGTGGTAGAGTTGGATAAATTTTACATCCTTTTCGGCCAAACACCTAGCCTGAAGACAGTTTGCGGCGTAGGTGCCCGGAACCTTGGCATTCTTTCCATACAGCTCATAAATATGATCAGGTTCATTGGAAGTATCCACCGCATCGGGTACCGAACTCTGCATGCGGTAAGCCATTTCGTATTGATTGATTTTTGATTGTATTTCGGGGTCATGCCAAATATCGAACTGTTCGTTGTTCAGGTCGGCGATATAATTCAGTGCCCTTCTACGATCGTGTTCATGCACCCCATGGGGATTATTCAAATAAAGCACGGGATCCTTTCCGGACCGGAATTGCACCCCCTGATGATGTGAGGGGAGAAATCCGTTGCCCCAAGCCGCCGAGCTCAATGGCTGTGCGCCACCACCTTTAGAGAGCATGACTACAAAATTAGGCAGGTCTTCGTTATCACTTCCCAACCCGTAACTAAGCCAAGATCCGATGGAGGGTCTACCACTCAATTGCGATCCGGTCTGTACGAACATTACCGCAGGCTCATGGTTAATGGCCTCAGTGTACATGGATTTTATGATACATAGGTCGTCGACCACCTTGGCCGTATAGGGAAAAAGATCACTGACCCAAGCACCTGACTGCCCATATTGTTTAAAATCATAAATAGACTGTACCAAAGGAAAGGTTGACTGGTCGGTTACCATCCCAGAGTTGCGTTGTGTACCCCTCACCGAATCTGGAATTTCCTCTCCATGCCATTTTTTCAAGGCGGGTTTGTAGTCAAACGTTTCCAATTGTGAAGGCCCTCCGCTTTGAAACAGGTAGATAATCCGTTTCGCCTTCGCCGGAAAATGCGTACCGCTCAGCACACTGCCCATTCCATTGGGCATTGGCCCTACATCAGGGCCCAACAGATTATTTGCGAGGGAATGGCCTCGGCCCAGTAGACTTGATAATGCAATCGATCCAAAGCCCAGGGAAGCCTTTTTTAAAAAGCCCCTACGGGTCTCTTGAAATCTTTTTTGTTCTTGAAAATCGTTCATGATTTTTGTTTACCGTATCGTGTACCCCTCATAGGTGTTCATTATCCCATTGACCACTGTGGCGAGGGCTGCCACTTGAACTGGATCCGAGGTAATCTTTATTTTGGTTTCTCCCGTGTTCAGATAAGCGACTGCGTCCTTTTCATTTAACGTGAAACGGTTAAGCTCGTCTTTTAGGAAGCTCGTTAGTACATCCATTTCATCTTTCCGGGGCAATCTACCCGTACTGACTTGAAAGACCTGTTGTAATTGTTTTTCCGTGTTCCCCTCCCCTACCTTCTCAATAATATTTTCTGCCAATATATAGGAAGCCTCAATAAACTGTGGATCATTGAGCAGCACCAAGGCCTGCAATGGCGTACTGGTCTGTCCACGCTTTACCATACAGACACTTCGGTCGCCTACATCGAAAATCTGCATGGACGGTGGTGCAGAGGTCCTCTTCCATATTGTATACAAGCTTCTCCGGTATAGACCTTCGCCAGGTTGCTGTTTGTATTCGTATCGCCAAGGTTTGTTGCTGATTTCATCCCAAAGGCCTTCCGGTTGATAAGGATAGACACTTGGCCCACCTATTCTCGGGGATAACAGTCCGCTGATGGCCAGTGCATTATCACGTACCATTTCGGCGGTCATTCTTTTGCTTGGTCCTATGGCGAGTAGTTTGTTGGCCGCATCTATCTCCAATATTTCAGGGCGTACCTTTGAGCTCTGTTGGTAGGTGGCCGACATCACAATTTTTTTGTGCATTCCCTTGATATCCCAACCTGATTCCATAAAATCAACGGCCAACCAATCCAACAGCTGGGGATGCGAAGGTAGGCTGCCCTGATTTCCAAAATCATCCGAGGTTTCGACCAATCCCCGCCCAAAATGCATCTGCCAAAGGCGATTGACGAATACACGAGCGGTCAATGGATGGTCTTCGTCGAATAACCATTTTGAAAGGCCTAATCGGTTTCTTGGCCAATCGTCATCAAAGGGCAAGATGGCTTCCGGCACATCGGGTCGCACCTCTTCAGTCGGGGCATCGTACATGCCACGGTCGAGAATATACGTTGGTCGTGGTTCGGGTAAATCGCCCAAGACCATAATCTCCTTGACGGGTTCCAATTTTTGAAGCTTCTCCTGACGGAGTTTTTGCAAGCTCCGCCGTTTAGCCTCCGCCGCCTCGCTCACACTTTTAAGTTGAAAGTCAGCCAGTAATTGTCTATCGTTTGCGGCCACCATTTTCATTGCCTCCCCCGAGTCGTTATCGTACTGGATTTCTAAAGCGGACAATTCCCTATCATAAATCTTAAGGTCATCAACACCGCCATTTTTAAAGGTCTTGAACTTGTCACGGATACCCATGGTAAAACCGTTAAATCCATAAGTATGAACATCTGGGCGATACAAAATTGATTTATAAAGATTATCGATTTCGATAGTTATGGGCACTTCTTTTCCGTTTACGTACACCCCTACTCCCTTGGCCTTGGCCGAACCATCATAGGTAACAGTTACAATGCTCCATTCTCTTTCGGGTATGGGACTTTTGGTCTTCACCTGAATCGCATTGGTCGGTCATGATCGTGCGATGATGAATTTGAGATGATTATTCTCCAAATGCATCGAATAGCCTTTTAGACCCAACCTATTTTGTTGACAATGGGTATAGATCGTCGTTTCTTCATAGTTACCATCAGGATGAACGGCAATCGCAATTGTAAAGGGATCTGATTGGTCGAACCAACCTACTTTTTCGGGTAAAGTAATTGTGGAGTAGTCGTTAAAGAATACCCCCTTACCATGCCGCCCATTCCGTACTTCAGGTTCGTTAAGGACTACGGGACGCCGATGACCCGATTTGTTGGGTGTGGTAACCGTTTTTTCGTTCCTGGCGGTAAATCGGTCAAAATCAACAGCTGCGACCAATCCTTTTTGGAGCCCCTTTTTTAAGGCATTTTCCAAAATCGATGGGGTCGCGGCCCATTTATCGACAAGATCAACTTTCTTGTCATCGATAGCGACCAATTCCTTCTTCACGGAATGGATGTTCCTGTCTATGTATTCCAAAACCCTATCTTGTTCATCATTGGTCAACAAAAGTGATGGGCCAGGCACTTGTCCTGGCCCATAAACAGCTGTTCCAATTTCATTAGTGCTATTGAAGAAAGCAAACATTTCATAATGGTCTTTTTGGCTGATCGGGTCGTACTTGTGATCGTGGCATCGGGCACATTCAATGCTTAGGCCTAAAAAAGCCTTTCCGACTGAAAGCGTACGGTCAGCTACATACTCCACACGGTATTCCTCGAAAATAATTCCTGCCTCCGAATTTCTTTTATGCAATCGGTTAAAGGCGGTGGCCAGTATACTCTCCTGTGTCGATTTTTCGATAAGGTCCCCCGCCAATTGCCAAGTTGCGAACAGGTCATATGGCATATTCTCGTTGAAGGCCTTGATGACCCAGTCGCGGTACGGGCTTAACTCTCGATGTTTGTCGTCGAGATAGCCATCGCTATCGGTGTAGCGGGCCACATCCATCCAATCGGCGGCCATTCGCTCGCCATAGGCAGGCGAGGCCAAAAGCCTATCCACGATTTTTTCATAAGCATTTTTCGAAGTGTCGTTGACGAAATCCTCGATTTGTCGCAATGTCGGAGGAAGGCCTATAAGGTCAAAGCTCAGCCTTCGAATGAGCGCTTCCCTTGATGCGCGCTCTGACGGTACCAGGCTTTCCTGTTTCAGTTTGTTGGCTACAAAATAATCGATTTCGTTGTTGCTCCATTTCTTTAAGTTGGAATCCAATTGGGGCAAACTCTCTTTTTTCGGTTTAATAAAAGACCAGTGTGGCTTATATTTTGCACCCTGTTCTACCCATTTAGTCAGGATGGCTTTTTCCATTTGGCTCAATTCCACCTTAAATTCTGGAGGTGGCATTTGTATTTCGGGATTGTCGGAAAGAATACGCCTGATGGCTTCGCTATTTTCAGGTTTGCCGGGCACAATAGGATGTTTTCCCGAATCTTTCAGCGCCTTGTAAGCATTCTCGGCAATATCCAATCGAAGTCCCGCTTTTTGATTGGCCTTATCAGGACCGTGACAAGCGAAACATTTATCGGAAAGCACCGGTTTTACGTGATGGTTAAAATCGATTTTTTCGGGAAGCTCGGCCATCATCACTTCAATTTCCACGGGAGCATTGAAACCGCAGCTTGTCACCAAAATAAACAAGGGCAAGAACAGCACAAAACGAAAATAATTCATCGTAGAAGGAATAACCAATCTAAGATATTGATTTTAAACGGCTTTATGAGAAAAGAAGGTAATCAAAAGAGTCTTGATAAAGTCCTTTTAAAGTAGCCGAAGCAGCATTTTTAGAAGATATCGAACAACATCATTTTTTTTGCAGAACGTTTTTATGTAAACGCTTGGTATTAACCAAAAGCGCTCTTTGACAAGAGACAATTAGATAACGCACAAGTAAATCATCAACCAATGGCTGATTGCGCCGCCCAAAACAAACAGATGCCAAATGAAATGATTGTAGGGTATCTTTCTTAAGGCATAGAACACAATACCCAAAGTGTAAAAAGCCCCACCTAAAAACAAGAGTTTGATCCCTAAACTCGGTGTATAATCCAAGAGATTTTCAAAATCAAGCACAATCAACCAGCCCATTGCGATATAGAGCAAAAGGGATAAAAACTCCAGCTTTCCCGTATAAAATATTTTGAAAAGGGTACCCAAGGCCGCAATGGCCCAAACCGTATAAAAAATCGTCCATCCGTTGCCATTGATCAAGGTGATCAGGGCCACGGGTGTATAGGTTCCGGCAATGAGAAAATAAATATTGATATGATCTAGAATTCGAAGTACCCTTTTTGTTTTTTGCTTGTTCGAGGCATGGTAAAATGCAGAGACGAGCATCATTGCGATAAGCGAGATACTATAAATGACGATGCTTGTTGTGGCATATTCCGATTTTTCGGAATTTTTAAGGAGCAATAGTAGCATTCCCATTATGGAAAGCAGGGCGCCTATTCCATGGGAAATAGCATTAAGCTTTTCTTCGTTCCTGTATTCGATACCTGCATCCATTTCGAGCGCGAAGGTACGGCCTCAAATACTTTCTTTCACGATCAATTTGATGCGCATGGAAGCCGCATGTCCCGGAAAAGTGCAAACAATCCAATATTCACCGGGACTGTTTGGTACTTGAAAATATATTTTCTCGGAGGTCTCCGGCTCTAAAATTCCGGTGTGTACGATGACCTGGTCAGAATCTGGAACGTAATTTAAATCGGCTCCGTCCAATCCTAATTCCAAAGCCATATCTGCAACTTTGTCAACGGCATCGCCTTTCTGGGTGATGACCAAATTGTGTAACATGTCATCATTATTGTTGAATGTCAATTCAATTTTCTTACCTCGCTCCAACTCCAATTCCCCGATATCATATTTTAGTCCGGGTTTGGTACCTATGGTAAGCTGTTGATCAAACCCTTCCGTCCAAGTCAACGGCATTTCATTGACCCGCTTTTCTTGTACGATTCCTTCCAAGGCTTTGACCATATTCGCGGTGGGTTGGGATTTCAATTCACCACCCGGTACTTCATTTAAGGTATAGTATGCGGTGTTATGCAACAATCTTTCCCCTAAGCTGGATTTCATATCAGGAATCTTCAATTGATGAATAAAGCCCAAGCGCATTCCGTCAATTGTCAATTTGACCGAAAGTCCATCTTCTGAAACTTCGGCTTTTTGAACCAATCCTTTTTGCTGACCCACGATCGGACTCCCGTACTTGTAATGATATTTATAATTGAAACTTGTCATTTGATATTGGGTTGGATCACTAGCCAGGGTCATGTTGACCGGTTTTGTAAATTCCAGTTCAAAGCCATCGTCCTTGGCTTTCATGGTCTTTATCTCAAAGGGTGTTTTGCCCGACCAAACCAAACGTTGAAGTCCGTATGGTTTTTTGCCGGTCGAAGCCCATCCCCTGCTGGTCATACCGACGAACATGCTATTGTCACTACCCCAGATCATCCTCAATATTCCAGAGGAAAACCCTTCAACAAAATTAAAAGCCGCGCCTTGATACACGCCATTCACTTTTTCCATGAAAACGCGCATAATCTTGCTATGTCCCTGATCGCCCACAAATAATTGACCTTCGAAGGGGCCAAAATTTCCACCGGTCGTGTCATAAAGAATATCCGATGTGGATATGCCCAATATCGTATGTGGAAACCAAATTGCCGGTGCCTTCATCTCGGGCACCTTTTTCGAATATTCGTAGAGGCTTATTCCGGGTTCCCTTTCGATATCCTCCATTTTCAATTTCAGCGGGGATTTTTCGTCATCGGTCCATACCAAGCCCTCAGGGTTTCCTGCAAAATCGCCTTTTTCAAGATGGGTCATTCTACCCGAACCGACCCAGTCACCCTGATTTTCGGTATAGAAAACATCACCTTGGGCATTGATTTCAAAACCGGACGGAGAACGTAAACCTGTTGCTATCGGGGTCATTTCGCCCTCAGGTGTAATCTGCAACAGCCAGCCCCGCCATTTTGAAAGACTCGCACCATGGCCGATCCATGAAAGATTCAAGGTGACCAACATATTGCCATTATCCAAAAACTTTGGGCCATATGAATAGTCATGGTAATTGCCCGAAAGCGGCCAAGAATAAATCGTTTCATAAATATCGGCCCTTTCATCCCCGTTCGTATCTTTCAAACGTGTCAACTCACCTCGCTGCGACAGATAAAAACTCCCATTTCTATAGTTCAACCCAAGCGGTTCGTGAAGGCCACGCGCGAACCTCTTATAAACTGGTCTTCGCCCATACGGATTATCGATTAACCAAACCTCGCCCCTTCTGGTCGACACACCCAATTTATCATCATCGGTCAAGGTCAGACCCCCCACTTCAAGCACGACATCCGAAGGAATCGGAACATCGACAATCTTGTAATAATATGATTCTTTTTTCGCCATTTCCGATTGCGCAAGCGCACTGCACACGAAACAAAGACCCAAAAGGAATAGCCATACGATATTGTTTTTTCTTTTTTGCATTCCTATTGATTTACCAAATGATACTATACTCCAACAAATGATCGCCTGAAGGGACCTTTACCAATAGCTCTTCCTTTCCGGTAGATTCGCGAACCATCGGATTCCAATTTTCGCTATCGGAAAAGTCGATAAAATAACTTTCGTCGTTTATGATGAAGGTACCATCTGGCAATTTCTCGATGGACTCGCCTTCGGCCACCTTATGCCATAATTCTTTGCCATCACCCACCGCTATCGACCGATGAAGTATCCTCAGGGTCTTGGATGGAACAAGTTGATTCGAAATCTTGCGCCCCCAGACCCGCGAGGTGAACACTGGAAATCCGGTCATGTCGAATTCGTAACCCAATTGCCTATGATCCGAATCTTCTGAAGGCATTTCTGGCCAAGCGGCTTCCGTGTTTCGAAGTTGTACGAATTCGGGGTCACCGTGAAAAGAAACTGTGAAACCGGCCGGAATCGTCAATTGCTTTTGCCCCCTACCGTACCACATTGGGGTGGCATCCAAGAAATCCCCGTTCCAAACCTGTAACAGAGATCCCGAGGCCAAATCATAGGAGTAGTGTATCTTTTCTGGTGTGCCTATTGATGCACAATGCGTGCGCTTTAGCCCATCGTGCATCAAAAAACTTCGTTGCGCGATTACTTCATCGGCCACCTCGATCATGATGTTTTCGTCAGGTTGTCCCTTTTTTAAATCAAGTGACATAGGGGCCGTTAATGATTGCTTTTGAATGTCAGGTCCTTCGACTTCAAGGGTAAATCCTTTTACCCACGGATTGTGTCTGTTATAAATCAATGTAAAAGGTAAAGTACCCTTTGCCAAGTCAATTTTTGCCAGCCCCAGGGAATCCAACGTATAATTCCCATCCAAATTGATAAGTATATCATCGTTTAAAATGAACTGGCCGCCGCCCTCATGTACATTGAAATCAAAAAGATAATTACCTGAATGCGGAATGGCCATTTCCCCATCATACTTCAATATTCTTCGGGTACGGACTCCTGAGACCATATTCGATGAAATCGAATCGCACTCAATTGTTCTGATCGGGACCAAGCTATCAAACCCGGGAATTGGGACACCTGTACTTTCATATTCCGCCATCCTTATTTTAGATAAAACTATTTTTTCACCAGAGTATGTCTTGTACTTGATATTTTTAAAGGCCACCGGTCCGTGATCGCCCTGGATCATCAACGGGCCCATCGGCTTTTCATCTTTAAAAGCGGCAGCCCGGGTCGGACCTGTCAACTCAATATTTTCATGGATCAAAACCCCATTTAGCCAGACCTCTTCGAATAGCGCATTTTTTATCTTCTCGCCCGAACTGTTGAATTCCGGGGCATGAAAGATAATTTTAAAATGTTGCCATAGGCCAGGAGCCTTGGCAGCATTCATTCTTGGTGCCACACCCTCGTACCCTTCATTTCCCTTGGTGCGAGTAGAATCCCATCGTTGATAAATACCGCCCATGTCAGAATGCTGAGGTTCCTTCACTCTCCAACTATCAAATAATTGCACTTCGTATCGACCTTGAAAGTAAAGACCTGAATTGGAACCTTTGGGCATCATAACATCTATTTCCAACTCAATATCGCCGTGTTCAAAATCACCGAACAGGTTCGCCCTCGAATCTTCATCGGGCCGATTGAATAAAATACCGGTACCCTCTTCCGATAAGATCAATTCATCCTTCGAACGATCGACATATGAACTGCCGACAATTTTCCAGTTGTCCCCAGTTTTTTGGAAAGCCGAAAGGTCATCTAAACTGACCTTTTGAAATGGCAAGAACTTTTTGGGTATTTCGATGACCTCTTCCTTGGAAGTTTCGATGGATTTCTCCTTACAGGAAAAAAGAACAATTACAAAAAGGGCCAATATTGCTTTAGACTTCATGCGTCGTTTTGGAATAAATAAAGGAATTCATCTTGATCGGAACTGTTATTTGTATCGCTTTCCTCGCTTGATGACCATGTCGACATCTTGCAACAAGCTGATATAGCGAAGTACATCACCATCGACGGCAATTATGTCAGCATATTTGCCCGGGGTCACGGTGCCCACCTCATCGGCGACCCCCATCCATAGGGCCGGCCAATAGGTGGCGCCTCGAATGGCGTACATTGGGTCGATGCCAAACTCATTGACCCAAACATCGAGTTCATTCCAAGTGGATTGACTATGAAATTTCATCGGTATACCACTATCTGTACCGATCATCAGAACAACACCGGCATCCAATAATTGTTGAATCTTGGTCTTCAAAGTAGGCCTTCTTGAAGGGGTCAACTGAAAATAGGGCAGGCGGTCTGGGTGGGCAATACTCTTTTTGATGTCGGTAATCACGCTATCGGGCAATCCCAAATGCCAAGAATCATTGTCTAATTTCTCTCGATTATCGCGAACGTATTCATAATTATAAAGACCTTCTACGGTAGGGCACCAAAATAAGGGACCTTGGCTCATATCGGCGGTACGTTCTTTGATCATTTCAATGACATCATCGGGGTATCGCGGTGCCGAAGACAGCCCCGTATGTTCAAAGCAATCGACCCCTACTTCCAAACCCATTCTGATTTCTTGAGGGCGATGGCTATGGGCGACCACCTTTAAGTTTTGTTTGTGGGCTTCATCGACCACGGCCTTAAATTCTTCCATTGTCATTTGGTCTTGGTCAACAATTTTGATGCAATCCACACCGGCCTTGGCCAGTTTTCTTATTTTTTTTCTTCCATCCTCCGGGCCATTTACACCCCATCGAAAAGCTTCCGTTCCCGGGTATGGTCTGTGTTGGATAAACGGCCCGGAAACATAGAGGGTCGCCCCTGGAATCTCCCCATTGTTGATCGCATCGCGAACAGCGATACTTTCTTCCAAAGGGCCGCCCAAATCACGAGCGCTCGTCACCCCGGCCATCAACAATTGATGTGCCGATGCGGGCATGATCACGTCCTTGAAAATAGGTGGGTACTTCTTGTCCCAATATCCATAGTCAGCATGTCCGGTAATCATTGTGTGTACATGCATGTCCCATAAACCGGGCAATACGGTCATTCCCTCCGTTGAAATCACGTCGGCATTTGCCGGTACAGGTGTATTGTCTTGTGTTCCGACCGATTTGATTTTTTCCCCTTCTATGACAATAACGCTGTTCTTGATCGGGTCGGATCCAAATCCGTCGATAAGCGTACCCCCGACCAATACCTTAAGGCCGCTTTCTTGGGAAAAGGCCGAAATTGAAAAAAACAAGAGGAAGGAAATCAGTATTCTAAACATGGTTGATTATTTTGCTAAATATAGGGAAATAAGGAGGAAAGAAAAACGATTCAAGATTGTCTGCAAAAATCAAAAAGTAGGCTTGAGTTCATTATCTTTGCCACCTTATTCTGATAAGGCAACCCATGATCAATATTACATTACCTGACGGATCGGTAAAGGCTTACGAAAAAGGTGCCACCCCAATGGAGGTGGCCAAAGGTATCAGTGAAGGATTGGCGCGAAATGTCATTTCGGCCAAATTCAACGATACGGTCGTCGAGACAGGGACACCGCTAAACGAAGATGGATCACTAGTACTTTATACGTGGCGAGATGCAGAGGGTAAAAAGGCATTTTGGCATTCATCGGCCCATATTCTTGCCCAAGCATTGGAAGAACTTTATCCGGGCGTGAAGCTATGGGTAGGGCCTGCCATTGAAAACGGATTCTATTACGATGTCGACCTGGGGGATGCCATACTTTCAGAGAAGGATTTTAAGCATATTGAAGATAAAATGCTGCTGATCGCAAGGGAGAAGCATGATTTTAAAATGCGGGAAGTGACCAAAGAAGAGGCGCTTTCGTATTACTCGGGCAAGAACGAATACAAAGTCGACCTTATCAGCAATCTCGAAGACGGCACCATTACCTTTTGTGATCATAGCAGCTTTACAGATCTCTGCCGTGGCGGTCATATTCCAAATACGGGAATTGTAAAGGCGGTCAAAATACTGAGTGTGGCGGGAGCTTATTATAAAGGCGATGAAAACGAAAAGCAACTGACTCGGGTTTACGGCATTTCCTTTCCCAAACAAAAAGAACTTACCGAGTATCTTGAATTGCTCGAAGAGGCCAAAAAACGTGACCACCGTAAACTTGGCAAGGAACTGGAACTTTTTACCTTCTCCCAAAAAGTCGGGCAAGGTCTTCCGCTTTGGTTGCCAAAAGGGGCGGCGCTACGCGAACGCCTCGAACAATTTCTAAAAAAGGCGCAGAAGAAAGCAGGATATGAAATGGTAATCAGCCCCCATATCGGACAAAAAGAGCTATATGTGACTTCAGGTCACTATGAAAAATACGGGGCCGATAGTTTTCAGCCCATTCATACGCCAAAAGACGAAGAGGAATTTTTGCTGAAACCTATGAACTGTCCACATCACTGTGAAATCTACAATACGCGACCCTTCAGTTATCGCGAGCTACCGAAGCGATATGCCGAATTCGGAACGGTATACCGCTACGAACAAAGTGGTGAATTACATGGCTTGACACGTGTTCGTGGTTTCACCCAAGATGATGCGCATATCTTTTGTACGCCAGATCAGCTCAATCAAGAGTTCAAAAACGTCATCGACCTTTCGCTTTATGTTTTGGGTTCATTGGGGTTCGAAAATTTTACGGCACAGGTTTCGGTTAGGGACCTTGAAACCCCTGAAAAATACATTGGTTCGGTCGAAAATTGGGAAAAAGCGGAACAGGCCATCATCGATGCGGCCACCGAAAAGCAATTGGACTTTGTCATCGAAAAAGGGGAAGCTGCCTTCTACGGGCCGAAGCTCGATTTCATGGTAAAGGATGCCTTGGGAAGACAATGGCAATTGGGAACAATTCAGGTCGATTATAACCTTCCTGAACGTTTTGACCTGACCTATAAGGGAAGTGACAATGAATCTCATCGGCCGGTGATGATCCATCGTGCCCCTTTCGGTAGCATGGAACGTTTTGTGGCCTTGTTGCTCGAACATACCGGTGGAAATTTCCCTTTATGGCTCATACCCGACCAAGCCATCGTACTTCCGGTCAGTGAAAAGCATGAAAAATATGCCGAAAAAGTTTTAAAATCCCTTGAAAATAACGAAATTCGCGCCCTCATTGATAATAGGAACGAAACCGTAGGCAAAAAGATACGGGAAGCCGAAATGCAAAAGGTTCCGTTTATGTTGATTGTCGGGGAAAATGAAGAGGAGCAGAATACGATTTCCGTCCGTAAACACGGAGGTGAGGATTTGGGCTCCATAACACTGGACGATTTTACGGACTTGGTAACTAATGAAATTAATAGTACCTTAAAGTCGTTTTAGTAAAAGTTTAATTAAAAAGTATAAGTCATAGCAATACGTAGGAGATTTAGGCCCCAACCTAGGCGGGAAAATAAAAACCCGCATAAAATCAATGAGAAAATATTGGCACCGGAGGTGCGAGTCGTGGGCGATAATGTTGAAGTAGGTATCTATCCCATTAGAAAAGCGCTCGACATGGCCGATGAAATGGGATTGGATTTGGTAGAGATTTCGCCAAAAGCCGCCCCACCGGTCTGTAAGATTATCGATTACAAAAAGTTTCTTTATGAGCAAAAGAAACGAGAAAAGGCCATGAAGGCCAAAGCGAGTAAGGTGGTTGTCAAAGAGATTAGGTTCGGACCCAATACCGACGACCACGATTACGAGTTTAAAAAGAAACATGCAGAACGGTTTCTTAAAGACGGTGCCAAGTTAAAGGCATATGTTTTTTTCAAGGGCCGTTCAATAGTGTACAAAGACCAAGGCGAAATATTATTGCTGCGGTTGGCATCAGAACTTGAGGAATGGGGCAAGGTAGAGCAGATGCCAAGATTGGAGGGCAAACGAATGACGATGTTCATCGCCCCTAAAACAAAAAAATAACGGACTTTGTCCGTACGTAGTAAATCATTCGGCGCTGCTTGTCTTGGCAAGTGGCGTTTAACATGAAAAATGAGATACCCTTCGACGGAGTTTATCTTGAGCGAAGTCGAAAGACTCAAGATGAAAGCCCAGTAAAGAGAAGCAGGTTTTAATTAGTGAGTTAAATTAAATAGGAGAAAATGCCTAAGCAAAAAACAAAGTCCAGTGCCAAGAAGCGGTTTAAGCTGACCGGTAGTGGCAAGATCAAAAGAAAGCACGCTTTTAAGAGTCATATTTTGACCAAAAAATCGAAAAAGCGCAAGTTGGCTTTGACACATAGCACTTTGGTGCATGATTCAGACGTCAACAACATCAAAGAACAATTACGACTAAAGTAATTTTGTTCGTAACGGTAATTTATTAACCCTGGAGTCGGGCCATTAAAAGATTCCGAAGCAAGTTCGGAACGCCTGCTACAAAAATTTCAACACTATGCCAAGATCAGTAAATGCAGTCGCTTCAAGAGCCAGAAGAAAAAAGGTCATGAAGCAAGCCAAAGGTTATTTCGGAAGACGTAAAAACGTTTGGACGGTAGCCAAAAATGCGGTGGAAAAAGCCATGCTTTATGCCTACCGCGACAGAAGGAACAAAAAAAGAACATTTCGTGCCCTATGGATTACCCGTATCAACGCAGGTGCACGCCAGCACGGAATGTCGTATTCACAATTTATGGGCAAGGTAAAAGCCAACGGTATCGAATTGAACCGTAAGGTTTTGGCCGATTTGGCGATGAACCACCCAGATGCCTTCAAGGCCATTGTGGACAAAGTAAAATAAATGGAATATTACCCCGAGTCCGTTATGCCGAGTGAAGGCGAAGCACGGTCGGAGGGTCACTTAAAAAAGGCCCGTTCAAAAATGAACGGGCCTTTTTTGTTGAATTGCATTAAATTTCAAAAACAAAACATGAGTCGCCAGTTTATCTTCTTTATAACGCTTGTTCTTCTGGGGCAAGCCATTTTGGCCCAAAAAAACGGTCTGTCATTTTTGGCTTTAGGAGATAGTTATACGGCATCGACCGGAGAATTACATAGCAACGGCTGGCCGGCACAACTTGTCAAAACACTGGCTGATAAGGGAATCAAAATCAAGAATCCAACCATAATAGCCGGGGCGGGTTGGACGACTTCCGAACTAATTGAACAAATCCAGAAAAAAGAGCCTGTAGCCGAAAACGACTTGGTCGGTTTGCTCATCGGGGTGAACAATCAATACCGAAGTATCGATATTTCGGTCTTTAAAAAAGAATTTGCCCAGTTATTGGAAACCTGCATATCATTGGCAAACAATGATGAGGCAAAAGTATTTGTGCTTTCCATTCCCGATTGGGGGGCAACCCCGTATGCCAAGCGCAAGAACAGGGAAAAAATCAGTGCCGAGTTAAATGCATACAACGACTTTATCGAAAGCGAGACGAAAAAGAGAAACATTCTCTATTTTGATATAACCGGAATCTCCAGAAAGGCACGCTTCAATAAAAGCTTGATTGCTGCCGATAGTCTACATCCATCAAGAAAAATGTATCGCCTTTGGGTGAACAAAATGAAAAAACCGTTATTGACAAAATTACAATAACGGTCTTGTCCATTTCGAAAATCTTTTTCGCTCCTCGAAAACACTTTACGCGGCATCTATTTTATCAACAGCCGCTTTAAACTCTTCCCAATCGATTAATTCATCACCCGATTGGTCGTAGCCTTCGATTAGTTTGCTTCCTACAAATCCGCGTATAAAGCCATTGATTTCAGCTTCTTTCAGCAATTTGACGATTTCGCTTTTCTTGAGCTTTCCGTCACTATCCTTATCAAAAAACGAAAAGCGTCTTCGGGCGTGTCGAATTGATTTGTAATCAGAATTTGAATCTTGTTTAGAATGGATTCCTTGGTTGCCATATTTTTGGTTTAGTGTTAATACAACAAAATTATACATAAAATTTATTTCTAAACCCCAAAAGCGGAAATTACCAGTTTTCGACCCGAGGCACGATCTCGATGTTCACATAGGTAAATGCCTTGCCAAATTCCGAGGTTCAGTTTTCCATCGGTGATGGGAATCTGAACTGAAGCCCCCATCAGAGAAGCCTTGATATGGGCCGGCATGTCATCAGGACCTTCATAATTGTGTAAATAATAAGGTGCATTTTCGGGTACCATCACATTCATATGGCTTTCAAAATCAGTTCTTACCGTAGCATCGGCATTTTCATTGATGGTCAAACTTGCCGAAGTGTGTTTGATAAACACCTGTAACATTCCAGATTTTATCGCCTTCACCTCCGGAATGGCTTGAAGCACTTCTCGCGTAATCAAATGAAAGCCCCTTGCATGCGCTTTCAATCGAACTTCGTTTTGATAGAATTTCATTCGAAACCGATGGATAAATCTTAAAACTTTATAAATCTAAACTTTTATCCCACCATAACAAATACCTTTGCGACTTCGAAACAAACCTGATGGACTTATCCCAAGTGAAGTTGGTCGTCACCGACATGGATGGCACCTTATTGAATTCAAAGCACGAGGTCAGCAACCGTTTTTTTGAGCTTTACAGCGCATTGAGGCGAAAAGGGATTTTGTTCTGCGCCGCAAGCGGAAGACAACACAATAGCATTGTCGATAAATTGGAAAAAATAAAAAATGAAATTCTCATTATCGCCGAGAACGGAGGATACGCCTCTCAAAATGGGCAAGAGATTATCTTTACCCCCTTACCCAATGGGACCAAAAATGCGATTTTAGACAGCCTGGAAGCGGCAGCGGATGTTCATCCGGTATTATGTGCAAAAGACAATGCCTATCTGACCAACGCCTCCCCTATTTTTGTAAAAAAATTGCAGGAGTACTATACCGAATATCAGCTGTTGGATAACCTCAAGGATTTTGAGGGGGAGGTATTGAAAGTTGCCATCTATCATTTCGAAAGCTCAGAAAAACACATCTATCCCTACTTAAGACATCTTGAGGGCGATCTGAAAGTAAAAGTATCGGGTAAAAACTGGGTCGATGTGTCAAGTCCCAATGCGAATAAGGGCTATGCGCTAAAACTCATTCAAGAAAAATACAATATCGCTCCCGCAGAAACCATGGTATTCGGCGATTATAACAACGACCTTGAAATGTTGGCATTGGCCCATTACAGTTTTGCCATGGAAAATGCACACCCCAACGTAAAAAAAGTGGCCAACTATTCGACCGCAAGCAACGATGCATTTGGGGTGGAAAAGATTTTGGAAAAATTGCTGGCCCTAAACTAGCTGTGAGCCAATTGTAAGGGCTCAACAAGGTCTGTCTTGAGCGAGGTCGAAAGGCTCAGCTAGACATTGTTCAAGGAATATTTTTTTGATCAGGTTTTTTGCTTTTTCTTCCTTGCTGCCGGAAAAAGTACATTGTTCAATATCAAACGATACCCCGGTGAAGTCGGATGAAGCTCCAATTCAGTTTTGGGGTCCCCTACCCTATGTTGATAATCTTCAGGGTCATGGCCCCCGTAGAACGTAAAGAAACCTTTTCCTTTAATACCATGGATATAGCGTGCCTCACCATTGATTTTGTTCTCCCCCAAAACCATTACCGTCGGTTTGACCTCATCTCTTGAAAAAGCCGTGGTCTGGCCCATGAATCCCTTTACCAGTGAGGTATGGTTCTGACACAACATGGTTGGCACGGGGTCCCATTTGGCCGAAAAATCCATCAACGTGAAATAATCGGCCTCCTTGGCAACGCTGCCCCTCTTGTTAGTCATGTCAATACTCGAAAACTCGTATCGCACGGGATTTCGCTCCAGAATAAAATTGGTAAATGCAAATGTTTTTCCGAAGTCTAATTTACGCTGATAGTTTGCATCGGAAGGATCACCATCGAACATGGGTTCGCAGATGTCAACCCCATCGGCCGCCAAAGCGATATCAAAACTATCGGTGGCCGAGCACATTGCAAACATAAATCCACCACCGATTACATAATTTCTAATCTTTAGGGCAACCGCCCTTTTTTCCTCTGAGACCTTGGCATATCCCAATTCGGCAGCGAGGGCCTCGGCATTTTTTTTGTTCTCGATATACCAAGGCGCGGCGCGATAGGCTCCATAGAACTTGCCGTATTGTCCCGTAAAATCTTCATGGTGCAAGTGCAACCAATCGAAAAGTGCCAATTGATCATCGAGTACTTCAGCGTCGTAAACGGTCTCATAGGGAATTTCTGCATAGGTCAATACCATAGTAACGGCATCGTCCCAAGGTTGATTTCCTTCGGGCGAATAAACTGCAATTTTCGGTGCTTTTTCAAGAATAACGGCTTCCTTGTTTTGAGAAGGGCTCGCTATTTCATCCAAGATACCTTGAGCCTGTGCATCTGACAAAATCTCAAAAGACACACCCCTAATCTGGCATTCCTTACGAATGTTATCTCCATCGGGCAACAAAAAAGACCCGCCCCTATAGTTCAACAACCATTGAACCTTCTGTTGTTTGGTCAGTACCCAATAGGTAATTCCGTAGGCCTTGAGATGATTTTTTTGGCCCTCGGCATCCATGGGGATAAGAATATTGGATGCCAAAACATGTGTTGAAACCAACAAAAATAGAACTGCAATTATGTTCTTCATCATATTGAAAACAAAAATTTAGGGCCAAATAGCCCTAAATCAAACTACCATAAAGTTACAACTTATGTTTTAAAGGAATATTGCGAAGGGGACTGTTGGGAGAATTTTAACCTTATGTGGAAACTATGGCACTATTTCAAACCCTTCCATCTTTCCTGGATAAAGGCCGGAAATACACCTTACCCTGTCAAAGGGAAGAAGCCTATTCGTAAACAATCATCAAACTCGAACAACTTAAAATGGTACATCACCAACATCCTCATCAAGATCATCGTTCATTTCGCTGCCAAAGACATCATCTGCGGCAGGAAGCTCCCTAGCGCTAAAAGGGTTCTCCCCTCCATCGTTCATTTTTGACTGGAATTCGAAAGGGGAATCAAAATCGTCGAGATTATCAAATTTACCAAGATTGGCAACGAACTTCAACCGTACATTGTCTAACCCTCCATTACGGTGTTTGGCCACTATAAATTCGGCCTGGCCCTGTGTGGGCGTTCGTTCTTCATCGTCCCACTCATCAATTTTATAGTACTCGGGCCGGTAAATAAAGGAGACGATATCGGCATCTTGTTCGATAGCACCCGATTCACGTAAATCCGATAAGATAGGACGTTTACTACCACCCCTTGTCTCAACGGCCCTTGACAGCTGTGAAAGGGCAATAACAGGTACATCCAACTCTTTTGCCAATGCCTTTAAATTTCGAGAAATCGTCGAAATTTCTTGTTCACGGTTACCTCCTTTTTGGCTTGCCCCCGCCGTCATCAATTGCAAATAATCGACGACGATCAGTTTGATATCATGCTGTGATTTTAATCGCCTAGCCTTTGCACGTAAATCGAATATAGATAGGGATGGCGTATCGTCAATGAACAAGGGGGCCTTTTCAAGGGCCTTCACCTTCACGTTCAATTGTTCCCATTCGTGTTTTTCCAACCTTCCGGTACGCAATTTTTCGGAGGACAAGCCGGTTTCGGATGAAATCAATCGCGTTATCAGTTGTACCGAAGACATTTCCAAAGAGAAGAAAGCCACCGGTATTTCTGAATTGACGGCCATATTCCTGGCCATGGACAAGGTCAGTGCTGTCTTTCCCATACCTGGGCGGGCCGCGATTATAATCAAATCACTGGGCTGCCATCCCGAAGTCAGTTTGTCTACCTTATCGAATCCTGAAGGGATACCGCTCAAACCTTCCTTATTGGCAATTTCCTCAATCCGCTTTTTGGCCTGGATCACCAAATTCTGGGCCGTTTGCGCGGGTTGCTTCAAATTGCCTTGGGTCACATCATATAATTTCGACTCGGCATTGTCAAGCAAGTCAAAAACATCAGTGCTTTCGTCGTAAGCCTCTTCGATGATTTCATTGGAAATTTTGATCAGACTTCGTTGGATATATTTTTGAAGTATGATGCGCGCGTGAAATTCAATATGAGCAGAAGATGCGACTTTTTGGGTCAACTTAATCAAGTAGAAATCCCCTCCTACAACATCCAACAGGCCGTCTTTCTTTAGTTGTGCCGAAACGGTTAATAAATCGACCGGCTGTGATTCTTGGAACAATTTGAAGATGGCCTCAAAAATATGGCCGTGTGCCTCTTTGTAAAAGGCATCCTTTTGTAAGATATCGATTACTTCATCAACCCCCTTTTTGTCAATCATCATTGCACCCAGCACAACCTCCTCTAAATCAACGGATTGTGGAGGAATTTTTCCTCTTTCCAGATTAATGATGGTCGACTTATCGATTTTACGACCGACAAGCGGGTTTGTGTTCTCCATAGATGCGAAAGTATGCAATTAACCTTTAGTTAACGTTGATGTTTATTCACTGACCATTAACAAATCGCCTGTTTATAAGTTACAAAATAGTGTTGATAACGAAAAAAATCCGGAGAATTAATTCTCCGGATTTTCATGGTGCTGACAATAGCGAAGATTAGCCGTTATAAACGCCCATCGCTCCATACTTTTCCATTCGTTGTTCGACCAACTCTTTTGGTGATAACTTTTGGAGTTCGCTAAAATGAGTAGCTATTTTGTTCTTTACGATGTCGAAGGCCTTTTCTCGATTTCCGTGCGCACCACCTGCCGGTTCCCTGACTATCTCATCGATCAATTTCAGTTTTTTCATATCGGTGGCGGTCAATTTAAGAGCTTCCGCTGCTTGCTCTTTATATTCCCAACTACGCCAAAGAATAGAGGAACAAGATTCGGGCGAGATTACCGAGTACCAAGTATTTTCCAACATCAAGACGCGGTCGCCGACCCCTATTCCAAGTGCCCCGCCCGAAGCACCCTCTCCAATGATTACGACGATAATGGGAACCTTCAAACGGGTCATTTCCAGTATGTTTCTGGCAATGGCTTCTCCCTGTCCGCGTTCTTCGGCCTCAATGCCAGGGTATGCACCCGGAGTGTCGACAAATGCCACCACGGGAATGCCGAACTTTTCTGCAGACCTCATCAAACGCAGGGCCTTGCGATAACCTTCGGGGTTGGCCATACCGAAATTGCGATATTGCCGTGTTTTGGTGTTAAATCCTTTTTGTTGACCAATGAACATATAACTCTGGTCCCCTATCTTGCCAAGGCCACCTATCATTGCCTTATCGTCTTTGACCGTGCGATCACCGTGAAGTTCCAAAAACGTCTCTCCACAAATAGCTTTGATATAGTCTAAGGTATAGGGTCTGTTTGGATGCCTAGAAAGCTGGACCCGCTGCCAGGCGGTAAGATTCTTATAAATCTCTTTACGTGTTTCTTGCAGTTTTTTTTCGATTTGTTTGCAAGTTTCGGTGACATCGACATCGCTCTCCTCGCCGATCAAAGTACATTTCTCAAGTTGCTCTTCCAACTCCTTTATCGGCAACTCAAAATCAAGATATTCCATAATGCGTGTCCTTGGTTTGTTCAGTGAAACAAAGATAGAATTTTAATGCAAACGCCCATGAAATTTACGTGGCAACAGCGATTACCGTTTGGCCCTTTGTAACAGGTAGATTGCCAACAGTCCGAAAAATACATTGGGTATAACCACCGCCAGAATGGGCTTTAAACCGGATTGTTCGGCCAAGGTGCCGAAAACACGATCGAAAAAGATGAAGATAAAGGCCACAAAAATACCGAAGGCCAGGTTTATGCCCATACCGCCACGCCGTTTTTGGGAAGAAACGGCCACGGCTATAATGGTTAAAATAAAGGCCGATATCGGCAGCGCCCACCTTTTATACTTCACCAAAATATAGCGATTGATATTCGAGGCACCCTTCTCCTTTTGATCCCTTATGAATCTGTTCAGTTCGACCAGGTTCTTTGTCTCGGCGACATAGGAGACCGGAGTCAAGTCGGCGATCTTAAAATTGAACAAAGTGTCAAGCCGTCTTTTGGTCTGAAAAATTTCAATGCTGTCGGTAATCGTACGTTTTTTGTAATTGGTCAAACGATATAAACTGTCTATCCAGCGAATATTGTTTGCCGAGATTTTAAACTTCAATCTGTTTTCATCGTCGAATCGTTCATAGGTGAAGTTGCGGCCCAACTGTCGCTCTGGTTCGAAACTGCTGACATAGATAAAATCGTTCTTGTTGAGCTGTGTAAAGATATTGTTGGTAACTCTTTCGAGACCGCCCCTTTTAAGGTATTTGTATTTGAATTCGTTGAATCCTTGGCTGGCCTTGGGCACCAAATACATACTCATAACGAACATCAAAATGGCCACGATCGAAGCGCCGAACAAATAGGGTCTTAAAAATCTACCAAAGGAGACCCCTGAACTTAGTATCGCCACAATTTCAGTGTTAGAGGCCAGTTTTGAGGTAAAAAATATAATTGAAAGAAACAGGAAAATCGGCAATAACTGACTTCCTATGTAAATTGTAAAATTCCCGAAGTACTCGATGATTTCGTTTAAAGGGGCCTCATTGTCCTGCATTTTTCCGATCTGCTCTGCCAGATGGGCCATAATGCTAATAGGAATGAAAAGCAAGATCATCACGGCAAAAGTGACTAGATAGCGTTTCAATATGTACTTATCGAAAATCGTCAAGTTTATAATCGTTTATCCATTTGTTTGACCATCCGGTTTTTCCAATCGGTAAAATCACCGGCGATAATTCGCCTTCTTGCTTCACGTACCAACCATAAATAAAACCCAAGGTTGTGAATGGTTGCAATTTGGCCTCCTAAATATTCATTGGCGGCGAACAAATGTCTTAAATACGCCTTTGAATAATCGGTGTCGACAAAGGTAAGGCCCATTTCATCCAACGGGGAATAATCATCCTCCCACTTTTTGTTTTTGATATTGATGGTTCCGTGCGCCGTAAAAAGCATTCCGTTTCGCGCATTTCGGGTGGGCATGACACAGTCGAACATATCGATACCCAAGGCAATATTCTCCAGTATATTGATTGGGGTGCCCACCCCCATAAGGTAGCGCGGTTTATCTTCTGGAAGAATGTCGCATACCACTTCGGTCATGGCATACATCTCATCTATGGGTTCGCCAACCGAAAGTCCGCCTATGGCATTTCCGACCGCACCGACTCCGGCAATATATTCGGCCGACTGTTTCCTTAAGTCTTTGTAGGTCGACCCTTGTACTATCGGAAAAAACGCCTGCGAATAATCATATTCGAACGGGGTCTTTTCGAGATGTGCGATGCAACGATCCAACCAGCGATGTGTCATATGCATCGACTTCCTGGCATATTCATAATCACAAGGATAAGGGGTGCATTCATCAAAGGCCATGATAATGTCGGCACCAATGACCCGCTGTATTTCCATCACCCGTTCCGGTGTGAAAACATGCAATGACCCATCAATATGCGATTTGAATTTGACGCCTTCTTCCTTGATTTTTCGATTTGCGGACAATGAATAGACCTGATACCCCCCACTGTCGGTCAAAATGTTCCGGTCCCAGCCCATGAACTTGTGTAATCCGCCAGCCGATTTTATGATGCCAATTTTTGGTCTGAGGTAGAGATGATAGGTATTTCCCAAAATGATATCTGGGTCGATATCCTCCCGCAGTTCGCGCTGATGCACTCCTTTGACCGTACCGGCCGTTCCCACCGGCATAAAAATGGGCGTTTGGACCCTACCATGGTCGGTAAGCATTGTTGCTGCCCGCGCCTTGCTTTTTGGATCGGTATGTTCGAGGGTGAATTTCAACGGTCGCTTTTCAATCGGCAAAGATAGGTGAATCGTTATTTGGTTAGTGGTTAATAGGTTATTAAAGTTTGCCTCAAAAATCTTTGTTCGGGCGTTTCAGAAATCCGCTTTCGGTTATTATTGCTTATTATATCATCGAATTTGGTCTCGATATTTTGCCATATGATTCACGTTTATGCCCCCGTTGATAAATTATAATAACCTTGGTTTGCAAGCCCAAAAGATCGTCCTATTTTTGGTTCGGATAAATAGCTGCGAAATGGCAACAATACAAGAATTACAAGATTTGGTCGTACAAGTGCGAAGGGATATTCTTCGGATGGTGCATAAGGTTAATTCAGGTCATCCGGGTGGTTCTTTGGGTTGTACGGAATTTTTTGTGGTACTCTACAATGAAATCATGGAACTCAAGGATGGTTTTGATATGGACGGCAAGGATGAAGATCTTTTCTTCTTGTCGAACGGACATATTTCGCCCGTGTTTTATAGCGTTTTGGCACGTAGAGGGTATTTTCCCGTGGATGAATTGAACACCTTCCGATTGATCGATTCCCGCTTGCAGGGCCACCCCACAACACATGAAGGTTTGCCAGGTGTTCGTGTGGCTTCCGGGTCTTTGGGGCAAGGCATGTCTGTGGCCATCGGCGCCGCTCTGGCCAAAAAATTGAATGGTGACGACCATTTGGTCTTTAGTCTTCACGGAGATGGGGAATTGCAGGAAGGCCAGAATTGGGAAGCCATTATGTTCGCCGCAGGAAATAAAGTCGACAACCTTATTGCTACGGTGGATAGAAATGGACAACAAATCGACGGACCGACCGAAAAGGTGTTACCACTCGGAAACGTAAGGGAAAAATTTGAGGTCTTCGGGTGGGATGTCTTGGAAATAGCCGATGGCAACAATTTGGAGGAAGTTATCTCAGGCCTTAAGGAAGCAAAATCAAGAACTGGCAAAGGCAAACCGGTTTGTATTATTATGGACACCGTAATGGGCAATGGGGTCGACTTTATGATGCACACCCATGCTTGGCACGGCAAGGCGCCAAATGATGAGCAGTTAGAAGTAGCGTTGGCGCAAAACGAAGAAACATTAGGTGATTATTAAAGGTACCTCGCGACTGTCTCTCAAAATGAGCAGCGGTGGGGCCTTGCCAATATAGATTGAAAATTGAAAAATTAACTCTTAAATACCCCATTGAACATCCCTTCTCAAGAGGGGCCGGGGAGGCTTATGAAAAAATACGTAGACCAAGGCAAGAACGATACAAGAAGTGGTTACGGGGCGGCAATGACCGAATTGGGCAGAACAAATGCCAATGTAGTTGCGTTGTGTGCCGATTTAGTTGGATCTTTAAAGATCCAACCCTTTATCGATGAGAATCCTGAACGGTTTTTTCAGGTCGGCATCGCCGAGGCCAATATGATGGGCATAGCCGCAGGTCTTACCATCGGCGGTAAGATTCCTTTTGCCAGTACCTTTGCTAATTTCGCCACGGGCAGGGTCTATGACCAAATTCGACAATCGATAGCCTATTCGGGTAAAAATGTAAAAATCTGTGCTTCCCACGCGGGTGTTACCTTGGGTGAAGATGGCGCGACCCATCAAATACTTGAGGATATCGGGTTGATGAAGATGTTGCCAGGCATGACGGTTATCAATCCATGTGACTACAATCAGACCAAGGCGGCCACCTTGGCCATCGCCGAACATCAAGGGCCGGTCTATTTGCGCTTTGGAAGGCCCAAGGTCGCCAACTTTACTCCGGCCGATCAAAAATTTGAAATTGGCAAAGCCTTACTGTTAAACGAAGGGCAAGACGTCACGATCATCGCAACTGGCCATTTGGTATGGGAAGCGCTCACGGCTGCCGAAAATCTCGAAAATCAGGGTATTTCTGCCGAGGTCATCAATATTCACACCATAAAACCCCTTGACCGGGAAGCCGTGTTAAAATCTGTTAAAAAAACGGGTTGTGTGGTCACGGCCGAAGAGCACAATTATTTGGGCGGGCTTGGCGAGAGTATTGCCAGAGTACTTGCCAATCAGCATCCTACGCCGCAAGAATTCATCGCGACCCAAGACACTTTTGGCGAAAGTGGCACCCCGGCTCAGCTGATGGAGAAATACGGACTCAACAATAAAGCCATCGAGAAGGCCGTTCTCAAAGTATTGGAAAGGAAATGACAATGGTATCGTTTTTGATATCATTGATGATATTAAAAACGAGAACATTATGAAGACACTACAGAAATCACTACTCGTGGTCGTGCTATCTCTTTGCGGCACCACCCTATTTGCACAAAACGGTTCAGGATTCGGAGTTAAAGGCGGTCTCAATTATGGTGGCAATGGAAATTACTTTGACTCTATAGAACAGGCATTTGAAAATCCAGACAAAAATGCCGGCTTTCACGTCGGAATTTTTGGAAAACTGGGCAATCGATTATATTTTCGACCTGAATTGGTCTATACCAACACCAAATCAGGATATGACGAAGGGGATTTGAAAATCCAAAAATTGGACGCACCCATGTTGGTCGGACTAAAAGTAATAGGCCCTTTGAACATATTTGCAGGCCCAGCATTTCAGTATATTTTGGACACGGAGTTTGACGGCGTATCCGTGAACGACATAGAAAATGATTTCTCGGTAGGATTGAACATAGGTGCCGGGGTCAATCTTGGAAAATTGGGCATCGATCTTCGATACGAACGTGGCTTTAGCGAAAACGAAGTCGATTTTATCGATTCGAACATTACCAGTTTGAATGGTGATCGGGTTGATACCCGACCCGATCAGTTGATCTTGAGTCTATCGGTGAAGTTTTAGAAGTGACTTGATAAAAAAGGAAAATCCCTTGGCTTCAAAAGCCGTAGGGATTTTTTTGTACGCTGTTATTCCTACTTTGGGACTTGGGGCTTCAACTATCCGCATCTAAATAATCCGGGGTGCCGTCACCATCGCTATCGGGATATGGAATGATGATATTCCCCTGGTCATCAGAAATCTCATCCCGCGTCGAGATACCATCACCGTCATCATCGGGATCGATGAAATTGGCAAACCGAAGTCCGGTTTCGGTATCCAAATCCGTATTGTCGCTGTAAAGGTATCCATCACCATCTTCGTCCTCATCTATCGAAGGTATTCCATCGCCATCATGATCTGTTGCGTTCATTGCATATAGATCAATTTCAAAAATCAACGGGCTGTAAGCCGGAATACCAGTTTGTCCAGCATTAAAATAGCCCAATCCAGATGGCATGATAATCAATCCAACACCGTAGCCATCAACGGTAAAGGTTCCATCGCCATTATCTATGATCCCATCTCCGGTTTTGAATTCCTTGGTGCCCTCGGCAAAGCCACGTGCCGCACCTTGACCTTGTATCTGGGCCAAATCAAACCATACCGGAGTTTGTTCTGCACCGTCGAAACTACTTCCGTCCAACAAGGTGCCACGGTAACGAACAAAAGACGAATCGGCAACGGTAAGGCTTTCACCGATTCCCTCACGTGCCACCAAATAGTAAAAAGTATGGTCTACAGTTGTATCTTCCGTCAAATTGAAATTACTCGAAGAAACAGAAACACTTTTAGATTGCACCTGATCCATCAAAGGGGTTTTCCCGGCATTATCGCCGGCTATCGTATCAATCTGAATTTTTAGGTCGAAGTTTGGGTCGATCGGCTCTTGAAAATCTTCGTAGTTATAAAAATGGGTTTCGAGAAACGCCCTGATTTCGGCATCGTTCTCTGTCGCTGTTTCGGCCAAAGTCTGCGGCGGTACAATTACCGCATCAGGTCCGGCATCGTCTTTTTTACAAGACCAAATGGCCAAGGTCAGAATCAAGAAATAAATTATCCCTTTCAAATTCATGCTTTTCTTTTTACAGGCCGCAAGATACAATTTTCCCCTATTTTTGCTGGAGCCTTAACAAAGATTTGTCACTATATGCGAATCGATAAATTCTTGTGGTCGACCCGCTATTTCAAAACCCGAAACCAAGCAGCCCAGGCCTGTAAGAAAGGAAGGGTAAAAGTCAATGGTAGAGTGGTAAAACCTTCACGAGAGGTTTTTCCAACCGATAATATTGCCGTTCGAAAGAATCAGATCAACTACCAATTACTGGTCTTAGATCTTCCGAAAAGTCGTGTCGGGGCAAAATTGGTGGATATTTATCGCAAAGACACAACACCTAAAGAAGCTTTCGAACACACCGACCTTTTAAGGTATACGAAAAATCAGCATCGCAAAAAGGGAACCGGTAGACCCACCAAAAAAGACCGTCGGGATATCGAAGATTATCAGTCATCGCCCCACCTTTCTGAAGAAGAGGAGTAACTTCATGATACGTCGGAGAATTATCTATCTTTGATTCGAATTAAATCAAATGGACAATCAAATCTTAACGCACGAGCAGATACAGCACAAGGTGAAGCGGATCGCCTACCAGATCTATGAGGCCAATGTCGAAGAAGAAAACATTATTATTGCAGGCATTGATGGTGGGGGGTTGAAACTCGCAAAGAAATTGGGGAGCACCCTCAAAAAAATCACCACTGCCGATATTTCGATATGCAAGGTTTCCATGGACAAAAAAAATCCGTTGAAAAGCGGGGTCGAAACCTCGATCCCCGAATCGGCCTACAAAGACAAATCCGTGGTTCTGGTCGATGATGTACTCAACTCGGGCACCACGCTCATCTACGGGGTACACCATTTTTTAAAAACACCGCTAAAACAATTGAAGACGGCTGTCTTGGTAAATCGTAATCACAAGAAGTACCCAGTAAAAGCCGATTACAAAGGTATTTCTCTTTCCACTTCGTTAAAGGAACATGTTCACGTTAAATTTGAGGCCAAAAACGATATGGTATATCTAGACTAGGCCTTGGATTTCAGTAACAATTTCGTCTACCGTTTTGCCCTCACAGTGAATTATATGATTGGCCTTTTGGTAAAATGCATTGCGCTCTAAAAGATGTTTGCCGATAAATTCTGGAAGTTCTTCATTTTCAATATTCGAAATCAATGGGCGATTCTTCTTTTCGTTGGTCAATCGACCGACCAATGGCATGACGGGAAGGCTTAGGTAGAAAACCCTATCGGTATGTTCTAGAACCTGTTTCATATTACTACCATAGCAAGGTGTTCCCCCACCAAGCGCCAAAACAAATTGATTTTCCCGTGAAAGAGCCTCAACAAGGTAACGTGATTCAATTTTTCGAAAATAAATATCCCCTTTCTCGGCAAAAATCTGAAGCGGGGTCATGCCTACCTTATCTTCGATATAATCATCCAAATCGGTGAATTCGCATCCAATCCGCTCTGACAATGCTCTGCCAATAGTGCTTTTACCACTGCCCATGTATCCAATCAGGACAATTTTCATTCTTTTCATTTTGGCAAAAATGAGCCAATTTAATCGGATATCAAAAAAAAGTGAATTTAAGGCCGAAATGATCTTGATAAATAAATGAATCCCCTTATATTTGCACCCGCTAAGACGAAAACTTAACTGCGAATTTTGACCTGATAGCTCAGTTGGTAGAGCATCTCCCTTTTAAGGAGAGGGTCCTGGGTTCGAGCCCCAGTCAGGTCACTTTTAGACCCTCAAGAATATTCAAAAAGTCTGTAAATCGTTGATTTACAGACTTTTTCATTTTTCCTGTATTCATTTGATATCAAATAAGGGCACCTAATCCGGTGCCCTATTCGGTGCCCCATTGCAGAATTCGCAAAAAGGGCACCGGACCTATGTTAAAAATAAGAGATTCAATTTTTAGCAAGAAAATAGTATTCAAATTGAAACTGGAAAACAAAAATCATGGAAACTAGTTCTTTCTCTGTTCTAAGCTATATCAGAACCAGCAAACTTGATAAACTTGGCAAGGCACCAATATACTTTAGAATCACCATTGATGCCAAAAGAGCAGAGTTTAGTATCAAGCGAAAAATTAATCCTGAAAAATGGTGCTCTGTAAAAGGTAGGGCCAAAGGTGCAAGCTCCCGGACTAGGGTCTTGAATCATTACATCGATGAATTGGAAACCAAAGCTTATGATATTCATTCCAAATTGGTGACTAAAAAGAAACCTTTCAACGCCGAACTGATTAAAAACAAGCTACTGAACAAAGATCAAACCCATAAAACACTGCTTGTTATTTATGACGAACATAATATCCAGATTGAACAACTGATAGGTTTGGATTACTCTTACGGAGCTTATAGAAGGCATATCCGTACACGTAATCATATAGCCGCATTTATTAAAAAAGAATATAAGTTAGCGGACATATTTGTGAAGGAAGTTGACTTAAAGTTTATCAATCGTTTCTACCACTATTTAAAAATAAAAAAGATTGGCAACCAAAATACGGTTACAAAATATGTTGTCAACTTTAAAAAGATCATGCGGATTGCTTTTGCGAACAATTGGGTGAGCAAAGACCCCTTTTATCACTGGAAAGCAAAATGGAAAAAAGTAGAACGTGAAGTATTGACCGAATTGGAACTCCGTACGATGATGGAAAAAGAGTTTAAAATAAAAAGGCTGGAACAGGTCCGTGATATTTTTGTTTTTTCCTGCTTTTCTGGACTGGCCTATGTGGATGTTAAAAGATTATCTAAAAACCATATCGTCCTAGGTATGGACGGCGAACGTTGGATAAAAATTAATCGTTCCAAGACGGATTCAAGAAGCAGAATCCCCCTACTCCCTGCTGCCGAGGAAATACTAGCGAAATACGAGGCCTATTCGAGAAATTCGGAATTGGGTTTATTACTACCCATTATCAGCAACCAAAAGACCAATGCCTTTTTAAAGGAAATAGCCATCATTTGCCAAATTGAAAAAAACCTGACCTTTCATCTGGCCCGGCATACCTTTGCTACAACGGTAACACTGGCCAACGGAGTTCCAATTGAATCAGTTAGCAAGATGTTGGGGCATCAGTCGTTAAAGACTACTCAGATTTATGCAAAGGTGATTGATAAAAAATTGCAGCAAGACATGGAGTTGCTAAAAGGAAAGTTCAAGGTCAGGTAAATCGTCCAAGTCAAGTCAAGTCAAGATGTGTCTTTGTTGCCACAAAGACATCTTGTTTTGCTCCCGGAGGTCGCAAAATGAAAAAAATCATTCCGCCGAAATTGTCCCTCATCGATTTGAAAAAGCTAGCGAAACGAAGTTTCGTGCTGCAAGTCCCAAATCCTTGCCAAACTAATACTACTGAGCAAGGCAAAAGCGAATTTGACGCAAATTTGAACCTGTTTATAGGGGTATCAGAGCCATTTGACGCAAAAATTCGTTTTTGGGAAAGGAGATTTTGAGCCGTAATCCTTCTTAAAACACTGTAAAACAATATTTTAAGCAAATGTAAAACTATGCAACACCGCGATAGCGTGTTGCCCTCTTGCTATACCCCCTTAGTTTTTTTGAGTTGAGAAATCCGTTCGGGCAAAAAGTAGAATGCGCCCTATTTCGATTTTACTTAACGCTTATCAACCCGAACACTATAAAATCGAAACAGGATCCATGCGCAAAGTTTAAGAGTAAGGATTTGGGACGGACAATTAGGATTGTTAATATAAAACTTTGAGCGTCTCAAAAATGGTTGGTTTGATAAGACTTTGATAAACAAATGGTAACCCATCGTAACGGTTTACAACTTAATTTTTGGAAGAGTTCCTTATTAAGAACATCTTGTTATTCTTCACCTAAGTGTTTTTTGTAGAATTTCCAGACTTCCTTGGCTACATTTCTTCCCAATTCCAATCCAGCAACATTGTCCGCTTGAATATGGTAACCGCCTAAAACCCTTGATATCCCTGCCATTTCTGCAGTTTCGGTAAAAGTTGGAAATCTAAGTGTAACCGTGTCTCCAAGGTTATTCGGTTCGGTCATTGCTCCAGCCACCAATTGCACTTCTTCGCCAAATTCGTCACTTCCCGTCCAAATCTTAAGAGCTTCACCACATCCACCGCTTATCGTACTATGTCCAGAAACATAACTTGGAAAGGGCGGGCATAAAAAAGTTTCCGGTGAATAAGGCCTCCATTGTTTTCCTTCCATTTCAACCATACCTTTTCCTTCTCCTCCCCAAGCTTTTATTTTCTGGTTCTCGAAGTATTCATGAACCAAGGCATAAGGCCTTGCATAATCGTAGAACATTTTAGAGTCCCAAGAAGCAATAAAAGCATCCATGGCGACCACTTGATTGTAGAAGTACATTTTGACATCTTGGTCAAGGGTATGATTGTCCCTTCTTGAAACGTCTTGAGCAAATTTTAGCCAATGCCCCGCTTGCTGCACAGATTGAGGGCCATCGCGCATAAATTCAACCAGTGCTTTTTGCTTATCGGTTAGATTGGCTTGCATTTCTATCACCTCTTGAACTTCTCTTTCCAATTGTTCAGAGCCTATCATTGGTGGTGGGCCCGGTCTAAATTGGTCTCCCGATTGTAAGGCAATTGGTTTTACCTTATCCCAAAAAGGGGTCAGGCAACCGGGAGCAAACTTTCCACCTTTTCCGTCTGAAAAGTATTTTGGTTGCCAACGATTTGGGTCAATGTTCTTATCTGCAGAATTAATGGGCTCATATCCCACATAATTAAAGTAAGGCTCTCCATTTGACCCTTCCTCTTCACCGTACTGATTGGCCCCATCTCCCTTCCGCGCTTCAATTATGGCCTTGGCCGCTAAGTTACCAATACCTTCAGCAGTATTGGGGTCTAAACTTTCATTGTTTGGGTCCAGACCCAACTCCCTCATAAAATCCTCAAAAAGTTTTTTATCTGAATAGTAATATTCATTCATCGTCCTAAATGCTGCATAGCTTATGGCGATTTCTTTGTTCTTTAGGGATTGTTCGTTTTCCGGTTGCCTCTCTACATTGCTTAAATAAACTGGAATAGCTTTGTCATCGTATCTCGACCAAGCATCAAAAACGGCAACAAAAATTAGGCCTAAATACCGCGATGTAATTGTTGGTCTTGGTTGAAATCGTTCGGTATCATTCGCCGTTGCTGTCAAGGCCATTTCACCCCATTTGTAAGCAACATTTTCGACACCTTTTGATTCAGTCATTTCAGCCGAACCCTTTGGTTTGCTTTGGTTGTCCTTGCAACCAATGACAACAAGAAACATCATTGCGATTAAGTAAAATAATTTCATTTTTATCATTCGTTTAATTCTCAATTAGTGTTGATGGTTCCATGTCGAACAATCACTCTTAACACCAGCTAAAATAATCAATTCAACAACTTCCAAAAACCGAGACCAGGATTTTGGTACTTTTACAATACGGTATAGAATTGGAGGAGCATCAGGCCTTATTGTCCCCATCTAGGTTAATGAGATTAAAAAAGTTTAGGATCTTCTTAAGAATTGGATTTTTCATATTTTCCTCTATATTATTGAGATGATTGGGGAAGAGAAGAAAAATAACCGTGAATTCATAGAAAAAACCATTTCTTACTTGGAAGAAAAAGGTTTTACAGATATTAAAGCAGATTTACCCGGCTACCCACCTCCAAAATCATTTGTCAAAAAGAAAGATGGGTTGAATATAGCGGCCGATCTGACTGCCAAAAAAGAAGGAAAAAAATACTTTTTTGACATCGGACTAAAGTCTGGAAAATCGCGACTTCTAAAATCAAAATGGCTGTTATTGGATGCCGTGGCTCAATCCAAATCCAACTATTTTAGGATTATAACGACCAAAGGGCATATTCAATTCACCGAAAGACTGCTACAAGAGGTTAATTTATCGCACAAAAGACTAATTAAGCTATAGTTAATTCAAAATAGCTTCTCAATTCTTATTTTTTGGTATTACCTGTTTAGATCAAAAGGTTGAGCATAAGGTCAAATTTTCTGGCCCTCGGTATCAAATATGAAAAAAGATGAAATGGTGGTTCCCGTCATTTTTTTGAAATAATTGGAATGGCAAGGTTGTGCGAGTCAAATATTATTTTGAATGAATCATCCTGAGGCATATCACCTAAGTTCCGTATCAGTTCTTAGAATAGTTAAAGTAATATGCGGGATTGGCCTTCACTAAAGAAAAACTTTTAATTCCTTAGGTTGTATTTTACAGGGTGAATTTATCAGATTGAGTACCACGTTTTTAGCCCGGTTTCCGATATCGCATCACTATTTTGTGAGAATCGGCAGTTTTACGGTGATAATAAATGATATTTTGGTTTGAAGTCAGCGTTGGGGCCTCTATCAGATTTACCGCATTATCCGAAAACAAGACCTGCGGTACTGAAAATTGTAACTGGGAATCTTCCCTTACAGCCACGCAAATTTCAAATACCGTTTGAGGGTTAACTTCCCTTTTCAAAAATCTTGTGAAATAAAGCTCCAGGTCATCACTGCTGATACAAGGCGCATAATAAATGTAATTTTCGTCAGTCACATTTTGTAAAATAGATGCTGAATTTTCTAATGTATTGAATGTGGAATCATTCACTTTTTGCGCAATTCCCAGGGTTGTTTCGCAGGGACCTTGGCAATTGGAATTGTCAAAGCGGGCATTATTGTAATACAGTAACTTACCATCCAGACTTATGCCGTGGTCCATGACAAGCCAACCAGGCAGGTTCTTATTAAAATCCCCTTGTACCCTGCCAATATTTTGGACTACACCATCCCTAAAAGTTCCATAATAAAGGTTGTTTAATTCAGCAGGATAATTTCTTGTCGATGTCCAGTAAAAATGTCCACTGGAATCCAAATCCGGTACTGCATCCAGGTGTGGTGTTTCAGTTTGGTTCACTCCGATGATTTCACCGGCATATTCGAAAATTGAATCATTAATCTTGGTGGCGTAATAGAGTTTTGTATTGATGCCATCGTTCAGATTATTAAATAAAAGATACTTTCCGTCGGGTGAAATGAACGGTTCCATCGCATCAAATGACAGGCCATTGATAATGACATCCCTTTCAGGTCCAAATGCAGGATATTCAGGACGTTTGTCAATATCTTCATCATTGGACCCGCAGGAAATCGCCATGGCGACTGATACGGCAAGAATATGACGGAAAAATATTGTACGCATCTCCGTATTTTTGGACATCTATCAAAATTAACTTAAAAGCATATCAAAATATTGTACTTCCCTCATGTTACTTATGCTTTATCCTTTTTTTTACTGTTATATGTCGTGTTTATTTTTTCTTGACCATTAAAAGTATAATCATAACGTGGGTGACAATCAGCATCGGGACATAGAAATTAAGAATGTAAAGGTTAAATCCCATATCCATATTTAACAATCCTGCTCCGATTCCCTTTACTGATGCTACCACCACATCACCAAATCCAATTATCGTAAATACCCACACCAGAAGTTTTGCACCTGTTACCTTATTCCAAACCAATATTGCCGTTATTATTGCCAATACTCCGGATATCAAGTCTCCATAGGCTATGGTCTCGGCTATATTAAGAGGGACTTCTGAATCTACTTGGCCTGGCATCAGCAGCGTTAAGGGACCATAGCGAAAAGCGTGTACTAAAATAAGTGGAACAAGTGCTTTGTTCAATTCTTTGTTTTTTAGTGCGGGATATACGTACCAAATTGCTATGCACGTATAGACCACCAATGATAATGTGAATTGAATGTTACCGATTGCAAATGGTGTCATAGTTAATGATTTAATAGCCAGTTTATTGCATTTTGTTCATCTTCAAAATAATTTTCCTGAAAAGTTCTTTCCACGGGTTTCATGGTATCCTTCATCTTTGAGACCACACCCAATGGTACAATGTACCCAAATTTTTTTAGACCAAATTTGGCATATCTTGGTGAGATATGCTCATCTCGCCAAATACCCAATTCAGGGGTCATCTTGTATTTAAAGTTTCTGACGTCTACCAGCATTGCCGGAACCTGATATTCTGCCCCAAATCCGGCGTAGTTGTGCAGTGCCTCCTGATAATCTTCCATGGACATATTTTGAGTTGCGTTCGACCACGTAAAGAGTAGAATTTGCCCGTCCTTTAACAACTCAAAGGTGTAAAGTGAATGTTCATAAATTGTCATTTTAAATCTTTTTTAAAGGTTCATGTATTAGTTAGACAATTGAACACTCAAAAACGGTCGAATATCAGTCCAACCCATTCACTTTTTTCATGTGCTGCATAAAATGATCATGTAAATCTGTACCTGCCGCTTTCAGGGGATTGACCTGTTTGACCAATTCTTCCCTGAGTTCCATTAGTTGAGTGTCTTCAGAATCATTCGCTGCCCGTACCATTTTTAGTTTTAAAGATGCTCTCTGAAAGTCGGCTTTGGGGTTAAATAATCCTTGCAATTCTGAACATTGGTGACAAGTACCGTTTTGGTTTATTAATGCACACCTACCACCAAAAATCTCCGTCATTTCTTTTCGGGCATCTACCAATAAATGTTTTACCTGCCCATGGGATTTATCCATAATTTCTGCCACCTCGGTCACTTTAAACCCATATATATTCTTTAATAGTAAAGCGACCTGCCTTTCAATGGACAAGGTTTTGTTGATACATGTAAAGCAAAAATCGATATGTTCCTTGATATCGTATTGATTATGGGCACTCTTAATGACCTTTGAAACAAAACGCTGTTGTTCATCACGATTGTTTACCAAACTGTCCCGACATTTGTCTTGGGCATCTACCTTCCATCTTTTCTTTTTATTTAAATGGTTGATTGCGAGACGTGTAGCAATGGTAAAGATCCATGATTTTATTTGGGATTCATCACCTTTAAAGGTGTCAATCTTCTCAAATGCCTTTATGAAGGTATTATGATAAAAGTCTTCAACATCTTCCCTATTCGTCAATAATCGGTACAGATAGGGCTTCAAAGAACCATCGTATTGCCTGAACAGTTCATTGAAGGCATTGATGTCACCTTGTTTGGCTACTTTGAGTTTATCTTCCACTACTTCTTTATTTATTAGACAATTACCGCTTTTCTTTCGGTCAGCCTATAGCTAATACAACCAAGGGTTATGATCTTTGATTAAATAGCAACAACATACTTTCAATATAAGTATACATTTTTAGTTTCATTGCTTCCAAAATACCAAAAAGACTCTAAAAACAAATCAGTTGTACTGCTTGTTGGGCGTGAGGCATTTTACCAATATTCACTTGGTATGGCTTGCAAGAGGGCAATCCTCTTCAAAAAAACTGTTGTGACGTGGCTGAATAATGAAGACATACAGTTGTCGTCCAGGAATCGACAAAGGATCAGGATGTAACCTGAAGTACCGAATTGCAGTCTCATACAGAAAATAGTTGCCTATGAAACTCAACACCTTCATTTTTATCTTGGCTCTGCTGGTCACAAAGTCTTCCTGTTCAAAGGAAAGGAACGCAGACCAATCGGCCCGCCAGGAAATTAGGATAAGCCCTATTCCAAAGGACGCAAAAATAATCTTTCACCAAAACAATTTCATCTATACGATGAATGATGACGGGACCAATGTCACCCAGATTACTTTTGATAACAGCTATGTGCTGGAACACGTGGCAGTCTCACATGACAGAACAAAAATTATTGCCAACTATTTTTCGGACCTTACACTTGTTGGTCAATCCTCCAAACTAATATTGTTTGATATTCCTGAAAAGACCATGGTTCATCTGTTACCTGAATTTACTATGGCAGGAAATGGTGGAGTCGACTGGGATGTTGACGGATACATATATTTTGCAGCCGTTGCCCAACTACCTTTCCCAAATCCCGGATCACTTGAAGAACATAAAGTCAATGCCGCTGCCAATGATATTTACAGGATGAAATTCGATGGGACGGATTTACAGAATTTAACAAATACCAAAGACAGGGGAGAAGCGGACGTCTCAGTTTCACCGGACGGGCAATTCATTTCTTATATGGCAACCAATCTTAAGAACGTCCCGAGCACCTTCACTGAAATTTGGAAAAGGAATGCAGATGGGGCAAACCCTAAACTTGTGTATACAGGGGGTGAAGACAGAATCTCCAGTGTTCATGATCCAGAAATTTCTCCAGATGGAAGATATGTGGTTTTCAGCAGGGTCAACAATGATGTAGCTCCCGTTTTTCCTGACAATCCTCTGGCGAATACGGCACATGACATAATCACGGCAGATCTTTCAAATAGCGGCAGTGAGTCTGTTATTACACTTCCCGGCCCAATCTCCATTACCCCGGATTGGTCGGAAGATAAGATATTATACCTGGAAATAACGGACAAAACAACTCCCCCTCATGCAGGCCTGGCGTTGATTAATTCAGATGGCACAGGTTATCGATTAATACATAATGGGGCAAACATCGGAAAATGGATTCCGGATTAACTGAAATTCACAACGGCCAATAACACCTGTATTTTTACTTTTGTGCCTAATGTATTAATAAGTGACCGTATTTAGGGTTCTATTTATTTCCAATTATTGGGCTAAAGAAAATTTTTCATTAATATGGTTATTGTGAGCTGGGTTGGCCAGTATAATAATTGAAGAAACCAGTCAAGGGTGATACTATCCATTAGGGTTGTCTGAATTATTGATTTGATGGATAATATAATGGTTTTCAAAAAGTATTGTACGGAGATCAGTCCAAGTCACAGTTAGGCATGTAAGGGTAAAAGTGCCTTAAATCGTTCTTTATATGGCACAATAAAAGACAAATTACTACCTCTTTGATCTACATTTTTCCTTCAAGCTTTCTTGGTTTTGCCAACCAATTGGCAATGAAATTTAATTAACAAGGCCGATTGTATACACGATTTGATTATTCGTCTTTTTAGTCATGCACATTTGAATATTTAACTAAATTTAAGTTATGAGAATTGCGTTGACCTTCCTAATGTATTTGACAACCCTTTCGGTCTTGGGTCAAAGTCTGAAAAAGGAAAGAATCGATCGGCTGGCCGATGAATATTTCGTGGAAGGAATTGGCACTTTAAGAGATTTTTTAACACTGGCCAATTACGGGAAAATACCTAACAATATCGATAGGAATCTAGTCTGGTGCGAAAGGAATTTCCAAGCGTTGGATTTTGACACTGAAGTATTGATTTCCAGCGGGGTGGAGCATTTGCTTGCAGAACGAAAGTTTAAAAGAGTTGACCGAACCATTCTGTTCTATTTGCAAATCGATGGTCAGCCTGTCGACCCCTCGCTATGGCTACAGGAAAACCCGTACATGCCCGTTTTAAAGGAATGCAGCGGGGATGAATGTCAAACAATTTCTTGGGGTAGCCTGACCAAGGATTTTAATCCGGACTGGAAGATATTTGCGCGTTCCGCATCCGATTCCAAGGGACCCGCAGTAGCCTTGATCCAAGCACTTAAAATTCTTCATGATAGAGGAATTGACCCTGGCTTCAATATTAAGGTGATCATGGATTTTCAGGAAGAATTGGGTTCACCGACTTTACCGGCACTTGTAGAAACAAACCGTGACAAATTTTCAGCGGACGCCATGCTCATCATGGATGGTACCCGACCACCGGGAAACCTGCCTACACTGATGTTCGGGGCTAGGGGAATAGCCACTATGAAATTAACGGTTTACGGAGCCAATAAAGATTTACATTCCGGTCAATATGGAAATTATGCCCCGAACCCGGTTTTTGCCCTTTCCAGGTTACTGGGTTCGATGAAAGACGAGAGCGGTCTTGTTCAGATTCCAGGTTTTTACGATGGTGTAACAATGGATGAAAGTAGGAAAAAGGCGGTCAATGCCGTTCCCGACAATCAAGAACAATTATTGGAGGCCTTGGGGATCGCACAACCCGAATCTGTAGGGGGCACGTACCAGGAAGCCCTTCAGTATCCATCGCTAAATGTACGTGGATTGCGCGCGGCCTGGGTAGAAGATGAGGTTCGTACCATTATTCCAGCCGAAGCTTTGGCGGAAATAGATATGCGATTGGTACCGGAAACCCCGGCAGAAAGGCAAATCGAACTGGTCAAGGATTTCATTACTGCCAAGGGTTATTATATTTTAAATAGAGAGCCGACCCAAGATGAAAGAAGAGCACACGTCAAACTCATCAAGATGGAGTCCCGTGTCGGATCAAGACCTTTCCGAACTGATTTGAACTCACCGCTTGGGAACTGGTTGGGATCGGCAATGGAACATGTTTTCGGCAAAGACAACTATTTGCGAATGCAGTCAACCGGTGGATCACAGCCCATTGCCCCCTTTATCTCAGTACTGGGAATTCCGGCCATCTCTGTACGGATTCCTAATCCCGACAACAGCATTCACGCACCCAACGAAAACCTAAGACTGGGAAATTTTCATGAAGGTTTGAAAATGTGCTTGGGAATTCTAACCCAGAAGTATGAATGACCCAGACCTGTTTTTAGTAGCAATGATCGTTGTGCTGGTTACCGTTCTCCTTGTACTATGGCTCGGTAAAGTCAAAAACAAACTCATTAAGTCAATACTCGATTGGTTTCCAGCCATATTGTTTGCCTATGTCTTACCAGCGGCTTTCACACATCTTTCGGGAATGGACCTTTCAAAGGTTTTTCTTCACGATTTAAGCAGATCATGGATCATACCCTTTACCATACTCACCGTAATGAGTGCTTTATCTTTCAAGCAACTCAAAATTGTCGGCGTAAAACCGATCATTGTCTTTGCGGTGGGGTCGCTGGTAATCGCAACACTTCCGGTTTTATTGGTGATTGTTTTTGGGGCACTTGATCCGGGAAACAATGAGATATTTATCGCCGATGGCTATTGGAAAGGACTTGTACCCATAGTAGGGGGGTGGATCGGTGGCAGCACCAGCCAATTGGTGTTAAAGGAATTGGCAGAAACTCCCGAAGCCCTGTTCCTTTCCATTCTGGTGTTGGACAATATCTTGGTCAATATTTGGACCATTTTGATGTTTCAGTTTATCAAGAGGAGTAATCGTTTGAACAAAGCATGGGGAATCGCTTCGGAATTTCCGGTCCTTGAGCCTCCAACATTCTCTGGAAGTACCAGCCCGAAGGTCGTAAATGCATTGACGTTGGGCACTATTATTATCATCATGGTCTTGACTTCCTTCATTCCGATGTCGTTTTTGGCCAGTGTGGTAATTCTATCTATTATTGGACTGATATTGGGAAATGTAAATCCAATATGGAACCATAAACTGGTACTGAAGCTAGCCGGGTTTTCCATAGTGTTAATTATGGCCATATTAGGGCTGAAATTAAATTTCACCAATCTTTCCTTGCCGGCGAATCTGGTATTTCTGGTACTTGTCTGGTTAGTCCTTCACTTTGTTGCAATGCTCATGACCGCGCGATTGTTAAAGACCAATATTGCCTGGGTGGCGATTGGTAGCATGGCAAATTTGGGAGGAATTTCCACCGCCCCGGCAGTGACCTCGGCCTATAAAAAAGAGTTGATGCCACATGCAATCGTTCTAGCCATTCTAAGCATGGTAACAGGTACAGGTTGGGGTATGTTGACAATTTATCTGTTCGGATTGCTTTGATTAACCGGCACCTTAGGTAGAGAACCTTACATTGAAACGACTTAGTTTTGAAGTCAATTTATTTACTCAATGGATAAGAGTCTATTTGTTTATGGCACATTAATGCATCCTGAAATCAGAAATGCCCTGCTGGGCAAAAGATTGGGTTTCAGACCGGCAAAATTGTATGGCTACGCGGCCTACTCATTTTATAAGGATGAATCTGAATCCGAATACCCCATATTGAAGCCGGAAGAGGACGCAGTTTTGAATGGATATGTTTTGGAACCAGTTTCAATGAAAGATTTTGAAATATTAAGGTTTTATGAGGGCGAAGAATATCTCCTAAAAGAAATCAATGTACGGGTAGACGATATCAATGTTAAGGCCCATATCTTCATGACATCGAATCAGCATGTTTTTAGGTATGGAAATAAGTGGAACCTGGAAAACTTTTCCGAAAACCACCTACAATACTATCTGGATACAATTATTCCCCAGGTCTTAAGCCAAATTCGCTAGCAAAGTTGCTTACCTACCCCATGGAGAGCAAAAAACAAGGGCCTACTGTGGTCGCATCGTCTTCGATATTGAACTTTAATATCAATGTTGAATTCAACCAAGTAACCTAAGGGTTTGGTACGGTGCCTAGGCGTAATGCGATGCTCGTCGTAATATTGCTATTGCGAATATAGAGAATTGCAAAAACAAAATTTTTGACTACGGCCAAATGTTTTCTTTATGTAGCAAAAACATCGTCGGCATTTTTGAAGCTTTTAAACTCCAGCATATACCCGTTGGGATCTTGCACAAAAAAAGAAAGGTGCTCCCCGGTTCGATCTTCCATAAAGGTGGCCTCAGTGGTCACCTCAAGATCCATTTTAAAAAGTCTTGTGTAGAGCTCGCCCCATATATTCACTGGTACTATCACCCCAAAGTGAAAGGATGGTAAAATAAAATCGTCAAGTTTATAACTTTTGAAATCAAAATTAAAATGCCCAGCTCGCGTAAATGTCAACTGGTTGCCGTACAAATTGATATCCAACCAGTTTTCGGAACTTCTTCCTAATTTGGCCTTTATGATATCTATGTAGAAGGCCCTGGTCTCCTCAATGTTTCTACATGGCAAGGCGAGATGAAACTTGGCGCTCATAATTTCTGTTTTTTTTGTTCTTTATTCCAATGTGCTTAAAATATGTCTTTACAGCCATACGATCGGATCTATCCATAAACTTGATTGCTTTCTTCCATTTTAACCAATCTACAGTCTCGAATTTATGTCTTTCCAGCACCTTGATTTTTAGCGGCTTTAAACTGGCGAAGTAATAGTTTTTATTAACGGTCTCACCTTTCATTCTTTTAACGCATGAGAGGTAAAATTGAACCTGATCTTCGGTCAGTTGTAATTCTATTTCTTCTTGGGTTTCCCTTATTAAGGCCTCTTCTTCGGTCTCTTTTCTTTTTTTAATACCTCCGGGCAAGGTATATTTCAAAGGCTCTCCCACTTTCTTAAGCACCATAATCTTGGACCCGTTTACCGCCAATAATCGCGACTTGACTATTTTTTTCATAACGGGCTTTTTCTTATTGGCTTAATCTTCTACTTCAAAACTTTCCGAATTCTCAACGTCAATTTCGTCATCCTCGGATTCATCGACCTCATATTCCTCCATGGCAACCGAAAGTCGTTTACTGACTTTTACCAAGTACGTGGTATCTTCAGTCCTTACCTCAATGCATTCGACCCAATCTCCTTGGGCATTCCGAAAACAGATGATGTCACGATCTCCATATCCGTCAGGGTATTTTTCCATAATAAGATCTAGAATATCCTTATTAAGCTTTTTAAAATCGACTATAATCCGTTTTAAGGAATTATTTTTCCTTTGTTCTTTCATCATTACATATTCAATAGGTACGCAAAAACCAATGGAGCCACTATGGTGGCATCAGATTCAATAATATATTTAGGCGTGTCTATGTCGAGCTTTCCCCACGTAATCTTTTCATTCGGTACCGCCCCAGAATAGGAACCATAACTTGTGGTAGAATCACTTATCTGGCAGAAATAACTCCAGAACGGTGTATTGACCTCATCTAGATCTTGGGCCAACATAGGCACAACACAAATGGGAAAATCCCCTGCTATACCACCTCCTATCTGAAAAAAACCAATACCATTTTTGCAATTGTTTTGGTACCAATCCGCCAAAAAGGTCATGTACTCAATTCCTGATTTCATGGTACTGGCCTTGAGTTCTCCCTTGATGACGTAACTCGCAAAAATGTTCCCCATGGTACTGTCTTCCCATCCCGGCACTACCATAGGCAAGTCGGCCTCGGCAGCGGCATACATCCAAGAGTCCTTCAAATCGATTTCATAATACTCTTCAAGTACTCCAGACAACAATAGTTGGTACATATACTGATGGGGGAAATAGCTTTTTCCTTCAATTTCGGCTTTCTTCCAGATTGTGAAAATATGCTTCTGCAACCGTCTGAACGCTTCTTCTTCTGGAATACAGGTATCAGTAACCCTGTTGAGCCCATTTCGCAGTAAACCCCATTCATCCTGTGGTGTCAAATCCCGGTAATTGGGCACCCTTTTGTAATGTGAATGGGCCACCAAATTCATGATGTCCTCTTCAAGATTGGCCCCTGTGCACGATATGATATGCACTTTTTCGGTACGGATTATTTCAGAAAAAATCTTACCCAACTCGGCGGTACTCATGGCCCCGGCCAATGACACCAACATTTTGGAACCTTGTGCCAATTGGACCTCATAGCCTTTTGCCGCATCGACCAATGAAGCGGCATTAAAGTGCAGAAAGTGCTTTTCGATGAACCCTGATATTTTCCCCTTAGCTTTCGTCGTGCTGCTCTCCATTGCTTTCAAATTTTTCAAAACTGTCAAGTTGATCATATTCTTCCCCGTCTTCTTCAACATCCGGTTTGTATTTGTAGCTCAACATTTTGTAGTACAATTTTGCCGCCAAAAAGTCTGAAGACCTATCCGCCTCATTGGGGCAAAGCTCCACAAGATCAAAGCCTACCACATTGCATTCCTCGAAAATCCGTTTAAGAAATTCAAGGGTCTCGTACCATAAGAGCCCACCGGGTTCGGGTGTTCCGGTGGACGGAAGAATCGAGGGATCCAAAGCGTCCAGATCAAATGTGATATAAACGTTGTCCGTCATCAAATCCAAGACGTTGTCCATCCAATAGTCATCCGTGATAATTTCGTGGGCAAAAAAGACGTGGTCACGGTTCATTATTGAGTTCTCCGATCGATCCATACTTCGAATACCCACTTGAACAAGGTTTGTTGTCTGGGAGGCTTCATGCAAGGCACAGGCATGATTATATTTCGAGCCATTGTATGCTGCCCTCAAATCGGCATGGGCATCTATCTGGAGTACGGTCAACCCTTGGTACGTTTCATTGAACGCACGAATGGCTCCGATCGAAACGGAATGTTCTCCTCCTATTATCGTGACCATTTTTTTTCGCTTGATAAAATCCTTTACCACGTCATGAACTGCATCGACCATAGTCTCGGGCGAATTAAAGTCCTTCAAGGTCTCTGTTAAATAAACCCCTTCCCGATATGCTTCACTGTCGGTTTCAATGTCATAAAGCTCCATGTTCTCAGAAGCTTCCAAAAATGCTTCCGGGCCTTTATCGGCTCCTTTCCCCCAAGTGCTCGTGCCATCATAGGCCACCGGGATCAACACTACTTTGGATTTTTCCGAGGAGGCATATTCCTCGGGAATTCCGGCATAGGTTCTTGTGAGTTTCATCTTAATTATAGTTTTATGGTTGATAGACCATTTTTTTGTTTCGTAAAATTTCGGGCTCCGAAACTCTAGGTTTACCGTAGCCCAAAATCGATAAAAAATCATGGGCCGTTTGCTGTTTGGCAAATACCCTTGTCTTTAGGTTTCCTTCAAAATCCTTGTCAATCAGAATATGTTTGGGCTGTGGAATCAGACAATGCTGCAATCCGCCAAATCCGCCAATATTTTCTTGGTAGGCCCCGGTATTGAAAAACCCCACATATAGCGGCCGTTCCTTTTTGAATTTGGGAAGATAGATGGCGTTCATATGCTGTTCCGAATTGTAATAATCATCACTATCGCAGGTCAGCCCTCCCAACAAGACCCTCTCATATTCCTCGTTCCACCTATTGATGGCCAGCATAATGAACTTTTTGCTAATGGCCCATGCATCGGGAATGGTGGTTATGAACGAAGAGTCGATCATGTTCCATTTTTCACGGTCGTTCTGCTGTTTTTGATAAACTACCTGATAAATGGCACCACCACTCTCACCAACCGTAAAACTGCCAAACTCGGTGAAGATATCGGGGGCTTCAACATTTGCCTCACGACATGCCTGATTGATCTGGTTGATGATTTCATCGACCATATATTCGTAATCATAGTCAAAAGCCAGGGAGTTTTTTATAGGAAAGCCTCCACCAATGTTAAGACTGTCAAGCGTTGGGCATATTTTCTTTAAGTTGATATATACCTTCAAGCATTTTAAAAGCTCGTTCCAATAATAGGCTGTGTCTCGAATACCCGTATTGATAAAGAAGTGGAGCATTTTTAGCTCGATCTTTGGATTGTCCTTAATGGCCTGTGAATAGAAAGGAGCTATGTTCTTATATCCAATGCCCAATCTCGAGGTATAGAATTCAAATTTGGGTTCTTCTTCAGATGCAATCCGGATTCCTATTTTATAATTTCCATCGATCGCCTTGTCAAGTAGGCCCAGTTCTTCGAAATTGTCAATGATCGGAATGCAGTTTTGGTGTCCATTATTTATGAGTCTGCCAATTTTTTCAACATATTCATCTCTTTTAAAACCGTTGCACAGCACATAGGTCGAGTTGGAAATCTTACCCTCCTCTTTTAGATGTGCTATTATATCAATGTCGAATGCCGAGGAAGTCTCAATATGGATCTGATTATTGAGGGCCTCTTCCAGAACATGCTCAAAATGGGAACTCTTGGTACAATAACTATATTGGTATGTACCTGAATAACCATGTTTATGGATTGCCGTTGCGAACCATTTTTTGGCCCGCTGGATGTTGTCGGATATTTTTGGTAGATAGGTGAACTTAAAGGGCGATCCATAACGATGAACCAAAGCCATTAGGTCAATGCCATGAACGTGCAAATCGTTTTCCATAAGATGAAATTCCTGTTGGGGAAAATCATAGGTCTGTTCGATCAAATCGATGTATTTGGTCTTCATCTGTATTTCGCATTAATAAAAAAGTGATTAAGGGTCGTGGAAATAGACCTGTCTCAAATACGGAATACAAAAAACCTATCCGGTGTAGAACCAAAAAATCGCAGATACAACCTACGGTAAGAAGAAAACATTTCGGAAGTCAGCCCTATTATTCGGTGTCCTATCCTTAAGACGGCTTTTTGGGTAGACTTCCTTATCCCCATGAGCCCGAACTCGAAAAAAGTTTTCAAAACAAAAGGCAATGCGTCCGATTAGTCGAACTCATTTACTTGAAGTAAACTTAGTAAAAAAATCAATCCAACAACTTTTTTTGAAAAAAAATAAGAACTGTAACTGGGTTACCCATTTAATGTCGATGGTCTCTTGATATGGCCGATTAAAAGCACAGGATTTTAGAACATTTCGGAAAATCGAGAAAGTTTGATTAAACGTTCCTTTTACAAAACCATTGTTTTATTTAGGTGCTTTCCTTGGATGAACTTATTAAACCATTTACATCTTGACTTAATCTTGAACCACAAGATCCACTCCAAAATCAATAGGTTTCGGTAGTGGTTGGATATCTGCTTTGATCCTCATATACTCCTGCAAGCGATAGGATTCCAGAACATCTGCCATTTCCGAAGTTTCACGACTGGATAGGCGTCTCAATAACCGATATTTGGCTTTTGGCGATAAATTATCATCTCTCTCAACAGCACGTTTTTTCACCAAAAATCGGGCAACAGTGGATTGGAACTGCAAAGATTGGTCAACTCCCATCACGAGATGCGGCTGATACTTGGCCGTTATCTCCTTGGCTTCAAAACGGATTTTCCGGTCAATTTGCAAGGCATAAAACGTTTGCCCCCTTAAGAAAGAGACGGAAAATATAAAAAGGACAAAAACCAAGTTTTTTAGCTTTGAAGAGGTATCCACTTTTGTCATGATCAATCCTTTACTGTTTTTGCATTTTACCAAGGTTGCCCATGCTTTCCACAAACTCCCTTAGCTTTTTTATGTAATCGTTGAGATATGTATGTTTTGCATTCCGGTTACCAAGGAAATAATGAAATGTGATGTACAGAAAAAAAGCATAAACCAGTAACATCACTGAGATTCCGATTGCCAATGTTTCCATTTCCATATGTTTTTAAGATTATACGTTCCACTTATTATTGCCCATAATCCCGATTCATTGTAACCACTCGTCCAATTTTCTGTTGGCATAGTCATAGCCAAGAACAAACGCCTTGTCAATGCCTTTTTTGTCCAAAACCCCTATTCCTCCCAATTCTTCAGGTACAAAAAGCAAATCGGGCACGCAAAGCTTGTCCCTTGCGTTTGCATGTAACATCAGTAGGTTCGCCCTTTGGGAAATTTGGAGTGCATTCTTTATTTGCCCTTTTTCCACTTCCCGCATCGTTGAGGAATAACATCCGAAGATTATTTCACAGTCGCCCACCAAGGGTTCCACTGGAAAATTGTTCATGATGCCGCCATCGGCAAAAAGTTGTCCATCAATATTGACAGGACTGAATACCGGGGGCAATGCAGCTGATGCGAGCAATGCCTTGAACAGTTCCCCTTCATTAAAATACTTTGGTTTTCCCTTCAACAAATTGGTGGCCACCACTGTGAGTCTTTTTTCCAATCCACCAAAATGGTGTGCCGTGAAAAAATCCTCAAAGAAGGGAAGATACTTGTCCGTATCAAAGAGCCCGGGCTTGTTGACGGTCACAAAATTGTACTTCAACAATGGGGTCTCCTTGAAAAAGAGCAGCATATCGTCAGTGGACGCCCCATCCGCGTAAAGGCCGCCAACAAGGGCACCAGCACTTACCCCTGAGATGTTGTCGGGATAAATATCCCTTTGGTTCAGCGCCTTCAATGTGCCGATATGGGCCATACCCTTTACTCCCCCTCCCGAGAGTACCAGCCCGATGGTCTTATTGGTCAAGGTTTCCAGTTTCATCATCCATATTTTATATGGAGGGAGCTATGTACCCCCTCCAGAACAACACAGAATTTGAAGGGGTCACGAATCCAGTCCGATGGCATAATAAAATTTGCCCGGCATATCCTCATAAACTCCTTCAAGCATTATCCCGCCCTGCTTGTTTTCAAGAACCTCCATCACATCCCCAATGTCATTGACACGTTGGCCATCTATATGGGTAATGATGAATCCTTCCCGCATCTGGGTGGACTTGCGCAACTTTCCTGCATAAAGGGAAGTCACCTTGACACCGCTTTCAACGCCTATTTTCTTGGCCTGTTCTTTATCCAGAGCTTCCAATTCCGCTCCGAGAAGGTTCAGCATTTTGGCATGCTCCTTTTTCTTGACCTTGGTACTGCCGATTCGATTTTGAAGGGTGACCTTGAATTCCTTCTCTTTGCCTTCCCGGTTTATTGTTAAGGCGACTTGGTCACCAGGCCTTTTCAGTGCTATCAATTCTTGTAGTTCGGGAGAGGTCTTCACCTCACGTTCATCCACTTTGAGAATCACATCGCCTTCCTTGACCCCTGCCTTATCAGCTGCTGAGTCTTCACCAACGGAAGCGACGTATACCCCTTGTGTCAGGTCGACCTCTTTTTCTTTGGCCAGATTTCCATTAAGGGTGACAATGTTAATGCCCAACATTCCCCGTTGCACGGCACCATAATTCAAGAGATCTTCCACCACTTTGCTCGCTATGTTACTGGGCACGGCAAACCCGTAGCCGTTGTAGGTTCCCGTTCGTGTTGCAATGGCGGTATTGATGCCGATAAGGTTACCTTTGAGATTGACCAGGGCGCCACCACTGTTTCCGGGATTGATGGCCGCATCGGTCTGGATAAAGCTCTCCACGGCAAACTTATCCCTGTTTATATTGATGTTCCTCGCTTTGGCACTTACGATTCCCGCAGTAACCGTGGAATTTAGACTAAAGGGATTGCCAACGGCCAATACCCATTCCCCGACCTGAACGTCATCAGAATTGACAAAGGGCAGCGTTTTCAAGTCTTTCGCTTTGATCTGTAACAAAGCAAGGTCCGTTGAGGGATCCGTACCTATAACACTGGCTTTGTAAGTACCATTGTCATGTAGTGTGACCTCAATTTCATCAGCATCCCGGATAACGTGGTTGTTGGTCAATATGTAACCGTTTTCGTTGATAATGACCCCCGAGCCTGTTCCCATAACGGGTATTTCCTCGGGCATTTGATATTCCTTGGAGTCGTCGGGTTCTTGGGGCTGTCCATAATGGTATCTACGTTCAAAGAACTGCCCGAATGGACTTCCTCCGAAAAAATCACGGAAAGGGTCGGGCAGCTCTCGATACTGGAACATTTTACCATCCCTGGAGGCCATACTCTTCTTTGCCGAAATGTGGACCACTGCATCCAACACTTTCTCCGTGGTCTTGGTAAAATCCAACGGGGTGATCTCTCCATCCGCATTGGCCGCATACAGCACTTTGTGGCCCGGGGTTGTTTCAACATGCTTTATGGCCACTTCCTTCTCTCCAAAATATTGGTATCCCCCAATGACTCCAAAACTGATCATCAAGGATACCATAGCTGATATAAAAACTGTCTTCTTCATATTTGTAGGTTTATTTTTGTTTTTAGTTATAAACTATCTTTTTTTTCAATATTGAAATTGGAACGATACTTCTCCAGAAACCGCTTTCTCCGCTTCAACATGCGCTCGTAAACGTTGTCCAGTTCAATGAATTCCTCTCCAAAATCACTGTCAAAAAAGCCTTTGTCAAAGAACCGCTTACTGAAAAGGGAATCTGGCTCAAAGATGTCCTCAAAGCCTTGACTTCTGAATTGTGAAAAATTGCTGTAAAATTTCGATTCAAAGCTGTTCAACAAACTGTCCTTATCAGGGCCTGACAGGTCGTTCAAGGAATCACTTGACGACCAGGAATAAATACTGTCGTAGCGGATGAGATTTCCGCTCTCATCAAACTCTTTATCGACCTTCCAGCTGCCCTTGGGCTGGTCCATTTCTTTTTTATGGTCCTCTTTAACAATTGCCCCCTCTTTTTTGTCCTGGCCCTTACAACCCGTTAGACAGAATAAGAGAGCTGTCATTAGTACATAGGTTTTCATGTCTTCAAACTTTATGGCTATCCAATTTTTGATTTACATTTCGATTTCTTTATTCACGTCTGATGGATACCACCGCTATCCTTAAGCTTTAGAAGCCTGTTTTGGTGGAATATCCTGGACTTTCTTTCCCCATTGCGGTACCACACACATTCCAAGAAGGTATCATTGTCAACAAACCCAAATATGGGCTCCTTCTTGGGCACATATTTCAGCACCTCCATTTTTGGGCTGTCTTGCTTCCCTTTTATTTCTACCCAATCACCAGCTTTGAACTTTCTTGCCATATCACCTAATTTTTTTGAATGATGGGAAACCCATCCATCTTTAAAGTTTAAACACGGTATTCTTGCTATATGCAAAGAGTGGTGACCACTCTGGTATGCTGTTAAAAAGGGTGGGATAGGGACTGCCCTACCCATCTTTTTGACAAATACGTTACTTGTACAAAAACTTAGGTCAGACAATTGAAGGGAAGGGGCCGGTATTTCAGCCCCAACCCGATTAATGAATCAAAAAACGACCAGCTACGAAATCTTGATGGTCTTGGCTGGTTTTTGCTTCGCCTCCTCCTTTTTGGGAAGATGGATATTCAAGATACCATCGTTATAGGAAGCGTTGATTTTGGAATCGTCCACTGATTCGGGGAGCGTGAAGGTCCTTTTGAACGAAGAATATCCAAATTCCCTTCGCGTATAATTATCCTCTTGACCCTCTTCCTCTTGTTTTAACTCGGTGGAGATAGAAAGCAGTTGGTTCTCAAGATCGATATGGAAATCGGATTTTTTCATTCCGGGAACGGCCATATCAACCCAGAAAGCATCAGCGGTCTCCCTGATGTTTACTTTAGGCAGGGTCATTCCAGTGTTGAAATTCGAACTAAACACTGAAGGTAGGTCTGAGCTGAAAAGGTTGTCGATCCAATCAGACCAAATAGGGAAGTCTAGAGTCGATTTTGCTAAACTTCCATTTTTAGGAACAGAAACTAAATTGCTCATCATTAAAAAATTTTAAGTTCAACATAATTTTTAAAGAACAGAGTTATTATTACTCCAGCATGTCAATAGACAATTTGAATGCCAAATGGATTTTTGTCATTTTTTTGTTAAGGATTTTTAGAAATTCCTGTCATTTTTTCGGTCTTGGCAAAATCTTCAGCTGTCAGTATTCTTAAAATAATGACATAAAGGTTGTCAATTTGACATTTTTTATGACAGTTTACTGAGAATAAATCGTAGTAAATAGGAATTAGTCAACTTGGAACAAAGTTTGTCCTAGGCAACTCGGTAATTTTTTTATGGTTTAACTTTTAAAATTTAGGTTATGAAGAAAAAGCCCGTCAATGTAAGACTTATCGAAAAAAATGGGAATTCCTACCAAATCCAATTTCCCAATCTAGAGATTCCGGTTACCGTTAATGAAAATCTGTACAATAAAATGTTGCATAGTACGGAGTATGAATTTAGCAACGCAAATCCAATAGTCAAAGAACGCTCATATTCGGCATGACGACAAGTTTTGATATGTTTTAAAAAACGGCAGTTTTACGATACCAATTCGTAAAATCGTGAAGCTAAGACTTCAAGTATCCCATTCTTGGTCCTTTTAAATGGTTTCGTTAAATATCCTTTTACGGGACACTTTAAGTTACAAAACCCATTCTATTTTTAATCTAAAGAAAGTAATGGATAATTCGGTCTGGTTATTGACAACGAAATCTTTTTTGCCGACATTTGCCTACAAACAAGTTCATTTAAAATAATAGTACAATCCGGTGCGTTATTCGGTGCGTACTTTAAAAAGATAATTTACAACTTTTTGAATATCAAATGATTACGATAGGGGTTCGAGCCCCAGTCAGGTCACGACTTATCAAGGAGACTGCTTAAAAGGCAGTCTCTTTTTTTATGGTACGGACTAACATTCGATAAACAGTGCTGGGGCGAGAAGTTTATCCTGAGCGAGGAACGAGCCGAAGGGAGCCCCAGTCAGGTCACAAGGTGACATAGAGCCCTGGCTTTTTTTAGTCGGGGCTTTTTTATGCAATAAAACTGGGTGAGAGGTTAATCCCGAGTACGGTCTAGGTAAGCCCCAGCCTGCCAGGTTTTGCTTTTGCAATAAGAGACGGCTGGATACAACAAGAAAAATGGATTTTTTTAGACATCTATAAAAAATCACATCGAAATTCTTTTGCTTCGAATCTATTTTGCCGATACTTAAATACCAACAAATTAAATTAAAGTACAATTCGGTATATACCTTGAAAATCTCTATTTTAACTTTTTTAATATTAACCGAACAAACACTAACCTCATGAAAACCAATCTAACTACATGCTTAAAGTCGAAAATTGTTGGTTTAGGCATTTTTATATTATCTCAGGCATACTCAACCGTAACAGCCCAAACTTTTACCGATCGGTCCAATTTTGTTACCGCACTGAGAGCGGTTACCACAATTGATTTTGAAGGAATTGCTTTGGGCCCCGGACAAGCTTACGCCGTGAACCTAGTGGGCAATGAATTTCAGGGAGTTACATTGACCGCAGGGGCAGGAGCCGATGGCCTCTTTGTGGGCATTCCCGATCCCACTGTTTCCGGCGGAAACAATGAAAACTTTTTTGCCGGTGACTTTTTCCCCACATCTGGATTGGCCGTTTTTTCTCCAGATAACTATCCAAGTCCGGGGTCACCTTCACCCGAAGGAAAACTAATTGTAGATTTTGATGAACCCACTAATGGAGTTGGGGCCTACTTTTTGGATGCAGAAGAATATCCATCTTATATTGAGGCGTTTGATGGGCCTAGTGGAACGGGAAATTCTTTAGGTAAGCTAATCGTTCAAAATAAGGGGGACAACTCACAAGCTTTTGCCGGTGTCTTAGCAGAAGGTATTAAAAGTGCTATCCTAGTTCTTGGAGGAGGTCGAGATGGTGTAGGTCTAGACGATTTGTGTTTTGGCAAAAACATAAGTTGCGGCAACAATAATGACAAAGTATTAATTTGTCATAAAGATGGAAACACCTTATGTGTTGCCGAAGCAGCTAGCAAAGCGCATCTTGATCATGGCGATTATTATGGCCCTTGTGCTTCATCAACCAGGAAAAATAAATACGAATCAATTTTAGCTGCGCGATTAATTCAAAACAATCCCATCATTGTACATCCCAACCCATTCAAGGACACTTTTACTCTGGAGATCAAACAAAACTCAAAAAACAGGAAAGCAGAGTTAAACTTGTACGATATGAATGGAACGCCCGTAAAAACAATAAAAGAAATTTCAACTAAGAATTTAGACGTTGATATGTCTACCATGGCGAAGGGTGTCTACATCTACACCTTAAAAAATGAAAGAGAAATAATGGTCACAGGAAAAGTTATTAAAGAATAAAGGAAGGATTTAACTCTATAAAAACTACAAAATCCTCGACAATGGAGTTAAATTTCTCGACGTTCATCATCAAACAGGTTCAATTACAATGCAAGTATAATTCGGCGCGTACTTTGAAAATACAAATTTTAAATTATTGGATATCAGTTAATTAAAATTCTAGTTGTAATAATATGGAGCCTTGACTTTCTTGTCAGGGCTTTTTTATGCAATAAAACTGGGTGAGAGGTCAATGCTGAGCATTTCGACTTCGCTCAATACAGGCTGCGTCGAGATAAGCCCTTATTAAAGTACATGACCTTCATAACCATTTAAAAAACCGAACAGCTACCTACTCCGATTAGTTATGGCAAGATTTGGGAAATCCACATTTCTTTAAAAAGTTTTGGTTTAGGTGGTATACGGATCACGTGCACGCTAACCGACTTTGCCATTGGATATACCCCATTTGAATAAGAAAGAATCTTATTATTTAATAATAAAGAATATTCTTACTTCATAAATTTATATTTATACATACTTTTCCTACTAATTCACAACATATTTTCCTTATTTATAGCCAATTAGCCTATTATTGTTGCTCGACTCTAAACGTAACCTACCATGCACAAGTTCCCCTTCTTACCGCTTTTTATACTATTTCTTAATATTTCCTACGCTCAAGTTAAGATTGGTGACCAACATGAAAATATTGATAGAGCATCTTTATTAGAGCTAGAAAGTCGAGATAGGGCTTTGGTTCTGACGCGGGTCAACACTTCATTGATGCAAAAAATAAAGCCTTTAGCGGGGGCGTTGGTATTTAATACCGATGAATCCTGTGTTTACCAATATAATGGTAAACGATGGGAAAGTTTATGCGGTTCAGGAACGAGTGGGAATTTTTCTTTTACGGATAACGGGGATGGCACGCTTTTAATTAAAAATCCAGATGGGTCTTCATTTACGACTAAAGATTTGAGCGGATCTAAAGGGGAAGCCGGACCGCAGGGCGCGCAGGGAGAAAAAGGTGAAAAGGGCGATGTGGGTGCACCTGGTGAAAAAGGCGAAATCGGACCGAAAGGAGAAGCAGGAGAACAAGGACCAAAAGGAGAGAAAGGCGATCCTGGGGCGCAAGGCCCACAGGGCGAAAAGGGAAAAACAGGAGAGCAAGGTCCACGGGGCGAAAAAGGAGATATTGGAGAAAAAGGCCCTCAAGGTGAAAAGGGCGGTGTGGGGGAACCTGGCGAAAAAGGCGAAATCGGGCCACAGGGAGAAAAGGGAGCGACAGGAGAAAGAGGTCCCCAAGGAGAGACCGGCCCTCAAGGTGAGAAAGGAGAGGCTGGGGAACAAGGGCCAAAAGGAGAGAAAGGTGACCCAGGGATGCAAGGCCCACAAGGCGAAAAGGGTGATATTGGAGAAAAAGGTGATGTGGGGGCACCTGGTGAAAAAGGTGAAATCGGACCGCGCGGAGAAAAGGGAGAGAAAGGTGATTCAGGAGCTCAAGGCCCACAGGGCGAGAAAGGTGATGTGGGAGAAAAAGGTCCCCAAGGCGAGGCTGGCCCTCAAGGTCAAAAGGGAGATATTGGTGAGCAGGGTCTAAAGGGAGAAATCGGCCCTAAGGGAGAAAAAGGAGATGTGGGAGAGCAAGGCCCCCAAGGTGAGACTGGCCCTCAAGGCGAGACCGGAGAACAAGGACCAAAAGGTCAGAAAGGCGATCCTGGGGCGCAAGGCCCGCAGGGCGAAAAAGGTGGTATTGGAGAAAGAGGTCCCCAAGGTGAGGCTGGCCCTCAAGGTCAAAAGGGAAATATTGGTGCGCAGGGTCCAAAGGGAGAAATCGGACCGCGCGGAGAAAAGGGAGAGAAAGGTGATGAAGGGCCCAAAGGGGAAAAGGGAGATCAAGGAGAAAAAGGAGAGACCGGAGAAAGAGGCCCTCAAGGTGAGAAAGGAGATATCGGTCCGATGGGACCGGCAGGTCCGGCGGGTCCTGGACTCTCCGAAATTACGAAGAGCCTGAAAGGCATGTCTGAAATGCGGGGGAAATCAGGGGCACAAGGCCCCAAGGGTGAAGTCGGGCCTCAAGGCAGACAGGGAGAGACCGGGAAACAAGGACCTAAAGGGGAGAAAGGTGATCCAGGGGAGCAAGGTCCACAGGGAAAAAAAGGAGAGACCGGCGCTCAAGGCGAAAAGGGTGATATTGGCGAGCTGGGTCCAAAGGGAGAAATCGGACCGCAAGGCGAAAAAGGAGATGTGGGAGAGCAAGGTCCGCGGGGCGAGAAAGGTGAGCAAGGAGAAAAGGGAGAGCAAGGTCCACAGGGAGAAAAAGGGGAGACTGGAGAAAGAGGCCCTCAAGGTGAGAAAGGAGATATCGGTCCGATGGGACCGGCAGGTCCGGCGGGTCCTGGACTCCCCGAAATTACGAAGAGCCTGAAAGGCATGTCTGAAATGCGGGGGAAATCAGGGGCACAAGGCCCCAAGGGTGAAGTCGGGCCTCAAGGCAGACAGGGAGAGACCGGGAAACAAGGACCTAAAGGGGAGAAAGGCGATCCAGGGGCGCAAGGTCCGCAGGGAAAAAAAGGAGAGACCGGCGCTCAAGGCGAAAAGGGCGATGCGGGGGCACCAGGCGAAAAAGGTGAAATCGGACCGCGCGGCGAAAAGGGGGAGAAAGGTGATGAAGGGCCCAAAGGAGAAAAGGGAGATCAAGGAGAAAAGGGAGAGACAGGAGAGCAAGGACCACAAGGAGAGACCGGCCCTCAAGGTGAGAAAGGAGAAACCGGAGAGCAAGGTCCGCAGGGCGAGAAAGGTGAAAAAGGTGAGCAAGGAGAAAAGGGAGAGCCTGGTGACCCGGCAACAGACGACCAGAACCTCGCAGAGGTTTTAAAGCAAGGCAATAGCGCCGGCAAAAATAAAATTTCGGATTTGGCGGATCCGGCCGAAGCCCAAGACGCTACTACAAAAAATTATGTTGACACCTTTCCTAGAGTTTATGTTGGTTCAATTCAAATAACGAATTCGGGTTCAATATCAATTTCCGAATTACCCTTTGAGCCAAGTGCTATTACATTTACCGCAATGGCGAATATCGAAGTTTTCGATTTGGATTCTGATAATGGTAAGCGAAATAATGATAAAACCCTTGCCAATACTTTTGGTAGCATGAAAGGCTTTGCAAGAAGTAATGGAAATTCTATTTCACAGCAGGTCATATTTGTAGGCGGGAGTGGAAATTCAATTAACGACATTTCGCGTTTTGCTTCTAGCAACCACTGTATTGGTATTCGTTATACGAATACGAATGGGGACATTTTAGGTAAAACCACGGCCAAGGTCTCCAATTTTCACGCCAAAGGCTTCACTATGGAGGTAGATAATTTTTCAGATGGTCTTGTCATACTTTTTGAAGCATATAGATAAAGAAAGTGTAATGAAGACGTTTAGAAATTATCTTCTTTTTTTATTGTTCGTGGTCCAAGGGTTTTCAGGCCACGCCCAAGGTACCTTTCATAATTTTGGCAATGTTCGCATTCACAATAAGGGCACAATCGGATTTCATTCGAATTTGGTCAACGATGGTACTTTTTCGGAGAACAAGGGCATAGTAGGTTTTTATAATGACGACCAATCCATAATCTCTGGAGCATTCAGTCCGGCATTTTATGACTTTGAAATAGCTGTTGAAAATGACCTGTTTATTGATGTGCCGATCTCGGTATGTAATTCCCTTAATTTCATATATGGTAATATCAGAACGACCAGAAATGATAAGAACGTCTATGTGAAATTGCAGAAAAAAGCTTCATATGATGGGGCAGTCAATCTTTCAAAGATAGATGGTCATGTTGCAGTTGATGGACAAAATGAATTTACTTTCCCCGTAGGATATCAGGATAAATTAAGACCATTGAGTATGAGATTCATTGATGGGGTTTTTTTTGCAAGATGCGAGTACTATCATGAAAACCCCAACAATCCCGTAAGTTTTTATGAAGTCTTTGACACTTCTAAAAAGTCCATAAAAATTGACGAGGTAAGTTCAAAGGAATTTTGGAATCTGACCACTTCAGGGATTGTTCAAATAACCCTTACATGGGATACGGAAAGCGACCTAGCTTCCAAAATAAGTGATATGGAAGATGTCATTGTAGTAGGTTGGGGCAAAGAGAGCGAGGAGTGGGAAAATCTTGGCAATGCATCGTTTGAGGGAAGTCTCGAAACCGGAAGTGTTATTTCCAACCCTTTCAATGCCAATGACTATGAGATTTTCACCATCGGGACAATTTTTCAAGTAAGTGCCAACATTCCTAAAAATTATTTGTTAACCCCAAATTCAGACGGAAATAATGATAATCTCATTATAAAGATTACAAGTCAGTCTCCGAAAAATCACTTGAAAATCTTTGATCGATCGGGTAAATTGGTATACGAAATGTCTAACTATCAAGACGAATTTACGGGAACGGCCAATCGGGGATCTGGCCCTAAAATACTACCGAAAGGTACGTACTTCTACCTTCTTGAATTAAACGATCTGAATATAAAACATCAGGGGTACTTCTACATTCATCGTTAAGTTCTTAAATATTCTGTTGACCTAATAGCGCTGCCTTATGCTACGTCTATTTTGACCCAAGCATTGCAAGTAACAAACCATTTGTCTACACCCTTGGCAATCTAATAGAATTTACCGATGATTATGACTGTGTTTCAAACCCGGTGAGCCTAGAAGCGACTAGTCGGTGTTTGAGATAGCCGCCCAGGAGGAGTCCCAATCTCCCTCAGCCTTTAGGTAAGTAATGAGATCAGCGCGCATTCGATGTGTTTCCAATTCGATCTTTTCAATCAGTTTTTGGTATTCTTCATGTTCTTCAAAGGCCGTATATCTTAAACTTTTAATGCTACTGTATATGGCCAACCGGCTTTTGGTTTCAAAAAAGGATTCCCGAATTACGTTTAAGAAGCCATCTAAATTGTTTTGTAGGTAATAGCATTCCATCAAACCAGACTTGTTACCTGCAAGGCTATTCACCCAGTCTCCCTTGAAATAAGCACACAAAAAATCGGCAAAAACCATTGCATCTTTATACCTCTCCTCTTTTCGAAGAACCTCAATGTACGTTCTGACGGCACCAATCTCCTGGTCCCTAAAATTGTCGACCGCAAGTTCTCCCGCCTCTATTTTCTTGAAAAGATCGGAAAAGTTTTTAAGCAAGATTTCCCTTGATGCCGATATATCTCCCTTGAGGTAATAAACCTGGGCCATTCGGGCAGCACCAATCTTTTCTTCCAGCCATTTATCCCTCACCCAGATTCTGGTCAAATCAAGAGCGTCATCAAATCGCCTTTCCATTATACAGACCTTAAATGCCGGTTCATATGTATACAAATAATTATGCGGGAACCGAAGCTGGATCAAGGACATGTATTTTTTAGCGAGAGGCAAAAAATCCATATCGGAAGTAATCAGGGTTCCCCAGAACAAATAACCGTATGTGTAAGGCTGTTCTTTTAGTCCCTCGTGCAACAACTTATAAGCCGATAGATAATCCCCCCTTGGTTCGTCAGCCAACATGAGTGCCTTAAAATAAACGGCCCCTGGACGTTCTGGGTTATCCTTTAATACTTCTTCAATTAATTCGAATCCTTTCTCCCTTTCTTCCCATTTCCAGAAAAAATCCCTAGCCAAAATCGTTTTATAAAAACCGTTCAAAGGGTCTAGTTGTATGGCACTTTCAAGATAGCCATGGGCGACAGTATGTTGGTTGACATCCCTTAGCAATTGATACAATCGATAATTGCATCTCGCATTATTGGGTTTAATTTCCAAGACCTTCCTGAATTGGGCAATCACATCAGAAGAATCTTTTGGTAGATCCGCCCTCTTGAAATCGTAATCGGCCTTGGCAAACAATACCTCTGGGCTTTCAGAATTCAATTCAAGTGCCTTTTGTACTTTTTTGGCCATCATCTTGTCGCGTTCTTCCTTGTTCAAGCTTCCATAATAATGTTTTTGGCCATACAAAACCGAAAGCTCTGCATAGGCCTCTGCAAATTGAGGGTCTAGATCCACGGCCCTTTCCAGTAAGTTTATGGCCTCCCTGATCGATTCATCAGAACGTTTTTCTCCTAACTCATAGGCCTTGCTATACAATTGAAAAGCTTCAATACTTGTAGTTCGCCGAGTGGAAAACGCAGATTCTTCGTCTGGTATAAAAGATCCTTTCAACTGATCGACAACCTTAGCGGATATTTGTTCCTGCATTTCAAAAAAATCCTCAAATCTTTCCTCGTACGATTTGGCCCATAACTGGTAACCCGTTTTAGCCTCGATCAGCATTATGCTGGCCTTAATTCTATCTTTATCCTTCGAAAGTGTACCATCTACTAAATAGTTGACTCCCAATCTCTTTCCGATGTTTTCCAACTTACCATCCTTTTCCACCTGAAAAGAAGAAAAACCTGTTATCACTTTCAAAGAACCAATGTTACTCAATGAATTTACGATCTCCTCGGCCAACCCATTAGCCAGAAAAGACTCGTCGGGATCAGAACCCAAGTAATCAAATTTGAGGACCGCCAAAGACTTCTCAGGTTTAATTTCGGCTTTATTGCCACCTACAAATACCCAGCTCAAAATCAACAACAAGATAACCCCGGTTACGAGTGACAAGGTCCATTTCTTGGTTCTTGTCCTTTTATCGGAATGCGTAACCGTCGGCATGTCTTGCAGCCCGCTAGGGGAGTACCCAAAATATTCCTTGAAACAGGTCGAAAAGTATGTCGGGCTGTTAAAACCTACCAAATAGGCAATCTCGGCAATGGAATGTGAATTATCGTCAAGGAGTTCAGATGCCTTCTGCAACCTGATCTCGCGAATAAATTGACTCGCAGACTTGTTAAGGGCCGCCTTAATTCTTTTGTATAATTCCGAGCGGCCAATCCCAAGTTCCTTCGCGAGGGTTTCAACCCCAAATTGATGGTTTAAAAGGTTGTTTAATACAATCTGCTTCGCTTTGAAAATAAATTCCTCGGAATTCATATCAACTTGATTATAGGCCGCTTAACATTAAAATTAGGCCATTGAAACGGAAAATAAAAACATTATCGATAGGATTAGGGCATAAATTAGTGGCAAATGATGCGGTTTGGGTTTTTGGCCCAATCATCCTACCAAAAGACAAAACCCCAACATAGTTTAAGATTTTAAATATTTTTTTGAAGCCATGAAACCATAGTTGAAATATAGTCCTATACGAAAGCATGAGCTTTAAGGTATCTATTAACCTTAAAACCACAATCATGGAAAAAAGAACAATTATCAAGCTACTATCGATCTTATTGATCGTTTCTTGCTCCAAGGTCGAAGAATCGGAGAAGACTGTAATCGAAGATCAGAGCTTTCCAACTAGAAGCCCCATAGCAAAATTGATCGCTACCGAGGACGGAAAAAGAGGGTTGAACAATCTCCTTTCGTCAAGGTTGTCAAACAAAAATCAGGGGAATGGAGTGATTCTCATCAAGAACGGAGCAGACTATGTGGCCTGCGGCAACGACGAAAATTACTTTGTTTGTGTGTATGGGATAGAAGACGAATTTTACAAGTCTCCCATCGACTTAATGATCTTACACAACGGTCTGGCCCAATTCAAGGCCAATTCCAAAGATTTCGCTATTGAAGTTTGGGAATTGCCGTCGTTCAACTTGCTCTACTCCAATCTTTGCATGGACGAGTACGAGGGCAATCTGCACATCAATCTTTTGGCAACCTTTAAACTGGTCACCGATGACCCTTTTGTCGATTTTGAGTACTATACCTACGACGAACCCGCCTCGGCAAACAATATGCAAATTACGGCACGGGTCAACGATGCGACCCGTAATTTGGATATTGATGAGCTGACCTGGGACTGCGTAGACCCGACCACCGAGAAAAAAGTCAAGGTTACAAGTTTGGACAAGAAAAATGGCTCATATTATTTTAAAGTTCATGGGCTCTAAACGGAATAAAAAATAGGTCCTATTAACGAGCAAGCCATTTGAGCCACAATGTCGCAGATCCCGGCCCAAATGCCGGGATCTTCAAACTATATCAACGATGGCAACTTGGCTCTAGGTGGAATTATTCATTTAAAGAGTAAAACTGTAATGCCGAAAACCTTTGTAACGCTACGCGAATAAGATATGCTGACTTCCAGCAAGTCCCTTTCTTCAATATTACCGCTATCGAAGCTAGCTCAAGAGAGACTGACCAAAGCCCAAATTAAGTGCTTTGATCGTTAACTTTGAAAGCACAGTATTATCGTCAGCTTTGTTTTGAATAATTTTGATGGCGCCCACTCAAATTCAATGAATTCAGATATTCACCCTAAAAAGAATTCATCAAGGAATTTATATTTTGTCCAATAACTCTTTATGGAATATTTTTTAGATTTACAGACAACCCTAGTCTTCTTATGGCAAGCGAAAAAATCCAGAGCCAATGACCATTCTCATCGAAAAAGATTATGAATCGATGAGCAAAGCGGCAGCCAAATTAATCTGTCAAGCACTTCATAAAAACCCTCGATTATTGCTGTGCGCTGCCTCTGGATCTACCCCAACGGGGACTTATAAAGAACTGGCCATTGCACACCATAAATCGCCTAAATTGTTCGAAGGTCTCCGCGTGCTCAAATTGGACGAATGGATTATCGACGATATCAGTGCCTCCTCTACCTGCGAAACTTATCTAAAGGAAAAACTGTTGACACCCCTTGGTATCGATCATGATAGATATTTCGGCTTTGATAACAGTGCGCATTCCGCCAAAAGTGAATGTAATAGAATGGACAAGGTACTCTTGCAAGAGGGACCCATCGATCTTTGCATTTTAGGTATTGGTACGAATGGGCACATTGGGCTTAATGAACCTTCAGAAAAACTATCTTTAAATTGGCATGTCACTGACCTTGCCATTGATTCAATGGGACACCCCATGTTGAATTCCGAAACGAAACCCAAAAAAGGCATCACATTGGGTTTGGATGGTATTTTTAAAAGCAGACAGGTCATTCTATTAATAAATGGAAAACATAAGCAAGAAATCACAAAACGATTCTTCGAACAAGAGATCTCCTCCTTTTTACCGGCCTCCCTTTTATGGCTTCATAAGAACGTTACCTTGATTTGTGACGAAGATGCCATTGCAACGGTTGAAAAAGACAAACTAGAGGGTATGACCTAAATATGAAGTCGCCTCCAAACTAAAAATTCGGAAAAACAATACATAGCATCAAAAAATGATTAAACGGTCTATATTCACCGTCTTGCTAATTCTCTTGGTCTTTTTTGTCATTTCTTTTTTGACAAACATCTTAGGGGCGCTGAACCCTAGTATCAAGGAGAGTTTTGATCTCGAATTTTCGTCATTGGGCTTTATGTCGGTCGCCTTTTTTTCAGCTTATGGCATAATGTCTATACCTTCCGGAATGCTGGTGGAAAAATTTAAGGGGAAGACCATCATGATTTTAGCCTTCTCATTGGCGACAATAGGTGCCTTCTCATTTGTGATCTTCCCGACTTTTGTCGTTTTTCTTTGTTCCCTATTCTTGATCGGCTCTGGTATGGCCATGCTTCAGGTGGTTATCAACCCTTTATTACGGGAAGCTGGAGGAGAGGAGCATTTCGCGTTCAACTCGGTATTGGGACAACTCGCCTTTGGTCTTGCAGGGGTCGTCGGGCCCTACCTTTTTTCGTATTTAATGGTCAATTTAAGAACATCGAATACCGGCGGATTATTAGGAATACTCTCCAATTGGGTTCCACAACATATGACCTGGGTGTCAATTTATTGGATCTTCGCCCTGGTGGCCCTGACAATGACCCTTTTGATCGCATTGTATCGCTTTCCTGCCTTTGAGCTCGACGAAGATGAAAAAACCGGGGCTTGGAAACTTTATAAAAACCTGTTCAAAAACAAGATGGTCATCGCCTTCTTTATTGGCATATTTTGCTATGTCGGTTTTGAACAGGGAGTATCATTTTGGATATCGCAGTTCTTGGAAACCTATCACAACATTGATCCCGACTCCCTAGGGGCAAAAACGGTGGGTAATTACTGGGGGCTTATGACCATTGGTTGTCTATTGGGCCTGGTCCTGCTAAAAATCATGGATAGCAAAAAGGTTTTATTGCTTTTTTCGATTTTGGCCGCTTTAGCCCTTACTTTGGCCTTGTATGGCCCCGGCTACCTTGCCTTATACGCCTTTCCGGCCGTCGGTTTCTTTTCTTCGGTCATGTATTCGATTATTTTTTCCTTGGCGCTCAATTCGGTAAAAGAGCATCATGGTTCGGTTGCAGGCATATTGTGCACGGGCATAATCGGGGGAGCGATAGCGCCCTTCATTATTGGATGGCTGGGCGATCTATTCGGATTGAGGGGAGGAATGCTCTTCAACTTTTTTACACTTGCCTATATCTTCGCAATCGGGATATGGGCAAAACCATTGATAAAGAACAAAACAGGATTGTAAACGTTTGGGTCAAAACCAAACTGGAAAATCAAAGAGCTCTATTCGTCCAGCAAAATCTCCAGTACCTGAATGGCCGCCTCACTGATTTTTGTTCCCGGGCCAAAAACGGCAACAGTGCCCGCATCAAAAAGAAATTGGTAATCTTGCTTGGGAATTACGCCACCTACGATGACCATGATATCATCTCTTCCATAGTTTTTCAACTCCTCTACAACACGTGGAACAAGTGTCTTATGTCCCGCTGCCAATGACGAGACCCCAAGTATGTGAACATCATTCTCGACGGCCTGACGCGCCACCTCCTCAGGGGTTTGGAACAATGGACCAATATCTACGTCAAAACCTAAATCGGCATAGCCCGTGGCCACCACCTTTGCCCCACGATCATGGCCGTCTTGGCCCATTTTGGCAATCATGATGCGTGGCCTACGACCTTCTTGTTCAGCGAAAGCGTCGGCCATTTCTTGGGCCTTTTTAAAGTTTTCGTCATTCTTGATTTCCTTGGAATACACGCCAGAGAAAGAGTTGATTATTGCCTTATGCCCGCCCGAAAACCACCTCCAAGGCAAAACTGATCTCGCCCAAAGTTGCCCGAGCACGAGCAGCATTTACGGCTAAAGCTAATAAATTATATGTTTCTAGATCATCACCCTCGGTCCCCTCCATTTTCTTCCGGGCCGCCTCGGTCAATTTTTGCAAGGCCTTTTCAACTTCTGTTGCGTTCCTCGTCCTTTTGGTCTTTGCCAATCGCTCGAGTTGCTGTCTTCTGACCTCTCGATTGTCGACTTCCAAAATTTGCATCTCCTCTTCCTCATCAAGGCGGTACTTGTTTACCCCGACAATGATATCTTGACAACTGTCCATTCGTGCCTGTTTTTTGGCAGCTGCTTCCTCGATGCGCATTTTGGGAATTCCGGCTTCGATCGCTTTTGTCATTCCACCAAGGTCTTCCACTTCTTCAATGAGTGTCCAAGCATTTTTCGCCAGTTTTTCCGTTAGATATTCCACATAATAACTCCCGGCCCAAGGATCTACCGTTTTGGTTATCTTGGTTTCTTCCTGCAAAAATATTTGGGGTCTCACGGGCGATACGTGCCGAGAAATCTGTGGGGAGTGCAATCGCCTCATCCAAGGCGTTCGTATGTAGGCTTTGTGTCCCGCCAAAAACGGCCGCAGCTGCCTCGATCGTCGTTCGGGCCACATTGTTGAACGGGTCTTGCTCTGTCAAACTCCAGCCACTGGTCTGGCAATGTGTACGTAATGCCAATGACTTTGGGTTCTTAGGATTGAACTGGGCGACCAACTTCGCCCATAACATTCGCCCGGCGCGTAATTTGGCAATCTCCATAAAATGGTTCATTCCGATGCCCCAGAAAAAAGAAAGGCGAGGCGCAAAATTATCGATCTCCAGCCCGGCCTTGAGTCCGGTTTTAATATATTCCAATCCGTCAGCTAGGGTATAGGCGAGTTCGATATCGGCTGTGGCACCGGCTTCGTGCATATGATAACCTGAAATGCTGATACTATTGAATTTCGGCATGAACTTACTGGTATACTCAAAAATATCGGCCACCAACTGCATGGACGGTTTTGGTGGATAGATATATGTATTCCGTACCATAAACTCCTTAAGAATATCGTTTTGGATGGTACCGGCCAATTGCTCTAACGAAACGCCTTGTTCCTCGGCCGCAACAATATAAAAGGCCATAACGGGAAGCACCGCTCCGTTCATAGTCATGGAAACCGACATTTTATCCAAGGGAATACCGTCGAAAAGGATCTTCATATCCTCAACGGAATCAATGGCGACCCCAGCCTTGCCGACATCACCGATCACACGTTCGTGGTCACTGTCATAACCGCGATGGGTCGGTAAATCAAAAGCCACGGAAAGTCCTTTTTGCCCACCCTTTAAATTTCTTCTGTAAAAAGCATTACTTTCTTCAGCCGGTTGAGAAACCGGCGTACTGGCGAATCGTCCAGGGCCGCCTTACATACATGGTAGAGTATGGACCTCGAAGGTAGGGCGGTATACCTGCGGCAAAGTTCAAATGCTCGGCGTTTGCATTGTCCTCCCTTTCAAAATGTCTCTTTATGCCAATGTCTTCGGCAGTGAGGTGCGGGTCAAGGGAAACTTGGGATGCATCATCTGAATTTCTCGAATGCACTAAGGTGATGTTTTGAAGGTCTTTTCTATTCATCTCCCAATCTTTTTTGTTCCATTTCTTCGGCCAATCGCTTTTCGACCAAAGGACGAATGAAGGTTTTTTTGAAGTTCTTTTTGTAAAAAGGATTTACCTCGAGGAGACCCCTCATCTTGTCATCTTCATTTTGAACCTTGTTGGTACCTACGAGAATGTCCTCTCCATTTTTTAACCGTTCCTGTTCCAAAGCGGCGCTTTTCTGTATTTGATCCTGAATGACACCTGCCTTCAGCTGCTCCAAAAATCCGCCGGCCTTCTCGATTTCCTTGAAAAATTCCAAGGCCTTACCGGCCAGTTCGTTGGTCAAGGCTTCTATATAATAAGAACCTTCAGCGGCATTATCCACCTTGTCGAAATAACTCTCATACTTTAAGAGCAACAATTGGTTAAGGGCAATACGATCACCAAATTCATTGGGGTTGTGATAGATGGCATCATAAGGTTGATTACACAGCAAATCGGCTCCACCCAAGACGGCCGACATACATTCTGAGGTCGTACGCAACATATTTACATTATAATCGTAAAGTGTCTTGTTCCTTTTTGTCGGCATGGCCATGATAAAACAGTTTTCCGAAACTCCATATGCTTGAGCCAAGGTCGCCCAGAGCAACCTTAGGGCGCGCAATTTTGCTATTTCAAAGAAGTAATTGGTGCCTACCGAAACCTTAAAACCAACATCGATGGATCCACCCAATTTAACGGAATTGAAGTGTAGATATTCGTTCGCATGGGCAAGTGCAAAAGCCAATTGTTGTACAATGGTCGCACCGGCATTCTGGCCAATTGAGGTATCGACCATCACGTTTCGAAAATCGAACAATGTTTCAAGATCCTTTTTTTGGTCGACGACCCAATCTCCCGTTCGCAATAAATTGCCGATGGGGTCGATATGAGCCTTGATTTTTGTATCGGATGATTTCTGGACATTCGATAGGGCATCAACAAGCTTGCCTGTCGGATTTCGCAACTCCAAATGCGCTGAAATTTCATCAGAGTCCATCCCATCCAACAAAGATTCTGCCTCTAATTCATTCGACGGAAGAACGAACCAAATACTTTCAGCGCCCCTTTCCAAAGCGTACTTGGCATTGGTGGTGGCCCGCTCTTGATCCTCTACATGGACCAAATGTCCCGTCGTCCAACCAAAATCTTTCTTTTTGATTTCAAGGGAAACACCATTTTCGGATTGGTAAAATGGTTGCACGGCTATACCTTCGGGTGAATACCAGATCAATGCTTCATCATAATCGGCTCCCTTGAGGTCTTGCCGTATTTTATCTTTCCATTCCTCCGACGAAATTTTGGGAAACGCATCAAATAAAGTGCTGTCTGACATGGAGCTATTGTTTGTTTCGAATTGTTTATAGCGGAATATTGCCGTGCTTTTTCTTCGGTATTTTTACCACTTTATTTTGGATTGCCGTGAATGCCTTTATCAATTTTCGACGTGTATTTTTTGGAAGAATTACCTCATCAATAAACCCTCTCTGGGCCGCACTGTACGGATTGGCAAATAAATCGGCATATTCGGCTTCTTTCTCGGCCAATTTTGCCTGGGGGTCGTCTGCGGCACTTATCTCTTTTCTAAAAATAATCTCACTGGCTCCTTTGGCACCCATGACCGCGATTTCGGCACCAGGCCAGGCATAGTTGAAATCGGCCCCGATATGTTTTGAGTTCATTACGTCGTAGGCACCGCCATATGCCTTTCGGGTTATGACCGTTACTTTCGGAACCGTGGCCTCACTCAGCGCATATAGCAGTTTTGCACCATTCGTAATGATGCCGTTCCATTCTTGATCTGTACCGGGAAGGAAGCCCGGTACATCGACCAGTACGAGTAGCGGAATATTGAAGCAGTCACAAAACCGGGTAAAACGTGCCGCCTTTTTTGAGCTATCAACATCCAAGACACCGGCCAGGCTCATGGGCTGGTTGGCGACTATACCGATACTCTTTCCGCCCAAACGGGCAAAACCTACCACAATATTGTCGGCATAGTCCTTATGGATCTCAAAAAAAGTATCCGTATCGATTATGCCATTGATCACATGGCGCATGTCATAGGGTTGGTTCGGATTATCTGGAACAATACTTTCAAGTACCTCCCGAATTTCATCACCCAATTTATAGGGTAAGTCATCGGGGCGATCCTCGCAATTCTGGGGCATATAACTCAAAATTTGTTTGATTTGGTCGATGCATTGAATATCGTTGGCCGCCGTCAAATGTGTCACTCCAGATTTAGTCGCATGTGTAGAGGCGCCTCCCAATTCTTCGGAAGTGACCTCTTCATTCGTGACTGTTTTTACCACATTGGGGCCCGTAACGAACATATAACTCGAGTTTTCGACCATAAGGGTAAAATCAGTCATTGCCGGAGAATATACGGCACCACCGGCACACGGACCCATAATTGCCGATATTTGGGGAACAACACCGGAGGCCATTACATTTCTATGAAATATATCGGCATAACCACCCAAAGAACGTACACCTTCTTGAATACGGGCACCACCACTATCATTTAGTCCGACAACCGGTATTCCGATTTTCATGGCCATATCCATAACCTTGCAGATTTTCTCTGCATGGGTTTCCGAAAGGGCACCTCCAAAAACAGTAAAATCTTGGGCGAAAACACAGACCTGTCTGCCGTTTATCGTACCAAACCCTGTAACGACGCCATCACCGTAGAATATCTGCTTCTCCATTCCAAAGTCCTTCGTTCTATGGGTCACCAAAGCGCCCATTTCTTCAAAAGATCCCTCATCCAACAAAAAATGAAGGCGTTCACGGGCCGTCAATTTTCCTTTGGCATGCTGTTTATCAATTCGTGCCTGGCCACCTCCCAAACGGGCTTTTGTCAATTTATCTTCTAGAATCCGCTGTTTATTTTCCATAAGTTCTTTAGAATCAACTTTCGGTATTACATCCCTCTTTTGTGCCAGTTCGAGGAAACCGTTACCGGGGTCTTAACTATCTTTTGATTTTCCAAATAGAGTTGTAATCCCATCAAGGCCGCTATCTTTCTTTCCCCTTCATATTGTTTTGCGAGCTGTTCGGGGGAATAATAATTTTTTACAAAATGCGTGTCAAAATTCCCTGAAACAAATGCTTCATGTTCACAGACAAACTTCCCGAACGACAATGTAGTGGTAACACCTTCCACTTTGTAATTGTCAATCGCCTCTATCATCAACTGTATGGCCTCTTCCCTATTCTTTCCGTAGGTTATCAATTTGGAAAGCATTGGGTCATAGTAAATGGGGACCTCCATGCCTTCCTCAAAACCATCATCAACACGAATACCTTCCCCTACCGGTATTCGATAGGTAGATAGGGTGCCTATGCTCGGCATAAAATCCTCCAAGGGATCTTCGGCATACACCCTGAGCTCTACCGCATGGCCATTTATCGTCAAGTCTTCTTGTTTTATTTCAAGTTTTTCGCCCCGGGCTACTTTGATCTGTAGTTCTACCAAATCGACACCTGAAATCAGTTCAGTTACTGGATGTTCTACCTGCAACCTGGTGTTCATTTCCAAAAAATAAAAATCCATGTTTCCGTCTAACAAAAACTCCACTGTACCCGCCCCCACGTAGTCACAAGCTTTGGCCACATCGACGGCGGCTTCACCCATTGCTTTTCGCATCTCAGGAGTCAATACGGACGAAGGGGCCTCTTCCACAACTTTTTGATGTCGGCGTTGTATGCTACATTCCCTTTCAAAAAAATGTAGCACATTGCCATGTGTATCCGCCATTACTTGAATTTCAATATGTCTTGGGGAGCCCACATACTTTTCGATGAAAACAGATCCGTCGCCAAAGGCGGCGGTAGCTTCCCCGATGGCACGATTCATCTGTTCCTCCAAATTCTTTGAATCATCCACAATTCGCATGCCCTTGCCCCCACCGCCGGCAGCTGCCTTTATTAAAATGGGGAAACCGATTTTTTTTGCGATTTTCTTTGCAAGGGCCACATCGGTTATGGCCTCATCAATACCTGGAACCATAGGAATATTATACCCCTTTACCGCTTCCTTGGCCTCCAACTTGTTACCCATAACCTTTATTGCATGGGGCTTCGGGCCGATAAAGGTAATGCCTGCATCCTCCACCATTTTGGCAAAGACCGCGTTTTCGCTCAAAAATCCATAACCAGGATGAATACCTTCCGCGCCTGTGTTTTTGGCAGCTTCCAGTACCTTCTCCATTACCAGATACGATTCAGATGAAGGTGCCTTGCCCAAAAGAACTGCCTCATCGGCGAATTTGACATGAGGGGAATGACGATCTACTTCTGAATAGACCGCTACGGTCTTGATTCCCATTTTGCGGGCCGTTTTCATAACCCTCATGGCAATTTCACCACGATTTGCAATCAGTATTTTTTTCATTTATTCAGAATTTGGTTTCCGGCCTCCCTTTCTACCATTGTACTACTCCATTTCTACGATCAACTGTCCCTTTTCGACAGTGTCATCCTTTTTTACCTCAACGGATTTGACTATACCATCACCTTGTGAAAGAATGATATTTTCCATCTTCATCGCCGACAGTATCAAAAGAGGAGTTCCTTCGGTAATCTCCTGACCTTCTTCAACCATGACATCAACAATCAAGCCGGGCATGGGCGCCCTTATTGAATTGACCTTTTGGGCGGTCACTGCCAACAACCCCATTTTTTTGACGCGTTGGTCATACTCGTCATCGATCTTAATATTGTATGTGTTTCCGTTTACCGATAAGGTCAAGGTCTTGCTTAAGAAATCGGAGTCCAAAACCTGTACTTCATGTGCTTGATCCGCTACTAGAAGATGGAAGCTGGAGTCATCGATATTAATGCTATCCAACCCATTTACATCTTTTTTCGTCAAAGCGATTTCCTCACCGTTAACCGTAATCAAGTAGTTCGTCATGAAAATATATTAATGAATTGTTGTACTTCGAGATTATTCGAGCTGGGTCAACTGGTCTCTGCTTGAATAATTGCCCAAAATAAGTGAATCAGAGGTTGCCAAAACATGACAACGGACATATTTCAAAATCACCTGTGCCTTATTATTAAAGTCGAAATAATTCCAACGGGCAAGCCCATTTAAATTCTCAAAACATTTCTTTGGGCGATGTCGCCCACGAGTTGGTCAAAACCTTTCTTCCCCGGCGACTAAATATATCAAAAAACCACTTGACCGCATTGATTGATTTTTACCAATAGATAATTAGCGGACGTAGCTATAGCTATGCTTTTCGGAATAGGACGTTAACTGATTGTCTTCATCATAAACCCTGATTTTCCAAAAATAAGTTTTGTCTTCCTCCAATTTCAGGCCCATGTGAGGTATGTTATCGTTGAACGCGTCCCCAACCCTACCACTATTCCAAACATCGCCGATATTACGGTCTATATTTTCTGAAGAGGAAGCGACCAGTATTTGATATGCAACTTGTTTCACCATGTGGCCAGGTAGTTCCCAACTATAGCTTGGCAATAATACGTTGTCAACGCCCAAGGGTTTTTCAAATTCAACGCTTAGATTGGTTGGCCCAAGTGAAAATGAATCGCGATGTGAAGCGATCAACTCGTTACATTTTTCCCGAAGTGCAGCAAGGGTATCTTTATGATCAATATCCTTAACCAAATTATTGACCTCCAACGGATCGATTTTCAAATTGTAAAGTTCTTCGTGCGACTTGTCGTTAACGTACCGGAAGTATTTCCATTCTTGGGTTCTCAAACCCTCACTGGGGGGAATTTCATCAAACTCCCATAAATGTTCTATCAAAACGGTATCCCTTTTCAGTAGGACTTCCTTTCCGCTGACCAAAGGCATAAGGCTCTTGCCCTGCCAGGAGTTCGGATTTTCGACTTTGGCCAAATCCAATATGGTCATGGGTATATCGACATTCAAGGCCATTTCCCCTATATCTTTATGTTCGCTGACCCTTGGGTCATAAATGATCAGTGGTACCCTAATCGAATTATCGTAAAGCAGCCATTTTCCGGCCAATTGGCGCTCTCCTAAAAAATATCCGTTATCGCCCATCAAAATGATGACCGTATTCTTATCGAGGTTCTTCATCCTTAATGCTTCCCGAATTCTTCCTATTTCTCGATCTATCCCCGAGATCATTCTATAGTATCCCTTTATGCTTTGTTGATATTTTTGTGGCGTATCATAGCGCCATCCCCATCTTAGCCTATTGAACCCTTGTCTCACAAACGCGGGCTGACTTTCAAAATATGTGTCACCTGCCAGTTGTGGGGCGGGAATCGGAACATCTTTCAGTAAGGTATCGCCAACCTTCTGCCAGTAATATTGTTCTTTTGCCGAATCATGGGCATGGGGGGCACTGAAGCTCAATGAAAGGCAAAATGGTTTTTTCGGGTTGGAATCCATAATAAAATCAACCGCTTTTTGACCTGTATAGCGGGTAAGGTGAACCGTATCATTACCTATGGTCTTATAAAAATACCCGCGATGGTCGGCGAACTGTCCGTTGCGGTCGTACGACTCGTGCACATCGAACTGTTCGCTCAGGTTATCATATTTTACACCATACTTTCCATAAAAAGCAGTTGCATAACCGGCATCTTTCAACAATCTCGGATAGGACTTCGCCATATATTCCGATCGAATCGCGGTCGATGAAAAACTATATCTGTGCGAACGCTCATAAAGGCCGGTCAAAATACTTGCCCTACTCGCCGAGCATATAGGGGTGGTGACTAGGGCTTTGCTGAAGTACGCACCTTCCTTGGCCAGCCGATCCATTTCGGGCGTATGAATTAAATCGTTGCCAGCATATCCAATTGCATCAAAACGTTGGTCATCGGTCAAAATAAAGATGATATTGGGCCTTTGCACAATGTCTTCATCGGCTTCCAAACATGAAAAATTGAATAAGACACAACTACAACAAACCAAACGCAATAAGAGTTTCAAATCAAACATATGTTGTTTCTATTCCGTTAACAAAGTGGCAAAACAATATACTTCATAAAACCATTCGGATATCAATTTAGTAAATGGATACAGAATATATCTTGCAATTCTTCATAATTGATTTTATAACAATTCGTTGCATATTTAGTTAAATAACCCTCTTAACACTTTTTAATAATAAAATGTATCCTTATATTCGTTAACGTTAACGTTTTTATTGTGTACGTTAACGCACGTCAGAAATTTCAGTGAATTGTGATTATACAATTCAAAGACAAGGTAACTGGATTCCATATCCAGAATTATTAATCCTCAAACAAAAAACACTATGACGCAAACAAATAAGAGTCCATGAAAAAACTACCGGCTTCATATTCGACCACAACCAATTCAGTTTTGAGTCTTTTTGCTACAGCAAAAGTCGGGTCTTTTAAGAAATCAGGAGAACTACAATTAACTAACTTAATATCTATATGATATGAAAAAAATACTTTTTAATATGCCGGTTCCCATAATCAGGAGTTGTTTGACATTGCTTATCTGCTGTTTTATAGGGATGACTTCTGTTTATGCAGACGAGGTAATTGGCAAGAATAAATCTTCACTTGAAGAATTACAATCGACGGTGACCGGCACCATAACCGATGAAAACGGAATACCTCTATCAGGTGCCAGTGTCGTTGTCAAAGGCACCACCACCGGGGTCGCCGCAGATTTTGACGGAAATTACTCGATCAATGTGGCCTCAGACGGAGTACTTGTCTTTAGTTATGTGGGCTATGCCACGCAAGAAATTTCAGTTAACGGAAGAACCACTATCAACCTGTCATTGGAACCCGATGCATCTCAATTGGAAGAGATAGTTTTAGTCGGTTATGGTACCCAGAAGAAAGGAGAGGTAACCGGTTCGATAGAGACTGTTACGGCCGAGCAATTGAGTATTGTTCAGGTGGCCAGTACCATTGACGCCATTAAGGGTCAAGTAGCCGGTGTCGATGTTCAATCCACGGGGGGGCGACCTGGTCAGAATCCAACGGTAAGAATACGGGGTAGAAGATCGATTAGCGCATCTAACGACCCACTTTATGTTGTGGATGGTATACCATTGATCGATGGGCCAAGTTCCATGGCGGACATCAATCCTGACGATATTGCTTCGATGCAAGTATTAAAAGATGCGGCGGCAACGGCCGTCTATGGTTCAAGAGGGGCCAATGGCGTAATTCTGGTTTCGACCAATCGAGGCCGGGTCGGAAAGACCAAAGTCACTTACAGCAGCCGATATGGCGTCACATCTGCGACTCGTTTGGTTGATATGATGAACGGTGCCGAATTCGCTGCCTTAAAAAGAGAGTCAAGACGTGTGGGATGGAACGGGACCATTCCGCAGGACACCGAAGTGTTCTTAGACCCCATTGAGCTTGAATCAATTTCGCTGGGCCGTTCGACCGACTATTTAGATCTGGTATTGGGCAATGGTTGGCAAACCAATCATCAAATTGGTGTAAGTGGCGGATCGGAAAACACCACCTTTAGTACCTCTATCGGATATTTTAAAGAGCAGGGTATTATCAGCAATCAAGATTTCGAACGATTTTCAGGTCGCGTCAACGTAGATCATAAAATCAATGACATTTTCAAAGTGGGTGCCTCTTTTTTGGTCGCCAAAACAGAACAAAACTGGGGTTCAAATGCGACAATGCAAGAATCTTTGGCGAATAATCCGCTGGGCGTGCCCTATGATGAGAACGGAAATTTGAAATTTTTACCGACCAATGATGGTATTCGTACCAATCCCTTGAGTGAATTGGTCGAAGGGGCCTATATAGATGAAAGGCTACAGACTCGGATTTTCGCCCCCATCTATCTGGATATTAATATTATGGAGGGTCTAAAATGGACCACGACCTTCGGCCCTGATATGCGCATTGGTAGAAGAGGTACCTCATCGGCCAGCTTGACAAATACAAATAGAGGAGCGCCAGGTCAAGCCGGTATATTGAATGTCAACGATTTTGGTTATACCCTTGAAAATCTGTTGACATACAACAAGGCGTTGACCGATAGGCAAAATTTAAAGATAACCTTGCTACAAAGTATCCAGAAATCAAGATTGGAGGCCAATACCGGTAACGTAACCGGCATACCCTATGAATCGCAATCTTTCTATAATTTAGGCTCGGCCACCGCAGGAGGCATTTTAGGTTCTAGTCTGATCGAATGGCAGCTTGCTTCATTTATGGGTCGGGTCAATTACGATTTTGATGGAAAATACTTATTTCAGGCATCACTTAGGGCCGATGGCTCATCAAGGTTGGCACCTGGAAATCAATGGAATTACTTCCCCGGTATTTCGGCCGGTTGGCGAATGGACCAAGAAGATTTTCTATTGGATACCTCAATCTCCGAGATGAAATTAAGGGCATCGTATGGCGAGGTCGGCAATACTTCTGTCGATCCGTACCAAACCGCAGGAAGGTTGGGCAGCACTGTATATGCCTTCGGAGAAGAACCTGCCCTTGGTTTCGGGCTCAATGAGATTCCAAATGAAGACCTGACCTGGGAAGTTTCAAAAACATTGGACATTGGTTTGGATTATGGTTTCTTTAATAATCGCCTGGTAGGATCTTTTGACTGGTTCAAAACCAATACCGAAGATTTGCTGCTGGCCAGAAGTTTGCCATCCACATCTGGGTACGAAAGTGTTCTGCAGAACATCGGTGCGACAAAAACCACCGGATTTGAATTCACGATCAGCGGTGGAATAATAGACAATACAGACGATGGATTCAATTGGGATGTTGATTTGAACATTTCCACCTACAAGGAAGAGATTACCGAGTTGGCCTTGAAAGATGAAAATGGAAATGCAATAGATGACATTGGCAACGGATGGTTTATCGGCCAACCGATTCAAGTATATTACGACTATGAAAAAATCGGTATTTGGCAGGCCAATGAAGAGGCTGCTGCTTTGGCCGCTGATAACAAAGTCCCTGGCGAAATCAAATTGAACGACCTAAATGGCGACGGGGTCATTACCCCCGACGATCGTAAAATTATTGGTGATGGTGTTCCTGATTTTTATGGAGGTTTCAACAATAAATTCTCGTATAAGGGCTTTGATTTGGGTATTTTCTTTGTGTACAGGCAGGGGCATACCATCAATTCAAATTTTCACGCCCAAAATAACTCGCTGTTCGGCCGTTATAATAACCTTGACGTCGATTATTGGACTATTGATAATCCTACAAATGCATTCCCACGACCGAACGAGAATCAAGAGAGTCCGAGAAACGGTTCAACACTTCGCTATTTTGATGGTAGTTTTGTCAAACTAAGAAATTTGTCATTGGGCTATAACCTACCCGCCTCAATTACCGAAAGACTTGGCATGGAAAAACTACGGCTGTCGGTATCAGGTCAGAACCTATGGTTTATAAGTGATTATGATACCTTCGACCCAGAAGTTTCAGAAGATCCGCCCAATCCGGGCGATAATAGTGTATCGTTGAGCAGTGCCGTTGTGCCCAGTACGAAACAGTGGTCGTTATCATTAAATGCCACGTTTTGAGAAAAAACCGATAGTTTGAATAGTATAATTTAAATATTATGAACAGAAAAATTTATATAATCTTAGTTTTAGCACTGGCCTTTTCGATAAAGTCGTGCGATAAGTTTTTGGAGGAAGAGCTTGTCACCGATGTATCGGCGGCCTCTTACTACACCACGGAAGGTGGGTTCGAAGATGGTGTAAAAGCAACATACTCGACTTTCAAGCCATTCTATGGGCAAGAAATTGGTGCTGCCATGACCACCTTTGGCACTGACATTTGGCAGAATGGTGCCGACGGGGGCCATAAGGTTTTCAATTTCTACGACGGAGGACTTAACGGATCCGAAAGTTATATTCGAGATTCTTGGGACAATTGGTACAAAGGTATCAACCAGGCCAATGGTGTCATCAATCGTTCGGCAGAGGTTGAAATGGATGAGGCCCAAAAAACTTTGCGAATAGCTGAAGTGCGTTTTTTAAGGGCATTCTTCTATTTCAATATTGTGACCACTTTCGGTGATGCACATTTGAGTCTTGAGGAAACCCAGGGCATCGAGGTTGAGGCGAACAGAACGTCCCAGTCGGAAATCTACAGTCAGGCCATTGTACCCGATTTGGAGTTTGCAATTGCCAATTTGCCCGATGAGCAGTCTGATTATGGCCGCGCCACAAAACCGGCGGCGGAGTTTTTGTTGGGCAAGGCCTTATTGACCAGAAGCTATACGTCGTTTGCTGACGGTTCAGACCTATCGCGGGCGGAAACCCTGTTTGGAAATGTCATCAATAATTACGGCTTTTCGTTATTACCAAATTTTGCCGATTTATGGGACATTGACAATCAAGAGAATAGTGAGATGGTCTTTGTTGTGCCCAATGCCAAAGCGCAGGTAGATAGTAGAGTCGATCCATATGGACATCGTTGGCACCTCTATTTCTTACATGAATATGACGTACGCCGAGGTATGACCCGGGATATTGCCAATGGAAGGCCCTGGAAGAGACATCGCCCTACCGAGTTTATGATGACCCTCTGGGATAGAACCATTGATTCGCGCTATGACGATTCATTTAAGCATGTTTGGTTTGCCAATAAAGATGAGCCTGCCACAGAAGCCGTCGGGGACGAACCGGCTAGGGCGGCATTGGCAATTGGAGATACGGCAATTTACATTCCCGGCCCTGGTAAGGATATTGACTGGCCCCAATCACGGCAAGACGCAGTACCTTATTTGGTCTACAGCAATGATGAATATAACGAACGACTGTTTCCTTCGTTGAACAAGTGGATCGATCCGACGAGGCCCGGCCGTCAACATGTGCAGGGGCAACGTGACTTTATTTTGATGCGCTTGGCAGATGCCTATTTGTTACGTGCAGAAGCCCGCCTAGCCCAAAACAACGCTACCGGTGCGGCTGAAGATATCAACGTGATTCGTATGCGGGCGGCAGTACCCGGTCAAGAGGCGGCCACCCAGATCACCCCGGCGGACGTAGACCTTGATTTTCTTCTTGATGAAAGAGCACGGGAATTAGTGGGCGAAGGCCATCGCTGGTGGGATTTAGCCCGTACCGGCACTCTTGTGGAACGCACAAGATTGCACAATCCGGGTGCGGCTCCGAATATTCAAGATTATCATATTGTGAGGCCGATTCCGCAAAACCAAATTGATAGAACTTTAGGTGGTTACCCGCAAAATCCGGGCTACCCCCAATAATAATTTGAGTTGTTTGAGTTAGTTCTTCGACCCTCCCATTTGTAATTATAGATGGGAGGGTTTTATTCTTCCTTCGAACAAACTAGTGTAAATCAACCTTAAATGTTAAACCTACTAAACCAAAGTAGCATTTTCCTTGACCATGATTTCTATAGGAATATCCATGTTCAAATCTGACACATCCTTTTTGGTCACATAATTGAATAGTCCCTTGATTGCAGCGTAACCCTGATATTTTGGTTGTTGGTTGATCAAAAAACTAATCTTTCCATCCATCAAAAATTTCAAATTCTCTTTGTTTACATCCAACCCGACAATAAAAGTATTGACCACACCGTGTTGTTCAAGAATCGGCGGAATAAAGTGGGATTTTGAATTTGTGACAAAGATGCCTTTTACGCTGTCTCTTTTAAACCAGTCTTCCAACTCGGGGGTTACCCTAAACTCATCGTTTAAAGAATAGTTAATGGTTTGAATCGGTACTTCCGATTCTATCGACTCAAAAAATTCTCGAAACCCTTGTTCGCGCTGTTTGTTGTTGGCATGTATACCCGTGTCATTGAGCATATTGACTACAAAATAATGGCCTTCATCTCCTACAATTCCATGTAATAAGCGACCGGCAACCATACCGGCCTTATATGCATTCTGACGGATAAAATATGCCGGGTTTTCCAACTGAAGTTCCGTGTCGATAAAAACAACCGGGATTTTCTTTTTATGGGCCTTGTTCAACAGAAGGTTGCTCTCCTTTTCAAAAAATGCGACCGTCACGATAGCGTCGTAACTCTTTAAGAAAATTTGTTCGCCCATATTTTTGAAGGAGACGGAATCTACAAATCCGTAATAATCGACCTCCACGCCCAATTCCTTCAATTCTTCAACGGCTTTGGCAATTCCCTTTTTTGGAAGTTTCCAATAGCTCCACTTGTTCTTTGTCTCGGGAATAAGGACCGCGAATTTTATTTTTTTAACGGATGCAAGTTTCAATCGGCTTGCGGTAGTGTTCTTTGTATAACCAATTTCCTCGATAATTTTAAGCACCTTCTCTTCGGTCTCCTTGGAAACCCCTTTTCTCTTATGTAACACCCTATCGACGGTGCCTATTGAAACATTGGCAAGTTTGGCTATTCTTTTTATCCCCATATTCTGTTTAAGGAAGAACTTGGTAAGCTCCTAAATTACAATGTTTTGTGGTGGGGGAAAAGTATTTGAATTAAAACCTATTCCAATTCGGCGGCTGAAATATTCCTAAATTGAATGGTCATGTCCCTTCCAGGATGCAATTGAAGCCCAATAGGTCCATTAAGGTTGGCATTCTGCAAGGTATAGTTCATTACTTCTTTTCCATTGAGCCATGCGGTATAGGTATTGCCGACGGCTTTTGCCTTGAGGGTATTCCAATCATCCATTTTCAACAATTCCTCAATGCCAACGGCTTCTACCGGATAGCCGGATTTCGGAACATAGGGCGAGGCTGTCATATCGCGTTTTAAAGAGCCCGAAATACCGATTTGAATTTGCGGATTTTTTTCATCATCGCCCCGCATAAAAACTCCGGAATCGATGGTACCCTTCCCAAATTTGAAATCCAGCTGTACCACAAAATCCGTATACTTTTTTTTGGTCCATAGAATCGAACCTTTTTCCTCTGGGTCGCTCTTCGCCCACAGCGTACCGTCTTCAATGGACCACCAAATATTTTTATCGGGCACTTGCCAATAGTCTAAATCAGTACCGTCAAAAATGGTTGCCATTTTTGGCTCCATATTTTGCCCACAGGTATTCAAAATCAATACCAAACCAACTATCAAAGAAAAAACATATTTCATCCTCAGTAATTTTCCAATTAGTCTTTATTGAAATCAACAAAAAATCGATTCAAACTTTCCTTTGAAAGTTCGGTACCATTATGGACAAGAATTCGATAATTAAAGGTAGTCGATTCTCCCTTGGCCAGTTCAAAGCTTAATACCTCCTTACCCTTCGAAAATACTTTCTGGCCCAAAGGATTGGCCGCAAAAAGCCCATAGTCTCGAGCATGCCAATAGGTAGGGTAACCAACATTTTTCTCGTGGTCCATTATGGTAATCGATACCGTTTCTCCATCAATGGTACTTTCCAATTTGACCCATTTGTTTCGGGTACCCCAAACGTCGTTTCCGGTCTTCCCCTCGCTTCCAAAATAATTGCCGTTCACACCTTCGTTGTTCAGAGCCTCCACTTCGGTGACATTTCCGTCGGCATCCGTATAGACGGCCGGTTTTTCAGAAGGTAATTCCAATTCGCGCGCCACACGAACACCGATCATCCCTTCCTTGTTATCTTTGAACGAAACAGTATCGATCAAAGCCCGCAAAGTCGTAGATCGGTCGATAATTCTGGTCTCGCCAATCTCGGCAAATTTAAATTGGGTAACCTCTTCCAGCAAATCCGCGTCGTAAGAACGCCATACCGCCTTAATTTTAAGTATTCCGTCCTCCACATTGTTTTCCAATATTTCCTGATGGAATATCGTTCCATATTTAAGTTTTTCCTTTTCAGGAATGGCATAGGAATTGTTCCAAAAATCAAAGCCGTTTACATCTCCATAATTCAACCAAAGACCGGCATGATGCGGGTGGTCTACCCGCTCGTTCGGCCTAGGTTCAAAAGGAAAACCTCTGGTGACCGTCTTGCCGCTTTTGGTCAAAATGGGGTAGAGTATCGGCTTGGGGGTCTGACCATCATAGATATAATTCGTAAACAAATCCCCATTAATGCTGACTGCAACCTTCTTATTTGCCTCATCGTTCTCAAAAGTTATCTTGGGGGCTTTCGCTACTTCCATCTCGGGTAAATCAGCTCTCTTGTCCGATTCTTTCCCTTCTTTACAGGACATGGATAAGAACAAGACAAACAGACAACCATGACAAATGTTTTTTCCGATTTTGAACATGCCCCGTTTTTAATATTGAAATACTTTTCCACCTGCCAAAACATCCTGGGTCTGCTCGTCAAAGGTAGCTTTCAGGCCTGTTCTCAATGCTGCAGTGGTCATAATATTTGCGATGGAGTGATTGTACCCCGCCTCTACCGGACCGTTTGTTGTCTCTCGACTTCGTACGCATTCCATCCAATTCAACATATGCAATGACGTCATATTATCGGCGCCGGTATTCGCCGAAGTTACAACCTTGGGAGCATTCTCCGTAAGATTGAAACCTTTTCCCAATTTGTTGGGCTGCATACCCATTGCAGAGGCGTGTCTTTCAGCTAGGCCGCCGTTGTCACTGACCTTGTTGGTGTCTAAGTTCAATTCTCCACCATTCGAATAATATATTTCCTTGGTACCACCAGCCGAATTTGTAAAACGTGAGGAGTAGGTAACCTGGAATCCTGAATCCATATCATCTGCAGGGCCATAGTCGAAAACGGCCGACATGGTATCAAAATTTTTGCGCCCATCTTTCCAAAGATAGATACCGCCATTGGCGGCCACACTTCTCGGATGGTTCAATCCTGAGAACCAATGTACCGTATCGATCTGGTGTGACATCCATTGTCCTGGAATTCCAGATGAATAGGGCCAGAATAATCTATACTCCAAGTACTTTCTTGGATCCCACTCCGCAGGTGGACGATTCATCTGATAGCGTTTCCAATCGGTATCCGATTCTTTTATTTCACTGGTCAATTTGGGCAAGCGCCATCTACCGGGCTGGTTTACGTTCCAGGTCATTTCGACCATAACGATATCGCCAAACTTGCCAGATTTAATATAATCTGCCGCGGCGTGGTAGTTTGCACCGCTCCTTCGTTGCGATCCAATTTGAAATACAATACCCGAATCCTTTACCGCCTTCATTCCAACACGGGCATCTTCCATTGTTTCGGCAAAGGGTTTTTCAACATAAGCATCTTTTTTGGCATCGGCGGCTTGAACGGTATGCAGGGCATGTTGAAAATCGGCGGTAGAAATGATAACGGCATCGATTTCATTCTTATCGTACATTTCTTCGTTGTTCTTCCATTGGGCGATTTTATTTCCGGTCTTTTCCTTGATATAGGCGGCACCCTCATCTCGCCGTCGGTTCCAAATATCGGATACCCCCACAATCTCAAAATTCTGGGCACTACTGTGACCGTTAAAGGCGGGGATCAATGCGCCCTTTGCCCTATTAGAAAATCCTACGATGCCCACGCGTACTCGATCATTGGCTCCAATTACCTTCTTATAACTCTTAGCGCTCATTGTACCGGCACCCAAAATTATTCCGCTTGAGGCCAAGGTCGTCTTCTTTATAAAATTTCTTCTGTCTTTATCCATGGTCAGTTGATTTTTTCAATTAAAACTCTCTTACTTTAATACTTCTAAAGGAAACTTCATCGCCGTGATCTTGTAATAGAATCAATCCTTCCGCAAGACGTCCGAAATTCTTCCATTTTTCGTACTTGCTTTTTTCGACCAGGGCCTTGAACATTTGACTGAAACGGTCAAACTCGACCACCTTGATTTGATTTAGCCAATGTTCGACATGCCCACCTTTTACCACAACTCGGGCATTGTTCCATTTACCGACACCTTTGAAATTTTTCCCTCTTGAACTATCGCTATTCTCGGCCCTTATCAGGTCGTACAGAGAACCGACCGTTCTATTTCCATTTTTTCCCTGCTTTGCATCAGGGTGCGCTTTGTCATCGAGCACCTGAAATTCCATACCAATGGCGGAGCCCTCACCCTTGTTCAATTCAGAATCGACAAAATACTTGATTCCGCTATTGGCTCCCTCCGATATTTTAAAATCAACACTCAGCTCGAAATCGCTAAAGGAATCTTCAGTAACAATATCACCACCATTTCTAGATTCGGCCCCTCCGGAAGAAAGCACGGTTAGAATTCCATCTTTTATTTCCCAGCCCTTATCAGGAAATTTGTCGAGCTTAGCGCCTCTCCAGCCATTGGTCGTCTGGCCATCCCAGAGAAGGCGCCATCCTTTTCGCCTTTCGTCTTTGGTAAGCCGATTGGCCAGGTAGCTGATTTCCGGAACATCGGAATCCACTTCCATCCTGGCATTCTCAAGATCTTCGGTCTTGATCTTGATGTTTTTCCATTTCACGATTTTCCCTTCCAAGCTTTCATCATGTATGCTGTGTACTTGAAATGCTATAAAACCTTCGGCGGTCGTATCATCTACTAAATTGGCACATTGTATTCCGTTGACCCACGTTCTTATCTCGTTGCCGATAGCCTCAATCCTATAGTGGTTCCATTGTCCGGGTATAAATGCATTCCGCCCTTTCGGATTCCTTGACAAGGGATACAGCCAGCCATTTCTGGCTTCGTCATAAACACCACCCGCCCATTTTCGAGAACTTGTTTCTATTTCACATTGATAGCCATGGACTCTACCATCCATAATATCTGGTGAACTAATACTTCTGAACTGTACCCCAGAGTTCAGACCGTTTTCCACAAAGACGTCAAACTCCAGAATAAAGTCAGCATATTTTTCCTTGCTGGCCATAAAGCTGTTCGGCGTATTCAATTTGGAAGTACCGACCAACTCCCCGTCTTTGATTTCATAGGAAGCATTTCCATTCAATTGCACAAAATTATCCAGGTCCTTTCCGTTGAACAACATTTCCCAATTGTCTTGCGCTGAAATGGAGCATACAATGAAAAGGGCAAATACCAATTGAAGTTTTTTTATTATCATAAGTATCTCATATTTAATGTGTTATCTTATATTTTATAATTCTAGACGATCGAATACACATTATTAAAAATTATTTGCGTTAACGTTAACGAATGTAAAAAATATTTTTAACTTGTAGTCAAGTAAATTGAAGTTTATTTCGATAAGTTCGTCAACGGTATACGACTACATTGGTAGCGGTGACCAATCCGCAACAGCTTTTTTGAAGAACTTGAAATTCTCGGCCAAAAAATGTATTCTTGCGAACTCTTGAATACCAAACAAGACCAATTTGACACATTCCAATTTCCTCTTAGAAAATAAATACTCCGAAGAGCTCTACCACGATTTCGCGAGTAAAATGCCCATTATAGACTACCACAATCATTTACCTCCAGAGCAGTTGGCTTCTAACAAAATCTTCAAGAACATTACCGAGGTATGGATTGATGGCGATCATTATAAATGGCGGGCCATGCGTACTTTGGGCATTGATGAAAAATATATTACCGGTAACGCCAATGATGAAGAAAAGTTTGAGAAATGGGCCTATACGGTGCCCTATACGATGCGGAATCCACTTTATCATTGGACACATCTAGAACTTAAACGTTATTTCGAAATAGATGCACTTCTAACACCTTCCAATGCCAAAAAGGTCTATGAGGCAACAAAAGAGAAATTAAACAGTGCGGACTACAGCTGTCAAAATTTGATATCAAAGATGAACGTTGAGGTCCTCTGCACGACTGACGACCCCACCGAAAACCTAGGGCATCACCAAAGTTTGGCGGCGAGCAATTTTTCAACGAAGGTGAGTACGGCGTTTCGACCTGATAAGTTCGTCTTTATACGAAGTGAAAATTACAATCAATATATCCTGAAATTGGCCAAGGTAAGTGAAATGGATATTGAGAATTACAATGATCTTTGTACGGCTCTCAAAAAACGGATGCGATATTTTCATGAAAACGGATGTCGAATCTGTGACCATGGACTCGAGCAACTATATGTCGTCGAATTTACGGAACCCGAGGTAGCTGCCATTTTCAGCAAAAAAAGAGCCGGACAGTTTATCGGCGAAGAAGACGCCCAGAAGTTCCAAATGGCGTTGCTCTTGTTTCTTTGTGAAAGCTATCACGAATTGGGATGGGTACAACAATTTCATTTAGGCGCGCTGCGGAATAACAACAGTCGAATGTTCAGAACCCTAGGGCCGGACACAGGCTGGGATTCCATCGGGGATTTTCAGCAGGCAAAAGGGCTTTCGAAGTTTTTGGATACATTGGATTCTCAGGATAAATTGACCAAGACCATTCTCTATAATGTCAACCCCACATACAACGAGGTTATGGCAACGATGGTCGGCAACTTCAATGACGGCAGTATCAAGGGAAAGGTTCAATGGGGATCAGGTTGGTGGTTCTTGGACCAAAAAGATGGTATGACCGAACAATTGAACGTGCTATCGAACATGGGAATGTTAAGTTGTTTTATCGGAATGTTGACCGATTCGAGAAGCTTTCTTTCCTTTCCTCGGCATGAATATTTCAGGAGGATTCTTTGTAACCTCTTCGGCAAGGAAATCGAAAGCGGGGAACTTCCCCATGACCCTAAGTGGATTGGTAAACTTGTTCAGGACCTCTGCTACTACAACGCCAAGGAATATTTTGATTTTTGACCCCAGGTTTTTCCAGCGCTTTTGATTTATGGTAAAACCCTCCGCTACATATTTCGACGGTATTGCCCACCCACTTTGAAAAGGGCCGTTGTGATTTGGCCCAGGGAGCAATATTTGCAAACCTCCATCAATGCCTCGAAAAGGTTACCGTTCTGAATCGCGGTCTCCCGTAAAGATTTCAGCAAATCAGAGGTATTGCGCCTGTCATGCAAATTCTGGAGCCCTTCGATTTGTTGTTTCTTTTCCTCTTCGGTCGCCCTGATGACCTCAGGCGGAATAATGGTCTGTGATCCCTTACTGCTCAAAAAAGTATTGACCCCAATAATCGGAAAATCGCCATTATGCTTCAAGGTCTCATAGTGTAGGCTTTCTTCTTGTATCTTATTGCGCTGGTACATGGTCTCCATGGCCCCTAAAACGCCACCCCGCTCATTGATTCGGTCAAACTCCAACAAGACGGCTTCCTCGACCAAATCGGTCAACTCTTCAATGATAAACGACCCCTGTAGCGGGTTTTCATTTTTCGCAAGGCCAAGTTCCTTGTTTATGATCAATTGAATGGCCATCGCCCTACGTACCGACTCCTCGGTGGGTGTAGTTATGGCTTCATCATATGCATTTGTATGTAGCGAATTGCAATTGTCATAAATCGCGTAAAGCGCCTGTAAGGTCGTTCGAATATCGTTGAAGTCAATTTCTTGTGCATGTAAACTGCGACCTGAAGTTTGAATATGGTACTTGAGCATCTGGGCCCTTGGTCCAGCACCATATTTATATTTCATCGCCTTGGCCCAAATTTTTCTTGCCACCCGACCGATGACGGCATATTCAGGATCGATACCGTTTGAGAAGAAAAAGGAGAGGTTTGGGCCGAACTTATCAATATCCATCCCTCGCGAGAGATAATACTCTACATAGGTGAAGCCGTTTGACAGGGTCAATGCCAACTGTGTGATCGGATTGGCTCCTGCCTCGGCAATATGATAACCTGAAATCGACACCGAATAAAAATTCCGGACTCCATTATCAATAAAGTATTCCTGTACATCACCCATAAGGCGTAGTGCAAATTCCGTCGAAAATATACAGGTGTTCTGGGCTTGGTCTTCCTTTAATATATCGGCCTGAACAGTACCACGAACTTGCGAAATCGTCCTTGCCTTTATCTCATTGTAGGTAGCCTTTGGTAATACCTGGTCTCCAGTCACTCCCAAAAGTAGCAACCCAAGTCCGTTATTTCCTTTGGGCAAATCCCCATGGTACTTCGGTCGCTTGCTTTTCTTGTCCTTATAAATAGCATTTATTTTAGATGCGATCTGTTCTTCCATTCCATTTTCACGGATGTAGACCTCACACTGTTGATCGATGGCAGCATTCATAAAATAGGCCAAAAGCATGGGTGCCGGACCATTGATGGTCATACTGACCGAGGTCATGGGGTCGACCAAATCGAACCCCGAGTACAATTTCTTGGCATCGTCCAAACAGCAGACACTGACCCCGGCGTTACCAATTTTACCATAAATATCGGGGCGATGATCAGGATCTCGACCATAAAGGGTTACGCTATCAAATGCCGTCGAAAGTCGTTTGGCGCCCATATCGAGACTCAAATAGTGGAACCGTCGGTTGGTACGCTCGGGGCCGCCTTCCCCGGCGAACATTCTTGTGGGATCCTCGTTGGTACGCTTGAAAGGATAAAGTCCGGCAGTAAACGGAAATTGCCCAGGGACGTTCTCCTGGCCAAGCCATTTCAGCACATCTCCCCAAGCCTCAAATTTTGGTAGTGCCACTTTCGGAATCTGAGAATGTGATAATGACTCTGTATGTGTATCGATATGGATTTCCTTATCCCTAACCCTGAAAGTATATTGTCCCGATTTGTATTGTTCCAAAGTTCTGGTCCAATTGCCTATTGCATTCCAGTTTTGAACATCGAGTTGTGCCTTCAGATTTTCAAATTCCTCGAATAAGAGCGTCAAAAGTTCTTTGTTGTTATCTTTTGTCGTTTTGAAAATTGCCGCTTCATCAATACCATTTTTCACTAATAACCGTTCTTCCTCTTCTTTTGTTTTGACTTTAGCAACATAACAAATGGTCTTAAAAACACCGTAAAGGTTCTGGGCGACCTCCGATTGTTCGTTTACCCTTTTGTCATAGGCCTTGTTGTTTTCTATGATTTCGGCCAGATAACGCGTTCTAGAAGGCGGAATGATGTAAATCTTTTTACTGTTCTCAGGCGAAATGGATAAGGACGAAACGAACCCAGATTCCGTCTTTGCACGGATTTTCTTCATAATCGCAGCGTAGAGCCTATTCATACCGGGATCATTGAACTGGGAGGCGATGGTACCGTAGACGGACAATTCCTCTTCATCCAAATCCCAAAGATTCTGATTACGCCTATATTGCTTTTTTACATCGCGAAGTGCATCCTCGGCTCCACGCTTGTCATATTTATTGATGGCCACGAGGTCTGCAAAGTCGAGCATATCGATTTTCTCCAATTGGGTGGCCGCGCCAAATTCAGGGGTCATGACATAAAGCGAAACGTCACTGTGATCTAAAATCTCGGTATCGGACTGGCCGATGCCCGAAGTCTCTAAAACAATCAGGTCAAACTCCGCGGCCTTCAAAATTTCCAATGCTTCATTGACATGTTGTGAAAGGGCCAAATTCGATTGACGCGTCGCTAAACTACGCATATAGACACGAGGATCGTTAATGGCATTCATCCGTATGCGATCACCGAGTAGGGCCCCACCCGTTTTTCGTTTCGAGGGGTCCACCGAGATGATTCCCAAGGTTTTATTCGGAAAATCGGCCAAAAATCTTCTCACCAGCTCATCGACCAGGGATGATTTTCCTGCTCCACCCGTTCCCGTAATTCCCAAGACAGGTATTTGGGAACCTTCATTTTTCTTATGGATTTTTTCAAGGATGGGTTTTGCAGCTTCGGGAAAATTCTCGGCACAAGAAATGAGTCTGGCGATGGTGGGTGATTTTTTTTCGATCAGCTCATTTATGGTTCCGTTAAAAGAATCCCCAATCGGGAAATCGGATTTTTGAACAAGATCGTTGATCATGCCTTGTAGGCCCATTTCACGTCCGTCATCGGGGGAATAAAGTCTGGTAACACCATAGCCCATTAAACTCTTGATCTCCGCAGGAAGAATTACACCACCGCCGCCACCGAAAATCTTGATGTTCTCCCTACCCCTTTCCTTGAGCATATCGACCATATACTTGAAGTATTCATTATGACCACCCTGGTAAGAGGTCATACAAATCGCATGAACATCTTCTTGAATGGCCGTATTGACGACTTCTTCGACACTGCGATCATGTCCTAAATGAACAACTTCCACACCGGTCGACTGAATGATGCGGCGCATGATATTGATCGAGGCGTCATGGCCGTCGAACAATGAGGCCGAGGTGACCATTCTTATTTTATTTTTTGGACGGAAGGGCTCGATATTTTTCAATTGAGATAATTTGAAGAAGCTGCGACGTAAAGATAATTATTTCGAGCATGTCGGGGCTTCCAACATCTTGCTTCCATCAAAATCAAAGTGCTCTTACCTTTGGGAAATCACGGAAATTCCGATTTGAACATTGCCGAATATTGATGCGACAGTCCTATATTTGCAAATTCCTTATAGGCGCACGTGGCGGAATTGGTAGACGCGCTAGCTTGAGGGGCTAGTGGCCATTAGGCCGTGGAAGTTCGAGTCTTCTCGTGCGCACAAAAGGCCATCCCTGTGGATGGCCTTTGTTCCGGATGGCATGTTTTGTATACATACTTTATTCCGAAAAATTCGACAGGTTCTATAAGGGACAGACTTCCGATATCGATGTCAGATTGGCCCGACACAATGCCGGCAAAGAAAAATCGACCGCCCCCTACCGTCCATGGCAGTTGGTATGGTCCACTAAAAAGCCCAACAGATCAGAAGCGGTGAAGCTGGAGGCCAAACTAAAAAACCTCTCTAAAAAACGGACTAGGGCCTTTATCGAAAAATACGGAAGAACAGGGAGTTGAGCCGGGACGCGGCAAAGCCGGTCCAGGTCAAGACCAAAAGCGTCTTGATCTTCTCGTGCGCACAAAAACCTTCTCGAAAATTTGAGGAGGTTTTTTCACTTCTCGGCCAAAAGCGAATTGATCAAATCATAAACTTGGCCATTGTCCCAATCCGCAATGGCGGTTTGGTGAACCACAATATTTCCTTTCTTGTCAAGAATATAGGTTCCAGAAGGTTTTAGGAGTTTAATCGGACTTGGATCCCCTACGATTTGATAGGTGACAGGAAAAGTATATTCTTTACGGGCCATGAGCTCCTCAGGCAGTTCTCGCTCCTCATCGGTAATGATATAAAAATCGACCTGGCCCCTGTAGCGATCGTATAGTTTTTGAATATCGTCCAACTGGGCTCTTGACGGTAAATGCCAACTTGCCCAGAAATTAATAAAGACGACCTTACCCTCGGACTTTTTAAAATTGAAGAAATTCCATTCCGCATCTTTTAGCCGCCAATCATAAGCTTCTATCTTTCCCCTATTCTCAGGACTGATAATGGTGGGCGAAGTGGCGAACCATTTGTTCAAAAGTTCTTTACTAAAGTCACCCAACGGGGTTATAAAAAAAGACAGTATCAAACCCATGACGAGCAGATTCAAAACTGTTCTCCTTTTTATTTTCATACATTGGGGTTTTCCCAAAACTAAAAAACTCCCGAACAATCTCAGGAGTTTTCTTTTATATTAATTCCGCTAGGCCGCGTTTTCGCGTTTGATTACATTCAAGGCCGAACCTTCCCTGAACCAGCCGATCTGTGCCTCATTATAAGTGTGGTTGGCCATAACAACATCTTGACTACCGTCGGCATGAACCACCTCTATGGTCAAAGGCTTGCCCGGGGCAAAATCAGCAATATCGACCAAATTAAAGGTATCGTCTTCTTGAATCAGGTCATAATAGCTCTCATTTGCAAAAGTCAAGGCCAACATACCTTGTTTTTTGAGATTGGTTTCATGAATACGCGCAAAAGACTTCACCAAAACCGCGGCAACCCCCAAATGCCTCGGCTGCATGGCTGCATGTTCTCGTGACGAACCTTCCCCATAATTGTGATCTCCGACAACGATGGTTTTTATTCCTTCCGCTTTGTATGCCCGTTGGGTGTCTGGCACCCCGCCATACTCCCCGGTCAATTGGCTCTTGACAAAATTTGTCTTCTTGTTGAACGCATTCACCGCACCGATCAGGGTATTATTCGCGATATTGTCTAGATGTCCCCTAAAACGCAACCAGGGACCGGCCATAGAGATGTGGTCGGTTGTACACTTTCCAAATGCCTTTATCAACAATTTCATGCCTTGCAATTGATTGTTCTCCATGGGCACGAAAGGGTCAAGCAATTGCAATCGTTCAGAATCGGGTGAAACAACTACCGCTACCCCACTACCATCTTCCATGGGCTCCAAATATCCGGCATCCTCGACCTCAAAACCATCCGGTGGCAATTCCCAACCTGTTGGCTCATCGAATTTGACCTCTTGGCCATCATCGTTGATAAGGGTATCGGTTATCGGATTGAAATCCAAGCGCCCGGAAAATGCTATTGCGGCCGTAATTTCAGGTGAGGCCACAAAGGCATGTGTATTCGGATTTCCATCGGCACGCTTTGCAAAGTTTCGGTTGAATGAATGTACAATGCTGTTCTTCGGCGCGTTCTTAGGGTCACTGTAACGTGCCCATTGCCCGATGCAAGGTCCACATGCGTTTGTAAATATCTTGGCACCCAATTGTTCAAATTTTTCGAGAATACCATCCCGCTCGGCGGTATACCGCACTTGTTCTGAACCTGGGTTAATTCCTAATTCAGATTTCATTTTCAACCCTTTGTCCAAAGCCTGTTGTGCGATGGAAGCAGCTCGTGTCAAATCTTCATATGAAGAATTCGTACATGAACCGATCAAACTCCATTCCACGGCCATCGGCCAATCATTGGCCTTGGCCTTCTCGGTCATTTCTTCACCCACATTGGTCGATAAATCCGGAGTAAAGGGTCCATTCAATAACGGGCCTAGTTCCGATAGGTCGATATCGATTACTTGATCAAAATATTGTTCGGGATTCGCGTAAACCTCCTCATCGGCGGTCAAGTGTTCTTTTATTCCGTTCGCGGCATCAGCAACATCGGCCCTATCGGTAGCACGCAGGTAACGTTCCATTGATTCGTCATAGCCAAAGGTTGAAGTCGTTGCACCAATTTCCGCACCCATGTTGCAAATGGTACCCTTACCTGTACAGGACAATGCCTTGGCACCCGGACCAAAATATTCGACAATGGCTCCCGTTCCCCCTTTTACGGTAAGAATCTCGGCCACTTTTAAAATGACATCCTTAGGGGCGGTCCAACCCGAAATTGTTCCAGTCAAACGGACACCTATAAGTTTAGGAAATTTCAATTCCCAGGCCATTCCTGCCATTACATCCACAGCGTCGGCACCTCCTACTCCTATGGCCACCATGCCCAATCCACCCGCATTGACGGTATGGGAATCCGTACCGATCATCATTCCTCCGGGAAAAGCATAATTTTCCAAAACGACTTGATGTATGATTCCGGCCCCAGGTTTCCAAAACCCGATTCCGTACTTGTTGGAAACGGACTCCAAAAAATCAAAGACCTCGGCACTCGTACTATTTGCCATTTTCAAATCTGCGGCGGCACCGCTCTTTGCCTGGATCAAGTGATCGCAGTGTACCGTGGTGGGCACCGCCACTTTCTTCTTACCCGCCTGCATAAATTGCAAAAGTGCCATTTGTGCGGTGGCATCTTGGCAAGCGATTCGGTCCGGGGCAAAATCGACATAGTCTTTTCCTCTTGCGAATGCCTGGGTGGGCTTGCCCTCCCAAAGGTGGGAATAAAGGATTTTCTCGGATAATGTCAACGGCTTGCCAACTATTTCACGGGCCTTATTTACACGTTCGGCCATGTTCGCGTAAACCGTTTTTATCATGTCGATGTCGAATGCCATATGCTTCTTGATTTTAGTTTGAGAATGCGGTAAAATTAAGAAAATAAGAAGGGTTAGAGAAATTTTTGACCAAACGATAAGCGTTGTTTGCCGTATCGGGAAAAATGGCTTGTCCAATCTGATGATTTATCAGTTTTGGAAACGCAATTCTGTGAAGTTCTATAATAGTTTGGCGATAATATCAGCTTCTGATATTCCCTCGGCCTCGGCTTTGTAGTTTTTTATGATTCGGTGCCTCAAGATGCCTTGGGCAACGGCTTGCACATCTTCAATATCTGGGGAGAACTTTCCGGAAATAGCGGCATTTGCCTTGGCTCCAAGAATTAGATTCTGAGAGGCACGTGGACCCGCACCCCAATCTAAATACTGCTTCACCAGGTCAGGGGAACTTTCTTCCTTCGGCCTCGTCGCGCTCGCCAGGGAAACGGCATAATCGATTACATTGTCGGGAACCGGTATGCGCCTGACCAGATGCTGTACCTCTAGAATTTCGGTTGCATTGAACAAGGCGTTGACCGTGTTGACTTTGTCGGTGGTAGTATTTTTTACCACCTGTTTTTCTTCTTCCTTGGAAGGGTATTTTAATTCTATCGCAAACATAAAACGATCCAATTGCGCCTCGGGAAGCGGGTAGGTTCCCTCCTGCTCTATCGGGTTTTGTGTTGCCAAAACGAAATAGGGCAACTCCAATTGGTGACGCTGGCCAGCTATCGTGACCGCTCTTTCCTGCATGGCCTCCAACAGGGCGGCCTGCGTTTTTGGCGGGGTACGATTGATTTCATCGGCGAGGATGATATTGGCGAACACCGGACCTTTCAAGAACTTGAAGTTTCGATTCTGATCGAGCACCTCACTGCCCAAAATGTCACTGGGCATCAAGTCGGGCGTGAACTGTATACGCTTAAAGTCTAACCCCAAAGTCTGTGCAATCGTGTTCACCATGAGGGTCTTTGCCAGCCCGGGGACCCCAATCAACAAAGAATGTCCACCCGTGTAAATTGAAATCAAGATCTGTTCAATGACAACATCCTGGCCCACGATTATCTTCGCAATCTCTTGTTTAAGAAGCTTGTGTTTTTCGACCAAATGCTCAACGGCGGTAACGTCTGACATGCTATTGATTCTTTAACCAATTGTTGGCAAAATCACAGTCCCGATTGCTGTCATTAACGCTGATATAGGTCTCCTCGATATGTTCATCCATCCATTCCCTGATCGCCTTGTATTGCTTTTCGGTCGTAGCGAGTTGCTGTATTTTCATATAGTCTTGGGCGAAATCGGCCTTATGCTCATCAAAACGATTGGTGACCATCAATATCTTGTATTTTGGCCCACCTCCCCTGGGATCATCCTCAAATATCGGATTGGAAATTTCGTTGTCCTTCAAATTCCGAACCTGGTTGTAAAGTGTCGGATCCATCTTCGTAAGCTCAAAACGGGAATCAAAATTAATCGGGTTTCGCAACAATCCGCCATCGAACTTGGTCTCCTTTTCATCCGAAAAATTCAGCGCTGCATCCGCAAAGGTGTATTTACCCTCCATAATATGCTTGCGAATGGTATCGAGCTCCGCCTTGACCTTATCAAGTGATTCTTGAGATATTTCGGGCTGCATTAAAATATGCCGCACATCGCGTTCTTGTCCCCGAACTTTTTCAACAAGCAGAATGTGATAGCCAAACATTGTCTCAAAAGGGTCGGAAATCTGTCCTTCCTGCAAACTAAAAGCTACATCTTTGAATTCCTTGACATATCCTGACTCTTTTGTAATTGCACCGATTAGACCGCCACTGGATTTGGAAGGCCCCTGCGAATACAAAATTGCCTTTACGTTGAAACTTGCATCATTATCCTCGACATCGGCCTTAATCTGATTCAATCGGTCAATAGTTCGTTGTTTTTCTTCTTCGGTCGCCTTTGGCTGTTTTACAATTTGGGCAATCTCGAGTTCAGCTCCAAAAACGGGTCGTTCATCCTCCGGAATCTTATTGAAGAACTGTCTCACTTCCTCAGGGGTAATTTCAATGTCTCCAACGATTTTCTGTTGCATTTTACCGGAAAGCATTTGCAACTTGTTGATTTTTTGGATCTCTTCACGCAGACTGGCCTCATTTTCCTTGCGGTAGAATTTCAACACCTTTTCCATCGACCCTACTTGCTGCACCAACTGCTGTAATTGTCTTTCGCTGGTGGCCGCCACCTCATCATCTGACACCAACAAGCTATCTTGCACCGCTTGGTGGGCATAGAGACGATCTTCCATCAATTTGCCCAGTAGGCCACAACGCGTGACATCTTCCATGGAAACGCCTTGGCTCTTCAGGTCGATCAACGCTTTATCGACGTCAGAATCCAAAATCACATAATCGCCTATCACGGCCGAAATGCCGTCTAGCTTCCTTCTTTTGAAAGTGGTCTTTACCGTATCCTTGATAATATTTCTTGTAGTATCGATTTCAAGTGACGGTGGTTCAATTTGAGTATCGGGAATGCTATCAGTCTGTTGTGCCTCCGTATGGGCAATAAAAAATAAACCCGCTAAGGTTAATATGATCTTATTCATTAGGTGTATATATTTCCAATTCTTTGTCTTTGATAGCCTCGTCGATCAATTCGGTTTCAAGTTTTCGCGCGTAATCCAGCTTTCTCCGGTTCAAGAGCACTTGACGCAAAGTCGGTTCGATAAAAGATAGGGGGGCGATATCATTCGGATTTCTTACCTCGACAATTTCTCCCAAATATACCCCGTTTGCATCCTCAAGCTCAAAAAATTGTGAATTATTTAGGTATTTACCCTCGTTCTCATGGGTCAGGGGTGGAATCTCGTTGATTACTCTCGAAGCCCGAATCCATATAGAATCATTGAAATTCAATTTCTTGAACTGAACGCCAATTGAATCAAGAAAGGCCCGGTCATCTTTTTTAAAACGCTTCAAACTTGAGATGACCTCTTTTTTGTTAAGAAATTGCTTGGGCAGCTCGACATACCGTATTCTGACCGCCTTTTCCTTTAGCTTGAAATTTTCCTTTTCACGATCGTAGAAATCTTTCAACTGTTTATCACTGATGGTAGAATCACTTCCTTTCCACACCAAAGCCTCTTTGTACGCCCTTGTATAGAGGTCGGCCCTATAGTCCTCGACCAAATCATCAAACTCCTTTAATTTATCCTCCGAAAGATTGATTTTTGCCTTGGTCATCAACAACTGCTTGGTCGCCCAATTATTGATGAAGTTGTTTACGATAACGGCGCTATCTTGTCCACTAACACCCTTACCCAAAAGCGGTGCAACGTCCTCGGCATAAAGATATTCCTCTCCGACCCGGGCCAAGACACCGTCTGACTCCCCTTTTTTTAGACCACACGAGCCTGTGGCCAAAATGACGGCCCACATAGGGATGAAGAATATTGCAACCTTTTTATAGGGCTTAAAAATTTGCATGGCGCAAAAATAACAAATACTAATTGGGTTACCATCCGCATTTGATGACTTAACAGATTTTTAGGTTGGCCGTTCATATATTTTATTACATTAGTGAGGTTAAAACCAACCGATTATGAAATATGTTACGGAAATCACGGTAAACGTTCCCAGAGCGCTCTTCCTGGAGAAAATGGACAATGCGGAAAATCTGAAACACTGGCAAAGAGGCTTAACAGGGTACAAATTTCTTTCGGGCACCCCCGGTCAAGAGGGCGCCAAAATGGAGTTCAGCTACAAAATGGGCAAACGCGACATGATACTGGTCGAAACCATTATGAAAAGAAACTTTCCCGACGAGTTTCATGCGACCTACGATGCCAAAAACGTGCACAATATTCAGAAAAATTATTTCAAGGATGTCGACGGTCATAGTACGAAGTGGATATCGGAGGCAGAATTTCAATTTTCGGGCTTTATGATGAAGGCCATGGGGTTCTTAATGCCCGGAGCCTTTAAAAAACAATCCTTGAAATATATGCAAGATTTTAAGGCCTTTGCCGAGAATGGCACTTCGGTGGAAGGTCTATAATCAGTGGACAACAGACAAGGAACGCAAACAAAAAAACGCTACTACCATCAAATGAAATACGTACCAAGTTTAATCCTTCTAGGTTGTGCGATCCTTTTAATTGGATGTAGAACGGAAAGCACTGTTTTGGAAGACCCCTTGAGGGCCGTCTTGAACTCTGGCAATGAAAATATCAAAAGGGTAATGGACAATCTAAATGCCCATGAGGTACAGATTCGTTACACGCAGGTCGACCGAAAAAACGATGGTATCATTTTCACGGATTATGATTTTCAGGTAGATGATAGCAACTATTTCTACCCGGCCAGCACGGTAAAGTTCCCAGCGGCCGTAGCGGCCCTCGAAAAACTGAACGAGATCGATTCGTTGGATCGCAACACTCGATTTTATGTGGAAGGCGACACTGTGGAAACCACTTTTGCAAAAGCGATTTCAGAAATATTCGCGGTTAGTGATAATGTTGCCAACAACAGATTGGTTGAATTTTTGGGGCAAGACGACCTTAACGCACGATTGGAGAAAAAGCATGTTGTACCCGTTAGAATCGCCCATCGGTTGGGTTATCATTCCGATGACACCACGACCAGGCCCCTGATCATTTACGTCAATGACAGTACGACTGCCACTTTCAAGGGAACGGTAAACACGCCCCCCGAACCTTTGAAGTTGAGCAGAATTACAAAGGGGGGCGGTTTCATTGAAGATGATTCATTGATGGTCGAACCTTTTGATTTCAGTTTAAAAAATCATTATCCCGTTGAAGCCCAACACGCACTATTGAAGCGCGTTATTTTTCCCGAGGAGTTTCCACCTGAGGAAAGATTCGATATTTCTGAAGACCAGCGGAAATTTCTATTGACCACCATGCATACCCTACCCAAAGCTGTAGGTTATGACCCGGTGGAATATTACGATGGTTATTGCAAATTTCTAATGTATGGCGATACGAAAGAAAGCATTCCCGATCATATTAAAATCTACAACAAAGTAGGTTGGGCATACGGTACATTGACCGACTGCGCCTATATCAAAGACGAGAAAAACAACGTGGAATTCTTATTGACGGCAACACTTCTGGTCAATGCGAACGGCATTTTCAATGATGACACCTACGAATTCGATGAAGTGGGAATACCCTTTTTGGCCGAGCTGGGAAGACAATTATATGCATACGAACTAACCCGAAAAAAATAGACCGAATGGAAAAGTTGACTTTTGAATCATTCACCAAGAAGATATATATAAAGACCACAGTCGAAGAACTCTACACACTTTGGGCCACCAAAAGCGGTATCGAATCTTGGTTTTTAAGAAGTGCCGAATATACCAGTGCGGAAGGCAAAAACAGGGACGCAAAAGAATTTATTCAAAACGGAGATCAATATGTTTGGAAATGGCACAATTGGAATGGCCAAGAAGCCGGCAAAATCTTAGCGGCCAATGGAACGGATTATCTGGAATTTTCGTTTGCCGAAGTGAGCAAGGTCTCAATTACCTTTGAGAACAAAGGTGATGCCGCTTTGTTGACCTTAAAACAATTTGAAATACCCACGGATGAGGAGACCAAAATGAACGTCTACAATGGCTGTAGTTGCGGCTGGACGTTCTGGTTGGCCAATCTAAAAGCCTATTTAGAGCATGGTATTTTGTTGAACGAAAGGGAATTCGACCTGACCGATATTGAGGATGCAGGGCATATTTATGTGAACATGTAGTCTTTGAAAAACAAATTCTAAATTACAAATCTGTATGAAGTACCATGCAAGATCAATCCGTGCCTTTATTGGGGCAAAAAACTATCAAGAATCACGCAGTTTTTATAAAGAGCTTGGTTTCGAAGAAATAGAGATCAGCGGCGATATGTGCCTGTTCAAGGTCAATGAAAAGCTCGGTTTTTATCTACAGGATTATTATGTGAAAGATTGGGTAGCCAATTCGATGCTATTTTTGGAGGTGGAAGACCTCAATAACTTTGAAAAGGACCTCTTGCAACTCGAGTTGCCCAAAAGATTCAGTCGGGTACGCATTTCGGATATCAAAAATGAAGTTTGGGGCCGTGAACTTTTTGTGCATGACCCCTCGGGTGTGCTCTGGCACTTTGGGGAGTTTAAAACCTGAGAAATAAGATTTTGCCATATTTTCAATAAAACTTGCCGACCACTCAATCACAAGCCTCTAGCTGATAACGCTACCTGTTTGTTATTTTCAAGCAAAACAAAACATGAACAAAATTTTTATACTTCTTACACTTTTTTGCTTGGTCATTTCCTGCAATAAAACAAGCGAGAAAACCAAAATCCTTTTCATTGCCACCAATGTCAATGAAATGAACCATGAACCAAACGGCACCTATTTGATTGAATTGGCAATCCCTTTTAATAGATTTTCAGACGAGGGTCTCGAAATAGATATTGTTTCGCCAAAAGGTGGAAAAATTCCAATTTATCACAGTGGAGATACCACGACCCTGGTGAAATCCATAATCAAAAGTGAGTTGTTTAAAAGCAAAACCGGAAACAGTTTGACACCGACAGAAATTGACCCGCAAGAATATCTAGCCGTCATAATTCCTGGCGGATATGGCCAATTTTGGGATACGCACAAGAACGACCCCATTCAACAAATCATAGCTGAAATTTACGATTCGGGAGGCATTATTGGAACAATCGGACATGGCACGGCCACGTTGATCGATGTTAAATTGAAATCGGGTGACTATTTGGTAAAAGGCAAAACGATGACAAGTTTCCCCACTTGGAACGAACAGAACATTATGAAGCAATCAGATTTCGGAAAACTACTGCCTTATGATATGGAAATTGAATTACGGAAAAGAGGCGCCAATTTGAAAATATATGATCATGAAAGGAAAATAAATTACGAAATCGTTGATTCAGAAAACAAATTGATCACGGCATCCTTTGCAAATAGTGGAGCATTTGTGGCGGAAGAAGTTGTGAAGATGATCAATGCAACTGCTAATAACGACCCTTAATGAGGCAATAATACCCATGTAGGCACCTATTCCGTAATATCCCAACCTATGGCGCTAAAACTTTCTAATCTTTCCATTCGAGTTTTGCCTGTTTAAGATCTGACATAAACCCCGGATTTGACCACATAGCCGTCAACATTCGATGGGCCAAAATGCGGGCCGCTTCCTCATCACTCGGATAGTGAATGCCCATGATCTCCCTAGATTCTCCGATTTCATAGGCCAGTTCCAAAAAAGAATCCCTTTTCGAAGGAATCAACTCGCTCCATGTAAAAGCTTGAATGTATGCCCATAGTGTGTGTCCGCTCGCAAATGACGGTGACGACATTCGCTGCAGCGGCCTTAATTTTGGTTCAAGATCATAGGGCCTTGGCCGCAACAAATGGTATTTTACGGTAAATTCCATGATTCGCATATCTTGCGTGACGCCTTGTAGCAATTTAGCAGTGGCAGGATAATTCTGTGCAGAACATGATTCGCCCATAACCGTTCTACCTTCAAAAAACAGATCTTCCATGTTTTCTTGGTACCGTTCATGGTCTTTCATAATGGCGATGTGCGGCCAATACCCGACTGGGGCCAACACCCGTGCCGCCCTGGTTTCTTGGGCCGCGGTTCTTTTCTCTTGCCATTGTAGCAAAAAATCGAGTTCGGCCCTTGTCTGATCTGAACTATTGGCGGGAAACGTTACTGAATTCTTCAACTCGTCTACCTGATCCCCGTTCAAATAGACAGGTCTCGCAATTGTATAAAGCAAGGCTGTCGATCCATATCTGTTTGGCGAATAGGAAATGCCATCAAGGGAAGCCCTTGCCGCATTCTTGGAAGCACTTAACTGCTTAAGTTCGGCATAATGGTTTGAGGCATCCTCCAAGGGGTGGAGCGACTGGGAAATAGTTGAACAGCTTTGCAGTAAAACGAGGAAAACAATAATTCTTTGCATGGATCGGGATTTATAGTTATATCGTATATAAGCGATATACGAATTTAATAAAAAAGGTCGCTGCCCCGTTTTCTTTTGCTTTTAATTAACAATTCTTTCCGTAAACGATTCCGCAAAGCGTTTCAATAGGTCGCTGTTAAGGTAATAGTAGGTAAATTTGTCTTGGCTCTCGGTTATGAATAGTTCGGCATCCTTTAAAATTTTTACATGCTGGGAAATAGTGGACTGCGAATAATCATACATTTTCACCAAATCTTTGTTGCAGGTCACATTGTCTACCCCTTTGCCATTGTTCTTACTTGAAAGATAACGAACCAAAGAAACCCTTAAAGGATGTGCCAGCGCATTGGCTACCTCCGCCATTTGGTAATCCTCATCGATGATATATTTACTCGAGATTTTTGCCCTTATTCGCATTAGAAAATCGTTTATTGCAAATGTACGATATATTGGGGTGTACCTTACCGCCTTACTGCAAAGTCCATACCTAAGGTGTTTCAAGCTGGGCAGGCGAAACCCAATTCCATGGAGTAATTCCTCGCAACGCCAACTCATCTTTCACGATCGCGTAAATTTGTACAATCCAGAAAAATCAAAGAGTGAAAACAGGCAAACAAACGCGTATCAACAAATACCTAAGTGAAGTCGGCTATTGTTCCCGTCGTGCGGCGGATAAGCTTATTGAACAAGGTCGGGTCACCATCAACGGTGAAGTACCTGAAATGGGTGCCAAAATATCCGAGGGCGATACGGTCAGGGTTGATGGCGAACTGATAAGCGAACCAAGCGAAAAGCCGGTTTATTTGGCCTTCAATAAGCCCGTAGGTGTCGTCTGCACCACAGACACGAGGGTCGAGAAGAATAATATCATCGATTTCATCAATTATCCGAAACGTATATTTCCCATTGGGCGATTGGACAAACCCAGTGAGGGCCTCATTTTTTTGACTAATGACGGTGACATTGTCAACAAAATACTTCGGGCACGCAACCATCACGAAAAAGAATATGATGTTACTGTGAACAGACCCATTACCCTAGAATTTCTAGAAAAAATGCGAAATGGCGTGCCTATTCTAGACACGGTCACCCGAAAATGCAAAGTGGAAAAATTAGGCCATAATCGATTTAAGATTGTCTTGACCCAAGGTCTGAACCGTCAAATACGACGTATGTGCGAACACCTTGGTTATCGCGTAAAAAAGCTTAAACGGGTTCGTATAATGAACGTAAAATTGGATATCGGCATTGGCAAATATCGCGATCTGACCCAAACCGAACTTCGTGAGATCGAGCGTTTGGTGGCCAATTCTTCAAAAACGCATAACGATTGATTGCCGGTGTGCCTTTAATCGAATTTTGACGCCGCACGCGTCAAAATTATCATGTTCCCTATACAAAGAGACAGGTTCATCTGGCGTTTGATTTAATTTTAAGGGAAATATGAAAAATCCATGAACTGGGTCATTGTACTATTCTTACTATTCACATTTATAGGATTGTCGCTTTCCGTACTTTTCGTGGTCAAGAAACGCGGAGACAGATTGGCCAATGTTATATTGGGGGTATATACGGCGCTCTTCTCCTTTGAATTGTTGAACAATTGCCTACGGTGGTCGGGGGATCTGTACACCGAAACTTTCGTACACTTGAATTTGGCCCATTTTCCTCTATGGACCATTTATGGTGCCCTGGTATTCATTTATGTTCGTAGGGTCATTAAGAATTCCGGTTTCAAGTTTTATGACCTTTTGTTTTTGGTTCCCCCGACAATCATGATGGCCATGATCTATCCGTTCTATCGTCTTTCCACATCCGATAAACTACAGGTCTTAGCCGAGGGGCGTACATACGACTATGCCTATTTTCCAAGATATACCATTTGGATCGTTATTGGCATTATGTTCTTCTATGCACTTTTGACCTATTTCACCTTTTCATGGAACAAAAGAATCGGTTGGCGCGAAAATAAATGGTTGAAATGGTTTGTAGGTTCGTATTTCGGATTTGTATTTCTGTTTGCCCTATACATCTTTTTGGTTCGGTTTCAGATTATGGACCCCAGCTATGATTATTTGATAGATATAGGCATTGTTTTGTTTATCGGATTGTTGGCATTTTTTGGGTTGGTGCAACCGGGGGTGTTTGAAGGCAAAGCCTTAAAGGAAATACTCCCGTTTATTAAGTACCAAAAAACAGGGCTGTCAAAAGCGTTGTCGCTTGAAATGAAGGAGAAACTGCTGGTCATTATGCAAAGAGAACGGCCTTATTTGAACAACGAACTGCGCCTTGACGACCTATCGCACTTGATGAATCTTTCTCGAAATCACACTTCGCAGATAATCAATGAGCATTTCAATCTTTCGTTCTTTGATTTTATCAACCGATACCGAATCACTGAAGCCAAAAACCTTCTCATGAATATGGACACCAACGGACTTACCGTGACCCAGATAGCCTATGATGTGGGGTTTAACAATAGGGCCTCTTTTTACAAGGCTTTCAAAAAGTTTGCCAATCTATCGCCCTCGCAATATGTCACGCATATGAAGGCCTCATAGAAATAATTAGGGCAAGATCAAATGAAAAAGGTCAAAACAAATAACAAAAATGGTTGCAGGTACATTTACCTCTTGCTGTTGGTTTTAACGGGATGTGCCAAGGAAAGACACATCGAGGAGACAAACACTATGGCATACAACAACCAAGAGCCCGTGGCCATTGGTTGTGAAGGTGCCGACTACGACGATTGGACAAGATCGGCCTATGTGCTGCCCTATCCTATCGGTAAGTCACACGTCGTCAACCTAAGCCATTGTGCCGGCTCGTACCACAGTGCTGGGGAACCCGATGAATTTGCAATCGATTTCGAGATGCCCATCGGAACCCACATCAGCGCCTCAAGGGCCGGGCGCGTGGTACGTATTGAAGAGTCGGGGGTCGATGGAAACTTCCCGAATAACGTGGTGGTCGTTCAGCACGCCGACAACACCTTCGCCCAATATATGCATTTGACCAACAAAGGGGTATTTGTAAAAGTAGGTGATGAAGTAGAACAAGGCCAGATAATTGCCCTTAGCGGAAATACGGGTCTTGCGGGTTATCCGCATTTGCATTTCGTGGTAACGGATGGCAGTTATGCCTATCCCTACAAATCCGTTCCCACCACATTTAAGAATACGTCACCAAATGAAAGGAGCCTTGCCTCTTGGACAAGATATACCGCCCTACCCTATTGAACATTAGCTTTCTATGAAAATATTAACACATAATATCATTAAAAATCACTAACTTAGATATGGGAAATAATCCGCCCCACAAGTGGGACTCATTCCTTTCTCTTCAAAAAACATTTGTTATGACACATACGTACAAAAAACTCGGAAAAACATCTTTTATTTTAGTGCTATTCGCCATGCTCTTAGCTTCTGTAGGCCTACAAAACGCCTATGCGTTTCAAGACGATATGCAAGAGCAAAACACCTCCTTCGAAGAATACAAAGGCAAGGTCATTGACGGGGATAGCAAAAAACCATTGGTTTTCGCAACACTGGCCTTGGAAAACACCAACATAAGTACCATTAGCAATACCGAAGGGGAGTTTGCCCTTAAGATTCCATCGGATGTCAAAGAAGGAAGTGTTCTGGTTTCCTTTTTGGGCTATGGGTCAAAATCCGTTCCCCTTGCCGAGTTCAAATCGGGTAAAAACGAAATTGCGTTGGATGTTTCGGTAACCGAACTACCTGGAGTCAATATTGAGGTACCCAAAAGTGCGGAGCAATTGGTCAGGGAAACCCTTAAGAGAAAAGGGGAGAATTATTTCGATGATCCCACATTGATGACCGCATTTTACAGGGAAACCATCAAGAAAAGAAGAAGAAACGTGTCATTGTCAGAAGCGGTGGTCAACATTTACAAGACCCCGTACAATACGACCAAGAGAGATGCCGTACAACTGTTCAAGGCAAGAAAAAGTACGGATTACAGCCGGTTGGATACTGTTGCACTCAAGCTGCAAGGCGGTCCGTTCAATGCCTTGTTCATAGATGTCATGAAATACCCGGAATACATTTTTACGGAAAAGTCGATTTCCAACTATGTTTATTCCTTTGATGGGTCGACCCGGGTAAACGACCAATTGATATATATTGTCAACTTCAGACAGCGACCTGATTTGACCGAGCCACTTTACCAAGGTAAATTGTATATCGATGCCCAGAACAAGATTCTGACCAGTGCGATCTATTCCCTGAATATTACCAATAAAGACGAGGCATCAAGAATGTTCGTTCGCAAAAAGCCCAGAAATGCCAGGGTATGGCCTACAGAGGTCGCCTATCGCGTAGATTATCGTGAGAAGAATAATAAATGGTACTATGGTTACAGCAATATATTGCTCGAGTTCAAGGTAGATTGGGACAAAAGACTGTTCAACTCGGTATATAGTATGACCTGTGAGATGGCAGTGACCGACTGGAAGAAGAACAACGCCACTGCATTCCCAAAAAGAGAGGATAGAATCAAATCTTCGATTATTTTGAGCGACGAGGCAATTGGCTTCGCCGATCCAGATTTTTGGGGAGCACACAATATCATCGAACCTGAAAAGTCGATTGAGTCGGCCATCAAAAAAATACAAAGGCAGTTAAAAAGATCGAAACCAAGTGGTACGGCATCGGCCAGATAATACAAAACGATAAAAAATTAGAACGGCTGTCTCCTGAGGCAGCTGTTTTTTATTGCAGTTATCCCACAAGGAAGTTTGAGGCCAAGATACTGCACCCCATTTTCAGGGTTCAAGATTTCACTGTTCCCGGCCTCTGAGAAAAATCCCCTTTCAAAGAAATTTGAATCAAATTCGACGAACGGTAACCACGACGGCGGCATTATAAAAATAAAATACGGCATTGTCCGTTGTATTTAAACATTTATAATCCGAACTGTCCAAAATCCAAATTTTATGAAAAACGTATTACCTAGGTTCAGCCGACCCATTCAAGGTATCGACGAGCCAAGAACAGAGGTCTCTCATTGGGACAAAGCCATGGATGCCTACGAGGCCAAAGACTTCAGAACGGCACTACTGGAAACCATTAACTACATCAATCCTGAAATTCTGTCTGGAAAGGACACTACCGGAAACATTGAAATCGTAAGGGGTCAAGGTTCTGCCGAAATACAAGTATCGATTTCGGCTGACAAACTATCGATAAGGGCTCCCTTTCTAAAGGTCACAGACGCCACAAACAAAGTAGCCCTATATCGAAAGATAGCCGAAGTCAATTTTCATCCTTTGACATTGGCCCAAATCCATTTGCACAACAATGAACTTTGGTTCGACTTTGAAATGTCAATTGAATTGTGCCAACCCTATAAGGTTTACGATGTATTGCGGGAAATCTGTGTCTATGCCGACGATTATGACGATGACTTTGTTGAAAAGTACAAAGCTGATTTCTACAAAGAGCCCAATGTTCAGAATCTTGCAGGGGAGGAAGTAGAAAAAGTATGGCAGCAAATTTCAAATGTTTTAGAGGATTATAAAAACTACAGCGCCTTCTTCAAGGAAAAGAGATGGGATGCCTTTCAATGGGACATTATCGTCATTTCAGTACTCAAAATCGTAAATATGCCTTACGTTCATGGCAATCTGAGAACCGACCTTGAGGAATACGCCAATAATATGTTCAATGGTCAAATCGACTTTCAATACAGAATCGACAAAGGAACCAAGTTCATGCAAGACCTTTGCCAGAAATCAAAAGAAGATTTCTTTAAAGACATCTACCATGCTGACGCCTTTATCTCGTTGAAGTGGAGAAGTTCTATTCAAATTCTTCAAGACGAAGTAAAAAATTGGGAGCCTACGGTAACCAAATACATCAAAGACAACGATAATTTTTCATTGTCCTACTTTTTGCAATACAATTTCTTGTTTATGCTCTATAACTTCAATGTTGAGGAAAATCACAAGAATGCCATTTACGATGTTCTTGAAGCGGTCGAAGGCCAAGAGCCACACATCGCCGTTCCCAAATTACTGGAAACCTATAACGGATTTCTGATGGGAAAAACCAAGGCAAGTTCAGGTACAAAGGGATTGTTCGCAAAACTCTTCGGATAAAACAATATAGCAATAAGAAAAGACATGGAAAATATTCAAAAATCAATATTCAAGATAATAACCGCTGCTGGTACCGGAAGTGGCTTTGTAGTAAGCGGTAATAATTTAGTGATCACAAATTACCATGTTGTCGCAGGCAACAAGGTAGTGGCGGTGGAAGACCATAAAAAAGATAGGCACGTGGCCAATGTGGTCATGGTGAATCCAGAAGTCGATTTGGCCTTTTTGCGCATCGACGGATTCGAAAACGCCCATGGTGATTTAACATTGGACGAGGGTATTGCCATCGGTAACATGAGCAAGGTATATATCCACGGATATCCATTCGGAATGCCTTATACTGTTACCGAAGGTATTGTTTCCTCGGTAAGCCAGCCCATGGGCTCAAGGGCATACCTTCAGACCGATGCAGCCGTGAATCCGGGCAACTCGGGTGGGCCCATGCTAAATGAGGCTGGAAACCTGGTCGGTGTTACGACCTCAAAATTCACCAATGCCGACAATGTCGGTTTTGGGATCAAGCATGATGACTTGATAAAGGAACTCAATGATTTCAAATATTCCGATAACGCCTATCGTTTAAAGTGCAACAGTTGTGACAGCTATTCGGATCAAGAATCGGAATTCTGTTCCAATTGTGGAAACTCTGTCGATATCTCCGTTTTTGAGGAATTCGAAAAAGGTCATTTTGCCAATTTTGTAGAGGAGGCCTTATCGGAATTGGGCATGAATCCCGTTTTAGGTCGTGCCGGTAGGGATTTCTGGGAGTTCCATCAGGGCAGCGCATTGGTCAGAATATTTGTTTACAAGCGCGATTATCTGGTAGCCACCTCGCCAATGAACAATCTGCCTAAACAAAATTTGGCCGAATTGATGGAATATTTGTTGACCAGAAACGTCGAACCCTATTATTTAGGGGTCAACGATAACAAAATATATATTTCATATCGGGTGCACTTGTCCGACATCTTTACCGATGGGGCCGATATTGTCAAGGAAAACATCAAAAACCTTGCACTAAAGGCAGATGATCTTGATAACTTCTTTATGGACGCCTATGGCTGCGAAATGGCCATTGAGGCAAAAGATGTTTAGAAGGGAATCGTTTCGTTATAAACCAAAATGCCCCACTCTTTGATGGGGCATTTTTATTGTTATTGGCTTCGATCAAATCAATTGGCCACCTCACTGATAAATTTCAGGCGATATAACCGCAACTCCTCATCCTCGTAATCGCCATCGAATTCTTTCATTGCCTCTTGAAGGTCATCGCTTTCCGCTTCGAGAAAATAATCATGGATTTCTTCTTGTTGGTCTTCGTCCAATACCTCATCGACCCAATAACTTAGGTTCAGTTTTGTACCGCTGAAGACGATTTGTTCCATCTCTTTGATCAATTCGGGTATCTCAAGACCCTTGGCAGACGCAATATCGTTCAAAGGCAGTTTTCGGTCAACATTTTGAATGATATAAAGTTTTAACGCTGAATTGGCACCCGTACTTTTTACTACCAGATCATCGGGGCGTATTATTTCATTTTCTTCGACATATTCAGCTATCAATTTCACGAAGGGCTTACCATATTTTTTGGCCTTACCCTCACCCACTCCATGAATGTTCAACAATTCCTCTTCCCTAATGGGGTACTTCAATGCCATATCAATAAGGGAAGGGTCTTGAAATACCACAAAAGGAGGCACCCCCATCTTATCGGCCTGGGTCTTTCTCAGGGCCTTCAATTGTTTCAAAAGTTTTTCGTCGGCCACACCGCCTTTAGAAGAGCTTGCAACATTGACATTGGCAGATTCCTCATATGAATGATCCAATGTCATCATAAACGAAACGGGGTTCCCATAGAATTCCTCCCCTTTATCGGTAACATGTAAGATGCCGTATTGTTCAATCTCTTTTTTCAATAATTTGGCCACAAGTACTTGTCGGATCAATGCCATCCAATAGCCTTTATCTTTGTCGGAGCCACTACCGAATACATCTTTCTCATTGGCTTTGTGAGAAGCGACCAAGGCATTCACGCTTCCGGTCAAGGTGTGAACGATTTCCTTCGATTTAAACTTTTCGTTGGTCTCCTTCACGGCCCGAATCAACTTCACAACATCGTCCTTGGCCTCTTGTTTTTTCTTCGGGTTTCTCGAATTATCATCCATATCGGCCCCCTCGCCATTGACCTCATCGAACTCCTCCCCAAAATAATGCAACATGAACTTTCTTCTCGACATTGAGGTCTCGGCATAAGCGACCACTTCTTGAAGCAAGGCGTTGCCGATTTCTTGTTCGGCCACAGGTTTGTTCGACATGAATTTTTCAAGCTTTTCGATATCCTTGTAGGCATAAAATGCCAAACAGTGACCCTCTCCCCCATCACGACCTGCCCTTCCGGTTTCTTGATAATAACTCTCTATGCTCTTTGGTATATCATGGTGAATCACAAAGCGTACATCGGGTTTATCGATCCCCATTCCAAAGGCAATGGTGGCCACGACCACATCTACATCCTCCATCAAGAACATATCTTGATATTTGGATCGGGTCTTCGCATCAAATCCTGCATGGTAGGGCACCGCGCTTATGCCATTGACCTGTAGTGCCTGTGCCAATTCCTCGACCCGTTTTCTGCTAAGGCAGTATACGATTCCAGACTTACCTGCGCTCTTTTTGATAAAACGAATGATGTCAGAATCGACCTGTGCGGTCTTCGGCCGAACCTCGTAGTACAGATTCGCCCTATTGAAGGACGCCTTGAATACTTTGGCATCTGAAATGCCCAGATTTTTGATAATATCTTCTTGTACTTTAGGTGTGGCAGTGGCCGTCAAACCAATAATCGGGATATTATCGCCCAACCGATTGACAATGGATTTCAAATTTCTGTATTCGGGTCTAAAATCATGCCCCCACTCCGAAATACAATGAGCCTCATCTACAGCGACGAAAGATAGCGGAACCGTTTGCAAGAAATCAATATATTCAGGCTTGGTCAACGATTCTGGCGCGACGTACAACAGTTTGGTTATGCCTTCGGTAATGTCTTGCTTAACCTGTTTCACCTCGGTCTTGTTCAAAGAGGAGTTCAGTACATGGGCAATCCCATGCTCGGCCGAAACACCTCTTATAGCGTCTACTTGGTTCTTCATTAAGGCAATCAGTGGTGATACAACTATTGCGGTACCTTCTTGCATCAAAGCCGGAAGTTGGTAACAAAGTGATTTGCCGCCACCCGTAGGCATAATTACAAACGTATTGCGGCCTTGCGCAATATTCTGGATTACGTCTTCTTGAAGTCCTTTGAAACTTGAAAAACCAAAGTACTTCTTCAAAGGTTCGTATAAGTCAATTTTTTTCAAAACGGGGTTTTCAGTTGACATTTGATAAATGGTCTAATGTGCAAGTTTAAAAGGAGTTTATAAGATAGGGATTTTTTGCGATCGGGCGGCTAAATCGAACTATATCATCAGGTTACAATTAATATGGAAGTATAAGTTGAGATTACTTAATTTTGCAATATCCTAAAGATAAAACATTCTTTTAGAAACTGTTCGCATATTTAGATAGTTTTTAGAATTCCATCGAACGAATACTTGAATACTTGAACGAAGCCCAAAAAATCATAGCCCTTGCGAAAAAGACCATAGGGGAAGAAGCTGCGTCAATTCAAAATTTGGCCAACTTGCTTCAAGATGACTTTGCTAAGACCGTAGCATGTATTTTGGCCTCGGAAGGCCGTGTTGTGGTCACTGGAATAGGTAAAAGTGCCATTATCGCCAATAAGATCGTTGCGACGTTCAACTCGACAGGTACTCCCGCCATTTTTATGCATGCCGCCGATGCGATTCATGGCGATTTAGGTACGATTCAAGAAAACGATGTGGTGGTCTGTATTTCAAAAAGTGGCGACACCCCGGAAATAAAAATGCTTGTGCCCCTTATCAAGAGGGGAAGCAACAAATTGGTCGCTATTACCGGTAATCCAGATTCTTTTTTGGGCAAACAATGTGATTTTGTGTTGAACACCTTTGTAGAAAAAGAGGCATGCCCCAATAATTTGGCGCCTACCACAAGTACGACGGCACAGATGGTCATGGGTGATGCATTGGCGGTCTGCCTATTGGATCTTAGGGGCTTCGACAGTGCAGATTTTGCCAAATATCATCCTGGTGGGGCATTGGGCAAAAAGCTCTATCTAAGAGTGGCCGATATTGCGGAAAAAAATCAAAAGCCGATGGTCGGACATGATGAGGATATCAGAAAGGTCATCGTCGAAATTTCAGAAAAAATGTTGGGTGCTTCCGCCGTTTTGAAAGACGGCAAGGTCATTGGTATTATCACCGACGGTGACATTCGAAGAATGCTCAACAAATATGACAGCATCAACGGTTTGCTGGCAAGGGATATCATGTCGGCCAATCCGAAGACAATTTCAGGCGATGTATTGGCCGTCAAGGCCCTTAAAGCGATGCAAGAAAAGGGCATTTCGCAATTATTGGTCGTAGATAATTCAGGGTATAAAGGTGTTGTACACCTGCATAACCTGATCAATGAAGGTATTATATAATGGCCAAGAAAAAGAATACCAAGTCGCCCGACGAAATGTCGTTTCTTGACCACCTTGAAGAGTTAAGATGGCATTTGATCCGATCTGTGTTGGCCGTAGTCATTATTGGTACAGTGGCCTTCGTTTTCAGCGAATTCATATTTGATGTCATCATTTTTGGGCCAAAAAATATGGACTTCCCCACCTATCGGATGTTTTGCAATATAGCAACCTCAGTAGGAATTGAATCGGATTTCTGCAAGGACGAACTACCGTTCACTATCCAGAGCCGGACAATGGGCGGGCAATTCTCGGCAGATATTTGGACGGCCATTTGGGTGGGATTCGTCGTAGGTTTTCCTTACGTGTTATGGGAACTCTGGAAGTTTATCAGTCCAGGTCTGCATCCCAACGAAAAAAAGTATTCCCGTGGATTCATTTTAATAGCATCACTGTTGTTTTTTATGGGCGTCTTGTTCGGATATTACGTCGTGGCCCCATTATCCATAAACTTTTTGGGTACTTATCAGGTCAGTGAACAAGTATTGAACGAATTTGATATTGGATCCTATATCAGTGCGGTTCGTACATCGGTTATCGCCTGTGGGCTGTTGTTCGAGCTACCGATTATCATATATTTTCTGACCAAGGTTGGACTTGTGACGCCAGAAATCATGAAAAAGTACCGAAAGATTGCTCTGGTAATCGTTCTTATACTCTCTGCGGTGATTACCCCACCCGATGTTACCAGCCAGATTATTGTCGCAGTTCCAGTATTGGTGTTGTACCAAGTGAGTATCTATATCTCGAAAATGGTGTTGCGCAGTGAGGCGAAGAAGGAAAGAAAAAGAAAAGAAGGGTTAAAAAAAGTCTAATTGTTTCGGATAATGCTGAATTCAGACTAGATTTGGAGTCACTTGCGCGCTGCTAACGACCTTGGGTTCATGGTTATAACTATGAGTATTTCGAATTTAAAATTTCTTGTCCAACACTTTCTCAGATGAAACTCCGAGCAGAAAACATAATGAAGACCTATAGCGGTCGACAGGTAGTCAAAGGGATTTCCCTAGAAGTAAACCAAGGTGAGATTGTTGGTTTATTGGGACCCAATGGCGCTGGCAAGACCACTTCTTTCTATATGATCGTTGGCTTGATCAAACCCAATGGAGGTAAGATTTTTTTGGATGATATGGAAATCACCAACTTCCCCATGTACAAGCGTGCCCAAAATGGCATTGGTTATTTGGCCCAAGAAGCTTCAGTTTTCAGAAAATTGAGCATCGAAAAGAACATCCTTAGTGTGCTCCAATTGACGAATATGAGCAAAAAGGAGCAACTCATGAAAATGGAGGAACTCATCGAGGAATTCGGTTTGGGCCACATTCGCAAAAATCGCGGTGACCTACTTTCTGGAGGCGAGCGTAGGCGCACTGAAATTGCAAGGGCTTTGGCCACGAGCCCAAAGTTTATTCTACTTGACGAACCCTTCGCCGGGGTGGATCCTGTCGCGGTCGAAGATATTCAGACCATCGTTGCGCATCTGAAAGACAAGAACATCGGTATTTTGATCACTGACCACAACGTACAGGAAACCCTTGCAATTACCGAACGATCCTATTTAATGTTCGAGGGTGGAATCTTGAAATCGGGAGTACCTGAAGATCTGGCGGCCGATGAAATAGTAAGAAAGGTATATCTAGGTAAGAATTTTGAGCTTCGCAAGAAGAAAATACAGGCTTAAAATTTATGGAAAGCTAGAATTTCGATGACTGCTTGATCATCTTGTACAGTGCCGAGGTATCCAACTTTGAACCGTTTTCTATTTTGATGTGCCTCATTTGTTTGCCCGTTCCTTCCAGAAGGTTATTTGGATCTTCGATTTTATCGAATTCGAAAAAGCCGAGATTGATATGCTTCTTATTGTACTGTAAATAGCAAAAATCTTTCTTGGTAGCATATACCGGGCGACTCCATTTAAAATTTTCAACAACTTCAGGTATTGCCTTGGAAATCAATTCCCGCAAAGTTCCCAGAACTTCCTTTTGTTCATTCGTAGCACCTTCAATATAATCGGATACCTCCTTAATTCTGTTCATAAAGAATATTTTGACCCTTAAAAATAAGCATTATCATCCGCTTTGGTAGCAACTAAGACCAGTCAATTTGTTCACAACCTCACTTTTCAGATAGATAGGTCCCTCTAAGAACCTCGATATGGTAGGCTACAGCGTCAAAGTTTTGTACGGGCGTCTTAAAATGTATATTTTTATTCATTGGCCAATACCAATTTCAAAAAAATCAAATCATGAAAAGGAATAGTTTGACATCGGTCTTCTTTATTTTCGCCCTTGGTTTAGTTGTATTGACAGGATGTTCGGAGGACCAAAAAATCGATGCAGTACAGGTTGACGGAGATGAAGGAATCGTCGACCCCAAACTTTTTGGTAAATGGGCCGGGGAAATTGATGGCGACCTTGGCACGGAGAATATTACGATGTCGCTTGATGGTGATGGATCGATTACGACCACAAGTTCGACTGACCTTTACTGCACCATAGCAGGAACCTGGGAAGTGGTCGGAAAAAACTTTGAAGCAAAAGGCGAAGACAACTGTGACGGCACAATAATAAACCTTACCGCTCCGAATTCTACGACTAAACTAGAAGGGGGTTGGGCCAAGGCAGATGGCTCCAAAGGTACCTTCGCCGTTACCAAAGAATAGGCAAAATATCAAGGTTTCCGTTTCGTTTCTTCTTAGACCAGGCTTTTTGAGCGCATATTCATTACCATTGAACCCAAAATGTAAAAAGCTACAATTATAGGCACGGCCATGAACTTCATTGTCAAAAGTAGTACCAGACTAATGATGATAAAAATGTAACGATGGGCGTTGTCTTTAAAACCCCAGTTCTCAAATTTTAACGCGAACAATTCAATTTTCGAATTCAACAAATAACAGCTCAGTAGGGTCAGCCCGAATAAAAACCATTGATTTAAAATGATATCGTTCAAAAAATCATTACCGTGATAAATCAAGATTAACGGTAGCGACAGAATCAGCAGGGCATTGGCCGGGGTTGGCAAACCAATAAAACTATCTTGTTGGTTCTCGTCGACATTGAATTTTGCCAAACGATAGGCGGACGCCATTGTAATTAAAAATCCCGATAAGGATATAAAATTGAAACTAAAACCACCTATATTGTTAAAAATCGAATCAAAATTATCGTTTAAAGTTGTATTCCATCCACCTGAAACCGCCATATTTAACAATTGAAACATTACAATGCCCGGCACCAAACCGCTTGTAATCATATCGGCCAATGAATCAAGTTGTACCCCAAGTTCACTTTTAACATTCAAGGCCCTTGCCGCAAGTCCATCGAAAAAGTCAAAGAAAATTCCAAGAAAGACAAAAAGCGCCGCCAACTCCAATTGGTTCAATACGGCAAAGACCGTGGCAACACATCCACAAAAAACATTGAGAAGTGTAATAAAATTGGGTATGTGCCTTTTCATCAACGGATGGTTTCGGTAAAAATAATACAATTTTCGATGGTATCGTTTCGTGCGATATTTTATTCGGATATTTGCCTGAACAACTCTAAAGAATATCGATGCGAGCGGGCTTTATCCTACTTTTTGGTTTGTTTACCTTAATCTCCGTAAGTGGCCAGCAGGTACAACTCTCCCCTGCTTCGAAAATAAGCGTATTGACCTGTGGGCCCGGCGAAGAACTATATTCATCATTTGGGCACAGTGCCTTACGCGTTCAAGATAGCAGTCAGGGCATTGACCTCGTTTACAATTATGGAGTTTTCGATACACGGGGAGAAAATTTCTACTTCAGATTTTCTCAAGGCAGAATGGACTACCTTCTGGTGAGAAATAGGTTTTTTGATTTTCTCGAAGAATACAAGATTGACAATCGCTGGGTCAATGAGCAAATCTTGGATTTAGATCAAAGACAGCGAAATCAGCTTTTTCGTTTTTTGGAAAACAACGCACGTCCAGAAAATCGGGTCTATCAATACGATTTTTTTCATAACAACTGCGCCACAAAGATTTGGGATGTTTTAAAAACGGCCCTCGGAGATGACTTAACTTTTGAGAAAGACTATGCCACTACTACCTATACTTTTAGACGACTCATCCGCCACTATCTGAAAACCAACTCTTGGGGGCAGTTCGGCATCGACCTTGCCCTGGGTTCGGTCATCGACCGGCAGGCAACACCTCAAGAACATATGTTCTTGCCCGACTACATTAGTGAACAAATCAAAGATGCCAAACTGGGGGCCAAACCACTGAGTTTCAATTCCAACCCCTTAATAATGGCAGTTCAAAAAGAACAGAAGAGCAGCTTTTTGACCACCCCCCTTTTTTGGATCCTGCTGTTTTTGGCAATTACCATTTTGATGACCTATCGCGATTATAAACGTGGAAAAAGAAGCAGATGGTTCGATTTTTTGCTTTTCTCCATTGTAGGGCTTCACGGGCTTTTGATATTTTACCTGTGGTTTCTGACCGATCATGTTTGGACGGTCAGAAACTTCAACATACTATGGGTATTTCCTTTGAATTTGGTTGTAGCTTTCTTTTTGCTCAAAAAAAATCCGCCAAAGTGGATTTCAAAATATCTCTTGGTGCTGTTGTTCCTACTTCTTGTCACTGTTGTCGTCTGGCTATTTGAGATACAGCTTTTCTCTCTTTTGATCATTCCCTTTATGGGGCTTTTGGCAATACGATACACCTATTTATACCGCTGGTCGACAACACAAAATACGAATACATGAACCTGGCCACCGTTGAGAATATATCAAAATCTTTTGGTGAGTTGGTCCTTTTCGAAGATCTGTCCTTCGGCGTCAACAAGGACCAAAAGATAGCACTCATTGCCAAAAACGGCACCGGTAAAACATCGATTCTCAATATACTTGCCCGTTTAGACTCGCCAGATTCCGGGCGAATAAACTATCGGAAGAACATTCGAATTTCATTTTTACAACAAGAGCCTAGACTGGATCCGAAGTTGACCGTTGAACAAACAATTTTTGCCTCTGAAAACGAGATTTTACGTGTTATCGAACAGTATGAAAAGGCCTTGAAAAACCCTGAAAACGAAGAATTCTACCAAGCAGCTTTCGATGCTATGGAGATTTACAATGCCTGGGATTTTGAAACGCTTTATAAGCAAATACTCTTCACGTTAAAGCTGGAGAACATGAAGGCTAAGGTCGGCAAACTATCCGGAGGTCAAAAAAAGAGACTGGCCTTGGCCAATGCTTTGATCAACAAACCCGATTTATTGATATTGGACGAACCTACAAACCATCTTGACCTCGAAATGATCGAATGGCTAGAGGATTATTTCCGTAAAGAAAATATGACCCTTTTCATGGTCACCCACGACCGCTATTTTCTGGAAAGGGTTTGCGACGAGATATTGGAGCTTGATAATCGACAATTGTATACATATCGAGGAAACTATAGTTACTATCTAGAAAAAAAAGAAGCGCGAATAGAACAGGAGGAGGTCGAGCTGCATAAGTCGAAACGTCTGTTTAAAAAGGAATTGGAATGGATGCGCCGACAACCCAAGGCCAGAACAACAAAATCAAAGTCTCGCATTGATGATTTTAAAGAAATCAAGGAAAGGGCGGGCAAGCGCAGAAAAAACCATGAGGTACAACTGGAAATTAATATGGACCGCTTGGGCAACAAAGTCTTGGAGTTGCACAAAGTTTCAAAATCCTTTCCCGGAAGGACCATTCTCAATAAGTTCGATTACAATTTTCAAAGAGGTGAAAGACTTGGTATCATTGGTAAAAATGGCACGGGAAAGTCAACTTTCCTAAACCTCATCACTGGTGGCGATAAACCTTATAGCGGAAAAATAGTCGTAGGTGATACTTTGAAGTTCGGTTACTACACCCAAAGTGGAATCAGAGTAAAAGAAGGACAAAAAGTCATCGACATCATCAGGGAATTCGGTGATTACATCCCCTTGAAAAAGGGACGCCAAATATCGGCCCAGAAGCTATTGGAACGGTTTCTTTTCGACAGGAAAAAACAATATGACTTTGTCGAAAAATTAAGCGGGGGCGAACGAAAGCGGTTGTACCTGTGTACCGTTTTGATCCAAAATCCGAATTTCTTGATCTTGGACGAACCCACTAATGACCTCGATATTATCACCTTGAACGTGCTCGAAAATTTCTTATTGGATTTTCCGGGATGCCTTATTGTTGTGTCCCACGATCGTTACTTCATGGATAAAATAGTCGACCACCTCTTTGTCTTTAAAGGGGATGGTGAAATCATCGATTTCCCGGGAAACTATTCTGACTACCGTGAATATGAAGATACCTTGGTAATTTCCGAGCGCAAAAAAAGGGAAGAAGGGAAAAAAGAAAGCAAGGCCAAAAAATCATGGAAAAAAGATGGTCAGGGCAATAGGCTATCGTACACCCAACAGAAGGAATACAATAGATTGGAAAAGGAAATACAGCAGCTCGAAGAGCAAAAGGATAAAATACAGCAGCAATTTGCAACCGATTCGCTAGACGGAGGGGAAATCGATACACTTTCAATGCAACTGAAGCAAATAATAGATAGTATCGACAGAAAAACCGAAAGATGGTTCGAGCTTTCGGCAATCATCGAAAGCTAGATTTTCGTGCCTTCTTTTTGGAAAATGGAGGTATCAGATGAACCCGCCAACCTGCAGGAATGGAAGGACAGAAGGTTTGAAAATCACATAACTAAACAATGAATTCCCAATTTTTAAAACACCTCAAATTCTGGTTCGCGTCAACCAACCACCACGGGGTGCACTCGCCATTCATATTTGATTATCTGACAAAGTGTTTGTACCAAAAAAGAATGGATGGAACTTCAAAGGTTTTAGACATTTTGATGAAAAGCATTCCCTATTTTGACGCCAAACGACTTATGGTTTTGGGCAATGAGGGCCTGAAGGATCGGGTAATACAAAGCTTTCCGCAGATCGTTTTTGACCTGTCTCCACATGATTTGATCTATGTACAGCATATTGAAAAGGACTTGAATAAGGCTTTTTCCTTGAAAAATCGTCATAATGATACCATGGTCTTGATAAATTCCATACATCGAAATCGCGAGACCGAAGAAAAGTGGAATCAAATTGTTCTCGACGACAGGGCATCGGTTACTATTGATTTTTTTTATTGTGGGGCAGTCTTTTTTCGAAAAGAACAGGTCAAGGAACATTTTAAGATTCGAATTTGATCACGTAACTTTAGATACAAAGCGGAAGGCCATGGATTATACCATTTACGCGGTTGCGGCAATATTGTTCGTCATTTATCTGTTCATTACCATATATAATAGAGGGCGCTCACGAAAAAGAAAATCAAAAAAATTTATGGAAGGCCACTCTCGAAAGGAACAAAACAAAAAAGAATAATTTAAGAGCTTAGCGCAGCCAATGAAAATCTACACCAAAACCGGAGATCGCGGTCAAACCTCATTATATGGCGGAACCCGTGTCTCTAAACATCACATTAGAATAGAGGCCCTGGGTTGCATCGATGAGCTGAATTCTTGGCTGGGCCTGTTGAAAGATCAAGGGATTGACACCCAGGTTAAGGAAATTCTATTGGAGGTTCAGCGCAAATTATTCACTTTGGGCGCCATTTTGGCCACCGAACCCAAAAAGGCCATCTTAAAATCTGGCAAGGAGCGTTTGAACATTGAAAGAATCAATAATAACGATATCGAGATTTTGGAAAAAGAAATCGATAAAATGAACGATACACTACCCAAAATGACCCATTTCATACTTCCGGGCGGCCATACAACGATATCGTATTGCCATATCGCTCGAACCGTGTGCCGTAGGGCCGAGCGCAAGGCATCGATTTTGAACGAGCTCGAACCTGTCGAGCCCAACGCACTTTCATATATCAATCGCCTTTCGGACTATCTTTTCGTCTTGGCACGAAAATTGTCAAAAGATCTTCAGATTGAGGAAATCAAGTGGGTACCTACCAAAAAGGGTTCTGGCACTAATAATTCTTGATTTTCTCCGTTATCAATTTGTTAACGCGAAAATAATGTGTTATATATGGTCAAAATAAGTCCAAAATTTCTTGGCATTTTCCATTTTAAAATTACTTTTGCAAAAATTTAAAAAATCGAATTACTAGAATGTACTGGACGTTAGAATTAGCATCATATTTAAGCGATGCACCATGGCCTGCCACCAAAGATGAACTGATAGATTATTCTATTAGAACAGGGGCTCCCTTAGAGGTTGTCGAGAATCTTCAGTCGATGGAGGAAGAGGGTGGTGAAATTTACGAATCCATCGAAGAAATCTGGCCAGATTATCCCACTGAGGAAGATTACCTCTGGAACGAGGACGAATATTAAAATATTGCTTCATTTGTATATTAAAAGTCTCCTCGGAGGCTTTTTTTTTATGTAATTTTGTCAGCTGTAAAAGATATTTCGCCTGACATTTCGAACTGGAACACCTTTTGCTATCCTCAAGGCAATATATTTTCAGGAAATCTTCTGAATTCAGGATATGTAGAGACTGCTTGAACCAGTCTCCGAATACTAAAAAAGCAACATGAGTTTTATTAATTCCATCTTAAAGACATTCGTAGGTGATAAGTCAAAAAAGGATGTCAAAGAACTTCAACCCCTAGTCGAAAAGATCAGGTCGTACGAAAAATCGCTTGAGGCGTTAAGCTTGGACGAGCTAAGAAACAAGACCATAGAGTTCAAAGACAAAATCAAGGGAAGTTACGCCAGCGAAACTGAAAAAATCGAAGAATTGCGCAAGGAGGTACAGGCTTCCACCGACATCGATAAGAATGAGGATATCTACACGGAAATCGATAAGCTGAACGATGAGATATATGAAATCTCCGAAAAAACCCTGAACGACATCTTGCCCGAAGCTTTCGCTGTTGTTAAGGAGACCGCGAAGCGATTTGTGGAAAACGAATCATTGACGGTCAAGGCCACCGAATATGACCGGGAACTTTCGGGAAGAAAAGACTATGTGACCTTGGATGGCGATGATGCCATCTGGAGCAACTCTTGGGATGCTGCCGGAAAAGAGGTTACCTGGGATATGATACACTATGATGTACAATTGATCGGTGGTATTGCATTGCACCAGGGGAAGATTGCGGAAATGCAAACCGGTGAGGGTAAGACTTTGGTCGCCACCCTACCCCTCTACCTGAATGCCTTGACCGGAAATGGTTGCCATTTGGTAACTGTCAACGATTATTTGGCCAAGCGTGATAGTGCTTGGATGGCCCCTATATTCGAATTTCATGGCTTATCCGTCGACTGTATCGACCATCACAGGCCCAATTCTGACGGGCGCCGCGCGGCGTATAATGCCGATATCACCTATGGCACCAATAACGAATTCGGTTTTGACTATCTAAGGGACAATATGGCACACACACCCAAGGATTTGGTTCAAAGACCACATCATTTTGCCATTGTCGACGAGGTAGATTCCGTTTTAATCGATGACGCACGTACTCCATTGATTATTTCCGGCCCGGTTCCTGAAGGTGAACGGCACGAGTTCAACGAATTAAAGCCAAAAATTGCCCAAATCGTTCAAAAGCAACGACAATATCTAACAGGTGTTTTGGCCGAGGCCAAGAAAAAAATTGCCGAAGGAGACACGAAAGAGGGCGGATTCCTTTTGCTGCGGGTACATCGAGGACTACCCAAGAACAAGGCCCTGATAAAGTTCCTGAGCGAAGAGGGCATCAAACAATTGCTACAGAAGACCGAGAATTTCTATATGCAAGACAATAACCGGGAAATGCCCGTCGTCGATGAGGAATTGTTGTTCGTGATCGAGGAAAAGAACAATCAAATCGAGTTGACAGACAAGGGTATTGAATATATCTCTGGCGATAGTGATGACAAAGATTTCTTTGTCATGCCGGATATTGGCGGGGAGATCGCCAAGATTGAAAACCAGAATCTCGAGATTGAAAAAGAGGCAGAACTAAAAGAACAATTGTTCAAAGACTTTGGGGTAAAAAGCGAGCGTATCCATACTATGCGACAGCTTTTAAAGGCCTACACCCTATTCGAAAAAGATGTTGAATATGTGGTCATGGAAAACAAGGTCATGATCGTTGATGAGCAAACAGGCCGTATTATGGACGGCCGTAGGTATTCAGACGGATTGCACCAGGCAATCGAGGCAAAGGAAAATGTAAAGATTGAGGCGTTGACCCAGACCTTTGCCACTGTTACCCTTCAGAACTACTTTAGAATGTACCGCAAATTAGCTGGTATGACAGGTACTGCGGTCACCGAAGCAGGTGAATTCTGGGAAATCTATAAGTTGGATGTGGTCGAAATTCCGACCAACCGACCCATTGCGCGAGATGACAGAAACGATTTGATCTATAAGACCAAACGCGAAAAATACAATGCGATTATTGACGAGGTGACCAAACTTTCCCAAGAGGGAAGACCTGTTTTGATAGGTACGACCTCCGTCGAAATCTCCGAACTACTCTCAAGAATGTTGAACATTCGCAAAGTCGTGCACAATGTCCTAAACGCCAAGTTGCATAAAAGGGAAGCCGATGTGGTTGCCGAAGCGGGCAAATCAGGCGTCGTTACCATTGCCACCAATATGGCCGGTCGGGGAACCGATATCAAACTTTCGGACGAAGTGAAAAAAGCGGGCGGTTTGGCAATTGTGGGAACCGAGCGGCATGATTCAAGAAGGGTAGACAGGCAGTTAAGAGGCCGTTCCGGTCGACAGGGAGATCCCGGAAGCTCTCAATTCTACGTTTCCCTAGAGGACAATTTGATGCGTCTTTTTGGTTCGGACCGCGTGGCAAAAATGATGGACAAAATGGGACTCGAGGAGGGTGAGGTCATTCAACATTCAATGATGACCAAATCTATTGAGCGGGCCCAGAAGAAGGTCGAGGAGAACAACTTTGGTGTGCGCAAAAGATTGTTGGAGTACGATGACGTTATGAATGCGCAACGTGAAGTAGTCTATAAAAGAAGGCGACATGCCTTGCAAGGCGAACGTCTTAAGGTCGACATCGCCAACATGGTTTACGACACTTGTGAGGTCATTGCCGAAACCAACAAGGCAGCCAATGATTATAAGAATTTTGAATTCGAGCTCATCAAATATTTCTCGATAACATCACCTATTTCGGAAGAGGAATTTGCGAAAAAGGATTTTCAAGAAATTGCAAATCTAGTCTACAAGACGGCATACGACCATTATCAGGGCAAGATGGAACGCAATGCCGCTACAGCCTTCCCAGTGATCAAAAAGGTCTATGAGGACAATGCCAACAATTTCGAACGTATCGTAGTGCCCTTTACGGATGGAATAAAAACGTTGAATGTCGTTACCAATCTTCAGGAAGCCTATGATAGCAATGGTGAACAATTGGTCAATGATTTTGAAAAAAACATCACCTTGGCTATTATCGATGATGCCTGGAAAACCCATCTCCGCAAAATGGACGAATTAAAACAATCCGTTCAGTTGGCGGTCCATGAACAGAAAGACCCCTTGTTGATCTACAAATTCGAGGCCTTTGAATTGTTCAAGACCATGATCGACAAAGTGAACAAAGAAGTAGTTTCCTTCCTGTTCAAAGGAGAATTGCCCACTGGAAACCCGAATGAGATCCAAGAGGCCAGACAGGTAAGAAAGCCCAAGGAAAACCTCAAAACTTCGAAAGAGGAGATTCCGAATAGCGATGAACTGGCAGCACGAAATCGCGCGGTGGGCCAAAATCAGGGAAGGCGGCCCCAAGTCACCGAAACAATCGTTAGGGAGACTAGAAAAATTGGTCGTAACGAGCGGGTCACGATCAAAAATATCATGTCTGGCGAAAGCAAGACCGTGAAATACAAACAGGCAGAGCCCTTGATCGACAAGGGCGAATGGGTCTTGACCGAGGATTGACTTTCTAAAATTGTACGATAACTAAGCTCCTCTTCTCAAATAAGGGGAGGTGACCTCGTCTTTCGGCGAGACGGGAGGAGTTTACCTCAATCGGCAATTTCCCCAAAATTCAATATCTTTAAAAGGAATCAATCACCTTTTGAAGATGACAAACTCCCGAAGAAAATTTTTGACCTCAATAAGCATGTTGGCCGCCAGTTCGGCAATACCCATTCATGCCTTTGATTTTGGCAAAGAAGAAAAACTAAAAGTAGCTCTGGTTGGTACTGGAATCAGGGGATGCGGATTCTGGGGCAAGAGGCTTCTTGAGGAATACGCTGATATACTGGAATTTGTCGGACTCTGTGACATCAATCCTGGTAGATTGGAATTTGCCAAAGGGTACATTGGAACAGAATGCAAGACCTTTTCCAATTTTGAGAATATGGTCAATGAGGCAAAACCAGATCTCGTGATTGTGACGACCAAAGATTCGACCCACCATGAATTTATCATTAGGGGCCTTGAAATGGGTTGCGACGTACTGACCGAAAAGCCCTTGACCACAGATGAGACTAAATGCCAGGCGATACTCGATGCAGAAAAGAAATCCGACAAGAAATTGATTGTCGGCTTTAATTACCGTTGGAGTCCCTACGCAACAAAAATCAAGGAACTTTTACAGCAAAAGGCCATTGGAAGGTTGACCTCGGTCGATTTTCACTGGTATTTGAACACTTATCATGGTGCCTCGTATTTTAGGCGATGGCATGGTTTGATGGATAGTGGGGGCTCTCTTTGGGTACACAAGGCCACCCATCATTTCGACCTCCTGAATTGGTGGATCGACTCGGATCCAGCAGAGGTTTTTGCCTATGGCGATCTAGAGCATTATGGTAAAAATGGCCCTTTTCGCGGAGCGAACTGTAGAAGCTGCGAACACAAGAACGATTGTGGATATCACTGGGACATCACAAAGGACCAACATGCGATGAACCTTTATGTCAATCACGAAAAGCATGATGGTTACATACGTGACAATTGTCTGTTTCGGGAGGAAATCGACATTTACGACAAAATGTCGGCCCAAGTCAAGTATGCCGATAACACCATCCTAAATTATTCACTAACGACCTACTCCCCGATTGAAGGTTGGAGGGTCGCATTCAACGGCACTGAAGGGCGCATCGAAGCATGGCTTGACATTCCGTATACCAAAAAGGTCGAAGTGGATCAAGATGCACTTCATAAAGCGGAAATGGATCAATCAGGTGAAACGCCTTTTGACATCGAGCCGATTATCGTACACAAACTTTGGAGCGATTTCGAAACCATAAACGTAAAAACGACTAGAGGAGGCCATGGCGGCGGTGATAAAAAGTTGCAAGATTCAATGTTCCGCGATGGTCTCGCCAAAGATCCATTTGAACGACCCGCAGGGCTAAGGGATGGCGCCATGTCAATTCTAATCGGTGTCGCCGCACGAAGAAGTATCGAAGGCGGTACACCCATAAAGATTGCCGACTTAACGGATTTAATTCCACAAAAAAAGCGAGCCTAAGGTTCCACTTGCCCAAAAAGTTGGTAGCAAAATTTTGATGCTCACTAAGTTAAAGTGCCAAAACATGTTTAGCTTTACTTTTCCTATGGTACAAAGGTTATATCAAATATGGTGATCCAAGTACCATGGGTGCCCTAAAGGAAAAATTTTTACCATGGAAGAAAAAGAAAAAAAAGTACAGGAACGATTGGCGAATCAGGCACGCCTAACGTTAAGGGTTTGCTATTTTACGTCATTCTTTGCATTGGTCTTCGGGGCTCTTTGCTATTTTGTATTGGACATCAAGCAGGTCATACCCCATGTGTTCATAACCTTTGGCATTCTTAATCTCATCAACACCGTCATGTTCCGGTTTCATGAGAAATTGGTCATTACCTACAATATCGTCTCCGTCATGACATTGGCCGGAGCCATCATCATTACACTTTACAGCGGTGGTATAAATAGTCCGTTTATATTTGTTCTTGCCTTGATTGTAGTAGCGGGCTACGTTTCCACTAGGTCATATGGTACCTTATATCTCAATTTGAACCTGCTTATCATTATTCTGATTTATTCCCAAAGCATTACTGATTATAGTTTTACCACCAATGTCATCCCTGAACATTCAAGAAATCTTTTTGCATTGGTCAGCGTACTTTTCTCGGTTTATTTAATTGGTGGCGTTTTCGGGAAAAATCTTTTGCATGCGCACCACAACCTGTACAAGAGCAAGAAAGAAATTGAAAAGCGCATTCAAGAGAAGGAAACTCTATTAAAGGAAATACACCATCGCGTCAAAAACAATTTACAAACGGTCAGTAGTCTTTTGAGCCTGCAATCGCGAAATATTGAGGATGTGGACATGAAAAGTCTGATCAAGAGTAGTCAAAACCGGGTGATTTCAATGGCCATGGTTCATGAAATGCTCTATATGCGGGATGATCTTTCCAAAATCGAGTACAAATCTTATGTAAAAGAGCTTAGTGAATATCTTATACGATCGTTGAAGGGTCGCGAGAACAATATAAAATTAAAATTGAACATCGAAGATGTCAAACTGGGCATCGACACGGCCATTCCGCTAGGACTTTTAATCAACGAAGCGATTACCAATGCCTTGAAATATGGGATCAAAGACGATGCCGAAGGGGAAATCCATATCGAATTGAGGCAGGAGAACTATCGCGATTACATACTTAGTATCGGTGATAACGGGGTCGGAATTCCAGAAAAGGTAAATTTCAAAAGCTCGAAAAGCTTAGGGCTTAAATTGATTCACAATCTCGCTCGTCAACTTCGAGGTACCATTACCCGAGACCATTCAAAAAAGGGAACCAATTACATTGTTCGCTTTCGTGAAATCGGTCAAAAATTACATTCGGTGGCATGACGAATTCTACATCTGTTATCGCTATATTTAGAAGCTAATTCAAATTTGCTTCACATGCCTAAAAAACTACTCTTCGTGCTATTCTTTTGTAGTACCACCCTTTTTGCGCAAGACTATTTCTTCAAAAAATACCAACCCTTTAATGAAAACGTACCGTCACCCGAAGAATTTTTAGGATATGGTATTGGGGAACATCACACCCGTCACGACCTAATAGTGGCATATCTCCAAAAGTTGGCCGAAGTCTCCGATAGGGCCTCACTTTACCAATATGGAAAAACGCATGAAGATAGAAAGTTGGTAATGTTGACGGTGACTTCAGCAGAGAATTTGACCAACCTCGACAATATCAAAGAGCAACATCTTCAATTTGTTGATCCTTCAAGCAATGCCACTAATTATGGAGAGGTGCCGATATTCATCAACCTGGGCTACAATGTACATGGCAATGAGCCCTCAAGTTCTGAGGCGGCTCTCCTAACCGCATATACTTTGGTGGCCTCCGAAAGTTCTGAAATCAAAAAATATCGCAATGAGGCCGTCGTTTTCATCGATCCGACCATTAATCCTGATGGCCGTGATCGTCACACCCAATGGGCGAACACCTATCAAGGCAATCCCGAAGTTTCAGACCCCCAAGATGCCGAACATAATGAATATTGGCCTGGTGGACGTACAAATCATTATTGGTTCGATTTAAATCGTGATTGGCTATTGGGTATTCATCCAGAGAGCCGCGGCAAGTTGGCCTGGCATCATGAATGGTATCCAAATGTCACGACAGATTTTCATGAAATGGGCACCCAAAGTACTTATTTCTTCGAGCCAATGAAGACCAACGGTTCGTTGAACCCGATTATGCCGAAGGAGAATTATATCGACCTCAACAATCTTTTTGGGAACTATTTTGCTAAAGCCTTGGATAGTATCGGTTCATTTTATTTCACCAAGGAGGTCTTTGATGGCACCTATCCCGGGTATGGTTCTTCCTATCCTGATTTGCAAGGCGGTCTGGGTTTACTCTTCGAACAGGCAAGTTCAAGGGGTCACAGACAAAAAACAGCCTTCGGTGAGATCACCTTTCCATTTACCATTCGAAATCAGTATACCTCAAGTATCACCACCTTAAGGGCAGCCGTTGAGAATAAAGCCATGATGCGAAAGTATCAACATGACTTTTTCAAAAGCGCTTTGACCAATGCCTCCAAAGGTAAAATTAAGGGATATTCCTTTGGCGATTCCAACGATAAAAATCGAACCAAGGCCTTTATCGACAAACTATTATTGCACAAAATCGAGGTATACAAATCTGGGGATAAATTTGTGGTGCCTACAAGACAACCCCAATATCGCATGGTACAGAGCATGTTCGAGAGCTATGAAAAATACCGTGACAGTGTGTATTACGATGCTTCGGCCTGGTCAGTAAGTAATTTTTATAATATGAAGCATCGACCGGTCACAAACTTGAATTTGGGCGAAAAAATTACTTCTACCGAAGGATTGGTCGACGTAGCGCCCGTACAAAAATCGAACTATGCCTATGTTATCGATTACGATGATTACAATGCGGTGGCGGCCTTGAACTTTCTACAGTCTAAAAAGCTGGTGGTATCAGCTGCCTTCAAACCTTTCACCACCACCATTAATGACAAGGCAAAAAAGTTCAACTATGGGGCATTGGTCGTTCCGGTTTCGCTTCAGAAAAAAAATGCAGATGAAGTTTATTCGATCATTCAACAAGCCCAGCAGAAATTCAATGTTCCCATTTACAATTTGAATACCGGGTACAACGTCGACTTGGATTTGGGCAGTCGCTTCGTTCAACCCTTGAAAAAAACAAAGGCATTCATGCTCATTGGCACGGGAACCCGTTCGTACGAGGCCGGCGAGGTCTGGCATTTGTTGGATACCAGAGTACATATGCCGATTACCAAAATTCCTCTTCGCAATTTCAACAAGGCCAATTTTGACAAATACAATACCCTGGTCATGGTGAGTGGAGATTATAAGCTCGACAAAAAGCAGCAGCAAAAAATCAGTGATTGGGTAAAAAAAGGAAATACACTAATTACGATCGGTACCGCTTCGAAGTGGGCCATTAAGAAAAAGTTGGTCAAGGAAAAGTTGACCAACGCCAAAAAAGATTCGACAGAGAAGGATTCTACCAAAATCATAAAACGCAAACCCTATGTCGATTCAGGTGAAAATATCGGAAAGGAAAGTGTTGGTGGGGTAATCCTGAAAGTTGATTTGGATGTCACCCATCCCCTGGGTTTTGGCTACCACGATAAGTCAATTCCGGTCTACAAGAACAACACGGTCTGGTTGGCACCGAGCAAAAATGAGTATTCCACGGTCGCCAAATATGCAAAAGACCCCCACATCGACGGATTTGTTACCAAAAAGAACATGGAAGAAAACCTAAAACCTTCGGCCTCTTTGATTGTTAGTAAATTGGGAGGTGGCCGTGTGGTAATGTTCGCCGATAATCCGAATTTTCGGGGAAGTTGGTACGGCACCAACCGTTTGTTCTTAAACGCGCTTTTTTTGGGGGACAAAATTAGGGTGCCCTCGAAAGAATAATTTATAGTTGGCAATAACGATAGGCCTTAAAATCGAGGTTCCAAGGGATTACATATGAACTCGAAACCTGAAATGCAAGAAACCCATGACCTAAGCATATGAAAAAATTCAAAAAACTCTTCGTTCTGATTCTGTTTCTGACAGGCATTCTCCAAATCTCCGCACAATCCGCCCAAGGTGACGGTCCCCATTCACAATTGATTATACGTGGGGTTATGTTGATCAATGGAAACGGCGCTCCACCCCAGGGGCCCATCGATATCGTTGTGGAAAACAATATCATCAAAAAAATTCAGGTGGTCGGCTATGACGGCATTCCGATTGATGAATCAAAACGTCCTAAATTGGAAGCGGGAGGAAAAGAGCTCGATTGCAATGGTATGTACCTACTGCCCGGGTTTGTCGATATGCACGGTCATATAGGGGGAAAGGCACAGGGCGCGGACCCTGAATATGTATTTCGACTTTGGATGGGTCACGGCGTGACCACCGTTCGAGAACCCAGTGGTCGAGGTGTTGATTTCACAATGGACTTAAAACGAAAAAGTGCAAAAAATGAAATCGTTGCTCCCCGCATTTATGCCTATACGGGTTTCGGACAGAGCAGTGAAACTTTCAATCCGTTGAACGATATTCCCATTTCTACACCTGAGCATGCCCGTATCTGGGTACGCGCCAATGCGAAAAAAGGCGCCGATGGCATCAAATTTTTTGGCGCGGAGCCCGAGATTATGGCAGCAGCCTTGGACGAAAATAAAAAATTGGGGTTGGGATCGGCATGCCACCATGCGCAATTGAGTGTCGCCCGATGGAATGTTTTACATTCCGCCCGTGCCGGATTGACGAGTATGGAGCACTGGTATGGATTGCCGGAAGCACTCTTTGATGACAGAACGGTACAAGACTATCCATTGGATTATAACTATCAGAACGAACAACATCGTTTTGAAAATGCCGGAAAATTATGGGCACAGGCTGCAAAACCCTATTCGGAAAAATGGGAAGCCGTCATGGCGGAATTATTGGAGCTCGATTTCACGCTTGACCCGACCTTTAATATTTATGAGGCCAGTCGCGACCTGCAACGCGCCAGGCGGGCAGAATGGCATGAGGAATATACGTTACCGTCACTATGGAAATTCTATCAACCGAGCAAAATCTCACACGGAAGCTATTGGCACGATTGGGGCACTGAACAAGAGGTCGCCTGGCGCGAGAATTTTCAGTTATGGATGAAATTTATCAACGAATATAAAAATCGTGGGGGTCGGGTGACCACAGGGTCCGATTCAGGATTTATTTTTCAACTCTATGGTTTTGCATACGTACGTGAGTTGGAATTGCTGCGCGAGGCAGGGTTCCATCCGTTGGAAGTAATCCGTTCCGCTACTTTGAACGGGGCAGAGGCCTTGGGTGCCGATGACAAAATAGGAAGTGTCTCCATCGGAAAATTAGCTGACTTTGCTATAGTGGATGCCAATCCCCTTAAAAACCTAAAAGTACTTTACGGCACGGGCGCCATCAAGCTTACCGATGAGAATGAGGTCATTCGAGAAGGTGGTGTGAAGTATACCGTAAAAGATGGAATTATCTATGATGCGAAAGCGCTTTTGAAAGAAGTAAGGGATATGGTCGCCACTGAAAAGGCCAAAACCGGCTTTAAAATTTTACAACCTGGCATTAAGGAATAGATTATTGGGCACCTAGACTGCTAGTGATTTGAATCACGAGTAGCTCCTCCCTTTTGATAAAGGGAGGTGTCCACCAGAGGAGGACGGAGGGATTGACTTTTGAAATTAACCTCCCCGCTCCGCTCTTGACAGGGTGGGGTGAATTTGTTCGCTTTTTTGCGAACAAAGACAGGGCGGGTAAACGACGAGCCTTAAAAATCATGTTTCTTTCCGTTCCTCAATGACTTTCAAACCCCTTCCGTCTACGACTTAAACGTCGTGGCCACCTTCCCCGAATAGGGGAAGGAGCCAAAATATTATATACAAAAAACCCCACCTTTTTATAAAGGCAGGGTTTTTATATCAAATTAGTTTGGAATGCTATTTCTTCACGCGAACTTTTATAGGTCGCATCTGAGGTTTCTTTTTCGGAAAAACAGCTATTGTTACAATTAAAACTGTGATTGCTGTAAGTGTTACTGGTATCATGATTATTTTTTGGGTTAGGGCCGAACACCATTGCTTGGCCATTTCTTAGATATTCAATTATTATGCCAATTTGGCCTTTGTATATTTTGTTCTAAAATTCAAGGCTTTTTCGATTCTTGTGTTTGCGCGTTTGTATAATCGAGTGACTTTCGCGGGCTCTCGCGCAACTTCTTCATAAGGGACAATACGAACAGTGCAATCATCCAGAAGAAGATCCATTTGACGAGGTTGAACTTTACTTTCATGGTCAACACGATTTTGGGCCGGTGCCATAGCACCGAAAATGATAATCAAAACGATTGCAACAACTGCCTTCATAAGCTAGGTCGGCCTCTTGTTTTTCAGACCTTTAGGTCTTATAAATATAACCCGGAATTAAGGTCAAAGTGGCTAAAAAAACGCCCAAAGGGCTTTATTTTCGGCGTACTGGGAAAAGATGGATGAAGTGTAACAAACCTTCGACGAACATAGGGCAATCCGCTTTTGCCTTATCGGCTATCATCGTATTTCGACGAGGTCAACTCCGTACTACGGAATGAAAAATCCTCATCTGTCACAAGTTTCCGGCCCGTCCGCTTCCCGCTTTCGAATGACAAATCGTTTTTCAAATCCAAAACCATTCCCCTACCTTCGATCGAAATAATGTTCAAATGAAAAAATCACTTTTACCTGCTATGTTAATGTGTATGATGATCGGCTCGACAGATGCCCAGAAAATAGAATTACGTGCGAACGGTCGTTTGATTCTTGGTACTTATGAAGAACTCTCCGCATCGGTTTCCGCCGGAGATATTGACCATGATGGCGACATAGATATTTTGATCGCAAATGGCAGGCATTGGCCCGGTCAAAACCGAATTTTCATCAACAACGGAAAGGGAATCTACACGGTGGAGAAAAATTTGGGCGATCAACGGTCAACCACTTATGCCACAGAACTTGCGGATCTTGATAATGACGGAGATCTCGATATTGCGGTCGGCAACGATATGGCGCCAAACGCTTTATTCTTTAATGATGGTAAAGGCAATTTTATCCAAGACGGTTCATTTGGCAAGACGTATTCTTCGACCCGAAATCTGACCTTGGCGGACTTGGACCAAGATGGTGACATTGATATTTTGATTACCAATCGTGGGCGACCCAATGAAATATGTCTAAATGATGGTAGTGGTGATTTTTCGAAAACGATTCCTTTTGGCAGTTCCGACGATTCGACAATTGATGTAGAAGCGGCAGATCTCGATGGGGACGGCGATATCGACTTGATTTTGGCCAATCGAGATAGGCAACCCAATTTCGTGTATTTTAATGACGGTAAACTTGCCTTTACCGAAAAAATCGCTTTCGGTACAGGTAAAGACGAAACCCGTTCGGTGGGGGTTGGCGATCTCAATGATGATGGTCACTTAGACATTGTCACAGCGAATATCGGTGAACCAAATGTAATCTATTTCGGTAATGCCAAAGAACCATTTTCAGAATCGGTTGTCTTCGATAAAACCAATGCCGATAGCTATGCACTGGCTTTGTCGGATTTAGATAACGACAATGACCTAGATATTGTCGTTGGAAATTCCGAGAGTCCGAATTTTGTATATTTCAACAATGGAAAAGGCAAGAAATGGGAAGGGCGTCCACTTATTGATGAGGCTTTTGACACTTATGACATTATTGCCGCAGACCTAAATGGCGATGGGCGAGCCGATATAGTCGAGGCAAATTCAGAGGAAATCAATCGCTATTATTTCAACCGCCAAAAATAAACACCACCAAAAAAAACTTATGAATGCATTTAAAATATACAAACACAAAGTTGAGGTACTAGGGCTATTGTTGGCTCTATTGGTTTCTCTTTTTGCAAATGCGCAAAACGAACCCATTCGACTGAAATATTTTGGCACGGCGGGGTGGGAAATATCAGATGGAAAACTAACGGTTTTGGTCGATCCATATATCTCACGAGTGAAATTAGGTACAGGTCCGAGTGTCAGTGCCGAAGACAATCGAAAAACCATGCTGCGGTCGGATCCATTCGTTTCCGATACCCTATTGATCGATAGTTTGATAACGAAGGCCGATTTTATTCTAGCCCATCATTCACACTTTGACCATTTGGCCGATGTGCCCTATATCGCCAAAAAGACTGGGGCCAAGGTCATAGGTACAGAGACCACCTGCAATATTCTAAGGGCATATGGCATTCCCAATGAGCAATTGTATCCCGTTCGGGGAGGTGAAGATTATCAATTCGAAAACTTCTCGGTGAAGGTCATTCCATCAATACATTCCGCCTTGAACGACAAACACTATTTAGACTCAAGAACCTATACCGAAGTTCCCAAAGCGCCGCTCAAGGTTTCTGAGTTCATTGAAGGAGGTTCTCTGATGTTTCTTGCCCGCTTTGCCAGACATAACGTCTTGACCATGGGCTCAATGAATTTTGTCGAAAGGGAATTGCTAGGGCAAAAGCCCGATATTCTCTTGGCCGGAGTCAATCGTTCACAATTGGGACTCTACAAATACAACGAACGACTTTTAGCGATCACTAATTATCCGAAAATCATTATACCGACCCATTGGGACAATTTTCGTTTGCCCTACGGGTTTTCACAACAAAGTGCGGTCGACCAAAAATTGGTTCCGTTTAAGGAAGACGTAAAAAGGCTTTCTCCCGAAACCGACGTCATTATCCCAAAACACTTGGGTACAATTGTAATAGAATAGAATACTGCTTGAAATCTTGATGTTAACTTGAGTTTACACCCGCATCAATAGTTCGGTATTTGTGGTACTATATTCACAACTTGATGCGTTATCTTTTCATAACCGCTACCATCGTAAAATGACCAAAAACTTCAGTTTCCTATTTCCAACCATTTTAGTGCTGTTCGTTCTATCCTGCAAAGAAGAGAAAAATCCGCTTGCAGACGCAGCACCCACCAACTTTTGTTCTTCCATCCATAGAGACACAACAACAAGTCTTTCCATGGGTTTAGAGGGTCTTGAAGAAAAAATGCGCGACCAAACAGGAGTATACGTGCTTGAAGATGGCAATGGGGCAATGTTGACGCGTGCTTGGCTCAGTGAATATGCCGAGAAGTCGATCGACATTCAATATTTTATTTTTTCGACGGACAATATTGGTCTGATCGCTTGTGATTATTTGGTACGGGCGGCCGATAGAGGGGTGAAAGTACGTATGATCGTTGATGACATTATGGTCGATGCCGACGTGCAAGATATTCTGACCTTAAACTCCCATGAGAATATCGATATCAAAGTTTATAATCCAGGCGTGAATCTAGGAAAGAGTATTTTGGGCAAGGTCAAAAAATTCACGACGGAATTTCGTTCTGCCAATCAGCGCATGCACAACAAAACCTTCATCGTAGACGGCAAAGTGGTCATCACAGGGGGGCGAAATATTGCTGATGAATATTTTGATTATGACCATGAATATAATTTTCGAGACCGTGATGTATTGCTATTGGGTAAGCAAACCCGGGCCGTAAATGCATCTTTCATCGATTTCTGGCAAAATGAATTGAGTGTACCCGTTACCGAAGTTGCCGATGTGGAAGCGAACAATATTTCCGAGGCAAACAGATTCGACAGACCACATGAATACGCATGTAATCCAGAGAATTTTTGGCCACAAGTGCGGGAACAGATCAAAAATCTTCCAAAGGCATTTGAAACGATAAAAGCTTCCGATAAGCTGATTTGGGTGGATGATGTACAATTCGTGTCTGATGACCCCGGAAAAAACGATGGTACCGAAGGGCTCTCGGGTGGAGGTATTTCCACGGATAGCTTGATTGCATTGGTTCAAAACGCCAAAACGTCACTCGATATTCAGAGTCCGTATTTGATTACCACAGAAACTGGGCAGAAATTGTTCAGGAATGCCATAGACCGCGGTGTAAAGATCAGGATACTCACCAACAGCCTGGCATCCACTGACAATCTGGAGGCGTTTAGCGGCTATCAGAAAGACCGGAAGAAATTATTGGAAGCGGGAGTACGTATTTTCGAATTTCAGCCCGATGCCGCCGAACAGATGGAAATTATGACGGGAGCCCTACAGGAAACCTTGGAAAAGCGACCCACTTTTGGTCTGCATGCAAAATCAATGGTCGTTGATGGTGAAATTGCGGTCATCGGAACTTTTAACTTGGACCCGCGCTCAGCAAATCTCAACACCGAATGTATAGTGATCATACATTCCGAAAAGGTGGCTCAACAATTGCTTTCATACATGGAAATAGACTTCGAACCGGAAAACACATGGGAAACCACTCTCGAATGGAATCCCGATGGGGAAGTTTCCAATTACAAGCGGGCCAAGACCGTTATACGAAAAGTATTGCCAAAGAACATTCTTTAGTAGGACTTTTGGATGATTCGATTATTGGTCCTGATAGTTGTCAGAATGGTTTTCAAATCTTCTATAAAGTTGAATGTAGACGGCTGCCCTTCTTGTACCAAGGAGGGGAATGAATTCCGCATCTTTCATGCGAAAGAAAGGGGAGGTTGAATTTGGTATATCGTAAACAACACCTCCACCTCAGCCCATCGTCGGAGCCACCTCCCATTAACTAAGGAAAGGAGCCATATTCTTGCTCAAAATGAAAATCGGAGCACAAACTTAGCCAGACATCTTCTTTCAAGTACTTTCCTATTTCAAAAGCTTTGTCCTAAATTAGTTGCAAGCTCTATGGACTATGCGCAATTGTATCTTCCTTTTCGTCATCTTAGCGGTTCAATTTTTTTCCTGTAAGGAAAAGGTAACCGGGGTAAAACCAAATGAAGCGCGAAAACCCAATATCATCTTGATCATGGCCGACGATATAGGTATTTCCGATATCGGCGCATATGGCGGTGAAATCGAAACTCCGAACATCGATTTTCTGGCCAACAAAGGTTTGAGGTTTAGTACCTTTTATAACATGGCAAAATGCAACCCAACACGTTCCTCTATGTTAACGGGACTTTACAATGGAGGGAATGGAGCCGTGCATTTGGCCCAGCTGACCAAACAGGCAGGTTATTTCAACATCATGAGCGGCAAGGAGCACTTCGATAGTTGGGTACCTAATTATCTTTTGGCAGATAAGGTTTTCGACCATTCATTTACGTTTTGGGCCACAACGGAATATTTCAGGCCTCCCTCGGGGGAATTCGAAAGACCTTTTTTTCTGGAGGGACAAGAAATTGCGGCAGACGAAATAAGGTACGAACAGGCCCCTATGTACAAAACCGACTTCATTACCGATTACGCCTTGAACTGGTTGGACGAGCCATTGAAAAAAGATGACCCCTTCTTTCTGTATCTTCCATATCACGCTGCGCATTATCCGTTACAGGCAAGACCGGAAGATATTGCCAAATATGAGCATAGGTATAAAGAAGGTTGGGACTCCCTTCGAAAACAGCGTTTTACAAAAATGAAAGAATTGGGGGTGCTCCCCAAAGGGGCGAAATTGAGTCCGCCCGAGGGAAACTTGAACACGCAACGAGGCCCCTTGGAACCTAGCTATACCGATTACTACCCATGGAATGGCCTTTCGCAAGCGGAGCAGGATTCCCTTGGTCTTGAAATGGCCGTCTATGCTGCCATCATCGACCGTATGGACCAGAATATCGGTCGTGTTTTGAACAAGCTTCGTACCGCAAATAAATTGGAAAATACGATTATCATGTTTTTGGTGGATAATGGGGCCTGCCCTTTTTTGACCAACAAAATCAAGGATGTTGGGCCCGGTCCTGCGAATTCGTACTGGAGTATGCGTTCGACCTGGGCGAATTTGGCAAATACACCTTATCGACAATACAAACAGACGGGGCACGAAGGCGGGAGCCATACCCCTTTTATTGTCTATTGGCCCAAACTTATAGAACCCGGCACTATCACACATCAACCAGGACATGTAGTGGATATGGCGCCAACTTTTTTAGATTTGTTGAAAATACAATATCCTGATAGTATCAACGGGTACCCAACCCTGCCCTTGGCGGGAAGTTCGCTACTTCCTATTTTTAAAGGGAAGGAGCGTATAGAACCGGAGTACTTTATATCTGGACTCGAAAAGTTTCGGATGTTCAGAAAAGGTGATTACAAGATCGTTCGTATGAATGGTGGGACCTGGGAATTATATAATATCAAGGAAGATCCTTCAGAGTTGAAGAATCTGTCAGAAACCCATCCTCTAATACTTAAGGAAATTCAAAGTCAGTTTGAAAAAGTGGAACCCCATTTGAATACGGTCAATTATGCACCCCCAAGGTCTTAAGCCATTTTGGCCCTGTTCCTTTTGGTTGTAAAAGACAACGCTTTTTTTACTCGGCTATTGGCCCTTCTGTACAAACGGGCAACTTCAGTGTTCTTTTCGGTAACGGTTTCTTCTTTAGCAGTCTCAGAAACAATGGTCATTTCCAAAGTGGCAACTTTTACTTCTTCGGTAGCCGTTTGCGCTTGGGCGGCGATTCCGATAGAGATGACAAAAAGTAAGGTTACAATAGCTTTCATGACTTGGGCTTTTATATAAATAAAAACTCCAAGTACCCTATTTCAAGGGGTTTCGATTCGTTTAGGTGTTGTTTAACTCGTTAAATGACCAAATTTGGGTTGAAGTGCAAAAAAGCTTCGATAACCGGATTTGGCCATTGGAACACCTTATCGGAAAAAAGTGCATTTAAGCCCAAAAAATGGAATATAAAATCATTAAATCATGGCAGAGAATGCATAAATTGCCTTTTTACATCAATTTCAGGGCAAACTTCAATGTTTTCAAGGTATATCACGTTCTTATTGTATTTTGCAAATGCAATCGTAATTTTTGCCCAATCCCCTGAACAGACCTATTTTGATTGGGCTGAGCTGCCTTTTTCAAAAGAAGAGTTGGCTGAACGAAGGCAAAAATTGTTCGATACATTGAAAATCGACGGTAAATCAGGACTAGCGGTAATTCCGGCTATGGACGGATTCTCCCATGGTGAAACCTTTCGGCAGGCTGATGATTTTTATTATTTTACAGGTCTTGAGCTCCCGAATAGCCTATTGGTACTGGATTTGGCCAAAAATGATGCAATGATTTTTGTTCCGGAGAGGGACGAACGTTTTGAAAGTACTTCGCGACCCAACGATTTTCCGGGGATGCCCTTTCTAAATGATTCCTTAATTCGTTCAAAATCAGGAATTTTACTTAAAAACATTGACGATTTTGGCAGTTTTTTGGATCAACGGTCGAAGGAGAATCCCTCCATATGGATCAATTCCGAAAGGCCTGGATCCATCGTCTTCGGCCCCGGGGACTATATTGCCACTGTTTCTCCGGCACAGCAGCTTTTAAGGGCTATTCGCAGCAAGCATCCTGCACTTCGCTTTGAGAACAGTTATGAAGCTATCGCCAAGGTGCGAATGGTTAAATCTCCCACGGAAATCAATATCATGCGTATTTCGACCGAAATCAATGTAAAAGGTATCAAAACGGCAGCCAAGGCGATAAAGGCCGGTATCGATGAGCGATATTTAGAAGGTGTCTTGGAAGGAGACTATAAAATCAACGGGGCGCAACGCCTAGCATTTGGTTCCATCATCAAGTCGGGCCCCAATTCACTTTGGCCATGGAGAATTTTGGCCTCCCATTACAATAGGCGCAATCGAAAGCTCAAAAATGGTGACCTTGTCATCTTCGATGTGGGCTGCGAATACAATCAATATGTAAGTGATGTGGGGCGGACCTTCCCGGTATCAGGTAAATTTTCGGCCAGGCAAAAGGAAATTTTGGCAATGGAAGTGGACATCGCGGACCAAATAATTGATTTTATCAAGCCCGGAATCACATTTTTTGACCTGAAAAAACTGTGTGACAACATTATTCCAAAGGAAGTGCAGCCCTATATGCAGACAAAACTCTTTTTCGGGCATCATCTAGGCCTATCGACCGGCGACCCGAACTTGCAAGACGCCAAACTACAACCGGGAATGATCTTTACCGTAGAACCCTGGTATTACAATCACGATGAACAGATTTCGGTCTTTACGGAAGATGTCATCTTAGTTACGGAAAACGGATGTGAAAACCTTAGCAAAGACCTACCTAGATTCCCCCAAGAACTTGAAAAATTGATGAAAGCAGAATAGACGATAAAATGCCAACATTTAAAATAGACCGATTAGACCATGTTGCAATACGTGTAAAAGACATGAATACCTCTATCAAATGGTACAAAAGAGTTTTGGGACTTAGAAAGTATCAGTTGGCCAAATGGGGCGACTATCCGATTTTCTTGCTTTCTGGGAAGGCCGGAGTTGCTTTGTTTCCTGCCGATCAAAAGCATCCTGAACTTAATCAAGAATCAAAAAATGTTAAAATCGACCATTTTGCATTCCATGTATCCAAAGAAAATCTTGAAAAGGCCAAGGACCACTACTCATCATTAGGTCTGGAATACAGTTTTCAAGATCACTTCTATTATCATTCCATATATACTAAAGATCCTGACGGCCATACCGTTGAATTGACCTCACTCATAGTTGATGAGGATTCCTTTTTTAGCGGGGTCGATTGATTAAGCCATTTTGGCCCTGTTTCGCTTTGTGGTAAATGACAAGGCTTTCTTCACTCGGCTATTTGACCTTCTGTACAAACGGGCAATCTCAGTGTTTTTTTCAGTAAGGGATTCTTTGGTAGTAATTTCAGTCACAATGGTTTTCCCGTCAACCACAACTTTAACTTCTTGGGTAGTATTCTGAGCTTGGGCAGCGACTCCGATAAAAAGAACAAAAAGTAAAGTTATAATAGCTTTCATGACTTGGGTTTTTATATATATAAAAACTCCAAGTACCCTATTTAAAGGGGTTTCGATTCGTTTAGGTGCTGTTTAACTCGTTAAATGACGAAATTTCGGTTGAAGTGTAAAAAAGCTTCGATGACGGTATTCGATACCAAAAACACCTTATCGAAATAAGGTGCTTTTTATCTATATTATGAAGCATTTTTACCATATCGTCGCCTAATCTTTTACTTTTTACCCATGGGTCGAACGAAAACCTGAAATAATTGGGTCGTCAAAGTGCCAATAAGCTGGTCTTATTTTGTCTCTTTCCTCTTGGTATAGGCCTTTCGGGCCGCTCCAACAATTCTGGAGGAGAACCTCTTTTCGTTCTCTAAAATTCTATAAAACCCTGAAATGAAGTCCCGAGCCTCAGCATATTGTCTCTGGCTTTTGAAAAGGTCCCTATGAGCCTCGATTAGTTGAAATGCCCTGCTTTTCTCCTTCAAGAAGGACTGGCGCACAGACTCAAATACCTTTCGTTCCCTTTCAAACCCTTTATACAGTCTGTCAGTTACCTTCTCTATGGGTAAAACTCGATTTTGGACCTTTGAAACGACCGCGTAATCGCTATTTACGAATCCACTCATATCAAAATCATAGGGTATGGGCAATATTTTTCCATTAGCAAACAATTGCTTTTGATTATGCTGATATGTTGTTGAAAAATCCGTATTGGCAATCATAAACTGAAAAAGGGCATTCTGTACGGATGTCAGGGGATCCTGAGACATCGGTTTCATATGTCTCTTGAAAACCTTGCCATCATGTCGGTTTGCGACCTTTTTGACATCTTCGATCAATATACCCATAATCTGGTGTGATTTGGTGCGATTGCCCTTTATTTCGGTGAATTCCATGGATACCAATCTAGTCTTGAAATGGTATGTGGAGACCAATTCGTACAGCTTGTAGGCCATGTATTCCTTAATGACGTAATCATCGGCATTCTTACATGAAAAGCAAGGAAGTACCAATTTCAGCTTTTTATTGCCTTCGAACAAGGTTTTTTCGGCACTTGCCTTCTTGATTTTCAGCTTTATAGGAGTAAAATAGCAGTTTTTACGACGGAAGTTACCACGGGCCCTTAATTCTACGGCAAGGGATTTCCATGAACCATCGGATTTTTGATAAGCCATTTCGCTCTGAAGGTAAGTGGTGTCATTGGTATTGGACCTAATTTCCTTATTTGAATACTTTAGCTTTATGGGAAGAACTTCGTCTTCCTGAAAAAGTTTCGATACGCCTTCCCGTACCAAACCGTTGTTTGAATCTTGCGAGAAAGAACTGTTAAGTATAACAGCTCCGAAAAAAATAAAAAGTGAAATGAGTACTTTATTTGTTCGTCTGATGCTTCGAAAAATGGTCATAATCGTGAATTTTAAGTTGAACATAGATGTTGTCTGCCCAAATTAATGCAGTTGCCATGCCAACTTATATAAAAAATTGATTATCAATTAATTAAACAAAATAATGTCGCACACCTATTTTGTGATATTTCATAAATTCACGAAATTTCGTTATGTCTTCGACGGAAATTCGCTATTCCATTATTTTTTCTATTTTTGACTTCATGGATTTGAAAAAAATATTCGGTACAGTACTGACCCTTCTGGGTATCGGTGGCCTTATCTACGCGGCCGTTATTTTTGCCAATGGTTCGGGAACCACAAGAATGCTTGCGGTTTATGGCATTTTGGGGGCAATTTTCTTTTTTGCAGGTGTTGGCCTGATCAGGAATACAAAGACCGGGGCTTAAAGCTTTTCCCCGGTGATAAAATCTCGGGTAAATACGGGCTAGACCCCTTCTTTTCGAAGAACTTGCAATGGGGGACTTTTAACGACGCTACGGCTATTGCCCAACCCAATAAGCAAGACCAACGATACAATTCCTGGAAGTACGATCAAAAAGGGAATCCAAGACGGCACAAAGGCTGTATCAAACACGAAATAAGCCAACAGTTGACTGCTGATCAACGATAGTAAAATTCCGACTCCCGCACCAAGTAGGCCCAAATAGAAGTATTCGAGGGCCGTTATTTTTAAAATCTGCCTGCTTTTGGCACCAAGTGTACGTAAGAGAACACTTTCTTTGATACGCTGGTACTTGCTTGTTCGCACTGAACCGATAAGAACAATGATACCCGTCAAAATGCTAAAAAAGGTCATAAAATTGATGACCCAGGATATTTTATCCAAAATGCCTTCTACCAAGGTCAACATCTGTCTCAAGTCGATAATGGAAACTGTGGGAAACTTACGTACCAATTCTTGCTGAAGTTCTGCCGAAGTTCTATCATCTGGTACTTTTGTGGACATAACGTGAAACTGTGGCGCTTTTTCCAACACGCCAGTCGGAAAAACTATGGAAAAGTTCACTTGCATTCTACCCCAATCAACAGCGCGAATACTAGCCACAACGGTTTCCATAAGCACACCCTGCACATTGAAGGTCATCTTATCACCCACTTTTACCATGGCATCACGAGCGACATTATCTGCCAATGAAATGGGAATAGGGCCATCAATTTTATCGCCATTGAACCAATCACCTGAGATCAGCGTCTCGGAAGCCATTAAAGAATCGCGATAAGTAACCCTAAATTCATGGTTCAATATCCATCGATTGACCTTTGAAGTGGTGTCGTTTCTGATATCGTTTACGGCCCTGCCTTTAATATCATGCACGCGCATGGTGACAATCGGAATATTGTCCAAGACCGGAAGACCTTTAGGTGTGATGCTTTGGGCAATGGCTTCCCGTTCTTCGGTCTGTACATCCAATAAAATGATATTCGGGCTTTGGGAACTGTTCTCCAATTGTGTCTTTGCCAACAAAAAATCCTTGGTGAAATAAAGATTACTAATCAAGAAAGCCCCAACCCCAATCGCCAATATCAGTACCATGGTCTGGTTATTGGGCCTAAACAGGTTCAACAAACTTTGCCTGGCCAGAAAACCCCACCCCGTGGGGAAATACTTCTTGATGGCCCACATCAATATTTTCGCAACACTGGCCAAAATCGCAAATGTAACGACCACACCAAGCATGAAGCCAAATGCATATCTAAAACTACCGAGTAACCAATAGGCAAAAAGGTAAACGAACCAAACTATCAAAATCGTTATCCAAATAATTGCCCTTTGCGACTTGGGTGAAAAGTCGTCTTGCACCCTCAGAACCTGTAATGGCGATACAAACCAAGTGCGCATCAAAGGCGACAAAGCAAAAAGAACGGCCATCGATAGCCCTAATAAAAGGCCGATGATTATGGGTTGCATCACCCAGGTCAATTCCACTTCAAAGGGAAGAAAACCCTGTAACAAATAAGGGAAAGACCACTGCAGCGCCACTCCCAAACCTGTTCCAATAAGCCCGCCCATCAATCCCATCGCAGCTATTTGTATTAAAAAAATCAAAAATGTCTGTCGGCGTGACGCGCCGAGACACTTTAAGATTGCAACAGACGGTAATTTTTCCTTTATATAAATATGAACTGAACTCGCAATGCCCACACAACCTAGCAGCAAAGCAATGAACGCTACCAAGTTCAAGAATTTTGCGACATTTTCATAGCGTCGTCCCAGTTGTCGAGCGGTCGAAGTGTGGGTGTCTAGATCGGCATTCTCGGCATCGAGTTTGGGGTCCAACTCACGATCCAATCTTCTAAGGTCTACGTTGGGATCGACGAAATAATAATTATAACGTATTCGGCTACCTTTTTGAATTAACCCGGTTGTTTCGATAAATCGATGGGGAATAAAGACTGGTGGTGCTATCGAGGCACTAATTCCGGTGCCTCCAGGAGATGAAGCAAGGCTTCCCATAATTGGCAAGGTCAAGTTTCCCAGTTTGATCGAATCTCCTTGCTTCAATTTAAATTGCAGCATTAAGGTGGCATCGACCAACGCTCCCCCCGAATCTTGATATTCAGAATGGGCGGATAAGGGCATTGTTTCCAACTCACCATAAAATGGATATTCCCCTTCAATGCCTCTAACAAGGACCAACTTCGTGGCATTGGTATTCGAAAAGGTGGCCATTGAAGGGAAGTTGACTTCCGAACCATCGGCCCCGCCGAGTGAATCAATTATGGCAAGTACTCTTTCATTGGGCTCGTTTTGGCCATCAATGACAAAATCGGCTCCCATAAGGGCCTTTGATTGCAGCGCAATATTATATTTCAGGTTCTCGCTGAACGATTGAATGGAGACTACTGCCGCAATGCCCAGGATAATTGACGCCATAAAAAGCAAAAGCCTTTTGCCACTGGCCCTTCCATCACGCCATGCCATTTTCACGAGCCACGAGAGTCCTGCAGCTCCATTTTTTATTGGTATATCGCTCACGATTGTAGGGTACTTTCGTTCGCTTCCACCCTACCGCCCTTCAATCTAAGAATGTGTTGGGTTCTTTTTGCCAAATCAAGGTCATGTGACACAATTACCAATGTGGTACCGGCCTCTTGATTTAGATTGAAGAGCAACTCGGCAATGTTTGCCCCAGTTTCCTCATCAAGGTTTCCCGTTGGTTCATCAGCGAACAAAATAGAAGGGTTGTTTGAAAATGCCCTGGCAATTGCCACTCGTTGTTGTTCGCCACCAGAGAGCTGAGAGGGATAATGGTGAAAACGGTCGGCAAGCCCTACCTTGTCCAAAAGGTCCCTGGCTATTTGCGAAGCGTTCCCAGCTTTTTGAAGTTCAAGGGGTACGCTCACATTTTCAAGTGCGGTAAGCGTGGGCAACAATTGAAAATTTTGAAAAACGAAGCCCACCTTCTGATTTCTTAAAAAGGCCCTGACATCCTCGCTTAGGTTGTTCAAAGGGGTACCGCAAAGTTCGATGCTTCCAGAATCGGGTCGGTCTAAACCAGCGCAAAGTCCTAACAATGTGGTCTTCCCGCTGCCTGAGGGGCCGACAATAGAGAACGTGCCACCTTCCTCAATATCAAAGGAAACATCATCTAAAACCGTCAATTCCTTCGACCCACTGGTGTAGGTTTTCCTCAAATTATCGACCTTTAATATCTTTGCCATAAATGTCTTTGGAAGTTTCTTTTTCGAAGAAGGCAAAATAAGCAAATCATTTCGATTATTTTACTGTGATAATATGCTCAAACTATTAAAGTTTCGTTATTTTTTCTTGGCTTTCCTACTCCTTTCCTGTGGTGAAAAAGTGCAAAAAGAAGCTGACGAACAATCGGGGAACGATGAAATTATTACCGAAGGGTCAAGCAAGGGTTCGACATCCAAGACAATTTTATTTTTCGGTGATAGCCTTACGGCAGGAATGGGATTGGATCCGCAAAATGCTTTTCCGGCATTGATACAATCGACCCTAGACTCCTTGAACATGAATTATACGGTGGTGAATTCGGGCTTGAGTGGTGAGACTACGGCCAGCGGTAAGAATCGACTGGATTGGGTCTTGAACCAGAACGCCGATGTCTTTGTATTGGAACTGGGAGCCAATGACGGTTTAAGGGGTATACCGCTTTCTGAAACCCGAAAGAACCTTCAGTATATCATCGACGCAGTTGTGGAGAAAAACCCTAAAACAAAAATTATTTTAGCCGGTATGCAGATTCCACCGAATATGGGGCCGGCTTATACAAAGGAATTCAAGACTATCTTTCCAGAACTTGCGGAAAAGAACGATTTACCCTTAATACCCTTTTTGTTGGAAAACGTTGCCGGAGAACCTGAATTGAATCAGGCCGATGGTATACATCCGACAGAAGAAGGCCATAAAATAGTGGCCACCAATGCATGGAAAGTCTTAAAAGAGGTTCTTTGATCAGGGAAAACACTGTTTTTCAATCTAGACTATTGACCAATTTTCAATAAAAGGTTGGGGTCAGGACAATTTTTTCGATAAAAGTCCAATTTGCCCTCAGAGCAAACTCCGGGGTAATCGCCATAATTATTTTCCAAATCCCTGATTATTTGAAAATGCAAATGAGGTGCATAGCCTACATTGACTTCGGGTGAACCCAACCTACCCATTACTTCTCCTTTTTCGATTTTCTTACCCTCATAAATTTCATCGAGCGAATCCAGAGAAAGGTGGCCGTAGAGCGTAAAAAAATTAAGATTGTCTATTGTATGCTCAAGTACAATTGTTGGTCCATAATCTCCATGGGTATTGTTATTTTTAAAGCTATGCACCCTACCGTCAAGTGGTGCCAACACGGCAGTTCGCTCTTTTGACCAAAAATCCAATCCCAAATGAATGTTTCTCGGTTCTTCTGTTTTGTTGAAGCCGGCCTTATCTGTATAAAGCAATCTTTTCTCCAAATACCCGCCAAAGGCAACATGGGCGTCATTTTTGGCAAGGACCATACTAATGTATTTTTCGCATTCCCCGGGATTTGTTATATCGATACCTTGAATATTCCTATTGCTATTAGACAGGTCGATGGGGGTGTACTTTAACTGCGTGATGGCCCGCTCCAATATCCGAAGGGGTTTTTTCGCGTAGAACACCAGAAAATTATGCAGTTCATCCATTGTTCAAATCTATTCAAACATTTGCTATGGCATCGAAAAAGAAAAAGTTTTATGAAATAAAGCAAAGTAAGTTCTTTTTATAAAGAATTGAATATCAATACGTAAGAGTTTTATTTTTTCTATGCTTTTGCCTAAATTACATCAAATAAAAATCCAGATTTCTGGTAGGTGGTTTATCGAAAATGAGCAATAAATGTTGTTAAATGCTCAATTCTTCAATAATTTTGCCTTGAAATTGCCCGGTTTGCTACCGGGCGCTAAAAAAAATATTATGAAAATTAACTTAATCCCAAAATTGTTGCTATTGCTAGCAATAGCATCATTTATAGTCGTTCCTGTTGCCTGTAGTAGCGATGATAGTACTCCCCCCACTGACATGACTCCGGATCCAGATCCAGATCCAGATCCTGACCCAGTGCCTGATCCAACGAATGAGAATACTACTATAGAAGCCAGCGAGTCAGCAAATATGAACGGCACATCAACATCAACGATTACTGTACAAATCGCCGATTCAGATGGCAACTTATTTACGGAAAGCGCGGGTACTGTTGCCCTAGCAACAACAGGTATGGCGACCCTATCCGACGTTACGGATAACGGAGATGGCACCTACACGGCAACAATTACCAGCTCAACTGAAGAGACGACGACCGTCTCAGGTACTTTGGGCGGTACTGCCATCACAGACACCGCAGAAGTTAATTTTAATCCCGATGATTCGAATCCCGCTCAGGAAATCCCGCAGTCAACGGAAGAGGCGGGTCCTTCGATTTTAAGAATAAATTGTGGTGGACCGGAAGTCACTTTTGGCAATATTACCTTTTTAGCCGATCAGTATTTCAGTGAAAATACCGAAACCTACACGAATCCTTTTGTCACAGAAATAGAAGGCACCGATATGGATGAAATTTATTTAACGGAAAGAGTTACACTTGACGGCACGGGTATTAGAGGGCCCATGTTCTACAATATACCGGTTACCAATGGTACCTATACGGTGAAACTTTACTTTGCAGAAATATATTGGGGCGTAGAAAATCCCCAAATGATTGAAGGTGATATAGGCAGCCGGGTATTCAACATTTCTTTGGAGGATACTGAAATATTCACTGGTTATGATCTTTTCAAAGACATTGGCGCCGGAACTGCGGACACTCGAATGTACGATATTGAAGTTACTGACGGTGAACTGACAATCGCACTCGAGTCAACTATTGATAAACCAAAAATCTCGGCAATTGAAGTTTTTGGTAATGGATCCATAGGGAACTAAACAGACTTCTTAATACTACTAAACCTGTTGTGTACGCACATGACAGGTTTTTTTATGTAAAAATGTAAGTACTTTGCAACTTATGCTACAAATTGTGAAAATGAATCGTTATGAATACTCTTAAGATTTCAGTTGTACTACTCTCCATTCTCTTTACGACTGGTTGCCAATCATCGGAAAAAAAAGGAGTTAAAGGCACAGAGAATGTCGCACAAGCCCAAACAGAAACCCAAAAACAGACTTTGCAAGACCTCAGTGAGTTTGAGACCGCATATTTCGCCAGTGGATGTTTCTGGTGTGTCGAGGCCATTTTCGAAAGTGTGAAAGGTGTTGAAGAGGTCGTTTCAGGGTACTCAGGCGGGCAAGAAAAAAACCCTACCTATGAACAAGTAGCGCGAGGCCAGACCACACACGCCGAAGCCGTAGAAGTTTATTATGACCCAGAGGTAATTTCTTTTACCGAATTGGTTCAGGTGTTTTTTGGATCTCATGACCCCACCAGTCTGAACAGACAGGGACCGGATCGTGGACCCCAATATCGCTCCATTGCATTTTACAAAAACGAGACGGAAAAGAAAATCATAACAGATTATATCGCTCTTTTGACCAATGAAAATGTGTATGATGGGGACCCTATTACTACCCAGGTGGTTGCCTTCGAAAAGTTTTACAAGGCTGAGGAATATCACCAAGATTACGAACGCAGGAATCCGAACAATTCCTATATAAGAAATGTTTCGATACCTCGATTGAATCGGTTCAAACAAAATTTTGGGGATTATTTAAAGGACGGGGAGTCTCACTGACTTGAAGAAATAACTTCATATTGGTAGAGCGACCTGAAAACGGTCGCTTTTTTATTTGTAAATTGGCTCAGTTGAATCCGACATCCTAAGAATAACATGACCACACGAAGAAATTTTATAAAAAAAACCACCGCAGGCATGGCAGCTGTTACCCTGGGTGGATTTGTTTTCCCGAACAATAAAGCCTCAAGCATTCTAGGTGCGAACGACCAGATCAATTGTGCCGTAATTGGCGTGAGAAGTCGCGCAAAGGCTCACGTCAAGGCAATAGGTGCAGACCCAAATGCCAAGATACTCTACAACTGTGATGTGGACGATAACATCATCGAAGAGCACAATGTTTGGTGCGAGCGGAACATCGGTTATGTTCCCAAAGTAGAAAAGGACTTTCGGAAGATATTGGAAGACAAGGAGGTCGATGCTGTATTTATAGCGACTCCCGAACATTGGCATGCACCCATGGCAATTATGGCCATGCAGGCCGGAAAGCATGTTTATGTTGAGAAACCGTGCAGCCATAATCCGCACGAGAATGAACTTCTTGTGGCGGCACAAAAAAAGTACGGAAAGAAAGTGCAGATGGGCAACCAACAACGTTCTGCCAAAACCTCAATTTTGGCCATAAAAGACATTCGGAATGGCATTATCGGTGATGTTTATAAAGGCGAAGCCTACTATAGTAACAATCGCGGTTCCATAGGAAAAGGAAAGAAAATAGACGTTCCCAAAACCTTGGATTGGGAGCTTTGGCAAGGTCCAGCCCCCAGAAAGGATTACAAAGACAACATTCATCCATACAACTGGCACTGGTTCCGTAATTGGGGAACAGGTGAAATGCACAATAACGGCACACATGAAGTTGACATCTGCCGTTGGGCTTTAGGCGTCGACCTACCTGAAAGTGTTACCTCGTTTGGAGGAAAATACGCATATGACGATGATTGGGAGTTTGTCGACAACCAACAGGTCACCTTCAAATTTGCAGATGATAAGTTCATTACGTGGACCGGGCATAGCCGAGGTATCATGAAGCCGCAAAGACCGGGAAGGGGTGTTACGATCTACGGAAGCAAGGGATCCATACAATTGGATCGAAATTTCTATAAGCTATATGACCTGCAGGGCAATCCTATAAAGTTCGAATTCGAAAAGTCTGCAAGTGCTACGACGAATACCCAAGGTATCGGAGGATTGGATGTTGACCATGTTGCCAATTTCTTTGCAGGAATTCGTTCAGATGAGTCCCTGCATGCCGAAATCAACGATGCGAGTATTTCGACCATGCTGTGCCATCTGGGAAATATGGCCCAAGACGCAGGTGAAACACTCAAGGTTGATTCTTCTTCGGGTAAGGTGCTCAATAATGAGAAAGCCATGGAAAACTGGAAACGCGAATATGAAAATGGCTGGGAGCCAAAACTGTCTTAAATGAAGCGAAGAGATTTTATAGTGAAAGGTGGATTGGTGACCGCAGCCATGGGAACTTCAAGTACTGTCGTGGGGAAAGTCTTCTCCCAAAGTCCGAACGATGCCCTGAACATTGGTGTCATCGGTACGGGCGACCGTGGAGGAGGGCTCATTCCGTTCATAAATCAAATTCCAAATTTCAATGTGGCCGCCTGCTGCGACGTACTTCCTTTTCGTCTGGAAAAGGCAGTGGCAAGAGCCGAGGGAAAAGCAACGGCGTACAAAGATTACCGAAAGTTACTCGAAAATAAAGATCTGGATGCAATCTTGGTGTCCACTCCGTTGAATACCCATTCGAAAATAGCAATGGATGCCATCGATGCCGGTAAACATGTCTATTGTGAAAAGACGATGGCCAAAGGATATGATGGAATATCAAATTTGATCGACAGTGCCAAGTCGTCAAAAAAAATATTTCAAACCGGACATCAATACCATAGCTCACGGCTATATACCCATGTGGTCGATTTGATCAAAAAAGGTAAGATTGGAAAGATTGCAGCCATTGAATGCCAATGGAACCGCAACGGAGACTGGCGTCGACCCGTACCGAAGCCCGAGTTGGAACGTTTGATCAACTGGCGCATGTACCGCGAATTCTCTGGTGGACTAACCGCTGAACTTTGTTCACATCAAATAGATTTCGCGAACTGGGTGCTTGATTCGGTTCCAGAGAAGGTTGTGGGCGTAGGTGGTATCGACTATTGGAAAGATGGTCGGGAAACTTTCGACAATGTACATCTGGTCTATAGCTATCCGAATGGTGAAAAGGCCAAATTCACTTGCTTGACAAGTAACGCAAAAGATGATTACAAAATCACCGTTCTGGGCGACAAAGGAACTATAATGGTTGATTATGTAAAGGCCTGGTTCTATCCTGAAGGAAAATTAAATAAGCAAATGGGCAATGTTGATGGCGTTTCAGGAGCCACCCTAAAATGGGAAGAGGGCAAAGGAATTCCTATTGAGGTTGCTCATGAAGATCCCAGCAAACAAGCACTTGTCGATTTTCACGAAAGCATCGTCAACGACAGCCTACCTATTTCAAATGTAGAGACCGGTGCGAAGGCAGCTATTTGCGTTCAAATGGGATTGGATGCGATGATCAATGAGGAAGTCGTAGGTTGGAAAGAAGGATTGGGAGTTTAAGGGAATCTGTGTCTACTGCAATCTAAAACTACCGTTCCATTACCACCTCACTGTATTTGGAGTTGATAACAATTGATTTGTCGTTCGATCCTTTCAAGTAATGCCCTTTATGAACCGTTACATCTCCATTTTGAGTCCTGTTCAATTCAAGCCCGACCGGTGTCGTTAATTTTGATGAAGTACCGTTCACATAGATGTTGCAGCCGATGTTTGGCAATTCAAATACGAATTCGGCATTTCTTAGGGATATATCCAAATCGCTAAAATTCTTGGATATCGAATTGATTTCCACGGATCCAAAACTATTGTTTACATTCAGGTCACCAAGCAATAAATCAATAGTAATGTCTGAGGAAGTTGATTTCAATGTCATATTTCGAACTTCCTTTAGCCTGACATCCTCGGAATAATCTGCCTGTAAACGACCATAATTCCAGTTCTGCACACTGACCGGGGAATACGATGCGATGATCGCGGTATCATTGCCATCGATCGTAGTAGCGAGCAACCTTGCGTGTGACAAGGTCGCTCTTAGATTCTTTGTGTTTTCGGCAAGCTTGACCTCACCGTGTCGCACGTTCATTTTAAGCTTTACCGACTTGGGCATTTTAATTTTTATGGTCTTCTTGACTTTAATATTGCCCTCTCGTCCATCAGAATTAAAATAAAAAATATTCGGGCCGCCAAAACGGACACTATCGGTGTCTATAAACATGAAGCGCTCAGAATTCCTATGCTGTCTGGCCTCTGCTCTTTCTTTTATGCGGGCAGCGCGTTCTTCTTGCATTGCCTGTTGTCGCTCTGCCCTTGCTTCGGCTCTTTCCTGTAATTTTTGGGCCCTCTCCTCTGCCCTGACCTTCATCTCCTCACTTCTTTCTTTCATCCGCTCGGCTCTGACCTCCATACGTTTGCCCCATTCTTCAATCTTCTTTTTGTATTCCTCGTCAAAACCTTTCGCAAATTCTTTTTGCCATTTCTTCATGTATTTTTCGCCGTCTTTTTCATATTCTTCATAATCGAATTTATGAAAGGTCATTGGCGGCATGGGCGGCATTTCGTGTAAGGCCATAATTTCAGGAAGGTCATCCAATTCAGGAATGTCAACGATAACCGGACCGATTTCGGGCATTTCGAAATGAAAATCAAAATCGTCGAAAGTGTGTGAGGTAAAAAACGAATTACCTCCCTGGGTAGAAATCTCGATTTCTTTACTATTCCCCATAATCTTGAAAGGAGGCGACTCGAAGTAACGCTCAGCCTCTTCTTCAGACATGTCGGTCAATTCAACCGTGGCCTCGATGACCACCTCGTTTTTATCCCAGGTCTCGAATTCAATATCTGCATGACTCGTGTTTATTTCCAATACGGCATCCCCGTCAACATTAAATTTTTCCGAATAGGTTTTGTTTTGATTTTGCCCAAAAGCACTTATGCCTAGTAGACAGAGAAGAAAAGGTGAAATTCTAAATAATGTCTTGCTGTTCATTTTCTGATGATTTTAATTCATTTATTTTATTTTTTAATTTATGCAACAACCTCAATCGCAATTGAAGATTTTTAATCAAGGCGTTAATGGTCTGGTCGTTCGGGCCAATTTCATTCAATTCCAAATTCAACCTGTTGTATTCTTCGTTCAATTCAGAAAGTTGTTCCAAATAACTATCTACAAGCCCTTTGTTACCCTCATTTAGTTCCAATCTCGAAAGTTCAAGATTGATTGTCGAAACATAATAATCCTCGACTTTTTTTAGGTCGGGTGATAAATCTCCCAAAGACAATGTTTTAACCTTTTCGGTCGCTTCATTGGTCTCGACGACTTGGGTATTTTCTATCTGTTTCTCACCTTGCGTAAAGAAATACGCCCCAGCAGCAATCAAGATGGCAACAGAGGCAGCCACCTTCCAGTTGACGAATAATGATTTACCTCTATTCGGAAGTTCTTTATCCAACCGCTCCAAAAAACGATCTTCATGCCCATCTTTCATTTTTGGATGGTTCTTGCCTTTATCTTCCTTAAGCAAATTCCTAAGATCCTGTGACATAACTTTTATTTTTCAGTAGTTCCTTTAGATACCCTTTTCCGCGAAGTAACCTCGTTCTGCATGCCGTTTCCGAAATGTCCATAATTTGGGAGATTTCAGAGTGATCATATCCTTCGACCAAAAAAAGTCGTACCACATGTCGATACTTATCCGGGAGTTCCTCCATTCTTAGTTTGACCTGTTCCACGGTCACCTCGTCGGCCACCGACCAATCGTCATCCTCGACCACTTTCATATAACCTTCCTTTAACTCGAGATGTCTTTCCTTTCTTGACTTCAAAAAGTCGAGACACTTGTTCACAACTATTTTCTTTAACCAAGCACCAAACGTTACTTCACCTCGATATTGCCCAATTTTTTGGAATGCCTTGATGAAAGACTCCTGTACCACATCTTCGGCATCATCGGTATTTTTTAAGAAGCCCATGGCAACCCCGAACATACCATCACAGTACTGCCTATAAAGCTTCATCTGAGCCTTGCGGTCATTGGCCTTGCATTTTTCTACCAAATCAATTTGAAGCATTTGGCAAATTTCTTGAGTTGATCATAGTTGTCTTCATAAAGACGATTGAAAAAAATCGATGTTGCAAAAAACAAGTAATTTTATCATCTCGTAAAAGTATCGGTCCTCATCCGAGTTAAAAAGACATAATGTGGGGGCACGGTACACTAAGGCTTACTATAGCTATTCGATATATGCAAGAAAATTATATCAGTCCAAATAGACTCGGTCATCATATGAAACAAGTTACAATAAGCACCCCATTTATAACCTTGATCGTGCTCGATTATGGAGCGATAATTCAAAAATTGTTGGTCAAAGACAAGAACGGAAATTCCTTCAATGCGGTTGTCGGCCATAATCTTGCCAATGACTATTTAAAAGATTCCATTTGCCTGGGTGCCTCAGTGGGCCGGTATGCTGGACGAATTTCGGACGGACGTTTCGAATTGGATCGTGAATCATATGATCTGTATGTCGAGAAAGGCGTTCACCTGCATGGAGGGAAACAAGGGTTCGCCAAAAAGTATTGGACCTTTGAGGCTGTTGACCATGGAAGGGAGCCTTTCGTAAAATTATCATATTTAAGCAGGCATTTAGAGGAGGGTTACCCCGGAAACCTAAAGACGACGGTTACCTATCAACTGAAAGAAAACACCTTAAAAATCATATATAAAGCTACCTCTGATCGAACCACGGTCGTGAACCTCACTAACCATTCTTATTTCAGGCTTGATGATGCCAGTGACATCAACAACTATCAATTACAATTGAATTGCCCCGACTATCTGGAGACCTATGATAATCTTTTACCCACAGGAAAGCTTTTGCCCGTAAAGGGAACCAAATACGACTTTTTGAATTCAAAACCAATTGGAAAAAAAAGGCTTGATACCCCCTTTGTGCTGGATTTGACGACCGACATTGCTGCCAAGCTTTCTTCAAAAAAATCAGGTATCGGACTGGAGGTAAGCACAAATCAGCCAGCAGTTGTTGTCTATACACCGCAAGCTTTTCCGGCAATATGCTTTGAAACCCAGAATTTTCCCGATGCCCCGAATCACGAACATTTTCCCAGTAGTGTTCTACGGCCAGGCCAAACTTATACCAATAAAAGTGTCTTTAAATTTGATTTAATATAGTGATACAGGCCTTGCAAATGGTTTGCGCCACTTTATCAAGCCTCGACCAACAAATTCAAGGTGACCGTAATATTATCTCGGGTGGCCTTGCTATACGGACAAATTTCATGGGCAGCATTCACCAATTCTTCTCCCTTCGATTTATCGACGGTTGGTAAATAAGCATCCAAAACAGCGCCAAGAAAGAACCCTTCTTCTTCTTTGTTAAAGGAAATCGTCGCCGATACACTGAAGTCACCAAGATCATCCACCCCGTGGTCGGATGCTATCGCCTCAATAGCTCCAGCAAAGCAGGTGGCATAGGCCGCGGCAAAAAGTTCTTCGGGATTCGTGGTGTTTTGACTCGAATTGCCATTCGCATCGGGCATTTCTATGTCGAAATCGATCGGGCCTCTCGCCGCACTTACATGTCCGTCTCTACCACCTTTGTTTGTTGCCGTTGTATCAAAAATTGTCTTCATAAAATAGGTATTAATTTTGGAGATAAAATACCCATTACAATAGCAAAACAAGAATATTGAATATTAAAGTTATGTGAAATCAGGCCTCAAAAAATAAATAGTTCGGTTGTTGGTCGTTTTAGTAATTTTATAGAGCATAAAGTCAAACGATATGAAATTATTGAGATGGTTGCTGGTAGTTGCAGTCCTAGGTTTGCTATTTTGGCTAGTGGCTATGCCAATGATGAGAAAGGAGACCAAAAAACATAGTCCTGAACAAACTGCAACCTATGTTCAAAACGGTTTTGACCTTTCTGTAAATTATTCAAGTCCTTCAAAAAAAGGGCGCGTGATCTTTGGGGAACTGGTACCTTATGGTTTGGTGTGGAGAACTGGAGCCAATGAACCCACTACATTTTCAACTGCAACGGACATCAGAATTATCGATAAAAGTCTTCCGGCCGGTACCTACTCCTTATGGACCAAACCCGACAAAGAAGCGTGGCAGGTCATTTTCAACAGTGAAATTCCCAATTGGGGAGTTACTATTTTAAGTGGTGGAAAGGAAACCACTCGCAACCCAGATGCCGATGCGGTAAAAGTGGAGGTGCCCAGCAGGGAAATATCAGAACCAATCGAGAATTTTACTATTGATTTTGATGATTCATCGCAATTGAGCCTAAACTTATCTTGGGACGACACCAAGGTCACCGTTCCCATAAACAAATAATCTTGGTCAAAAAGGAGAATACAAATCCCATTAGGATTTCTGAAATAAAGGAAATCAGAGGCATAGACCTCTCCTCGGAGCAACTGTTCGAGGGTGTTAAATCCAAAGATAAAATGGCTTTGGGCAGGGCAATCACGCTTGTGGAAAGTAACAGTCCAAAACATCAAGAAGCGGCTCGGGAATTAATTGAAAAGTGTCTTTCAATCAAGAATTTCTCTGCACGAATCGGAATCACGGGGGTACCCGGTGTGGGTAAAAGCACTTTTATCGAAACTTTCGGCAAGAACCTTACCGAAGCCGGAAAAAGTGTTGCCGTATTGGCAGTCGACCCGACCAGTGCCCAAAACAAGGGCAGTATTCTGGGTGACAAGACACGTATGCAAAGATTGGGTACCGATCCAAATGCCTTTATTCGCCCTTCGCCTGCCGGAAATTCCTTAGGTGGTGTTGCAAATAAAACAAGGGAAGCCATTGTGATTTGCGAAGCGGCAGGTTATGATGTCATACTCATCGAGACCGTCGGAGTAGGCCAAAGTGAGGTTGCCGTTCACGGAATGGTAGATTTCTTCCTGGTGCTCAAATTAAGTGGCGCGGGCGATGAGCTTCAAGGTATAAAGAGAGGAGTTCTCGAAATGGCGGATGCAGTTGCCATCAATAAGGCGGATGGCGACAATTTGACCTCCGCACAGAAGGCCGTAAAGGAGTTTACCGGTGCCTTGCATTTATATCCTCCCAAAAAAAATGGATGGACGCCCAAGGTCTTGGCCTGCTCCGCGGTCGAAAACTCAGGAATCGATGAGATTTGGGAGCTTATCGACACCTACATTATGACCCATAAGAAATCTGGTTTTTTAAAGGCAAATCGGCAAGAACAGAATAGACACTGGCTTTTGCAGACCATTGAAAATCGCCTAGTGAGCGACTTCTATCGGCATGATGATATCAGGCAAGCCTTGAACGATCAGATCGAGGCGGTAATCGATGGAAAAACCTCCCCCTTCAGGGCGGCCGAAAACCTCTTGAGGTTGACTCAAAAACGCTAACTTTGCCCCAACAACGATTCCGGCCAAATGAAAACGATCACCGATGCGCTTCTTTCCATAGTCGTACCCCTGTACAATGAGGAAGAAAACGTGGCCCTGCTGACCGACAAAATCCATGAGCATTTAAACGGTTACAATTACCAGATTATTTACGTGGATGATTTTTCGACGGATGATACCCGAAAGAAAATAAAGGGTCTTAAAGACCCCAAGGTCAGTTTAATCGAGCTGAAAAAGAATTACGGGCAAAGTCTGGCATTGGCTGCGGGAATCGACCATGCGAAGGGTGAGTACATCATTACCATGGATGGGGACCTTCAGAACGATCCGAGCGACATTCCTGAAATGTTGCATTTTGCAGTTAATGAAGGGTATGACGTGGTTACCGGAATTCGACAAAAAAGGAAGGATTCCCTGTTAAAAAAAATTCCCTCTAAAATCGCCAACTTCTTGGTACGAAGGGTTACCAATTTAGACATAAAGGATAACGGCTGCGCCCTAAAGGTTTTTACGAAAGACATTGCCAAAGAGCTCAATCTATATGGTGAGATGCACCGGTTCATTACGCTACTGGCGCATCTTGAAGGTGCCCAGATCAAGCAAGTGCCCGTAAAGCACCATGCCCGAAATGCCGGAGTCTCAAAATATGGTCTTGAACGTGTTTTCAAGGTAGTGGCAGACATGATGCTTTTGTTGTTCATTAGAAAATACTTTCAGCGGCCGATTCATCTTTTCGGTATTTTCGGTGTGTTGCTTATCATCCTTGGGGTATTGATAAATATGTATCTTCTGGTGGTCAAGTTCGGTTTTGGCGAGGACATCGGAACAAGGCCCTTGCTTATTTTCGGTATGATGTTCATTCTGGCCGGCATTCAATTGTTCACCATCGGTATCGTAATGGAGTTATTGATACGCACTTACTACGAATCGCAAAAGAAACGTCCGTATCGGATTAAAAGCATAACCGTCGGTGGTCAAGAATAAAAAGCTCTCTTCGGCTTTAAAGATCATTATCAGCCTCATTCTGATCTACTTCATTTTTACTAAAATCGATGCCGGTGAAATTGGACTCGTCTTAAAAAAGACACATTTTGGTTACCTTTTTTTGGCATTGTTATTTTTTGCGTTTTCCAAGATGGTTTCTGCATTTCGTGCCAATCTTTATTTCCATGAAATCGGAATTCCCTTGCGACAGCTTTCAAATTTGAAATTGGCCCTTTTGGGAATGTTCTATAACCTCTTTCTGCCGGGAGGGATCGGTGGAGACGCCTATAAGGGATACTTATTGAACAAAGGGTTTGATGTAAAAACCAAGAAAATTGTTTCGACATTGATACTCGATCGCCTAAGTGGGCTGTTGTTGCTATTCATTTATGCTTCGATCCTGGCAGTAACGTTGAACAATTCAATACTAAATGGGTACCGATGGCTTTTTATAGTTGGTATAGTTCTGAGTGTTCTCACATTTTGGTTCCTGAACAAAAAGTACTTTGCCTACGTATTACCCGTTTTTTGGAAGTCTTTTTTCTATTCGGCACTGGTCCAGTTCGCTCAATTAATATGTGTGGTCTTGATTCTAAAGGCATTGGGAATCAACTCCGACGAATCGGCTTATTTGTTCATTTTTCTAATTTCATCGATTGTAGCCGTATTGCCCTTGACCATAGGTGGAATCGGAAGTCGTGAGATAACCTTTTTTTATGGAGCTTCATTGTTCGGCCTTCAAGAAGCCACCTCGGTCAGTATAAGTCTGGTCTTCTTTTTGATAACCGCGCTTGTTTCGTTCTTGGGCATCTATTACCACTTTTCCAAACCCAAATTAGAGACTATTTAAGGTAGTTTATACGTACTAGTAAATGTGGATGAGGAACATTTTATTCAAAACGCTCCTTCTGGTCGATGGATCTAAGAATTTGGCCTGTAAGCGGGTTATCCTGAATTGGTCTACCTGAAACTGCCGGTCCCAGTCATAGCCCAAATTGCTAAGTTCTCGCAATTGCGGTTCGTTGGCATAGACCCAAATATTTTTTTTGTTCAAAATTTTGTTGATCGAGATTTGTCTTACAGGTCTTTTATTATAGAAATCAAGGGCCCAGGTATGATGTCCCGATAGTTTATAAATATTGTCCACATCAATTTCTTCCTCAGTTACTATTTTGGCCATTGACGACCCCGCTTGATATTTCAAAAGTTCGGGATAAAAATGGGTGTTGAGCACCGCGTTCAACATCAAGGCCCCGAGTACGGAAGCCGTTATAATCCTATAATAATTGTGCTCTCGCTTTAAGCTATAAAATATGGCCATGATCGCGAGTGCAATGATCCATATATAATTGAATTTGCTCTCGATCTTGAAGACAAAATAGCAAAGCAGCATTGATACGATGAAAATGATACCAAGAATGAAAAATTGAATGCCGAGTATTCCTTTAAGCATATTTTGCTTACCGAACCTGAACAAGCTATAGAGGTACGAAGCAGTTAAGATGGAAAACAGGGGAATGATCGGGTTCAGATAATGGGGCAATTTGAATTGCGCGAAACTGATGATAAAAAAAATCAAAGTTATTCCACCGACGGTCAAGAATTCATACTTCGGCAAGTATTTAAATTTTAATTTCAAAAAAGACTTTATCCGACTGGCGTAGGCCATTACGCCAATGACCGTCCATGGGAGGAACACCCATAAAAAAGTATGGAAAAAGAAAAAATAATCGCTGCTGTTCTTTCCTATGCCTTCACCACTTAGACGCTCGAAACTTTGTTCCCAAAAAATGAAAAAGATACCACTTCTATTGTTCTTACCCCTAATGACTTTTTCAGGATGCAGGTCGAACTGCTGATAATAGGCATATAACATTGGGGAGATGGTCAAGCCGAATATCGCCAACCCCACCAAAACCTTATAGCTTAGAAAACGTTTCCACTTTCTGGTATAAGCCAAATGACAGAGCAATGGTAGACCAATGATCAACAAAGCAATCTGGCCCTTGGTAGAAAATGCCACTCCGGCTCCAAACGCTCCCAAAACAATCGCCGTCAACGACTCGGTTTCAATGTATTTTGCCAACTGCCAAAGCGCAAAAATCGAGAATCCGGTCAAAACCGCATCCGTTCTCACATCGATGTTCGCGAGCACGATCGTCTGTGCCGTCATAAAAATAAGGGCTGCCAACTTACCGACATTCGCATTATAGAGCAGCTTGCCAAGGCCATAACAGCTAAACGCACCCAGCAATGAGGCCAGTACACCAGGGATCCGATAGGCCCAATCATGAATTCCGAACAATTTGTACGAAAATGCGGCCAGCCAATAGTGCATATGGGGTTTGTCAAGATACTCTGCGGAACCCTTGAATAAATTGATGAAATCGTTTTCCTGAACCATTCGCATGGCCATCACCGCAAATTGTGCAGAATCATTTTCGAAAAGGGTTACGAACATTCCAGCGGCGTACACCAAAAGAACCAATAACAACAAAAACCAATATCTAAGGTTAGATATCATATAGGTATTTTGGGAGATACAAATATAACCAACTTTGCAAACAACCACCCGAAAAAACTACCGATAAGAGCTCCTGAAAGCACATCAAGGGGAAAATGAACACCAATGTAAATCCTACTATAGGAGACGAAAAATGCCCAAACGATCAAGAAAATTCCTATTCCCCGGTACCTTGACTTCAGAAAAACGGTGAAGAAAATCGCGAGGGCAAAACTGTTGGCCGCATGGGCCGAAAAATAGCCGAACCGACCACGATTTTCACAAGAATCGCGAACTTGGCGCATTAACGCGTTTACCTCGGTATCAAAACAAGGGCGCAGTCTTTGAACTCCGTATTTGAACAAATTGGCCATTTGGTCCACACATAAAATCATCAGGGCCACTCCGACAAGAATGACCAGTGTTTTCTTTAAACCCAACTTCATATAGGTCAACACAAGAAGTGCCAAATAAATGGGTATCGAATTCCATTTATATGTTATGAACAACCAAAAGACATCCCAAGTACTTCCTCCCAAGTTATTGAGAAAAAGAAAAAGCTCCTTGTCATACTCCAAAAGGGTTTCCAACATTGGGTCTATGCTTGGTATCGTGACACTTCCCTATCATAGAACGCCATAGCCCCTTCTATCAAGGCCTCTATTTCAGACTCTAGATCTTCCTTGTCTTCAAGGGAAAAATCTTCGAACCATTCAACTTCATCGTTCTCCAAATTGATTATGAACCTGGGATATTCGGTATGCACAATATAAACCCCGTTCGGAAAATCGGTATTGTCGCCCAATAAGAATTTAGGAAGCTTCATTCGCAATCAGTTTTTTGGTCAATATATTAAATCGAATATACAACATAATGGCAGAGGCGGTGAGTCCGGCCAGTAGCCCGATCCAAATACCTGTACTTTTCAATTCGGTATGCAACCCTAAATAAAAGGAAATAGGGAAGCCGATAAGCCAATACGCTATAAAGGTAATAGCGGTCGGAATCTTCACATCTTGTAGCCCTCGCAATGCACCTAAAACCACTACTTGTATTCCGTCTGAAATCTGAAATACGGCCGCTACCAAAAGTAACTGGGCCGTCAATGCAATTACCTCCGTATTATCGATGATTTCGGCCATATTGCTCTCATCGAGATATAATGTCGGAAACCAATGCCTTCCCCACAGAAATATGATGGCAAAAACAACTTCGAGTAAAAGGGTAAGCAAAAATATTGAAAAGGCAATTCTACGAAGTTCTTTGAAGCTGCCCAATCCCTTTTGATTTCCGACCCTTATCATAGCCGCTACGCTGAGCCCCATACCGACCATGAAAGTCATGCTAGCCAAATTCAGGGCAATTTGATTAGCTGCCTGTGGATTCTTTCCTAGCACGCCGCTCAGCCAAATGGCGGCAGTGAAAATTGCCACTTCAAAAAACATCTGCAAAGCGGAAGGAAAACCCAAACTTAAGATTTTTCGAATCACCTTCTTTTCAATAGCTCGAAAGTTGAAGGCGGTCACGTAATCTTGAAACTTTAATTTGCTCTTCAATAAAATCCATATGAACAAAACCATTGCGACCCGTGCGACCAATGTACCTATTGCGGCCCCGACAATGCCCAATTTGGGGAAACCAAAGGCCCCGAAAATCAACAAATAGTTCAATACAATATTTATGATGTTGGCCAGCAATGTGGCCCACATGGGGTACTTCGTTTGCGAAAGGCCCTCTGAAAACTGTTTGAAAGCCTGAAAAATTATCAGGGGAACCAACGAAAAAGCCACCAAGGTCAAATAGGGCATTGCCAAGGTCACGACTTCCTCAGGTTGATCCATATGGTACATCAAGGGTCTAAGGAGCAAAATAATCAGAAAAAGGGATACCCCTAGAAGGGTACAGAGCACCAAGCCGTGCTTCAAAGCATTTTTGGCATCCGATTTGCTTCCTGCCCCGTCAGCCTCTGCGACCAAAGGCGTAATGGCGGTGGAAAAACCGATACCCAATGACATCGCGATAAAAATAAAACTGTTCCCCAAAGAAACCGCCGCCAATTCTGCCGTACCCAATTGGCCTACCATGATGTTGTCGGCCAACTGAACAAAAGTATGACCGAGCATACCCAGAATGACGGGCCAAGCCAATTTCAGGTTGTAACGGAATTCTTTGGTGTAGTGCTTTAGCAAGGGAGGTTTCGGGTTTAAGAAAAGTAGATTGATGAACAACCTAGCTTTTTTGGCATACTTACGATAAATACTTATTACTTGTTACTTTTTACTTGAAATTTCAGTCGTCATTCCTAACCGCTCCCCAATTTGGATTCCTCCCAATAGATATTCATTTCTTCAAGGCTCATTTCCCTTAATGACCTTCCATTTTCCTTGGCCCTTTTTTCCAAATACCGAAAACGCTGGGCAAATTTTTTGTTGGTCCGTTCCAGGGCATTTTCGGGATTAATGTTCAAAAAACGTGCATAATTGACCATTGAAAACAGTACATCCCCAAATTCGGCTTCCATTTTTTCGGTGCTACCGTTATCGACTTCTTCGGTAAACTCTTTCAGCTCTTCCTGCAATTTTTCGAAAACCTGTTCGGGTTTTTCCCAGTCGAAACCAACCCCTGAGACTTTATCTTGAATGCGATTGGCTTTCACCAGAGCTGGCAATCCGACGGGGACTCCTTGAAGAACACTCTTCTTGCCTTCACTTAGTTTGATCTGTTCCCAATTCTGTTTGACCTCTTCTTCATCGGCCACTTCGATATCGCCATAGATATGTGGATGTCGATTGATCAATTTTTCACAAATATCATTGGCCACATCGGCAATGTCAAAGTCATTCGTCTCAGAGCCTATTTTCGCGTAAAAGACAATATGCAACAAAAGATCACCAAGTTCCTTTTTCACCTCGGTAAGATCATCCTCTAAAATGGCATCTCCCAACTCATAAGTCTCTTCAATGGTCAAATGCCTTAAAGTTTGCATGGTCTGCTTTTTGTCCCACGGACATTGTTCACGGAGCTCGTCCATAATAGTCAACAAACGGTCGAAGGCCTTCAACTGCTCTCTTCGGGTATTCATTCTTTGGTTTTGCGCAAAAGTACGAATCTCGATAAACAGAGAGTGTCGTTATATTTACTATTTTAGGAGGTCGTTAATTTGAAAATCCTTCGGTTTGAAAAATATCTTGTTTTACGGTCTCTTTCTAACTTGTTTCCTTTTTTTCACTGGATTGTATTCCCAAAATCTAGCTGAAAAGGCGAACACTTTTTTGGAATCGCTTTCGGAGGACTTAAAATCACAAGCCCAATTTGCTTTGCAAGATGAAGAACGATTCAACATGAATTATGTGCCCATCGATAGGAAAGGGCCTCGATTTCACGATTTTAATGAATCGCAAAAGACGGCCGCCTTGAACCTGCTTAAATCCTCATTGAGTGAGGAAGGTTTTCGAAAATCGAAGGAAATCATGTCACTTGAGCAAATACTAAGGGTCATTGAGAATAATGAAAATGACAAAATGAGGGACGGAAGACATAGAAGGGATCCCTTGAATTATCACTTCTCCATTTTTGGCGACCCCACTTCCGGCAATCCGTGGGGGTGGCGTTTTGAAGGCCATCATCTGTCATTGAATTTTACTTCGACCGATGGAAAGATACGTTCTGCTACACCGACATTTTTTGGAACAAATCCTGGTGTCATTGAAATTACCGGGCATAAGGACAAGGAAGTGCTTAAAAAAGAGACATCATTGAGCTTTCAATTGATTAATTCCCTTTCATCCGAACAAAAGAAAGAAGCGATCTTCGCCGAGGTGGCACCACCAGAAATAATTACAACCACCCAACGCAAAATCGAAGGTTTTGAACAAAAAGGGATTTTTTATAATGAGCTGACATCCGATCAGCAAAAAATGTTAATTGACCTCATCGACCTTTATTTAAATAACTATGAGCATCATTTTTCTTCGGATTACAAGGGCAAAATCGAAAAAGCCGGACTGGAAAAGTTATCATTTTCCTGGGCCGGAAGCTTGAAGCCCGGCACGGCAAATTATTTCTGCATTCAAGGTCCGAACCTGCTGATCGAATATGATAACACACAGAACAATGCCAACCATGTGCACACCGTGGTCAGGGACCCCACCAATGATTATGGAGAGGACACCTTGAAAAAGCATTATGAAAAAGACCATTGATTTTATTACAGTTTCATGAATTATCGAAGATTCGGAAGAACCAATTGGCAGCTCAGTGAAATTGGTTATGGAATGTGGGGCATGGCCGGGTGGACGGAGTCTGATGATGCACAGTCTGCAAAGTCGTTGGACTTGGCCGTTGAAAACGGAGTCAACTTCTTTGATACCGCCTGGGGATATGGCGAAGGTCACAGTGAGGAACTGTTGGGACAATTGATCCAGAGGTATCCTAATGAGAAATTATATGCGGCCAGTAAGATTCCGCCCAAGAATTTTCGATGGCCGGCAAAATCCGAATATCCCTTTGAAGATTCGTATCCCTCGGCACACATCTTTGAGTATACCGAAAAAACCTTGAAGAATTTAGGTCTTGAACAAATCGACTTGATGCAATTTCACACCTGGGACGATTCTTGGAGCGACCGTGATGAATGGAAACGTGCCATCGAAGATTTGAAATCCTCGGGAAAAATAGCAGCTATGGGGATCAGTGTGAACCGCTGGGAACCTGAAAACGGAATAAAGGCCCTCAAAACAGGGTTGTTCGACGCCGTACAAGTCATCTATAATATCTTTGATCAAGCACCCGAGGATGAATTATTTCCGCTCTGTGAGGAAATGGATATAGGCATCATTGCCCGTGTGCCATTTGATGAGGGAACCTTAACGGGAAATATCACCAAAGAAAGTACCTGGCCCAAAGAGGACTGGAGAAGTACCTATTTCGTTCCCGAAAACCTAAATTCAAGTGTCGAACATGCCGATCGCCTACGACCTTTGGTTCCTGAGGGAATGACCATGGCCGAAATGGCCTTGCGCTTTATTTTGATGAACAAAAATGTAGGCACGATTATTCCCGGCATGCGAAAAGAGCGGAATGTTCTGGCCAACACGGCTACAAGTGATGGCGAAGGATTGTCAAAAGAATTATACGCCGCACTCAAAAAGCATCGCTGGGACCGCGTGCCCACCGAATGGTCGCAATAGAATATCATATGAAAACACGCAGGGATTTTTTAAAACAGTCCTGTCTTTTTGCAGCAGGAGCGCTTATACTTCCATCCGGCGGATTCACCTCAATTGGTGAGCAGAGATTTGGGGTACAGCTCTACTCCTTCCGCGATGAAATGGCCAAGGATGCCCTTGGTACCTTAAAAAAAATCGCATCCTTGGGAATTAAGGAAATCGAATCGGCCAGAAGCAGGAAAGGGCATTATTACGGACTCTCACCTGAAGAAATGAAAAGGGCCTGTGAAGATTTGGGCATGAGCCTAAAAAGCGGGCATGTGGCCTTGGATAAAAATTTTCAACAAACCATGGAGGAAGCCGTAAGATCTGGGCAGCCCTATCTTATTTGCTCGTCAATGCCAAGTAAAGGGCAGACCGTGGATAATTATAAAAAAGTTGCCGAAGCCTTTAACAAAGCTGGGGAGGATTGCAAAAAATTGGGATTGAAATTCGGCTACCACAATCATGAATATGAATTTGAAACAGACAATGGTCAAGTGCTTTATGACGTGCTTATGGATAACACCGATCCCGATCTAGTACATATGGAACTTGATCTCGGTTGGGTCATCGTTGGTGGCAAAGATCCATTGGACTATTTTAAAAAATATCCCGGTCGTTTTCCATTATGGCACTTGAAGGACATGGATATGACCAAAAAAGAAAGTACCGAATTCGGAAAAGGCGGATTGGACATTCCCACCATGATGAAAAATCAAGAAGCATCAGGTGTCAAACATATTTTTATAGAACAGGAAGAATATGCCCATACTCCCTTTGAAAGCATGAAACATAATATGGAGTTTTTGAAAAATTATTGATTTGGAAAGACTCCTCCCCTCAGACCAATATTGGGCACGGTCGAATTATAACGGTGTTGGCGCCCAGGGTTTTTGGGGTGAAGCTAGAGGGGTTAACCCCATAAAATGTAAAATTGGCAGCTGTTTTGAAAGCAATACATAATTCGACGAAAATGAAGCATATTGGCATTTCGATGACCCTTTTTATCACCCTATTCTTGGTCTCATGTGAACAAGAAAAAAACCAATACGACGTCCTCATCACAAACGGTCAAATTCTTGACGGCTCGGGCAAAGTTTCGTATATCGGTGATATCGCGATCAACGCGGATACGATTGCGGCCATCGGAAAACTTGAAAATGCCACGGGCAAAAATGAAATCGATGCCACCGGGCTTTCCGTGGCACCAGGGTTTATCAATATGTTGAGTTGGGCGAACGTATCCTTGATCGAAGACGGGCGCTCACAAGGGGATATTCGACAAGGTGTTACCTTGGAGGTTCTTGGTGAAGGCTCTTCGATGGGGCCCCTTAGCGAACCAATGAAAAAGAATATGCGAGAATTTCAGGGAGATATCAAATATGATGTTTCTTGGACCACGCTTGGCGAATACCTGCAACATCTTGAAGACAAAGGTATTTCAACCAATGTCGCCTCCTTTGTCGGCAATGCGACCTTACGGCAACATGTCATTGGAATAGAAAAGCGACCTCCAACCGACAAGGAAATGGAAGAAATGAAGGACCTACTTCGTCAGGGAATGGAAGAGGGTGCCGTTGGCATGTCGACCTCGTTGATCTATGTACCCAGCGGACATGCCGAAACCGATGAGATTATCGAATTGGCCAAAGTGGTGGCCGAATACGATGGCATGTACATTTCGCATATCCGTGATGAGGAAGGAGGATTGTTGGAAGCCGTCGAGGAGTTGATCACCATTTCAGAGGAGGCAAAATTACCTGCAGAAATCTATCACTTCAAAGCCTCGGGAAATGCAAACTGGCATTTATTGGATAGCGCAATCACCCTGGTCGAAAATGCCAGAAACAAAGGCCTGCCCATTACCACCGATATGTATATGTACAATGCAAGCTCCACCGGGTTGAACGTGGTGCTGCCCTCTTGGGCCAAGGAGGGCGGGCATTCTTCAACTATGAAACTAATTGGGAACCCTGCGAAACGGAAAAAGATGATGGCGGAAATCGATTTTCACGTACCCCCCGAAAAAATCCTTCTAGTGGGCTTCCGCAATAAAGAAATGCGAAACCTTATCGGGAAGACACTTGCCGATGTCGCCAAAGAACGAAACAAGACACCGAATGAAACCTTGGTCGATTTGATCTATGAGGATAATAGCAGAATTCAAGTCGTTTATTTTTCCATGTCGGAAGATAACATCAAGAAGAAATTGAAGCTGCCCTATATGAGTATTTGTTCCGATGCGGGATCCTATACGAACGAAGGGGTGTTTTTGGAGCAAAGCACCCACCCCCGTGCTTATGGGTCATTTGCAAGGTTGTTAAGCCATTTTGTTAGGGAGGAAAAGGTAATTCCGCTTGAAGAGGCCATTCATAAATTGACGACCTTACCGGCCACCAATTTAAAGCTGAAAAAACGAGGAGCGTTAAAAAAGGGCTATTTTGCCGATGTCGTAATTTTTGACCCCAATAAGATAAAAGACCATGCGACCTTCGAAAAACCACATCAATACGCAACTGGCATGCGGCACGTTTTTGTTAACGGTGGGCACGTCTTGAAAGACGGGGAGCATACCGGTGCATTTTCAGGTAGGTTTGTCAAAGGGCCCGGTTGGAAAAAATAGACTTTTTTGGTTCCTCCCCTCAGATGAAGAGGAATAGCCTGACATATTGGTCAGGTTGAAGTGGCCAACAGTGTAACTTAAATTCAAAAAACAATAGATGAAAACAATACAATTATTATTCGCGGTACTTCTCATTTTTACCTCATGTAAGGCCCAAGAGAAAAGTATCATTGCCCAAGGAGCCAAATTAAATTTGGTCGCCGACGGTTACGATTTTACCGAAGGTCCGGCCGTTGCTAAAAATGGTGACGTTTATTTCACCGACCAGCCCAATGATCGCATCGTGAAATGGAATGCCACCGATAATTCCGTTTCCGATTGGATGAAACCAAGCGGACGCTCAAACGGACTTTACTTTGATCATGATGGCACCTTACTATCCTGCGCCGATGAAAAAAATGAATTGTGGCGCATTGATCCTGAAAAGAACGTTACGGTAATCATCGATAATTTTGAGGAAAAAAAATTGGGTGGCCCGAACGACCTTTGGGTCGATCCCAAGGGAGGAATATATTTCACGGACCCATTATACGAACGTCCATGGTGGGAACCAACCGAAAACAGGATAACGGAGAGACTGGTATATTACATAACACCAAATCAAGGCGACGTTAAAGTCGTGGCCGGGAATTTTGTAATGCCAAATGGAATTATTGGTTCTGCGGACGGAAAGACCCTCTACATAGCTGACATCGGTGACAAAAAAACCTATGTTTATTCGGTAAATGAAGATGGAAGCCTTTCAGGGCGTAAACTATTCTGCGAACTTGGTTCTGACGGAATGACCATCGATAACCAAGGAAATGTATATTTGACAGGAGATGGGGTCACCGTTTTTGATAAAACTGGGAAGCAAATCAAACAAATCGATGTCCCCGAAAAATGGACGGCGAACGTGACTTTTGGCGGGCCACAACAAAACATTCTCTTCATAACCGCGATGGATTCGGTTTACACGCTTATGATGAACGTCAATGGAATTCGGTAAACAGAATTGAAGGTGCTATGTCCTAAAATACGGTTCCGGTTCGTCATAACTGCAAATGACCCAATTTCCGATAGTTGAAAAATCGATATATTGTGGGCAATGGTCAAAAACACAAGTCATGAGTTGGAAAAATCTATTCGATGAAAAAGAATCACAAGAAGCCATTGAGCGCATCAACAAACTAACCCCTGAGACACAACATCTTTGGGGAAAGATGGATGTTGCCCAAATGTTGGCGCATTGCAATGTTGCCTATGAATTGGTCTATACCGACAAGCATCCCAAGCCCAAAGGATTTAAAAAGTTTATGATTAAACTTTTCGCCAAAAATATTGTGGTCGGACCAAAACCCTACAAAAAAAATATACGTACCGCCCCTGCCTTTCTTATAGCGGATGAGCGGAATTTCAACATAGAAAAAAAGCGTCTGGTGGATTATATTAAAAAAACGCAGGAGCTTGGCGAACAACACTTTGACGGGAGGGATTCACATGCCTTCGGCAAACTTTCCATAGAAAAATGGAACACGCTATTCTCAAAGCACCTTGACCATCATCTACAGCAATTTGGGGTTTAGACCATTCAATAGCGGTACTAAATGGAAATAATCACAGGCATGCTACTTGGCCTAAGTACCCTATTGTTCATAGGCCCTGTTTTTTTCTATTTGCTTAAAAGCTCTTTGGAAGTCGGATTCAAAGCCGGATTTGCGATTGCGTTGGGTATTATCATTGGGGATGTCATTTATGTAATCTTGGCCTTGCAAGGGTTGGGCGGTTTTTTGCAAAAAGGGGAGAACGCAAAATGGATGGCCATGGCGGGCGGCCTCCTTTTGATCGGGATGGGCTTGAAATATCTTCTAAAGCCTTCGATCAAAACCAAAGTCTCGAAAAAGACGAGTTCAAGGTCGCTTTGGATCTATCTCTTGAACGGATTCCTTATCAATTTTGTCAATCCTTTCGTTTTTGGGGTCTGGATACTTTTTTTGACAATCAATCAAACAAAGTTTGATTCCCAAGCTTCGGTCGTAGTGTCCTTATCGGTCACATTGGCGATCATATTTTTGACAGACCTGCTTAAGGCCATTTTCGCAAATAAACTCAAGAAATTCATGAGTGTGACAAGATTGAAAGTGGTCTATCAGATATTCGGTATAATCATGTTGCTGTTCGGTGGGCGTCTGATTTTCATGTTTTTATAGCCTAAATTCCCTATATTTAGTAAACTTCTTAAACCAACTATTATGTTTCCAAACATGTTAATTGTGGCCCTCGCGGCCCTAGTACCTCTTGTAATCGGCTTTATTTATTATAATCCGAACGTCTTGGGTAAGGCCTGGATGAAAGTAAGCGGAATGACCGAGGAAAAAATGAAGGAAGGCAATATGGCCATCATTTATGGCACAGCCTACGTATTGAGCTTTTTGGCCGCATTTTGGCTTTTTACCTTGGTCGTTCATCAGACCGACCATTACTCACTTTTGATGAACGAACCCGGTTTTGGCGAAGACGGGTCTGAGACCATGAACCAAATTGGGGCATTTATGGAGGCCTATGGCGACCGTTTCAGAACCTTTGGCCATGGTGCCACACATGGTGGGTTGATCGGCCTTTTTATTGGATTGCCCATACTTTTGACCAACGGCCTTTTTGAAGGCAAAGGATTTAAATACGGATTTATCAATGCGGGCTATTGGGTCATTACATTTGCCCTAATGGGAGGGATTCTTTGCCAATGGGCGTAACTCTCCTTTGAACGTAAAATCCGAGGTAATCAAGGATTCCAAAAAAAATCCCGAAGGAGGTTCTGCCATACCGGTCACGATCTTGCCTTCGGGATTTTTTATTGTACTTTTTAAAAACCATATGTAATTCATACAACGCCCAAACCGAAGAAAGGTTTTAAGTGTAAACCTAAAGATTCGGAAAATTGGCTTTGAAAGGTTTTCGCAATTCAAACTTACTGGGCGAGACAAACCCCAAAATGGTCGACATGAGAATGTTGGTCAACGCCGTTTTGTGTTTTGCATATAATTTCATGTTGATAGGTTTGGCCCCAAGGGCGCTTTTAATCAATTCACTTGTACGACCTAGTTGCAATTCTTTTGAACCGGTCGAGATAGCCTGATCGACGTAATCATAGAGCAATCTTTGATAAATGGCAAACTCTAAATTATAATCATAATCAATACCGACATAATTGGCCTCCATGATTCCTTTGTGAAAAAATGCCGTGCTGAAACCGACAAGTTTGTCATGATGAAAAAGCCCTCTCATTGAGAAGGAAGTGCCCAATTTTTTTTGAAAGGCCGCAAAAGTCAAGGGTTCAATAGTACCAAAAATATAGTTCGACCGTTCAAGTACGTTCTCGAACAACCGTTGGATCCTATCTTTGTTCTTTACAATATCTTCATAACCAAGCGATTTTATTTCTAGATCTTTCGATTTCTTGAAGGCCCCTTTCGCCTTGTTCCTGAATTTTGTCTTCATGCTGAAAAGGTAATCGTCCATCGATTTCCAATTCTTATGGATTGGCAAGACCATGTTCACATCGATCATAAAGTCTTTGTACTTATAACCCTTCAGCTTATCGCTGTACGAAGTCGATTGCGGCCAGAATTCCTTAAAAAGGATGACCGAAAGTTTCTTTCCGGTGCTCTTATCATTCTTGATTCTATTGCTAATTTCCACGACTTGTTCAATAACATCTTCTTCAGCTATTTTTGAATTCCACAGAAACCCATTTTCCCCATCTGAAAAAACATTGCCACAGACCAGAATGTACATTGAAAAGCAATCTTCTTTGTTCGCATCATTGTGAAAATGTCTTAGAATGGCCTTCGGATGGTCATTTTTACGGTACTCAAAAATGACAAGTTGAAAGACAGCGACCATTACCGGTTCGTTCTTTTTGTTGTAGACTATCGCATAAAATATATCGATATCACGTTCAATTGTCGTCTCGAGGGCTTCCAAATAGGGAATGGAAAGATAAACGTTTCTGTCTTGCACCACAGTGGCCCAATCCTTTTGGTCTAAGGATTGTATGGAAGTCTTGAGTTCCGAATGATAGGCAGTCTTGATCATCGATTTTCTCTCAAACTGTCTCGACAGTTTTTCAATTTAGGGGATAGATTTAGAATTGCCAACCTCTTAACAAAAATTAAACAATCACTGCCAGATCGATGTCCAAATCTTGGCCTTGGGTCAAAACTAGTCGATTTTGGTCAGGCGTATATTCCTAAAAAGTATCCGGCCAGATTCAGCGGCCTGCAAGGCGATCGGGCCTACTGCCAGATCTTGGTCCTTCAAATCAGCAGTGAGAACGCCATTGACCCAAACTTGAAGGTGGTCTTTTTCATTTCTGATCTTATAGCGGTTCCATTTATCCAAGGTTTCGACCTTGGTCAGCGGGGTCGTTCTTGTCACAACTGCACCTGTTCTGCTCTTTTGATCAGGATGCAAGTCCCAAATATTGATCTCATAACAATCCACATTTGAAATCCCGTTCTCCTTGCATCGAATAAAAACCCCTGAATTGATCGTACTGTCCGGCTTGAATTCAAGTTCTAGTACAAAGTCCTTGTATGACTTTTTGGTCATTGCAAAGCCCGTGCCCGCTTCCAAACTTCCTACCAGTTCGCCGTTTACAAACTCCCATTTGGCGTCTCCCTCGCTGAACCAATCCTTCGAGTTCTCCGCAAATAATATTTCTTGGGGAATTTTCGCTCCGGCACAAGAGCCAATAATCAATGATACGATCAATAGTTTTGCAAGTAGTCTTGAATTTTTCATTTCTTCTTTTTTATTTTTTGCTTTTAAGTTAAAAAGTAGAAGGTCAGTCTCTTAATCAAGGCCCAATGTTTCGGTCAATCGACCCTCCGAGTCATATACCTTGACATTTTTGAAGTCGATTATGGTGTTCGTTGCTTCAACATCGTCATAGGGCCACTGGCCCTTCCCTGGAAAAAGCGTCGAGTCGTAAATCTTCAGTTCGGAACGTTCTCCTTCCAATCGAATCAAATTATTGCCGGCTCTTCGGTTCTTTATTTGGGCATCTTGAATTAAGAAATCTTTGAGTCCGTCTATTGTCAATGCCGCATAGGCCTCGGTGTCAACGGTCAACGATCTTATTTCTGCACCTTTGATATCTGCAAATTTAATTCTGCCACACTGTCTAAATGTATTGTTATCCATTGACAGGTCTTCGATGGCCAAAAAACCCTCCCCCTCACTATTATCCATAACATTGTTCGAGAAGGTGACGTTCTTTGTGCGCAGGCCCGTAACGATTTCGTTTCTGGTAACCACAATGGAGGCAAAATTATCTTGAAAGCAATTTCCCTGGATGGTGACGCCATCGGTTCCGATAAATTCAAGGGCGCGATCGGAGGAATTGGTAAAACTGCTGTTTAAAACTTGTACGTTTTTCCCTAATCCACCAACGGAAACCCCCATGCCGTATTCCCTTAGGCCAGTATTTGTGAATTCGGAATCAATAATCAAAATATCTTCATAACGGCTTGTTTCGGCAATTGTCCGTTGTCTATGATGGTTCTGAATTTCAAGGCCCATACGCCCAATGCTATCTACCTTGAACCTTCTGAATACAACCCCTTTGGTCTTCGTATTTCGCTCATTGATGAACTTGATTCCATTGGTGGCCGATTTTGGGGCCGACATAAATACATCTTCCAAAAGGAGGTTGGCAATATTCTGCTCGTTCGAATGTATCAGGGACAACTGCCCTCTACTTGAAGCCGTAGCATCGGTAGATTTAATGGAAATATTCTTGAACGCGATATTTTTCATTGGCCCGCCAATCTTAAAAAGTATGGGTCTGGTGGTAATGATTTCCGTTCCCGGTTCTCCTTCAATTGTAAAGTTCTCGAGTTTATCGGTTCGGATAGTTTCGGTAAAATGATATTTCCCCTTCGGAAAAAACAAATGGGTATCGTCAGCCAATAGGGCGATCAGTTCCTCGCTTTGGTCCGTTCCATTTTGTGCCAGGCCATTTTCAAGAACATTTTTCAAAACTTGTTCTTGTTGTGAAAACATCCTTATAAAAACCAATCCGAGTAAGAAGGTCAGGAAAATTCGTTTTTTCACACGTTTGAATTTTAGCGATTATTTGAAGAAGACAATTATGACACAAAAAACGTTCGTAACCACTCTTTGCGGTCAGTCTTCCATATGCCTTACCGTTCTCATTTTAAAATATCGAACATGCGCGTATACTTGATAATAAAACTGTTGTTCAACGGCCCGCCATCTTGCAAATTATGGTTGTACACTACGAAGAGACCTGTGTTCGCCCTTTGTAACCAACCAAAACGAATGTTCGCCGCCCACAACTTATCAGAGGTATTGTGCTGTATCAGACCCTGCAGGTAAATGGTAGGTGTAAAGGCATACGAAATCTGGCTTCTCAAAATATTGGCCGTGAAATTGCCTACTGGCAAATGAAAGTTGTTGTACAGAAAGGTCACTTCTGAATTGAATTTATTGCCTACGCGCCATCGGCCGGTAATGCTTTCGACATACCGTGTACCGCCAAAAGATCCCCCAATGACGGATCTCAGACTTACCGAAAAGGGATGGCTTCTGTTGGTAAAGAAAATTATTTGGGATTCAACATGGTTGTAATTACCGGGCTGCACGATTACGTTTTGGCCCCGTGAAATGTCAAAGGCATCCACTACCCCTTCTTTCGTGACGTTGATACCGGTATGGATCTCAAGGCCACTTTTCCATTCGAAGTGGTTGTCGATGTGAAGAAAGCTGGTCTCCAAAAATCCGTCGAAATTCCAATAGCCCCGATATGAAATGTGTGGCCGATATTCCAAAATCTTGGCATCTGGGTTTTTGGGCCGTAAATGGTACAAGACCAAGCCTTCAGGTTTTCGAAATGCCGAGCGAAGTAAAAATCCCACTTCGGGATTGAACCCCTGCCCCACTTCGGTGTAAGCGGCGCGCAGTTCCCAATTGTTCCAATTGTAATCTGTCTGAAACTTAAAAGAGTGTGCATTGATGGTATCGTTGGGATCTTTTGTCTTGGCGAAGAAACCTGACATACGGGCCTTTTTCCCAAGACCCAGTTTTCCGTCAAGGGCAAAGGTGCGATTGTAATTATTATCGGATTGCAGGCCCTGTCGGTTGATAAATGCGGCCCCGAGGGCCGTACGCCCCTTGAACTCGTGATTGACCCTTGCCACGGTAAAATTGTTCTCTTCAATTCCCTTATCTTGAACATCTTCCGTCCACATACTTAAAAGTCCCACATTGGTACGGTTAAGCTTTCCCGACAGGCGGGCGCCTCCGATGATGGGCACGATATTTCCATTATCCCCGATTCCGATCCTGCGGCTGAAAAAGAGATCGACCTCACCAGGGCTCCCGACACTGAACAATCCGGCATTTTCCAAAAAGAAAGGTCGCTTTTCAGGAAAGAAGAGATTGAAACGATCCAGGTTTACCTGTTGGTCATCGACCTCTACCTGGGCAAAATCGGTATTATAGGTCAGGTCTAACGTAAGGCTCGGGGTAACACTGAATTTGATATCCCCGCCCACTTCGGCCGAGAAATCGGCTTCGGGATCGGCAACGGTATGGTCTTTGTCCATGCGCCCCAGCACATAGGGAATCAACTTTAAATTACCCGGGCTAGGGAGGTCGAGATTCGTCAAAGTGCCCGCCAGCGACAGTCTTTTTAAGTCAAGGCCCAAGGGTATCGGTGCCCAATAGGCAATTTCGTTGCTCTTTCTGATGTTCCTCCGAAAATTGATGCCCCAATCCTTTCCGGCTTGAAACCGCAAGGTCCTGACCGGAATCGCAAATTCTGCACTCCATCCGTAATCTCCTACTTCCGTTTTCACCTCGAAAGCAGCATCCCAATTGAGGTTGAAGCCCCCAATGGTTCCACCTTGTTGTCGGTTGACATTAAAGTTTCCTTGCCCCTCGTTGTCGACCTGGGCGTCGTATTCCACGCCGAGTGAATTGGTTCCGAAAACGAATCCGTTTTGTCCATCCTTATAAGTATCCAAAATAAAAAGAAAGGCGTCGGTGTTGTCAAGGTCGGCATCGCGCCTGGCATCGGAGACCACGAGCGCATCTGGTCTAGAATCGTAACATACGACCGATAGGTAAAAAGTCTCTTTGGTATAGCCGATCCGTATTTCTGTTTTTTCGCTTGCAGGGCGGCCAAAATTGGGTTGTGTCTGGGTCAACCCACCAAAGGGTTCGATGGCGCCCCAAATCTCGTCGCCCAGTACATTTCCGTCAATTTGTGGCGGACTATCAAAAGCCACGGCCCATGCGACCGGACGGGTGTTGGGGTTCAACGTTGCCAAGCTGTCTTGTGCAAAAATGTTCGAAGTAAAAACAAAAAGCGAAAGAATGAGAACACTCTTAGGAAAGATCATATTAGGTCGGTCGGATTATTCATTGTACCCGTTCGACCATTTCACGCGGTTAAAACGGGCTTGTCTAATGTAAGGCAATTTTCGGAAACTGTTTGATGCAAAACAAAAAAAGACCGCGGTCAGCGGTCTTTCATTTCAAATCGATTTCATCGACCTGATATTGGATTTCGGAATTATCCCAATTCCTGCTTTACCAAATAGTAAAACGCAGGGCGGCTCTTCATTCGAATGCTCGACATTTTTTCCGCCACGCTATTGATAGCGCTCATGGCCTTGTCCCTATCGGTAACGCCCAATTTCTTTTCAACAAAATTTCTGCGAACAGTTTCCAATTCAGATTCATCGGTACCTGAGACCAAGGTAGCATCCTTATTGTCGACCATTGACTTGAGGCTGTTCACATAACCGTCTAAAGTATCGTGATCGATGCTCGATACTCCACAATCGTTAAGTTGACTTACGGCGGTCTCTTTTAATTTTGCCAATTTTTCGTTTAAATCACTCATTGTAAGAAGAATTTTTTAGTGTTAATGGATTGTTTATTAGTGGAAGTCTCAACACTTCCCACCAGTTCGGTAAGTTATACAATCTATGCTAATTATGATAACAAAAAATGGGTTTTTTATCGTCTTTATCGTATTTCACAGGGATTTGGCGAAAAAAGTTTATCTTGAGGACTTGTAAAATTTCGAGGTGGATTTCAAGTTGTGCCCCAAGGATATCGTCCCTTCAAAACTGTAATTTCAGATGAAAAATAAATTTTTGTCCTTTATCGTCTTTTGTAGTCTGTTTCTATTGATTGACAATGGAAACGCACAACTCGCCAACACCGATATGGAAACCATTGGCGTTTCGAAGAACAGACTTGAACGTTATAGTAGTTTTTTGGAGAATGAGGTCAAGTCGGGAAAGATTCCAGGTGCCGTATCCCTTATCTACAGAAAAGGGCAAATCGTTCATGATGCCTCCTACGGATTCGCAAGCTTGGCCGACAAAAGGGCTATGCAGAACGACAATATTTTTCACATCATGTCGATGACGAAGCCTATTGTATCGGCCGCATTTATGATGCTTTATGAGGAAGGGCATTTTCAATTGAGCGATCCCGTTTCCAAATATCTCCCACAGTTCAAAAATTTGAAGGTTGCGAAAGACATCAATGCTCCTGACGGGGCAACCGAGCCACCGAACACAGCGGTTACCATTCATCATGTTCTAACGCACACCGCTGGCTTCTCACACGGCCTTGGCAACACCGAATTGGACAAGGCAGTTTCAAAGGCGCTTTATTTTGAGCCTCAGGAATCCATCGAAACGAGGGTGAATACCTTGGTCGGTTTGCCACTTGTTGGCCACCCCGGCGAACAGTGGTACTATAGCGCATCACCAGATGTGCTAGCGCTGCTCATCGAAAAATTTTCGGGAATGACCGCTGCGGAATTCCTTCAACAGCGCATCTTCGATCCCTTGGGAATGGTGGATACGGGTTATAATATTGCAAAGGAAAAACAAGATCGATGGGTACCTGTTCACAACTACGATCAAGAAGGGAAAATGATTACCTCAGAACAGCAATTGCCAAAGGATGGCATTACGGTCTACGGGGGTACACATGGACTGTTCTCCACGGCAAGCGACTATATGAAATTCTGTCAAATGATGCTCAACAAGGGAAGCTATGATGGCAAACGACTATTAAGTTCAAAGACCGTCGAGCTCATGACCATAAACCAAATCGGCGAACTTGAACAAGCACCGGGCCGGGGTTTCGGATTGGGTTTCGGTGTCATTGATGACCTTGCCGAAACGAAGGCCTTGGGGTCGGTCGGGCAATATTATTGGGGTGGGGCTTTCTGTACTTATTTCTTTATAGATCCCCAAGAAGAACTTATCGCCATTCTTATGACCCAAGTTCAGCCCTATAACAACTATTATACGACAGTCATGGGGCAATTTGCCTATCAAGCAATCATCGATTGAATAACCGATCAAAACCAAAAAAAATATGACAGCTTACATTTTTGAATTTATTGGTACTGCCATGCTGCTACTCTTGGGGAACGGAGTGGTCGCGAACGTGGTCTTGAAAAAGACCCTGGGCAACGATGCCGGCTGGGTAGCCATAACACTCGGATGGGGCATCGCCGTTTTCGTTGGGGTATTTATTGCGGCGGATGTCAGTGGGGCACACATCAATCCGGCCGTTACCATAGGGCTGGCCACCGCAGGTAAATTCTCGTGGGCAATGGTGCCCGGCTATATTATCGCCCAGGTTTTGGGCGCCATGCTCGGTACGACCTTGGTCTGGCTTTCCTATAAGGATCACTACGATGCCACTGATGATCCCGGATCCCAATTGGGAACCTTTGCCACCGGCCCGGCAATCGCCAATTCAATGCGCAACCTCATCTCTGAAATCATCGGCACCTTTGCCTTGGTATTTGCCGTACTTTATATTGTCGGTGCGAATTTCAACGGCCAAGAAGCTTCCTTGGGTTCTTTGGACGCTTTGCCAGTTGCCTTATTGGTCATCGGTATTGGCCTAAGTCTTGGTGGAACCACCGGCTATGCCATTAACCCCGCCCGTGATTTTGGGCCTCGCGTTATGCATTCGCTTTTACCCATGAAAGGAAAGGGAAGCAGTAACTGGGGCTATGCTTGGATTCCTATATTGGGTCCAATAATCGGCGGATTGCTGGCCGCTGGAGCTTATATTTTAATCGGGGCCTGAACCATTTAAATCTTTGAAAATGAAAAATTACATCTTAGTCTTTTTGGTCGTTGTGACCTTCTGCAATGTCAGTGCACAGGAAATAATCGAAGTACCCCATGAAAAATCTGCCACCGTTCAATGGAACGGGGATGAGAAAGCATACTTCTCCGATATTTGGCAAAACGATGTGGTCACCAATGTCTCGGTACCGACCATGGAAGTTTTTCGGCCGGGGAATCCGAATGGCACAGCGGTCATCGTAGCTCCGGGTGGTGGACTTTATGCCCTTAGCATTACCAGTGAAGGTACGGGCGTAGCTAAATGGCTTAACGAAAATGGCATTACCGCCTTCGTATTGAAATATCGTTTGGTGCCGACCGGCGATGATGGTGTAAAGGAAATCACCGAGGAGGGCACCACTAACCCATCACGTATTATCGAGAGGGTCTCACCGGTCATGCCCTTATCGGTTGCCGATGGACTTTCTGCCATTCAATATGTACGATCGAATGCCGAAGCACTCAACGTTGACCCCAACAAAATTGGCTTTATGGGCTTCTCCGCGGGAGGTGCGGTCACCATGGGCGTGGCCTATAATTATTCTGGCACAAATCGTCCAGACTTTCTTGTTCCCGTGTATCCGTGGACGTCGGCCATGCCGGTACAAGAAGTTCCTGAAGATGCCCCGCCAATGTTGATTGTCTGCTCGACCGATGACCCCCTTGGTCTTGCCGCAGGGAGCATTGATCTCTATTCGTCTTGGTTCAAGGCCAAAAAACCGGTCGGACTTCATATGTACTCCAAAGGTGGACATGGGTACGGGGTGAAAAAACAAAACTTGCCTTCGGATGATTGGATCCAACGGTTTTATGATTGGTCGGTCGCCGAAGGAATTACGGAGCCAAAATAATTTGACCCATTTCTAAAATGTTGAGTACCTTCATTCCTTCAAATTTGGCCATGAGGTACCTGCTACTTTTATTTCTTTTTATCGGATTTTTCGGATTTTCACAAGACCCTGAACGCTTTGCCGAAGAGGTTGAGAACGTTGTAAAAAAATATGACTCCCTTTGGGATTCCTCAAAGGAGACCATCGTATTTACAGGCAGCTCGAGCATAAGAATTTGGTCGAACCTTCAAGAATTGTTTCCCGACCAACAAATAGTGAATAGCGGTTTTGGAGGTTCGCAGGCATCCGATCTTGATTATCACCTGAATCAATTGGTGCTCAGGTTCAATCCGAAGAAAGTGTTTATCTACGAAGGCGACAACGACCTTTCCGCAGAAAAGAAACCCAGGGAAATTATAGATACGACCATCGGCATCATCGAGAAGATCAGGCAACAAAATCCGGAAACCGAAATCGTCTTGATAGCGGCCAAGCCCAGTATCGCCAGATGGGAACTAAAGCGGCACTACAAAAGGCTGAACAGAAAATTCAAACGATTGGGCAATAAAGATTCGCAAATCGACTATGCCGATGTCTGGAGCCCCATGCTTGAGAAAAGAAACGTAAAACAAGATATCTTCATCGAGGACGGACTCCATATGAACGATAAGGGTTATGATCTGTGGTATAACGTCATCAAAAATTATATGGAATAGAATTCCAAAAACCCAAATTCCAAAATCGATAATCAATATTAAAAAGCTAGAATGAAATCAATCCTTTACAAAATTCTTTTGATCGTGGCCATTACGGGTGCCCTTGTCTCTTGTACCGAAGCAGAAAAGAAGCGGGTGCTCAACTTCCCCAAGACCGATTTGTCTACTGAAAACCTGATTCCCAAGCCATTAAAAGTAATTCCCACTGAAAAGGGATTCGCTCTAGACGAATTTACGGCCATCTATACCTCAGGGAATACGGGGTACGAGGAAGTAGGTAAGTTTTTGGCCAAAAAAATCAAGGCAAAGACCGATTTGGACGTACAGGTCAATGTCCCAGAAATTCCCGGCCGTGAGGGCGTTATTTATATCAACCAATCGGACAGTATGGAGCTGGATGCCCCCGAGGCCTATCAAATCTATATCACTCCCGATTCGGTCATCTTGAACTCCAATACGGCAGAGGGTGCCTTTCGCGGCGTGCAGACCATACGCCAGTTGATACCTGAGACGAGCGTTGACACCTTGGCAGCGTATCCGGTGTGGGGCATCCCAACGGGAAAAATCATCGACAATCCGAACTTTGGCTATCGCGGCAGTATGCTCGATGTGGCCCGTCATTTCTTTAGTGTTGAAGACGTCAAGAAATATATCGACCTACTCGCCTATTACAAATACAATGTGTTACACCTGCATTTGACCGATGACCAGGGCTGGCGTATCGAAATCGAATCGTGGCCCAAGCTGACCGAGATTGGCGGAAGCACCGAAGTCGGCGGGGAGGCCGGCGGCTTTTTCACCCAGGAAGACTACGAAGAAATCGTCGATTATGCGGCAAAACATTATATGACGATCGTTCCCGAGGTAGATATGCCCGGCCATACCAATGCGGCCTCGGTCTCCTACCCTATTTTGAACGGCAACGGCAAGACCCCCAAACTTTATGAGGGCACCCATGTGGGGTTCAGTACGTTCGATACCCGAAAAGATACCGTCTATGCCTTTATCGATGATGTGGTCCGTGAGATTTCGGCGATTACGCCCGGCCCCTATTTTCATATCGGCGGCGATGAAAGCCATGTGACCAAAAAAAACGATTATATCTATTTTATGGACAAGGTGGTCGATATCGTCAAAAAATATGATAAAATCCCCGTTGGGTGGGACGAACTCGCCACCGCCAACGTCGATTCGACTTCGGTCGCGCAATTTTGGGGCAGTAAGGAAAATGCCGACCTCGCCGTTGAAAAGGGGATGAAGGTGATCATGTCCCCCGCCAAAAAGGCCTACCTCGATATGCAGTACGATACCGAGTCGAAACACGGCCTGCATTGGGCCGCCTATATACCGACGGATAGCGCATACACCTGGGCGCCCGAAGCCTATGAAGGCATTCCGCTAAAGAATATTCTCGGGGTCGAGGCCCCTTTGTGGTCAGAGACCATCAGTGATATCGGTGAATTGGAGTATCTCGCCTTCCCCCGGGCCATTGGATATTCAGAATTGAGCTGGTCGACCCAAGAAAACCGGGATTGGGAAAACTTCAAAGTACGCTTGGCAAACCAAGCCCCGTATTTGGAGCGGATGAACGTACAATTCTATCGCTCGCCCTTGATCGATTGGAAAAAGACGAAAAACACTTTTGAGGAGATCAAAAAGGATTGACCGGCAGTATAGGATTTTGCTTATTTCCATGAAAAACCGAGGGACCTACCTGCCGGTTTACGGCCCGTAGGCCCGTAGGCAGGCTTGAAAAGTTAAGTGTTAACCCGCATAACTACTCATACACGAAACCATTGTAGACAATTTGAGAAAATGAAATGTATCAAAATAATATTTCTATTTATAATCTTATTCGGATGTAATTCCAGAAAGGAGAATCAATCCACTTCGCGAAATATTGACCGATATAAAGGACCAATTATTGACATGCATATTCATGCTGACAGTCCTTCCGATTTGCCACCTGTTAAATCAGCGCTTTGCACTCCTTTGTCAAATATAATTCCTCATTTTGACCCTAAAGAGGAATTTTCAGAATTATGGTATAAAGCTATGGAAATACCTAATTGCGAAAATCCGATATGGTCACCCGAATCATATGATGAATATCTTAATAGAATTGAAAAACAATTAAAAAAACATAATGTAAAAGCCGTTGCAACTGGTTCCATTGAAACGCAAAATAGTTGGAATTCAAGGTTTTCCAATAGGATAATTCCAAGTTTAAAATTCCGTATTGGTCGAGAGAATTTCAGCGCAGACAGTTTAAAGCAAATTTTAACTCAAAATAATATTAATGTTCTTGGAGAAGTATCAAACCAATATGCTGGAATTGCGCCAAATGACCAAAGAATGTTTCCATACTATGAAATCGCCCAGGAACTTGATATTGCCGTTGGTGTTCATTTAGGTAATGGAGCACCAGGAACACCCTACTTATTCAGTCCAAAATTCGTTGCAGCTTATTCTAATCCCCTATTACTTGAAGATGTATTAAAGAAATTTCCGAAGCTACGCATTTATGTTGTTCATTATGGAGAACCATTTATCGATGAAATGATAACAATGATGTATCATTATCCTCAAATTTATATTGACTTAGGTGGAATTCAATGGGCATACCCTCGTGAATATTTTTATGAATATCATCTTAAAAAGTTGGTCACAGCTGGATTTGGAAAGCGGATAATGTTTGGTTCAGATGCATTTATTTGGCCAGAATTAATCGAAGAATCTATAGCAATTATTAATGATGCCGACTTTCTATCGCTTGAACAAAAAACTGACATATTTTATAATAATGCCAAAAGATTCTTAAGAATTAAATAATAAAGCTGTCTATAACAATGGTTATAATTCAATGCGCCCACCTGTAGAAGGGCAGGGATGATTCCGCGACGAGATCATACCTGCCTACCGGTTTACGTGCCCTAGGCATGCCGGCAGGGCCGAAATCGTTGTGAGCCTTCAAAAGGGTATACACTATCTCATAAAAAAATGCAACTAATATCGATAAGGGAAAATCCAAATTATAAAGACATAGCTATCGAATATTTTCAGCGGAATTGGAAAAGTGTATGGCCAGTAATATATGAAGATTCCATTTCCCACTGTATAAATGCTAAAAATGATTTGCCACAATGGTACTTATTGGCAAAAGAGAATGAAATAATTGGATGTGCTGGACTCATCATTAATGACTTTATTAGCAGAGGAGATCTATACCCTTGGGTTTGTGCAGTATTTATCGATGAAAAGGAAAGAGGAAATGCTTATAGTTCGCTTTTACTGAGTAAGGCAAAATCGGATGCCAAAAAATCAGGATATGACAACTTGTATCTATGCACCGAGCATATCGGACTTTATGAAAAATTTGGTTTCAAATATATCGGACAGGGCTATCACCCATGGGAAGAGGAATCTCGGATTTACGGCATTGAACTAGAATAAAAAACGACTCACAACAATGGTCATGATTCATTCTGGCGGCAGGTTAAAAAGAACGTTTATTAATTTTAGTTCGGTAGGATTTCATATGGAAAGTCCTCTAACCTTCGCTAAAGCATCAGCGACAGTAGACGGATAATTCCTACCTGCCTGCCGGTCTACATGCCCTAGGCATGCAGGCAGAGCCGAAACCGTTAGCAAACATTAAAAATGAACGATTCGATATCAAAATGGAAACCTGAACTTTATAATGAGAAGCATTCTTTTGTTTATCATTATGGAGAAAGTCTAATTAATCTTCTCGACCCAAAAGAGAATCAAAGAATTTTGGATTTAGGGTGCGGTTCTGGGCAATTAACTTTTAAAATAAGTGGACTAGCCAAAGAAGTGATTGGAATTGATAAATCAGCAGAAATGATTTCTGACGCCAAATCGAAATTCCCTAACATTGAGTTTCAAGTTGCCGATGCCAGTAATTTCAAATTCAATGAAAAATTTGACTCGATTTTTTCAAACGCAACACTGCATTGGGTGAAAGATTTCAAAAATGCCATAAAGTGTATGTACGAAAATTTAAATTCAAATGGAAAAATTGTTCTTGAGTTTGGAGGAAAAGGAAACGTACAAACAATAATCAATGAACTGAGAAACTCATTGAAGATAAGAGGATATGGAAAGCAATCCGAATTAGACCTATGGTATTTTCCGACAATTGGAGCGTATTCAACTGAACTCGAATCGGCTGGATTTAGAGTTCTTTTTGCTGAGCATTATGACAGACCAACTGAACTTGCAGACGAGAATTCTGGAATAAAAGATTGGATTTCAATGTTCGGGGAGAGCTTTTTTATCGGAGTTTCAGAAAATCATATAGAGGAAATTAAAAGTGAGGTCCAGGAAAAAGTAAAGGAACAATGCCTGATTAACGGAAAATGGTTTGCCGACTATAAAAGAATTAGAATAGTTGCGATAAAAGAAAAAATGTTTGCCAACAATGTATCCTATGAAAAGCCATAGTCCAATTCCTTAAAGTTAATCAATATTTGTTTTTCTCCTTAAACCACCTTTTTTTCTTTGGTATAACTTGCTCGGCATCCTATATGTGATACGCCCGTCTTCAGGTGTTCACCGGCATCTGTATGATCAAAAGCTATAATGGGCCTGGTCACTTGCTAACCGATGTGATCATTGCCTTGGGCAGGTCACCTACATTGTTCTGTGATACAAGCCGGTCTACTTCTCTTGTGGGCTTTGTTATGGTTTATATGTCCATTTTTTTCTTTTCATTCCACTATACCTATCTCATAGGGAACCCCTGTCTTGATCACCGCCAGTGTCCTGCTCAATAGTTTCCTGGCCACCTTCACGATCACCTTCTTGACGTTCTTTCCATGATGTTTGCGGTAATAGGCCTGCATCACCGGGTCGGTGCGTATGGCCTGCCATGAGGCCTCTATGAAATAACTGCGGACAAGGCGATGGGCACGCATGCTGACGCCAGTATGGCGAAGGGTATCGCCACTTTGATAAATGCCCGGGGCCAAACCTACATAACCCGCAAGATGCTTGATGTTATCGAACCTACGCAGATCGCCAAGTTCGCTCAAGATACCGCTGGCCACGATTCCCCCGATACCGGGTATACTGCGCAATAGCGTATAATCCCTTTTATAATATTGCTTGGTATACCTGCGAAGGCTTGTCGAGACGTCCCTGAACTCCTTATCTATGAACCGGAAACTGCGCATACGGCTACGTAGAACCTCATTGCCCGGGGCATACTCAAAAACAAATCGATCCAGCCAGTTGCGAAAATCATGGCTCCAGTGGCTGTTATCGAACTCAACAGGAACTTTGACCCCATAGTAGAGGAGCTGCATCTTGATGTAACTCTTGATCTGGCGCATATCCTTGACCAGATCGTTTCGCCTGCGAAACAAACTCCGTAACTGCTCACGGCGACGATCCGGCACTTCTATGCTCTCCAAACGCCCGTCTTTGAGTTCTCGTGAGATCAACTGCGCATCGATGCGATCGGTCTTCGTATGGCGTTCCTTGCCCTTTCTGAAAACATCGGCAGGGTTAACCACCAAACTCCGCCAACCATACGAACAAAAGGCCCGGTGAGCGGAATAGCCACAACAACCAGCCTCATAGGCCGTCGAAACCTCAAAGCCCGGATAGTGGCGCTCCACATAGTTCAAAAGGTGGGCCGGGTCGGGAGGCATCGAAAAAGTCCGGCCCGAGGACAGGTCCGTCGAGCAATGTACCTTCCAACTTCGTTTGTGTATGTCGATGCCAATGAATAACTTAGGTCGAGCAGTTTGTTGTGTTTCCATCTCTATAAGTTTTGGTGAACTTTAAAGATAATCGACAAGCTGCTTTTACATAGATGCTAACCACAATTGCGGCGGATTCGACTACCCTTCGACCAAGCCTGTATCGAGCTTGTCGAGATGCTCAGGGCAGGCCAAGCGAATCCACTCGGAATCGCGAGCGATAGTGATTAACCCTGCCTACGGCAGGCAGGCGAAAAATAGTAACTTAAAACTCGTAACTGACGGTTATACGGGACCGTCTTGTGTTCGCTTCTCTAGGAACGCCCGCGGCGACTGAAATCCCTATATCTCGCACCTCGATTCGCTGTATTTTGGAAGCACTACCTTAGGGGCAAGCAGACAAAACATAAATGGCATATTCTGATAACATATCAAGACTATCTCGATTAACGGCAATTCTGTTGAAACTGCAAGCAAAAACTTCCGTCTCTGTTGAGAAGTTGGCAAAACACTTTGAAGTAAGTAAGAGAACCATTTATCGGGACTTGGCTTCATTGGAACAAGCGGGAGTTCCAGTTATTCAAATTGAAGGGAAAGGTTTTGGCTTAATGGATGGTTACAGGTTACCTCCCATTATGTTTACCGAGGAAGAAGCAAACGCTTTAATCTTTGGAGAGAAAATGATAGCAAAAACCAAAGACGAATCGCTTATCAAGGAATTTACTAAAGCAACGGATAAGATAAAGTCAGTATTGCGAAGTAGCGAAAAAGAAAAAGTCGACTTTCTTGCCAACAGAACCATTATCGGAAAAAATTGGCAGGAAGAAAGAACAAGTAATTATCTATCTGACATTCAAAAAGCACTTACCAACTTCCAGGTCATTCAAATCGAATATAGAAAAGAAGGGGCAACCAAAGATAGCATACGAGAAGTAGAACCCTTTGCGATTTATCATAACACCTCAGAAAATTGGGTCTTAATTGCATGGTGTAGATTGAGAAAAGAGTTTAGGAGTTTTAGGGTTGACAGAATTCAAAAAATGACCTATCCATTGGAAAAGTTTGTACCCCACAAAATGACATTAGACGAGTATGTGGAAATTCAAAGAAAAAAACATTTTCAAGAACCTGTGACAAAGGGTTGACACAACCCAAGTTTACTTTTGGGAAAGACAATGTTAAAATGATGGATTTTTACACAGAAATTTACATTAATGCCCCAACGGAAAAAGTATGGAATGCATTTGTCGAGCCAAATCAGTTTTTTAAGGCATTTTACCAAGCAGATATTCGTTCTACTTTCAAAATTGGAGAACGAATAGAATACGCCGGGATTTATCAAGGACAAGAAACAGTGCATATATATGGAGAGGTTTTGGAATATGAGAAAGGCAAACTTCTTTCTTATACCGACCACCCAGGCCCTATGTACAAAGAGAATCACGTACAGCTAAGATCAAGAGTCAAGGCTACTTTTGAATCTTTTGTACAAGCAACGCGTCTCACATTGACCAATGACCAATTTACTGAAAACAATCCTATGCAGGAAGAAGCCAAACAATGGTACCTAATCCTCAGCAATTTAAAGACTTGGGTAGAAACAGGGAATTTAATGAACTTGCCAAATCATTAATTATGAAACATACAACAAATTACTACAATACATTCATAGAAATAGCAGAAGATTGCAAAACGGATAAAGGAGAAATGCCACCAATCAAAGGAGAAAAGAAAACCGTGGCTAATTTGCAATTCGATATACTTTATGAAAATCCATACAAGTACACTTCTGATGAGGTACTATTTGATGTATTTGCAATCAGAAAAGAATTTGAAAAAGGAGAAATGGACGAGCAAAGAGAGTATTATTTCTCCAAAGGGCGACCTTGTTTTCGTGCCTCTCCCCTAACCAAATCTTATGGTTGGGGAATTCACAGTAATGAAGAAGGGAAAATTGCAATCTACGGGGCAGAGACAAAGGAGTACAAGAAGTTTCTTGCAGATGATTCAATCAAAAAAGTAAAAGCAATGAGAAGTAAACGAAAATAGGAAAGCCAACCCTATAACAATGGCTATTACGATAGTGCTCCCTATCGGTCACACTGCATATAACCGAGAACGTTGTATGTATTTAAAATATCACATCACGGGCTTTGGAAAATATTAGTGTTTACCAAGCGTAAAGTGCTCGAGTTAAAAATAAGTGTTGTTGTTTCGAAACTTTCCCCCTATCATCCAAAATAAAAAGCGCATCGAACCGTGAATGGGTTGAACGCTGTCCCAATGTTCGGTGATTTCCCCGTTTTCCACTTTCCACACATCCATGATATTAAGCCCCTTTTTAGGATTACCGCGGTGCTTTTTATTATTGGTGGCGTGAGAATGAAGAATCACGAACGAACCGTCAACATAGATATGCTTGACATCATAGGCATAGTCGGGGTAGCGCTTGGCAAAATTTGATACGACCTCGAGCACACCCGCTGGTCCGTCAACCATGCTTTGATTATGCTGCTTGTACTTATGCCCGCCATACTTCTTCTTGATATACTCAAAATCGTGGTCGTTCATTATATGTTGCACAAAATCTACGACTACAGCCGCATTTTCGTATTCCTGCTCCGTCCAGGTCTCTTTTTTCAGACTATCCAGATTTATTTCGAAAGTTTCCATTTCATTGATTATTTCCATTAACTTGCAATATGCAAGCAAATATAACACCTTACTTGCAAAAAACAAGTGATGATGAAAAAAAACATTAAACGTTCAGACTGTCCGATCAGTTATGGCCTTGACCTTTTTGGTGACAAATGGAGTTTGCTGATCGTCAGGGACCTTGTATTCCATCAAAAAAGGTTTTATAAGGAATTCCTTCGCTCAAAAGAAAAAATCGCCACGAACATTTTATCGGATCGACTAAAAAAATTGGAACATGCAGGACTTATCGAATCTAAAGTTTACGAGAAATTAAGAACGCAAAAAGAATATTCATTAACGGATAAGGGAAAGGACTTAATACCCATCTTGGTCGAATTCATTTTGTGGTCCGCCAAATACGAGGTCGGACTTGCCGTCACAGACGAATTTGTTCAAAAAGCCACAAATTGTAGAAAAGAGGTCATTGAAAATATAATGTCAAACTCAAATTAACTATGCACAGAGGCGATAATTCGTTGTTACTTTTGGTTAACTTGAAACCACAAACAAATGAATCGGCTGGATTTTATACGGAAAAGTCAAGCAGACATTTTCCACAACGAAGCCATACAACAACCGTTGTGCAGAATTAAATTAATAACCTTTATCCATTAACAAATTCAATTATGAAAAGCCTGATAATCTTATTTATTCTTGGTTCTTTGTTTCTAACCACTAATAAATTGGGGGTGATGGAGACATCTTCCGACGAACCGTTCGAGCAAGAATTTACAGAAGTTATATCCTACCGGGAATTGCATTTACTAGAGGGGGTAAAAGAAGACGATTTTGAGAATTTTGTTACTGAACGTTTGATTCCAACGTTTGATAAAAATGTGCCAGGAGTTACCTTGAAACTATTGAAGGGAGATAGAGGGGAAAAAAGAGACGTTTATGTTCTCCTTATAATTTTTGACTCGTCAAAAACAAGGGATTTTTATTTTCCAACCGAACAACACGGTGAGACGAATATGCCAGAAACGGCATTGATGTTATGGAAGCCCGGTCAAAAAGTACTAATCGAAGAGTTTGACAACTATGTTAAACCCCTTGAAGAAAATCTGTTCACGGATTTCAACGTTATAAAATAATCTGATTTCTTTAGATTAATCCTAACCCTAAACAACAATGGCAATAATTAATCCGCCAAGGGTGGACAGGTACGCAATCCGGTCGTCAATTTTTCATTCCCAATATCATGCCTGCCGGCAGGCAGGCGCAAAACCCACAAGTGACGCCCTGTAAAAAAAAAGGCTACTTGATGACCGATGGCAAAGGGAACCAGACCGAACATCAGATCATTTCCCTCGCCAGCGTTCAGGGATTTTACTATATTTCCATGAAAACCGACAGACCTGCCTAGCGGCAGACAGACTGCCCACTTATCTACCTTTGGAGGATAGCGCGGCGTTGTGCGCAAGTCTTATAAAAAGTGACACAATAATAAAATCATAATGATTAGGAAAAATCTAATGTTCTTTTTTGTAATTCTAACCTTTTCCATGTCTGGATGTGCACAGGACGAAAACATGAAAGATTACATAGGGATATGGGTAGGGATACCAGAAAATAAAAACAATCTAAATCTAGATATAATAATCAATTTGAAAGGAAAAGATGCCACGCTAAAAATATCGAATAGTAAAGACATTTTTATAAAAGAATTCTCTTTTGAAAATCAGATCAATCTTTTGCTAACTCATGACTTTTCATTTAAGGGTATGGTTGATAATAATTCATCTAACATTAATGGCTTTATTAAATTGAAAAGGGATTTATTTCCTGTCAAGCTAGAAAAACAAGGTAATCGATATATAGGCAAATGGAATCTTTCTGCTCTTCATTATTTAAGGGCAGACGGTCTTAAGCTAATTATGGAGGGCGTAACGAACGAAGAATACAATGCTTATCCCATACTCGGTTCGTTTTGGTGCACAGACTTTAAAAAGAAGAACGACAGTATTTCATTTAATGATTACAGAACTGGACTATTTTTTGACGGGAAGTTGAGTAAGTCCGAAATTATTGTGGATATTAATCTTGGTTTTGATAAAACAATAGCTACGGTAGTTTATAAGAGGCTTGACGATAAGGTAGCTTCAAGCACTCAGTCAAGTGAACAAAAGACGTTAGTTAATGATGGCTGGGAAATATCTAATAATCCGTTGAATTTAAAAAAAATGGAAGAGGATATTGGAAATAATCTCTTAGAAGGCACGGAAGGTATCGTTATATCTAAAAATGGTAAAATTGTATATGAAAGGTACTTTGGTGATTTCAACGCTAATACTCCACATGATACACGCTCTGCAGGCAAAAGTTATGGGTCCGCAATAATAGGCTTGGCAATAGATAATGGAGTCATCGAAAACGTAGAGCAAAAAGTCTACAAATACTTGCCAAAAGAATATCAGTACACTATAGATTCTGAAAAATCTAAAATCATTCTTAAAGATTTACTCACCATGAGTTCAGGTATAAAAGTAGGAGAAGATGACTATCAAAGTTCTGATAATTGGTTAAAAAAAGTTTTAGAAGTGCCTCTTAAACACAATCCAAAAGAACATACCATTTATAAATCTGCAGACCCTTTTTTAGCTGGTGTTTATCTAAGTAACCGTTTATCCATACCGATGGAATTCTTTATTCATGAAAAGTTGTTTGAACCTCTTGGAATCAAAAATTACATAATGAATACAGATGACACTGGCATACCCTACTTTGCGGGAGGTATTCACCTAACCCCAAGAGATATGCTGAAATTTGGTCAGTTATACCTCAATAAAGGTATCTGGAAAGGAAAACGGATAATGTCCGAAGAATGGATCAATGATTCATTTAAGAAGCACACTTTTCTAGAAGATGTAGCTGATAAGAACAAATATGGATATCTATGGTGGCACAATAAGTACAATATAAATGGAAAGGAAATCAAATCAATAGAGGCAAGAGGGGCAGGTGGACAATATATTTTTGTTTTACCACAATTAAATTCAGTTGTCGCAATTACATCAGGTAATTATAGAAATGGAAAAACAAGACAGCCTGAAAAAATATTGCATGATTATATTCTTTCAACAATATTAAATTAAAAGCCAGCACATAAAATACTATATGTCCTTATGTATCCAGATTGGGTGTTGTTCCTAAACATATTTATTTGTTTGCTCAACCTCTATCTTGGAATAAAGCTGATTCCGAAAAAAATTTCGGTTATAAAAAGTTACCGATTAGTGTTTATTTCTGTGATAATTGGAATAATAGTTAGCAATTTTTACAATCTGACTTGAATAAAAACGTGTTACAACAACGGCCATACTACGTTAAAACCAATCCTTATGAAAAGAACATCCAAAGTATTACTAATAATTCTTTTATGTTTTCAATCTTATGGACAAAAACCAAGAGCAAGAGATCTGGGTGTTCCCTTTTTTGGTAAAACCGGAGAATTAAACGCAATTACCGATGTTAAAGGTGTTGAAGTCGGTTATTCCACTATAATCGCTGGAGAGGGCGAAAACATTATTGGGAAAGGCCCCATTAGAACGGGCGTAACGGCAATTTTCCCGAGAGGAAGGGCAAAAAAATTCAGTCCGGTTTTCGCAAATTGGTATAGCCTAAATGGAAATGGAGAAATGACCGGAACAACATGGGTTACTGAATCCGGGTTTCTTGAAACTCCAATTATGATTACAAATACCAATAGCGTTGGAGTCGTTCGAGATGCGGTTTTGAAATGGTATGTCGATACAGATTGGTACAAAGGGGAAGATTGGTGGTATACCTATCCAGTTGTTGCAGAAACGTATGATGGATTTTTAAATGACATTTATGGTTTCCATGTCAAAGAAAAACATGTTTTAGAGGCGATCAACAATGCTTCAACGGGCAAAATTCAAGAGGGCAATGTAGGTGGTGGAACAGGAATGATGTGTTTGGGTTTTAAAGGAGGAACGGGGACAGCTTCCCGCCAATTCAAAATTGATGATTCAACCTATACCATTGGCGTTTTGGTACAAGCCAATTTCGGTGCCAAATTCAATCTTACGATTGCCGGTGTTCCTGTTGGCCTTGAGTTAAAGGACACTTTGAATTACGAAATGAAAAAACCGCCAAAATCCAATAGACAAGAAGGTGATGGTTCAATCATTGTAGTGGTGGCCACAGATGCGCCACTACTCCCCCCATCAGCTTAAACGAATTGCCCAAAGAGTTCCCATTGGAATAGGAAATGTAGGCGGTCGTGGCTCTAACGGTTCAGGTGATATCTTCATTGCGTTTTCAACGGCCAATGAAAATGCCTTTAACAGAAAAGAAAAAGTGCGTATAGAGAGTTTACCAAATGACCAAATGAATTGGTTTTTTCAAAGCACTGTACAAGCGGTTGAAGAAGCAATAATAAATGCCATGGTCGCTGCAGAGGATATGGAAGGAATAAATGGCAATAAAGCCTATGCCCTACCCCATGATTTACTTATCAAAACCCTAAAAAAATACAATCGAGTAAAAGAATAACACGTTACACCAAGGTGTACAAGTAATTGTGGTCGGAGTTTCCATGCTCCGACCAAGCCTGTATCGAGCTTGTCGAGATGCCCAGCGTTGGCTTGAAAATCCCTGTAATCAACTATCTTTACTACAGACGGACGATTTCCTGCGATATAAAACTGGGCAAGTCATAAATGCGGCAACGAAATCATACCTGTCTGCCGGTTTACGTGCCGTAGGCATGCAGGCAGGGCCAAAATCGTTAGTACCAATCAATTCAAAATCAAATAAAAATGAAAGTAACGGCCGAAAAAAATGAAAAGGTTGCCAATCTGATATTTGCATCCATTTATCCACATTACCTGAACAGATTGGAGAAAAATGGTAGAACAAAAGAAGAACTCGACCAAGTAATCAAATGGTTTACTGGTTTTGATCAAGATGCTTTACAGGCACTCATTGATGAAAAAGTAACTTTTGGAACATTTTTTCAAAAAGCAAAAATTCATCCAAATGCGCATTTGATCAAAGGAGTCGTTTGCGGGTATCGAATTGAGGAAATTGAGGATGAATTTGAATTGTATAAACAATGTAGACGTATGGAAAAGCTGATTGATGAATTGGCAAGAGGTCGTAAAATGGAGAAAATTTTGCGTGAGGAAAAAAAGTAAAAGCTAACGCCAATAAATCCTAAACACCATTAAAACACAGTTTAGCCAAAACGTTATTCGCAATTCAAACCATCCTTGAAAACAACATGATTTTACCGAAAAGCGACTTTCTAAAAGCAAGGGATTTTATATTGACAAATGCAAGAATGATTGAAAGACGTTTGTTTGAATTTCATTTTGCGAACGGAGATATGAATGGCGTTTTTCACGCCGTTTATGCCTATCGAAATCCTGATGGTGGATTCGGACATGGGATGGAACCGGATACAGCATCACCGGAAAGTCAGCCCCTCTTTGGCGTTATGGCACTTGAGACGCTTGATGAGGTGGGTTATCTGACCAAAGAGGTCATTCTAAAAGACTTTATGCCCTATTTTGAAGGTATAACAACAGAGAAAGGCGGTATTCCTTGGATGTTTAGACCAAAAAGTGATTACCCTTGCGAAGGACATTTCAAAACAGTTAAGGAATGGGCGGCGTTAAGCACTACTGCACCCTTACTCGGGATTTTGGAAAAGTATGGGATAGCCATTCCTTGGATGAAAAAAGCGGAAGAGTTTGTTTGGAGTGAATTTGAACGAATTCAAGATAAGCACGCTTTCTGTTATTTATGTGTACCAAGGTGGTTGACGTTTTTAAAACACACAAAAAGTCGCCGTAAGGCCGAAATAACAATAAATGACCTTAAAAATTGGATAACGAACAATGGTATAATTTGCGAAGACAAAACGGACCAAGGTTGGGGACTTTATGGAAAACCACATCGTTTAAATTATGCCCCCTCACCTGACGGTATGCTACATTCGTCATTTACCAAAGAGACTATAGAATCTGACATAAAAGAATTAATCAACAGGCAAAAAGAAGATGGACGATGGGATACTTGGTATGGCATCAGTGAAGGAACAAAATTAGAGTGGGCAGGAATACAGACTTTATCGGTTTTAAAGACCTTGAAAAATTACGATAGAATAGAGAAATAAAAACTACATACCACAATGGCCATAGTCCACTGCGGCTTATTGGTTAAAAGAATGAACAATGCTTACTTTAAACAAACAAAAAACACGGAGGACATTTTCTACTGGAAAAGACCCCCAACGCAATCATACCTGCCCGCCGGTTTACGTGCCGTAGGCATGCAAGAAGGGCCGTGACCGTTTGCGTACATTTAACAAAACCGAGAGCAATGAAAAAAATAACAACAATTTTAGTACTACTTGCATTGTCTTGTTCTACTGTTCAAGTAATTGCCCAACCAACCTCTAAAAATTTAATTGCGCTAACCAATGTCACAATAATTGATGTTGAGGATTCTCGACTGTTGGAGAATATGACCATCTTAATTGAAGATGATAAAATAAAATCAATTCAGGCAAGTAATTCCTTAAGCTTGGAAAAAGTTGAAAACATTATAGATTTAAATGGAAATTATGTTATTCCTGGATTGATAGATTCACACGTTCATCTTTTTAGACCAAAAAATCGAAAAGAAATTTTAACTGAACTGCTGTATTCGGGTGTAACAACGGTTCGCGATATGGGAGGGGATGCAAGAATCTATCAATCCCTAAATCGGGAAATCAAAGAAGGAAAACTAAAAGGTCCGGATATATATTATTCTGCCAACGTATTTGGCCCAAAATTTCTAAAAGACCCCAGAACCAAATTTGCCAATATGGGATTTGAATCTGGAACAGCCCCTTGGATGCGGCTCATAGACGAAAATTCCAATCTAGAGAAAATTGTTGCTGAAGCCAAGGAAACCGGTGTTACCGGTTTGAAGGTTTACTCAAATGTAAATCCGAAACTGCTTATCAAGCTTAGCAAGATTGCCCATGAAAATGGACTTAAAATGTGGAGTCATTCTAGCATTTTCCCCAGTAAACCATCTGATGCCGTAAACGCCAAAGTGGACGTTTTATCGCATGGCATTGGGATGATTTTCGAATTGGAAAACGACATGCCCACATCCTTTAATGAAGCCATTCGCAAATCTGTACCGTTGCAAGATTTTAAAAATGCCAATGCCTCAGCTCCTGAATTTATCACACTGTTTGAGAAAATGAAAACAAACAATATCATTTTTGAACCTACTCTTTTAGCTTGGAGTGTAAAATTCCGTTCTCCAAAACCAGAAAATAAGCCAAAAACCAATAAAGCCAACCCTACGAAGCATCTTTCGGAAGCAGCAAAGAAAATGGACGTTGAAGCATTGGATAATTGGGTAAAACGCATCACTAAATCCGCTTATGAAAATGGAGTAATTATAGCTGCTGGAACGGATTTGAACGCAAACATGAAATGGGTTCAAGATGAAATTGTTCTTCTTACAGAATGTGGAATAACGAACATTGACGCAATAAAGGCTGCAACCTTGAACAATGCCAAAGCGATAGGAATTGAAGATTCCCATGGCTCGATTTCGGTCGGAAAGTTAGCTAACCTGGTAATACTGTCTGAAAATCCTTTGGAGAACATTGAAAATATTCGAACTGTTGTTTCCACTTATAAAAACGGAGTTGAATATAAAGTGAGGGAATAAAAACGTATCCCAACAACGTGTACAGCTCATTGCTGTTGAATTTCCATGGAAAACCGACGGACCTGCAGGCTACCCAATTATCCACCTTTTCAGGTAGCGTGGCGTTGTGTCCAAGTTGAAAGCAAAAAACTAATATATTAACTAAGAATTGATGAATGTTTATTTTCTAATCGCTGGAATTTTGTGCTTTCTATTAGGATTGGTTCACTCGATTCTTGGAGAATATTTGATTTTTAAAGACAAAAGGAAGAAGGAAAATTTAGTCCCAACAAAAGTGAATACGGATTTGAAAGAGCGACATTTACGAATAATTTGGGCGACCTGGCATCTATCTTCATTTTTTGGTTGGTGTATCGGAGTAATTTTGATAAAAATATCTTTAAACCAAATTATCCTGGATTCTGAATTTATCAATTTTTTGATTTATTCTGCCGTAATAACTATGGTTGTTTCTTCCCTATTAGTTTTAATTGGAACTAAAGGAAAACATCCTGGATGGATAGTTCTCTTGCTAATTGGAATATTACTTATAATTGGAAATTGAAAAAGCCATCACACAACACTATATAATCGCAATTTATTCATAGCTCGTTATTTTACCTAAGGTATTTATGCGTTGGCTGCGCTCAGAATGCCTGCGGCAACTAAAACCCTATCATATCCTACCTCGATTCATGGTCCTTCGAAAATGCCATAGCATCACCGTGCTATGTCAACTTCACGTAGCGGGTCGATGGCAGCAATCCAGACAGCATCTATATCAGGTTTAATTGACTGGACAACTGTAACAAAAGGAGGAGAAATCAATCATTAGAATAAATCAAAATTTATGTAATGGAGAAATTTGTCTATGTCTTTATTCATCTTGCTTTACCATTAATTCTTTTAATCGATTTTATTTATCGCAAATCCAACAGTAAGTTTGGCCTACTTATTAAATCAGCATTGTATATAGCAATCCTTTACTTCTTATATTCCTGGGGTCAATGGCCCTTGGTCGGAAGCTATTACTTAAGATATTTAGTGGTCATTATCATAGCCCTTGTGGCCGTGTTGGGTATTAAAAGATTTCAATCGTTAAAAAAATTAAAGCCCTTCGGAGTTTGGAAAAACATAATGGCAATAGCAACTGTATTACTGTTACTATTGTTTTTAATTATGGACTATAATGTATTTAAAGGAAAAAATTATCCATCAGCGGGTGTGGAACTGGAATTTCCTTTAAAAAATGGAACATATTATGTGGCATCTGGAGGTTCCAGTAAATTATTGAACAATCATATGAGAGATTATCCCAATGCTCAAGAATTTGCATTGGATATTAACAAGCTTGGAAAATATCAAAGTGCATCAATAGGGATTTTATCAAATCAGAATACGGATCATTACATTTTTTCCGATACCATTTACGCTCCTTGCAATGGTAAAATTGTAGCGATTAAGAACAATGTCAAAGACAACGAATATGGAAGCATGAATGTTACATCCGAAAACGGTACAGGGAATTTTGTCAACATAAATTGTGAGGGAGATATACTCGTTTTTATTCCACATATAAAGCAGTTTAGCCTACTCGTTTCAAAAGGTATGACAGTCAAGAAAGGAGTGCCATTGGGGTTGGTCGGTATTTCAGGTTTCGCGCAAGAGCCTCACCTACACATTCAAGCAGCAAAGTACGATTTGGATTCTAGTTTGGTCGGTATTCCGATATTTTTCAAAGGCTCGGGCTTGTTTAGAAATGATATCTACAAAAATTAAACAATAAAACAGTTGCCAACGGGGTGTATACTTCATTGTTGCCTTTTTGGTAACCCCGCAACCGAAAACTTCGTATATTTCGTTAACGGAATCCCAGCCAAGACTGTTAGCGGCCAGCTTAATGAATAAACTAATAACTAAAACATTAATCGGAATCTCAGTTCTATTGATTTTATTCGCTTTAGGCGAATCGATTGGTAGAATAGGTGATCTACAATTGGCAAAGGTAAATCCTGGCATTTTTGAACCAGATTCTCACGATTTACATTATGCAGAAAATTCCTTAATAATGTATATACATGTGATTGCAGGTATGATATTTTTACTAACTGGCTCTTACCAACTTATTCCCTACTTAAGGAAAAAATATATCCACATGCATAGGTTCATCGGGAAATTATTTTTGGTGATTAGCTTTATCGTATCGATATCCGCCCTTTCAATTGCTATACTAATCCCTTTTGGAGATGTTTTGGAGACAATTTCCAATTTGATTTTTGGAACCTATATTTTGTACGCAACGGTCAAGGGATATACAACAATTAGAGCGAAGAAAGTAATTGAACATAGTTATTGGGTACGAAGAATATTCTTTCTATCCCTTTCCATTGCAACCATCCGACTTATTATGATTACTGGAATTGTGATCAATGGCCAAAGTATAAAAGAAGTAATGGGAATTTCATTTTTACTGGGTTTCTTTTTACATTTTGTGGTAATAGAGCTATGGATACAGAAACAGAAGAAAATAAGATTTAATAAAGCCAGCACCTAATAATGGCTAGAAACTACCTGCATGCCTGCAAGCAGATCGTGGTTTAGTGCCCCACCAACTCACCGAATGTACCGTTCGGCAAAGACAGGAGCTAAGTGCCGACCTGAGCAACTACCCATAGCTGGGCGATGGAATATCATTAGTTCATATCACTTTTATTTTTCTTTATCGGTATTTAAATATTCGCTTTGCCCGTGGCGCCTGCGGTAACTAAAACTCTACTATCTCGTACCTCGATTCGCGGTCTTTTGGAAATGCCACATCATCGTCGTGCCTCGTTTCGTTAAAAACGGAACAAAGAAAATCCTTGTTCCGTCCAGTCTGGCCATACTGCTCGACCCTTTTGTGTTAATTTCGTTTGAACCCGAACACCCTTGGGGCAAAGGTTGCATTTAGTCCCATACCGATAGCGGCTTGTTTCATCTCTTCGGGAATTTCACCACAAAATAGAAACTCTCCCGGATGGGCAATAGAAAGCAGGTTTTCAAAATGTCCCGCTGCCGTGGTTCCCAAATGAAAGCCTACTGCACCTGCATCCGAAAATAAATCCATCACCACTAAAGCGGTCGACTTTTCGTCAAAATAGCATTCCACGTGTTCTGCGCCGGGTTCATTTGATTCCATTTGCTCCAAAACCTCTTTGTAAATTGCTTTAAGAGCATCAGATTGTCCTTCTTTGGCCGTCCATTTATAAACGACCATTACTTCTTGATTTGCCATAAGTCTTATTTTATTCAATTAATGATAGCACAAAGATATGTCGTATCACGCATCGTTAAAGGTGTCATAAACGACGTAATCAGGGGTTGTTTACGACATATTCATTATGTAATTTTGTAAAAAAGGATTTTGATGAAACATATAAGTGTTATCGTCCCTTCAGGGAAAAGTGTTGTTGATACGGTCATAGCCCCCTTCAATCTTTTGAAGATGGCCAACAAAAGGCAGGAAAAATCAAAGCGATTCAAAATTGATTTGGTAGGATTGGAACTAAAACCCATTGTGTATCAAGGCCTGTTCAGCATTCGGCCAACGGCCACAATTAAAGATATACGACAAACGGATTTAATCATCATTTCGCCCATAAGTGGAGATCTTAGTACCGAAATAGAACGGAATATTGCATTTGTGCATTGGATTAAAGAACAACGTATTAAAAATGGGGCCGAACTGGCCAGCTTGTGCAAAGGGGCATTTCTATTGGCCGAAACAGGCTTGGTAAACGGAAAATCGTGCGCCACGCATTGGACGGCCCACGACCAGTTCAAATTAAGGTATCCCCAAGTAAATCTAATCCCTGAAAAAATAATTTGTGAAGACAATGGAATATATTCGAGTGGCGGTGCGTATTCCATTCTAAATTTCACATTGTACTTAATTGAAAGGCACTTTGGCAGGGAAATAGCCATTTGGTGTTCAAAAGTTGCCGAAATTGAGTTTGACAGGAGAAGTCAGAGCGAGTTTATCATCTTCAATGGGCAAAAAGAACATTCAGACACGGCCATACGAGAAGCGCAGGAGCTTATTGAGCAAAACTATCGGGAAAAATTGACTGTGGCCCAATTGGCTTCAAAAGTCCACCTAAACTCCCGCAGTTTTTTAAGAAGATTTAAAAAGGCTACATTCAACACCCCATTGGAATACGTGCAACGTGTGAAAATAGAAGCTGCAAAAAAGCAACTTGAAAGTACATCAAAATCAATTCTCGAAGTCATGTATTTCATAGGCTACAATGACGAAAAAGCATTTCGGACAACGTTTCGAAAATATTCTGGACTTTCGCCCAGGGAGTATCAAAAGAAATATAACAAAGAAATCGCGTTTGCTTGAATCAACGAAAAAATAACCAAACCCGACAAAGTATATGAATCAGAGTCTCCTATGTGCAGGCCACACTTCATATATTGACCGTAGGGCTCTACTAAACCTTTTTTATGAAAACAAAAATTATTATCGTTCTTGCCGCCCCTATTTTTTTTATCGCAGGATTAATAACAGGACAGCAGCGTGAATTTGGAGATAAAGAAGGTAAAATTCTTGGCCTCAATCACGTAAGCATAAGGGTCGCCGACTTTGATAAGGCATCCAATTTTTATGAAAACACAATGGGATTTCCCATGGTTTACAGATTTAATGATGATAAAGGTCAACTTATTTTTGCATATTTTCAAATCAATAAATCGACATTTATAGAGCTCATGCAAGCAAATGATGAGCACCCTGAAGGAATTGACCACTTTGGTTTGGAAACTCAAAACAATGAAGTTGTAGTCAGTGATTTCCATAGCTTGGGAATTCAATGTACAGAATCAAGTATAAGCCCATTTACCCACGTCAATATTGCTCATGCCAAAGACTTAAACGGTGTTTATTTTGAAATAATGGAAGCAATTGAAGGTTCAGATTTACGACAGGCCATCGATAATTGGAAGGAACAAAAATAATAGCGCATAGCCATGCCAATACGAGATTGTTTCTGTGCGCCTTTTTTGAAAAATTCCTGGGGAGTTTTCAGCATTGCTTGTACCTACCCGCCGGACGGGCAAGCTTACAACCCGCCCGAACATGCCCCGCCAGAACGACCTGTCGGGCTGGCGTTCGGTACAGGTCGGAAGTTAGGTGCTAACCCACGCAGCTATCCATAACCGAGACCGATGATTTACCATTATGAATAATCTCAATAAACCATATCAAAGCTCATAAAAATTGAATTAAAATTCATGCAGTACCCTCAACTTTATCAGCATTTTAAAGAAATTATAGCGCTACCTCAAGAAGCCTATTTAGATTTAGAAGAGCGTTTGATTAAAAAGTCAATAAAGAAAAAAGAATACCTGATCAAAGAGGGAAAAACAATCAGGTATTTACCCTACATAAAAAAAGGTTTATTGGTAAATTACCGATTGGACGTTAGTGGTAATACGCACGTTATTCAAATTCGTTATACCGGCGCTTGGTTGGGAGATTTATATAGTTTTTTTTCAAATAGACCTACCCTTTTTAATATTCAAGCTTTTCAAGATACGGAGTTGCTTCTCATAAATCATGAAACCTTTGAATATATTTCCGAGAAGCACCCAATTGTCGAAAAGTTCTTCCGCATAGGCATTCAAGATGCATACAGTCAAACGCTTAACCAAATTTTTAATATACATAGCCAAAGTGCTGAAAAGCGATATCAGGAATTAATTGAAAAAATCCCTTCCATTTTAGATGATATGCCACATTACATGATAGCTTCCTATCTTGGCATAAAACCACAATCGTTAAGCCGCATCCGAAATCAATAGATTACTTCTTGTTCACATAGGTGAATGAAATTCTAAAAGATGGTTATCAATTTTGCATTGAATGCTAAAAATGCAGAATATGAAAACAGTATGTAAACAAGTAATCTTTGTGCTTTCGGTTATTTTATTGTCTGCTCCAATAGGATTTAGCCAATCGCTACCTAAAAATGTAGGTGAAATCGGTGAAAATATCTATAGTTATTCACTGGATGGAGAATACTTTTCTATGTTCATTGTTACTGAAGATGGTGTTATTGCCATAGAGTCTATAAATTCTATGCACGCCAAAGGTATGGTGGATGCTATTAAGCAAATCACCGAAAAACCAATTAAATATTTACTACATAGCCATAACCATTGGGATCATGCCAGCGGAGGACAAGTTTTTAAAGATGCCGGTGCAAAAACCGTTGCACACGTTGAAGCCTATGAATGGATGAAGGCCAATACTGGTAGGGACATGGTTGTTCCTGATGAGTTTTGGGGAGGAAACCGAAAAGACATCACATTAGGTAAAACGACAGTTGAACTACAGTATCTTGGAATGAACCATGGCTTAGGTATGACAATTTTTCTTGTCCCAGAACAAAAAATTGCCTTCATTGCCGATTTGGTAACACCGCATAGAGTTCTATTTAACATTGTACCTGATTTTAATATCAAAGAATGGGAACGCTCTCTTGAAGAAATCATTAAAATCGATTTTGAAAAAGCTGTTTATTCACATAATCACAACTCCAATCCATTAAAAGGTGGAACTAAACAAGATGCGATAGACAATCTTCAGCTCATAAGAGACATTAGGGAAGGACTTTATTCAGAAATGAAAAAAGGCACTAATCCTATGACACTTCCTTCAACTATGAAATTACCAAAGTATCAAGACTGGGCAATGTATGATGAATGGTTACCAATGAACATATGGAGAATACTTTTAGATGAATTCATGGGACCTTTCCCTTGGAGACCCAATCACGAATACCAAAAGGAATAATAGTACAAAACAAGGTGTATAAGAAATAGCGATTTAGGTGTAAACTTGAATCGCTTTTATTTTTCTTCATATGATTGCTTCGCTCTTAACACCTGTGGCGACCTAAATCCTGCAATCCTCTTCCTCGATTCCCAGTCTTTCCAAAATGCCATATCATCACCATCACGATAGCTATCGGGAGCGGAGCCTTGGCAAAGCGAAACATAATCCTACACGCGAATATTTCCCGAACCATCCTTACCGGATTTTACTATATTTCCGTGAAGAAGTGACGACAAATCCTGATAGTGATCAGTAGCGTACCAGTATCCGCATACCGAGGATGGCCAGCTGTTGTGAAACCTTTGTATATGAAAGCATATCATATTAAAAGCTACGGAGAGCCCAACAAAGTTCTGAGGCTTTTGGAAACCGAAAAACCTGAGCCAAAAAACACCGAGGTTCTTGTCAAGGTCCATGCCACTACCATTAATGATTATGATTGGAGCATTACCACCGGTAAACCTTTTGCCTACCGTCTTATCTTCGGGATATTTCGTCCAAGGAAAAAGTTAATGGTTCCGGGAATGGAGGTGGCCGGAATTGTGCATAAAGTTGGGAGCAATGCCACAAAATTTAAAGAAGGTGACGCTGTCTATGGCGATATCTCAAACCATGGATTTGGCAGCTTTGCGGAATTTCTTTGTATCGATGAGAGGGCACTTGCCCTCAAGCCCAACAGCATGAGCTTTGAAGAGGCGGCCAGTATACCCCACGCGGCAATGCTCGCCCTCCAGGGCCTACGGGATGTGGGACAGATCAAAGAACGGCAGAAGGTATTGATCAACGGCGGAGGCGGAGGTGTTGGCTCTTTCGGGCTCCAATTGGCAAAACTCTACAACGCAGACGTCACCGGGGTAGATACGGGCGAAAAATTAAAAGCGATGAAAGCTCAAGGATTTGACAAAGTTCTAGATTATAAAAAAGTAGACTTCACCAAAAGTGATCAGCAATATGATCTGATCCTTGATTGCAAAACCAATAGATCCCTGTGGAAGTTTTTGAAGGTTCTTGAAACCAAAGGAAAATACGTTTCAATAGGTGGTAGTTCGGGCAAATTATTGCAGCTGCTCTATATGGGGCCGATACTGAAATTATTTAGCAAAAAACGTATGCACATGGTCATGTTAAAGACCAATAAAGGCCTGGAATACGTCAATAAGCTCTATGAAAAAAACAAGATACATTGTATCATAGATGGCCCCTACCCTTTTGATAAAATCCCTTGGGCCGTTCAACGATTCGGGGACGCACTGCACCATGGTAAAATTGTTATCTCGGTAAGCTGAGGGCGCCTCAACGACCTTTCCTATAAAAAGTGGTGACTTGATGGTCTGAATGATGGCCAATATTTTGACTTGGATCGTTTCGGGCACCATCGTTGATGGATTTCACTATATTTCCATGAAAAACCGAGGGACCGGCCTACCTCAGGTTGGCTGCCCATTTGTCCACATTTAGGACATAGCGTGGTGCTAGTTACAAGTATATAAAACAATGATTAGACCATATAAACCAAATGATAAAGGAAGTTTGTTAAAAATTTTTAACCTAAATACGCCTAAATATTTTGATAAAAACGAACTGAATGATTTTGAGGCATATCTAGAGGAAAAGGCAGGAACTTATTTGACTATTGAGGTGGATAATAATATTGTTGGTGGAACAGGGTATTACATAAATGAGAATGATAAGTCTGGACGTATTACTTGGATTTTTTTTCACCCTAATTATTCTGGACTAGGGCTTGGAAAACAGTCAATGGAATATTGTTTGGAATTATTAAGGAAAGATAATAGAGTAGAAAAGTTCATAGTAACGACCTCTCAACTTGCATATAGGTTCTTTGAAAAATTTGGTTATCGTATTAATCGAATTGAAAAGGATTATTGGGGAGAAGGTCTTGATTTATACGAAATGGAAAAGCCAAACAAAAAATTAAGGCCAGTAGCTAACAATAAAATAAGAAAATGAAAAAAGCAATTACCCTTATAATAGTTTCGATACTCATTTTTGGCTGTACTAAAATAAATCCCACGAAAGAAATCTTTGAAACTATAATAATTGGAGGAGGTTTGATGGGGAGTTCAACGGCCTGGCATTTGTCCGACCAAGGTAATGAAATCTTACTTTTGGAAAAACAAGATTCAATCTATACCCAAGGTTCAAGTTTTGGCGAAGCGCGAATTGCACGGAGTAGTAATAGAGGAAATGACATTTGGTCATATTTACATAATAATTCTGTGGTCGAAACTCAAAAATTGATTAGTTACCTACAAAATGTTGATACTTCCCAAACGTATAAAATCGAAGACCTCTATACGACATCGCCCGTTACATATGTAGGAAGAACGAAGATTTACGATCAACTATATGCTTCCCTGATCAGACAAAACATTGACTACCAGATGGCGACAACACTTGAAGAGGGAAAGTCAATGTTCAATGTAACACTACCAGATAGTGTATTAATACAAAGAGAATATAATAACTTGTCTGGCACACTTAATCCACGCAAACTCATATCTTATCTCCATGGTGCCGTGGTGAACAAAGGAAATGAAATATATTATAACACAAAAGCTACTAACATAAATTTCAATGCAAAAAGTGATTTATATGAAATCGAAACTAAAAATGAGAAAACGGGAAATATCAAGGAATTTTATGCCAAAAATGTAATTGCTGCTGCCGGACCATATACGGGAAAATTATTGAAGAACATTGCTCCCTATTTCGACACTTTAATTGACCCTCAAAGAGTATTTCTTGCGTTTTTAAGAATAAAAAAAGAAAGCTATCTGAAATTAACCGATGAAGAAAAAGAAAAAATACAATCGTTTTATCCAGTGATCAACAGCTCGAAAGGAACGCGTGATGGAAGTTTTTTTTCGATGATTGAATACTTTAACAATGATGGTTCCCCCGTGATAAAAATAGGAGGTCATTTTCAAAGAACGGAAATAGGCAATCTGGATTCCATCTGGGAAAAAAGCCTCACTGAATCAGAAATAGACTGGAGCATAACAAATACCTCTGATTACCTTAAATTATTGAACCTACCCATCTCTAAAGATGAGGTTGAGTATATCAAGGGATACTCCTGTGTGTACTCCCTAACCGAAACGGAAGTCCCCTATGTTGCTCCAATTCTTAATGAAGGCAATTCTCCAAATGAAAGATTTATTGTTCTTGGCGGAATGTCTGGAGTGGGTGCTAAAGGAGCTATGACCTATGGCCTAATTGCAGCTGATATTTTAAATAACAGAAGTAATAATGACTCTCTTTATAATTTGGTAAAAATGGAATTAGGTTTTGATAGATTGAAAGCTATATTGAGAAATTGAATACAGTGGCCAACAAAGACTAAAACGGCAATAGACCTTATGCGGATCTGCTGCGTTTAGCCAAACCGATGATGTAGCATTGGCTAGTACACTTCGTGGTCGTCATATGTTTGCTTCACTCCGACCGTCTTCGGAAAATCAAAAACCCATCTAAATCAATATGCAAAGTTTACTTCAAGAAATAAACAAAAGATGTTTTGTAGGCCCGGAACTACAAAAAAGGATACTGAATGATTTTGAGGAAAAGGAATTCGGTAAAGGAAAAATAATTTTAAGGCAGGGAAGCAGGGCAAACCAGCTTTATTTCGTTCAGGAAGGCGTTTTACATAACTACTACTATCATGATGGCAGGCAAATATCCTCATGGTTCTATAACGAAAAACAGTTCATTACTTCTTGGCATAGCTTTTATGCCCAAAAGCAAAGTTTTGAGGAGATTGAATGTCTCGAAAATTGCTTGCTATATGAAATTAGCCATACCAATTACCAAAAGTTAATAGCGGATTTTCCGGCTTTTGGAAATTTTGCCAGGCTGCTGGCCGAAGAGATGCTCACCTTTTTGGATGAGTTTTCGAAAAATTGGTCTTTTCTAAGTGCAAAGGAAAAGTATGGTTTGCTACTTACCTATTTTCCGGATGTTGAACTACGGGTCAAACTGGGCCATATTGCCTCTTTCCTTGGAATTTCGCAAGAAACGTTGAGCAGAATCAGAAAATAGATTTTGACCTATGTCAAAAGCTTTTAAATAAGTCATCCCCATTTTTGCACAAAATAGATAGCATATGAAAAATTCAACATTGGTATTTAGAAGTTTGGCCATCATAATTTTTATTGCAGGAATCGCACATTTGGTAACCTACGCATCACAAAATGACGATTTAAACAACAGCAACGAAAAATCAACGGATGCAAACCAACTCCAGATTCCTTCCACAGATTTAAATCGAAATGAAAAAACACCTCGCAATCCAGAAATCGATTATATAGTCGGAAAATGGAAGGTCGTGTACAAGAATGAGGATTTTAAGGGGGCCGTGGTGTACGACATTAAAAAAGAAGGAATGGTCTTTAATGCATACACCTATCAGTACCAAGATGAAAAAGGTAATGCCGAAAAAGCCGAAGGCAGCAAGACCTTGATCATTAAGGACTTTGATGGCTACAAGGGCAAAGGCATTTATACCGTCGAATACGAACAACAGTACTATCAAGTCGATTGCCAAATTGATATGGTCGATGAAAACACCTTTAAACTAAGCTACGATTACTACGGTTATAGTGATATGGAAACCTGGAAAAGACAATGATCATGATTGAATTCTTATCAAAAAAACTCGATTGGGTAGACATAAATTACTGGTTTTATGTCCTTAACGACCTAAGTTTACTATACATCATTGCTCCGTTTTTCCTTTTGGAGATAGTCAGGTACGCTTACTTAAAAAGATTAAATAAGGATTTAATTTTCGATAGTGTGGCCAATATAATGACATTTGGGGCATTCTTTCTGATCGAAATTGTTTTGGGGCTTTTGGCAATCACCAAAGTATATTTTTGGATTTACAACAACTTTAGCTTACCGCAATTAGAATTAAATTGGGCAACCATTATTTGTTGCGTTCTATTGGCGGATTTCGCTTACTATTGGGAACATCGAATGATGCACAGAATTGGCATCGGCTGGGCAACACACACAGTGCACCATAGCTCCCCCCATTTTAATATGTCAGTGGCGTATAGATTCGGTCCCTTGGATGCCATCATACCAATCATATTTTCCCTGCCAATAGTCATGCTCGGTTTCGACCCCATATTGGTCTTATTATCAGAGGTCTTTGTTCAGGTGTTTCAAACCTTGCTTCATACCGAAATAATCGGCAAGCTCACAAAACCGGTGGAGTATATTTTTAACACGCCCTCACATCATCGGGTGCATCATGGCTCCAATCGACAATATTGGGACAAAAACTATGCAGGCATTTTGATCATATGGGATAGAATGCTGGGTACTTTCGAGCCTGAAGTGGAAAAAGTGCGTTACGGAATTTCAGAGCCCATAAATAGCAACAACCCCATTAAGGTGTTTTTTCATGGCATTTCACGGCTCTTCAGAAAATTAAAAAAAGTAGACGGTTTTAAAAATAAGTTATTGGTTTTTATAAAACCGCCAGATTGGATGCCTTCAAACAACCGAAGCGGTTTAACAAGTAAATAAAGGACGACCATGTTGCCAAACAATCCAATTTTTGCAGACCTATCGACCTATTCCCCAAAAAAAACCATGCCATTTTATGAGCGTGTTTTTGGGTGGAAATACCACGAGGGCAATAACTATTTTTCGGCGTTTCTCGGAAACGTTGAAGTGTCGGGCCTATACGAAACACCCGAAAAATTCAAGCAAATGCGAATGCCTCATTTTTGGATGACCTATATCCGATCAGAGGATGTGGATGCCACAATCGATAAAGCCAAACGGCTTGGAGGTATTATTGAATTGAATTACGACATAGGAGATTTTGGTAAAACGGCATTGATTCGTGACCCCCAAGGTGCCGGATTTACCGTATATGAAGGCGACAAACTAAAAAACGCTAGGACGAAGGACAAAGAAAATACCCTTATCTGGAATGAGCTTCATGTTTCGGATGTCATAAAGATCATCCCTTTCTATCAATCTATTTTTAATTGGGATATCTTAAAAAAACCAAATGGCACCTATCAAGTTTTAAACCACAAAGGGGAGCATATTGTCGACATTTTGGAAATACAAAACCAATACAAGGGCAAGTATGAATATTGGGTATGTATTTTTGGTGTTGAAAGTTTGGCAACAGCTAAAAACCGCATATTGGAAAATGGCGGAAGTCTTATTGATGAAGAAAGTAGCCGCATGCTTTTTACGGATAATTCGGGCGAAACATTTTTTTACATTAAGGAGGTTTGAAATTTACCCATGGTGATATGCTAGTCGGCAATGGCAAAAACCTTTTATTAAATATTTCGAGAGAATGGCGACCGAGTATCCCGATAAATCAATCGAGTTTGTGCGCGCCGTTGCAGAAGGTCACCTGGTGGCCCTACATACCCATCAAACATGGCCCAAAGGTGAGGAATATGTAACCATGGACTTTTTTCGGTTCGACGAAGCCGGAAAAATCGTAGAGCATTGGGATGCCGTGCAACAGATTCCCGAAAGCTCGGCCAATGACAATACGATGCACAGACACCACAGTTCTTACGGTATTTTATGAATCGATTGCGTTGAGTTCATTATCTTTAGTTCCGATCATGTGATCATAAGACCGAACAATGTTCTGTAAATCCTTTACCATGATACACAAGGGTAGCATAGAAATAGAGCAGTCTCGAGCAAAGGTGGTCGAGATTTTTGCCAATCCCAACAATCTTAAGGAATACCAGGACGGATTCATCAAAAAAGAGCTGCAAAGTGGCAAAGAAGGTGAGGTAGGGGCCATTTCAAAAATGTTCTACAAAAACGGAAGGCACAATATCGAATTGACCGAGACAATCACGAAGAACGAACTTCCCGACTCGTTTGAGGCTTCATATCACCATAAGCATATGGATAATACCATGAAGTGTAATTTCGTAGCGATCAATGAAAATCGAACCCGTTACGAATACGAGTACGAATACACACGCATCAACTGGGTCATGCCCAAATTAATGGCAATTCTTTTTCCGGGCATGTACCGTAAACCGGCCGAAAAATGGCTGCGTCAATTCAAGGAGTTTGTTGAAAAACAGTAAGAGAGGGTCAAAACCTTGCGATAAAACCAGTGACATGAATAAATCGATACTTGCATTGCTCATTTTGTCCATTACTTTCGGCTGCTCGGCCCAAGATGGTGAATGGGAAAATTTGATCATTGACAATTCCCTTGAAGGATGGCATACCTTCAAAAAAAAGGACGGTATCAAAAACTGGATCGTTGAAGACAATATCCTGATTTTTAACGGAGTCTCCGATATGGAATCGGGCGAAGGTGATGCAAGCTTATTATCGGATCAACTCTATGAAAACTTTGAGATCAAATTCGACTGGAAAATCATCAAAGGGGGCAATAGTGGTTTCATGTGGGCCGTGCAAGAAGATGAAAAGTACAACTACCCTTATCAAACAGGACCTGAAGTTCAGATTCTGGATCACGCCATCTACAATGATACGACCATTGTGCTCGGGGGACCTATTGAGGTGCAAAATGTATTGGAAGACCTCGATGCCCGAAAACATTACCTCGGATCGTTGTACGATTTGTCGGCGCCTACCGTGTGGGATGCTGCAAGACCTGCCGGGGAATGGAATTCGTATCACATCAAAATCGATTACCAAAACAACCTTGGCGAGGTAATCTTGAACGATGTTTTAATCAACACCTTTCCTCTAAAAGGACCGGAATGGGACATAATGGTCGCCCAGAGCAAATTCAGCAAATCGGAAGAATCCCCCTATTTGGGCTATGCCCGGTGGTACGACTTTGGCAAATTTCAAAAAGGTAGCATTTGCTTTCAGGACCATCCTGGAAAGGTGTGGTTTAGAAATATCAAAATCAAGGAACTTGACTAATATCGCATCGTAAGTGGATTTAAATCAAATAACGGTTCCTTCTTCGGATTTGGAAAAGGCGGTTGCTTTCTATGAAAAATTAGGACTAAGACTAATTGTCAGTGCTTTGCCACATTATGCACGATTTGAGTGCCCAAACGGCAATTCGACATTTTCTTTGCACCAATGCGACCAGCTTCCTTCCGATAATGGCATCGTCGTTTACTTTGAATGCGATAATTTAGATGAACATGTGGCAAACCTTGTACAAAAAGGAATAGAATTCGAGGAACCCCCGACCGATAAAAACTGGTTATGGCGCGAAGCGCGTCTAAAAGATCTTGATGGTAATCAATTGATCTTGTACCATGCCGGTGAAAATCGATTGAACCCTCCATGGAAGATCTAAAAAAGCAAAGACCAATTTGAAATAACGAACCAAAACTGATGATTATGAAAAATAACCTTCTCATTCTAGCCCTTTCATTCTTCCTTATCGGGTATGCGCAAAAGGAAAAGGATACCCTGCCAAAAGCTGAAATATCTACCACACTTCAAAGTGTGAACATCAATGGCAAAACGATTTATCTGACTGCAAAAGCCGGCACCTTTCAGGTACGCGACGAGAACAACGAACCGATAGCACTAATGGGGCATACTTACTACACCAAAGACTCCAAAACCCGAAATAACCGAAGGCCAATCGTCTTTGCCTTCAACGGCGGGCCTGGCTCTTCTTCGTTCTGGTTGCATATGGGTGTTCTAGGGCCCAAAAGAATTGTGGTGAACGACCCCGAATCGACCCCAGCTGCTCCATACAAACTGGTAAACAACAATTTCTCAATTCTCGATGTGGCCGATTTGGTCATGATCGACCCCGTGGGTACCGGTTTGAGTATTCCCATCGGAAAAGCAAAATTCAAAGACTTTTGGGGGGTCGATCAAGACATACGTAGCCTCTCCCTTTTTATAACCCAGTTCTTGATCGCCAACAATCGCATGAACAGCCCCAAGTATTTGTTGGGCGAGAGCTATGGCACTTTTAGAAATGCGGGACTGATGAATAAATTGTTGGGGCAGGGCATTGCAATGAACGGCGTTATTATGGTATCTGCGGTTTTCGACCTACGTACCTTGGTTTTCCCACCGGGAGACGACCTTCCTTACATCGTACATTTTCCGACCTATGCCGCAACCGCTTGGTATCACGACAAAGTTGCGAACAAACCCGGGGATGTTTATCAGTTTTTGGATGATGTGCGAAATTTTACGGAAAATGAATATGTACCGGCTTTGTTCAAAGGAAATCGTCTTTCGGATTCCGACAAAAAATCGGTCGCCGAGAAATTGGCCAACTACACCGGAACGGAACCAAGTTATTGGGTAAAAGCCGATCTACGGGTGACCGCAAGCGAATTCTTTGCCGAATTTTTAAGGAATGAGGGTGAAATAGTCGGTCGATTGGATTCGCGCTTTACCGGAATCAACCAAGATTTGCTATCACAAGACGGAAGCCACGATCCTCAAAGCTCGGCTATCTCGCCCGCATATATTGCCGGTTTTTTAGACTACTTCTACGGTAATCTCAAAGTGAATAAGGAGACGACCTATTCCATTACGGCAGGCCGGCGGGAAGGTTTCAAATGGGACTGGAAACACGAAGGAAATAGTCGGTGGGGCACCCAGGCCGCCATAAACACGGGCATCGATATGGCCGAGGCCCTATCGCGCGACCCGAATATGAAAGTGCTGGTCTTAAATGGTATTTACGATATCGCAACTGTTTTCTATGGAGTTGAATACTCGATCGACCATTTAGGCCTCAAAAAGGAAATAAGGGACAATATCATCATGAAATATTACGAGGCCGGCCATATGATGTACACTCATCGACCCTCACTGGAGCAGTTCAAAAAAGAGGTAGCCGAGTTTATTTTGGAAACCTCAAGACCGTAATGCCTCTCATAGGTTATGGCAGGATTGTAAAATTGTTGGCCTATTGTTTTATCCTGACCGCCTGCAGCGCCCCAAGATCCCTTGAAAGGCCCAATATAGTCTTGATCAATATCGACGATATGGGCTGGCGCGATGTTGGTTTTATGGGGAGTGAATATTACAATACACCCAATATTGACGCCTTGGCCAAGCTGGGCATGCATTTCACAAACGGCTATGCCGCTGCGGCGAACTGCGCACCAAGCCGTGCCTCATTGATGACAGGGCTTTGGCCCACAAGACATCATATGTATACCGTAGGTTCTTCGGAGAGGGGAAAATCGGAACATCGCAAATTGGTTCCAATCAAGAATACGGTCACACTCTCGAAAGAGCATACCATCCTGTCCCGGGTGCTGCAAGAAAATGGTTATACCACCTGTCACTCGGGCAAATGGCACCTCAGCGAAAATCCGATTGAATATGGATTTGACCTAAATATCGGCGGCGGGCACAACGGGCATCCACAAAGTTATTATCCTCCCTATAAGAACGTACGGATCGAAAATAAGGGCAAGGAACACCTGACGGACCTCATCATGAAAAAAACGATGAATTTTGTCGACTCTGTACAGGGCTCCTTTTTTTTGTACTATGCGCCCTATGCGGTTCATACACCCGTTCAACCCATTGATAGCCTATTGCCAAAATACTTGGATAAACCGATTTCAAACGGTCAGGGCAACGATGACTATGCGACCATGATCGAAAACTTAGATCGAAATATCGGAGACCTGGTGGGCGTCCTCAAAAGGCGGGAACTCCTTGAAAATACGATTATCATACTTACTTCAGACAATGGCGGCCTTTATGGCATAACAAGGCAACCCCCATTAAGGGCCGGAAAAGGAAGCTACTATGAAGGTGGTATTCGAGATCCGTTTGCGTTTGTGTTTGGCGATAAGATCAGGGCAGGTTCGAAAAGTGAGGTCCCTATTGTCAACATGGATATTTTTCCGACGATCTTGGACTATACAGGAATCAAAAATGACGGCCTTTCCTTTGACGGCAAAAGTATAAGGCCTCTTTTGGAAGAAAAGACAACTACACTTGAAAGACCCTTGTTTTGGCATTTTCCGATTTATTTACAGGCGTACAATGTGCATGACAACCAGAACCGTGACTCCCTCTTTAGAACCCGCCCGGGCTCGGTCATAAGATATCACAATTGGAAACTGCACTATTATTTCGAAGACAGGGAAATTGAACTGTACAATCTTGAAACAGATCCGGGTGAGACCGAAAATCTAGCCGAAAAACGGCCGGAAAAGGTAATTGAACTCAAGGGGCGTCTCGAAACATGGTGGAAAGAAACCAAGGCGCCGCTACCAACGGAAAAGAATCCCGACTATCGGGAAACAAATTCTGAACATTAAAGCGGGTAACGCTATTCTTCAGAATCGTCTTCAGTTTCGGAAAAATCGGTTATCCCGTTTTCATGTAGGATATTGTACCACTGTACTACCTTTTTGATATCGCTTGGGTATACGCGATCTTCATCATAGTCGGGCAATACTTCGAAGAAATATTCTTCAAGTTTTATCTTGTCCGATTTATGTGGAATTGAAGTTTTACCGCCTTTTTCTTTGACCTGTATCTTTAAAAACACTTCTCGCAGCGGTAATTCTTCCTCTAAGGTATAAATGGCTATTTCCGAAAGAATGCTTACGTTGTTTCGAAGGCCCACCGTAATTTTCTTTCCATCCAAAAGCGATTCGGCCACAAAGCCTGTACGCGTCTGGGTGATCAATTTGTAAAGGCCGGGTTTGCCGGCAATCGATAGAATTTTGTCTAAGCTCATTTATATATTTTTACTGAAACCTTTTGCAGGGTGGCAAATATGGAATAATCCAGCCGGAAAAGAAATTTTTTTAACGTCCTTTTTTGAGCGCGGGAAACCGCATTCTGTAATCGATACTGATCTTACCCTTGCTGATATTGGTCAGCCGCTTTTTCAATAGTCTTTTTTTTAAGCCCGAAAGCTTGTCAGTGAAAAGAATACCTTCGATATGATCGTACTCATGTTGAATGACGCGGGCACGGAGGCCGTCAAAAGTCTCCGTTTTCTTCTTGAAATCCTCGTCAAAATAAGAAATGGTGATCGTATCTTTTCGGGTAATGTCCTCACGCACGTCGGGAATGCTCAAACATCCTTCGTTGAAAGTCCAATCGTCGCCATTTTCTTCATCCATTTTCGCGTTGATGAATACCTTTTTGAAGCCATCCAGCTCTTTTTGCTCCTCCTCCGAAAGGCTCTCATCATCGGCAAAGGCAGTAGTGTCTACCATAAACATTCGAATGGCGAGACCAATCTGGGGAGCGGCCAGGCCCACACCATTGGCATTGTACATGGTCTCCCACATATTGGTTATCAATTCTTTCAACTTTGGGTAATCCTTGTCAATCTCTTTACAGGTCTTCCTCAAAACCGGATCGCCATAAGCCACGATAGGTAACGTCATTTAAGCTCTGTTTAAATATGCCTGCAAAATAAGTGTTGCACTTATCTCATCGATCAAGGCCTTGTTCTTTCTTTTCTTTTTTCGCAATCCGCCTTCGACCATGGCCGATACCGCCATTTTAGAGGTGAAACGTTCATCTTGACGAGCCACGGATACTTCCGGAAACTTGGCCATAAGTTCTTTCAAAAAAGACTTGATCAATTCTTCGGACTCCGAGGGTTCGTTATTCATCTGTCGGGGTTCGCCGATTACGATTTGTCCAACATTCTCTGCGGAAATATAGTCTTCCAAAAACGAGATCAATTCGCTCGTCGGTACGGTCGTCAAACCGGAAGCGATCAATTGTAGTTCATCGGTCACGGCAATGCCCGTTCTTTTTTTGCCATAATCCAGTGCGAGAATCTTGCCCATTCACATAATTTCGGCAAAAATAAACCATAATATGTTATATGTATAAATTTGGGGGCATAATCAAGGGCGACCCACTATATTTGCCGAACATTTAACATTGCAAAATGACTGAATTAAAAGCGACAATCGAAAAGGCTTGGGATAATAGGGAACTTCTTAAGGAAAGTAAGACACAGGAAGCCATAAGGGAAGTTATTGACCTTTTGGATGCCGGAACACTGAGATGCGCGGAACCATCGGAAAGTGGGTGGCAAATCAACGAATGGGTCAAAAAAGGCGTGGTGCTCTATTTTCCGATTCAGAAAATGGAAACCTTGGAAGCTGGAATTTTCGAATACCACGATAAAATCCCCCTTAAAAAGGGCTATAAGGAAAAAGGAATACGCGTGGTACCACATGCCGTTGCCCGACATGGGGCCTATATTTGCTCAGGTACGATTTTGATGCCCAGTTACGTCAATATCGGAGCATATGTCGACGAGGGTACGATGGTAGATACTTGGGCCACCGTTGGTAGCTGCGCCCAAATCGGAAGGAATGTCCACCTTAGCGGTGGAGTTGGGATCGGCGGGGTCTTAGAGCCGCTTCAAGCAGCACCCGTCATTATCGAAGACAATGCCTTCATAGGCTCACGAAGTATCGTTGTCGAAGGGGTCAGGGTAGAAAAAGAGGCGGTGCTGGGTGCCAATGTGGTCTTAACCGGTTCGACCAAAATTATCGATGTCACATCCAATGAACCCATTGAAATGAAGGGAAGGGTTCCATCAAGATCGGTAGTGATACCGGGCAGTTATACCAAAAAATTCCCTGCTGGCGAATTTCAGGTCTCCTGTGCCCTGATCATCGGCAAGCGAAAAGAAAGTACCAATAAAAAAACCTCTTTGAACGACGCCCTGAGGGAATATGATGTTGCCGTCTAAAGTCATATTTTAGCCGGATGAAAATACTGCTCATTCAGCAAAAAATGATCGGCGACGTTTTGGTCAGCTCATTGCTATGTGAGCACATCAAAGAACATCTACCCGATGCTGAAGTCCACTATCTTATTGAGGAACATACCAAGGCGGTGGTACAAAACAATCCTTTTATTGATAAAATCGTTCTTTTCAAAAAGGAATTCAAAACCGTTAAATCTCAGTTCTACGGGTTTTTGAAATCGATAAGGGCCTCAAACTATGATGTGATCATTGATATCTACGGTAAATTGGAGAGCAATCTCATAACATATTTTTCCAAGGCAAAGATCAAAGTTGCGTATCCAAAATCACGTTCCAAGTTTTTATATACACATCATATTCCCATTAAGTCAAGACAATCGGGAAATAGGGCCACCACCATCGATGATCGATTGGCCTTGCTCTCCCCTATCATTTCAGAGAAGCTTGATGTCAAAAAAAAGCCTCGTATATACCTTTCGAAAGAAGAGGAAGAAGCGACGAAAAATTTTTTGAGGCTAAATGACATTGACCTGGGAAAACCATTGTTGATGTTGGGGATTCTAGGTAGTGGCGAAAACAAGACCTATCCTTTAAAGTATATGGCCGAGGTTGTCAATGCCATCGCAGAGAATTCAGAAGCCATATTGCTTTTCAACTATATACCTTCCCAAGAAAGCGAAGCACAAAAATTGTATGAACTCTGCAATGGAAATACAAGGGATCGTATTTCTTTTGGCACCTTTGCCCCTGACCTTAGAAAGTTTTTGGCGCTCTTAAAATGCTGTGATGCCTACATCGGCAACGAAGGAGGAAGTACAAACATGGCCAAGGCCCTTGATATTCCCACTTTTTCGATTTTCGCGCCTTGGATAGATAAAATCGGATGGAACACCTATGCCGATTCAAAAAATGTTTCTGTACATGTGTCCGATTTCTTTCCCGAAAAAATCAAAGAACTATCCAAGAAGAAAATCAAATCGGAATCGGGCGAACTCTACAAAATGCTCAGGCCAGAGCTTTTCAAAAACAAGTTATACGATTTTCTAAGCGAGGAAATCTTTCCTGACCAATAACACTTGATAGGCATCTATCAAGACCTTCCAATCCTTTTTAAGCATATATTCGATGGTCGTCTTCCCTTTTCCGCCATTGGGCAATCGACAATCGTCGATCAGAACGATCGTTTTTTCATGTAGTTGGTTTTCAATGGCCATAAACTCCTTCAAATGATGTTCTTGACTCAATCGTTGTACTTCAAAATCATCGCTATAGTCGTAACTATCCAAATAAAGAAAATCAACTTTCTTATCGAAGTTTTTCAGAAAATCTACGGAATCTGACAGATGTAACTCAACGCAACTCGATAGGTTTTGCGCATCTACCTCGGCCTGTGAACCACTTATGGAGTCCTCGTTAATATCGACGGAATGCATGAAAGCCCCGTTCTTTTTGGCCCATTTTCCAAATACAATTGTGGCCGCCCCATCGCCTTTCGCTCCCTTGAGCCCCGCCCTTGAAGTGCCCGTTTCCACGATCATTTTGGCATTGACCTTATTCAGCAATTCAATGACCTTTTTGAAGGTAACCCTTCGCTTTCCGAAATTGTACTTATAGGGCATCAATGGGGTCAGCGGCTTATGTTTAATGAATCTCACCAGTATATACCCGGCTAATGTCAATCCTAATATCCCAAGTAAAATCTCCATAATCAATTTATTAATTCAACTGTTTGTCTAGCTGGTGGCACCAACTAAAAACGGCCCGAAAGTAACTGTTTACAAGTTCGTTTCCTAGAACCTCGCACAATAGGTCTAACAAAGTTTTGGCTATCTTTGGGCCCTAATATTGGCGAAATAGCAATTATGAGGGTCGGTTTCGATGCCAAAAGGATTTTTCACAACGATACGGGGCTCGGCAATTACGGAAGGGATGTCATAAGGATTCTTCACGAGCATACCTCCATCGAAAAATTCATTCTCTATAACACGAAGCCTTCAAGAACGGAGCGGCTTAAGATATTGGATCGCATTCTGGTTCGCTATCCAAAAACTTGGCTGTGGAAGAAATTTTCTTCGATTTGGCGTTTGGGCCCTGTGACCAAACAGGTGGTCAAGGACAAGGTAGATATTTACCACGGACTTTCAGGTGAGACCCCGACAGGCCTAAATGCAAAAGGTATCCCTTCGATAGTGACCATACATGATTTGATTTTTTTGAGTCATCCGCATTTTTATTTTTGGTTCGATCGCATCGTTTACAAACGGAAGTTCAGGCATGCGGCCAAAAATGCGAATAGGGTTATTGCAATCAGTGAGCAGACCAAGCGTGATATTGTCAAATATCTAAAGGTTGACCCGGCCAAAATAAAGGTCGTCTATCAGGGTTGCAACGCGGCTTATAAAAAGGAATACGATCAGGATCAAAAAAATACCGTGGCCAAGAAATATGGCCTGCCCAAGGAATTCATTTTGAATGTGGGTACGCTTCAAGAACGGAAAAACGCCCTTACGATAGTCAAGGCAATCAAGGATACCGACTATACTTTGGTCATGGTCGGCGGTGAAAAAAAATATGCTGCAAAAATCAGGTCATACATCGAAAAAAACAAGCTTGATGATCAAGTGAAGTTTCTCAAAAACGTGCCCGTTACGGACCTGGCCATCATTTACCAATTGGCGACCGTTTTTTGTTATCCATCGATTTGTGAAGGTTTCGGCATACCTATCATCGAAGCGCTTTTCAGTAAGACACCGGTGATTACCTCTGTCGGTAGTTGTTTTCCGGAAGCGGGCGGACCCAATTCAATTTATATCTCGCCCAATGATGTAAACATGCTCCGTGAAAAATTGGATCTCTTATATAACAACTTGGAAGTGAGGAATCAAATGACAACGGAAGGCTTGAAATTTGTTCAGCAATTTACCGATGAACTGGTTGCAAATAACGTACTCGATGTTTACCGCGAGGTGGTCCGAGGCGAACAACATCCCCACCCGAAAAAAACCAAGATTTCCGCCTTGATGATAACCTATAACGAAATCGAGCATATCGACGACGTTCTCGAAAACCTTTCCTTTGCCGACGAAATAATTGTGGTGGACTCATTCAGTACTGACGGAACCGTGGAGCGCATAAAACATTTTCAAAATGTAAAACTGATCCAAAGACCCTTCAAAAACTTCACGGATCAAAAATCGTTCGCCCTGTCACAGGCTTCAAATGATTGGATTCTATTTATGGACGCCGATGAAAGGGTGACCAACGAATTGAAGCATGAAATACTTGATACGGTAAACAACCAAGGACTGAATGCCGATGCCTATTATTTCTATAGAACCTTTATGTTCAAAGATCAGGTCTTACGCTTCAGCGGATGGCAGACCGACAAAAATTATCGGTTGTTCAGAAAAAGTAAGACACATTTCGATCAAGACCGAATTGTACACGAGACACTTGTGGTCGATGGGGATTCAGAAAATCTTGAAAATAAGCTCATCCACTATTCGTACAAGAACTATAAGGATTACAAGAATAAAATGGTGAGATACGGCCAGATGAAGGCCCAAGAAGAGTTGGAAAAGAGCTACATGCCGAATGCTTATCACTTTTTATTAAGACCAACATACAAATTTTTGCACCACTATGTGGTTCGCCTTGGATTTCTTGATGGTAAGAAAGGCTTGATAATCTGCTACTTAAATGCGTTGGGGGTTTATTCGCGCTATAAGGAATTGAAGCGTTTGAAATTGCTGCAAAAAAATCCATAAACTTTCCAATTCCAGTTCCGACCGATTGTCGAAACGACTATTGCACGTGAAAAGAACGATAAAATCAAGTGTTGGCATAATTTTTTCCTTTTTTTTTAGTTATAGATGGGTATGATCCCAAACAAAAAAGATAGGAGAAAACTTACGGCCCTAATTATCACCTATAACGAAATAGGTTATATCGAGCGCTGTTTGAAATCAGTTTCCTTTGCCGATGAAATAGTTGTGGTCGATTCTTATAGTACGGATGGCACCTATGAGTACTTGTTGGAACAAACCAATGTGAAGGTGGTACAGAAAAGGTTCAAGAATTTCACGGACCAAAAGACATTTGCCTTGACACAGGCTACGAATGACTGGATCCTTTTCAATGATGCCGACGAAGTGGTGACCAAAGCGCTTCAGTCTGAAATCGAAAATGTGCTTGCTTCCAAAAAACCCCATAACGCCTATTGGTTTTATAAAAAATTCATGTTCAAGAATAGCTCCTTGAATTTTTGTGCTTGGCGAACGGATAAAAACTATCGTCTGTTTAGAAAATCGAAGGTAAAGTTCTCGTCCAAACGAATTGTGCATGAGACTTTGGAAGTAGAGGGCACCACAGGAATCTTCAAGGAAAAGTTAATCCACTATTCCTATAAGAATTATCATGATTATAAGTCCAAAATGATTTCATATGGGCGGTTCAAAGCGAAGGAGGCCTTTATGAAAGAGAGGAAATTCACCTATTTAAAACTGTTTTTAAAACCAGTGTGGAAATTCTCTTATCATTTCATTATTCGTTTGGGGTTCCTTGACCTACATAGGGGATTGATTGTAAGCTACCTTTCCGCAATTGGCGAAATCGAGCGTTATACGGAGCTCAAAAAACTTGAGGCCACTGCTACCACAAAACCTGTCTTCAACTATAAACCGGCAAAAGCCTAACATAGGTTCCTCGAGTTTTCGAATTGACAAATTCGGCTATAAACATCCAAGTTTGATAATCTAAGGTATCTTTGCCACATTGCAGAGAACGATTTCAAAAAGGTTCTTTTCAAACAAAGATCCATGCCCATCCAAACTTGCGACATCTCGATTATCATTATCAATTACAATTCTTCTGAATATACCTTACGTTGCGTAGAAAAAGTGCTGGCACGAACATCTGAAGACCTTGACTATGAGGTTCTGGTGGTCGACAATGCGTCTAAAAACGGAGACTTTGAAAATCTCGAATTGTCACTGACCAATCTGGCATCCGATAAGGTCACCCTATTGAGAAGTCGCATAAACACCGGTTTTGGGGGGGGCAATATGCACGGCGTTCAAAATGCCAGGGGTAAGTATTATCTCTTTCTGAACAACGATACCATATTGATCAACGACGCCGTTACAATCTGCCTTGATTTTCTTGGGAACAACCCTGAGGTCGCCGTATGTGGTGCGCAGATTTATAACGAGAACGATAAAAAAGAAGTCAGCTTCGATCATTTCACATCCTTTTGGCGTGAGGTTTTCGGCAAGCAATTCGTAGAAGGACTATTTTCAAAACCAAATCGAAGAAAGTCGTATTCCCAACCTATCTGTGTTGACTATGTCAACGGAAGTTTCATGCTTTTTCGAGCCGATGACTTCAATGAAGTAGGCGGATTCGACACCAACATCTTTCTATATTTCGAAGAAAGCGATATTTGCCATCGCCTAAAGAAAATGGGCAAGAAAACATATTTTGTCCCAAGTGCCTCCTATCTGCACCATCACGGAAAGAGCATCGGCAAATCGGGAATTCCGATTGACATAAAAATGGAACTCAAGACTTCGATGTTCTACGTGATACGAAAGAACTATGGATACTTCCATTATCAACTGCTTCGTATGGTTTTTATCATCAGGTATGGGCTGACTTCTTTGATAAAGCCAAAATATTTCCTGTTGTTTTACCGTATTTTAATTGGACTTCCCCTGGGAAAATCCATGAAGCATAAGCAAGTCATTCAACCGTGACCGAAGAAATAAATAAGGCTATTGAAGTGTTGAAAAGTGGAGGACTTATCCTCTACCCGACAGATACCGTATGGGGCATCGGATGTGATGCAACAAATGAGTCGGCCGTGCAAAAGGTTTATGAACTCAAACAACGAAACGACTCAAAAGCGCTGATTTGTTTGGTTGCAAACGACTTCATGCTAGAGAAGCACATCACAACGGTGCCCGATGTGGCGTGGGATATCATTGACCTCTCGGAAAGACCCACAACGATAATTTATGACGACCCCAGGGGTATCGCAAAGAACTTGGTCGCCCCGGATAATACTTTGGCCGTTCGAATCGCTTCGGACCAATTTTGTCAGTATCTGATCAACAAGTTCAAAAGACCCATTGTTTCGACCTCCGCAAATATTTCCGGTTGTCCCACTCCAAAAGGATTTGACTCTATAGACAAAAGAATACTGGAACAAGTCGATTATACGGTCAATTTGTACAAAGACGTCAAGAATAGTAGGGCCTCTACCATAATTAAGTTGGGCAATGATGGCACGGTCAAGATCATTAGAGCTTGAGCTCAATAAATAGTATAGTACTCTTTTTGCCATATTTAAAGTTAATTTTCGAGCAGAAGCAATTTTGATTTTTTTCACTTCTTTGCCCAAGGGTCCCCGCGAAGTGGTAAATTTGCGAGCGGTAAACATTTGCAAAAACCGTTTTGAAAACCCGTAAACCCGAACAAGTCCACAATGAAGCGCTCAACAATCCCATTTTCGGAATTGTGTCGAATGTTGCCTTAGAAATGAAGGTGGACTGCTATGTCATCGGAGGCTTTGTACGCGACTATCTTCTAAATAAGAATATCCCGAAGGACGTTGATTTTGTAGTCGTAGGCAGTGGCATTGAATTGGCAAAAAGAGTGGCTGTAAAGTTAGAGGGGAAACCCAAGGTTTCAATATTCAAAAATTTTGGAACGGCCATGATAAAAAATGATTCCGTCGAACTGGAATTTGTCGGGGCACGTAAAGAAAGTTACCATAGAGATAGCAGAAAACCCTTGGTCGAAGACGGCAGCTTGGAAGACGATCAAAAACGCAGGGATTTTACTGTAAATGCGTTGGCACTGTCACTAAAAAAAGAAGATTTCGGAACCTTATTAGATCCCTTTGACGGTCTCACCGATTTGAACAACAAAATACTGCGCACACCCCTAGAACCGGGAGTCACCTATTCAGATGACCCCCTTCGTATGATGCGGGCAATTCGCTTTGCCACACAGTTGGACTTTCAAATTGAACCAAAATCGTTTCAGGCCATAGTCGACAACAAAGAACGGATTAAAATTGTTTCAAAAGAGCGTGTTGTGGATGAACTCCATAAAATTCTCATGAGTGAAAAACCTTCAACGGGTTTCGCGTTGTTGCACCAATCACAACTATTACCGTATATCCTTCCTGAATTGGTGGCACTACAGGGCATTGATGAAATAGAGGGACAACAGCACAAAGACAATTTTTGGCATACCTTGGAGGTTGTCGACAATATCGCTCGGGCCACGGATAATTTATGGCTGCGATGGGCGGCCTTGTTGCATGACATTGGCAAAGCTCCCACTAAGAAATTCAATAAAAAAATTGGATGGACGTTTCATGGACATGAATTTATGGGGTCAAAGATGGTCTATAAATTGTTCAAGCGATTGCGCATGCCCCTGAACGAAAAAATGAAATATGTTCAAAAACTGGTGCGAATGAGTTCGCGGCCCATCATAATTTCGGAAGATTTCGCGACCGACTCCGCCGTACGCAGGTTGGTATTCGACGCGGGTGATCATATCGAAGATTTGATGACGCTTTGTGAGGCAGATATCACGACCAAAAACCCGAGGAAACAAAGAAAGTACAAAAACAATTTCAAGTTGGTCCGTCAAAAAATCGTAGAGGTCGAAGAGCGCGACCACATACGGAATTTTCAACCGCCGATTTCTGGCGAGGAAATCATGAAAGTTTTCGATTTAAAACCTTCCAAAGAAATCGGGATTATTAAGGAAGCCATAAAAGAAGCAATTTTGGAAGGAGAAATTCCCAATGAATATAATGCCGCTTATGAACTGATGCTTCAAAAAGGCAATGAATTAGGGCTTTCCCGGGCCTAAAACGGGCTAAGAATATTTAACGACGTAGACCCGCACATTGAAGGCTATTCAATTCAAAATACCTATTAAACTTAGCTTCGTTGAATATGGGTTTTAGTACATTTCGAAGACACGCTTGATACCTTCTTGCTGTAAAAAGATGCAATTACGCATTGCCAAAAAGGTATTCTCACTCGAATTCAAATCGATAACCCAATATTTTATGGCCATTGAACAGAATCTTCCGATCATATTGTCGTTACAATATAGGTAGGTAACATACCGTTGTCTTATTTGAAATCGGTGTTTAGACCAATTATTGGTGTTTGAAACCTGAATCGAGCGAAGGAAAGGCCGATCCAAAGCTGAAATCTTCTTCGATTTATGCTCAGATTGCAGTATGATATTCGGTTACTTAAACCCAAATAATGAATACTTTTGTCAATAATATGCCAATAAGGTTCCCTACTGAAGACCAATCATGAAAAGAATACTTTTTGCGAGCATTTTTGTACTTTTTTCCCTTGGTCAGCTAGATGCACAACTAGATGCGCAATACACCCAGTATATGTACAATACACTTGTGGTGAATCCAGCATATGCAGGCTCCAGGGGAGTCTTTAGCATCACCGGTTTACATCGGTCCCAATGGGTCGGGCTCGACGGCGCCCCAAAAACCCAAACATTGAATTTTAACACGCCCATTTCTGACCGCATCGGTATCGGGTTGTCGATTGTCAACGATAATATTGGCAATGGTACAAACCAAAACACCTATTTCGATGGTGTCTTCTCGTACAGCATTTCCACTTCGAGAGAAGGCAAATTATCATTCGGCCTAAAGGTCGGAGGGCATCTTTTGGATCTCGACTTTACCCAATTGCGGAATTATACCAATGAAGTCAACGCAGCTGGTCTTGCCAATATCGACAAAAAGTTCTCCCCTAATATCGGAGCGGGGGTCTACTATTATACAGATCATTTCTATGCCGGACTTTCAGTACCCAATCTTCTTAAGACAGAGCATTTTGACAATTCTGGGGCCAATTCATTTTTAGCCAGTGAACGCATGAATTGGTACCTTATCACTGGATACCTGTATGACCTCAATCCGAATCTGATGTTCAAACCCGCCCTCTTGCTAAAGGCTGTGAAGGGAGCTCCAATACAAGCGGATTTTTCAGCTAGTTTTTTGTTAAATGAAAAATTTACGCTTGGCGCGGCCTATCGGTGGGATGCAGCGTTTAGTGCCATGTTCGGTTTTCAAATGACGGATCAGCTCATGATCGGTCTAGCCTATGACAAGGAAACCACAGAATTGGGCAATACCGCTTTCAATGACGGATCCTTTGAAATACTGTTGAGATACGAACTAATTACCCGTTATAAAAGGGTAATTGCCCCTAGATTTTTCTAAATCTGATATAGGCTATGGCAAACTCCTTTAACGACATTACCAAGACTACTCCCTTTCTTATTTTAATCGACTGCCATGTTGTATTTTTGCATCCCTGAAATAGGTGTGCCCAAAACAATGTTATGAAAAAAGATGGTAGGTCCGTAGTCGTTTGGCTTCTTATAGGCTGTGTTCTCATTTTTCTAATGGTCGTGGTAGGGGGCGTTACCAGACTTACGCATTCCGGTTTGTCAATTTCGAACTACAAATTGATCAGCGGCACCATCCCGCCAATGAACGATGTGGAATGGGAAGAGGCCTTCGACCTGTACAAACAATATCCTGAATATCAAAAATTGAATACCAATTTTACCTTGGAGGATTTCAAGGGCATCTATTTTTGGGAGTGGCTGCATCGCGTATTGGGCAGACTGATAGGGGTGGTCTTCATTGTCCCTTTTGTTTATTTTTTGATTAAGAAAAAATTGACCCCACCTACCATTAAGAAATGTTTGGTACTATTGGGCTTGGGGGCATTTCAAGGTTTTTTGGGTTGGTACATGGTCAAAAGTGGCCTGATCGATAGACCCGATGTAAGTCACTATCGTTTGGCAGCTCATTTGATGACGGCGTTTCTAACTTTCGCGTTCACCTTTTGGGTGGCACTTGATTTAATTTTTCCGAATAAAAAACAAATCCACAGGGGTATCCGAAATTTGATTGCGGTTAGTCTGGTCATTCTACTTTTACAAATTACCTGGGGGGCTTTTGTGGCTGGACTGGATGCAGGCTTCATACACAACCATTGGCCCATGATGAGCGAGGGAAAACTAATGCACGAGACCGTATGGATAGAGCAACAACCCTTGTGGAAAAATTTTGTGGAAGGCAGAAGCGGTGTTCAGTTTGTTCATCGATACTTAGCATATATAGTGGCCGCGCTAATACTTTTGATAGGGTTTCGCTCAAGAAAAATTGACCTTACCGTACAACAAAAAAAGGGCGTCCGCCTTTTGGTGTATATAGTAATCATTCAGTTCTTATTGGGTGTATTGACCCTGATTTATGCGGTACCGCTTTGGTTAGGGGTGGCACATCAAGTTTTCGCTTTTTTCCTTTTAGGAGCGATGACCTTTGCGTTACATCGGTTTTCAAAATAGCAAAACCAGCACTATCGCTTTTGGAAGTAATTATTTAAGCAAAAAATTCAATTCATAATCGTACATTAGCCTTCACCGAAAGTTCACCGATGATTTATAAAATCAGGATAATATTGGATGCCGAGGAAGATATCTTTCGAGATATCGAAATCGATGCGGTAGATTCACTCGAGGAATTGCACAATGCAATCACCCAGGCGTTTGGTTTTCTGGGCAACGAAATGGCCTCTTTTTATACCTGTGATGAAAACTGGAACCAAGATGAGGAAATCGCGCTTTTCGATATGAGCGAAAATGGTTCGGACGTACGCCTGATGAATGAGACTTTTCTGGAAGATCAGTTGACCCGGGAAAATCCCAAGCTAATCTATGTTTACGATTTTCTGAGTATGTGGACGTTCTTTGTGGAATTGGCCGATATCGTTGAAAAGGAAGATGGACGGGCCTATCCGAATCTACTTTTCAGTTTTGGTGAGGTTCCTGATTCCCCTCCGGAAAAAAGTTTTGAATCTGACCTCACTGATTTGGATGAACCTATGGGCAACTACGATGATCTTGATTTTGATGAAAATTGGAACTGAACTTAATATGCTATAGACAGTTGCTGTTGGCAAGTGCTTGTGAAAAGACCGGTTTTCATATTCCAAAGTATTTTTACAATTAATGAATAGCTTAATAACGATATACCAATTTCAATGTTAAACCTCTACCCTGCCCAAATTGAAAGCTTGTCCCTTCACCGGATCGGAAACAAGAATAAGAGTGAGAGTCTTTTCCTTTCCGATGAACCGTTTGGTTTGAACGATGAGATTTCGGCACTTTTGAAAGAGTATTTTTTAAAACCTTTCCGGGAGAAAGAAGAAAACTATTACTGCTTTTCCCACGAAGTTGACCTAGAGTTCAACGAAATCAACAAATTGGCCTCCGAAATTTTTGAGGATTCATCGATCGTCCATCAGAATTCGAAGAAAATTGCAAAACACCTCTATGATCAGGGCGACCACCCACATATAAAGAATGGAGAGCTTTACGTCTGTCACCTTACCGATGTTATACTCGATAACGAAAAGACCGATGCCATAGGCATTTTCAAAAGCGAACTAAAACAGGATTTTTTGCAATTCGATGAAAATGGGAGTAATCTTGTTTTGTTGATCGAACAGGGCATCAACATCAATAAATTGGACAAGGGATGCCTGATTTTTAATAAGAACCCAGATGAAGGCTACAAAATACTATCGGTTGACAGCAACCGATATGACACCAAATATTGGGTTGGTAATTTCCTGGGGCTCGAGCCATTGACAGACGAAAACTTTCTGACGAAGAACTATCTGAAATTCTGTCAAAATTTTGCGAAAGACGTTGTTTTGCCGGCAGAGGACAAACAACAGGAAGTTTTGTTCATGAATCGTACCGTCAACCATTTTGCAAAAAATGATGCTTTTGAGGAAAGCAGCTTTTTGAACGAAGTAATCGATAATCCCGAATTGATTCCTGAATTCAAGCATTACAAAGTGGAAAAAGGACCAAAGTACAGTATAGAAGACGTATCAAATTTTGACATCGCCAACAAGATGGTATCCACGGCTCGCAAGAAAATCAAAAATGTCATTAGCCTTGATACCAATATTCAGATCAAGATGGATTTTGTCAATCCTGAATCCGCCGAAAAATTCGTCGAAAAAGGTTGGGACGAAGAGCGTCAGATGTACTACTACTTGGTTTATTTCAATAAGGAGAACAAAAGCTAAGAAGGGGTAAATTTCAATCTCGAAATCCTAAATTCCATGGGAAGACGGATCAGGTCCGGTGCTTGTGGTCTGGAATTTTTTTGTTCCTATGGAATCTTTATCTTGTTCTCAATGATCTGCTTCATACTGACATCCTCATAATTGCGCTTGACAAAATCAAGGGCAAGCGTGAGTATTTCACCCATCGTCTTTGAAGTTTTGAATTTAGAGTCTTGTGTGAATTCATAGATTTCCATACTCAATGTGGCAATATTCTCTTCCAAAGAAATCTCATCTTCACGACAGATATCAACAAGTTCTTCGATTCTATCCTCTGAACTGATTATCCGTTTCGCCACGATCGAACGTTCCTCGACCTTATATTGGTCAACAGAATATTTCTGTAACATATCACCGACCAGCTTGACCATGGTGTAGTTTTCTTTGAAAAACTGGGGACGGTATACTTTCAACTTTCCCTCGAAACACTGCTGGTCAAAATCGATGGCCCGAATTTTATAGACCACATGATCAAAATCATGGGTCGGAACAATCACATAGTTGTACGAGCGCATATCACCCAAAAGCCGAATCATGCAGCGCTCGTTGAATTTAACGAATTCCTTGGCCAATTGTGCCTTCTCCGATTTCGTACATTTAGGAAGCATTTCCTTGATAAAAACATCACCCGGTATACCCGCGATATGCTCTTCGATGAGCGTATCTTTGTACACCAGAAAATTTAGGTTGTAAGGGGATAGCATATGCTCCAATTCAAGGCCATAGACTCGTGAGGCATCGGTCTTTTTGACATATATATAGGTGAAATTATCGTTGAGGATATTTCTGACCTTGATACGAAAAGGTTTGGAATTTCCGAAGGTACAATAGTCGACCGCATCGATGTTCAGATACTTTATGATACTGTCGCTTCCATCGGAATGTAAAATCGAATACACCCTTTTCAGACTGTTATCGATTTCCTCCCTTTCGAAATCGGAATAGTACACCCTAATCCAAAGTGTATCTTCGTCATTGGCATCGTAGACTACCACAGAGCCGGAAAACCGCAACAAATCCTCATAAAAAATCGGAATTTCGATTTTACGATTGTAATGATCCAAATATCGGTCTAACCGTGCATTGACAGGGTAGGCCGGTTTTTTCTTCGACATCAACTTCTCGTCGGACATATAGTTATTTCTTGAGGAATTGTAACAAATTTAGGCTTTCTTCGTCAAGTATTAAGAACGACGTTAAGCCAACTATATTTTGGAAAGAATTCTCACGGTTAACAACCTCACAAAGAAATTTGGCCACCTTACCGCTGTAAAAGACCTCTCCTTCAATATTGAAAAAGGAAATGTTTACGGTATTCTAGGGCCCAACGGAAGCGGAAAATCGACCACATTGGGCATTGTTCTAAACGTCGTCAACAGAACGAATGGCGACTTCATCTGGTTCGACGGCAATACATCTACACATGATGCCCTTAAAAAAGTGGGGGCCATCATAGAACGACCTAACTTTTACCCCTATATGACCGCCTTGCAAAACTTAAAATTGGTCTGTAAGATCAAGGAAGTAAGCTCAGATAAGGTCGAGGAAAAATTGGAATTGGTCGGCCTATTGGATCGAAAGAACAGTAAGTTCAAAACTTATTCTTTGGGAATGAAACAACGGCTGGCCATTGCCTCTGCCCTTCTCAACGATCCCGAAATCCTGATCTTGGACGAACCCACCAACGGGCTCGATCCACAGGGTATTCACCAAATTCGGGAAATCATTAAAAAAATTGCGGCCGAAGGAACGACCATTCTCTTGGCTTCGCACCTTCTGGATGAAGTCGAGAAAGTCTGCAGTCATGTGGTCATTCTTAGAAAGGGGGAAAAGTTGTATTCTGGTCGGGTCGACGGAATGTTGGCGAGCCACGGGTTTTTTGAACTCAAAACAGGGGATAATCAGGTTTTGGCGGATTTTTTGAAGGAAAACCCAAGTTTTGGCGAAATAAAAATTGAGAACGGTCTATTAACGGCTTTCTTGAAAGAGGAAATGAATGCGGCAACTTTGAACAAACTACTTTTTGAGAAAGGCATTGCACTCTCACACCTTGTTAAAAGAAAAGAGAGTCTCGAAGAGCAATTCTTGACTTTGACCCAAAATCAGGCTAATTAAAAAAGATATGCTCAGACTATTGGAAATAGAGTTCATCAAGTTATGGAATAACAGAATCAGTAAGATCTTGGTTATTTCCTATTTTGTCTTGCTGACGTCAATTGCACTGGTCGCGGCCATCAAATTTGATATCGGCCCCATAAAATTTCATTTGGCCGAACAGGGTATTTTCAATTTTCCGTATATCTGGCATTTCAACACTTTTATTACGGCCTTCTTCAAACTTTTCTTGGCAATCGTAATAGTGTCGATGATGGCCAATGAATACAGTAACAAGACCATCAAGCAGAATCTGATCGACGGGCTTTCGAAAAAAGAGTTCATTCTCTCGAAATTTTTGACCGTGATTTCATTTGCCGTGATATCAACGGTCTTCGTCTTTGTCGTTTCAATGATTCTTGGCCTTATCTATTCCGATTTTGATGAACTTTCCATCATATTTTCCGATCTGGAATTTCTCTTGGCGTTTTTCGTCAAGCTGACAGGCTTCTTCTCTTTCTGCCTTTTCTTGGGCATCTTTGTAAAACGCTCGGCCTTTGCCCTTGGATTTCTAATTCTCTGGCAGATATTCGAAGGTTTTGTGAGGGGAATGATCCGCTGGAAATTGTTTGACGAGACGACTACCGATGCGGTAATGGGCTTTTTTCCCCTAAATGCAATGTGGAACCTCATCGACGAACCTTTTACAAGATTGGGCGCCGTTCAATCACTTGGTGATCAAATTGGTGAGGACTTCAGGTTCGACTATGCCGTACATTGGTACGAAATATTGATCGTACTCGCTTGGACGGTGGTTTTCATCTATCTGTCTTACACATTATTAAAAAAGCGGGATTTATAGTACCTTATGCGTTCGTAAGAATGCTAAATGAAAAAGAATTGCTTCATTTTAATGTTGCTGGTGCTTGGTATGGCCTATGGTCAAGACGAGACCGCCAATTGGTATTTTGGCAGGGGTGCGGGCCTTAAATTCAACAATGACGGGAGCGTTACCCCACTTACAGATGGCAAAATAAGTACCGAGGAAGGTTGCGCCAGTATTTCGGATCGATCGGGCAACTTGCTTTTCTACACTGACGGCATCACCGTATACAATAAGAATCATGAAGTGATGCTGAATGGTACGGGACTTTACGGAGACCCTTCGAGTACTCAGTCGGCAATCATCGTTCCAGCACCGGGAGACCCCAACATTTTTTACATTTTCACGGTCGACACCTCCATACGGGAGGGCGACCCCGATAATGGCCTTGCCTATTCCATAGTCGATATTTCACAAAACGATGGGAACGGCCAGGTAATGCAAAGAAACATCAACTTGCTGAGGTCTTGTTCAGAGAAAATTGCGGCCGTGGTCAAAGACTGTGTTGATAAATCGATTTGGGTCATTACCTTGTCCACCGAGGACGGAACCCCTGGCCTTTCCGATACCTTCCATGCCTTTGAGGTCAACGAACAGGGGGTAAGCCAATCTTCGATCAGAAGTACTTTCGACGACGAATTCGGCGATCAACGAGGTTACCTTAAACTTTCTTCGGATGGAAAGAAAATGGCGAGTGCCAATGAATTTGATGGTTTGTTTCTCTATGATTTCGATGCCGAGACCGGGGTTGTTTCCAATCCTGAAAAAATTATCATAGGGGCACCCAATAAAAATCCTTACAGTGTTGAATTTTCACCGAGCAATCAGTTTTTATATGTACATACACATTCAGATGCTCCGGCCATTGAGACTGGTCATAGCTCCAATTTGTTACAGTATGATTTGACAAATCCGCTTATCTCGAAGTCCGAAGTTATACTTGATCATAGTGGTGACTACAGAGGTTCATTACAACTAGGGGCAAACGGAAGAATATATCGAACCATTACCGAGACCTATCTCAAGGGAACCCAGTATTTGGGAGTGATAAAGAATCCTGATAAAAAGGGTAAGGCGGCCAACTATGTACACAAGGCAATTTTTCTGGATGGTGGGATTGCAATGCAGGGATTGCCCCCTTTTATTCAGTCCTTCTTTGCAAAAAAAGGGCTTATTTTAAATGCAGATGGCACTACCAGCACCTCAGCTACTATTTGTGAAGGTACCGAACTGGTCTTACAAGCAGACAATCTTCCGGGAGCAACATACGAATGGGAACATGATGGGGTACCCTTTAATAACCCCGGAAACCACATTCTTAAAATCGATCAGATGGACCAACGGGATGTCGGACAATATCGCTTGGTAATAACACCGGCAGATGCCTCGAAGTGTTCAATATTGGGGGAAGCCCAAATTCAGGTGACTAGGCCGCCATTGGCCAATAATGCGACCTTGGTGCAATGCGATATTGACGTAGGGGGCGCTTCCGCCAGTTCGGATGGGTTCACTACCTTCAATCTTGGGCAGGCCCTTGACGAAATCAGTCCGAATTCCGTGAACACCGTTGAATTTTACGAATCCCTTACCGATCAAGCCAATGATCACCCCATTGCCAATATTGAACAATATGTCAATAAAAATGCTTCACAACAAATGTTGTATGCCAAGGTGACCGATAGAAATGGCTGTAGCAATGAAGTAGAGCTTATGCTCGAAGTTGTACCCTCTTCTGCGGATCTTACTACCGGCGAATCTTTCTACGCTTGCAGCCTATCTTCTGATGCGACCATTTTAGAGGGTCTCTTTAATCTGGATGATATTCGTCGTCGGAACTATGAAGGTCTTGAAGTTGAATTTTATCATTCAAGAATAGATGCGTCCCTCGAAATCAATCCAATAGATGAAAGTGAGTATATCTCAGCTTCCACGAACATCTTTGCCCGGATCGAGTCAATGAACCAGTGTCTCGGTGTCGAGGAATTTGATTTGGTGGTCAATGCGACCCCTGAAGCCAATATAGAATCCCAATTCACATTATGTACCAATAATCCGGATCTTCAAATAGAGGCCGAACCTGGTTTTGATTCATACGGTTGGTACAAATTGTCAGGCGGCGTGGAGGAGTTGGTCTCAAACGAACCCGCAATTGATATTTTGGAACCCGGGGAGTACCGTTTGGAAGTTGGGCTGCACTACCAAAATGGAGAAGAAATATGTACGGATAGCAAGTCTTTTTCGGTAATTCCATCGAATGCGGCGGTTATATCCGATATTGAGGTAAAGGACCTTCAAGAAAACAACCAGGTCACCATTCTGGTCATGGGCGATGGCGATTACGAATATACCATAGGAGATCGAAACGGACCTTATCAAAACAGCCCTGTTCTGGAAGACGTTCTGCCTGGGCTTACCAATGTATATGTACGAGACAAAAACGGCTGTGGAATCACGGAGGAGGAGGTTTCGATAATTGGTTTCCCGAAATTCTTTACACCAAATGGTGATGGCATAAATGAATCTTGGAATCTTATCGGTTTGTCGTCGGATAGGGAAATCGCCGTATCGATTTTTGATCGTTTCGGAAAGTTGCTTTATCGTATGAATTCGAAAGATAAGTTTGGCTGGAACGGCACATTCAATGGCCAATCATTGCCGGCCTCTGACTATTGGTTCAAGATAAATTTGGAAGAGGGCCGCGTGTACAAGGGGCACTTTTCTTTGAAAAGGTAATAAAATGCTTGTCAGACATACGCAAAACCGCTATGAAAACTAAGTTGGCGTATTTAATGATAATTTTGATTGGGCATATTTCCATCGGTCAAGAATGCCCAAAATTGACCGAGCCGATAAGTGGATCTGCTGACGTACCTGTAGATACGCCCATTACCTGGAACGAGGTCGCCGGCGATATAGGCTATGTCATTTCATTGGGCACAACCCCGGGTGCCGGTGATATTATCAACCAAAGATCATCCGGCGAATTGAATTATTACATTCCTGAAGTAGGTCTTCCTGAGAATACCACCATTTATGCGACCATCAAACTCTTCGTATTCGGTCAAGGCGAAGTTGTATGTACCAGTGAAATTTTTGTTACCGAAGACGTAACCACCCCTCCATCATGTACGAGCCTTAACCTATCGAATCAGTTAACTGGATCTTCGGCCTCCGAAAATGTGGTCAGATGGAACTACGCCCCAAAGGCAACAGGTTACCATCTTTCTGTTGGAACCGATCAAAATGCCAATAATATAATAGCGAACCTGGATGTCGGAAATGTACTTTCGTATGATTTGGCCAATATACTGACCGATGATTCGGATCTTTTCGTACTGGTAGTTCCATACAACGAAAATGGGGCTGCCGCGGGTTGCCAGCCTGAAAGCCTTACCATAGACATGAGCGTCCAGTTCTGTGAACCCTATTTCGACAGTTCGCAAGGAGGAATAGTCGATAGAAGTCCGCAAATACATATTCCCGAAGTGGTGGCCATTTGCAGGGAAAACCTTCCTGTGATGATTTCGGGCGAAGGAAAGGCAGATGGCTTCCGTTGGTTCAGAATGAACGATGATGGCACTGAGGTCTTGATTTCAGAAGCTACGGAAGCGCCTATTGCCGAAATTGGCAAGTATCGTTACGAGGGTTACAACAATTACAATCAGGCCACGAATACTTTCGAATGTGCTACGTCCAAAGAGTTTAGGGTGGTATTATCCGAACCTGCCAACATTGCCGAAATTACTGTAGATATAAATGGTGATACAAGAACCTTGGAGGCCGTTGTCAGCGGAAATGGGGACTATGAATATGCCATCGACGACATGAACGGTCCTTACCAACCCAGTAATATCTTTGCAAACATCTTAGGCGATAGACATACGATTTATGTCAAGGACAAGAATGGTTGCGGCATAGTAAGTCAAGAAGCCCCAAGGGACCTTAGCCAGGAAAATTTTCCAAACTTTTTTACCCCCAACGCCGATAACGCAAATGACACATGGCAGTTCAAACCCTCGAAGAATGCAAAGCAAACGGGGCTGGCCACCATATATATATTTGATAGGTATGGAAATCTCCTATCTCAAATGGACCCCAAGGCAAAAGGATGGGATGGAAGCTTCAGGGGAAGACCGCTTCCCTCGACAACTTATTGGTATAGGGCGATTTCGATAACAGGAGAAGAGATTACCGGTTATTTTGTGTTGAAACGTTGACCAGTCATAATTAAATAAGTGAGGTTCAATTAAATGCTCAGGAAAATATCATTTTTAATACTGTTTTTTACCATCTGGGGTTCCCTGGGCCAAGAATGCCCAAGAATTGGTTTTCCCGTCGATGGTGCGACGGAAGTAGCTGTCGATGTTACCATTACATGGCCTGAGGTAACCGGCATGAGCATCAATGGATACCTCATTTCACTAGGAACAACACCGGGCGGAACCGATATCATAGACCGAACGGCGACAGGTATAAACACCGAATTCAAACCTCCGCTAGGGTTGCCTGAAAATACGGTTATATACGCCACGATCAGCGTTCTTCTTTTCAATGCAACACCGATGGAATGTGAAAGCAGTACTTTCACCACGATGGATGTAACCACACCCCCGCCCTGTACTTTCTTGGTAGCACCCGACGACAACGCCTCGGATGTGACCGTGGTTACCGATATCATATGGAATTATTCACCCTCCGCGACAAGCTATACATTGACCATCGGCACTTCACAAGGCGGATCGGATATTTTGGATGCGGTCAATGTAGGCAATGTTCTTTCCTATGACCCACCACAAGACTTGCCGCAAGATATTCGGGTTTATGTCACTGTCAGGCCGGAGAATGAAAATGGGTACATGTCGGCCTGTACCGAGGAAAGCTTTTACACTGGGGCACTTGATGACCCGTGCACAAACAAGGACGAAATAACCGGCGAAATGGAATTCTTGGGTCCTACAATCGATCTTCCAAGCCGTTTTGTAATTTGCTCGAATGATGGCAGTATAAATCTTAGCAGTGATGTACAAGCCGACGGGATTCGCTGGCTGAGCAATGAAAATGGGGTTGAGACCCTGCTTTCGGAAAATCGCAATTTTCAAATAACAGAAGTTGGCAATTATGCCCTTGAAGCTTACAATTATATTGTTCATTCGGGAATCACGATCGAATGCACCAGCTTCAAGAGTTTCAATGTGGTTTCCTCGGAAATCGCAACCATAGAATCGGTAGACATCAAATCCCTCGCGGCGGGTAAACAGGCCACTGTAATTGCTACAGGGATAGGTGAATATGAATATGCCATTGATGATATTAATGGGCCCTACCAGGATGACCCCACTTTTTATAACATTTCAGAGGGGCCACATTTTGTTTATGTTCGGGACAAAAACGGATGTGGTATAGCATCGCAACTGATAGAACGAGGATTGAAAACTGAAGACTTTCCGAAATTCTTCACGCCAAACGGTGACGGAATCAATGATTTTTGGCAATTCGTAACGCCAAAAGAGGTTGCCAAATCAAGTGAATTGTTGGAAGGGAAAATATCGATTTTCGATCGGTACGGAAGCCTTCTCTTACATTTAGATCCCGAGTCGAAGGGTTGGGACGGTCGTTTTCAAGGAATCGAGCTACCGTCATCCGATTATTGGTTTAAGGCAGTTTCCCTGAATCAACAAGAAATTACAGGGCATTTCACCTTAAAACGATAAATAAATTATTATAAATTTAATAATGGCCAAAAAGCTAATAAATACAATAATACTCCTGCTGACCATAATGGCCTATGGGCAGGATTGTCCGAGTCTCACGGCCCCTCTAGATGGTGCAACAAACGTACCGGTCGATGCGACAATATCATGGAACGGTGTTACAGGTGTACCGGGCTATGACATTGAATTGGGCACAACCCCTGGCGGAAGCGAAATCTTGTCGACATCCGTGGGTAGCGCAACTTCATTTACCCCGCCTTTGGGTCTTCCCGAGGATACACAAATTTATGTCACCATAACGCTGTTCTTTTTCAATCAACCGAACATTACCTGTACCACTGAAACGTTTAGAACGGGCTCGGTGACCGCTCCACCGCCTTGTACTACACTTCAAAGTCCGGTGGATGGCGCAACAAATGTAAATGGGGCAACCAATATTTCTTGGGGCTATGCCCCGACCGCTACGGGTTATACAATTTCTATGGGCACAACACCTGGCGGAACCGATTTGGCCAACAATGTCGATGTGGGAAACACCCTTTTATATAACCCTCCCGGAGACATCCCTCCCGATACTACGGTCTATGTTACGGTAATACCTGAAAACAGTGTGGGAACGGCCAGTTCATGTTCCGAATTTAGTTTTAGTACAGGGCCAATGGCGACCTTGCCGGGCTGTACCTCCTTATTGAATCCGGTGAATGGCGCCATAAATGTTCCCCTGACCCCGCTACTGGAGTGGACTCCGGTTCCAGGTGCCGACGGGTATCGAATAGCGATAGGCACTTCCCCTTTTGAAAATGATGTAATCGACAACCTTGTTTTTACGTCGACCTCGACTTTTGTCATCGACTTTGAACCCAACAATACTTTTTTCGTGACAATAGTTCCCTTTAATGCGGCCGGCGACGCTATTGGTTGTCCGCAAGAAACTTTTTCCACAGTTTTGGGCTGTGGACCATTTTTTGACCCGGCCACCGGCGAGTTGGTAACCTTGAACCCTCCCATAGATTTTCCGGATCAGATAGGAATATGTGGCGCCGATGGCCCTCAAATGATTACGTCAAACGATGTGGCCGAAGGCTATCGATGGTTTAGTGTAAGTAGTTCAGGTACAGAAACCCTACTTTCGTCAACCTCGGAAGTGGAAATTTCTGAAGGAGGTATGTATCGCTATGAGGCCTACAATACCGTTTCCCAATCAGGCAATACAATCGAATGTACCAGTACCAAGGATTTTATTGTCAGCGCGTCTGAAGTAGCGAACATCACGACAGTCAATGTAAGCCAACAGCTAAGTGGTTTGCGCCTTGAAGTTTTGGCAGCGGGTATTGGCGACTATGAATACGCCTTGAACGCTATTGACGGCCCCTACCAAGACAGCAATGTCTTTGACAATGTTCAGGGGGGTACGAATACCGTCTATGTAAGGGATAAAAATGGATGTGGTATCGCAGAAAGTACCATTCAGCAAGATTTGACCGTGGAAGGGTTCCCTAAATTCTTTACGCCCAATGGTGACAATGTCAATGATTTTTGGCAATATATTCCACCTTTCGAGACTGGTGAAACCAATTTGAGAACCATCTATATATTCGATCGCTACGGGGCACTATTATATCAATTTGGCCCGGACTCTCAAGGTTGGGATGGAAATTTTGAGGGACAACCACTACCAGAAACCGACTATTGGTTCAAGGCCATATCGGAAGACAACAAAAAACTGGTGGGTCACTTCACCTTAAAAAGGTAATCTCGAAATTATTGGTTTTGAAGCAATAATAAACTTTGGCCTTTTGTATTTTTAGAGACTGTATTGAAAAGTTTCGCAAAAGATGAAGTTTAGAGTAGTATCCGAATTCGAACCTACGGGCGATCAACCGGAAGCCATTGCGCAATTGGTCGAGGGAATGGAATCCGGTGAGCGATACCAGACCTTGTTGGGTGTTACAGGATCGGGAAAGACCTTTACGGTGACCAAGGTAATCGAAGAAGTACAACGTCCGACCCTTGTATTGGCCCACAACAAAACGTTGGCTGCCCAATTATATTCTGAATTCAAACAATTTTTCCCTGACAACGCGGTCGAGTATTTCGTTTCATACTATGATTATTATCAACCAGAGGCGTTTATTCCGTCTTCCGGATTGTACATCGAAAAAGACCTTTCGATAAACGAGGATATCGAAAAACTACGGCTGAGCACGACGTCCTCATTGCTTTCGGGCAGGCGGGATGTGCTTGTGGTGGCCTCCGTTTCTTGTCTGTATGGAATCGGGAATCCGGCAGAATTTCAAAAGAACGTTATCTCGATCAAAAAAGATCAGGTCATCGCTCGGACCAAATTTATGCATCAACTGGTCCAAGGATTGTATTCAAGGACAACGGCCGATTTCAGAAATGGCAATTTCCGGGTCAAAGGCGATGTCATCGACGTGTTTCCGGGTTACGCCGATAACGCCTTCCGTATTCATTTCTTTGGGGATGAGATAGAGGAAATAGAGGCCTTCGATCCCTTCAACAACAATATCATCGAATCGTACGAGTCATTGAATATTTATCCGGCGAACATTTTTGTGACCTCCCAGGATGTCTTACAAAATGCGATCCACCAGATTCAGGATGATTTGGTGGCGCAGGTGGACTATTTTAAGGAAATCGGCAAGCCTCTGGAGGCCAAACGTTTAGAAGAACGAACGACTTTTGACCTTGAGATGATTCGTGAGCTTGGCTATTGCTCAGGTATCGAAAATTATTCGAGGTATTTGGATGGTAGAGATCCTGGTACGCGGCCCTTTTGTTTGTTGGACTATTTTCCCGATGACTTATTTGATGGTAGTGGATGAAAGCCATGTTACCATACCTCAGGTACATGCAATGTACGGTGGTGACCGTTCCCGTAAGGAAAACCTCGTGGAATACGGTTTTCGACTTCCTGCTGCGATGGACAACCGCCCATTGAAATTTGAGGAGTTTGAAGCCCTTCAAAATCAGGTAATCTATGTCAGCGCCACCCCGGCCGACTATGAATTGCAGTTGAGCCAAGGTGTCTATGTGGAGCAGGTCATTCGCCCTACCGGGCTGTTGGATCCCATCATCGAGGTACGTCCTAGTCTTAACCAGATCGATGATTTGGTCGAAGAAATACAACAAAGGGTTGAAAAGGACGAGCGGACCCTCGTGACCACACTGACCAAGAGAATGGCTGAGGAATTGGCCAAATATCTGACCCGTATAGACGTGCGATGCCGTTATATCCATAGTGATGTGGACACTTTGGAGCGTGTTGAGATCATGCAGGACCTTCGCAAGGGAATTTTTGATGTTTTGATCGGTGTCAATTTATTGAGGGAGGGGCTCGATCTTCCCGAGGTTTCGCTAGTGGCCATCGTCGACGCCGACAAAGAAGGATTCTTGAGAAGCAACCGCTCATTGACGCAAACCGTGGGTAGGGCCGCTCGGCATTTGAATGGAAAAGCGATAATGTATGCCGATAAAATTACGGAGAGCATGCAAAAGACCATTGACGAAACCAATTATCGACGTGAAAAACAGATCGCGTACAATACCGAAAACAATATTACACCTAAGTCGTTGAACAAAAGCTTGGATAGCGCCTTGGCCAAAAATTCCGTTTCGACCTACCATTTTGAAAAAGAAGAACTGCGGGCAGCAGAACCCGATATCGATTATTTGACCAAGGACCAGTTGGAAAAATTAATTCGGACGAAAAGAAAGGAAATGGAAAAGGCAGCCAAGGAGTTGGACTTCATGCACGCCGCAAAACTTAGGGACGAAATAAAAATACTTCAAGAAAAATAGATTTAACTTATTGACAATGAATAGATTAATTGTCTTGGGAGTCTTATTCTTTCTATTGATTGGCTGCAAGGAAGAAAGAAAGACAGAGGAAGTCACAGCCTTTGAGCAAGCAAAGATTCCAGATGCCATTTCGTTGTTCGGCGATTCCCTATTTTCCCCCCGACCTTCGACAAAACTTCTTGAGAGACTTAAAAAGTATCAGGTCAACTACAAAAAAGATTCCGTCAAAGCCGATAACATAATTTGGTACGGAAGGTTTGTGGCATACAAGGGAGCTTACGAAAATGCGATTGCCATTTTTACCAAGGGAATCGATCTTTATCCTGATGATGCCCGTTTTTATCGCCATCGTGGTCACCGCTATATTACCACACGTAAATTCGACAAGGCCATTGACGATTTCGAAAAAGCCGTTGAATTGATTGCCGACAAACCTAATGAAATAGAGCCTGACGGTATGCCCAATGCACGAAATATTCCGGTAAGCACCCTCCATGGAAATATTTATTACCATTTAGGCCTGGCCCATTATCTGAACTGGGATTTGGAAAACGCCTTGGAAGCTTACAAAAAATGTCTGGCCACTGGCAACAAACCTGATAATGTCGTTTCGGCCACTCATTGGATTTACATGATATTAAGATTACTTGGCCGGGAAGATGAAGCGAACAAATACCTCGAACCTATAAATTCAGAAATGGATATTATAGAAAATATGGCCTATCATAAATTATGTCTCCTCTATAAGGGACAACTTACTTTGGACGAACTTGAAAAAAATCTGGACGAAACATCAGGTTCGGACGGTATAAAATATGGCATGGCCAATTGGTATTTTTATAATGGGGAAAAACAAATTGCCGAAGAAAAATTAAAACGGTTGGTCGGGCAAAAAAGTTGGAATTCCTTTGGATACCTCGCAGCAGAATCACAATTGAAAAAGCACTTTTAAAGTCCCCAAAAGGTGAAGTCCGAACACTGTTGAACGCTCTTGGTTTTTGTCTTGTCGAGCAGTAATTTCTTCATCTTTCCATAAAATATATAAAAATAAACAATATATAAACCAATAGTTTAAAATATAAATTTTAAACTATTGGTTTTAAAATTATTATAATTATTTTTAGGTTTATCTAAATTGATAAAATCATTAATTTTTATCAAAAAAAAAGGGGTGGATTTGGGCCGTAAACTTATTTACGGGTTTTTTGATTTTCATACTTTTTTTGCACCGTTTTACCCTTTTCATTTTGAGGCGCTAAATTTGATCTCCAAAGATGCCAAACCTTGGGGCCAAGAAAAATATCGGCAACCTACACTGCCCTACTTTTACCTTAAAAATCTCCCGAAAAAAATCCGAAAAAATTCTCCTTTCATTTAGGTCGCTGGTACTTTGGTCGAAGGCCAAAATGGAATCAACCTAATTCGCTTAAATGTCCTTAATGGAAAATTGTAGGGAAGTGGTTTCGCATTCCCAGACTTTTAAGATTACTAAAAATACATGTCGGCACAATCCAGCTTTTCAAATGATTTTTGATAGGCAAAAAAAAGCGCCTCCCTCTTGGGAGGCGCTTCATCAACTAACCAACTAACCAACCATTATGAATCGGTCACCGAAGATGATGACGAAACATAATATTTTCATGCCTATTTCAACGAAATCATTCTTTTGGGTTTTGGCAACGCTTCTTTTCTCTTGGGAAGCACAAACCTTAAGATGCCATCATTATAATCGGCTTTGATTTTATCTTCATCAATTGTCTCGGGCAAAGTAAAAGATCTTTTAAAAGACGAAAAACCGAATTCCCTTCTTGTATAGTTATCCTCTGATACTTCGCTTTCGGTCTTGTACTCTGAGGATATGGTCAATACATTATTGTCAATTTCTATATCAAAATCTTCCTTTTTTCTACCGGGAACGGCCAATTCCAACTCAAAATCTTTTTCATTTTCCTTGATGTTTACCGCAGGAACGGTCGAATTCAAATTTTCCATTCCCCCGAACCAATCTGGCTTGAATATTTCGTTCATCAAAGAGGGAAATATCAAATTGTTTCTTCTCACTATACTCATGATATATTTTTTTGTTGTTAATTTTTAATTCTACCAGTAAAGGACAAATTATATACCAAGTAAGAATTCATGTCTTTTTGACATAAATCAAGGTTATATTACTGACGTAATGTCACTTTTAGGTGTAATAACTGATGTGAGTCCTTCAAATCAATAAATATTTTCCTCGTAAGTGAAAAAAGCTCTCAAAGTTATCGTTGTTGGTACATAGCTATTTGGCATTCTGAAGTGGCAAAACGAATTCCGTCTTTTTGAATTTGCAGTCCACCTTAGTTAAATCGATGAGTTAAGATAGCGGCATTAACCTTTCTTCCCCTTTTGGGGCGTCTCTACCTGTTCCATTAAATATCGTATCTACTTCAATGCTTGAAGTAACCATCAATTGTAGTGTGACTTGAAAATATCGATCAAGACATTTGGGGGAACAATCTTATTGGGGTACTTGTGCATTATGGAAAGTACCTGTTCTATGGCGGAAGGTGGTAGACCCATACCCAGCCCAATGTTGTGCAATCGACTTACTTCGACTTGATGTTGCTCATCATCTACATTCATCAACAAAACAAGCCTGTGGAATTGAAGTATGCGTTCGGCCTGTGATTTGGGTATAATACGCTCCACTTTCTTTTCAAACAGCGAATTGAAGGTATCATGATCTATGCCCAAGTGATCGGCTATGGTCAACAAGAAGTTATACTCCGGCTCCTTGACTATTTCATCAATTTTGGCAAAGGCGATCATTTCAGCGAGAATGCTGAGTTTTTCCTCATAAGAGCTCATTCACATAGGGCTTAGGGTTTCTACCTATTAGAATAACTAAGAATTTCTGTTTTTCGTATAAATAAAATTCCTGAAATGGGGCAATTGCCAATGCTTTGAAGTACTTTGCATTTTAAATCGTAAAGGGCCATGACCAACAATGATGTTCTTAAAAAATTACGCGTTGCACTAAAATTTAGAGACGACCACATTTTGGAAATTCTTCAACTTGTAGACTTCAAAATATCCAAAAGTGAGTTGAGCGCATTTTTCAGAAAAGAAGACCACCCCAACTATAGGGAATGTGGAGATCAGATACTTCGGAATTTCCTAAACGGCCTGGTCATTTACCTAAGGGGAACAAGGGACAATCCAAAAAATCCGGGCGAAGTACTCTTAAAGAGGGATAACTAAAAAATCCTGATGGGGAATGGTTACCTCATCAGGATCCTTATTTTGTAACAATCACGGCTTAGCTCGCTATCCGCACGGACACCGTAAACAATTTGCCTTCTTCTAAATTGACCGCCTCTACTTTTTTATAGTTCAAGCGACCTTTTACAAAAGATTCCAAGGCCTTGTTTTTGCTGTCTACCGATAAAACGACAATTTCACGTTCTTGATTGACGGTAAACCTTACCTGGGCCGTGGAATTGATTTCAGCTTCTGAAAAATGGTTATTGCTCAGAATCTTCGAAATCTGATGTGATAGACTTTTTGAAGGTTCTTTGTCCTTGACCTCGTTTGCTAAAATACTTCCAGTGGAAAGTAGCATTGCAGCTACCAGTACTAAACTGATTTTTCTCATGACTCTTGTTTTTTTCCCGATAGGTATCGGGTGATTAATGATGATTGATGAATGATATAATAGAAAGACGCGTCGCAATCTGTTTTGTTACGTCAAAAAACAGGTTTAACAAAATTTTAAAGTCCGATGACGGTTCATTGCATAAAAAAACCATCCTACTATAAGCAGGATGGTTATATATTTTTTGCGATCGACTGTTACGCCAATACCTCTTTGACCTTATCGGCGGCTTCTTGAAACTGCACCGCAGAATGTACGGCCAGTCCTGAATTATCGATGATTTCCTTGGCCAATTCGGCATTTGTACCTTGAAGACGCACGATAATTGGTACCTGTATGGCATCTCCCATGTTCTTATAGGCATCTACAACACCTTGGGCCACGCGGTCACATCGCACAATCCCACCGAAGATATTGATCAATATGGCCTTTACATTGGGGTCTTTGAGAATGATGCGAAAAGCTTCCTCTACCCTTTTGGCATCTGCCGTGCCCCCAACGTCCAAGAAGTTCGCTGGCTCACCTCCCGCCATTTTTATCAAATCCATTGTGGCCATGGCCAGACCGGCCCCATTGACCATACAGCCGACATTACCATCCAAATCGACATAGCTCAGGCCCACTTCATCGGCCTCTACTTCGATCGGGTTCTCTTCGCGCAAATCTCGCATCGCGGCATATTCCTTTCTGCGGAACAATGAATTGTCGTCAATACTGACCTTGGCATCAACGGCCATTACCTTGTCGTCAGATGTTTTTAAAACAGGATTGATCTCAAACAGGCTTGCGTCGCTTTCAACATAGGCCTTGTATAAGGAGGAAACAAATTTTACCATCTCTTTGAAGGCCGTTCCTGAAAGGCCCAGGTTAAAGGCCACTTTGCGGGCCTGAAAAGGCAAAAGTCCAGTTCCTGGGTCGATTTCCTCGGTAAAAATCAAATGTGGAGTTTTTTCCGCCACTTCCTCAATATCCATTCCTCCTTCCGTGGAATACATAATCATGTTTCTTCCCGAATTTCTGTTCAATAAAACGGACATATAGAATTCATTGGTCTCACTGTCGCCGGGATAATATACGTCTTCGGCAACCAGAACCTGATGAACCTTCTTACCTTCGGCCGAAGTCTGGGGGGTAATCAAGTTCATGCCTATTATCTGCCCAGAAAGTTCTTCGACTTCCTTCAGGTTTTTGGCCAGTTTTACCCCGCCGCCTTTACCACGTCCGCCAGCGTGCACCTGTGCCTTGATCACATGCCAGCCCGTACCGGTTTCCTCGGTGAGTTTTTTCGCGGCCTCGACTGCTTCGTTCGCGCTTTGGGCAACGATACCCCGCTGCGTACGCACTCCAAAACTTGCTAAAATTTCCTTTCCTTGATATTCGTGAAGATTCATGTAAAGCTCATATTAGGTTCGCCAGCAAAAATAGGAAACCACAGGCAGTTTCACTAATGAAAATCTAAATGAGTATACTCGAGTGAACTACATTTCAAAATCCTTGAAATCAAGCGGGTCGAAGTTTCGAAAATCCCCGTTCATTTCTATCGTTTTTTTGGTGCGGCCAACCTCCTTAAGAACGGCGATGGTAGCAAGCAGATGGCCCTTGATAAACGACAACCTTTCACTTTCTCGAGGCAACTGAAGCAATTGAAACTCTTGCTCATAGGAAAGCCCCATTTTATGTGCCAATACATAACTGTTGAATTTTTCAACAGGTATTGGTGTGAATGGAACATCCATGAGGCCATAAAGTTCTTCGATCTTTTTAAGTACTCTCTTCTTCGTTATTTCGTTCGCGTCATTTTGTGAGTCTAAAAACTGTACTTCCCCCCCGGCATATAGTTTGCCCGGCATTTGTTTTTCAAAAGTCAGGACCTTAAAAACCTGTCGCGCGACACAGACGACATCCATTTCACCATTATCATAAGTAGTAACGACCTCGACCAATTGAACTTCGGTGCCATAGGCGATGCTGTCGTAAATATAAACGGGAATACCGAAGGTTATGGCCTCATCTCGACAATCACTGATCAGCTGCTTATAGCGCTCTTCAAATATGTGTAGAGGTACTGTCTCTCCGGGAAAAAAGACCGTTTGTAGTGGAAAAAAAGGTAGTTTCATCAATTTTTTATAGGAATTCTAAATGTACGACTCATGGGGGAACGGCACAAATGGAAAAACAAGGTTGTTATAAATACAACTTTTTGTTTTATTTTTAAATATTCAGTTCCTAAATTTTGGGGAAGACCCCAGAACAGCGTAGATTTGCCCTAAAGACTTATTTGATGAGGAATGCAGACCTTTTGAAAATTGCCAAAACATTTGGTGACCCAGTTTACGTTTACGATTCGGAAAAAATCATATCTCAGTTCAATCGGCTGACCAATGCCTTTGGCAATGTGAAGCATTTGCGACTCAACTATGCCGCCAAGGCGCTGTCAAATTTGACGATACTAAGATTGATGAACTCCTTGGGAAGCGGCCTGGATACCGTTTCCATTCAAGAGGTGAAATTGGGGCTTTTGGCAGGCTTTAGGCCCGAGTCGATCATTTTCACCCCAAACGGAGTTTCTTTGGAGGAAATCGAGGAGGCATCGGCTTTGGGCGTTCAGATCAATATCGACAACCTCTCGATCTTGGAGCAGTTTGGCAACAAACATCCCGATGTTCCGGTCTGTGTTCGTATCAATCCACATGTGATGGCTGGCGGAAACTCCAATATTTCGGTCGGACACATCGATTCGAAGTTTGGCATCAGCATACATCAAATTCCCCATCTATTACGGATTGCGGAATTGACCAAAATGAACATCAACGGAATTCACATGCATACCGGAAGTGATATTCTCGATATCGACGTATTTCTTTATGCCTCTGAAATTCTTTTTGAGACCGCAAAGAACTTCAAGAATCTCGATTTTATCGATTTTGGGAGTGGTTTCAAGGTACCTTATAAAGAGGGGGACATTGAGACCAATGTTGAGGAATTGGGAAAAAAATTGGGAAAGAGGTTCAACGAATTCTGCACGGCTTATGGAAGGGATTTGACTTTATCGTTTGAACCCGGCAAATATTTGGTCAGTGAGGCCGGCCACTTTTTGGCGAGGGTCAATGTGGTCAAACAGACCACCTCTACCGTTTTTGCAAGTGTCGATACGGGTTTCAACCACCTGATACGGCCTATGCTCTATGGGGCCAACCACTCGATAATCAACATTTCGAATCCGAATGGCCGTGAACGCTATTATTCGGTTGTCGGCTATATCTGTGAAACCGATACGTTCGGTAACAATCGTCGAATCAACGAAATATCCGAAGGAGACATACTTTGCTTTAAAAATGCGGGTGCCTACTGTTTTACCATGGCCAGCAACTACAATTCAAGGTTCAGGCCGGCCGAAGTATTGTGGCACAAAGGGAATGCCGTATTGATCCGGGAACGTGAAACCTTTGATGACCTTATCAAGAATCAGGTCGACGTAAAAGATCTTTTTGCCGTCAAAAAGGAAAAAGCCACTGTTAAATAGCGTTACATAACTTCGTCGATTCCTAAATTTGAAATAAACAAGGCGAAAAATCGTTAGTTTTGGTATGGTAATTGGACCAAGTTACCACCAAATAAAGATTGTTATGAAATCGTCCCAAAATATGATGAAGTCCCTTTTCATTCTTGCAATTCTTTTTGCCGGACTAAATGCCCAAGCGCAGGAAGTCGAATGGCTCTCGTGGAACGAGGCTGCCGAATTGGCGACCACCGAGGAAAATCCGAAGAAAATATTCGTCGATATTTACACTGATTGGTGCGGATGGTGTAAAAAGATGGACAAAGACACTTTTCAAAACGCCGAGGTGGCGACCTATATGAGCAAGAACTTCTATATGGTCAAATTGGACGGTGAAGGCAAAGAGGACATTGAATTCAAAGGAAAGACCTTCAAATATGTACCTTCGGGTAGAAAAGGTTATCATGAACTGGCCGCGGCACTTATGCAAGGCAAATTGAGTTACCCCACAACAGTCTTTTTAGATGAGGAAATGAATATGCTTTCACCTGTACCGGGTTACCAAAAACCCAAACCTTTTTTGAATATCGCCAAATATTTCGGGGATAACATCTATAAAAGTAAAAACTGGAAGGAGTATAGCGGTAGCAAATAAGATTTTTCAAATCAGTCGAAGCCACCCCTACTGTACGGTGGCTTTTTTTGTTATATCTTGGTGGCGGTTAAAACTTTTACCGGCAACATGAAACCTCATTTTAGCAAAGCGCTCAAACCGATAATTGTCTTAGTGTTGTCGCTATGGGTTCATCAAAGTTGTCACCCACAGGCCGACGGTACAATGAAAATTATAAAAATCGGAATCGGGCAATTGCACGTCAATGGCGGAAATGCCGCACTGAACCTGAAAAACGCCGTAGTTTTCGTCAGGGATGCCGCAGCAGCACAATGTGACATTATCGTTCTGCCCGAGGCACTCGATTTCGGGTGGACACACTCCTCTGCCTTGACAGCAGCGCAACCGATTCCTGGGGCGAATAGCGAATTGTTGCAAAGCGCGGCCAAAGACAATTCAATATATGTAATTGCCGGACTCACTGAGCGTAGCGGAGACAAAATTCACAATACCGCAATTCTGATCTCTCCAAAGGGCGAAATTTTGGCCAAGCATCGTAAAATAAATATACTTGATATTGCACGCCACATCTATACGCCCGGAACAAGTTGCACGGTCACCCCAACAGAACTCGGAATGATCGGCATGAACATCTGTGCCGATAATTCACCGGCAACCAACGAATTGGGCCATGTGATGGGCTATATGGGTGCCGATATCATTCTTTCGCCATGCAGTTGGGCGGTGCCACCCGACTTTGACAATATCAAAACACCCTATGGGGACATATGGAAGGAATCGTATACCGAAATCGCAAAAAAACACGGAATTCCGGTAATCGGCGTCAGCAACACCGGGCTTGTCAAAGATGGGGAATGGAAAGGATGGTGGTGCATTGGGGCTTCTTTGGTCGTTTCAAAAGATGGGGAAATTCAAAATCAATTCGATTATACCAAAGAAGGGAGCAAGCTCTACACCATTGAAGTAATCCTATAATCGTAAAGTGGCCATTAGGTTTGGGAATATTGGTCGAAGGGACACAAACTGAAGGGTAAAATCAAGGAAAGTAAATAAAATATCAATCTGCCCTCTTGGCAACGGTGGCAAACTGCAAATAGAACATGTCCATCGCAGTATATAAAAAAGGAATATTGTATAGGTATGGTTTTAAAGACCTCGTACGATTGATCCCTTCATGCGAAACGATTTCATAGCCTTGGTCCCGGTACATTTTTTCGATGCTGCTTTTGGTAAAAAAGCGCATATGGGTCTTGTCAAAAATACCATGGCCCTCGTATTCCCACTTTTTCCTTAGCCAAACTTTTTTAAAGGCATCGTGATATCGAATATTCGGAATGGAACTGATCACCACCCCCCTATCGGTCAGTTTTTTTCGCAATACCGCCAGCACACTATAGGGGTCGACCAAATGTTCCAAAACATCATTGCAGTAAATGGCATCAAAATAATTATCGGGTAATTCTTCGATAAAATTCTCACAAGGGCCGATAAATACTTTGTCAAGTCTTTTTTCGGCCTCCTTTCCCGGGCCTTCCATGAGTTCTATGCCCCAGGCTTCCAGATTTTCCCTGTTCTTGATGTATTCGGCAAAAGTGCCTTCCCCGCAACCGACGTCCAAAAGGGTTTTACATCCCGCTGGAAGATAGGCCAACATTTCAGGTCGTTCATGGTTGTAATAGTCGTCGGCCTTGTTTTCGTAATCCATCGGAATTATCGACTATAGTTCGGGGACTCCTTGGTGATCGTAACATCATGTGGGTGGCTTTCGTTGATTCCACTTGCCGTGATCTTCACAAACCTTCCCGATTCTTGCAAGGCTACAATATCTTTGGCGCCACAGTAACCCATACCGGCCCGCAGTCCACCAACAAATTGATGGATACTTTCGTAAAGCTCTCCTTTATAGGGTACACGACCGACAATCCCCTCAGGGACCAATTTCTTGATATCATCCTCAACATCTTGAAAGTAACGATCTTTGCTACCCTCCTTCATGGCCTCCACTGAACCCATTCCTCGATAAGACTTGAATTTCCGCCCTTCATAGATGATCGTTTCCCCGGGGGATTCTTGGGTACCCGCCAATAACGATCCCAGCATGACGGTATCTGCACCGGCCGCGATTGCCTTGGGAATATCTCCCGTATATCGAATACCGCCATCGGCGATTACGGGAACACCGCTACCCTTGATTGCTGCAGCGACTTCCAAGACCGCCGAAAATTGCGGAAATCCGACTCCGGCAACAACTCGTGTCGTACAAATCGAGCCAGGCCCGATCCCAACTTTGACCGCATCGGCTCCCGCGTCAACCAAGTATTTGGCAGCTTCGCCAGTTGCAATATTCCCTACGACAACCTCCAAATCCGGAAATTTTTTCTTGACATCCCTTAAAACACCGACCACTCCTTTGGTATGCCCATGGGCGGTATCGATTATTACGGCATCCACCCCGGCATTGACCAAAGCCTCGACACGTTCCACAGCATCGGGTGTGACCCCAACCGCAGCCGCAACACGTAATCGTCCAAAGCTATCCTTATTGGCAATCGGTTTCTGGGTCAGTTTGGTAATATCACGAAATGTGATAAGTCCGATCAGTTTGTAGTCTGTATTGACAACTGGTAGCTTCTCGATCTTATTTTCCTGTAGGATGTCCTCGGCCTCGGTCAGCGAGGTACCTTCTCCCGTGGTGACCAAATTTTCGGAAGTCATCACTTCCGCAATCGGACGATCATTGTTCTTTTCAAAACGCAGGTCACGATTGGTCACGATGCCCAACAACTTTCCTTCATCATCAACAATGGGAATACCTCCGATACTGAATTCCTTCATCAATGCTTTTGCATCCTTGACCTTCGAATTCAAAGGTAGGGTCACCGGATCCAAGATCATACCACTTTCGGCCCTCTTCACTTTTCGCACTTTCATGGCTTGCGCCTCGATGGTCATATTTTTGTGCAAAACGCCGATACCACCTTCTTGTGCCATGGCAATGGCCATACGGGATTCTGTTACCGTATCCATGGCGGCCGAAACTACCGGCACATTGATCGTAATGTTGCGCGTGAATCTTGATTGAATATTTACTTCTCTCGGAAGTACTTCAGAATAAGCGGGGACAAGAAGAACGTCATCGTAGGTAAGGCCTTCTCCGAGAATCTTTTTGTGGTGGGCGTCCATGGCAATTAAGGATTAATTGCGAGCAAATATAGTGTTTTTTGGTGCAGGTTTTACGGTGGTTAATAAGTCTTGCTTCCGGTCAGCTTTTGACCAATGATTGGTACAGAACCAAGCAGGCAGAAGCCAAGTAGGTCGCCGTCATCAACACCCCGGAAAAGATGACAACATATTTCATCCAACCAATGCCGGACCACACCAAATAAATACCGCCAAAGGTCAATATAACCGAAAAAAAAGGTTCGATGGTCAAGAGGAGTTTTAGTTTTCGCGAGGCCCTGGAAATCCATACCAAACCACCCAAAAGAAAGAATATCATTGACATGGACAGCATGTGCGTGTGAATGATTGTCAACATTTCGCGTTCACTTTTCTTGAACTTCATAATCTCGGACTCTTCGTCTTCTTCATTACCCAAATAGTTTTCCTCCATACCGGCAGGCGTTGTACTGTCAGTTTCTGAAACAAATAGAAGTCCGGTAAAAAAGCCAATGGAAAGTACTGCTACAAAACAGGCAATAAAGATTTTGATTTCTTTCGGAAAAGTCAGTAGCAATCCATCGTATTGCATCAGAGAACGTGGTTTTCCTGAAGGATGTCGATTGTTCGAAGAAGGTTGTCCATTGCGGTGGTCATTGATCGTACCGAAATAGTCGCGCCAGAAATGCCATCTATATTCGATTCACAGTCTACACGATCGCCGACGGTCTTTCCAAAAAATTGCTTCAACCACCTTTTGCTTCCTATTTCCCCACCATATTCTTCCCTATAAACCAATACCTTGGAATTAATTATCTCCAATTTTTGGTTGAATATGACCAAATAGTCGAACTTGGCCGTTTTGCTCGGGGCTTGATCGACAAAGAAATAACCCAACAGTTCATCGTTTTTATAAACTTCTTGAAAATTCTCCCCGGTTATTTGAGAGGGAAGCGTTTTGTTTAAGACATTATCTATCTCGATCTGGTGAAAAGTAACATTGGTCACCTCGAAGGTTTTTTCAATCTCCTTGACCACTTTCTTTTGTACTCCCTTCGGAATACCGAATCCGAAGAGCAAAAAGGAAATTGTTAAAAAAAATATTTTGGTTGCCTTAAATGATCGCATGAGGCAAATATAATTATTTGGAATTAATCTTAATAAGATTAAGCTTAAGTTTTTATTAACATATTTATTATTGCAATCGCAACAAAACGATCTCTGGAGAAAAACCCATTGATCGCGTCGTTGTGAACTCCTTGCAAACATCGATCAAAACCAAACCCCTATTCCGAAATTCAGTCGGTCTTTGACGTCACCATCATCCAAAGCATTGCTACGGAACTGATAGTCTCCCTTTACAACGACCCCAGGCGCAATATGATATGTGAGACCCGCGGTAACATCGGTACGATCATAAGCCTCATTTTGCTGCAATGAACCGTCGGTATCGGCATGTGTATTGAATTTTTCGTAGCGGGTGAAGGCGAAAAGTTTTTGTTTGTTGCCCATTGGTAAAAGATTATAGCCGGCCTCAACATAAAACCCTTGCAAGGCGCTGCCGAGATCTAGACCAGTGGCATTGTTGTACTGCTCGGTGTCGGAAAGGGAAGCATGAATGAACTGGCCCCTCGCCGTAAATTTTCGATATGCATAGCGGGCGTCCACACCAAGCATTGAAACACCAATGTCCGCTCCTTCCACATTGTCGATTTCATCAGTGGCCTGGGTTCTACCGAAATAACCGGCCAACCCTAGTCGCAACCCTGGAATACCGTAATAGTCAAGTTTCATTGAAAGGTTTGGACTATCGATGGTCGATTTAATCCCTTTCTGGCGTCCACCCCTTAAACCATTCGACCCTTTAAGAAAGCCTGATAGACCTCCTTCTCCATCCGCTTCGGTAGATTTGAAGCCATTAAAAACGTAGGCTTGATAACCTAGCGAAAGGTCATTGAATCGACCTGCTACACCTATACCCAACTCGCGCCAGGTGGTAGGTACAATGGCATTGTCCATCGCAGGTCGTTCGACCCCGTTAAAAGTGGTCGGTTCGTGAAATTCGTTGACGATACCCATAGGCACCAACATCAATCCGCCCCTAAGGTTGACATTATTGGCCACATTGTAGTTGACAAAGGCCTGTTCGATAAAAACTTCGTTCACGTGTTCCAATTCAACCTCCGTGACAAATTGCACCTGGTCGGTAAATCGATAACCGAATAGCAAGACCATGCGCTGTACATCAAGCTCACCATTGTCCCCATTGGGCTGGTTGTAAAGCATTTCGGCATAGGCACTAACCGTGACGGCAGAGGCATAATTACCCGATAACAACCGCTGGGCCGCATTTAATTGTTTTTGGGGATCCAACATGATGGAATCAGTCGCTATTTGTGAAAAAGAGAACACGGTAAAGAATAAGCAGGCTATTAATATTGGTTTGTGCATTTTGATGATTGTTTTTATTTAGATTGATTATAAATAGAGTGGCAAATATATAATCGAAAATGAAATGGACAAACACTTATTTAAAATAATTCTAAATAATAAATCAAAATTTAACGTTTGGGAATTTAAGGTGGGTAGTTCGATCAGAAAAAGAATCAAATACGGGGGCAGCGACGGCAATTGCTCTTGCCTTTTTTCTTATATTTTTTACAACATTTTTTCTTCTTATCCCCTGTGCAACCCCCACAATCGGCGGAAATCATGATACAAGGACTGACAAAAACTGCTGACTTCATTATTTTTATTAAATCTAAATAATGACAAACCTACAAAAAAAAGCTCCAAATAAGGGAGCCTCTAAAAAAATTCAACAATGTTTTTAAACTACTCTTCGGCGTCTATGGAAGTAGCGATGGAATTGATATCCCTGTCGAACAGGTAATGTCCTGATTTATCGTCACCGATAATATTTAGTTTATCCAATAAGGTTCGCGCCACAGCCTCTTCCTCCAATTGTTCGGTTACATACCATTGCATAAAATTGTGCACGTTATAGTCTTTTTTATCCAAGCATTCATAAATAACATGGTTTATTTGCTCGGTCACGAACATTTCACTTTTTAAGAAATCGGCGAATAACTCGTTCAGCGATTTAAAGTTCTCTTTAGGCTTCTCCAAGGCGGGCACCACTACTTTGCCGCTTCGTTCATTGACAAATTTGACCAGTTTGGTCATGTGCACACGCTCTTCTTCAGATTGCTTGTAAAAAAACTCTGCGATGCCATTATAACCTTCGGCATCGGCCCAAGAGGCCATTGCCAAATAGTGCATCGAGGCATTGGCCTCGTATTTGATCTGGTCGTTTAATAGCGCTTCAATTGTTTTGTTCATTTAAATTTCTTTTTTGCAAAGTTAAGAAGGTTTTGCATTCGATCAACAATCAATGATAGACCGAAAACAATTCCGAGGCCTTGTTATGGGCCGATTCAAAGTCGAGCCAATTGACTCCCGTCTCGACTTTATGTGTCGTAAAATAGGAAAGCATTTTTTCGGTGGGCATGTTTCCCGTAAGTTCGTCCTTGGCCATCGGGCAGCCCCCAAAACCCTGAATTGCCCCATCAAATCGTCGACAGCCCGCCTTATATGCAGTGTCGATTTTTTCCTTCCATTTGGTCGGTGTGGTATGCAAATGCGCCCCGAATTCTATATCTGGATATTTCGGAATCAGGTTTGAAAAAAGGTAATCGATAATGTCGGGGGTAGAAGATCCGATAGTGTCTGAAAGTGATAATACTTTTGCGCCCATGGCGGCCAATTTCTCTGTCCACTCCCCCACTATTTCGACATTCCATGGGTCTCCGTAGGGATTGCCAAAGCCCATTGACATGTATGTGACCACTTCCTTATTTGACGCATCGGCAATATTGAAGATCTCTTGCAAGGTTTCCACGGCCTGCCCAATGGTCTTGTGGGTATTTCGCATTTGAAAGTTCTCTGAAATCGAAAAAGGGAACCCCAAATAATCGACATGTTCTTGCATCACGGCATCCCTTGCCCCTCGAACATTGGCCACGATTACCGAAAACTTGCTGACCGTTTCCGAAAAGTCCAGCGCCGCCAAAACCTCAGCCGTATCGACCATTTGGGGAATGGCCTTTGGAGACACGAAGCTTCCGATATCGATGGTATCAAATCCACAGCCCAAAAGGGATTGCAGGTATTTAACTTTCTCCTTAGTGGGAATAAAGGGTTTGATCCCCTGCATGGCATCTCTCGGGCATTCTATGATTTTTACCTTTTCGGACATTAAAAAATATCAAGCACCCAAAAATAAAACTATTTGGGCGATAACAGGATATAAACCCCAATGGCAATGAAGACCAATATCTGCATCCACTTTAAATAAAAGCCAACCCTTGAATTCTTCTTGAGATAGTCGGAAATGTAACCCGCCAAGATGGCGATCAAACTGAAAATGGTAAAGGAAACAAGCATAAACAACAACCCCAAAACAAAGAACTGTACAACCGCACTAATGGAATCACTAAATAAAAACCCAGGAAAGAAAGCCAAAAAAAAGATGGCCACTTTCGGGTTCAACACATTCATGATAAAACCCTGCTTGAACAGTTGCCAAAGATTTTTTTTGGGCATGGCGCCATCTTTCAAATCTATATCAGATTCACTTTTGAAAACTTGGTATGCCAAATAAAAAAGATAGAGCGCCCCAAAAAGTTTTATGGCAAAAAATAGGGAATCACTTCGCTTAATGACGGCAGACACTCCAAAAGCCAATAACAAGGTATGTACCAAACACCCTGAAATAAGACCAGCTACCGTAGCTATACCATGTTTTCGGCCATTTGCAATGCTTTGCATCAACACATATATATTGTCAGGACCGGGCGAAATAGCCAAGGCTGACGTAGCCAATATAAAACCCGCTAAAATCTCGAAATTCATCAATACCTATAATTCCGTTGAAAAATACGAATTCCGTTTGGCATCGATTTTTCTTTATCTTTCCGGCAAAATCGAACAACATGAAAAATTATGCGTTGACCCTTGTTCTAATGTTGGCCGTTTTGGCCTGCGGATTTACGGCGAAGGAAAAAAAAGAGGTACAAAAAGAAGATGCGATGACAACCAATGAGGTGACAAAAGATAGTGTTTTGAGGCATGTGGTGCTTTTTAAATTCAAGGAAGGCACGCCAGAGGCGAAAATAAAGGAAATCGTGGATGCCTTCTCTGCACTTCCCTCAAAAATCAAGGAAATAGCCTCGTACGAATGGGGAATCAACAACAGCCCCGAGGGTCTCAATAAAGGCCTTACACATGGTTTTTTGTTGACCTTTAAATCTGAGGCGGACCGCGATACGTACTTGCCGCATCCTGACCACAAAGCATTTGGGGCCTTGTTGACACCGCATTTGGAAGACGTCACCGTTTTTGATTACTGGAGTCGTTAGGGCAACGAAGTGCAAAACACAAATTCCTAATCCCAGCTCCTAAACCCGTCTTAGTCTTTTGGGGATATAGGGTTGCACAACTCTAATTCGGTCATTCGTGTTTTTCGAGAATTGCTTGATTGATTCTCTTTATCAACGCGGGTCCCTCATAAACGAAACCCGTCCAAAGTTGGATGAGGTCAGCACCTGCTTCCAGTTTCTCCAAGGCGTCCTCGGCAGAATGAATTCCGCCCACACCGATAATGGGAAAGGATTTATCGCTTCTTTCGCTCAGAAAGCGAATGACTTCGGTGCTTCTATTTGATAAGGGTTTTCCGCTAAGGCCACCTTTTTCCTCCGTAAAAATTAAATCGGACTTCAAACCATCCCTACCAATTGTAGTGTTGGTGGCAATGATTCCATCTATCTGAGTTTCCTTGACAATATCTATAATATCGAGTAACTGATCATCGGTTAGGTCAGGCGCTATTTTCAATAGTATCGGTTTACCCTTATCCACGCCTCTTTTTGAATTGGAGACTTTCAAGCCCTTAAGCAGTGCAGTTAAAGGCCCTCTATCTTGCAATTCCCTTAAACCTGGGGTGTTCGGGGAACTGACATTGACCACGAAGTAATCTACATGCTCAAAAAGCGCATCAAAACAAATCAGGTAATCTTTGGTAGCTTCTTCATTAGAGGTTGTCTTGTTTTTTCCAATATTACCACCAATTAATACCCGATGATTTTTCTTAAGTCTTTCGGCCGCTTCGAAAACACCCTTATTGTTAAATCCCATTCGATTGATTATTGCCTTATCGGCCTTCAATCGAAACAATCTTGGTTTCGGATTTCCTTCTTGTGGCTTGGGCGTCAAGGTGCCTATTTCGATAAATCCGAAACCGAAATTCGAAAGCTGGTCGTATAATTTGGCATCCTTATCAAAACCGGCCGCAAGGCCCACCGGATTTTTGAATTTCAAACCAAATACTTCACGCTCAAGCCTTTTATCGTCAATAGAATAGCACGCCCTGAATATGGGTCCGAATCCAATTTTGGTAAAAAACCGTATCGCATGGAAGGAAAGATGATGCACCCGTTCTGCATCCAATAGAAAGAGTAAGGGGCGAACAAGTATTTTATACATAATCTGCGATAAGATTGCGGCAAAAATACAAACTTAATTATCGATCAACGATAATTTTTCCATCGATGAAAAACTATTTTTTTTCCTCGGCGGGCCCATCATAAATTACGGGCGTGACCTGAATCGGCCGCCTAAATGCTTCATGGCATAGTGAAAGATACAGCCCATATTGACGCTGGTTAAAGGTCGATAGCAATAATTTATCGATTTGACGTGAGGCCATCACAGCTTTTTCCTGAAGTACCTTGTATTTGCCTGCCATCGTGGTCAACTCTTCGGGAGTGCTCTGCGGATGTTCATCAAGCAGCTTTTGCATCTCGTCTTCGATGGCCTTGTAAGTCAATGAATATTCGGCCCGAAGTTCTTCCATTTTGGATTTTTGAGACTCGTTCAATTGAAAGATCTTGGCCACGGATTCGGCATTCTTTCCCCCAATATCAAGGGTGCATTCCATCACTTGGGCATTTCCGAGGGAAATGCACAGCACGAACAATGCAAAAGTGTACAATTGCGCGCGACTTACCATGTCGATTTGGGTTTTGTAGGTTACACAACTTACTAATAAACAGTATTTTTACGAAAAAATTATATAGATGCAGCAGATTCTAGACCGCTTTTTGCGTTACGTCAAGATCGACACCCAAAGCGACCCACATTCAAATACCTGTCCCAGCACGGAAAAACAGTGGAATCTGGCGAATGAATTGGCCGACGAGCTAAAAGAAATTGGGCTCTCAGAGGTAACTTTGGACGAGAATGCCTATGTAATGGCCACCTTGCCCGCAAATATCGACAGTGAAGCACCTACCATCGGATTCATTTCACATTTTGACACGACTCCCGATTTTTCGGGAACAGATGTAAATCCGCAAATTGTCGAAAACTATGATGGCAAGGATATTGTTCTGAACCAAGAAAAGAATATCATTCTCTCTCCCGATTATTTTGAGGATTTATTGCTTTATAAAGGTCAAACCTTGATAACGACCGATGGCACCACCCTTCTCGGGGCAGATGACAAAGCGGGTATTGCGGAGATTATGACGGCGATGGATTATTTGGTAAGACATCCCGAAATAAAGCACGGAAAAATAAAGATCTGTTTCACCCCGGACGAAGAAATCGGCCGGGGCGCCCAACATTTCGATGTGGAAAAATTCGGGGCGCAATGGGCCTATACGGTGGACGGTAGTCAAATTGGCGAACTGGAATACGAAAATTTCAATGCCGCCGGCGCCAAGGTTGTAATCGAAGGAAAAAGTGTTCATCCGGGATTGGCCAAAGATAAAATGGTAAACGCCATCAGCATCGCCAATGAATTCATGTCGATCTTGCCGCCCGAGGAAACTCCACAGAACACGGCTGGGCGCGAAGGCTTCTTTCATATTCATTCCATGAGGGGCGAAATCGAAAGTGCAGAATTTGAATTGATCATTCGCGACCACGACAAGGTTCAATTCGAAAAACGAAAGCAACTGCTCAAGGACATTACTGAAACGTTGAATGGGCGATACGGTAATTGCATTCATTTAGATATGCGCGACCAATATTTCAACATGCGCGAAAAAATAGAACCGGTCTATCACATCGTTGAAATCGCAAAAGAGGCCATGGAGGCAGTCGGTGTTGAACCCATTATCAAACCCATTCGCGGTGGAACCGACGGAGCCCAACTCAGTTATATGGGGCTTCCTTGCCCAAATATATTTGCCGGGGGACATAACTTTCATGGTAAATTTGAATATGTTCCGCTGCAGAGCATGGAGAAAGCGGTCGAGGTCATTGTAAAGATTTGCGAGATTACGGCGCAACGATGAACATTTTAAAAAGTATCGTATGGATCATTCCGAAAAAGTAGAAGCATATTACGCGGCAGAACATCATTTTAAAGAGGGGATCGATATCTTAAGAAAACTGGCTATCAAGGCCAATGCAGAGGAGACTTTCAAATGGCAGGCACCCGTTTATGGTATCAATGGAAAAAACGTCTTCTGGATTGCACGGTTCAAAAATCATTTTGGCATTGGTTTTTTTAACGGTGTGTTTTTATCAGACCCTAAAAATGTGCTCATCAATGTGCAGAAAGGAAAAACGATGGCCATGCGGCATTGGCATTTTAAGTCGACGGATGAACTTGATGAGAATGCCGTATTTGCCTATATACTTGAATCCCTTGAAAATCAAAGAAAAGGATTGGTTTTGGCGCCCGCTAAAAAGCAAGGGGGAAAAGTAAAAATTCCAGAGCTTCTCAATAAGGAATTGGAAGACAATCCGAAAGCCAACGAGGAATTCCAAAAATTATCGGATTACAAAAAAAAGGAGTATGCCGAATACATCGGTACGGCAAAACAAGAAAAAACAAAACTTTCGCGTTTGGCCAAAATTATGCCTATGATTGCCGAAGGCAAAGGGTTGAATGATATGTACAGGTAGTGGTAAAAGCGCAGAACGATGTCTGAGTGTTCCCTTCAAATAGAACTTTCAAGCATCCCATTATGATTTTCATCATAGCATGGGCAGTTTCCACCCATTTTGATAATTGGCCATCAAAAATTGATTTGCTTCCTGTTCCTTGAATTGATTGGCATCGGTATCCCAATAAATGCGATTACCGGTCTTAAAGGCGACATTACCCATATGGGAAACGAGTGCGGCATCATAACCGACCTTTATCGGTGCCGTCAATTTGGAGGAATCCCTACTTTTGACCGCCTCGATGAAGTTTTTGGTGTGCAAGTCCAGACCACTGACACCATTTGTTCCGTGAGAGAGCGCTTTCATTTTTGGGGTCTTTTCTTTTCCCCATCCATTGAATTTGCCCTCAGGTATGATCTCCCACCCACTTCTGTCAAGTACTAAAGTGCCATTATTTCCTATAAAGGCTATACCGTGATTTCTTCCGTAGTTACCACCATCGATACCCGTTGCGTGCTCCCACAAGATGGAATAGTCGTCATATTCAAAAACGGTCTGTAAGGTATCGGGGGTTTCAGCTGCGTCATCGGGATAGGCAAATTTACCACCCAGGGCCATGACCGATTTTGGCCGACCTGCCTTCATTCCATAGAGTGCATAATCAATCAGATGTACACCCCAATCGGTCATCAATCCGCCTGCATAATCCCAGAACCACCTGAAGTTAAAATGAAAACGATTGATGTTAAAGGGGCGCTTTGGAGCAGGGCCTAACCACATATCATAATCGACCCCTTCAGGAATGGCCGAATCTGCCACCTGGGGTACGGGCTCCATCCAACCTTGGTAGGCCCAGGCCTTGGCTAGGCGAATATTGCCCAACTTACCCGAATGAACAAAATCAATAGCATCGACAAAATGGGGTTGGCTACGTTGCCATTGCCCGATTTGCACCATGCGGTCACTTGAATTTACGTACTTGAGCATAATATCGGCCTCTTGTACCGAATTGGCGATCGGCTTTTCGCAGTACACATCTTTGCCTGCCATAAGTGCGTCGGTCAACATCAAACAATGCCAATGGTCTGGGGTGCCAATAATGACGATGTCGACATCCTTATCTTCCAAAAGTTTACGGTAGTCTCTGTACCATTTTGGTTTTTTGATCCCGGCTTTTTCCAAATCAGCGGTTCGGGCCTTCAATACATTCTCATCCACATCACATAGAGCGACGACATTGGCCTCATTGATTTTCAACATAGAACTGAGATCTGAGAACCCCATACCTTTACATCCGATGAGCCCAATATTGATTTGATCGTTTGCACTTACCTTTTTACGCATTGCGCCCAATAGTTCCATCGGAAACAAAAAGGCCGCACCACTGCCCGCCAAAGCAAGCGAAGTTTTCTGAATGAACTTTCTTCTATCGTAAATCATTTTCAAAATTTTGGAATTATGAATATAACCATTTTGTGAACAAAAAAGCGTCCGCCAAATGGCGGACGCTAATTCTTTTCATGAAATTGACCTTCTATTTTTTGTCCTTGGCCGGTGCGTTCAATTTCTTGCTCATTTCCATTGAAATGGCCGATCGATCGAACTTTAATTTTCCTGCCATGGTTTCCAAAACACAAGAATAGTCTTTGTCATTAAGCTCAAGTACTTTGCCGTGCATACCACTTTTGGTAATGACCCGGTCTCCTCGCTTAAGTTCAGAAGCAAACTTCTTTTCGTCTTTTTGACGTTTCATTTGTGGGCGGATCATAAAAAAATACGCCACAACGAAAATCATCAATATAAAGGGCAATTGACCCAATCCTTCCATAGTGTTCTCGCTATATTAAATTTGACTAGTTGGCCGTTGGACCTACCGGGGCTGCACCTTTAGGTGTAACGAAGGCTTTTATTCTTAAAAGCTCAGAGCCCTTTTCGGTATTGGCGGTTACGGTAATGGTTTTGGTAACCTGATTTTGCCCTGATCCGTTGAACTTGACCAATAGCTCGCCAGTATCACCAGGAGCGATAGGGTCTTTAGGAGGATTTGGCACTGTACAACCACAGCTACTCTTGGCATCTGTAATAATCAATGGGGCATTACCCGTATTAGTAAACTTGAATACAGTCTCCTGTGGAGTTCCTTGATCGATGGTTCCGAAATCATGCTCAGATTTTTCGAAACTCATTACCGGAACCTGTTTTGCCGCCTCATCTCGCTCTGCGGCAACCGCTACATTTTCAGTGTTGATTTTTGCCGTTGCGTTCTTTTCTTTGCAAGAAACAAAGGCTATGGTCAAAGCCAAACCAAATACTTGAAAAATTCTTCTCATCATTAATTGTTTTTTTGTCCAAATATATTTCGCGGACATATTGTTAATTAAATAGTTATACAAAATCTTACGATTTACATATAGAACGTAAAATTACTGAAATATTTTATAAAAGGCCCCTGCCCATTTTTTTTAGTTTGCCCTCTGCCTTGTACTCCTTGGTCAACTTATCCAATATTCCGTTGATAAAAATACTGCTCTTTGGCGTCGAATACTCTTTTGCAATCTCCAAGAATTCATTAATCGTCACTTTTTCGGGTATCGATGGAAAATTCAACAATTCGCAGATTGCCATCTTCAAAAGTATCGAATCGATTTCCGCTATACGGTCGTTGTCCCAATTGGGTGTTTTACCTTCGATCTCTTTTTCCCATTTGGCGTCGTTCAACAAGGTCTTGGTCAAAAGCTTTTCGGCAAAATCAATATCCCCCTTGTCCTTAATTAATTTTGGCAAAAAGAAAGATTGAGGCTTGTTCGGACCGGCCTTTTTCAAAAGTTTGACGATAAAAGTATTTACTATTGGTATATCGTCGACCCAGGTCAGTTTACTATCCTCAAAATAATCATACAATTTTTCATTGGGCGCGATAACATTTCGGTATAAGGTCAATACAAAACCGCGATCGGCTTCAAAAGAATCATGGCTCGATTTCATATACGCGATGAAAGCTTCACTTTCAACGGTGGCCTTATAAACGAGCTTTACGTACTCTTCATCAAGATACCAGTTCTTTAGTTTTCTTTTTCCAAGCTCGTCTTTCAATAAGGTATTACCTGAAATTTGGTTCAAAAGACGGTTGTTCAAGAACCTATTTTCATCGGGATAGTTCTCAGTGGGCTTTTCGAGGTATTTCTTATTGGAAAGTTCGGCCTGTTTTTTTGCCAAGTTATGAACCTCCTTCAACAAACTCATCATCAATAGGTACAGGGTGTACATATTATCGATGCTGCCCCTAAGAAATTTAACCTGCTTTTCAAGAGATTCGTCACGCGCTTGGGTCAAAGCGTAAATACACTGCATGACCTTTACCCTGATATGCCTTCGTGTTAGCATTTTTAAAGAACTTTTGCGATTTGGATTTTGTAATGAGCAAAAATAAGAATCTAAATGAATCTTCATGCCATGCAATACCGATCTTATGGTTTTGATAACATTCGAATACCTGCCAAACGATTATCTTTGGCCAATTCACGGCCGACACCCGATCGATGCAACCAAGCGCATGAAAGAATTAAAACACCTAAACAAATACTTTAAGAAATACTGGTTCAAGCTATTGATAGGCATTATCATAACGATTATAGCCCGTATATTCTCCTTGGTCATGCCCTCTTATGTGAACAAGGCTTTTGAGGTAATCGATAACTTGGCCGCAAACATTATTGTTCAAAAACAAGCGACCGATTTATTGACCCAGTATATCTTAATCATTATTGGTACGGCTATTTTATCGGGGATCTTCACTTTTTTGATGCGGCAAACCATAATCAATGTTTCAAGATATATTGAATATGATCTTAAGAATGAGATCTTCGACCATTATCAGTTTTTAAACCTTGGATTTTACAAGAAAAATCGAACCGGTGACTTGATGAATCGCATTAGCGAAGATGTTGGGCAGGTAAGATTGTATGCCGGTCCGGCAGTGATGTATGGCATCAATGCCCTTACCCTATTCGCTTGCCTGCTGCCACTTATGTTTATCAAGGCACCCACCCTGGCCCTTTATACGGTTTTGCCCTTTCCGATCTTGTCGTTCTTGATTTACAAGATCAGCAGGGTCATCCATCGAAGAAGTACAAGGGTGCAAGAATTTTTATCTTCACTTTCGACCTTCACACAGGAGTCATTCTCAGGTATTTCGGTAATCAAAGCATACGGCCTTGAGCCGCAAACACATTCAGAAGTGATCGCCCTGGCCAACGAGGGAAAGGATAAAAGTATGGATTTGGCAAAGGTCAATGCTTGGTTCTTTCCGTTGATGGTGCTCTTGATCGGGGTCAGTAACCTTTTTGTCATTTATATAGGGGGAATGCAATACATTAGGGGGGAAATCGGCATTGGTCTAATTGCCGAATTTATTCTATATGTCAATATGCTTACTTGGCCCGTGGCAATCGTCGGATGGTTGACTTCCATCGTGCAGCGCGCTGAAGCTTCTCAAGCAAGGATCAACGAGTTCCTGAACGAAAAACCCGATATCAAAAACGAGATTTCCGAAGAAACAATGATCAACGGAAAAATTGAATTTAAAAATGTTTCTTTTACTTACGAGGATACCAATATTCAAGCATTAGAGAATATTTCATTTACGATAAATGAAGGTGACACCGTTGCCATTCTCGGCAAGACGGGATCAGGCAAATCTACCATTCTTGATCTCATAGCCCGCCTATATGATGTTACCGATGGTGAAATTTTGATCGATGATGTTCCCATCAAAGAAATGAACCTAAAAAGTTTACGAGGTTCCGTTGGCGCGGTACCCCAAGATGCCTTTCTTTTTTCGACCTCCATAAAAGAAAACATCAAGTTCGGCAAGGAAACAGCTTCCGATGAAGAAGTTGTGACCGCGGCAAAAAATGCCGTTGTCCACGAAAATATCGAAGGTTTCTCAAAACAATACGAGACGGTTTTGGGCGAGCGGGGCATTACATTGAGTGGAGGTCAAAAACAAAGGGTCTCCATTGCCAGGGCGCTGTTGAAAGACCCGAAAATATATCTGTTCGACGACTGCCTATCGGCAGTTGATACCGAAACGGAGGAGGAAATATTGAACAATCTTGAAAGGGCTTCGAACAACAGAACCACATTGATTGTAAGCCATCGCGTTTCGTCTGCGAAAAACGCCGACAAGATCTTGGTTTTGGAAGACGGTCGCATTTTACAGGAAGGGACACACGAAAAATTGAACGGTGCCGAAGGCTACTACAAAGAGCTTTATTTGAACCAACTATCGGAGAAAGAAAACTGAGAATTTGTTGTTCGATCAACATTTTTTTTCCATTTTTGGTAGATTAACTATAGACACTAAACAAAAATGAACGACAAAGAAATGATGGATCAGGAAGAGATCCATTCAAAAGTTTTGCGCGCCGGAAGAAGAACTTATTTTTTCGATGTTCGAAGCACAAAGGCAGGGGACTATTATCTGACAATTACCGAAAGTAAGAAGTTTACGCACGACGATGGCAGTTTCCACTATAAGAAACATAAAATATACCTGTACAAAGAAGACTTTACGGCGTTTCGCGAAAATGTTGTGGAAATGATGGATTTCATCATTGATGAAAAGGGCACCGAAGTCATTTCTGAACGGCACAAAAAAGACTTTAAGAAAGAGGAGTTGAATGAAAACGTTGAGGCCGAATCCCCTGAAAGTTTTACCGACGTCGATTTCGATGATATTTAACCAAAAGATGTTCCCATAGAAATTAGAAACAGTACGGCAAGCGACCCAAACATTTGGGTCGCTTTTTTTAAAATGTGATGTATGAAAATGGAAAAATTACTTTGGGGCCTGATGGCCCTGGTGGGTTTTACGCTCAATGCCCAAAAGGTTACTTTGGATTATTACTTGCCCGACGGCGTTACATATGACGAAAGCATACCGACACCAAAAGAGATTATAGGTCACGAGGTGGGCGAATGGCATGTCACCCACGATAAACTGATGTTCTATATGCAGACCTTGGCGGCGGCAAGCGACCGTATGACCATCGAAACCCGTGGTGAAACTTTCGAGGGACGGCCAATTTTACTCTTGACGGTTACCTCCCCTGAAAACCATTCCCGAATCGACCAAATACAAAAGGATCACCTCGCTTTGAGCGAAAACGGAAATATGCCGGTCGACGATATGCCCATTATTGTTTACCAAGGGTTTTCGATCCACGGTAATGAACCAAGTGGCTCAAATGCCTCATTGGCCTATGCGTATTATTTGGCAGCGGCCCAGGGCCCAGAAATAGAAAATAAATTGAAGGATATGGTAATCCTTTTGGATCCATCGTTCAACCCGGATGGATTGCAGCGATTTGCCTATTGGGCAAATACGAACAAAAGCATTAATCTGAATCCTGATAAGAACGAAAGGGAATACCACGAGGTATGGCCGGGCGGTCGCACCAATCACTATTGGTTTGATATGAACAGGGACTGGTTACCTGTGCAATTACCGGAGAGTAGGGCGCGAATCAAAACCTTTAACAAATGGCTGCCCAATATATTGACAGATCACCATGAGATGGGCACTAATTCCACTTTCTTTTTTCAGCCTGGGGAACCTACCAGGGTACATCCCCTGACCCCAGAAATCAACCAAGAGCTTACGGCCGAGATCGGCACTTACCATGCCAAGGCGTTGGACAAGATCGGTTCGCTGTATTATTCCGAAGAGAATTATGACGATTATTACTATGGCAAGGGTTCAACTTTTCCCGATGTCAACGGCTGCATTGGAATTCTGTTCGAGCAAGGCAGTTCGCGCGGCCATATTCAAGAAAGTGAAAACGGCATTCTCACCTTTCCGTTTACAGTGAGAAATCAATTTACCACTGCGATGTCTACCATTGAGGCAGCGGAAAATATGCGGACCAAAATTTTGGCCTATCAACGTGATTACTACTCAGGTATGCGTAGTGAGGCAACTCGAGGAAAGACCAAGGCCATTGTATTTGGCGATAGCAAAGATGCAGCCAAGACCTGGCATCTTGCAGAAATTCTAAATAGACATGAAATAAAGTTTCATGAATTGGAAAACGACCTTACCATTGCCGGAAAAACCTATAGGAAAGGGGCCGGTTACGTGGTGCCCATGGATCAAAAAAAACATCGATTGATCAAGGCCATGTTCGAAAAACGCACCACTTTTACCGACAGTCTGTTCTATGATATTTCAGCGTGGACCTTCCCTTTGGCGTTCAATGTCGATTATGCAGAAACATCATCGTTGGCCCATGCGGGAGATGAGGTCACCGAGCATAAACCACTTTCAGGAAGTGTCTCGGCCCAGAGCAACTATGCCTATCTTTTTGAATGGCATGAATATTATACGCCAAGGGCCCTGAACCGGATTCTTGAAAAAGGGCTTCGTGCCAAGGTAGCCAAATCTCCTTTCTCCTTGGAAGGAATAAATTATGATTATGGCACTATACTGATACCCGTTCAAAATCAAGATTTGAATCCTTCTGAATTGTATTCCTTTCTTCAGGAAGTATCACGCGAAAATAAATTGAAAATAACGGCCGTTTCAACCGGACTTACCAAGGGCATCGATTTGGGCAGTAACGATTTCGACCCCATCAAGAAACAAAAGGTGGCCATTGTGGTAGGTAACGGAATACGCTCTTACGACGCAGGCGAAATCTGGCATTTGTTCGACACACGCTATAATATGAAGCTGACAAAAATCGACAAGAAATATTTTGGTACGGCCGACCTGAGTTCATACACAGATATTATTATTCCCAGCGCGTATGGTAAAAACCTTTTGTCAAAAAGTCAAGCAAAGAAGCTTAAGAATTGGGTCAATTCAGGTGGCACGTTGATCGGTTACCGTACGGTAGCCGAATGGATGGACAAAAACGAACTGTTGAAATTGAAGTTCAGAAAAGATACCTTGGTCGCAAAGGATATTTCTTTTGGGCAGAAACAAGATTTCAAGGGAGCCCAAGTTACCGGTGGCGCAATTTTCGAGGCCAAATTGGATCGCTCACATCCGATCAACTATGGGTATAAAAATGATAGATTGCCGATGTTCAGAAATACGAACACCTATATCGAACCCGATAAAAATAGCTTTAACAACCCGGTTCAATATACCAATGATCCCTTATTGAGCGGCTATATCTCTGAAGAAAATCTTGAAAACATAAAGGGAAGTGTTCCTTTTCAGGTAAGATCCTCAGGCAAGGGTCGGGTCATCGTCTTTACAGACAACACCAACTTTAGGGCCTTTTGGTACGGCACGAACAAATTGTTGATGAACGCCATCTTTTTTGGGGATATGATGTAATTAGTCGGCCCTTACAAACAACCGGTTGAAAACTAGCTGGGCGATAACGATTAAAAATGCATTGAACGGACCAATAAAGACCGAAAGTCCGATGAGTAGCAATAGGTAATAAACTGGAAAAATCGCAAGGGCGGTCCCGAAACGCAAAGTAGCTGTGAATTCAGGTTCCCATACTTTCGGTTTGACCACATACTTCCATAGCAGAATGACCGGTAAATTGAGGAGGTAGAAGAGTGGAAATAGTATTTTTAACAATAAACCTTTTCTTGTTTCGGCCTCAGTTTTTGCATTTGGACCATTCAAATTTTTAAGCAATGAATTCGCGACCCTGGGATTCAAATAGTCCACTCCCGAAGCATCCAATTTCTTAATGGACTCATCATAGTTTTCAAGGGGAACATGTGTGGTCAACTTCTTCAACGACTCCGAAACCTCTTTCTTGATTATTTCAATCTGGGTACGCCGATCCGTATCGACCAGCAAATCCTGAACCGATAGATCTTTGCCAAAAAATATGGACACCCTATCTGGGAAATCTTCCGCCGAGCGGTAGTTCAATCCGACTGGAACCAAACTAATGTCCAAGTCCTGATTTTGTTCCAAGGTTTTGAATAGAATCCGTGTAAACCCTTTACTCAAAGGCCTTACCCTTCTTTCCAGATTATGGTTGGCTTCCGGAAACATCAATAGAGATTCGTTTCGACCCAGTAGGTCGGCGCACTTTTGAAATACCGCATTATTGTTCTTGAGAGAGTCCCTTCCGTCCCGAATGCGGTATACCGGAATCATTCGAACCAAATCGAACAGCCTGTTCAAAACCGAGCTTTTGAACACATCGGACCTTGTCAAAAAATAGGGTTTCCTGTTACAATCTACAGCTATCAATAGCGGATCCAAAAGGGCATTCTGGTGATTGGGCAAGAACAACACGGGTTTATCTTTTGGCACATTATCGAGACCCTTCACGATAATCTTTCCGAAGTACAGGTGCAAACTGCCCTTGATCCAAAGTTTGAGAAGATTATAGACGAGATTCTTCACGCGAATTCTTCCTTTTTGAGCGGTCTGTATCCCCAAAATGCCGAAAGCAGCAGACCGGAAACCAAATGCCAAATGCCCCAAAAAGCCGCCAATATTGCCATACCGCCCAATCCTTCGAAAAAAGTAAAAATCAATAATAGCCCTAAACCAGAATTTTGAATTCCCGTTTCTATCGTAATGGAGCGGGTATCTTGTTGCGAAAGTCGCATCAAACGAGCAAACGAAAATCCCGTAAAAAAAGCAAGTAGATTGTGCGAAAGAACAATCCAGAAGACATAGAAAATATATTCCATGAAAATATCGAGGTTATTGAACAGGGCCAGAAATACCAAGGCAATAAAGAATACCAAGGAACCCATTTTTAGAACCTTGGCCATTTTCTTGGCCAAATTGGAAAAAACGTGGTTGATCCACATCCCCAGAAGTAGCGGGAGACCAAGTAAGATGGAAACCAGTTTCAACATCTCAAAGGGTGAAACGGAAACCTCCCTCAAGATTTCGGCAGTCGGTCCATATAGGCCGCCCCATAATTGCAAATTAAACGGAGTCATTATTATTGCCAGCAAGGTGGCTATAGCGGTCAAACTGATGGAAAGCGCGGTATTACCTTTTGCTAGGTGCGTAATGAAATTCGAGATATTTCCTCCAGGGCAGGCAGCGACCATAAACATGCCCAAAGCAATACTTGGAATCGGTGCGATCACGTATACCATTAAAAATGTCGCTGCCGGGAGTAGGATGAATTGACTGATTACACCAGTAAAGACCGGTCGTGGCCTTTGCAATAGGCGCTTGAAGTCTTTAGGGGAAATATCGAGGGCAATGCCGAACATGACCAACGCCAAGGCACAATTGAGCAACCAAAGCGTATCGCTGTCAAAATTAATTCGCACATTGTCAAGTGGGATATCTGTCAATTGATCAGCGGTTGAATTCTCCGAAGATACTACATCCGTTAAAATATTAATCTGTAACGTTACCTAAATGGCACTACAAAACTTTCGAAACCTATTCATAATTTTGACTTTAAAACTATCATTTGTACCTTAAAAACAAAAAATGGATAGTCAGAAAAATCCCTTCGGGCTGCATACCATCACTCCTTATTTGTTGGTTGCCGATGTACCTCGATTGGTAGATTTCATCAAAGAAGTTTTCAAGGGCAGCCTACGTGGTGATATCAAATTCAGGGAAGACGGTTCGGCACAGCATGCCGAAATAACGATCGGGGGTTCCGTTTTGATGATGGGTACGCCCATGGAAGACCTTTCAGCGATGCCCGCCGGCTTTTATGTTTATGTCGAAGATTGTGACACGACGTACCGCAAGGCGCTGGCCGCGGGTGCGAAATCAGTTCTTGAACCTAAGGACTTTCCTCATGGTGATCGCTATGGTGGCGTCAAAGATTTTGCCGGAAACCTTTGGTGGATCGTTACACATATAGGTTCGAAAAAATAGATCGATTTATAATTTAATTACCTGACAATGGCAAGAACACCTAGCAATATGTTGCCTCTAGGAACCAAAGCTCCTAATTTCAGTTTGGTGGATACCGTAAGCGACAAAACCTTGAGCCTGCAAACCTTAAAAGGGGATAAGGGTACTTTGATCATGTTTATCTGCAATCATTGCCCATTTGTAATTCACGTAAATCCAGAAATATCGAGATTGGGAGCTGAATATCAGGAAAAAGGCATCGGATTTGTCGCCATCTCCAGTAATGATATCGACAATTATCCTCAGGATGCCCCGCATTTGATGAAAAATGTGGCCAAGGAGCAATTTTACAGTTTCCCCTATTTGTATGATAAAACACAAGAGATCGCCAGAGCATATCAAGCTGCATGTACGCCTGACTTTTTTCTGTTCGATGAAAATCTCGAATTGGTGTACCGCGGACAATTGGATGATTCACGACCGGGAAATGGACGTCCCTTAAATGGGAAAGACCTGCGCCAAGCGATGGACGCCCTTCTAAAAGGGGAAGAAATCGACCCTGACCAAAAGCCCAGTATTGGCTGTAACATCAAATGGGCCGATTTGCGGTATTAATGAAAAGAAACGAAAAGAAGGTGTCAAAAATCGAATCCCGTCTTTGACCGCTTTCAATCGCGGAACCTTGCCCTTGGAAATAAACAAACCTAAAAAGATAAAAAGATAGGTCTTCATCAGCTACGAACTCGAGACCAAGTATAATGTCAAACCTCCCTGTAAAAATCGTTCCGCTTGCCGCGGATAAGGCCAACGTCTATATTGATCTGGGAAAAAAATCATATCGACAGCATTATCTTGACTTTTGGGAAAATCGCGATCCGTCACCCTACATCGATGAGCATTTTACGTATGAGGTAGTTCAAAGGGAGCTTGCCGATGTGAATTCAATGCTTTACCTTATTTGTTCGCAAAATCATCCGATTGGGGTGTTGAAATTGATCCTGAATCAGAAAATCGGAAATTTTCCAGAAGAAGAAGCCGTCTTATTACAAAAAATCTATATCCTTAAAGAATATGCCGGCCAAGGTATTGGCACCAAAGCCCTGGCCCTTACGGAAGCTATTGCGAGGCGGTATGCCAGAAAAGTAATTTGGCTCTACATGATGGTTGAAGGAAGTACACTTCCCTTCTATCTGAAAAATGGATATAAAATTCACTCCTCAAAAAAATTGGACTACAAGACCATCAAGGCCGATAAAAAGGAAATGTATATAATGATAAAAAGCCTGTAGAAGAGGTTCAGACCCATCCTTCGCGTTTGGCCAAATTTTCGATGTGCGCATAATGATGATTACCGTGCCAGACATATTTGCATATGTTTTCTTTTACGGTCACCTCCGCCATATCGTCAGGATGTGTGTAAGCGTTTTGCATTTCATCTTCAGAAAGCCCTTTCAATAAATAGACCATTTTGGCATGCAAAGCCTTCAAATAGTTTAATGAGAGTGCTATGGGCGCCGTTCTCGTGTCAAAAAGATTGCTCCAGTCTTTTTCTTCATATGCCTTTATCACGGCCTTGTTTTCGGTCAATGCCCACTTGAACCTGGTATAGCTATGGTGATGGCTATCGGCAATGTGGTGAATCACCTGACGCACCGTCCACCCACCGGGTCTGTAAGGTGTACCTAATTGCTCTTCATTTAAATCTTTCACCAAGTTTTCAAGCTTTTCGGGAAATTTTTCCAATTCGGCGATACAACTGTTCAAATGGCCTTGTGTTATATCCTCTGGAAGTTTGAACTTTCCGATAGGATATCTAAGGCTTTCCAATTCTGTGTTTTCCATAAATCAAAAGTACCAAACTTTAATACATTTTTAACCCCGCATATATTCCCACCTCTTAATAATCTATTAAATTTGTAGGATTAATAGATTTTAAAACTAAAATATCAAAAATGGCAGCACTACGATTGGGTGACCACGCCCCTGATTTTACAGCGGACAGTTCCGAGGGAGAAATCAATCTCTACGATTATTTAGGAGATGGTTGGGGAATTCTTTTTTCACATCCAGCGGATTTTACACCGGTTTGCACCACCGAATTGGGCACAGCGGCAAAATTCAAAAGCGAATTCGACAAGCGAAATGTAAAGATGCTCGCACTGAGTGTCGATGGCGTCGCATCACACAAAGAATGGATCAAAGACATCAATGAAGTACAACAGACCTTGGTGAATTTCCCGATTATTGCCGATGAGGATAAAAAGGTTTCCACACTATATGATATGATCCACCCGAAAGCGGATAGTAACCTTACTGTGCGTTCGGTCTTTATAATCGCACCCGATAAAACAGTGAAGCTCACACTTACCTACCCTGCCTCCACAGGGCGAAATTTTCATGAGTTGTTACGGGTCGTCGATTCATTGCAACTGACCGCCTACCATAAAGTAGCCACTCCTGCAAACTGGAAAAACGGGGAAGATGTGGTCGTTAGCCCCTCAATTGCAACAGAAGATGCCCAAAAAATGTTTCAAAAAGGTGTCGAAGAGGTCAAACCATATTTAAGGATGACGCCTGATCCGACCGTGTAATTATCCTGTTGGATGCATTTGGCAACAAAAGGTCTATCAGTTGCTGCAAAGGAAGAAACAATAGCAAAGAATTGAGGGTCTTAGGCCTTCAATCCTTTACGAAATTATAATACTAAAATCCAATGATTTAATTAATTAACACTATCTTCGCGCTTTATTTTAATTTTTTAATTTTTTATTATGGGTAAAGGAACAGTTAAATTCTTCAATGATTCAAAAGGTTATGGTTTTATCACTGAAGAGGGTTCAAGCGAAGATCACTTTGTGCACATTTCAGGCTTAATCGATGAAATTCGTGAAGGTGACGTTGTAGAATTTGAACTACAACAAGGTAAAAAAGGATTAAACGCCGTAAATGTGAAAGTTGTTGAATAGGTACGAGTAAACTTTTTTATAATAAAACCCTGGCTTATGGTCAGGGTTTTTTTGGGCGTTGTTGATAATAATTTAACCCCTTCGAAATCTTTTTGATAATTTTGCACGTAAATAGCGCAACCATTTGAAGTTTTGGTTATCTAATGGTTAGCAAAATAATATTGATACCCCACATTTATCGATAGAACACAATTATGACCTCATTTTTTGGTATACTTTTTCTGCTGCTCGCGGTGAACATAGCACTTCTTGTTCTAAGCGTTGGAAAGGCAAAATCGAAGTAATCTTCGACAAACTGGTGCTTTTCATCGATGAACGGCCCCTTTTTTGAATATCTACCTCTTTTCGGGATTTTAGTTCAATGTACAGATTTTTTCTGCCTTATCGGTCGAGTCGGGTGCCTTATCGGTTGAGTCGGGCACATTTTTACGCGACATTTTGTGGTATCATTTGAAAACAAAAAACTTCCATCCTGCCGTGGGATGGAAGTCTTTTTATTTTATTGAAGGTGGATCTGCCCGCCGGCAGGTCTAAAATAATTTCCTATGGTTTGTATGGGCATACCAAAAAAAGTACCATACAGTTTTGACCTCTATTGCGCATCGACCAACTCCACATCAAAGATCAAGGTGGCATTTGGAGGTATTACCCCGCCCGCACCTGCAGATCCGTAGGCCAAATTCGAAGGAATTACGAATCGCGCCTTATCACCGATATTGAGGAGCCCGATGCCTTCGTCCCAGCCGGGAATCACCTGTCCGACACCCAATTGAAAATCGATTGGTTGATTTCTCTGGTATGAGGAATCAAAGACCTGACCGTTCAATAAAGAACCTTCATAATGTACAGACACTTTTTGACCCTTTTCGGCCTTGGAACCATTTCCTTTCTCAAGCAGCTTATAGCGTAAACCACTTTCGGTTTCGTCGAAGCCCTTGGCAACCTTTTCTAAAGCCGCGGTTTGAGCTTCTTTTTCTTTTTTGATTCGCTCTTCCTTTGACTTTTCAAAGCTCTTGAAAGCACCTAGGGCATCCCAGCTTTTTGCCTCTTCACCTACCCTAACAATTTCGAGGGATTCGATTCGGTCGCCTTGGGCAATGGTATCAACGACCTCTTGGCCCGACTCGACCTGACCAAAGACGGTATGTTTGTTATCTAACCACGGTGTTGGTACATGCGTAATGAAAAATTGGCTGCCATTAGTGCCCGGCCCGGCATTGGCCATTGAAAGCACTCCCGGTTCTGAATGGTCAAGGTCAGGATGGAACTCATCGTCAAACTGATAGCCCGGACTTCCGGTACCCGTACCTTGCGGACATCCTCCCTGAATCATAAAATCAGGGATTACCCTGTGAAAATTAAGGCCGTCATAATATGGTGTGCCTTCTGACTTCGCCGAATTTTTTTGCTTTCCTTCGGCCAGGGCAACAAAGTTGCCTACCGTACCCGGAGTTTTGTCGTGGGTCAATTTAACCGTTATTTCGCCTTTCGAAGTATTAAACTTCGCATAGATTCCGTCTTGCATCTTGATTTTTTTAAATGAGCGGCAAAGATAAAAATTTAGAATCGAGTGAAATGATCCTCAGTCAAGATTCTCAATTGCCTCTTCATAAAATTGTTCCAAGAGTAATTCTTGGCCAGTCAACTCATTTGTTCTTAACATAAGTTGAAACACAACAGTCTCAAGGTTTTCGGTCTTGTACGTTTCGCTATCAAAGAAAAGGTCAACAATCTTAATCATGGTTTTATCGGAAAAATAATCCTGAAATGAATAAACTCGGGTAAGGTTTTCGGTAATTTCGTAATCAAATTCTGAGATGATACCTGTTGTCTTAGCCGTTTCCCAAGCCGTATTAACCAGAAGGGCATCAAAACATGGCCTCTTGATCATATAAGACATCAAAGCTCACAAATTTTTGTTCGGTCATCAACGCCTTCAAACTATCATTACGACCTAAGGCTACTTCTTTGACTCTATTACCAAACTCGGTGTGGATAGTCTTCCAGTTGGCTATTACCTCCTTATTTCTATGAAGCTCTTGCAAAATACTTTCGATGGCCACATTTTTTCGCTGCTCGGTTTTATGGTTTTCAGCCACCCTATTGATGAACAGGGCAAAAAGAACACTAAAAACGATAAGAATCCCTTCAGCAAAGTATTTTTTGAGGTTTGCTGTTTTCATCCGAAACAAATTAAGAACAGATACAGGGAGTTATCCCTTGATTTTTTTGACAGGAACGATTCCATATTTATCGACCAGATAAACCAAACTCGCCATAGTGGCGGCACCGAGTTCCAATTCTCTTTTGTTCACATGTTCAAAGGTATCATTGGCCGCATGGTGGTGGTCAAAATACCTTTGGGAATCGGGTCTCAGACCCGCTAAGACCATATCGGGGGTTTTCAATGGGCCGATATCGGCGCCGCTTCCTCCCCTAACGAACATATGGACCAGATAGGGTTCAAACAACTCTTTCCAGCCCAGAATTTTTTCGTAATTAGCGGCAGAACAGTCAAATGAAAATCCCCTTGGAGTGAACCCCCCTGCATCGCTTTCCAGGGCAAAAACATGGTTCTCCTTTTTCTCCATTGCAACTTTGGCATATTCGTTTCCGCCACGAAGTCCGTTCTCCTCGTTCATAAAAAGTACAACACGAATGGTACGCTGGGGCTTGTAACCCGACAATTTCAACAGCCTGAGAACATCCATGCTCTGCACACAACCTGCCCCGTCATCATGAGATCCATCGCCCAAATCCCAAGAATCAAGATGTGCGCCAACGACCATAATCTCATTGGGAAAGGTACTTCCGGTAATCTCACCGATAACATTATACGATTTGACATCATCCAATTGCTCGCAGTTCTGTTTGAAATAGAATTTGATATCCGGATTCAACTTAAGTGTTGTACTAAGAAGATCGGCGCCTTTCGTACTGATTGCCGCGGCCGGTATCCTATCTTTTAATGCCAGATCCCCGTAGCTCATAGAACCTGTATGGGGCAAATCATCGAGGCGCGAACTCATCGACCTGACAATAATTCCGACAGCCCCGAACTTTGCGGCCTCCGCAGCACCGGAATACCGCTGGTCAACACAACCTCTATATGCCTCAAAGGTGCTGATCAAGGTCTGATCGAACGGACGGTTGTAAAAGACGATTTTCCCTTCTATTTTTTCTTGGCCCAGTTCTTCAAGCTCTTCGATGCCCTGCACTTCGATAAGTCCGGCTTTCAATCCGCCGACTTTGGTCGCAACGGACCCTCCCAACGCGCAAATCGGAATATTGGTCGTGACGCCAGGTGAACTTTCGTAATATGCAAACTCAGGGGTACCGCGCACCCATTTAGGTACCATTACGGGTTGTAGCCATACACGATCCAAGCCCATGGAATCTAACTGGGTTTTTGTGTATTCCACCGCTTGCTCAGCCTGTACGGAGCCCGAAAGCCTACCCCCTATCTGGTTTGAAAGATAGTTGAGCCAATCATAGGCCTTGCCCTGGGTCAATGCGGCATCATAGATACTTCGCAACTGCTTTTCATCTTCGGTCTGCCCAAAAGAGCAAACCGCCACCAAGAAAAATAATATACATGTCTTATTCATTCGCTTTCGTTCTCCAATTGGTTTTTATAGATATCTAAATTTTCCTTTATATCATCGTCAAGTTCGGGTTCGACGATATCTGTATACTTCTTTAGTTCCCCAAAGAGGATCTTGGCCACTATGAGCCTTGATGCTTTCTTATTATCAGCCGGTATAATATACCATGGAGCATGAGGCTTAGAGGTGTTGTTTATGGCATCTTCGTAACAGGCCTGGTATTTGTCCCATAGTTTGCGCTCTTTAAGGTCGCCCGGAGAAAACTTCCAGTTCTTTCTTCGCAACCGCAACCTTCTAAGTAACCGTTGTCGTTGCTCCTCTTTCGAAAGGTGCAAAAAGAACTTGAAGATTATTGTGCCATTTTCGAATAGGTGGCGTTCAAAATTATTGATTTGCTCAAAACGCTTCTTCCAAAATCTTTCGTCAATATCCGATACTTCATGTATACCCGGAATATTCTCGGCAAGAATATAACTTGGATGTACCCTGGTCACCAATACATTTTCGTAGTGGGTGCGATTAAAAACCCCAAATGTGCCCTTGGCCGGCAGCACCAAATAATGCCTCCACAGATAGTTATGGCTTAGCTCCAATTCCGTGGGCACCTTAAAACTGTGAACCTGTACGCCCCTTACGTTGAAATCTTTGAAGACCTCCCGAATAAGGCTATCCTTGCCAGCTGTATCCATTCCTTGAAGGCAAACAAGTATACTGTATTTGCCATGTGCGTAAAGTGTATTCTGAAAATCACCGAGCTCTTCCCGGGTATTTTCGAGTTCCTTTTTCAATGTTTTTTCATCCGCCCCAAGATCGTCATTGGTCGTAAGGCTTTCCAGACTTACCGCTTTATCGATTTTATATGCAGAAATATTGACTTCGTTCATGTGCTGAATATAAAATATTTAATCGATGAACGGCACTTTTTGTTAAAAAATTTGGCAGTTCAACGGGCTGTAAACCCTGTTTATCCAATATATGTCGAAAGGCCTGTCGACCGTCGAAAAAAGTAGGTCTCAATACCCTTCCGTACCTAACTTTGTGGTGTAAAAGTCCCAAATTTTACAACCTAAACTTAAGTACCATGAAGACCCGGTTCTTGATATTATATGGCCTACTTATATGTTCGCTCTCCTCTTTTAAAATTACGGAGGAATGCGAATATGCCGGCTCCAACATGGGCTATGTCAAAACCCAGACCAAAAAGGCCATATCTGCCAGTGAAATCAGTAAGTCGAACTTTTTAGCCTATAAGGCCATCAATGCGCTGGAAAAGTCAAAAGGGCAATTTGATGATTGTGGATGTGCCGATGCCCAGAGCTTTATGGAAGAGGCATTGGAAAAATTAAAAATGGCCACACGCGCAACTTCATTGTCGGCAAATAGAATATTGTTGAACCAGTCTTTGGAAAAAACACTTGCCGCCTTGGAAGCAATCGAAGAGCATGAACAGCACCGAGGACCCTATGCGACCGATGTTCTCGTGTTGAACACCGTCGATTCGGACAGAATAGAGGAGCCGAAAGAAATCATTGAAGGAAGGCGTCTGAAAGAAACGATAGACGTCTCTCTGCTAAGTTATGAGGCCTCGATCAAAACAGTTATCGAAACGGTTGAATGTACAGAAGCCCGCGCTTTTGCGACACGCATATATGAACACTGTGAGGAACAACTTCTACGGGATGACTTAACCGAGGGTAAAAAATATTACAACCTTAGAACGAAAGAAATCACCGAGGCCGCTCTAAAACAATTGGGAGATTGCCCTTCGCGTTAATCGATATCAAGGCTATAGACTATTTACTTGCAAAAGACTTGACATCTGTCTCAGAGACCTCTGAACCTCCAAGGATTATGAGTCTTTCCACTACATTTCTCAGCTCCCGTATATTACCCGTCCAGTCATAACCCTTCAACAGTTTGATCGCTTTATCCGAAAACTTTTTAGGCGATATACCCTGCTCAGAAGCTATCTTCTTTGTGAAATGCTCTACCAAAAGCGGGATATCGTCCCTTCGGTCGTTCAAGGCAGGTACCTCGATCAATATAACGGCCAAACGGTGATAGAGGTCTTCTCTAAACTTACCATCTTCGATTTCTTTTTTCAAGTTTTTGTTGGTGGCGGCCACAACCCTCACATCTACTTTGATATCCTTGTCGGTGCCGACCCTTGATATTTTGTTTTCTTGCAATGCCCTTAAGACCTTTGCTTGGGCAGAAAGGCTCATATCGCCAATTTCATCAAGAAATATCGTTCCCTTATTGGCAGCTTCGAACTTACCGGCCCGATCCTTTACCGCCGATGTAAAAGCACCCTTTACGTGGCCAAATAACTCACTTTCAATAAGTTCAGAAGGAATGGCGGCACAATTTACCTCAATGAAAGGGGCACTGCTCCGTTGGCTTTTTTCATGGATCCAATGGGCGACCAACTCCTTACCCGTACCATTGGAACCAGTAATCAAAACGCGTGCATCGGTCGGAGCCACTTTTTCTATCATATCCTTTATGACGGAAATCTCCTTACTCTCCCCCACCATTTCATAATTCTTGCTGACCTTCTTTTTCAAGATTTTGTTCTCTACCACAAGCTCTTTACGGTCCAAGGCATTGCGAACAGTTGTCAAAAGTCGGTTCAAGTCTGGTGGTTTCGAAATATAATCGAACGCTCCTGCACGCATCGTACCCACCGCCGTATCAAGATCACCATGTCCTGAAATCATAATAAAGGGAATCTCAGGCTTTATTTTTCTTGCCGCTTCGAGCACTTCGACCCCATCCATCTTCGGCATTTTAATATCACAGAGGGCCAAATCATAGTCATTGTTTTTAATCGCCTCGATACCCTTGAGTCCGTCTTCAGCTTCCTCTACCACGTAAGTATCGTTTTCTTCTGAAAGTATCTTGACCAAAACCCTTCTGATTGCCGATTCATCTTCAATTACCAAAATTCTTGACATGCTTTTTTGTTTAGAGTCCAATGCGAAATCCGACCCTAAAATAAAAACTGGGGTCGTCATTCAGCGTAAAAATATCATTTCTATCCTTATCCCTCAAAACACCGAGTTGAAATAACGTATGGCCCATATAACCATAGACCGACATGGTCTTCGACAAATTATACTGATAGCCAATGGTAGCCAGGGCCGCTGAGGAAGATATTGATGAGGCAAATCCGGCATCGGGAAGAATTGTGCTATTTTGAAGATTGACAAAATACCCATCTAGAATAAACTCGGTTTGAATCAGGTGGAAATCATCAAAATGGTGTTTGACACCAGTTTTGGGAACCCCAACGACATATGTCCATTTCGGGTGAAAACGTTTTTCAAAATATACAATGGGCAGCGGTATCCGTTGTGGGAAGGTCGAGTTATAGGCCACCCCTAAAACCAAGCGGGTAGGTTTGTCGATATACTGTCGATCTCTAAAGCCCCCAATGGTAAGGTTAATCGAAAAATCACCATTTTCCAAAGGGTTTGTCAATGTCGAAGCCAACCTGGGCGTGACGACCCCGATAAGCCGCCAATCCTTATTATAACGGTGAACATAGGCCATATTCAAATCTAGAATATGAAACAGGTTGACAGGCTCCCCGCCCAGTGGGATACCTTCATTTTGTAGGTCATAGACCAAATAATTGTATTCGGCCCCGATTACGATATTGTTGGAATCTTTGACCTTAATGGGGGCATTGGCGACAAGCTTTATACGCGACAGTTTTGCCCCGGTGTCGTTTCTAGGCATTAACATATATTCCAATCGAAAAATATCGGGAGTTTGGGCAAAGCAGCATGCCGTAATCAAAAAAAAGCCAATAAGAAGTGAATACTTAAATCCGCTACCAGTCCTTGTCATTAAGTACCCGTATTTTCAATATTTGAGTTCGTGAGAGGGCCTTTTTGGTAAATATGTACATCTCTCTGGGGGAACGGTATTACAATGTTGTTATCTCTGAACCAGGTATCTATTTCAAAACGTATGTCACTTTTTATCTTTGGGTCCCCAAAACTATCGTTGGTGTAGAAGTTGATCGAGAACAGCAAAGCCGAATCACCAAAGTCTTCAAAAAGCACAAAAGGTTTAGGGTCCTTCAGAACCCCTCGTTGGTTGTTTACGACTTCTTCCAAGATTTTGGCCACAAGGTTCACATCACTGCCATAGGCCACACCGACCTTTACCGACTCCCTAGTGGTCTTATGGTTTTGCGTATAGTTGTAAATACTGTCGGTCAAGAAAATATGATTGGGTATGACCACCACCTTGTCATCACGGGTAAGTGCCCTAGTGGTCCTCAAGCGAATTTCGAACACCCTTCCGACCTTACCGTCGACCTCGATTATATCACCAACGTGCAATGATTGATCCATAATTATCATTACGCCGGATATAATGTCTTGAAAGAGGTATTGTAAGGCGAAACCCAGACCGACAAAAAGGGCGGCGGAAGCGGTCATGAGAACCGTAAGGTCTACACCCGAGGTGTGCAAAACGATGATAACAACAAAAACGTAAAGCAAGTATCTTAAAAAACTAAAGATACTGACGAACTTGTTTTTGTCTCCTTCCGGGAGCTTTTTGGTGACTAATTTGTGGATGAACTTTAAAATGAAGCCCACCAAAAATAGGGCTACTATGATACTTAAAAGTGTACCGATAGTGATATCGATCTTTTCGGTATCGATAATGTGATAAGCCAGAAACTCTTTGATGGACGAGAAAATTTCGTTCAACCTATCCATTTTAATACTTTAACCATTTCCACAACTCTTTATAAGTCGGTTTCTTGCCGTACATTAAAATTCCAACGCGATAAATCTTGGCCGCCAGCCATACGATACCCACAAAGGTAACGATTAACAATACGATCGATACCACTACTTCCCATAAGGGCACCCCTCCTTCACCTATACCCCCGGGTAAACGCATCAACATTACAATCGGGGATGTAAGTGGAAACAACGAAAACCCTACGGCTATTGGACCATGAGGATTGCTAAATACCGAGAAGAAACCGACATAAATAGCCAACATCAAGGGTAAAATAATTGGGAAAATAAATTGTTGTGTATCGGTTTCGCTATCAACCGCCGCCCCAATAGCAGCATATATAGAACTATAGATCAAATAACCCAGTACAAAATAAATTACGAAACAGACGATAAGCAGCAACCAAGGAATATCATACAATTCTTGGGCATAAAGCTGCATGGTCTTATCGACAGTAGGCACCGGTGGAGCCATTTCACCCACCATTCCGGAGGTCATTTCGGCGGGAGAACTGACCGCAGATGGGTCAATATCGAGAAGGGCAAAGGTCAAAAAAAGAAGCATAGCGGCTGAAATAATCCATATGGCAAATTGGGTAACGCCAGCCAGGGACGTTCCAATTATTTTCCCCAACATCAATTGAAAAGGCTTGACCGAAGAAATAATGACCTCGATTATGCGGCTCGTTTTTTCCTCGATGACACTTCGCATCACAAATCCACCATATATGATGATGAACATCATGATAAGATACCCGAACCCACCTCCTATAATGGCCTTGATCTCATTGATGCCTTTGAGGTTCTTTTGGCCTTCAAATGTTGCCGTCTTGATTTCAAACCCGTCTTCCATGGCCCTAAAGTCCTGGGCGGAAACACCTAGTTGTTGCAATCGGTCCAATCGAAGTCGATCTTGAAAAATGTTCTCCAATTTATCCAATACCGGGGTGCTCGGCGCCTCTTTTGTATAGAAAAATGCTTTGTCCTCCAATTGTTCGAGATTCTCGACCTCAGGAATGTGCAATAGGCCGAGATAGCCCAAGCCAACAGTCGAATCCTTGGCCACATCAAGCGAAATATCATCAAAGTGGATAAATGCGGTTGTTTGATTTCCTACGAAATCATTTGTGAGATAATCGCTTTCGTTCAGCACGGCAATCATTTGGGTCTGATTGTCGTTGACCTTGGTCAAATAGGCAATCAAAACAATCATGCCAACCATCAATATTGGGCTAAGAAAGGTCATTACCACAAAAGACCTATTCCTGACTTTCGCCAAATATTCACGTTTTATGATCAGCCAGAGTTTATTCATCGGGGTTAACACCTTGCACGTTTTTAATGAAAATCTCATTTGCCGTTGGAATGGTCTCCACGAAATTATTGACATTGGCCCGGTTGGAGAGAAAAGCCAACATTTCGTTCGAATCATTGTTTGGTAGCCTGATGGTGAAATCAAGTTGATTCTCTTCACTGTTGAAGTTCGTGGAATAGATCTCGAATTTTTCAGCCAATTCCTTCAACAGTATATCGCCATTTTCTACCTCTAAGCCCACTTGAAAAATGTTGTTCTTATAGGCTTTCTTGATATCGGACAGCTTACCGTCCAATATTTTTTGTGATTGGTGCAATAGGGCAATATATTCACAAAGTTCTTCAACGGACTCCATTCTATGGGTCGAGAAAATGATCGACGCACCTTTTTCCTTCAAAAGCAAGATTTCATCCTTAATAATGTTGGCATTGATGGGGTCGAAGCCACTAAAGGGCTCGTCAAAAATCAACAGTTTGGGTTCGTGTAGAACGGTAACGATAAACTGAATTTTTTGGGCCATGCCCTTTGACAGCTCCTGTACCTTTTTATTCCACCAGTCTCCAATATTAAGCCTGTCGAACCAGTATTTCAGGCGTGTTTTTGCATCAACCTTTCCCAGACCTTTAAGTTGTGCCAGGTAGAGAGCCTGTTCACCCACCTTCATTTTTTTGTATAGTCCTCTTTCTTCAGGCAAGTAGCCTATTTGGGCGATGTGTTCCGGTTTTAACGGTTCCCCATCGAAAAAAACCTCTCCTGAATCAGGAAAGGTAATCTGATTGATAATTCTGATCAAAGTGGTCTTACCGGCACCGTTGGGGCCCAACAATCCGTAAATGCTGTTCTTTGGAATTTCAAGGGATACTTGGTTTAGGGCGAGATGTTGACCATACTGTTTGGTAACCTCTTTAGTGACCAAAATGTTGTTCATTCACGTATTTTGTTCAAAGATATACAAATGCCATATAATATATTTTTAAATGTGGACATTGGTGTTTCTTCGAGCTGTCACATCTGGCCGTAAAGCGTTGTCTCCCAAAAAACGAACGCTAGGGACCATCAATCTCAGGCCTGAATTGTATGCAGGAAAGTTCAGCCCTACTCGCAGAAGGAATCTAGGGTTTTCTACATCGGACATGGCAAAAACAAAACCCATACGTAATCGACTTATAGCCCCATCTGCAACGCAGATGGTTCGACCATATCCATTGTGCCAACGGCAAGTGTTCAACGAACGGTTTCCCCAAAAAACAAAACCCATCCTTAAATAAATTCAAGGATGGGAAAAAAATTGCTATGAAAAAGAAAATTATACCGGTTTCCCGATATAAAATCAAATATACGTTTTTTATTTAAATGGCAACTTATTTTTCGTTTAAGAGAACATATCTTTGACCTTCTCAAAGAACGATTTATCCGATTTTTCGGGCCTTGGCTCAAAGTTTTCGTTTTTTTGCATCCGCTCAAAAAATTCCCGTTGCTCTTTATTTAGCTCTTTAGGCGTCCAGACATTGACATGTACCAAAAGATCTCCGCTTCCATAACCATTTAGATTGGACACCCCTTTACCCCTTAAACGAAGTATTTTACCTGATTGAATGCCTGGTTCAAGTTTAATACGGACTTTTCCACCGACCGAGTCAATTTCTTTTGAAGTGCCCAGCACAGCTTCTGAAATGCTGATATACAGATCATAATGAAGGTTGTCGCCCTCTCTTTTAAGGGTATTGTGGTCAATGGTTTCGATGGCCACCAATAAATCTCCAGATATACCATTGCCAGGGGCCTCATTGCCCTTTCCCGATACTTTCAACTGCATTCCCTCTTCGACTCCGGCGGGTATCTTGATCGAGACCGTTTCTTCTTCAACGATCAACCCTTGGGCGTCTGCACCGCTGGGCCTTTTGTCTATTATCTGGCCGCTTCCGCCACATGCACTACAGGTAGCGGCGGTCTGCATTCTTCCTAAAATCGTATTGGTAATCTTGGTCACCTGTCCGTTTCCGTTACAGGTAGAACAAGTTTTATAGGTAACCCCAGGTGCTTGCTTCTTTCTTCTGACTTTCACCTTTTTCTCGACGCCATTCGCCACTTCATCCAGGGTCAGTTTCACCCGTATTCTAAGGTTGCTTCCCTTGACCCTACGCTGGCCCCCACTGAAGCCGCCAAAACCACTAAAGCCACCGCCAAAGGCACTTCCGAAGATATCGCCAAACTGACTGAAAATATCCTCCATGTTCATTCCGCCCCCACCAAAGCCTCCTGCCCCTTCGAATGCGGCATGACCAAATTGATCGTAACGCGCCCTTTTATCGGGATCGCTCAATACCTCATAGGCTTCTGCTGCCTTTTTAAACATCTCTTCGGCTTTAGCATCACCCGGATTCTTATCTGGGTGGTACTCAAGGGCCTTTTTACGATAGGCCTTTTTTATTTCAGCGGCAGATGCACCTTTGCTTACACCTAATATTTCGTAGTAGTCTTGTTTCACTTTTAGGAATTTAATATCTCTGTAACCGACTTATTTGCCGACCACTACTTTGGGGTGTCTAATAATTTTATCACCAAGCTTGAACCCTTTTTCAACCACATCGATGATCTTACCCCTCAACTTTTTCTTGGGGGCATCAATTTGCGTGATCGCATCGTGAACCTCGGCATCAAAGACATCTCCCTGCTTTATTTTCATTTCTTCAAGCCCTTTTGAACGGAGCGCCTCCCGAAGTTTGTTATTGATCAGCTCAACCCCTTTGAACGTAACATTGTCATCTGATTTCGACAATTCGTTCATGGCCCGATCAAAATCGTCAAGTACCGGCAGTAGAGCGACCATTACCTCCTGACCAGCAGTTTTGAACAGGTCCATTCGCTCTTTGGAGGTACGCTTTTTATAATTTTCGAATTCGGCAAACAGGCGTAGGAACTTTTCCTTTTCCTTTCCCAGTTCTTCCTGGAGTTGCTCTTCAACCGAAATCTCTTGCTCTTCTTCCACTAATTCCTCTTGCTCAGTTTCGGTCGTTTCGGTTTCATGAAGTATTTCATCCAATTCTTCTGTACTATCTTTTTCGCTCATTGCGTTTCTGTTTTTTACCTGTTTTGAGATGGCAAAAGTACTGCCATTTCTTAAAAAATGTCAAAATGTCATCAAACTTTGTGGAAAGAAGCCCTAATGGTCGTAACCAAAGGCCGTATGTCGAAAAAAAATATGGGAGGGTTACGAAATAAACTCTTTGTTTACATCTATCGAATCAAGATTCCCACCTTCATTCGTAAGGTAAATCGAATCAAGGGCACCGGTAATATTCTGATGATGGAAGTTGAAGCCCTGTTTCTCAAGCTTCTTGCTACTGACACGTTGGCTTACCAAAACCAAATAAGACATTTCACCCAATAGGGCCCTTACGAAAACTTTGGGAATATTTGGTAAAATCAAAGGTCGTTCCAAAACATTCCGCAATCGCCTTGATCAATTTTTTTTGAGTAACAGGATTCGGGGCCACACCATTGAAGGTTCCCCTCAATCGGTTATCGGCGACGAACAGGAAAGCGCGCGCCAAATCGGTCAAATGAATCCATGATTGCCATTGTTCGCCTGAACCAAAAGCCGCACCAACAAACATTTTGACCGGTTTGGCCATTTGGGGCAATGCACCACCTTCAGAAGAGAGCACAAGGCCGATCCTTACTTTCGAAACCGCAAAATCGAACATTTTAAATTTATCGATTTCCATTTCCCATTGAGCGACCACTTCTCCTAATAGGCTGTCGTCTACTTCACTAGCATCCTCTTCATAATAGTTTTCAAGCGAATCTGGGTAGATAGCAATTGCGGAAGCCGAAACAAAGGAATCAATTTTGTTGTTCGCCAGACTTTCAATCGATTTTCTTAATGTTCGTAAAGAATCGATACGGCTTGAAAGAATGGTTTTCTTGTAATTTGCAGTCCACCTTTTTGAAATCGAAGCTCCGGCTAGATTGATTACAGCTGTTACACCATTGAAGCATTCCCTATCGATTTCCCCTTTTGCGGGATTCCAATAAAATCCTTGGAAATTATCTTTGGAAACAATCTTTTCTTGACTTGTCGATAAATAATTGACCGCGATACCCCTTTCATGACAAAGCCTGACCAATTCCTTGCCCACCAATCCTGTCGCCCCTGTAATCAAGTACCGCATGCTACAAAGATATCGGTTTCATATGGTGAAGGGCGGCTATTTAGTTTTGATTTAACGTTTGACGAACCTTCCTTTTGTAGCACGCAGCATTTCACGTTTGCCGGGTGGACCTGGCAATCGTTCCACATTTAACCCCACTGCTTGCATAGCCCTACGAACACTCCCCTTGGCCGAATAGGTCACCAAAACTGAATCGTGTTTCATCGCTTTGTACATTTTCGCGAAGATGCACTCCGTCCAAAGTTCAGGCTGTACCCGGGCACCAAAAGCATCAAAATAGATTAAATCGTAAACATTCTCATCATTGACCTCAAAAAACGATCGTTGTTTTTTATTTAAGCTAAACCCATTTGAAAGAACGATATCGGTTTCCCATTTACCGGAATGCATTTTTTCAAAACCCTTCTCAAAATCCATCGCATTCAACAACGGAATATAGTTGAGTTGTTTGAGCTCTTCGGCAGAAACGGGAAAGGCCTCAACCCCCGTATAATCTATTTCTAGACGTAGTTTTTTCGAATGCATAAGCGTAATCAATGCATTTAGCCCAGTGCCAAAACCCATTTCAAGAATCGAAATTCTTTGGCCCGCAAAAAGAGAAAGTCCGTTTTTGATGAATACATGTTCGGCTTCTTGAATAGCCCCATGAATCGAATGGTATTGCTCATTCCAATCCTCGATTAGGATCGTTTTTGAGCCGTCTGCAGTGGTAATGACCCGTCGCTTCAAATCATTGTTTTAACAAAACGCCATCGGCCAGAAATCCGTACGTCTTCTTGGGTTCCGTTATTTTGGCAATTTCCCCATCAGATTTTCCTGCATCTTGAGCGTAATGTTGCTGTTCTTCGATACTCATCTCGTTTACGAACGCACCACCCTTTACAATGACCTCTTTACCGGCAATATCGGTCGGTACAAAGAACCCATAGTCTTTGAACTTCACCATGGCCTCTTGCCCTTTGCTCAATTGCAATCTCATCCAACAGCCTTTGGCCTGACATACTTCCAAAACCTTCGCATTGAACTTGGCCGATAAGGTATCGGAAGGGGTCAAAACCTGATACTTTTCAAGCATAGTATGGCTGCCAACGGCCTTCGAATCATCGACTTTTTCCCCAAAAGCGACATAGGAAACTTCGGTTTTCGCGGTATCACCCTCATTTTTCTGATCTAATTGACCTTTGCACGATTGGATTACAATAAAAAAGACAAGTAATATGTTAATTCTATACATAATTCTTAAAAATTAATATCCATTGGCAAAAATCGTCTTTTTTGGAATCAAAAAGAAGGGCAAACTGCCGGAATTGGTTAATTTTATCTTTTAAATTCTTATAAGCAATGAACATTACCACTTTGCAAATTCCAATAGAAAAGGCGAAAGCATCGAAATTGGATCAAGTCGATTTCGACAATCTTGCTTTTGGAAGCGTTTTTTCAGACCATATGTTGGTCTGTGACTTTCGTAACGGTGAATGGGAAACGCCTAAAATTATTCCCTATCAGCCAATCAGTCTGGAGCCTTCAGCCAAAATCTTTCATTATGGACAATCGATTTTCGAGGGAATGAAGGCCTATAAGGATGCTTACGGTGGTGTGTTTTTGTTTCGCCCACTTGACAACCATAAACGCTTGAACATCTCGGCTAAGCGTATGGCCATCCCTGAATTGCCAGAAGCATACTTCATCGAAGGCCTGACTACATTGTTGAAACTGGATGCAAAATGGATTCCCACGGTCGAAGGCAGTTCCATGTACATTCGCCCGTTTATCTTTGCTTCCGGTAAGGGCTTTCACGCTTCCCCCGCCGACGAGTACAAGTTTGTAATCGCCTTGGCACCATCAGGTGCATATTTTTCTGGAAAAGTCAAAGTACTCATCGAGGAAAAATATTCGCGTTCGGCGAATGGAGGTGTCGGCTATGCCAAAGCCGGTGGCAATTATGCAGGACAGTTCTACCCCACCCAACTTGCTAAGGACAAGGGATACCAACAAGTGATTTGGACGGACGACAACACCCATGAAAATATCGAGGAAGCGGGTGCGATGAACATTTTCGTTCGAATCGGGGATACCCTTATCACGGGCCCGACCAGCGACCGCATATTGGACGGTATTACACGTAAAAGTATTCTGGAAATTGCCGAAACCGAGGGTATTGAGACCGAGGTAAGGAACTTGACCGTCACCGAGGTCGTTGAGGCCGCCAAAAATGGATCGTTGAAAGAAATGTTCGGGGCGGGCACGGCAGCCGTAGTTTCGCCCATAGCAGGTTTCGGATATAAGGGCAACGATTACGATCTACCGGAGCTCGATAATAGCTATGCCGCAATGATGAAAAAACGGATTACCGACATTCAATACAACCGGGCCGACGATCCCTTCGGTTGGAGATATCCCGTATTGGATTAGGCTATCGAATTCTAGGAAAAAGCAAAACCCTGACGTTACCGTCAGGGTTTTCATTTGACACCCAAACCACTCTTACCAACGACCAATCTTTATTCCAGTGGTCTAGTTATCAAATAGGTCTATAATATTCCCCCACTTCCTTTTTTGGTATTGTCATCCCTTCTTTTACGTTGGGAAGCTCGATTTTTTCCACTACCGAACATATAAGATAATCCAACGTAGACATTTTGGCTTTCCCAGTTGAACTGCCCATTTTGCACATAGGGGTTCGTGGCATCAAAAGCAAAACGCATTGTATTGAATACATCGTTGAAATTCAAACTGAAGGTACCCTTACCCTTTGCAAAACTGTAGCGCGCCCCGGTATTTACAAAATACATAGGCTTGATCTTGAATTGAATATTTTGGTTTCTGCCCCTATAGAACCCGAATAATTGGAATGTCAATTTTTTACTGGCCTTGAAGCTATTGTTCATTCGCAAATTCCAACCCGTATTCTGTACTTCCAATCTTTCTATGACAATATCGTCTACCGTGGCGGTCGAATTCGAGCCTACCAACCTTTCCGTAATTCCACGCTGGGTTTGTGAAAAGAGGTCGAAACTTCCGTTTATGCTCCACCATTTTAGGGGTTTATAGTTGGTCGATATTTCAATGCCGTATGCGGATGTATTGTCAAAATTGTCGTAGGTCAAAATCATTTTGTTAAGATCCAGTCGATCGACATAGACCGCCCGATTGATTTCATCTTTGATGGTTCTATAGAAAACCCCGCCGGTAACACTCCCTTTTTCAAATCTTCGCGTGTAGTTCGCCTCGTACGAATTGGTAAATTGTGGTACCAAATTCGGATTGCCAAAAGACGAGATTAGCGGTGTAGCCCATTCCCTGATAGGGTTTACCTGCGACAACCCTGGTCGATCAACCCTTCTACTAAAACTCAGTTGAAACTGATTCTTTTCACTTGGGGAATAGGTCAGAAAAGCCGAAGGGTATATTTGCGTATAATTATCGGTAAAGGCCCTTACGGCATTGGTGTCGGCCTTTACCTCAACATCCTCGACCCTGATTCCGGCCTGATATGACCATTTTTTATAATTCTGGCCGAAAGTAGCGTAGGCAGAATAGATATCCATTCCATAGACGAAATCGGTGGTAGGCGTGGGAATTAAATTGCCATTCGAATTAAATGACAGTCCGGTGGAGGCGTAGTCGACATTGGTCTCGAAAATGCGAGCCTCAAGGCCTACCTCGAGTTTTGAAATCGAGTCTAAGGGGTTTACATAATCCAAATTGGCTATGGTCTGTGTTCGCTTCGTATCAACAAAATCCTTATAGTTTGGAAATACCGTAGTACCGGTAGATTTGAAATCTGCATCCTCGTCATTTTTAAATTTGTTGTAATCGACTTCCAGTTCAATATTATGGCCCTCCTTTTTGAATTTCATCTTGTAATCAAAATTGTATTGCTCGCTTGAATTCTCCTGTACACTGTTGAAAAATTGAGTGGTATTTCGAGCCAGATCGTCATAATATAACACGTCAGTAATACCGTCGAATTCACCATTATATCTGTTCTGATTCGTGAAGAAGGAAATCGTGTTGTTGTCGTTCAGGAAAAAATCGACACCAAGCTTATAGAGATGGGATTTGTTGTTATCAAAAAAGTCGAAGATCTGTTCTGAATTTTCCACCGTTCTAAAAATGAATCCGTTATTGACGTATTTGCCAATGTTGTTTCCATAGTTGCCATATAGATTGAACTTTCCGTTTCGATAGTTCAAATCAAGGGAGCTATTGAATTTTGCCTCCTGACCTTTTGTCAAACCAGTATTCAGGGTACCGTTGAATCCGATATTTGCATTTTTATGTAGTACGATATTGATGATACCGCTCATGCCTTCAGGGTTATATTTTGCCGAAGGGTTGGTAATCAATTCAATCGACTTTATAGAGGTCGAGGGAATCTGTCTCAGCAACTGGGCGACCGGTACGTTCGATAATTTTCCGTCGACCATAACACGTACATTCGAATTTCCACGAAGGGACAACTCGCCCGTCTGTTGGTCGACATTTACAGATGGAATGTTGTTCATGATATCGGAAGCGGTGGCCCCGGCCGTCGTCAGATCCTTCCCTACATTGATGACCTTTCGATCAATTTTCTGCTCGATGGTCGTACGCTCGCCAACCACTTCGACACCTGAAAGTTCTTCTGCCTCTTCTTCCAAAACAATGGTGCCCAAGTCTAATTTCCTATTTTTCCTGCTTATTGTGATGGGTTGGGAATGTGTTCGATAGCCAATGAACTGTACTTCAAAAGTAAGCTCTCCCTGGGGCAAATCCTTTACCTCAAAAGTACCGTCTTCTTGGGTGATACCCCCGGTGACCGCGCCTGATTCATCTCTGGATTTAATCACGATCGCCGCGTATGCGATGGGCTGGTTCAGGGTTTTGTCGACCACCTTACCGCTTACACTTCCAATTTTTAAATCCGTCTCTGGGTCAGCACTATTCGCAAAGATTATTGCATAGCAAAAGAATGCTAAAAGTAGTAGTACTTTTTTCATGATCAGTTCGTTTTTTGATGATTCTGCCTTTAGGCAGATTGATGATTGATGTTACCTACTTGACGACGGAACTGGAAAGATGTTACCCTAAATCAACTTTTTAACTCAATTTAACACTTCACAAAATCCTTAAGAATAATTCGAACGGTCAATATAAAAAACACAAAACCCTGACGTTTCCGCCAGGGTTTCTGTCATTGATGCCGCTATACTAAACACTAACCATTAACTATAAACATATAGCTTTATCAACAACTATTCTCTTATTTATTTCTCAAAGGAATTCTAAATTCACTAATAGACGTTCATTTACTACATTCGTTACAGCAAACATTCTTTTTAACACCCTAATCAACAAATGAAAAAAACACTTGTCTTCGGAGCCTCTTTAAAGGCAAATCGCTATAGTAATTTGGCCGTGAACCGGTTGGTTGACCATAACATAGAAACTGAAGCATTTGGTCTTAAAGAAGGTAAAATAGGGAGTGTACAAATTAAGACCAATTTAAGCGATTTCCAAAATATTCATACAGTAACTATGTATATCGGTACAAGCCGTCAGCCTGATTACTACGGGGGATTGCTGAAATTGAGCCCAAAAAGGGTCATCTTCAACCCGGGCACCGAAAATCCCGAATTTTATAAGATACTAGAAGACAACCAAATAGAAGTTGAGGTGGCCTGCACTCTCGTTTTATTAGCCACAAATCAATATTAACTTTTACAGAAAAATAGCACATATGTTAAAATTTCAATTTTAACATATGGCCGAACCTTAAGTCGATAAAATTGATCCATTCATCCAAGGGGATCTATTTCGGTCGACGTGGTTTTTCCTTCTCGAATCATCCACAGACCGATAAAAGTGATCAGGCCGTTAATTGGTAAAAGTTCGTAACCGAAAACATAGCCACCCAAACTCTCTGCTGGAATCTTGCCTAGTAAATAGGTAATCAATACGGATGCCAAAGCCACAATCCAAACAAAACCGTCCTTGACCTTATATTTCGTAAAAATGCCGAACGAGAAAAGTCCTAACAAGGGGCCATAGGTATAGCCGGCCACCTTCAAGAGTCCATCGATAACGTTGGTATCCAAAATATGCTTGAAGGCAATTACCACTAAAATCAACAGTACGCTCATACCTACATGGGTCGCCTTTCGAATTTTTTTACGGGCTGTCTCGGGCTTCTTGCCAATCCCCAAAAAGTCGACGCAGAACGAAGTGGTCAACGAGGTGAGTGCGCTGTCGGCACTGCTATAAGCGGCCGCGATCAAGCCCAGCATAAAAGTAATGGCCACCACTAGGCTCAGACCACTGTTCAAAGCAATTTCGGGAAATAGGAGGTCTGACTTAGGTTTGCCGTCCATCAAGGGAAGGGCGATATCATATTTGTTCGCATAAATAAACAACAAAGATCCCAAAAGCATGAAAATGAAGGTTACCATTACCAGAACCACACTGAAGCTGACCATGTTCTTTTGAGCGTCTTTCAAGGTTTTGCACGTAAGGTTCTTTTGCATCATATCTTGATCAAGGCCCGTCATGCAAATGGTGACGAACATACCTCCCAAAAAAGACTTCAGTAGGTGTTTACTATCCGTAAAATCATCCAAGAAAATGACGCGACTATATTGCTTTAACTCAGTCGAGCCCAAGAACTCACCAAAACTCCAATTCAACTGATCGAGTATAAAGTGGATCGACAGCCCTACCGAAATCAGCATGAAGAGGGTCTGTAGCGTATCCGTCCAGACGATAGTCTTTATCCCCCCTTTAAAGGTGTATATCCATATCAGTAGAATCGACAAGGTTACCGTGACCTCGAAAGGTACGTTCCATGCATCGAATACGAATTGCTGCAGCACAATAGCCACCAAGAAAAGCCTGAATGCCGCCCCCAATACCCTTGAGACGAAGAAAGAGACCGCGCCCACCTTATAACTCACAAACCCGAAGCGCTCGTCTAGATATTCGTAAATCGAGGTTACATTCTGTTTATAATAAATAGGCAACAGCACATAGGCCGTAACCAAATAACCCAAAAAATAGCCGAAAACGACCTGCATGTAACTAAATTCAGAGGCCTCGACCCAGCCCGGTACCGAAATAAAGGTAACGCCCGACAATGAGGCACCGACCATTCCGAAGGCGACCAAATACCACGGAGAAGATTTTCCCGCCTTGAAGAAATCTTCGTTCGAATCGTTCTTTCCAGTGAAATAGGAAATCAACAACAGTAGAATAAAATAACCTCCTATCAGGAGTAAAATGTTGGCCGGAGTCATTAACGGGAATTTCGTCGAAATTTACAAAAACTAAAACAGCCTCCAACCAATTGGCATTTTTGGGAGATAAAGACCAATAGATTTGATTATTTTAAGAAGACTTGACCTTTTACTGTAACAGATTGATTTTTAAGTAGTCATTAAGAATAGATATTATACCACCTAAACGACGTACCATGAAAAATTGCCCTGGTTTTTCTTCGACCTTTACGATTTTTTACGCATCCTTATTTTGTTTTATCCATTTGATTTCATGCAAAAAAGAGAATACCACAATCGTTTCTGACGACGCGGTTGCCTATGCTTTTCCCGTAGCGGAAATATCATTGGATGGGGACCTATCCGATTGGCCCGATGACATGGTCAGATATCCGATAAAAAATGCGGCTATCGGGGATGCACCTGACGGAAATTCAGATTATGAGGGCCATTTTCGAATTGGGTATGGCCCAAACGGAAATACGGTGTTTATCGCCATGGAAATCTCGGATCAATCCGTGTTCATCGATACCACACAAAATTCCAATTGGAACACGCAAGACGGACTTGAGCTCTATCTCAATCCGAAGAATGAACATTCAGGTTCCCCGGTCACGCAATATGTTGAATACGGAGAAACCCGAAATGTATTTGGTGCCGGTGATAATTGGGACAATGTGGAAATGAAAAAGCGAACGACCGCAAAGGGGAAAACCGTCGAATGGAAAATTACCCTGGACCATGAAATTCAAACGGGCATGTCAATGGGACTGGACCTTGTCGCCATTGATAAGGACCAGGACAACAGTTTTACCTGGGTCTCCTGGGGCAAGGGAACACAAAAAATCGCAAATCCCGATCGGTTGGGAAATGTCTTGTTCGTTGCACCAGGAACAGTGCTTCGAACAGCCAAGGGCCAAGCAGATCTTTCTGGTCTTGAGCAAAGACCCAGTTCCCTGACCGCAAGAATAACCTCGGTAGACAATCCGAAAATGTGGGTTCGCGCCAGTATTGATTCCATGGGCAATTATTCGACCACGCTGCCGATTGGCAAATACCAAGTCGATTACCCAAATCGGTTAATGGAAGTAGATTATCGGTTTCATCGAATGAACCCGATAGACCCTATTGAATTTGACTTGAAGGAAAACGGGAAGCACATATTACCCACCCTAACACCAAAATTCAGGGATAAACCTTACGTTCTGCCAAAAAAAGGGTTGCTGCATGATTTCGGTAGCGGAGAAGAGAAAAAAGTGGACGAATATGTTCAAGCCTGCCAAGAGTTCTACAATATCCCTGGGGTTTCGCTGGCCTTGATCAAAGATGGAAAAGTAGTTTACCACAAGACCTACGGGGTCAAAAATACCGTGACCCAAGAACCGGTAGATGGTAAAACTTTGTTCGAAGCCGCGTCGATCACGAAACCTGTATTCGCGTATGTCGCGCTGCGTTTGGCCGATAAGGGTATTCTAGACCTCGATGAACCCCTACATGAATACTTACCTTTTGAAGCACTTCAGGAATATCCCGAGTATAAAAAAATGACCGGGCGGCATGTGCTCATACATCGAAGTGGATTGCCAAATTGGGGAGCCGAGATGATCAACACGCCAGGGGAAAAATACGGATATTCGGGGGAAGGCTTCGAATATCTGAAAAGGGTCGTTGTCGAAATCACCGGGAAACCGATCGAGCAAATATTGGATGAAGAGCTGATCTCGCCGAACAAACTTTATCATATGGAGTTCAGCGATAACGAAGAACTGCGTAAAGTCGTCTCTTCAGGCCATATGAACAACAACCCGACGAACTGGGATATTCCACAAGAAGCGGGTATGGCCTTTAGCATGCATACCGAGGCAAAGGCCTTTTCGAAATATGCTATCGCCTTACTTGAACGCAAAGGATTGAAATCAAGCACCTATAAAGAATTCATGACGATACATACTGAGTCTGACAGTGAGTACTGGAACCTACCTGACAAGCGCGAAGGTGCCGGTCTAGGAATCTTTATTAGAGAAACGGAATACGGCAACACCTTTTACCATGGTGGCAACAATGGTGATTTCAAATGTCTGTTCGAAGTTTACGATGATCTTAAAATGGGTTATATCGTGTACACAAATTCAAACACCGGAAGCGAATTGACGTTTGATCTCTGGCAATTATTGGTGGAGGGAAAAATAGATAAAAGGTAAAAGTCAAAAAAAGGAATTTCATTCTCAATATTACCACTTCTACCTTTAAAAAAAATTCAAAAACCGCAGCCCATTTCAAGTCCTGCCATAAAGTTGTAATTTTGTTCCGTTAACTATCGGCATGGATTTTTCTTCGAAATTACTTGAAAATGCGGTCTACGAAATGTCACAGCTACCGGGCATCGGTAAACGAACCGCGCTTCGACTGGTATTGCATCTGTTGAAACAGCCGAAGGATCAGACAGGCCGTTTGTCACGATCGCTCGAAAAACTTCGTGGGGAAATCAAGTTCTGTAAATCGTGCCACAATATTTCAGATGTCGAATTGTGCGAAATTTGTGCCAGCCCGAAACGCGATGAAACCCTGGTCTGTGTTGTGGAAGACATCCGCGATGTGATGGCCATCGAGAATACCGGACAATATCGAGGGCTTTATCATGTTCTGGGCGGAAAGATTTCGCCCATGGAAGGTGTCGGGCCACAAGATTTGACCATTGCCTCCCTAATCGAGAAGGCAAGACAAGGGCAGCTAAAGGAATTGATCTTTGCCCTAAGCTCTACCATGGAGGGGGATACCACCAATTTCTACATCTACAAACAACTGGAAGGCCTCGATATCAATACCTCGACCATCGCCAGAGGTGTCGCCGTTGGCGATGAACTCGAATACGCCGACGAAGTAACCTTGGGCCGGAGCATCATCAACAGAATTCCGTTCGAAGGGTCGTTAAAAGCAAATTAAATCACCCTTGAATATTGCAATAAATTTAATCCGTAGGACGTTTTTTCTTTATTTTTGCAACAGATTTATCAGAAACAGCGCTTAGATCAAGAATATGTCAAAGTTTGAACTGAAATTACCGCGAATGGGAGAGAGTGTCGCCGAAGCTACCTTGACCGCTTGGTTGAAGGAAGTCGGGGAGACCATTGATATGGATGAGGCCGTTTTTGAGATTGCCACTGACAAAGTCGATTCTGAAGTGCCCAGTGAAGTAGAAGGTATTCTTGTTGAAAAGCGTTTCGACATCGATGATGTCGTAAAGGTGGGGGATATTGTTGCCGTAATCGAAGTGAATGGTGAAATGGCATCAGTTACCGAAACTGCCGAGAATGTAGTTGAGGCCTCCGAAAATGATACGGAAACCGAAATGGGAGAAGGGGTCGTTTCCGAATTGGAGAACAATATCGCGGAAGTAAAGGAAATTACCACCGCTCCAGTTCTTGATCTCGCAAATAATGGAGACAGTTCGACCGAAAGGTTTTATTCACCATTGGTAAAGAACATAGCCAAGCAAGAAGGTATTCCCACCTCTGAATTGGATACCATTCAAGGTTCAGGCAAGGAAGGTCGCGTGACCAAGAAGGACATATTGGCCTATGTGGAAAATAAAAAGGCCGGAATGTCAACTCCTACCGTTCAAGAATCGGCTTCACAAAACATTTCAGAAGAAAAGGCCATAGAACGGCCAACCGTTCAACAACCCATTGAAGAAATCAAAACACCCTTACAACCTCATCAAATAACAACGGTTCAAAGTGTGGGTGGTGATGAGGTCGTCGAAATGACACGCATGGGCAAATTGATTGCCAAACATATGGTCAACAGTGTTTCGACCTCTGCCCACGTACAAAGTTTTATCGAGGTCGATGTAACCGATATCGTTAACTGGAGGAATAAAGTGAAAGATTCCTTCGAACAAAGGGAAGGCGAAAAGTTGACTTTTACACCGATTTTTTTGGAGGCCGTGGCCAAGGCCTTGAAAAAATATCCGTTGATGAACATTTCGGTCGACGGCGAAAAAATCATCAAGAAAAAGAATATCAATATAGGAATGGCGGCAGCACTGCCTGATGGAAATCTTATCGTTCCTGTTATTAAAAATTCCGATCAACTCAATTTGGTCGGAATTGCGAAAGTGGTCAACGACCTCGCCAACCGTGCACGAAACAACGCACTCAAACCAGATGAAATTCAAGACGGCACCTACACTGTGACCAACGTCGGAACTTTTGGTAGCGTTTTTGGTACGCCGATCATCAACCAGCCCCAAGTAGGTATATTGGCTTTGGGTGCCATTCGAAAAATGCCTGCCGTAATCGAAACTGCCGAAGGAGATTTCATAGGAATCCGTCATAAGATGTATATCTCCCATAGCTATGACCATCGGGTCGTGAACGGTGCTCTGGGCAGTATGTTCGCAAAGGCGGTTGCCGATTATCTCGAAGGTTGGGACGTAAATCGGGAAGTGTAGGTGGGGAAGAGCTGACTTTTCAGAAAAAAAAGCCCATTGTTTTTTCAAATCAATAATTTTTAAGCACTTAAAAAGCAATATTCGCTATTAACATTCTCCTAACACCTTGAGCCTTTCCACGGTCTTAAATTTGTGTTGACCAATCCGAAAATTTCGACCAACTTGTTATGAAGATCAGCTTTCAGGGTCTCTCGCTTCCCATTTTTTTGTTTTTTTTATCGGCGCACTTTACCCTTCTGGCACAAAAAAAGGAGGCACACAAAGAACATCTTAAACTTTTTATTGACTGCAATTGCGAAAGAAGCTACCTACGTCAAGAGATTCACTATGTGAACCATGTTAGAGACCAGGCCCAGGCTAATGTCATGCTCTTTATCTATGACATTGCAAATGGAAGTGGTGGTCGCACCTATAAACTTGACTTTAAGGGTTCTGAAGACTACGAGGGCATCACAAGAGAACTCTCCTTCGACAGTAATGTGAACATGACTGCCGATGAAGTCAGAAAGGGGCTGCTTAAAAAAGTGCAGTCCGGACTTTTGTCCTATCTCATCCAGTCAGATATGGCCGAGGATATTTCCTTTACCATTGATCCCAAGGGCATGAGTGAAATTCAAGATATCAACTTTGAGGATCCCTGGAACAATTGGATATTTGAAATCTATGGAGAAGCTGAATTGGACAAGGAATCAAGCAGAAAGGAGTTCGCATATGAAATCGGATTCGAGAGCGATCGGGTAACGGAAAAATGGCGTATTAGAGCCGATATGGAAATGAGTCAGGCCAATAGTGAGTTTGTCAGAAACGATGAGACCTTTACAAGTGAACGTTTTCGCTATTCAGGTGCGGGCAGCATTGTTCGAAGCCTATCGGATCATTGGTCCACGGGCTTATTCGCAGGAGCCAGGCACGATACATTCACAAATCTTGATTTCAGGTATTACTTCTCGCCTGCCATCGAATACAACATTTTTCCCTATAATGAGGTACTCAGACGTGAGATCGTGTTCGCCTACAAAATCGGGTACTTCCACAATGATTATATCGAACCTACCATATTCGGAAAGGCCAAGGAAGGTATCTTCAACCATTCTCTAGACGTGCAAGTGCGTTATAGACAACCTTGGGGAAATATTTATACCCGACTGCGAGGATCCACTTTTTTAGATGATTTTGCAAAAAACAGAGTACAACTTTTCGGAAGGTTTTCGGTTCGGATTATCAAGGGCCTATCAGTTCGTTTTTCCGGAAGTTTCGAAATCATCCGTGATCAAATCAACCTGCCCGCCGGCGATGCCTCTATCGAAGATGTGCTCTTGCAACAAAAACAGATAGCCACTGATTTCGAGTTGGGGTTTGGGGTCGGACTCAGCTACACCTTTGGCTCGGCGTTCAACAATATCATCAACACAAGGCTCTGAAACGGTATCACGATTTCACTCCATAGCCAAGGATGCATCGATTTTTGTCTTTAGGCGGGAAACATCTAGATTTCTCGGATCAAGGCTATTGGCCAAATCTGCATTTTCCTTGGCCAGCTCAAGACTGTCCATCTGAAAATAGATATCGGCCCATATGGCGTAGGGTTTGGGGATTAAGCTATCCTTTATCAACTCATTAAGACGTTTGGCCTGTTGCAATGCGACCTCAAAATTATCCATCTCAGCTTGCATACTTGCCGAATGTCCCAATAAAAAAGGATTTTCTCTTTGATCGCCGTCGGTTAGCGCTTCTAGGGAATCCAGGGCATTTCTCGGTCCGTACCTCGAATGCAGAAATTCAATGTACTCGGCTTTCATATAAATCTCATCGGGATATTTATGGACAATCTTGCCGAGATTTTCCTCAGCCAGCAGAAATGCCTTTTGGAGTATTTTTTTGGTATTGGGCAGCTTTTGTTCCCGGGCATTCGTAAACGCGACCAATGCCTCATAGACTTCCAAAATGGACCTTTCGTCGCCCTTGACAGCTTCCCTTTGCTCTTGAATTTCCTTTTGAATTTGAAGTCGTTCCCCTAAATCCAAGGTCAAACGGCCCAAGACGGCCTTACCAATCAAAAAAATCGGGGGCATGTTCCAAAACCTTCCGGTAAGAAACTTCGGCCGGCCCATAATTCCCCTCATCCATGATCTGTTTCCATCCCAATTCATAATAATAGAGCGCCGAATCATTGGCAACACTTTTGTATATAGAGTGCCCTTTAAAAATTGGTTCTTGTTTACAGGAAAAACCTACCAGAAGAAACATCACGATAAAGAAGCGAAGCATAAATCGAAAATACACAATTGTTAAAAATTTCTTTTGTCGAAGTTCCATATCTTTAAAACATTATTTTGGACCTTATGAAACACTTCGTTCCGATAATCTGCGCCTTACTTTTACTTGCCTGCAAATCAACTACATCGAATGTAGATTTTGATGCATATGAGAAATTGGAGTTCCACAGCGACAATATAACGATGCCCTATCGGCTATTGCTTCCGAAAAATTACGATAAAACAAGACCATACCCTATGGTGGTCGTACTTCATGGTGCCGGCGAACGAGGGAGTGACAACGAAGCGCAATTGACTCTCGGAGCAGCATTGTTTCTTAAACAGGAAATACGGGATAAATATCCGGCAATTGTCGTGTTTCCGCAATGTCCCGAAGAAAGTTACTGGAGCAACGTTGATAAGAAAGGCGCCATGATGTTTGCCGAATTCACCTTTAAGGAAGATGGAAACCCTACTATAGCGATGGAGCAGTTACAAAAGTTGCTTCTTGAATTGAAAAATTCGTACAAGGTAGACGAAAAAAGAATCTATGTAGGTGGACTCTCTATGGGCGGCATGGGTACCTTTGAAATCGTACGTCGAAACCCTGATATGTTTGCGGCAGCATTCGCGATCTGTGGTGGCGCCCATCCTTCGACCGCCGCATCGATCAAAGATATTCCCTGGTGGGTCTTTCATGGGGATTCCGATATGATTGTTGATTACGAACATTCCAAAACCATGGTCGAAGCGCTTAAAAAGCATGGGGCCAAAGTAAGATTCACGACCTACGAAGGTGTCAACCATGACAGTTGGGAAAATGCTTTTGCCGAACCCGAATTAATCCCATGGCTATTCGACCATTCCAGGTAGCTTATGAATCCCGAATATGACACCATAACCGCTGGGCACTACAGAACATATCGCCCTGCGCTTCATTTCGAAATTCTCAGAAAGTGCATTTCAGCGGATGAAATTTTTGCTTTGGGGCTTGATATAGGATGTGGTACCGGCCAATCGACCCACGCCTTGTTAAAATTTTGCGAACGCGTTTTTGGGATAGAGCCGAGCAACGAAATGCTCGAAAATGCGTTGGAGCATCCGCAAATCGAATATTCATACTTCGATACCAAGAATTTGAATTTCAAAGAAAATGCGTTTGATATTGTGACCTTTGCAGGGTCGCTATTCTATGGTAAATCACTAAATCTGCTAGAGGAGGTCATTAGGGTGTCTCAAGACAAGGGGGCCATTATTGTCTATGATTTTGAGGTCCTTTTAAAGGAGCTACTTCAAAAATTAGGGTTTGCTTCCTCCATTGAAAGCATTTATGACCATGAGGTGGATTTTTCTGGATTACAAACAGATCAGCTTTTGGAGGTCACCAAAGGAAAGGAAACAACGATCCTGAATATAGATGCGAATCAGCTGGCACACCTCATTTTATCGGTCAAAGAACATTATGTCTTTTTTCAAAACAAATGGAGGACGGAAAATGTGTTTCAAAACTTGGCCAGGATGCTGAAACAAATATCGGGTGCTGGGCAATTTCGGTTAGAAGTAAATATTTTTTATACCCGATACAAGGTCGCAAAGAAATAGGTGGTTTGCCAGCCCAATACCTTTTCGAAAACCTATATTTGCAAAAAGCCCAAAATGGATTTAAATCTCACAAGGCCCATCTGCTTTTTCGATCTGGAAACGACCGGTACCAATGTCGCAAAAGATCGAATAGTCGAAATATCGATCCTTAAGATTTTCCCCAACGGAAACAAAGAGGGCAAAACGTGGTTGGTGAACCCCGGAGTGAAAATTCCTGAGGAGGCCGAGGCGATACATGGTATTTCAAACGAGAAAGTAGCTAGCGAACCCACTTTCAAGGAGCTTTCCAAAGAAATTTACAACATGATCAAGGACAGTGATCTCGGCGGATTCAACTCGAACCGTTTTGATATTCCGCTGTTGGCCGAGGAAATGTTACGGGCCGAGATCGACTTCGACCTGAAAAACAGGGCTGCAATCGATGTTCAGACCATTTTTCATAAGATGGAAAAACGCACTCTTGCAGCTGCCTACAAATTTTACTGCAACAAAGATTTGACCAATGCCCACTCTGCAGAGGCCGATACCCAGGCCACTTATGAAGTACTGCTGTCACAACTGGATCGATACCCGGAATTGGAAAACAATGTGAAAAAACTGGCTGAATTTTCGTCACATCGCCAGTTTGCCGATTTTGCCGGATTCATTGGGTACGATGAAAATGACGAAGCGGTCTTTGCCTTTGGCAAGCATAAAGGCAAGAAGGTGCTTGAAGTTCTTGATACGGAGCCCGGCTATTTTGGCTGGATCCAAAATGCCGATTTTCCATTGTACACCAAAAAAGTCTTGACCCAAATAAAGCTTAGTCAACTCAATAACAAATTAAGCTAAATGCGCTTTTTCTGGCTCTCGCTTTTTCTTGTGGCGCAAATGGGCGCCCAGGAAGTATTGTTCGAAGGAAAGATTTTCGATACCAAGACCGGTGAACCCATTCCGTATGTGAACCTCAGTTTTTTGAACACCTTAAAAGGGACATCCACAGATGAAGAAGGTCGTTTTTTTCATTGATATCCCTAAGTACTATTTGGAGAACCAAGTGCACATCTCATCATTGGGGTATAAGGATACGATAATGGTCGCCAAAAGAATATTCGATTCAAAAAACATCGGCTTGAAAGAAGCGTCCTATGAATTGGATGAAGTGGTGGTATCCAAAAATTTGGGCGGTTCCGATATTTTGAATCCCATTGGTAGTTACAGTGTGACCAGTGGTTTTTCGAGTTCGTCAACGCCATGGGTTTTGGCGTTGTATTTTCCAAATATCGGTGCCCAGGAAAAATTCGTTGAGAAAATCTCGGTATTCGTTCAGAAAAATCCAAGTTTTAAAAATCCTACCTCAAAATTCCGAATTCGAATTTATGATGTGCATCCGGTTTCAAAGAACCGAATCACGATATCCTGAAAAAAAGTCTAGTGTTGGAGTCCCAGAGCGAAGAAGACCTTGTGTCGGTCGATTTGTCCGCGGTCAATATTAAGATTCCGCAAGAAGGTATTTTTATTGGTCTGGAATGGCTTTTTGTTCCTAACAACTGGTATCGGAGCATCTCTGAGCATCCCATAACCAAAAAGAAAGAAATTGAAGATCGCTTTGCCCCTACTTTCGGCGGAGTGTACAGCAAAAACCAAAATTTGAGAACAATGGTCTACGGAATGGGCAAATGGACTGATTTTACGACGAAATCAAAAGACCACATGAAAAACTTCATACCAGCCATCAGTCTTAAAATAAAAAAAGGAAAAGTCCAAAATTAGTAACACCAGATCAAATGAAACTCATCTGCATCGGCAGAAATTATGTCGACCATATCAACGAATTGGCAAACGAGCGACCTGAAAATCCGGTGGTGTTCATAAAACCTGACTCTGCCATCTTACCTAAACAACAAGACTTTTACATTCCTGAATTTACTGGGGAAGTCCATTATGAGGTGGAAGTCCTGGTCAAAATTAAAAAGGTCGGTAAGCATATCGACAAAACCTTCGCGGCCAGTTATTATGATGACATCGGCCTCGGGATCGATTTTACGGCACGCGATCTGCAATCGGATCTGAAAAGCAAGGGGCTTCCTTGGGAAAAGGCCAAAGGATTTGATGGTTCGGCCGTCATCGGGAGGTGGGTCGATAAATCGGAATTTGATGATTTGAACAATCTTGATTTTTCCCTTTTTAAAAATAATAATGAGGTCCAAAAGGGAAATACAGGCCTAATGCTCTGGAAAATAGACGAATTAATCGCCTATGTATCAACCTTTTTTTACTCTCAAAAAAGGTGATATCATATTTACCGGAACACCCGCTGGTGTTGGTAGAGTAGCCCCAAATGACTATCTTGCGGGGGTATTACAGGGGCATGAACTATTTTCTGTAAAAATTAAATGATGATCTACAGTTTAGACAAGATTAATGAAATGGCGGATGGCGACCAGGATTTTATCAATTCCGTAGTCTCCGTTTTTTTGGAAGAAGTGCCTCAGGATCTTCAAAATTTAGAGCAGGCCTTGGCAGACCAAAATCATGAAAAGGTATACCAGTTGGCACATAAAATCAAGCCCAATGTAGACTTGCTAGGGATGGAACAAACCCGGGCAGCCGCTTTGGAAATCGAGACAATGGGCAAAAATTCGGCAAGTATAGCCGATATCGAAAAAGTTTTTCCTGCCCTAAAGACCGATGTTATTCAAGTGATTTCGGAATTGAAAAAGGACTTCAACCTCTAATCAATGTTCGCGGAAATCATAACGATCGGCGATGAGATACTCATCGGTCAGATTGTGGACACAAATTCTGCTTTTATTGCCAAGGAGCTCAACAAAATTGGGGTTTCCGTTTATCAAATCACTTCAATTCAAGATAGTCGCGAGCATATTCTTACGGCCTTGGGCGAAGCACGGTCCAGAGCGGATATCATTATCGTGACGGGAGGATTGGGTCCGACAAAGGACGATATTACCAAGCATACCTTTTGCGAGTTTTTCGAAGATGGGCTGGTCGAGAATAAAGATGTGTTACGTCATATTGAGGAATTATTCAAAAGTACCTTTCGACCCCGATTTCAGATGTAAACAGAAAACAGGCATTGGTACCCTCAAAAGCAACCGTATTGCACAATGCGAACGGAACTGCCCCCGGAATGTGGTTTCAAGAAGGCGATAAGGTGTTCATTTCCTTACCTGGGGTCCCTTTTGAAATGAAGCATTTGATTCAGGAGGTGGTCTTGCCAAAACTTGTGCGCGAATTCGAAACACCCTACATTCTACATAAGACGATTGTCACTTATGGACTTGGGGAAAGCGCTGTTGCCGATCGAATTTCCGACTGGGAAGATGCCCTGCCCGACTTTGTCAAAGTAGCCTATTTGCCCAATTTGGGAAAGGTTAGATTGCGGTTGACCGCGAAAGGACCGGACAAATCCATTGTTTCCAAGGCCATAGAAGAGGAAAGCCAAAAACTTTTGCCCTTGGTCCAAGATTTGGTCTATAGCATTGAAAATGAGGAAACTGTTGAGGAAGTCATCGCCCAACTGCTTACAAGAAAGGGGCTTACCCTCTCGACCGCCGAAAGTTTTACGGGGGGTAGAATTGCAAAGCGTATCACATCGTTGCCAGGGGCATCGGCCTATTTCAAGGGTACTGTGGTCAGCTATGCGACCGAGACCAAAATAGAGGTACTTCGGGTGGATAAACAACTGATAGAAAAGTATTCCGTTGTAAGTGCCGAAGTGGCCAGGGCCATGGCAGAAAATGTGCGAAGATTGATTAAATCGGATTATTCAATTGCAACCACTGGTAATGCCGGACCGACCAAAGGGGACTCGGACGCCGAAATTGGAACGGTCTTTATTGCGATCGCCTCTCCAAATCAGACTATTGTGGAAGAATTCATGATGGGCAACCAACGTGAAAGAATCGTACAAAAGTCTGTTAATAAGGCCTTTGAGTTTCTTAAAAAAGAGATACGTAATTTATAGATCAATATTTTGCCATCCGGTAAAATTGGTATAAATTTGCAGCCTGTTTAAGAAAAAGCAAGCACAATGTCTAAAGTTTGTGAAATTACCGGGAAAAGGGCAATGTTCGGAAACAACGTTTCCTTCTCCATAAACAAGACGAAAAGAAGATTCAACGTCAACCTTTCGAAGAAGCGTTTCTATATTCCAGAAGAAGATCGCTGGGTCACCTTAAAGGTTTCGGCGAAAGCGTTAAAAACCATCAATAAAAAAGGTATTTCCGCAGTCTTGAAAGAAGCAAAGGCGCAGGGAGTATTAAAATAGCCCTTATTAATTAGAGAGCAATGGCAAAAAAAGGAAACAGGGTTCAAGTAATATTAGAGTGTACCGAACATAAAAATTCTGGGCAACCGGGAACTTCTCGGTATATCACCACAAAGAACAAAAAGAACACCCCCGAACGTATTGAATTGAAGAAGTACAATCCGATTCTTCGTAAAATGACCGTTCACAAAGAAATAAAGTAAGAAGACATGGCAAAGAAAACCGTAGCGACTTTACAATCCAGCTCAAAAAGATTGACCAAGGCGATCAAGATGGTCAAATCACCTAAATCGGGTGCTTATACTTTTGTTGAATCGGTAATGCCTCCCGAAATGGTCAATGAATGGTTGCAGAAAAAGTAACTGACTAACTCAAATAATTTCTAAGGGCCACTTGTAAAGTGGCTTTTTTTGTACCTGCCTACCTTGAATTTTTTTAATCGCCCTTTCCTTATCTTTGAGCAGCTAACTTTTAAGTAACAAATGAGCCTATTCAAAAACATATTCTCCTCCAAGAAAAAAGAGACCTTGGACAAAGGACTGGAAAAGTCGAAAACAAGTTTTTTTGGGAAACTGAGCAAGGCCGTTGCCGGAAAATCAAAGGTCGATGACGATGTACTCGATAATTTGGAAGAGGTATTGGTAACCTCGGATGTAGGGGTCGATACCACCCTTAAGATTATCGACCGCATAGAGGCGCGCGTCGCCAAAGACAAGTACATGGGTACCGACGAGCTGAACGGAATACTTCGTGAAGAAATCGCCGGATTGCTTTCTGAGACCAACACCGGAAACGAAACCGACTTTGTGGTCCCTGTCGACAAAAAACCCTATGTCATTATGGTGGTCGGTGTAAACGGAGTCGGAAAGACGACCACTATCGGTAAATTGGCCCATCAATTCAAAAACCAGGGACTCAAAGTAGTACTGGGTGCGGCCGATACTTTTAGGGCGGCGGCCATTGACCAGATACAGGTCTGGGCGGACCGCGTCGAAGTGCCCTTGGTCAAGCAGAAAATGGGAAGCGACCCCGCTTCGGTGGCCTTTGACACCTTGAGCTCTGCCGTTTCGCAAGATGCCGACGTCGTTATAATCGATACTGCCGGGCGATTGCATAACAAGATAAATCTGATGAACGAATTGACCAAGGTCAAAAAGGTAATGCAAAAAGTGGTTGACGACACCCCACCATGAAGTGCTTTTAGTGTTGGACGGTTCCACCGGCCAGAATGCCTTTGAGCAGGCCAAACAATTTACCAAGGCTACAGAGGTTACCTCATTGGCGGTTACTAAATTGGATGGTACCGCCAAAGGTGGTGTGGTCATCGGAATCTCAGATCAATTTCAGATTCCGGTAAAGTATATCGGAGTTGGCGAAGGCATCGAAGATTTACAGGTTTTCAATAAATTTGAATTCGTTGATTCTTTTTTCAAGATGTAATTGAAACAAATGAAAAAATCGGTCTTGGCAATATTCACACTCCTTTGTTTTACATTGGGCGTCAATGCCCAAAACCCATTTTCATTTAAATTGGATATGACAAAAGGGCCACTACCAGGTTTCTCTAAACAAAAACGTTGGTCATTGATACCGGACAAATCCATTGGGCCCACAGAACTTGAACTATTCGCCGGATTGGACAATACAGCAAATAAAAAAGGGTTTAGCTCCAATATGCCAATTCACAGATCAAACAGTTTTCATTCAATGGTGGCGCACATTCCCGACTCGACCGTAGTTTACAAAATGCCGATACATGAACCTAAGAACGCCAAAAAGTTTTAGGTTTCCCAGAGACATTGGTTCAAGAAAAGGTATTGAAGAGCCGCAAGGCTTTAGTTTACAAGAATTCGTAAATTCTTTTTTAAGATGTAAGCGGTAAGATCGTTTTATGGACCCTTCGATATGGTAAGACCCCTATTTGCAATCCTATTATTCTTTCTCGCTGTTTCGTGTAAACAGGGTACTTCTGAGAGCATTGGGCAACGCCCCCCGAATATTATATTGATAATGGCAGACGACTTGGGTTATGAAACCATCGGGGTCAATGGGGGAAGTTCATACGATACTCCAGAAATAGACAAAATGGCTGCAGAAGGGATGCGTTTTGAACACTGCTATGCCCAACCATTGTGCACGCCGAGCCGGGTGCAATTAATGACCGGAATCTATAATGTTCGTAATTATGTTCGATTTGGGTTATTGGATACCACACAAATCACTTTTGGGCATCTTTTTCAAAAGGCAGGTTATTCCACGGGCATTATCGGTAAATGGCAACTGGGAAAAGACCCCACAAGTCCGCAAAAAGCAGGATTCGATAGTCATTGTTTATGGCAACTAACCGAGGGAAGGGTAGATTCGACCGGAAGGGACACTCGTTTTTCTGCACCCGTACTTGATATTGATGGTGAGCTAAAAACTTTTGGCGAAAATGATTACGGACCCGAAATCGTCAGCGACTACGGTCTCGACTTTATCGAAAAAAACCATAAATTGGAAAAACCCTTTTTTTTATACTACCCGATGATCCTTACCCATTGTCCTTTCAGTCCAACGCCCATTTCGCCCGAGTGGGGCACAGACTCGACCGCAGTTATGAGCTATAAGGGCCAGATGGGTTATTTTGGGGATATGGTTTTTCAAATGGATAAAATCGTTGGAAAAATAAACGAAGAGTTAGTACAGCTGGGCATCGAAAACAATACTTTGGTCATCTTTACAGGTGATAATGGAACGGATAAACCCGTGGTTTCCACCATGAACGATAGACAAGTTGCAGGTGCAAAAGGAAAATCGACCGATGCAGGTACGCGAGTACCGCTTATTGTAAAATGGCCCAGGGTAATTCGGTCGAATTCTACAAATAATGACCTCATCGACTTTAGCGATTTTTTACCTACTATCTCGGAGGCTGCTGGGATCAAATTGGATTCCTTAGATCTTGACGGCCACAGTTTTCTACCACAGCTTCATGGCGGGAAAGGTGACCCAAGGGAATGGATCTATAGCTGGTATTCGCGTGAAGGAGAAGTGGAGCAGGCAAGGGTTTTCGCCCGCAACCATCGGTTCAAGCTTTACAGCACCGGGGAATTTTATGAAATCCCAAAAGATTATGAGGAACAGACTCCAATGGATGTTACCAACCTTGATACTGATGCCAAGGAAGTCTACCTAAAACTTGATGCTGTCTTGCAAGGTTTTGGCAAACGCAGGTTGGACAAGGTTCAAATTTCAAACAGTGAAAATGACCTTTAAAAAACAAAATGTACTTACGTTCTTAGTCTTCCTTATCGGTGCGATCGGAGTCTCCCAAATAAGCCATCCGAAGGCCAGTCCGTTTTCAAAAGTCGAGCAAGAAATCGGACTTTCGAAAATCACCGTGGAATATTCACGGCCGGCGGTTCGGGGGAGAAAAATCTTCGGGGAGCTAGTGCCTTATGGAAGGATCTGGCGGGTTGGAGCCAACGAATCGACAAAGTTCTCAACTGATACCGATATTGAGGTCTTGGGCAATCGGCTTACGAAGGGTACGTATGCACTCTATGCCTTTCCACAGAAAGGAAAATGGGAAATTGTTTTCCACAACAATATTTCCCATTGGGGCGATGGTCGTAAAAAATACAATCCTGAAGAAGACGCCTTTCGCATTTCGATCAAACCACAAATGACAAAAGAATTCCAAGAGAATTTTTTAATCGGTTTCGATTCAATCTCGCATAATTCCCTGAATATGATCTGGCTCTGGGAAAATACAAGGCTATCCATTCCCATCGCTGTGGACACACATTCGCAAATGCTCGAGGAAATTAAAAAACAGCTAAGGGAAAACCCCACGGCCCAGACCTATTATGAATCCGCCCGATACCTACAGGAGCAGGAAAAAGATTATGTGGTCGCATTGGGTTACCTTAATACGGCAATCGAAAAAGGAGGCGACACCTACTATTTCCATCGGGTAAAATCTTTGGTCGAAGCGGCTTTGGGCGATTATGCCTCGACCATAAAATCAGCTGAAAGGTCCCTAAAAATTTCCAAGGAACTTGAAAAGGATGAATTCGTTCGGATGAACAAAAAAAATATTGTCCTTTGGAAAGAGAAACTAAAAAAATGATACGGCGACTTTTATTTATTTTGGTTTTGATCGTTCCCCTTTCCTGTAAAGAAAGTATCAAAATTGAGCAAAGACCCGTCACACTTTGGGAACCGTATAATGACTCTGCCGAGGTGGCCGCCAACCAAAATCATAAGAGTGAAAGAATGCGATACAAGTTTATCCAATCCAAAGTATTGGATAAAAATGATGTTTTCCGCCCTTTGTATAATGAGGTGCAAAAAATGACCAAGGCAGAATATCAATCGGTGAAGCCTCTTGTCTTAGAACAAGATATCTTGACCATACAAAAACACATTGCGGAAGGCTCGCTCACCTATGAGAAACTTGTACTTTTTTATCTCACGCGAATCTTCAAGTATGAATTGAACAATGCAACGACTCTGAACGCCATCATCGCACTTAACGAAAATGTCGTGGCCGAGGCTCGAAAGTTAGACGAACGTCTAAAAATATCATCCTCGGGCAACCATCCAATTTACGGAATGCCCATTCTTCTAAAAGATAATATCAATACCTCAGGAATGAGGACGACTGCCGGATCCCTGGCTTTGGTGAACAATGAGGTGGGAAACGCCTTTATCGTTGAGCGTCTTAAAGAAAATGAGGCTTTAATCCTGGGCAAGGTAAATTTAAGCGAGTGGGCGAATTTTATTTGTGATTGTCCGAATGGCCAAAGTGCTGTGGGAGGCCAAACCTTAAATCCATATGGGCGACGGATGTTTGATACTGGGGGTTCAAGTTCAGGCAGTGGAGTTGCGGTTGCAGCAAATTATGCCGTGGCCGCAGTAGGTACGGAAACTTCGGGATCCATTCTTTCACCTAGCAGTCAAAATTCAGTTGTTGGACTCAAGCCGACTATCGGCCTGTTGAGCAGAACGGGCATTATCCCTATTTCAAGCACTTTGGATACTCCGGGGCCCATGACTAGAAATGTCAACGACAATGCCATCGTTTTGTCAGCGATGCAAGGACATGATGAAACAGATATGAAATCGGTTAAGGAGGAATTTACGAGTATTCCAGGTGCAGCCTTGCATCCCACTCCATTTAAAGAAATGCGATTGGGAGCTCTAAAATCAGTGTTCGAAAAGGATACACTATATGCCAAGACCATAAGAGAATTGGAAAATCTAGGTGCCAAGATTATAAAAATCGCTCCTCAAAATATTGAAATGAAGGGCTTCTTAAGCATTTTGAATATTGATATGAAAAACGATTTGCCCAAGTATATCGAAACTGAGATTAAAAACAAGGACGTGGTATCGGTACGTAATGTGCAAGATGTAGTGCAATTCAACCTACAAGATTCACTCATACGAATTCCTTATGGACAGGCACGTTTTGATGGTATACTTTCAGATTCCACTACTACGGAAGAGTTGAGTGAAATAAAACAACGTTTAAAAACCCGCGCTCGTAAATTCTTTAATGCTTCAATGAACAAGTACCATTTAGACGCGGTACTTTCGGTTAACAACTCTCATGCAGCTTATGCAGCAGTTGCGGAATACCCGGCCTTAACGGTACCAATGGGTTATAGGGAAAAGGGAGAGCCGGTTAATTTAACCTTTATCGGAAAGCCCTACACAGAGATGGACTTGTTGCAAATGGGAGCCACTTTTGAAAAGGAGTTTCAAGTCAGGAAAATGCCGAAGGGATATGAATAGCCGGCTTATAGTTTCATTCTACCGACTGCAAAATATTCAATAGCTAAATAATTCCATGGAAAAGAAGAACAAGGTTTATATAGCAACAAGTATTGACGGTTATATCGCCGACAAAGATGGTGGTATCGAATGGTTGGACACCATTCCGGAAATCAACAACATCGATTCTGGCTATGAGGCTTTTAGCTCGGATATCGATGCCATGGTCATGGGCCGAACAACATTTGAAACCGTTTGTAGTTTTGACATTGATTGGCCTTACCAAAAGCCTGTATTTGTGCTCAGCAAGACCTTAAAGGAAATTCCCAATGACTATCAGGGCAAGGCATATTTGGTAAAAGGAAGCCTTGCAGAAATTCTGAAGCAGATCCATGAAAAGGGCTATTATCGTCTCTATATCGATGGCGGAAAACTGATCCAAAGCTTTTTAAGGGAAGATTTGATCGATGAGATGGTGATAACGGTTATCCCTATTCTATTGGGAGGAGGTACTCCCCTATTTAGCGAACTTCATTCGACTTTGAATTTTGAGTGCAAAGAATCAAAATTGTTTTTGGATGCGATCGTTCAGAATCGCTTTGTGCGCAAGAGGTAGAAAAAAGGTGTTAAAGTCCTATTACCTCGTTGATTTTCTGCCATAGTTCATTGTCGAAACTAGAGGGACCCAATTCTTCTGCACCGGCACTATCGCCACAACGAACCACTACAAGGCCTTGACTCGGTACCACATAGATTTTTTGATCGTTGGCACCGAGTGCCGCAAATAAGTCATTGGGTGCATTCGGAATCAATGAACCCTGAATCACGTCTTGTGATTTAACGCCCATATGGCTTTCCTTTCCGTTGAGCCACCAAAGATACCCGTATGATTTGTTGATATCTTGCGAAGTATTTACCATCGCATCAAAATAAGCTTCGCTAACGACAACGGTGTCATCCCAAGAGCCCCTATTCAATGCCAATAAACCGAATCGGGCCATACCACGGGTATTCGTATTGTAAATGTTCAGGCCCAATTGGTTCGTCCAGTTGCCATCCATCCCAATTTTATCGGCAACCTTGGTTTTGCAATAGTCCTTGAAGTCCATTCCGGTGTTTTGCGAGACCATTTCCTGCAGCAACATGAAAGCGCCTTGATGATAGGCCCAACGCGTACCTGCATCGGCAGTGTAATTCATGCAAATTGGCAAGGTGCAGATCCATGCGATCGGATTTTCGATATTGTCGGTCAGTCCGGTCGACATACTCAAATGATGCCTTACAGTGACCAAATCTTGTTTTTCGGTTGAAAGTTGGCTCCAGTTCTCCCCGAGATAGTCAGCGGTTTTGTTTTCGATTTGAAGATGGCCTTCGTCTTGTGCCACACCGACAAAAGTCGCCGTCAAACTCTTGGCCGCTGAATACCAGGTCCATTTTGCATTTTGATTATGGCCGTTGAAATATTTTTCCATAACGATCCGACCATCCTTTAAAACCATAAAACCTTTGGTGTTCTTGGCCTTTAAATAATCATAAAGGTCTTCTACCTTATTTTCGTTCCACTGCAATTGCGCCAGGGAAACGGATTCCCAAGAGCTTACATCGGCAGGTGGAAAATACATTCCCTGTGGTATAGGATCCGGGTTCAGTTCAGGTTTGTCGTCATCCTTTGAGCAGTTCAAAAGGAGTAGGCCACCGCAAATAAACGCAACTAGAATCTTTGATTTCATTACTTCAGTATTTTGTTAAGACTTTCCAAGAGCCTTATTTAGGAATAACGCAAAAATCAACGAAATCGTCTTACGACAATAGGGCTTGACTGTCGGCAAACATCTTCCTCCGATCCGATAGGCCCCGACTAAGATACGGCTGAACACATACCAAACTCGCAATATTTCCGTTAGAAGAAAAATAATGACCCCCACAATGATGAGAAATTTTATATTGACCTGTGCGGTTGCCACATTTTTACAGTTTTCAGGATGGAGTCAAATCTCGAACCTATCGGAATTGGCTCAAGGAAGAATGGAGATGTTCAGCCCGATCTTCGAATTGAACGAAAATGTTTATGGGTATTTGGCGATTTATAGGATGGAAAAAATTTCAAAGGAAAAGGAGAAATACGAATACATCGTTTTCGACAAAAACCTAAACAAAGTCGCCAACGGTGAATTTACCGATGCCGTTTACCGACGCACCAACTATGATTTTCTTACTCCCGAGAAAATAGACGACAAAATAATTATTACCAAAGGTTCGAAGAATATTGCGAAAGACTATAGCATGTTCACTACAAATTGGATTCTAGATGTCGGAAAAAATGAAATTTCCAACAGTTTTTATTACGAAAATGGCAGGTTCATAGAGGGTGCCCGTTCCGTCAAGAAAATTCTTAAGAACCAACGTGAGGCGGCTTCGTATGAATACCCTATCGCAATGAAAGATGGTTTTCTCATGTGGAGCATACTAAAACAAAAGCAGGGAAGAAAGTTCATCAATACAATAAAGGGCTACGATACGAACAAAAGGGAGAAATGGAGTTTCGACTTTAACCCTAATGGCCATAAAGAGAATGCCATTTTCATCGATGCGAACGAGCAATCGGTGCTATTCGAATTCGTTAATGTAAAAGATAAGTCGATTACCTTAAAGGAAATCGACCCATCAACCGGAAAATTGCGTTACAGCTATCTTTTGGAAAACAGGGATTCAGATTACAATCATGTCGCCTTTATCAAAAAAAACGGCGACCATACCGTAATAACTGGTAAGACCAGCCCGTATAAGCGATCGGGTTACGATATTGAAAAGGCCAACGGGCTATTCAGAATAGTTTTGGACAAGCAAGGAAAGGAAATTTCAAAAAAATACGTTTCGTGGAAAGAAGCCGGCCGTTTTATGGAAATAAGCAAAAAGGGAAAGGTTGAAAACGGATATAAGCTCGTGGCCAAGGATTATTTTATTCTTAAGGACGGAAGTGTATCGATCCTGACCGAAAAACTAAAAGACAATTACAATCTCTTTTGGGGCACAAACGTCGTCAAAACGACCGACCTCGTCTTGATGCGGTTCGATCCTGAATTTAATCTCATTGACATAAAACTACTCGAAAAGGACAAGACCAAATGGGCAAATTCAGATTACCTCTATTCGCAAAGTGTTGACGACGGTGAAGGCGTCGTCTTTTTCTATAGGGACTATAAAAAAGACGAGGAGACTCGAAAAAAGAGTTGGATGTTGAGCATGGTATCGATGCTCGGCGGACAATTCAAGCACGATCAAATTCCCATGTCTTCCGAAGAACATTTTCTATTGCCTTACATCGCCAAAGAGAAATACATTCTGCTACGTGAATTCAACAAAGATGAAGATTATGACCAAATCAGACTGGAGAAGCTGAACTTTTAAAACAAGACCTTCTTATGAGTAATGGTCGGCAATTGCCTTAATTTCGTCAATATCGAGATTCCACATGAAGTTCAAAAAAAATTGATAACTGTCACTCTGATTTTCTGGGGAAATATGCTCTAAATGCCGGTTGAGTTGGTATTTCTTCTTGGCTGAGTAAATTGCTTGGAAATTGATTCCTAACCACTTTAAGTAATAGCTGTTTTTTGGATCGTCACTCAGTTTTTTTAGAGTGAGGTATATACTTGCACCGTATTTTCCCAAATAGTGTAAATTACCAATATCATTATTCTTGGCCATTTGTTGTAGTTCATCAAAAACAGGATCATTTTTCAAATGGGTTTCCGTTTCACTCGCCTCATTGAGCTCTGGAAAAACACTTTTTAGCACCTCGATTCTTTTCACCATATCGGGGTGCGTCTTGGAGGAATCCTTTTCGATTTTCTCCTTGAAATGCGAATAGTCATAATCCTCAAAACTTTCGTTTTTGACCCATTCTTCCTGAAATGGCTGTTCCGGCAAGTCGAAAAAAGTAGGGTACGTCTCCCGTTCCAAAACAAATGGTTGTAGACTGTCTAAATCGCGCAATAGGCCCAAGGCCCCAGTAAATTCGGAATAATTTGCACTCACCTTCCTAAAAAGTTCATAACCGATCGAATCGGCTTCCATTTCTTGTATTCTATGTTTTTCACCCTGTACATAAAGCAGGTTCTTAAGTGCTTCAAAAGCCCTGGCCTGTCGATTGTACCGTTGTTTTTTAATATATCGCGCCTTTTGACGACCCTCAAGTTGTAGCGTTGACAAGGCCACAATATTATGGGCGACATGTCGTGGGAGCTCATGGCCTATTTCATGACAGATTACCGATAACAATTGATCACTGTTCTGTAAAAACTTGAACAGCCCAACGTTAAGAATAATAATACCATTGCCGATATTGAGTGCATTGGGCGTACCGTCCTTAGACAGCAAGAGCTTCAGGTCCAGGTGTTTTAATTCTGAATTGGTCCCGACAAGAGTATCCAACAAGGCGTTGAGGTAATTGGTGTAGACAGGATCAAAAATCAGTTTCTTTTTCTCGACATTGCGAATAAAACCTTCATTAGCCTTTTTGTAATAATTTTTCAGCTCCTTTCTTAGTTTTCCTGGAAATTCACTCTTCAAGTTCTTTTGAAACGTTTCGAACCGCAATTGGTGCTCCGCAAGAAAGGCTATTCTTTTTTCGAAGTCTGCGGTATCGATTTCCCTTCCAACTTGAGCATAGGAAACGCCAAGGGAGAACAAGGCGAGTAAAAACAGCTGTCTTTTTTGCATGGGATAGGTACTGAATGGTTCTTTGGTAAAAAACTAACGCAAAAACTCTAAAAATATGCGAAAACAACAAAAACGACTTCCCTTACCTGAAACGGTCAACAGCCTCTTAAAGAAAGAAATAGATCAAAATCGGTAGTTAATATTCGGTCAAGTCGTACTTTTGCCCTCCATTTATAGCTATGCGCACCAAAACCCTTAAGCAGAACAAAATCAACGTGGTCACCCTGGGATGTTCCAAAAATGTGTACGATTCAGAAGTGCTCATGGGTCAATTGAGGGCCAGCGATAAGGAAGTCGTTCACGAAGAGGAAGGCAACATTGTGGTCATCAATACTTGCGGATTCATTGCCAATGCCAAGGAGGAAAGTGTCAATACCATACTCGAATACGTTCAAAAGAAAGAAGCCGGCGAAGTCGATAAGGTATTTGTAACCGGATGCCTTAGTGAACGGTATAAGCCGGACCTAGAAGTCGAAATACCTAACGTGGATGAATATTTTGGTACCAGTGAGCTGCCGAATCTACTGAAGGCTTTGGGTGCCGATTACAAACATGAGTTGATCGGCGAACGTTTGACCACCACCCCGAAAAACTATGCCTATCTTAAAATTGCGGAGGGGTGCGACCGCCCTTGTTCCTTTTGTGCCATTCCGTTAATGCGCGGAAAACACCGTAGCAAACCCATTGAAGAATTGATTGCAGAATCGGAAAAGTTGGCGGCGAAGGGAGTCAAGGAGTTGATTCTAATCGCACAAGACCTTACCTACTACGGACTGGATCTTTATAAAAAAAGAAATTTGGCCGAGCTTTTGGAAAATTTGGTCAAGGTCGAGGGCATTGAGTGGATCCGTTTGCATTATGCCTTTCCTACGGGCTTCCCCATGGATGTTCTGGAAATCATGAAACGTGAACCGAAAATCTGTAAGTATATCGATATCCCCTTGCAACATATTTCCGATTCCATTTTGAAAAGTATGCGACGTGGAACGACCAAGGCAAAGACGACAAAATTGTTGCAAAACTTTCGGAATACGGTTCCTGAGATGGCGATCCGAACGACTTTGATCGTGGGCTATCCCGGGGAGACCGAAGCAGACTTTCAAACCTTGAAGAATTGGGTGGCCGAAATGCGATTCGAACGCTTGGGCTGCTTCACCTATAGCCATGAGGAGGACACCCATGCCTATAGTTTGGAGGATGATGTACCCGAGGCAACAAAACAAGAACGGGCCAACGAAATCATGGAGCTGCAATCGCAAATTTCATGGGAATTGAACCAAGAAAAAATCGGAAAGACCTTTCGGTGTATCATTGACCGCAAAGAGGGAAATCACTTCGTGGGCAGAACGGAATTCGATTCACCCGATGTAGATAACGAAGTCTTGATCGATGCGACCGAACATTACCTAAAACAGGGCGAGTTCTATGATATCATCGTAAACGATGCTTCCGATTTTGATCTTTATGGAGCACCGGTCTGAAGTACTTCTCGGATATTTATTATTTTAGAAGTTCTTGATACCATAAAACAAACTCCATGTTCAAAAAGTTATTTTACCTTCTAACCCTATCTTTTTTCTTAATACAAGCGTGTAGCGCCCAACATAGTTTCAAAATCGAGATCCTTGATGACTCGGCTCTGGAATTGGTCGATCCCAATGCAGAAATAAAGGTAATAGGGGAAGGTTTTGAATGGACGGAAGGAACTTTATATGTGGCCGATGGCGATTATCTATTGTTCTCTGACATTCCGAACAACACCGTTTTTAAAATCGATGCGAGAGGAGAATTATCCACCTACTTAAAACCGTCAGGGTTTTTAGGGAAATCCGATTATGGCAACGAACCGGGATCCAATGGTTTGTTGTTGAACCAAAACAATGAACTGGTATTGATGCAACATGGCGAACGAAGGGTGGCCAAAATGAAATTTTCGTTAAACGATCCAAAACCGGAGTACGAAGCATTGGCCGACAATTATCAAGGTAAACGTTTCAATAGCCCGAATGACGGGGTTTTCGACTCCAAAGGGAATCTTTACTTTACCGATCCACCATACGGGCTACCAAAACAGATGGACGACCCGAACAAGGAACTGGATTTTCAAGGCGTCTATTGCCGCCTGGTATCCGGTGAAATTGTTTTGATCGATAAATTGACCCGCCCCAACGGAATAGCCCTTTCCCCTGACGAATCAAAACTATATGTCGCGGTCTCCGACCCGGCACATGCCGTGTGGTACCAGTACGATTTGACCGGAACAGGAAAAGTCGAAAACAAGAAAATCTTCTATGATGCCACTGAACTGGTAGGGCAAGAAGGCCAGCAAGGCCTGCCCGACGGAATGAAAATACACAGTTCGGGAAATCTTTTTGCCACTGGCCCAGCCGGACTTTTCATTTTCAACCCTCAAGGAAAGCCGATTGCACGAATCCATACCGGTCAAGCGACGGCCAACTGCGCCTTTTCAGCGGACGAAAAGCGACTTTTTTTGGCAGCGGATGATTACGTACTGGAGGTTGGGTTGAAATGAAGGTCTTAAAACTACTTATTTTCCAGAATCGCTATCTCACCGGTCATGATATCAATTTCCCTACCACGCAGCAAATGGTTATATACGATGCCATTTTTAAAATCCAGTACCTGACTGACACCTATACCATTGGCCTCGCCCCAGGTAATGAATACGGTTCGGTCGTCAAGATGATGTAATTTGTAGGTTTCTTTTTCCTTGACCCCTATTTCATCCCCTGAAATGGCTTCCCAATGCATTTCAGTGGAATTGTCAAAGGTGACATGATATACACTTTCACCATATTTGTATGCTATGGTTTTACCAATCAAATCGATGGGTCGGTTCTTCTCGGTATTGGATGGGGTCACTCCCTGCTCGAAGGGTCTCTCTGTTTTTTTTCCTTGACAGGAAATTAACAGTAGCATACTAAAAATCAAAAAAGTTGTCCTCATCGATTTTAAGATTTAAAAAGAGGGTTTAGATTCTTGCAAAAAAGCCAAGAGGTCTGCCATTTCCTGTTGGCTGATGTTGGCTTCCAGTCCTTCGAACATCATCGAAGTCCCCAAGGAGGCAAACTGTTCGATATCGGACTTTTGAATTATTCTTTCGCTCCCGCCCATCATTTTGATTCCGATTTCGGTATCGGTCTCGTGAAAAACCAAGCCCGTCACAATGGTGCCCTCCTTGGTCTTTACCTGATGATTAAGGTATTTCGTATCCACTGCTGCATTGGGGTCAAGAATGTCATAGAGCAACGACTCCTTGCTTTTACGACCTACTTCGGTCAATACTGGTCCGACATCCTTGCCGATATTTCCATATCTGTGGCATTGGGCACATTGTGCTTCAAATACTTTTTTTCCCGATTCAAGATTGCCCTGGCTTGTCAGGGCAGGACGCATCTTCTCGATAGCCTCACCACGGTTCACGACCCCTGCATCGGAAAACAGGGCTTGGGCCCGTTTCTGAATCGTTTCATCGGACCAAAAAAGTAGTGTACGCCTTCGCTCCAAGTCTAAATTGAATTCACCAAGGTTGACCAATTTGTTTTCCATGGCGGTGAGCAAGGCATCGTGATTATGTGATTGGTATAAGAGGATATCCGTTGCTTCTTTTCGGGCATTCGGGCCGAGCTTGGGCCATAGTTGCAACAACCGTTTACCGACCGTTACGCTGTTCGCCTCCTTTAATTGTAAGAGGGCCTCTGTCTGGAGTGCTAAGGGTTGCGTGTTGTCCAACAACTGGTATAAAAGTTCTTTACGCTTCTTAAAATCAGCCAATTGCAATAATTGCAATTGCTCCAATCGCCGTTCAACAGGAAGCTGGGTATCCAATACGGAATTTGCGGCTACCCCCATTAATTTTTTCATTTTTGGTGAAATCGGAAGGCCGAGGGTCTTACGCAAATTGCCGGTGGCCCGAATCAGGGCGATATCATTGTCCCCTTCCATGTTCATAATGGCCTCTGTTACCGAACTCCCTACGGCCTGACTTTCCTTGGGCCCATATCTGTTCTTTGCCCCTCGGGTCAAGGCTTCCACCAAGACCATCTTAACGGCTTTAGGCAACTCCTTTTGATGGGCCGTTTCCAACAAGGAACCCATAGCAGCAAGTTGACCGTCTCTTCCCGCCTTTTCTGCAAGGATGGCAAGCAAATCCTGGTCAGCTTCCTTCAAACTTTCCGGTCTATTTTCCAGCAGTGTTTTTACAAAGGAGTAGGCCTGATTTCGTAGGGCGCTGGCCATGGCCCGTACCACCCAATTGTCGTGTTCATTTTCCGTGAGCATATTGTAGACCGCAGTTGCAATGGTTTCCCGTGCAGGTTCATAATTCTTGTCGCTCAACGTGCCCAAGGCGAGACACGCCTGCATTTTGACCCGGGCATTGGAGTCCTCCAAAAGAGGTATAAGGTCTTGTATCAAATCGGGTTCTTTGTTCAATCGCAACTCGAGCATCTTTATGGCATTTGCGCGAACACCGGCTGTTTTGTCTTGGAGGCCTTTTTTTAGATGGGGTGTTTCAAGCTGTTCCAACCCATGCAAAGTCCATAAGGCATGCAAGCGCGCCAATGGATTTTCAGAATTGTCGATTATTTCCTTTAGTTGGTGTATGGCATCCGTTCTTTTTTCGGTGACCAACAATCGCTGGGCCGTTGTACGGGTCCATTGATTGGCACTGCCCAATGCCGATACCAAACTTTGGGTGTTATCGGCATTCAAATCGAATTCGTTCATGGAACCTCCTTTTCTCAAAATCCGATAAATTCTTCCTTTGTCCTTTCCGGCATCCAAATCCATATTGACCTCCAATTCATCGGGAATCCATTCCGGATGTTCGATGACTTTGCGATGCATATCCAGAACATATAACGATCCATCGGGCCCTACCGCCATGTTCACTGGGCGAAATGATCGGTCGGTAGAAGCCAAAAATTCACTTTTTTCCCTCATCCGCGAGGTCTTGAACGTACTGCCCTGTTCGGAGAGGACATCCAAATGAATCAAATTCAACACGCAGTCGGCAACAAAGAGATTGCCATTAAATGCTTCTAAAAATGCCCCACCGCCATAATGTGTAATACCACAGGCCCCCGAAAAATAACCCGATTGTTCGGGATGATTGACCCTTGTTTCCTGTTCCCCGATCGGATAAATTCTCGAAGTGCCATTTTCTTCGTGATCTGAAATGTTCATCAAGGCGTGGGTCGGTGACACAGGGACATCTGCCAAGTAGCGATCTTCGAAAACCAAGTGTGAGGAATGCTCAAGATTATGGGTTTCATATAGGTTTCCCCAATCATCAAATGTTATCTTGAAGCCTCCCGAAGACTCTCCTACCCTAGCCATTTTCCCATGTTCGAGGTCGAACCTAAAATCGGTGCCACGTAGCTCCATTACCGAATCGGGTCGGCTTTCAAAAAATGGTCTTCCCGAATTGCCCCCATTGGCAGCATAAATCCAATTGTCAAGCCCATAGGTGAGCCCATTAAAATTATGCTGTAGGTTGCCGGTAGCAAATCCGCCCATCAATTTCTCCCTTTTATCGACCTTGCCATCCCCATCGGTATCACGGATCCATAAAAGGTTAGGTGGTGCGGCCACCAAAAATCCCTTTTTATAGGGCATAAAGGAAGAGGCGACCCCCAATTTATCCTCCATAACATTTCGCAGATCGTAGTCACCATCATTATCGTTGTCTACCAATTCGACCAAGCGGCTCTCGGCATCATTTGAGGGATAACCGGGCATCTCAAGAACAAAGGCACGACCATACTCGTCAAATTGCATGTCGACAGGATCAAAAACCAAGGGTTCGGAGGCAATCAACTCGAGTTTAAAATCGGGATGGATTTCAAATCCATCCGGGGTGTCGTCGGTTTCGGTTTGACAGCCCAGTTGGAAGAACGAAAAAATCAACAGACATAAAATCGATTTCAAAAGAGACAGTCGCTGTTTCATAATTTTCTTTGCGCTTTGATATAGGTTGAAATTTCACCTACAGGGGCGGTCCATATTTTATGCTTAGGGTCGGCAAGGTAGGGCAACAACTTTTCCAACATTTCGGTCTCGGTGGTTTGCCGATTTTTCTCCCCGATTTCATGACCGCCAAGAATAAGCCATAAGCCATGCTTTCGGGCATTTTCGACTAGCTCGATTATCTCATCAAAGGTTTTGCCGTCCATTTCCAAACCCGTTAATCGTGACATATCACAAAAGGCAGGATCATTGGCGGCTTCGTCGAGCCAGGTTCTTCCGGAAGAAAATTGTTTGGCGACCAAAGGCACATAACTTTTGGTATGCTCTCCCCGCCCGACGAAAGTCTGCCCACACGGATAGGCAAATGCCGTTGGAACCACTCCTAGCAGTTTGTTGATTTCTCCATTGGCTTTCTCCAACTCCCTCGCCATCTGAGGTAAGGAATAATCTTCAAGGGCCTTGTCCCTGGCCCACAGAAAGTTTCCCGAACAAGGGTGTACGAGGGAATGATTTCCTATTTCGTGACCATTCGCTAAGGCGGTCTTCCAACCTTGTAATTCTTCCTCGACAGCCGAAGGAACGACATAGAAGGTCGCTTTGATACCATATTTATCCAGTAAGGGGGTTCCAACGGTTACTTGGCTGTTGCGGGCATCGTCCCAAGTGAGGCTCAGGGCCATCGAATTTCCGTCCGGCCATTGAAAAGAGCCAGATTCTTGCCCCCAGCAGACGGTCGTCCAAAATACAACCAGGAGGACCATCGAGCATATAAAGCGATTGTTTCCGGCCCCACGCGAAACGACTTCTTCCTGTATTGCCACCATATTCTTTTTTTGAAACTACACACGACTTCGATTACCAAGAATCGGTCGGGGTAGCAGGACCGTACTAATATAAATCAATATCTCGATGAAAGCCAATCTAAATCAAGACAGGTTGGTCTTCGGTAAAAAGCCCTAAATCGTATGACTTTATTACATTAAAAAAGCTTGTCCGCCATGTCGATAACCATCGTCTGGCGAACAAGCTTCCTCAAAATGTGTGAAAGGTTATTTCCCCAACATCAAAAGTTCATTGCATCTTATTTCGGTGAAATAGCGTTTCTCGCCTTCTTTGGTCTCATAGGACCGATGGGTCAGTTTGCCTTCAACGGCCACCTGTTTTCCCTTGGTCAAAAAGTTTTCGACGACTTCGGCCAGCTTGCCCCAGGCCACGATATTGTGCCATTGGGTCTCCTCGACTTTTTCGCCCTGCGCGTTTCGAAACGAGTCGCTGGTAGCGATTGAAAATTTTGCAAGTTTGCTGCCATTTTCAAGATTTACGATTTCGGGATCTTGTCCCAAGTTTCCAATCAACTGTACTTTGTTTTTAAGTGCGTTCATAATAAATCATTTTAGATAAACAGTTAATACTATCAAGCCTCCTTGACTTGACGAAGCAAACATAGAACGCCGCGGATCTTCTACTCGGTTCGGAAATAATTACTTTCGTTTGTAAACGTTTGTTTTCGTTTAAAAATGTTTATATTATTGATTATCAAAAGTTTAATTAAATTTTCCATTGGTCTTATTTTCAGTCTAAATTAAATGACCACGGACGGCAAAAACCGTCCGTGATCTTTGTTTCTGGATTAAGGATTTAAAAAGTTCTTACGGCACGTACAAGAGCCCCTGAGTTATTTTTACCAGCTGAAAAATCTACAAGAGTACCTCCATTATTTGATACAACCCTAGCAGTATCCATAGTCATCTCGGTAGAACTCCAGTGATACAATCCGGTGAACGCCGCCCCTCCATTTGCTTGTGATGTTGCACTTATTATTGCCAAATTATTACCAATCTCATGTAGTTCGAATAAAGAAGGTAAATACCAATCCGAATAACCACCGGTGGTCAGATTCTCGCACAATGATGCAGCATAAACGTTACTCGTTCCATGGCTATTTAAGATTGCTGTTGTGTTTGCCTGCCCTGTTCCAATAGCTGTTCCGGTAGCTCCCGTAACCATGTTGGCACCAACACTCCAGGTTATTCCGGAAGGAGCATTTGGATTAGCGATGTCATCGATATCACATACCAATCCGCCTCCATTTCCATCAAGCCAAAAAATGACTCCTCCATACTTAAATTCTCCAATCTCGTTCATATCATTAAGATTCACAAGTGCATTTGCGGAATCGGTCGACACGGCATTTTCTACTGTAATCGTCGCTAGCATGTTGGGATTGGATTCGAAATCAAATAAGGTTTCATTGGCAACCGATAGTTCCCCAGTATTGGAATTTATGTTAAAGGCACCCGCAGGGTTTTGAAATGATATGGCATAGGTTACGCTTCCGTTACTACTTGCTGGAACGGTACCGACGATAGCGCCGTTTGAAGGATTTTCATCGATATTCAAAGTCACTTGTTGAACCGTTACTTCATCTACATCGTTAAGGTTGATGGTGGCAATTGCCATAGTAGTATCTGCAACGTCTTCAACTGTAATGTCCGCAGTAATTACCGGATTTGTTTCAAAATCAAATAAGTTAGGGTCCACTACCGTTAATTCTCCGGTACTGGCGTTTATGTTCAAGGCTGCTGCCGGCGTCTGGGAAGATATACTAAAGCTTGGATTTCCACCGCCATTTACCTGTATAGAGCCCACAACCTGCCCATCGGTTGGGTTTTCATCTATTGCAACTGTCAAATCATCGGCATTTATTTCAATTAGGTTATTAATATTAATGGTGAACGTGGCCGTATTTTCCGCGCCTGCAACTACAACAGTTCCAGTAATCGTAGGATTCGTCTCAAAATCGAACAAGGTGGCATCAGCAACCGTTAATTCGCCGGAAGAGCCATCTATACTTAGCGCACCTGCAGGTGTTTGCGATTCTATGCTGAAAGTAAAAGGTCCGTTTCCATCGGCTTGAACCATACCTACAATTTGTCCACTCGTTGGGTTTTCATCTATGGTCGCGGTCAAATCCTGCACGCCAATTTCATTCAGGTCGGTAAGGCTTATGGTAACTGTGGCGGTTTCAGAATTTCCTGAATTGCCAACTGTGATATTCGCAGTGATTTCAGGATTTGTTTCAAAGTCAAATAAACTGGCATTGGCAACTGTTAATTCTCCGGTATTTGCATTTACGCTTAAGGCTCCTGCCGGTGTTTGAGAGGTTATGTTGAAACTTAAGGTACCTTCGCCATCTGCCTGAACCGTACCCACAGATTGTCCACTGGTCGGGTTTTCATCAATGGTTATGGTAAAATCTTGAAGGGTTATTTCATAAGTATTTGTTTCATCATCGTTATTACAACTTGTTGCTGTCAGTGATAAGGCTATGGCAAATAGGTTGATTAATTTAAGTCGTTTTTTCATGATATTAAGTTTTTAGAATTATTATAAGGTTTGATTTGATTTATACTTTGTCTTTAGTTCTACCATAAAGGAAGAACAATGCCCCATCAGTAACGATCAATAGAATTCCAATAATCCACCCTGTGCTATTGCCCCAGGTATCTACCCAAGTCAATAGCCTAATGTCGTGGTTGAAAATCGCAAGAAGAGCTGAAATGATACCCATTGCTCCAATGAGCAGTCCGGCTTTACCTAGTTTTGTTTTGATATCGTCCATGTTTTTTTGTTTCTAGAACGAAGGATCAAAGGAACCTAGTACGGTCAGATACGGCGGGTTTATTTAGGGGTGTTTGGAACCCAAAAGCGTAAAACTTCGAGAAATATCCGCAAATGGAAAATCGGAAGAAATCAACGGTAAATACAAGAAAAACAATCTTTAATTGCCACTCTTGCCCAAAAAGGTGGAAACAAATTGGTCTTTTTTACGGGAAGAAACGGGAATCTTTGTTCCGTTTTGCAAATGAATCACCCCAGACTTTTCATATTTATCTATGTACTTTAGGTTGACCATAAAAGATTGATGTGGTCTTGTAAAAGCATTTTTTAGAAGTTGTGCTTCAAACTCTTTTAACGATTTTGATGCAAGATACTTTTTGCCGTTATCTAAATAAAAGGTGGTATACCCTTTGTCTGATTCACAATATAACAACTGCTTCAAGTCTATTACTTGAAAGGAATCCTGTAGTGATAATATCAAGTTGTCATCATCATTGTCATAGACCTGCCTAGTCGTTTTCAGTTGTTGTTTTTGTACCTCTAAAGGTATGCGGCGTACTTTCTCCAAAGCTGTCTTTAGTTCATCGACATCTACTGGTTTCATTAGGTAGTCCACCGCACCGGCCTTTAAGGCTTTAAGGGCATACTCTTCATAGGCGGTAATAAATATTACTTTGAAGGTGAGATTTTCTGTTTGTTCCAGAAAATCAAAGGCGGTACCGTCGATAAGGTTGATATCCAAAAAGATCAATTCCGGCTTACAGGCATTGGCCACGACCACTGCATCGGCCACCGTACCACACTCCCCTACCACTTGAATGGCCGAGTCGGTCAACTCCAACAGGCGGAGCAAGCCTTTTCTAATGTGTTCTTTATCCTCTACCAATAATGCCTTCATGCCGAAATCGCTTCAATCTTATACGGAATTACCAATGTAACCAAAGTGCCCTGTTCACCAAAAATTGCCCTGTTCTGAATATTGACCGAACTGGGCATACCGAATTCTTTGGCCAATATTTCCAAGCGTTCCGAGGTAATCGTGGTGGCAAGGGAATTTTTATTCTTTTTGATTTTCGGTCGATCTTTTTGAATGCCCCTTCCGTTATCTGCAATGGTGCAGGTCAGTTTTTTATCCTTGAAGGTAATTTGAACGTCTATTTTCTTCTCCTTGTCCCGAACATCGAATGCGTGTTCCACACTGTTTTCCACAAAGGGCTGAACGAGCATGGGCGGTATCTTTAAATTGACACCCGCCAAGCCCGGATCTATGTCTGGCCTATAGTCAAAGGGAGGGGAGGCATCCATATTTTGAAGCGCTATATAGCTGTCGATGGCCGAAAGCTCTTCGGAAAGGGGAACCATCTTGTGCCGGGAATTCTCCAAAGTAGTCCGCAATAGTTTTGAAAATTTGGACAGATACGAAATCGATTTACTTTCTTCCTTATTCAATATCATACCTTGCAAGACCGAAAGCGAATTAAACATAAAATGAGGGGTCATCTGGGAGCGCAGAAGTTTTTGTTCTGTCAAAATAATCTGATTTTTGGCCTTGATATTCTTATACTTTTGTGAGAAAAAGGTAAAGCCCAACAAAATAGAGACCAAAAGAAATCCTATGATGGCCCATAAATATTTTTGCTTGGATGCTGCCAGGTCCTGCGAGGTGGTCAATACGGTCTTGGAGAGTTTTAGCTCACGGATACTGGCGGAGTCGAGCGCTTGCTTGTATTTGTAATCATACGCTAACTGGGTGATTTTTTCAACATTTTCCTTATTGAATAGACTATCGCTTAAAATTTTGAATTGTTCGTGGCTAATAAACGCATTTCTAAAATCCCCCATATTTCTATAAATATCCGACAGAAGCCCATTGGCTTCAACTTGATAATCGATCATTCCGTATTTGCTGGATATTTCCTTGCTTTTCAGGGCATTGGCCAAAGCCTTATCATTTCTTTTCTGGTTTGCATAAACCCTTGCCAGCCCAATAAATGAAGCACACAAACCAAGGTTATTGTCAATACTTAGATTTATCGTTTTTGCCCGGTCAAAATTTTGTAAGGCTTGTTTAAGCTTTCCTTGCCCCAGGAAAACATTTCCCATATTGTTCAAAGCAAAGGCCTCTCCGGACTCATAATTGATTTCTTTACATATTTCAAGTACTTCCTTTAAATAATTATGGGCCGCTTTATAATCTTTCTTCTTGCTATACACCACACCTAAATTAATCAATATGTCCGCGGTAGTTTTTTTATCACCATACTTCTTTTGCATGTGCAGGGCCTTTTCATAATGTGTTATGGCCTGGTCATAATTCCGCATGTTTTGATAAATAATGCCCTTATTGTTTATTGTAACGGCAATCCCCATGGTATCTCCATGTTTTTCTTCCAGAGCAAGTGATTCGTTATGGTATTCCATGGCCATCGGATAATTCCCTTGAAAGCCATAAACAACAGCAATATTGCCAAGATTTTTGGCTATTTGTTTCTCATCGTTTATCTCCTTGTCAATCTCCAAGGCTTTTTTAAAGTAAGATATGGTTTCGGTATAGTTGCCCAATTCGATGTAGGCCTTTCCTATATTGCCCAAGTTGGCCGAAGTAGTTGCTTTATCGCCCAGCTCTTGATTGATTTCCATGGATTTTTGATGATATTCAATGGCTCGTCTGTGGTCTTCTTGGTCATAGAAGAGCATTCCCAAGGCGGTATAGCATTCAGACACGCCTTCAATGAACCGTATCTCTTTACACAATTGAAGGGCTTCGTTAAGATATTGGTACCCCTCATCGAATCTTGATCGTATTCTGTGGGCGTTTCCCTTTATGAGCAAACTTTCTGACAATCCTTTTTTGAAATTCAGTGTCTTGGCAATGGTTTCAGCTTCATCAAGGTAGGCCAAAGCTTTATCCGTATTTTGTTTGTAAAGCGCATAGGCCAAATCGTTGAATAGGTTGACCCTTGTAGTGTCATTCGCCGTATGGAGCAATAGTTCAGTTTTTAGGCTATCTATGTTATTGTTTTGGGCCTTTATACTTTCCATAAAAAATAGAACACAGCAGAGCGCCCACCAATTTTTGGTTATAAATTTCATGAAGGGTCGAAGCTGTTTCATAAAAAACACACGGCTAAAATACCTTTCTCACTAAGGAGGCCACCTCCCTATTCGATACAAGGTTGTTCAAAAAAAGGGATTTTCAAAGTCGATGATGTGGCATACATCGGAATTTTTGAGGATAAAATGCCATTTTGACCATAGATATACAACGAATATTGACTCGTAACCAGCGTATATTTATTTCAAATGGTGAAATATATATTTTTAAGTTTTTTGGGTAGGATGCAGGGGTTTCAGGATATATCCTTTATCTAAACTTGGAATTTACATGGTTCTATGTTGTTGACGTCTGTCTTTTAGAAATTTGATTGTTTTATAAACGATAATTCCAACAACTATTAGGTTGATTACATGCCAGATATTCAGTCCGATATATGTGATTTTTTCCGAAGTCGTCATACTTTCTAAGCTCCAATATGGACCTTCACTTTCGTCATAGAAATCATCATAATTCATTAAAAGAAGTCCCAAAAAAATATAAACGGCTAAATCAACTACAATTAATCCGACTGCAATGAAAATGTTATTGACACTAAATGGTTTTTTACCCATGAAGATGACCTTCTAACAATCGTTTTTTTAGACTTTTAAACATTGACTACAGCCTAAATTAATTTTTATGTTCTTTAAGAAGCTTTAGAATATCAACGGCCTCATGAATAACGGCTACTTGTCTTATTGATAATCCTTCAGATTTAAATGGTACTAAGTCGATCTTTGCCTTTTCAGAAGTTAGTGTATATGTTTCTTCACCACCTCCATAGCTCTTGGCCGTATGTCTTTGTTCGTATAATCTAACTTCAACACTCCCGAAGTTCCTAAATTTGTAGCGCTCCGGGTCGGCTCCATTACTTAACAATAAATTGATGACCCTTATGTAAGATTCCCTGGGAACCTTGGAGGAGCGCAGGGATTTATTCTGAAAATTGCCATAGGCGTCGTAACTAGCATCAAAGTAGGTGTTTAACGCCCCCCAGACAGCATGCATTAAGGCCCGTGATTTTGACTCTTTGCTTTCGTTCTTCACCAATAGGCGAACCTTTTCCAGTTCAGCTTTTCTTACGGCCCTAATAAATTTATGCTTTTCAAATTCAATAAGAAGCTCATTGGCAGTTTTCTCGAAGCGCGACTTCGGATATGCCTTCAAAAAGCCCTCAACAGAAGCCTTTGTATCTTTTTCCAAGGCAGAAAAAAAGTCCAATAATTCAATCCTTGTATAAGCTTCGTCATTCCATTCAGAATCTGGATACTCTTCTATAAAACTGCTTAATTGTCTTCTATGATCCGCGCGCTCCACAGAGTATTTACTGAACCGTTCTAATTTCTTTTTATATATTTCGTTATATAAATTCCATGTCAACTCTTCTCGTTTAGCAATTATTCGATTATTGTATTTGCTTTCTTTGCACTTCTCGTGGAAATAAGAAATATCGGAAAAATCCAATTCGTAGTCAGGTTCCAATAATTCAGCTCCTCTCTCATCACAAAGTTCTAACTTATTTGACCTTGCTTTTTCAGTTAGCTTGTGGTTAGGAAATCGATAAATAAAGTTGGCATAAGAATCAATTGTGTTTTTTCTTTTGGCGTCCGCAAATTCCCTTCTTTGTCCAAAACTTGATATCACGGCAAAAAATGATAAAATCGCTGAAATTCCATATTTTAATACCTTATTCATTCTTTTTCTGAACTTTTAATATTATCACGATAATTCGAGTTTGATTTTTAAAAAATTTAATATGGCAATTGCGATGAAAAACAATCCAATTGCTATAAATCCCCAGGGCAGAAAATTTCGGAAGAGCTTTGTATTTGCTACTACCTTATACTCGCCATCCTCAAATAAATAAAATATTTCAACAGTATCTCTCTTGAATTTCCTATCTGAAGCATGGTCTAACTTATGGACGACAGAATTTCCTTTTCTATCCCTGAATTCAATAACAGCATAATAATATGTAGTGCTATAACTATCTGTGTCCTTGCTAACCTCAGGTTCGTAATCAACTATTTTTGCTTTTGTACGAGCTCCGTTTTTAGCTATTCTTCTGAAGTTGGTATAAAAATAGATGCCGACAACTGTAAAAATCAATCCTAGACCAGAAAACAGTAATTGACTAATAGTTATGCTATCCATTCTTAATCTTACTTAGTAGGCATTACTGGTACATATTATCCTTTTTTTGAACTTTGCTATAAGCTATCTTTGCGAGCAGTGTATATTTCAATTGCCTTTAAATAATTCCTTGAGCCATTCATTGACATATCATTTATAAAACCATCTAGTTCGGGATGATTATCTTTTATCCAATTGACCAAAGAATCCCTTTCCTTGCTCCAAATGTTCCAATTAACATCAATGGACTCCAATTCTTCAAGTTTTGAGATTTTCCCGGAAGTAAAGGAAACCTCGACCTTAAACACCAAGGGATTGTTCTTCAAAAACTCGTTGCGTACATTATCTTGGGCCACGGTGACATGAACGTAATCGCCCCTTTCCTCAAGTTCCATTATCCGATATCTTGACCTAAATATGGAATCCCATTTAAAAAATTCATAAAAACTTCTATGGGTATAAGGCGTGACATAATCCCCAGAGCTAACTGTAATGGTGTCATTTATCAATGTCCTGATTTTATTGTAATCCCCTGAATCAAAAGCATCGTAATATCTGATGACCTTCTTCTGATGAGTCAATTTATGGTCGTCGCATCCCATTGTTAAAACCAAGAGAAATAGTATTAGAAGCTTATTTTTCATTGATCGTTTTTTTGAACTTTGGTAGCGCCCCTGGCTATGGCCAGATATTTCAATGCACAAGCCCCGGCGGGCATATTTATTAACTCTAAGATAGGGAAATAGCCCAAGCCTTGGCAAGTAATGGGTTCTAGGGGTTGTTGTACCTAATTATTATATAAAGCTTCAACCTCACCTTCGTTTAAAGCCCGATCATAAATATTTATATCATCGATTTTGCCGATGTACTCATTGACCGAATTGCCAATATACATGAAGATACCTTGCTCTGATATTACGTAGAATTGGTTAGCAGGGTCGTATTCAAAACTACCAATTAACTCACCATTAATATATAGCTTTGACACTCTGTTATCATATATGGCGACCAAATGTGACCATTCATCAAATGAAATAGGATTAGGGGATTCTATGGTGTGTTCAAAAGCAGTCCACAAAATGTTACCATTGGAGAACATCCTAATACCATAATTAGCCCCATCGGCATTATTGGCTTCGGCAATTGCACTTATACTATTAATATTGGAATTTGGATTTACCCAAATTGAAATTGAAATGGAAGATTTATCATCAATTTCGAAACCTGGTGCTCTACCCAAAACCAATCTGCTGTCAATAAATTCAAGAGCTTTATTTTCGATATTTTGTCGATTCGCAGTTGCAAGTGGAGTTCCAATTATTTCATGAGCAACATTGTTGCCACTGGTATCTTGTACATCACCATCTAAATTGAATTGAGCTACAAGCCCATCATTCAAGTTATAATTAACGGTAATTAAGCCCAACTTAATTATTTCATCTGATGAATTGTCATTTCCAGCAACCAATTTCACTTGGTATGTGCCGGCATTTTCATATGCCACACTTGGGTTCTCCACATTTGAAATAGCCGGGGTTCCTCCTTCAAAAGTCCATGACCAACTGGTGGGAAAACCTGTAGAGGCATCATTAAATTGGATAGTTTCATTAACAAAAACCTCAACAGAGCTTGAAGTGAATTCAGCTTTAACTTCGGTTATTTCAATTTCTTTATCGCTTTCCTCACCTGAACAACTAGTCAATAAAATGATGGATACCAGTAAGATTGTTTTCAAAGTTAATTTTATCATCATAGATATTTCTAATTCAGGTCAATGGTTAAAACTAATCTCATAACGCAAAATATGACTCGTTAGTTTAAGAAGTTAGTAGAATTTCCTTGTGATGAGAATTAAGCACAACTAGGTTGTATAGATGTAAAATAAATCTATATTCTCCCATTTTGGGGTAAGACCGATGTAATGTGCTATCGTTTACTTGAACTTTGGCGGTATACTTTATTGACAACTTCCTTTAAAACGGATGAGGCACCGTCAGATTAAATCCGTAAAAATATATCACGCCGATTATCAATATGATTAAGAAACTTGGTTTTAGTTTAAGTTTCTTTAGGTCGGTCAAAACTGACTTCAACTCCTCTTTTTCATCTAATATAACCTTTGTGTTTGCAATATAGTCGCCAATGCGCCTTTCAGGATTTATATATCCAACGATCACCTCCAATGGCCAAGCTATAGCGATTGTCAAATTACGAAGGAAGCATTGTAATTCCGTTGCAGGGCCTTTAGTCTTTTGATCAACCACTTGATACCCCAATATCCTTTTTGCGGGACTTTTCGCCCTCAGAAGATCTTTATTTAGATAAATAAACATCGTTGGATAAAAAGCCAAGTAGGAATATTTAGGGTGAAATTCTAAAATTTCAAATGACATCAAAATCATTATAATAATCAATATGGGAACGGTAACAATTGTCATAATGATATGATCCAACAGCATACTTGAAATTCGATGAAACCTTGGGTTGATATTCGAGATTTTTGAAATTTCTTTGAATAAAATTCCCTTATGGTTATTTTCAGTTTCTTGCATCGTTTATTTGAACTTTCGTGGACTGGACTATGGCTTTTCATAGGAGCCAATGTTAGGCACAGTTTCTATTAATATTTTTTTCTATCAGACCATTTAAATTTCTCTTTGTTTTCTTCATTAAATTGTTCTAATTCCAAAAGCATATTATTAAGTTCTTCTTTATTAACCCAAGTACCGTTTACAAAAACTCCACTAATAGTCCGTGTGTTTTTGATGTTTTCGAGAGGATTTTTATCAAGTAAAACAAGGTCTGCAAATTTTCCTATTTCCACAGTTCCAACTTCTTTATCAATTCCTAGCCATTCGGCAGGTAGTCTTGTCGCAGAAATCAAGACTTGTTCGTTACTCATCCCATATTCTGCCATCAATTCAAGTTCATCTTGTAGAGAAAACCCTGGAATTACAACGGGAATACCTGAGTCTGTTCCAGCAACTATTGGAACTTCTGCTTCAATAAACGCCTTAATTAGTTTTTCTTGGAATTCTATGTAAGTGTCAATTTGAGTTATAAATTCTGGGCTTGTTCTTCTGTAATAATAATTTGTTTCTTCATTTAACCATCTATCTTGCAAAATAGGGTGGATGTATTTCACATTTTCGTTATTACGCACTTCATCTAATCCACGTAGTTGACTTCCTATCCAAATCATTGTTGTTAATGAAGATGTGAGCCAAGTATCATTATCTTTAGCCAACTGTGCAAAGTGTCTTGCATCGGCCACATTTTTATCTGCCGAATGTTTTGTGTATTCTTCTGCGTGGGCTACCATATCAAAATGGGGTACAAAGACTTTCTCTAATTGTCCTTGAAATGCGTCTGGTATGTGCCCTACAACTTTTAAGCCTTGTTTATTAGCTTCATCAACAATGGCATAGAATGTTTCTTCATTAAGAAATGAATATACTTTAATAAAGTTATATCCTTCAGCTTTTACGCTTCTTACTGCTTGACGTCCATCGTTAGGTGTATTGGCTATTCTTCCATAACCTTCACCGCCATTAATTAATGCGGCCAATGCCATTCTTGGACCTATCACTTTGCCCGAGGCAATTTCATCTCTTTGTCCGATATGCTGTGCTCGTGCATTCAAATCGAAAGTAGTAGTAACTCCATTAGCAATGTATAAAGACATAACACCTTGAGTATCCCAAAAAATATTAGCTCCTTTGGTTGGTATATTTGGTGCTATGTAGTTACTATTTGTGTACGTATGGACGTGCATATCTGTAAGTCCTGGAATCAAAAATTTTCCATTTCCATCTATTGCTTTTGCATTTGTTGGTATTGAATCATTTATCGAGAAAATTTTTTGATTTTGAATGACTACAGTTGCATTTTCAATGACTTCGTTGCTCTCGGTCATTGGAATGACTGTCACATTTTTTAATACGTAAGTATTCGATTCTTGTTCTTGCTTTATGCTTTTAGGGGAAGGATTGTTACAACTGGTGATGATAAGTACCGTCAGTAATAATAGCTCTCTTAGATAATGATTCACTATTGTGTTTTTTGATTGATTTCATAAGTAAGACGCTAATTTTAAGTGATTGTTACTAATTTTTCGGTCAAAAATTTCGTCAAATTGTGCCTAACAATTGTATATAGTAACAAGTTACCATATTCTTTTTTTGACAAAGATTTTGGTAGGTAAATAATCGTTTATTTGAACTTTGCTAACGGTCTTGTGTATGATTAGTTGCGGAAAAATCAAATCTGATTTTTCCGCCTGTAGTAAAGATAATTTATTGCAGGAATTTCCGAGTAGAAATTCCGTCCGCAATTGATTATATATGGTGTTGTAAGCAGAGTTTATTTATTATTCAGAAGGTAAAACTGAAATAAACTAACAATAATTGTAAGTAGGAAACCTAAGACCACTATGTTATGAAGGAAATAGATAAAGTTGGCTGTTCGGCTTTGGGGATTAAAATTATCTGTGAATAATATATTTAAAGTATAAGGTAAAATTTGTTTGTAATTCCAAAACTTGTTTTGTTCGATATCGTTTATTTTTTTGTTAATATTCTTTTTGTCAATTTCGATTTCTACTAAGTATTGTTCAAGAATATCAAATAGATTTTCTTTGTCATTGAAAATATTTAGTTCTAGTAACTTAATATTACTGTGATCATAAATTTCAATCTCCTTATAATCATTACCCCCAGGTATTGGTTCCTGCATTGTTTTTCCCGTGACCATAAAGGAGTCAAATTTTATTATTCTTTTATTATCTAGATAGTCCCAAGGGATTTGAGATAATTGATTGGAATATTTGTTTGTAAAATTGGTCAACTCCGGTTTGTGCTTTTTAATTAAGTTCTTTTCTATTTCATTTTTTTGTTCAAAGGCTCTTTTCAGTTTTTCATTACGTTCAAACGAGATAATATCCTTTTCAATCTTAATACTATTTTCATTTTTATTAATTAGGTTCATGTATGTCAAGGGAAAAACTACTAAGTGGAGCAATATGAAAATGGATATGGACTTAAGCAATAACTTAATCTGTTTCGGTTCTTTCTTCTTTCCTATTATCCATGCGATTCGTGATAAAAAAATTAGTAATAGAGCAACTATTATATCAAGAATTATTTGCCACATTTGTGAAGTTATATTTGTTAGAATTGCTTACAACGTAGGAATATAGATCATTAAGAATCTATACTTCACTTATATGTGGAACTTTTTCGTTGAATAGTCAAATATTTTTCATTTGCAAACGAATTTGCAATCGTTTATTTGAACTTTAATATTCAGTCTTGACTCAAATAGACATTGATTAAACCCTGTAACTTCTTTATTCTTCTCATACCTGAATTCTTGGAATATTCTACTTCCTCGCTATAATATTCTACTAAATCTTTAAGGTTATCATCAGCTTGTAATATCCTTTCAGAATTAGATTCCCATGTCTCATTTGCTGGCAACCATTCATGTCTAAAAAGAATACATTTTATTTTCGTCAAATCACCAGATTCCAGCCAGCCAAAAGTTAATGTATTCAACTTCGTCCCGTTATCAGGAGTTGACCAAACAAGGATATCTAAAATAATCGCGATTTTCCTCAAGTCGGTATTTGGTTCAATTGAATCTACGAGCAACTGGCAAAAATCTTCTTCAAAATGATGTTTTACCAGGACATCAACCTTTTCAAAGGCATTCTGTCCAATAATATCTAATTCTCCATTGTTAGGTTTGATATCCTCTAATATCTCCGAAAGTAATATTGAATCAATTTTATTCAAGTGCCAATCGTTTATTTGAACTTTAAGACTGGTCTAGTGCTTTTTGTTGGATACGCTGTTGGCCAACTATTTTGTTAAATCTAGTAGTTAAGACGATAAATTTTCTCTTGCAATTTTCAGTGCTTCATCAATTGGTGCCAATAATTGTCCTTCCTTTTCAATATCTTCTATCGTGTATTCTAACATTGTAGGATTTTCTCCTAGATTATCTCGATGTTGAATATAAGCTTGTCTAATATGTTCAGGTGTACTCTCTGGTAAATTATTAAGAGCCCTAGTAATCACGCTCGTAGAAAGTTCATAAAATGATGAGTTAACAAGAAGCCTCCAAGTTCCTAAAAGTTCAATCTCGTTTGGACCAGGCAAGGTGGATTCTACGCTCTTCCAGAAGCTAGTCCAGTTTTCAATTTCAATAACCTCTATTTTATTATTTATTGCCCATTTCCGAATCTCTCTATTTTTTTCTGATAAAGAGCCTACAAACCATAAAACTTTCCGAAGTTGTTGCCTAAAATCGCTTATTTGATTTCTAAGATATTCGTCCTCGAGACTCATACCCATAATTACTAGATTTGACGAAAAAGCCGCATGAATAGCTAGTTGGAACGCTAATGTGCCATTCATACTGTCGTATTCTGACGCCGTCATAATGCAAATTCCAGAATGATCTATTGCTCCGTGTGGATGTAAGATGTGTCTGCGAAACATACCTGCTCGAGATTTCGAAGTTCTGGGAACAAATCCTTTAATAGTTTCAGGTAACTCTGGGGTAAAGTACTTAACCTCATATGGACCTCCAGGTCCTGCCAAAAGGATTGAGGTAAAAGTTTCAATATTGAAATTCACTATCGGATTAGCCAACGATCCTAAATGTGCAATTTGACGGACCGGGTTAGGGACACATGAATCTGGATTTTGATAGAGTTTTGCTTGATTAATAATCGATTTCGATAATTTTTCCAGAATATTTTCCCTTAAAAATCTTTGAAAGCGAGTTCTGCCTACCGAGTTGAGTAATTGTAGAAGTTGACTAGGATAATCGCCTTCTAGATCTTCGATAGTTGTTTCAGCTTGAAGTTCCTTCACAAGATCGGACCATAAAGGTAGGCCATTGAAACCTGCCAAGTGCAATGATACCCCTGCACCTACCCATAGGCAATAACCATCTGAATTGTGCTTCATTATTTCTAAAGCTTCATTATAATCCATTATAACATGTTGGCTAACGTAGGTATTTAATCATTGATCACTTATCTTTTATACATTCAATTGAATTTTTCTTTCTATTTATATGGTCTCAACTTTCCAGAAAGCCCTCTATATCTTAAATACTTGTAATAAGTAGCTCTGGAAATATCCAAGCGTTCACATATTTCTTTAACCGTAAGCTTTCCCTCATTGAAATATTCCTCACAAAGTACAGCTTTTTGTTGGTTTTTCTTACTAATGCCTTTTGGTGCGCCCAAAATTTTTCCACGACGCCTAGCCGATTCTAAACCTGCTTTGGTTCGTTCGATGATGATATCTCTTTCTAATTGTGCCAAAGCTGCGAAGATGTTGATGATAAATTCTGAATGCGAGGATTTATCGGTTGTATCTATGAAGGGCTCTGTGATGCTCTTGAATTTCACACCTTTTTCTTCGAGTTCGGTAATTAGCTTGGTAAAATGAATTAGGCTTCTAGCCAGCCTGTCCAATTTCCAAACTACTATGGTATCACCTTCTCTTACATAGTTTAAAAGCTTACTAAGATTTTTCCGTTCTTCTTTAGTGCTGGAAACCTTATCAGTATAAATGTTCTTTTCTTTGATCCCTTCTTTTAAAAAAGCATCAATCTGTAGATCCAAATTCTGTTCGTTGGTACTTACGCGTGCATATCCAAATATCATGACCTTAAAGTTTAATTAAAGGTCAAAATAGAAACGAATTAATTAGTACGGAGAAATGAACTTTGCGAGAGTAGTGGATATGAAAAACTCCGAAAGTTCACCAAAACGGTAAATTGTCTACACTTCCAACAAAAAACCCCGGGTGGCCCCAGGGTCTTCTTCATTAGAACTAACAACAACGTCGTCAATCAAAATAAGCTTTACCACAGCGTTTTGCAGTTAGCTTCTTCTAGCGGGTTACGGTGCCTATTGGAAAACTTCCCGATACATTGCTCCCTATCTCCTGAACGCCCATAGCGTCTGTAGGGATCATACCTGCCAGGGGTTTTAGGGTAAAAGGTGCCGGACTGTTATCTGGAAAAGGTTCTACACTAATCACCGCCGTGGTTCCCCTTAGGTCTGTTGGGAAGACCAAGCCCGTAGGCGCATTCACCAAGAAATCCTCGCCGGGATAAGCCGGCCCCGGATTGGCCCCACTAAATGGGGCAGCCTCATCTGAACCAGTCACTTCAGTAAACGTACCTGTGGTCACCGGAACCCCGTCTATCACTGCCCAACCTTCGTATTTCCAGCCAGGCTCCAAACTTGGGAGCGCCAAGCCAGCCACGGGAGCCCCTGAACTATTGTCTAAAAACCAGATACCACTATTGGTCTCCCCTGGAGCTCCGGTACCCGTGGGCGCGGCCAGGATAAACCGCCCGAAAATCGCATCAAAACTGGCGGCTACGGTTCCAGTGCCCAAACTGGCACTATTTCCGTTAAAATCGCCCACCAACAGTTTGGTGGCTGCCGGATCTGGGTCCGGATCCGGGTTAGGCTCTATAGAGAGCACAAAACTCGTAGCGCTTTCGAGCATTTCGCGGTTTATTTCAAAGCTGCTTTCAGATAGGTTTCCGCCGGCATCAACCGAAAAGGTGCCTGTAGAAACGGGAGCCCCATCTACAATTATCCAACCTTCATATAAAAAATCGGCTCCCAGATCCTCCAAGCCCGCAATGTTTATCTCTAAATTGGCCGAAGTGGGTTGTGGGTTATCATCATCGTCATTACTACACGATAGCCCAAGCAATGCAATTACCGCCAACATCAAAAATTTGTTTGTATTCATCATTTTGTTTTTGATGACAAACTAACTCTAGGACTATCCCATACCCATCACAAAAACTTCAAATTTCATAGATTGGATCGTGAACTTTTTGTGATCTCAAAATTGAAAAAAATCAAAAACCTGGCATACCCTGTCGAACACATACAACATAGCACGATCTTAAAGTTTAATGACAAGGTCTTCGTAGAGGCAATTTAATTAGTGCTGGAAATGAATTTAAAAGGAATGATGAATGGGTAGGATGCCAAAAGTTCACCAAAATGGTGGATTATGCAAACTACATGTGTCCCATAAAAAGTAAAACACCAAAACCACTAAAAAAACTAAGAATGGGACCTTGGCAAAAGAAAAATGGAATTGCCGCAACTACGCCTTAAAATGGCTGTTATATGGCACTAAGTCTTCTAAACTTATATGCTCATCTACCTAGTTATCCAAAAACTTATCTTTCAGAACTGATCTTTTCTTCAATCTATGTTCTATAACTAAAGGTTATTTTTGTTTTGGATTTTGTGCCCAAGGATAAATCATGCAACATAGTTTGGTTTTTTATATACTGATGCTCTTAGGTTTCTTTAATGGCCTAGTTGTAAGTCTGTTCATTTTCATAAAAATAAAGTCCGACACCTTTTTGAAACTGATGGCTTTGGGCGTTTTTCTTTTTTCCTTAACTATCCTAAGAGAATTTCTCTACGTTTTTGAAGATGATATAGAATTGGATTTTTTTATACAACAATTCTTTTGTTTTAAGCTTTTGACTGTTGCTATAGTCATAATAGCTTATGACAAGGTGTCTTCCTCTGAAAAAAAGGATAAAACCCTCCTACTACTTCCCGGGTTATTGGAGTTTTTACTACTAAGTGCTATTTCTTTAGGCTGGGTTGGTTGGGGAGATACGCTGTCCGACACTATGTTCATTGCAGTTGATTGCATTTCATTCTTTTGGATTCTCCATGAGCATAATAAAAGAAAGGATAAACAAATTAAACAAAGGCAAAAGCTCAGGTTTTTATCCCTTTTCGTTCTTGGATTTATGTTGATCTTTTTGACCAGGGCAATTCAGCTTTTCGCCATACTTTTTGAATCAAACGGATTGTACGAGTTCCATTTTTTGTTTAGGATAATGGCTATTGGCATTATTATATATATGATTTCAATCTATTTGATTATTTTTTATTCAAGACATGGTAATCGCAAGGTGGGTAATGTTTCTTCAATAAAACCCCAAAGCAAGAGATTGCTTGAAAAGCTTAAAGAAGACCAAAAATACTTGGATCAGAACATCACTTTAGAAAGGTTATCCTACTACTACGGACTAGATTCAAAAACCTTGTCCGCCACCATTCGAGAACATGAGAACCGCAGCTTTAATGATTATATTAATTCGCTACGTTTAAAGCATTTCATGTCCTTATTAGAAAAATCTGAACATGAGAAATATACGCTTATGGCCTTGGCAGAAAAATCAGGATTCAATTCAAAGGCAACCTTCAACCGGGTTTTTAAAAATAAGTTTGGGGTTTCTCCCTCCTTATACATTGCGGAGAATCATTAAGTCCACAATTCATCGTTGTGTCATTGGACAGCTTGCCAGTTGTTATTGTCCCACTAACCTCACATAAAAGGGTATCAAATTCTACATATGATACTATTGCATCGCCAAAAGGCACTGGCGAAACCTATGATTTCACCATCTTGCACCAATCGATTAACAAGCACTCGAAATAGGTGTCATGAAGAATGTAAGAGTCATAATCATTGTTTTCTATTTTTTGCTTTTGAGCCCAGAGACCTCATGGTCTTGCACTATTTTTAGTGCAAAAGACACCAAGGGTAATATCTGGTTCGGAAATAATGAGGATTTCAGCTTCAGTTTTAAAAACTATATCAATATTTTTCCGAAAACCTCGAACACCAAGTTTGGTTATTATACTTTCTCTAGGGACACGCCAAAGAATGGAGAGAATAATATGATTGCCGGCGGAATGAATGAGGCAGGCCTAGCCTACGATCTCAATCAAATAGCGCTGTACCCTGTAAAGGAAATGTACAAGAAGAAAGAATTTCATTCGGGCGACCATGCTATTCTTTCCCATATTCTAGCAAATTTCCATACGGTGGAAGAAGTTGTAGAGTTCTTCGATGAGTATTGGTTTCATTTTGGTTTTAGGAATGCACAGATGCATGTAGCCGATAGAAAAGGACATTTCGCCATGATAAGTCCGACCGGGAACAGAATTCTAACCGATAAACCTTTTCAGGTATCTACAAATTTTGATATTTGCAGCAATGCCGATGGTTCATCTTGTACCCGTTTCCCGGTTGCAACTCAAATCTTGAGCGCAAGGGAACCCAACCTCGAAAGTTTTACCGAGATATGCCGAAAAACAGCCGTCAAAGGATCCAGCACAACTGTCTATTCAAATGTCAATAATTTGAGTACTGGGGAAGTAACTATTTTTTTCGGGGGCGACTATTCAAATCCATACCAGAGCAATATCAAAAAGCTCTTGGAAAAGGGTAGGACTTCACTACTATTAGTCGATTTGTTCCCGGATGGTGCTATTTCGAAATTGTATGAAGCTATTATCAAACAAGGTGAAAGAAAGGCATTTGAGCTTTATAAGAATTTGAATTTGTCAAATGACCAAAAATCGTTTTTACTACCCAACATAGTATATTATTTTACCCGGGAAACACGTCACATTGCTGTCTATCCTTTTTTAAATGAGTATCTAAAATTTAACGATAATGATATCGACCTGTGGTTGATAAAGGCAGTCTATGAGTCTCAAAATAATGACCTGAAAAAAGCTTATGAAACCATACGCGAATTCAATCAAACGCACCCAGACCATAAGAGTTGGGCGGATGATATATGGGATAGAATCAACTCTGTTTATCCTAGAGAGGCAAACTTTACCGTTACCTTAGATGGTTATCAAAACGCAAAAAGTGTATGGCTTAAGTCATTGCCGTTTAGTGGTACAATTTATCCAATAGCTAACTTGGCTTTTTTGAAAAAACGGAACGGAAGGTGGGAAAGTGAGTTTAAACTTGATGAAGGCATATATAATTACTCTTTTATAGTGGACGGCAAAGAGGTTCTGGATAACGGAACAGAGATAAACGAGGTTGTCGACCTTACGGGAAGTAAAAAAAAGTGCCATCAGAAATGTGTAGGGTTCAGCACTGAAACATATAAATTGACTTTAAAGGTAAAAGTGCCTAACAAAGAGGATATGATATATGTTGTGGGTAATCAGGAATCCATTTTTCAGGTCCCTGTGATAATGCTAAAAAAAATATCCGAATATGAAAGAATGATCACGGTTCATGTACAATACCCTGCCTCGTTCGAATTCGTAACGGGAGCTTCTGAAAAGCAAGGGATAGTCAAAGGTTTTGAGAATACCAAATCGCTGGTGGTCAATTCTGGCCAGGACCTTTACGAATATGAAATAGTCGGTTGGAAAGAGGAATAATCGTGTGAAAGAAGATACTAACTCTAATCTTGTAAAACCAACGCTTTTTATCTTTAATCACCAGAATTGAGAAAATACACGGAGCATACCTAATCCCACCTTTGATCAAACTTTTAGATAGGTTTTAAAAGTTCAAATTCCATGCCTTTTAGTGAACTTTCATTTTAACCCTGAAAGTCTAAAGAAATGGTCAATTATCATGACTGTTGGAAAGGGCCAAAAACGATACAATCAAAGAATAGGGCCCTCCTTATTCAGATACCATTTTACAATGCTACCCAAGCATCAAACTCATGGTAGATAAGGATAATTTTTAATATCTTAGGTACGATAAAAGGTCTTGGAATTCAGCCAGATAACATGAAAAAAAGAGTAGTCGCCGGGATTGTTTCCATACTTTGCTGTGGGTCTTGCGTTCAAAAGCAGCATACCGGCATTACCCAAGCCATTATTAGAAAGTATCAAGACACAACCATTAAAGTCTATGAGCCCTATACTGTACTCAAGTTGCCAATACTAGAGGGAACGGTGGTCTGGAATCCCGGTGTACTGGAACCCGGCCCGGAGGGAAGGATGTTCGTGGCTAATATGACCGGTGAAATCTATAGCCTTCTGGATACCGATGGTGATGGCATTGAAGATACGGCAAAGGAATTCTGCGATGTTAAAAAGGATGGATTTCGCACGCCTTCGGGGATGGTATTCAAGGGATGGGACCTTTATGTAGGATTGCCTCAGCAGATACGTGTTTATAGGGACCTAGATCGTGATTTTGTAGCCGATACCAGCTTTGTATATTTTGATCAGATCCCTTTTAGTGATCATCCCTATGAGTATACCTCCGGCTTACGATTTGATTCAGAAGGCTGGATGCACATTGCCCTCACTACGGATTCATGGAACGCGGGCGCAAGCCCAGACCCCAATAAATACCGGGGCGCAATTCTGAAAATATCCCCTGATGGAAAAAAGGCCAGCACCCTTGCAACCGGGATTCGTTCGGTACACGGGATGTCCTTTAACAGTCACGGGCAGCTGTTTTTTGCCGACAATCAAGGCGGACAAAACCCGGTGGAAGAACTACATCTACTTCGAGAAGGGCGTTTCTATGGCCATAATACCAACAAGTATGGCGATTCTGAAGCAACACCCGCCATAGGCATATTCCGTTCGGAAATCGCTCCGGCAGAAATGGAATTCCAGTCGGTAGACGGGCAGGAATTCTTGTATGCATCATTGTACGGGCCCGGTGAGTACTGGGAAAGAGGGGCAGTAGCCCGGATCCAAATAACAGCCGAAAAAGACAGCTTGTATGTTGAAGAAGAGTTGCTTGCAGACTTGCCCAAAGCAACCGGTCTGGCGTTTGCGGATAATGGCGACCTGTATGTCTCCAGAATGGGGCGGACAGATTACTGGTACTTTGCCACTAATGAGCCTGATGGGGCCATTTATCGCTTTATCAGAAGCCCCTCGGTCGAACCAGCCAGCAGACCATCAGAAGTCGACCTAACCCTTACTCCCAAAGGTAGTAATATACAGCAAGGCAAATTGTTGTTCGCCAGTTTAGGTTGTGCTTCCTGTCATGGAATAGATGGGAAAACGGAGTTGCTTGGTCCAAACCTTAGGAATATCGGGGAGGTTTACGGCAAAGAAGAATTGCTCGAGGAGATTACTTACCCCTCCAAACGAATGAAACCAGGTACCTTTGCGACACGGATTTCGACAGTGACCGATGAGGTATTCCTCGGACGCGTTATTACCCAAGACGAAGAAGCCGTTCACATGATGCTTATTGGCAACATGATCAAAAAAATACCGACTAAGGACATTGTTTCGAGCGTTTCAGTAACAGAGTCTATGATGTACAAAGGGCTGCTGAACGGATTGAATGATGCAGAAATAGATGCACTACTTGATTATCTTATAGTGCCTGGACAATAAAATATGCTTGCCGTTCAAAACAGATAATTTTTCAAACGCTGTCATTCTCGTATTCTGCAGTTAAGGATTGTAGAGGATCTTGTACCGCCTTAACCATCGGAGAGGTTCTTTTAGAATATAACTGCAATATATGTACGTTTTACGCTGAAAACCTAAGTGTTGAAACCGATTATTTGTGATGCGGTCATTTCTTAAATCAGAGTATCGAGACTGCCTATCAACTAGAGAGCGAATAATGCCACCTTTAATCAAACTTTTTTGATTGGTTTCAAAAGTTCAAACCTCCTTACCCATCCCTAAACTTCCCGGATATTTTTAGAAACCTCGATTTTAGTAACCCTAAACGGTCCTTGATTTTACCTTTAAAATCCATTTTTAACCGTTGCTATATTTAGGAACACTTACAGAATTGAATTGAGTTTGATGTAAATGTCTTTCTGGAGGAGCCTTATTGATAATTTTTCTAATTTATGCCTTATTTCTCTTACAAGTACTTATTTCACTATCTTTAGTTGTATTCCCCTTTGCATAATTCATTTCTTAATAAAATGAAACTCAATTCCAATTCAAACTATTTGGTCGACCTTTATTTCATTGGTAATATCTTTTGCACTATCCCATTGAGGCAATCCAATGTGTCAATATTAGGGAGTATATTATTTCTATTGCTCTGCACCGTAAGCCATGCCCAGATTAATGGCGAGATTATCGCAAGAATTTCTCCGGTTGAAGAGCCCGAATTGAGAAAAAATTGGGATGGATGGTCTTCTTCCAATGCAAAGCCCGTTCAGGTAGGTTTGTTGATGGCAGTACCAAACGATAATAAAAGTATTACAGATGAGAATCTAGTTGACTTGAGGTTGAGAAATGTGTTAGATGAAGATAGATGTGTTGAGGCAGCATTTGAGGTTACTGGTTACTGGCATGAAAGAAATACCGATGGCAAGAAAGTGATTAAATGGTTGCTCGTTCATTTTCAGGCAATACCGCCGCATATGATGGAGTCTAATAATCCATTTCCTATTAACAAAATAGCTTATGAAGTAATAAGACTTGATACGAATAATCCGGGAAACGATTGTGGTACTAGCCAACCATATGTCAAAAATGTTATGAAATGTAAATCACCTTGTGAAAATGGAGCAAACGGAAATAACTTTTTAGCTAAATGTGAACTAGATCAAAATGGAAATTTTGTAGCTATTCAAATCAATACGGGCAGATTAAAAGCGAGTTTATTGCCCAATAATCATATTGTCAACAATTTAAGACTTGTTAAAGGGAATAATGATCGAAGAATCTTTAATAATGTGCGCATTAATTCACCTGAATTTTCCATTGGAGGTAATTACGTTGCCGCAAATAGACAGATTGTAGATTATTGTATTGAGTTCAACAGTCCCGTTTACACAAGAATACGTAGTACTCAGAGGTTACAATCCGACGTCACTGGTACTCCGGAAGATGTAGTTGAAATTGACGTTACGCATCATTACTATCGAAGCAAACCGTTCATAAAGTTTGATGTTACATATACCTGGCTTAGTGATAATTTAAATTTAAGGATGAGAGACTTTGATCTAGTTTCAACTTTGGATCCCATGTTTCGCAATCAAAGACCCCGTGTTGTTATTGGTCGTTTTAATCAACCCAAAATCAATTGTGAAGATTTTGATTGTGACATTCAAGATGAATATTACGCCAATCAAAGGAATGTTAATGAGATTGATTTTGGTAATGACCCTTCGACTAATTCGCTTACCACCGGGAAATTGAAAGGATGGATTAATCTCTTTGAAAATGATTTGAATTTTAATATCCTATTGTCTGCCAAAAATATGTGGCAAGAGTTTCCAAAAGGATTTGAGTTTAATAGAATTTCTGGCCAACTCAGATTTCGTATCCTCGGAGCAAATGTGGATGTGCTGTCATTTCAGCCTGAAAATTATTTGGGTCAGGAATACTTAAACTTTTCAACAGGATACTTCAGAGTTCACCGAGAACGACCAGATGACATACCATGCCATACAGATGATTTTCATGAATTTAAATACAAAATGGACGGTAATAACTGTATAGACTGTGAGGGTAATAGCTTCAGATATAGCGGAGAAGGTGTGGCCAAAACCCATGAGGTCATGCTTCACCTAGATTTGCCCCAAGCAAGACGGGAAATACGTCATTCACTACTGCAACATCCATTATTGTTTAGACAAAGACCAAGGGAGTTTGAAAATCGATCTAGTACAATCTTCGGATTTAAACTACCTTCAATAAGATTGGCTGAAGAGTATGATTATTACGATTATATAGAACAAAAGATTGATGAATTAGGGCAGCTTTTCTGTATGCGTTGGGAGTCCGCAGATTATTATGGAAACTATAGATTTGGCGCAGCAAGATGGGGTCAACCCGGCTCTTGGAATTATCGGACATACGATGGAACACAATATGGTCTACAGATATTGCCATGGTTATTATATCTAAGGGGAGGAAAAAGAACTTATTATGAAGAAGCCGTTAATTATAGCAATCATGGCATGGATGTGAGCACAAATCATTTTTCCACTTGGGATCCCATAAAAACGGGTGCGGATAACATTATCAAAAAAGGGTATCAATCATTGGCAGGCTCATATCCGAACGCATTTAATCCTTCATTTTTAACCAAAGAAACCAAATTGAATTTCTTGGTTCTATTTCATCACATAACAGGAAATCAACGTGCAAGAAGAACTAGGGTCATGATTGGGAATGGAATGCTCGACCAAGTAGATAAAGCTAGTAGATTTCAAAATGTAAGAATAAAATGTGATGGAACCGCTGCGTCTTTTGCACTTGGATTAGACGGCACAACAGATATCGACAATGAAGATCCCAATGACGATGATTCAGGTATAATAATCGGAGGAAGGGAAGTAAATAATCAACTCGTTGCCTGGGCGAATCTTATTCAAGAAAATCGAACCGATAGAAGAGTAGGAATAAATGAAAGAATTCAGGACTTGGCCTTGAGGAATGAAAATAGCGGAGTAGTTCTTCATCAAGCACCATGGCTGGGTTATACGTTTAGAAGAGATATTACACTTCCGCTGGAATTTGATGGTGAGACACAATTATATTTAACAGACGGCCTTATTCAACAAGGGATAATACGAAATATTTATGAAAACAACACTTTGATTGAAGACAGAATAGAAGAAGTTTTGAGTTATTCAGGGTTTGATGGCACGAGATCGATAGCTTCGATGTATAATTATCGTTTAGGCCCAATGGCTGCTTTTTATTTAAATGAAAACTGGAATGATATTACACCTACTGAGGCCAGCAATATTGCTGGTATTAATTGGGATATAGCCAATGGAATTGCTGATGCCATTCCTCAAATAGACGCTAATTTATGCATTAGAAATGATACCGACGATGAATTTACTAGTGAAAGGCAAAAAAGGATGGGTCGAATAAAGCCAAAAATACCAGATTGTGAAGTTAAGGGCTTAATACATCGTCTAATTGATAAAGCAGAAAACCTCCAAACTTCTGAGAAGGGAGAATTCCAATTGAATATTGCAAGCATGCCAACATATAATGTTATGCTCAGAAACTATTTGTGGCCATTACTCGCTGGAATGTATGCAGCTCGTAATCAAGGATTTCACAATTTGGCAAATCCGGTTAATCCAATAATTGATCGCGAAGATGCATTAATTCGTGGATTTAATAATGGCGTGAATAAAGGAGTGACAACGGTCTACTTTCGAACAGGAGATGGAGAACCATGTGATGCAGGCAATCCAAACACCGGAATTTCCACGACATTGGATGTTTATTCCTTTTTTAAAGAAACGAAAGTGATAATTGATGAAAATCCCAAGGATTGGCCCGGGTGTGCTGGAGGATTCTATCGTTGGGAAATAACAGAAGGTGCTGATGGGAATGGACGCTCTATTGGCAATCCGGCAATTCTTGATGATTCGCACACTCCTAATAGATTTACGAATCTCAAAATGACCACCCCTTTTACTCCACAAGAGATTTCGCTTACAGGATTATGTCCAAATACAATTTATCGTATGGATTTAGTCCACATGAGTGGATGCGGCCAAATTGATGATGGCATTTTACATAATATTGAGAATCGTTTTCCTTATTTTAGAATCGAATCGGATAATGTCGATATTGTTTATGAAGTGCCGAATTTTCCATCAGGCAATCCAAATAGGGCAGACGACTATATCACGGTGAGAGGATTTAGAGATGACAGTCCAGTGCGCATATTTACCATGACCCCAAGAAAGAATTTTCTTCTTCGGCAGAAGAACATTTTAAATTCCGGGGTAATTACCGTAAGATCGTCGCAGAGCAACAGAATCTTGGCACAGACTCCCTTATTTCATGTTGCGAATGATTGGAATTGTATTGTTGAAGATATCTGTGACATCGGCTCTATTCATTGTAATACACAACAAAATGAGAATTTTTCTTTGTCTGTCG